>CAMDEE010000001.1 GCA_945895375.1 Auritidibacter sp. Marseille-P8566
AAGTGCCCGGCATAGTTGCCGGGCACTTCTGTTTAACTTATCGAATCAACGCAGAGTCTTTATCCACGATGCGCCGGACTTACCTAGTTTGCGTAGCTGTTCCAAACGAACTGCTATCCAAACCATTACCGCTGCAATGACCAGTAGCACGACCCAAAGGAACCAGCTCTCTCTTGAAATTGGCTGGAATCCATATGGCAATACCCCTACCAAGATTCCGACCAAGCCTGGGAAGAACAAACCTCCCAGAGATCGAAGAGCCCCCACAACGAGCAATGTAATTGATGCTGCAACGATTATTCCGAATCTCCACCAGTCGACAGTCGTCAGTGTTGATTCACCTATTGACTGAAGCGATAGGTAAAGAGCTGGACCTAGAGCAACTACCGAAGGAATACCTAGGTAGATATAGCTGCTGTCTGGAATTTTGTTTATGCTTCTTAGTCCTCCTAGGAATAGGAAGAGGAAGAGGGATAGCGCTAGTGTTCTAACGCCAATGGTCACTTCTTCGTTAGCACTAGCCCCTGCACTTGTCCAAGTAATAGGAATCACTAGCAAGCTCAGTGTTGCTCCACCAGCTAATGCACTTCCGAGGTTTCCAGCTCTGATACCCAGGATGAGTGCAACTAGTGAAATCACAAGCAGAGCCAAGATACGAATGATCTGAGAAGTAGCAAGTTGTTCAAACGCAACATCAAGTGTTGAGTAGGTGTGAACAACAGATGGAACAAGAAGTGCTGCCAGCGGTAATCCGTTAGTAAAGATTGTTGATTTGAATTCAACAACTTTGCTTAGGTTCTTATTGCCAACAAATATTGCTGCTGCAAGACCTAGACCAAACAGTTCAGGTCCATCCATTAGCTCAGGAGCTAACACTTCAACCAACTGCGCTAGCGATAGGCCAAGACCTACAACACCTACATACTCAAGAATTGCCCAGAGCAAGCTAGCGCCCTTAGAGAATCTGAACCATGAATACACGGCAAGTATCGCTGTTGAAGCAACTAGTCGATAGACAGCTGCTGGTTCATTGATGTTCTGACTTAGTGAATACAAAGCAGAAGCTGCTACTGGGAATAACAGTGGAACATCCATACCGATTAGACGCTTAGCCCCAACCGGAAGAGCTGAGTTGAACAGTGTTGGCAGAGCAATTGCTAGAGCCAGTGGAATTGTGTATAGCTCTAGGTTGAAATCCCCTAGATCAACTGACTTGTAAAGCAGATCGCTGGTAATCAAGGCGATGGTCACCGGTGCTAGATAGCCAAGTGCAAACCAACCAGTTGTTGTTACAGACTTTGCCTTACTTGAGATACCTAGTTGTCTAAAGACAATAACCGCGAAGATTGCAGCTACTGCGATTCTTCTGTAACCAACCAGATTGTCTTCGCCTACTGCCGAAGTGAACTCTGCACTCAGCTCTAAGCTCGCTACAGTAACAAACGCGAGCAATAGATATGCCAAACCTGCAACACGAACAGCGATGCCAAGTTTCTCTGAACTGAATCTCTTTAGTTCAGCAGAACCTGCGGCAAGGATTGCTACCAAGCTAAGAAGCGCTAGACCTAACCAAATCTGATCTGAGTTGACTGGGTATCTCCACTGATCCCAGTTCATTACAAATGAGGCAACGCTCAGACCATAGACACTGATTAGTGAGAAGTATGTTGTGTACTTTTCAGAAACTCTCTTATCAACTAGTCGTAGAACGAAGTTCAGAGCAAGGCCAACGACAATCACTAGACCTAGGTGAGCTGATATTAGGAGCTCTTGTCTCAGGTCTGAAGCAAAAACCAATAGACCAGCAAGAGAGAACCCGTAAGCCAGCCAGACTGATGGCTTGATCTTTCCATACCAGGCCATCGCATAGTTCAATGCAGCCAGGCCAATCAGGATTGAACCTACGGCCATCAGGTCAGTATCAACTCTTGAGGACAGCACCACTCCGAACAGCAATACGCCTTGGAATGCATAGCTATATCTCATTAGTAGTGAAGTCAAGATACTGGACCTAGTCGCAGCACTTACTGAACTAAGACCAGTCGCAATAGCGCTACCACCCAACACTGCAACTACGAACAAGTAGTTCATTAGGGTGACATCAAAGCCACGAGGCAGGCTCAGTAAGAACGTCAGCGCTGTAGTCAAACCAAAGATTAGGTTCTGCTTTGGCATTGCAAACTCTTCACCAAGCTTTTTGCCAATCGATGCATCTAATGGCGCATATGCTGCAGCAAGAATAATCAATGCAAGGGTAATCAGTGCATACTCAATCGAGATTGGGTTGAAGACTACCCTGCTCTCAATTGATGAGAAGACTATTCCTATTCCTCCACTGACACTCACATATAGAAGGCCTAGACCTAGGAAGTGGAAGATGGTTGAAGCGACAATGGTCTTGCGCTCTGATCCCAACCAGCTCTGGTAAACCAGAGATAGGCCGAAGGCGATGAAGAAGATTCCAATTGCAGCTATGAACTCAAAGATTTCTTGGCCTTCGCCTAGATATCCAAGTAACCAGGATGCAGCTATTGCAATGTGTGCTGCCTGAATTGCAGATGGATACTTAGCGAGTCTCTTCACATAGAAACCAGCAGCAACGATTGCAAACAGCAGAATCGTTGAACCAATCAAACCAATCCAGAAGTTCTTCGGGTCAATGTAGATGAGCCAAGCGTTCAATGCCAAGGCAATTACTGTGAAGGCAAAGATGTTTAACCCAGAATCAAAACGAGCCAACACTTCTTTACTTGAAGACAGAGCGCTAGCCCAACGAGACTGGGTGACAATAGCCAAAGTGCTGGCAGCAGCAAAAGCAGTCGCAGCAACTGGGTCAGGGTTGTTTACATATCCGGACAACGTAATGATCGGATAAGCAACCGCAATAAGTGCAAAAGCTATGAATGAGAAGAAGGTGAACTTCTCTAAAGCAACGTCTTCACGCTTGGCCAAATCCTTTTCGTACTCAGCATCAGGATTTCCCTTGTCAACTTTGAACTTCATCTTGGCAACAAGAGTGCTGGCAAATGCTACTGCCACCGCAAACACAACGGCTGCTGCCGAGGTGAAGTTTCCGGATCCAAACCCAATCTCAAACCTTGGCGCAAGTTCTCCCACTGAATAGAAAAAACCCGCAGCAACTAGAGCGGCTAGAGAAACAATCTTCCAACCGAAGTTCGCCTTGAATCGTGCAAGAACCAATGAAACGACTGAAACGATAAGTAGATCGATGGTCCACCACCAAGCTGGAGCAGTGTCCCAGGTGAACGGGTTGAAGATATCTCCAACAATCAGGATTGAGAACATCAACATGGCAGATGAGAATGTTGCCATGAAGTTTGCCAACATTACTGAGAACTTTCTTCCCCATAAAGCTAGAACTCCAGTAACAACTCCAATACCAAATGTCACCCCTAGGAATTCCTGAGAAGAGAGCCTATTCAAGTTAGTTGAAACAAAAGCAGCACCGGCAATCACAATGATTGCGCTAGCTCCCATAATCAACCACTGCTGAAGAGAAACAGTTGCCTTCGGCTTTCTGACCAGTGGCTTGGCGGGCTTGGCTGCTGGTACTTGTGCGCTTGAAGTTGCTGTGGATCGACCAGAAGAATTTGTTGCCGCGATTAGTCTCTGTCGAACAATCATCAAGTCTTGCTCAGCCTGTAGATAGGCAGAGCTGACCGCTTGATAGTCCTTTAGATCTTTAGTTTTGAAATTGTACCCACAAGGACAAGTGACGGTATCCTTACCTGCTAAATCAGCTGCAGAGAAAGTGTGCTGACAAACGGTAGTCGGGAAATCCCCTGAAGTAAGAATTGGTTGAGATTGAACTTGTGGAGCAGGAGCGGGATCACGTTGGTAGCTAGAAGCAGGTAACTCTA
The DNA here is from genome assembly GCA_945895375.1 of Auritidibacter sp. Marseille-P8566. Classification (GTDB taxonomy): domain Bacteria; phylum Actinomycetota; class Actinomycetes; order Actinomycetales; family Microbacteriaceae; genus Rhodoluna. The sequence goes on from CAMDEE010000001.1 coordinate 3,882, forward strand.
GTTGCTTACCTCTGTTCCTAATCCGTGAGCTACGCACAATAAGGAAAACGACTAACCCGATTACGACAGCAAAAAAGATTGTTGAGTAGCCCCCCAATAAGATAGCCGGCAATAGGAATAACAAACCAAAGATTGAGCCGCAGGAGATTCCGATAATCTTGCCGGCGCTCATAGGTTTTTTATCGTTCATAAGATTCCCCCTTTTGAATTGGATAGTAGAAGACTAGTAATGCTTGCAACTGTTTACAGAGTAACCCTAAATGTTCGTTATTTAATCGTAATTAGTTGCAAAATGGGGAAACCCGTGTTCTTTGGGCTTTCTGAAGCAGCCCAGAACAGTACTTTTACCCCCTAGACACAGCCTAAAATCAAGGCTATGGACTTATTTAGTGCCGTCAACCATGGGGCTAGTAACAAGCAGGACTGGTGGCGCTCAGCTGTTATCTACCAGGTCTACCCTCGTTCTTTTGCTGATGGTAACGGGGATGGCATGGGTGATCTCAAAGGAATAACCTCAAGGCTTGAATCCCTAGCTTCTCTAGGTATTGATGCCATCTGGCTCTCCCCCTTTATGCCTTCCCCTCAGAAGGATGCTGGCTATGACGTATCGGATTACAAAGGTGTAGACCCACTATTTGGAACTCTCGATGACTTTGATCTAATGCTCACAAGAGCTCATGAACTAGGGGTCAAGATCTTGGTTGATCTTGTGCCTAATCATTCCAGTGACCAGCACGCTTGGTTCCAAGCTGCATTGAACTCTCCTGAGGGTTCACCTGAAAGAGAGTTCTATCACTTCAAAGATGGCAATGGGGATTTACCTCCTAATAACTGGGTCTCTATGTTTGGTGGTCCTGCTTGGACAAGAATTACTAACCCTGATGGCTCTCTAGGTCAGTGGTATTGTCACCTCTTTGATTCATCGCAACCAGATTTAAATTGGGAGAACCCTAAGGTCCAAGTAGCTTTTGAAGACATCTTGAAGTTCTGGTTAGACCGTGGAGTTGACGGCTTCAGAGTTGATCAGCCTCATGCCATGGCAAAAGCCGAAGGATTGCCTGATCATCCATATGTTGATAGAGCAGGTGCTGGATTTATAGAAGGTGAAGAGAACCCTCCGATGTGGTTCCAAGATTCAGTTCACACCATCTTTAGAAGATGGAGAGAGATACTAGATAGTTATCCGGGTGAGCGAGTGATGTGTGGTGAAGCATATGTGCTTCCTCTAGACTTCATGGCTCTATGGGTAAGACCAGATGAATTCCATCAGACATTCAACTTTAGATATTTAGATTCACTATGGATTGCAGAATCAATCTTCAAAACAATCAATGAGTCATACAAAGCATTTGATTCTGTTGGGGCTCCAAGCACTTGGGTACTCTCTAACCACGATGTGATTAGACATGCTTCACGACTTGGTGGCGATTACGGTCGCTCAACTGCATCAGACGGTATCGGCCCTAAAGATCCTCAACCAGATAGTGAACTAGGTCTAGCTAAAGCAAGAGCTGCAACACTATTCACTCTTGGTCTTCCAGGTTCAATGTATTTATACCAAGGAGAAGAGCTAGGTCTACCTGAGCATTCAACTCTTGCAGATGAATATAGACAGGACCCAACTTTCTTTAGAACCAATGGGCAAAGAGTTGGTAGAGATGGTTGCCGTGTTCCTCTTCCTTGGGAAGCAGGAACTAATGAATCTAATGGATTCTCTTCAACAGGAAAAACTTGGTTACCTCAACCAGATATCTATAAGAACTACTCGAGAAACCTCCAAGAGGGAGTAACTGGCTCAACACTTGAAATGTACAAACAAGCCCTAGCTATCAGAAAAGAACTTGACCTAGGGCAAGGCTCTTTCGAATGGGTTGAAGAGTTGTGCAGCGCAGATGTCCTTGCTTTTAGAAACAAAGAGATTCTTGTAATTCACAACTTTGGCAATAAGCCAGTTGAAATACAAAACAAGACTTTAATAATTTCGAGCTCTGCTGAAACCTCAGCTGGCTTGGTGCAACCAAACGAAACTGTTTGGTTAAAGAACTAATACTTTTCTAGTAGTTCGAAGTAAGCACACACAACCATAGATTCTGGTTTCACTTCGTAGCCGCAGCCTTCCCAGAATGCTCTGTGACTGTTTCTAAAATCATCACCCGAGAGATCGCCTTCAGCTTCTGCTAAAGCAAACTCATCTGAGACATCATCGAAACGCACTACATCTACTCTTGTGATTTGAATTTTGCCAACAGGCTGGTTCTCGTTTCCAACAAGAATGAAGATTTCACCAACACTTTCAACTGGCTCATCCTCGTCGTAGTCGTATTCCAGCATGCCGGCTGTGGCCCGCTTATTTCCGTTGAATACGAAATCCAGAAGCCTGTCTCGCATCTCAGCGCCATCACCGAACTCAATAAGTCTGTGCCCATCAATTCGTTCAACTGTCATATCTAAATGCTACAAAACTTAAAGCCGTAGTCTTTAATTGAATTAGAACCAAAACCCTAGACGAGAGCATCATGACACCTAAGAAACTATTCAATACCTTTGCTAAAGCCGAAGCAGTTACCTGGACACTACTTATAACTGCACTGATCCTTAGGGCCACAGGTTTTGACCCAGTAGCTGTCGCTATTGCTGGAAGCATCCACGGTGCTGTGTTCCTAGGTTATGCAGTGACCGCAGCATTGACAGGTGTGAACCAAAGATGGGGATTTGGTAAGACAACGCTTGCAGTTGCTTTGGCAATTGTGCCTTATGCAACTATTCCTTTTGAGATAAGAGTTGCCAAGAATGGTTCTCTTGACGGATCTTGGCGAACAGTAGTAAGTGAAGACCCAAGAGATAAGGGATTGATTGACAGGCTGTTCCGCTGGTTCATTGCAAGACCAGTAATTCTGGTTGTTGTTATTGTGGTTGGCCTTACAGCTTTGTTCTCTTTACTTGTATTCCTTGGTCCACCAACTGAATGGTTCAACTAAGAATTCAGAATCTTCTTGATTCTCTCTAGAGATACTGGTTCCACTGTTCCAAGACTTTGAGCAAATAGGCTCACTCTAAATTCCTCTAAGGCCCAACGTGCCTTCACAGTGTTTTCAGGCATGCCATCTTTCAACGGCAAAGAACCACCAGCATTTTCAAATAGCAAAATTGCTTGGTTGAGTTCAATCTCCAAGCGTCTATCTCTTTCAAGATCTTCTAGTAACTTGTTGGTTCTAATCTTGTTAGCTTGGAGATAGACAGGCAAACGATTCAGTCTTTGTAAACCTGTTGTGCTGATGAGTTTGTTTGTCATTAGTTGAGCTAAATGCTTCTTTTGATTAGCCAAGACAAACAACAGCGAGATGTCTTGGAGTAGCGAGATGGCTTTACTTGCTTCTCTTGAGAGCAAAGACACCTGAGAGATAACCTGCATACAACGTTGGCACTCTTCGAGTACCTTGCTTGCAACTTCGTTGCTAACAACTGTAGTTTCTAGATTGGCTAAAGTCTGATTCTCAATCTGATTTTCAATTAGAGCCAGAATTACATCCTCAACAAAAGCAGCAACGTTTCTGTACCCAACCGAGACAATGGCTAGCTTGCCCTCTTTGGATAAACCTTCCGTAACTTGAGCAACTGGAGCATTTACTTGAGACATGACTTCATTGATGAATTGCTGTCTTAGTTTCAAGGCATCAATGTTTGGAGTTAGCACCTTTGCCATACCTGGCTTGTGTTTGATGAAGGCTGGATCGAACTTCTGTTTGAGTTCATCAAGGTCAAGGCTTATGCCTTTTATTTCTTTGTTTTCAGCTACTAGTTTGTATGCGATTCGTAGGGAGTGAGGAAGTTCTTCCAGTTTGAAATCAGCTGCAGTCATGTGTGTGCCACTTAGTGTTCTAAGTGTTTTAGCAATGGTTTCAAGAAGCTGCTCTGTTGGGTTCTCTGGAAGAGTGGCTAGTGCTTTTTCAGCCCAGTCAGCAGCAGGAACTACATACTTCCTGATGTTCTTAGGAAGAGTTCTAATCAGTTCAGCAATGAGGTCTTTTCTTGGTTCTGGAACTAGCCAGTCGAAGGCATCTCTGGTTATGGTTGGAAGCTCCGCGATTGGAATAACAACAGTTAGACCATCTTCGATTTCCCCTGGTTGATACTTGTATTCAAGTTTGTATGTATTCTCACCGAAGGTCCATTTACTTGGAATCTCTATACGTTCTGTTGTTTCTGGAGGTAGAAGATCTTCTCGAGTCATCGCCAAAAGGTTTGGCGTCTCTCGTTGAGCTTTCTTCCACCAACCTTCAAAGCTTCTAGTTGAAACAACTTCTTCAGGAATTCTTGCTTGATAGAAGCGGAATACATCTTCATCATCAGGAGCGTATAGAGGCTTCTTCGAGTTCTCTGCTAACTCTTCTAATCGTTTGAGTAACTCTCTGTTCTCTTTATCAAAGCGCTGCTTTGAATCCCACTCCCCCTGCACCAATGCATGTCTAATGAATAACTCTCGTGAGAGCTTCATATCCAGCCTTGAATACTGCATTCTTCTGGAGACAACTATTGGAACTCCAAAGAGCATTACCCTCTCATAAGCAACAACAGAGCCTTGAGATTTCTCCCAGTGTGGTTCACTAAAGGATCTCTTTACTAGATCTCCTGCTAGAGCTTCAGCCCACTCAGGGTTGATAGCTGCATTCATCCGAGCAAAGACTCTGCTGGTTTCAACAAGTTCAGCACTCATCACAGCAGCAGGTGGTTTCTTAGCTAGAGAAGAGCCTGGGAAGATAACAAACTTCTTACCGTTAGAACCTAGGTACTCATTGCTTGCCTTTGCAGGCTTATCGCTCTTCTTGACTAGATCTCCAGCCTTCTTATCGCTTAGTTGTTTCAGACCTATCTGAGAGAGTAAGCCTGAGAGCAAGCTCTTGTGTATTCCATCAGGGTCAGCTTTTGCTGAGCCTGGAATAAGACCAAGCGGTTTAGCGATACTAGTGATTTGTCTAACAAGGTCTTGCCACTCTCTAACCCTTAGATAGTTCAAGTACTCGTTCTTACAAAGTCTTCTAAAAGCAGATGAAGATAACGCCTTTTGTTTTTGCTCTACGTAATTCCAAAGGTTCAGAAGAGTAAGGAAATCACTTGTGACATCAGTAAATCTTGCATGAGCCTGATCTGCTTGCGCTCTCTTGATTACAGGTCGCTCTCTAGGGTCTTGAATCGTTAGACCTGCAACGATGATCATGACTTCACGAACTAGATCATGTTTTCTAGATTCAAGTAACATTCGGCCAAAACGAGGTTCAATCGGTAATCTCGCTAGATCTTTGCCAACATCGGTTAGTTCAACAACTTTGCTCTTCGGATCTTGCAAACAGCCAAGTTCTCCTAGAAGAGCCAAGCCATCTTTTACACCACGTTGTTCTGGTGCTTGTAAGAAAGGGAACTTAGTTATCTCACCAAGACCAAGTTGTGCTGCCTGCAGTATCACAGAGGCAAGGTTGGTTCTTAGAATCTCCGGATCAGTGAACTCTGACTTAGCTTCATACTCATCCTCTGAATACAGTCTGATAACAACACCAGGACTAGTTCTTCCTGCACGTCCTGCTCTCTGATTAGCGCTGGCCTTAGAGATTGCTTCTATAGGAAGTCTTTGAACTTTAGCTGCTGGAGAGTATCGAGAGATACGAGCAGTTCCAGCATCAATTACATATTTTATGTTTGGAATAGTAAGGGATGTTTCAGCAACGTTAGTTGCCAAGATGATTCTTCTCTTGAGGCCAGTAACCTTGCTGGTTTCAAATACTCTGTGTTGTTCAGCTGAAGACAATCTTCCATAAAGCGGCAATACTTCGATGCCTGTTCCTAAAGCACCTGAAGTGATTTTTCCTTGAATTGCTTCTTGAGCATCTTTGATTTCTGATTCACCTGAAAGAAAGACAAGAACATCCCCTTGTTCCTCTAAAAGCAATTCATCCAAAGCACTCAGGATGCCATCTATGTAATCTCTAGCCGTTGTGCTGGCATCTGGATCTGGATTGTCTTCTTCTTCTTGATTGATAGGACGATACCTAACTTCAATAGGAAATGTTCTTCCAGAGACTTCAATGATGGGAGCATCATTGAAGTGCTTACTGAAAGATTCAGGGTCAATGGTTGCTGAAGTGATAATGACTTTGAGATCGGGTCTCCTTGGAAGTATTTGCTTGATATATCCAAGTAAGAAGTCGATGTTGAGGCTTCTCTCATGCGCCTCATCAATGATGATGGTGTCGTATTGCTCAAGCTTTCTGTTTCTCTGCATGGCATTGAGCAAGATGCCATCAGTCATCACTTTGACTTTTGTTTTAGGACTTGACTGATCTGTGAACCTAACTTGGTAGCCAACCAGGTCTCCTAGTTCAACCTTCAGTTCTTCAGCAATACGTTCAGCTACTGCTCTGGCTGCAATTCGTCTTGGCTGGGTATGGGCAATGCTGTTTCTGCCTAGCTCAAGACACATCTTAGGAATCTGAGTTGTCTTACCAGAACCAGTTGCTCCTGCAATAACAACTACCTGATTTGTCTTAATAGCATCCAGAATCTCGCTACGGCGAGCACTAACCGGTAAGTCTTCCGGGTAGCTAATCTTCTGGATGTTCACTAGACCAATGGTATTTGGCGGATGGCTTGTGTTTAAGGCTTAGTTTGCCAACTTTCCTTCCAGATAGGTTTCCTATCTCTGTTTCGTTCTGATTACGGCCACATGTGAGGGGTGGTTTTCGGGTAATCTCAAATAATAAATGAAAAGATGTGCAACTCGCGCTCATTAAATTGGAGGTTGGCTTGAACATCGCCCTCAGAACTGCACTGGGTAGATTCGGTCGAGTCTTAGCCGCGCTCACTGTGCTAGTCGCAATCTTTGGGGGCCCTATTCTTTCTCAGGCCTCAGCTGCTTCGACTGATGGCTCGGCACTACTCATCAAAGGGACTGTCAAAAACGAAAAGAAGCCTGTCGAGGGAGTCGAGTTTCGAATTACCGGCAACGGCATCGAAGAGATTGCAGTCTCCAACGCCGAAGGGAAATGGCAGTTAGAAGTTGAAAAGAAAGGCATCTACCAGGTCGAGATTTTGCTCGAATCTTTGCCTCAAGGAGTTGGCCTTCGTGACCCTGAAGCGAGTACCCGTGAAGCCGACCTAACTTTCACAAACACGGCTGCCGTTTTATTTCCGCTTGGCATAGACACTAGGGTGATTCAACCTATCGGTGACCAGATAATCATCCGTCTCTTTGCGGGTTTAAACCTTGGACTACTCCTAGCAGTTGCTGCCATCGGAATCTCATTGATCTTCGGCACCACTGGGCTAAACAACTTTGCCCATGGTGAGATGGTCACCTTTGGAGCATTGTTCACCTGGTTGTTCCATGTTGAGCTAAAGATGCCTCTTCTCTTGGCTGCCGCCATCACCATAGCGCTCAGTGCAGGTTTCGGTTGGTTACAAGATTCTGCTCTTTGGAAGCCCCTTCGAAAGCGCCGACTGGGGCTCAACCAAATCATGATTGTGTCAATCGGGCTTTCTATCATTCTCCGCCAGCTCTACATCCTGTTCTTTGAAGGTGACACCAAAGTCTTATCGAGCGAATACGAAAAGGTTGTTTTAGGTCCAATCAACACCACAAGCTCTTCGATCTGGTCAATGGCTCTAAGCGTGGTTGCACTTGCATTCGTAGCTTGGTTCCTTACCCGCACCAGAATAGGCAAGGCAGCTCGTGCAGTTTCGGATAACGCGTCACTTGCAGCAGCCACTGGAATCAATGTGGAGCGCATCATCAGAATCGTATGGGTAATGGCTGGAGCGCTTACCGGACTTGCCGGTATCCTCTACGGGCTTCAGTTCCAAGCCAACTACCTCCTTGGTGCACAGATTCTTCTACTCTTGTTCGCCTCGGTGACCCTTGGTGGCCTTGGTAAAGCGCTAGGAGCAACCGTCGGCGCAATCATCATCGGCTTCGTTGTAGAGCTTTCAGCTCTGATCATCCCTATTGACCTGAAGTACGCTGCGGCTCTAATCATCCTTATCGTTGTCTTGCTAGTTCGCCCACAAGGTGTTCTAGGCAAAAAGCAGAGAATCGGATAGGTAAATGGACATTCTGAAAATATTCACCCTCGCCCTTGGTGAGATGCTCAGTCCAACCACAATCACTTTCGTGCTTTGTGCTCTGGGTCTGGCAGTGCACTTCGGCTTCACAGGTCTGCTGAACTTCGGTCAAGCCGCTTTCGCAGCCGTCGGGGCTTACGGTATGGTCATCAGCATCGACACTTTGAAGCTGCCTTTGTTCTTGGCAGTTCTTATGGGGCTCCTTTGCTCAGTCATCTTTGCTTTAATTCTAGGAATTCCAACTCTGAGACTTCGCGCCGATTACCTCGCTATCGTGACAATTGCAACAGCTGAAGTGTTCAGATACTTCATGACCACAATTGGCTTCTCGAATGTCACAGGTGGCTCGAACGGACTCAGCCAGTTCGGATCTGAGTTCTGGGCATTGAACCCAATTCCAGAAGGCAACTACAACTTTGGCTTCGTAACTTATCGAGCAGATCAGTTATATGTATTGATGGTTGGTTGGGGTGCAGTAATTATTGGTGCTCTAATCCTGCGTCTTCTGATGCGTTCGCCTTGGGGTCGAGTACTGAAGGGTATCCGTGAAGACGAAGACGCCGTTAGAAGCCTTGGCAAGAATGTCTTCTTCTATAAGTTGCAAGCTTTGATTATTGGTGGTGTGTTCGCCAGCATCGGTGGAATGATCTTCGTCCTGAACCTGTCAAACGTGCAGCCTCAGGTCTGGACCACAAACTTCACATTCACTATTTGGTCAGTACTTCTCTTGGGTGGAGCAGCAACAATCCTTGGCCCAATTGCAGGTGGAATGATTTTCATCGCAGTCATTAGCGTCACTCAGGGTCTCATGAGTGGATTAGTGGAACTGGGCTTACTGCCGTTCCTAACTCAGACTGACATTGCTCAGATTCGCCTACTACTGATCGGCCTATCACTTATGTTGCTTGTGATCTTTAGACCACAGGGTCTGTTTGGAAACAAGAGGGAGACCCAGTTCAATGTCTAGCTCGAAAAGCCTATCTGTAGATAATATCTGCATCGGCGCAGTCGCACCAGGTTGCCGCAAGGTAGACCCGATCCTAATTGCAGATGGTGTCAAGCGTCAGTTTGGTGGACTCACCGCTGTTGATGTTGAGCACGTTGAGATACCAAGAGGTCTGATTACTGCTCTTATTGGACCTAACGGTGCCGGTAAGACAACCTTCTTTAACCTGCTAACCGGTTTTGATAAACCAAACCAGGGTAACTGGTCATTTGCCGGTCAGAAGCTCGCTGGGTTGTCACCTTACAAAGTTGCTCGCCTAGGCATGGTCAGAACTTTCCAACTAACCAAAGCTCTAAGTCTTCTCACAGTCATTGAGAATATGCGCCTTGGTGCGCAAAAGCAGCCTGGTGAGAGTTTTCTAACGGCTCTGATTCGTCCACTGTGGATTCGCCGTGAGAAGCAAATCACTGAAGTTGCCGACACTTTGCTCAAGCGATTCAAGTTAGATGCAAAGCGTGAAGACTATGCAGCCAGCCTTTCTGGGGGTCAGAGAAAACTCCTAGAGATGGCCCGCGCGTTGATGAGCGAACCTAAGCTCATTATGCTCGATGAGCCAATGGCAGGTGTGAACCCAGCGCTTACCCAGAGCCTTCTCGACCACATCAAGGATCTCAAATCTAATGGCACAACCGTTCTCTTCGTTGAGCACGATATGCATATGGTGCGACACATAAGTGACTGGGTTATCGTCATGGCTGAAGGCAAAATAGTTGCCGAAGGTCCGCCACTAACTGTCATGAAAGACCAAGCCGTGATTGATGCCTACCTAGGTGCTCACCACGATAGCGACCTTGGCGCTTTAGCCAAGCCAGCGTCATCAAGTTCCACAAAGAAAGGCGACACCAAATGAACAGTCGCGAATTAGTGGTACACGCTGACGACTTAGTCGCTGGGTACCTGCCTGGAATCAACATTCTCAACGGCTGCAGTCTCACCGCATACCAAGGTGAGCTAATTGGAATCATTGGACCTAATGGAGCTGGTAAATCGACTTTACTGAAGGCAATTTTTGGGCAAGTGAATATTCGATCTGGGCGAGTACTCCTCAAAGGTGCAGACATCACAGGTCTCAAAGCGAACAAACTGGTGGAAAAAGGCGTAGCCTTCGTTCCACAAACTAACAACGTGTTTCCAAGCCTGACCATCGAGGAGAATCTCGAGATGGGCGTGTTTCAAACTCCGAAGCGATTCAAAGAACGCTTTGAATTTGTAACTGAGCTGTTTCCTGATCTAGGAAAGCGAAAGAACCAGCGTGCTGGCTCACTATCAGGTGGTGAGCGCCAGATGGTCGCAATGGGTCGTGCACTTATGACTGACCCTTCAGTCCTGCTCTTGGATGAACCTTCAGCTGGTTTGTCACCTGTGAGACAGGACGAGACCTTTATTCGAGTCAAAGAAGTCAATGCTGCAGGTGTAACAGTTGTCATGGTTGAACAGAATGCTCGCCGCTGCCTCCAGATCTGTGACCGTGCATACGTGTTGGACCAGGGTAAGGACGCATACACCGGAACGGGCCGCGATCTTCTGAACGACCCAAAGATGGTCGAGCTCTACCTCGGTAATCTTGCCGAACTCTAGAAACGTTGTTAAATAAAAGATTCCCCCGAGCAATTGCTCGGGGGAATCTTTTTAGTTCTGAATTGCTAGTTACTCTACAGAGTTACCGGCTACAGCCTCAAGGAAGACTGGCTTACCGTCTGTACCGTACTGGTAGATACCGATTGAAGCACCTGTTGGGTCTCCATTTGCATCGAACTCGATTGGGCCTGAGAAGCCCTCGTAGTCGATGTCTTTACCGGCCTTGATTGCAGCTAGACCATCAGCGAAAGTAGATACCTTCTCGCCACCAGTTGAAACTGAAATCATGTTGGCAGCAATTGCTTCACCTGAGTCGTTCTTAGCCTGCTCAGCAGCAAGTGCAAGAAGCATAACTGCATCGTAGGTCTCTGCTAGGTAAGAGAACTCAACTAGTTCTTCACCGTAGTTCTCTAGGTAAAGAGCAGCTGCACGAGACTTTAGGTCCTCGTTTAGTTCGCCACCAGGAAGTGTTCCCTTAGCGCCTTCAAGGTAAGGAGCAAAGCCCTCTGCCTCGTAGTTAGCAAGGTTTCCATCTACTAGGAAGATGTCGCTTCCTGGGAAGCCCTTCTTCTCTAGAGCTGGAGCAATCTTCTTGAACTCGTCGTATGAGATAACTAGAAGTGAGTCAGCGCCTGCTGCTACTGTCTGGTCAACGATGGTGTCGAAGTTTGACTCTGCCTCAGGGAAAGATAGCTCTGAAACGATGGTTGCACCAGCAGCTTCTAGAGTTGCCTTGGCCTCAGCCACAAGACCTTCACCGTATGGGCTCTGCTGGTAAATGATTGCAACGTTTTCTTTACCTGCTGCAACAATCTGGTTTCCAACAATTGCACCCTGAAGAAGGTCGCTAGGTGCTGTGCGGAAGTAGTATCCGCCGTCATCCCATGTTGAAAGGTCAGGTGCGGTGTTAGACATTGAGATCTGAACTACCTTTGCCTTGGTGACCTGGTCAATGATCAATCGGGTAACACCAGATGCAGCGGCACCAACGATTGCGTCAACTCCTGAGTCAAGCAACTCAGTTGCTGATGCAGGTGCGATTGCAGGGTTGTCACCATCGCTTGAATCCTTCAGAGTCCACTCGACAGGCTGTCCTAGAACTCCACCAGCTGCGTTGATGTCGGCGATTGCCAAGTCAACACCCGCAATTTCAGGCGGTGATAGGAACGCAAGTGCACCTGTCAGAGGAAGAATTCCACCAAGCTTTAGTACACCGTCTCCAGCCGCGTAAGGCGCTGGAGTTGAGCAACCAGAAAGTGCTACTGCTGTGGCGGTAACCACTGCTAGAACACCCGCTAGTTTTTTCTTTGAGAATGCGGTCATTATTTTTCCTTTTCGGGGATTTGTTTGCCCGCCATAATCGGCGAACACGCGCCAGGTTAGTCTGAAACGCTTGGATAAAGCATAGCCAACAGATTTGGCCTAAAACAGTATGTGACGAAACATTTATGTTTGGGCTTAGAAAAGTTATAGTAACGAAACCTTTAGCTAAAGCCCTGATTTCAGGGGCGAAGCTTGCGATTCGCTCGATTTGTTTTCAACGCATCAGAGGTAAGAGTGAGCAAAGCCACCCAGACCAGTATGAAACCAACCCACCTAGCAGGAGACATCTGCTCCTCAAACACAGTTAGTGCTAGAACGAACTGAATGCTAGGGGTCATGAACTGCATAAAGCCAATCCAGCTCAGCGGGAGATTCTCTGCAGCGGTGCCAAAGAGGATCAGTGGAATTGCTGTCATTATGCCGAAGAATGCCAATCCAGCCACACCCTGCCACCCGTTTGAGGTGATCTGTAGCCCCGGTGCAAAGCTTGAAATGATCGCGCCTTGGATTATTGCCACTGGTAATAGTGCTCCCGACTCAATGGCATAAGAGTTCAATGGGGAGACTTGGCCACCCAGCTTGTTCTTAGCTAAACCATAAATTCCAAATGTTGCGGCCAAGGTTAGCGCTACCCAAGGAAGGTGCCCGTAGTCGACACTGAGCACAGTAACGGCAACAGCTCCTAGCCCAACTGCTACCCATTGAATAAGGTTGAGTTTCTCTCGCAAAAAGAAAACAGCAAGCACAATAGTCACCAAAGGATTGATGAAGTAGCCAAGGGAGGTTTCGAGCACACGACCAGATGCAATACCTATTACATAGACCTGCCAATTGATCATGATCAGAACTGAGCTAAGGCCAATCCAGCCCAACATGCTGCGGTTTCTAAATACCGCTCGAAGAGATGCCCATGAACGAGTAACAGAAATCAGTAATACCGCGGTAGCGAAGCCAAAGACTATTCGCCAAACCACAATCTCCCAAGGGTTAGCAAAAGAAGCAAGTCCTGTGATGATCAGTGGAAACGATCCCCAAATTAGATATGCGGTGAGACCGAGCCCTAAACCCTTAGCTACGTTCTTTACGTGCGCTGGCTTTGACTCGGTTTCGTTTACACTCACCAGTACAACCTATCGGGGTAGCTCTTAGTGCAAGAGCGAACCTAAGAAATTGAAACCGAAAACCTTGTCCTAATCCCACAAGGGCTAGGTCATAAGCAGCTCGTTTCCAAATACTAGTTGCCGCACGATTGCGTATTGACTTGCTTACGACACAAAGGCACTGGCTGCAGCCTAAAGTAAAAACCCCAGCCGTGGAGGGCTGGGGTTTCGTGGCTAGTGAGGGATTCGAACCCCCGAAGGCTGAGCCGGCTGATTTACAGTCAGATCCCTTTGGCCGCTTGGGTAACTAGCCAGCGCTCCCGGCCGCCTGTAATCAGCCGGACGGGTGCTTCTAAAGAATACCTGAAATCAAGCCTTCTCCGCTAATCGCCTTTATGCAACGAATAGGTTTCAATCTGGCATTATTACCTGCAATGGTATGTAAGGCTAGATAGATTACAGAGAGATTTGCATACATTTACAGTAAAAGGGTTTATTGATGGCAGGCATAGTTGATGTTGCTCGTGAGGCTGGAGTCTCCACAGCAACTGTTTCAAGAGCCCTGAGCGGTAAGGATTACGTCTCTATCGAGACTAAGGAACTGGTTCAGTCAGTAGCTGATCGTCTGGGCTATGTCCCTTCGGCTTCTGCATACACCCTTGTCACCGGTAGGACTAAGAACATTGGTGTTGTAGTTCCTTATGTTGACCGCTGGTTCTTCGCAACAGTCCTAGAAGCCATTGACCGAGAACTAGTTGCTGCTGGCTATGACGTTACTTTGTATAACCTCTCCTCCGGTGATGACCACCGTAAGTCCATCTTCACTAAGTCCCTGCCTCGTAAGAGGGTGGATGCGGTTATCTGTGTATCAGTCAAGATGAGCGAAGAAGAGATTGCTGCTCTAACCAAGGTGAACAAGCCTCTGGTTTCTCTTGGTGGTTCAGTTGAAGGTGCTAAGACAATCAAGATCAATGACCAGGCAGCTGGTTCTCTAGCTACCAACCACTTGATTTCTATGGGTCACACCAAGATAGCCATGATTGGGCAGAGTGAAGCAACCGATAACTTCTATAAGGTCTTTGACGTTAGAAAAGTTGGTTATGAAGAAGCTCTAAAGGCTGCTGGCATTGAACCAAGACCTGGTTGGTATAGAGCAGTTCCTCGCTATGCAATTAGCGAAGGCTATGCCGCAGCTAAGAACCTCCTAGGCGATCCACACAACGCACCAACAGCCATCTTTGCTTCTTCTGATGAGTTAGCGGTCGGAGTATTACTAGCTGCTAAAGACCTAGGTCTAAATGTTCCAGCAGATCTTTCTATTGTTGGTGTCGATAATCACGAGTTGGCTGATTTCTTTGGCATCACAACCATCAACCAGAACGTTTTTGGCCAGGGTGAACTAATAGCAAAGACCATGCTTGAACTATTGGATAACCCAGACCAAAAGGTCCCTGACATTACTGAGTGGCCTATTGAACTCATAGTTCGATCTAGCACCGCTAGAGCCTCTTCTGACGGCTTAGTTCGTTAGAATCACAGTTATGGCAGATTCATCATTCGACATAGTCAGCAAAGTTGACAAGCAAGAAGCGTCTAACGCTCTAACTCAGGCACAAAAAGAAATTGAACAGCGCTACGACTTCAAAGGTGTTGGCGCATCAATTGAGTGGTCAGGCGAGAAGATCCTGATGAAAGCTAACAGCGAGGAACGAGTAAAGGCTGTTCTCGATGTTTTCCAGAGCAAGCTAGTCAAGCGTGGGATCTCCCTAAAGAGCCTTGATGATGGCAAGCCTTTTGCTTCAGGCAAGGAATACCGCGTTGAAGCAACACTGAAGGATGGCATCGAGCAGCCTCAGGCTAAGAAGATTGCAGCAATCATTCGTGAGCAGGGACCTAAGTCGGTGAAGGCAAACATTCAGGGTGATGAGTTGAGAGTTGTTAGCAAGAGCCGTGATGATCTTCAGGAAGTCATGGAGCTGTTGCGTTCAAGTGATCTTGAGATTGACGTTCAGTTCACTAACTATCGCTAATTACTCTGGAATGTAATCTCTATTTAGAGTTATCTTCTTATGCCTGTTGGCAACAACACCGCTAATCACACCAGCAATAGCAAAAGTAACTATTGGGAAAATCATTGCTAACGGTAATGATGAAGCATCAATCAGTGAACCCATAGCCATCTTCGCGAAGATAACAACAATTGTGTTGAACAACAACAATCGACTAAGTGCCTGAGCTGTTGAAAGCCCTTCAACATTTCCTGCCATACTGAAAAACCCTGGCACCATAGATGAAATACCAAGACCAGCGATAGCAAAGAAAACACACAGCATCATTAGAGCTAGATCCTGATTCACATCAGCGAGATTTGCTGATGAAAAAACAGCAATCGCAAGAGCAATAGATCCAAAGATCCCACCGATTTGAGAAAGCCTTGCTACGTTGTATTTCTCAGTAAGTCGGGCAATAGAGAAGCGACCAACAATCATGGCAATAACAAAGATTGTGTAAGGCCAAGCTGCTCTTGAAGGATCTAGGTTTAGAACTTCTTTACCGTAAACACTTGACCAGTCCATAAGTACTAGTTCAGGCCACATACCCATGAAACCACCAACAGCTAGAAGCCAAAGGTACGGTGGAGTCTTTAGCCAAGAGATACGTTCCGCCGGCACATCTCTATCCACTGAATCACTTTCAGCAGGATCAAGCATGTGTCTTACTGCCCACATAAATAAGCCTAAGCAAAGCACAGGCATGAGGAACATCTGCAGTTTTAGTGGAGTGAAGGCAGCAATGATGCTGGAAACTCCAGCAGAAGCAGCTGCTCCAATACTCCAAGAACCGTGGAAGCTTCCAAGTAATACCTTGTCGACTCGCTTCTGGAACATGACTGCTTGTGAGTTCAGAGCAATGTTGAAAACACTGATTGCAAAAGAAAGCATGAAGTTTAGAACTAGGAATAGCCACCACTGAGTTGGATAAGGTAACGCTAGCAAGATAGCGATGAAAGCAAAGCTTGAGAATTTAATAATCGGAGTTGTTCCGAAGCGAATAACTAGTCGACTTGTGAATAGCAGTGGAACTAAAGAACCTGCTCCACCAAAACCAATAATTGCTCCCCATACCTCTTTAGAGACATCTAGATTCTCAATGAACTCTGGAATGCGAGGCATCCATGACAGAGTTGCAAAGCCTTGGGTAAAGAAGGTAACCATTAGCGCAAACTGAGCAGTCTTTGCTCTGCTGTCTGAGATTCCCTTGCTCTTTGTCATCCTTAGTCGTTCTTAAATGCTGCGTTTAGGAAGTCTTCGCGTTCAACTAGCTTCACTCGTTCACGATCTTGAGCAGCACCTAGAGCTTTTTCAGTTGCATCAATCTTGAGCCATTCAGGCCAACCTAGGAACTGAACTCCCTTGGAATTCAAGAGGTTCACAACATCATCTTCATCAGCATGAGCAGGAGTCCACCAAGTGTCCCTGTCAGCAATGACGCAAGCAATTGTTTCCATAGCATCACTCTTAGTGTGACCAATTAGACCAATAGGTCCACGCTTGATCCAACCGGTTGCGTAGATACCTGGAATGTGTTCACCGCTGTCATCTAACACTCGACCCGCTTCGTTAGTAATAACACCGTGCTTGTGATCAAAAGGAATTGAATCTAATTCAGAACCAAAGTATCCAATGGCTCTATAAACAGCTTGTACGTTGAACTCTCTAATTTCACCAGTTCCAGTAACACCACCAGAACCATCTAGTTCAGTTCTTTCAATTCTCAATGCAGTAACTTTTCCATCTTCACCAAGTATTTCTTTAGGTGAACTAAAGAAATGCAGGTGCAGCCTCTTTGTTGCCCCAGTGGTTTCTTTACCTCTATGGCTTTCAAGGGTGTTCACCATGACTCTTGTTTGGTTATTGGTATCAATAGCTTCTTGAGATCCTGCATCGTATTTGAAGTCTTCGTCATAGACGATGGTGTCAACACCGGCAATGTCACATGCTTCACGAAGTTCTAGCGGTGTGAACTTGACCTGAGCTGGTCCTCTTCTACCAAAGACGTGAACATCCGTAACAGGTGAAGCTAGCAGTCCTTGATAAACATTGTCTGGAATATCTGTTGATAGAAGATCTGCTGGTTGCTTAGCAAGGATTCTGGCAACGTCAAGAGCTACGTTTCCATTTCCTAGAACAGCAACTTCCTTAGCGTTTAGCGGCCAGGTTCTTGGGAAATCTGGATGAGCGTCATACCAGTTCACAAAGTCGGCTGCACCATAGCTACCATCTAGTTCAACACCTGGAATATTTAGGGTTGCATCTTTGATTGCACCAGTTGAGAAAATAACTGCGTTGTAATGACTCTTTAGTTCATCAAGAGTGATGTCTGTTCCATACTTGACGTTACCGAAGAAGCGGATGTCTCCTCTATCTAGAACTTCATAGAGGGCTCTAATGATTCCTTTGATTCTTGGGTGATCAGGAGCCACTCCGTAGCGCACTAGGCCATATGGTGCTGGAAGCAAATCGAACAGGTCGATGCTCACATCAAAGTCTCTTTCAGCTTTGATGATTAGATCTGCTGCATAGATTCCGGCAGGGCCAGCACCAACAATAGCTAAACGCATTTTGTTCAAGATAAATCAAATCCTTTTATTTACTGGTTACGGTCAACAACGGCTTCAGCGAATACTCGCAAGGCATCTTTGACCGGTGAATCTGGTAGCGGGGCTAAGGCTTCAACGGCCTCTGCTGCCCAAGTTCTAGCCATCTGATAAGCCTCTTCAAGAGCTGGATGCTCTCTAAGTTTGCTCACCGCCAATGCTAACTGGGCGTCATCTTCAAGACCCCCGTCAATTATCTCAATAAGTTCACGGGCTTTAGGGTCAGTCTCGGCGTGAGCCCTAAGAATAAGGGTTGGCATAGTTGGTACGCCTGCTCTGAGGTCTGTGCCAGGGGTCTTACCTGAGTCATCAGATGCAATGTCAATAACATCGTCAATCAACTGGAAGGCAACTCCTACCTTCTCACCATAGATTCTCATTGGTTCACGATATTCATCAGGACCATCACCATAGACAACACCTAGTTCAGCACTAGCTGCAATAAGTGATCCAGTTTTATCGGCAAGAACCTGAATGTAATGAGCAATAGGGTCTTCGTTATCTTGAGGACCTAGAGTTTCATGAAGTTGACCTAAACAAAGTCTTTCGAAAGTATCTGCTTGCAATGAAAGAGCTTTACCACCAAGACGGCTAACAATCTGTGATGCTCTTGCAAACAGTAAGTCACCAGTCAAGATAGCTACGCTGTTACCCCAAACTTCGTGAGCGGTTGGAACACCTCTGCGCATTGGTGCTCTATCCATCACGTCATCGTGATAAAGAGTTGCTAAGTGAGTAAGTTCAACAACAACCGCTGCTTTGATTACTTCTTCTTTTGAATCATCACCTAAAGCTGCACCTAGAAGAACTAGTACAGGACGTAGCCTCTTGCCACCTGCTTCAAGTAAATGTCTTGAAGTCACATTCGCAACTGGATCTGTGTGAGTGACTGACTTTAATAGTTCAACCTCAACCTGCTCTAAACCAGACTGAATCTTTTTCAGCAGGGCTTTGTCTACTACTTTGCGTAGCTGAGGAGGTAATACTATTTTGTTCATTTAGTCGCTTTCTTAGCGCTGTGTAGGGCAACAATTCCAAAGTTTAGGTTCTTGTATTTTGCATCTTTGAATCCAGCTTCAACCAACCACTGAACCAAGACCTCTTGCTTAGGCCAAGCAGCAATAGATTCTGAAAGATAGTCGTAAGCACCTTTGTTCTTAGCAAGGAGCTTACTCAGGGTTGGCAAGATGTTTGCTAGATACCAGCGATAAAGTGACCCAATAACTGGAGTCCTCACATGAGAGAACTCGCAGATCACTACTACCCCACCTGGCTTTAGAACTCTAAGCATTTCAGCAACTGCCTTCGTAGGGTCAACTACGTTTCTAAGTCCAAACGAAATAGTTACTGCATCAACCGAAGCATCAGCAAAAGGCAACTTTGTTGCATCAGCAAAAACAAACTCAAGGTTTGGGTGGCGTTTTCTACCAACAGCAAGCATTCCCTCACTGAAGTCGCTAGCAATTACCTTTACTCCAGGCTTAGCGAACACAACCGATGATGAACCTGTGCCAGCAGCAAGATCTAAAACAGTTTGTCCGCTTTGTGGGTTAACAGCTTTTAGTACTTTTCTTCGCCATAGGCGATCTTGACCAAAGGAAAGGAGGTCATTTGTGCGGTCGTAACTTTCAGCAACCGAATCAAACATGGCTGCGACTTCTGCCGGCTTTTTGGCCATATCTGCTTTATTCACTAGCCAAGTCTAATCTTTGGCTGGTTGAGTATCTACTGCCCCGAGGTGGAAAGATACATCCTCTTTCGTCTTCTGCTTCTAATGGTGCTTACGCTAGTCAAAGCCAGTAGCACGAGAGCTGCTAATCCCAGCCCTAATCCAAAAATTCTGGCCCCATCCATAAACTCATCGGCTGGTGTTCTAGTGGTTTGCTCGATGGATTGAATTGGGATTGGTGCATGTCTGTATGGGTCGAGGTTTGACTTCTGGTCTTGGCTAACCAGGCCTAGGTCCTCAAGTGCTGTGTCTAGTTCTGGTGACATGTCCCACTTATAGACCTGACCAGATGGATCGGTTGGTAACACGAAGATGTTTGGATCTGATGGCTGACCCATTCTGATTACCACTGGTGGAATCAAGACACCTGAGTGATCTTCATTGCCATACTCAATCTCTGAGTGCAGGTTCAGAAGTTCCTGCTCTTCGTTCAGGTAGCCATAGATGTCAACGATGGTTGGATCTGGCTCTGTTTCGGAAGCGAATGAGGCAACAGGAACCGATAATCCGGCTAGGAGTAATGCAGTGATTACGGTATTTAGAACTTTCCGCACTTGGCACTCCTCTCACTGTTTTAGACTTCAAGTGACCTGTCTTTAGGATATCCCAGTAAAAAGAGAGTCCTTAAGGCTCGCTGAGGATTTCACAGAAAACGTACAGAACAAGGTTTGGAAAGATTTAGTTGACTCTCAAGGTGTACTCAAGGCTGATAGCAGCCCATGAGCTAGGCCTAAACGAGGATTACTCCTTCGCCGACCTCCTAGGAACCAATACTTCAGCCTTCATCTATGAAAAACAAGGCCTCATCGGCTGGGGTGAAGCCCTAAGGCTAGAGACATCAGGACCTAATCGAATCCTCGAACTAGACGCCAAGTGGCGTGATGTAGCTTCTCAAGCAGAGATTACTGATGAGGTCAATGTCTCAGGTTCTGGACTTATCTCCTTTGGGTCAATTGCTTTTTCTGAGAACAGCAAGAGCACAAGCGTTCTTGTAATTCCTCAGGTTGTTGTGGGTAGGCATGATGGAGCTCTATGGCTAACAACTATCAACATCAGTGAAGTCGCTGCTCTCAAGCTCATCAACCTAGAGAGCATCTTCACCCCTGCTCACTTTGAACCAGGACAAATCACTACTGAGCAATACAAACTAAACGTTGATAGAGCTCTTGCGGCTATCTCTTCGAAGAACATCGAAAAGGTAGTTCTTGCTAGAGATCTAAAAGCGCAGGTATCTCAAGACTTCAACATCAATCCAGCTCTTCGCAAGCTTGAGAAGAAATTCGACTCTTGTTTCATTTACTCTGTCGCTGGACTATTCGGAGCAAGCCCTGAACTATTGGTCAAGGTTTATCACTCAGAATTCAGTGCTCGAGTCTTAGCTGGAACAGCAGGTCGAGGAACAGACCCAGGTGTTGATCAGGCTATTGGTGCTGCTCTAAATGAATCACCTAAGAACAGAGCAGAGCATAAGTATGCAATTGATTCACTTGTTTCATCCCTAAAAGTATTCAGCGAAGAGATAACTGTTGATACAGAACCATTCAGTATTCCTCTGCCTAACCTTTGGCATCTAGCCAGTGATGTGAAAGCGACATTGAACTCAGATTCAACATCTCTTCAAGTTGTTAGTGCTCTGCATCCTTCAGCAGCTGTTGCTGGAACTCCTAGAGATAAAGCTCTTGAAGTCATTGAAGAAATAGAGAATGTTGATCGTGGAAGATATGCAGGACCAGTTGGTTGGCTAGGTGCTGATGGTGATGGTGTTTGGGCCATTGCTCTTAGAGGAGCTCAGTTAGACAACGGGACACTCACTGCGTTTGCTGGATGTGGAATTGTTGCAGGATCAGATCCTGAGGCAGAGCTTGCTGAAGCAGTTCTAAAGTTCAAACCAATTGTTGATGCGCTTAGCTAGTCCAACACAACTTCAATAACAACTCGACCTGTAAGCGATAACGCTGACTCAAACTCTTCCACTGTCTTTGGATTCACATACTGCCACCCGTAAGCGTCGGCTAGTTTGCCCATGTAAACAATCTGTGGTGTCTGGAAGATTCTCTTGAACATGTTTGCTTCAACACTTTGAGCAACCTCTAAATTGCTGAAGATCTTTCCACCGTTATCGTTGGCAACAATAATCTGAAGATTCAGTTCCCCATCATTAGGGTCAATAGCTAAAGAGCCAACATCGTGCAGGAAGGTTAGATCCCCCATGAGTGCTCTTACCTGCTTAACTGGTTCTTGAATGGCAATACCGGTAGCAGTTGCAATAGTTCCATCAATACCTGATAGCCCACGGTTAGCCCAAGCTCTAACTTCTAACCTTGGAGCGCAAAAGTCTGCTTCTCTGATTAGCTGAGATGCTCCTAAGACCAAGATGGTGTTATCTGCTGGAGATCTCTCCCAGGTCTTAGCGATGATTGCATGTCTATCTAGCGTTGAACTAGTTCCAATGTGATCTGGTTCACTCATCCAAGCTTTCAACCAGTCTGGGCTACAGGTTCCTTCAATCAGTTCAGTGACCTTGGTCACTTCATTACCAATAGAGAATGAACCCATTTGTCCTTCACGGACAAAGACCGTGATGTCTTCTCTTTTTAGTAACGCGATGATTGGTCTACTAAGCGTTGGCTTGCCATAAACAATGACCTGCTCTATTTGATTTAGTAGCTCAAAGTTATTAGCAAGAAGTGTTCGATACCCAATCACAGATGCAGCTAGGTGTCTCACTCCTGACGTTGGCTCTGCGAAGACGGGAAGATTCAGGCTCTCTATTTCAGCAAGGTGTGAACCAGCATTAGCACCAGCCACAATAACTGTTGGTTTAGTTAGATCTAACTTGAAGGTACTTTCATCTTCAGTTTCTTCTACTAATGCTTTTTCATCAGCAGCCCAGATCTCTTCCAATACCTCTGCTGCATTAGGAGTTACTGAAGATAGTGGTTCGATGAACTGTAAGTTCAGTTGAACTGGTTGTGCTCTTTTGCCCCAAGCAAGTAGCACTGCCTTCTCAACTAGTTCTTTAGCAAGCTGAGGAAGCCTTGGAATGTCTTTCTCTGTTGGTGCTGGAACATCAATACATTCAATGACAGCATCAGCAAAGATACCGACCTGGTTTGTAGTTTGGTTAGCGCCTTTATCTCTAAGCTCTGCTGGTCTATCTGCTGTTAGCAAGATAAGTCCTAGACCTGAGTGGTGAGCCTCAAGAACAGCGGGATGAAGATTAGCAACAGCAGTTCCTGAAGTAGTGATGATGACCTGAGGCCCACCATAGACAGCAGCACCTAAGGCACCAAAACCTAAAGATCTCTCATCGATACGAACATGGAGGTTAGCTTTGCCTGCTTCTGTGACTTGAGCTGCAGCAATTGCTAATGCTTGAGATCTTGCTCCTGGTGCTAACCAGAAGACTCTTCCCCAGGCAGCTAATTCAGCGATTATGTGTGCTGAAAACATCTGGGCGGGAGATTCCGTCATGCTAATTGTTGTTATCTCTTCTGAAGCGATTACCGAGATCTCGTAGGAAGTCGGCATCGTCATCAGGAGCAACTGGTCTTGAACGCTTAGCTCCTTGACCTGAATCTCCATCAATTGGTCGACCAATGGTTATGTATAGAAGACCACCGATGATTGGCACGAATAGACAAAGTAGTACCCAAGCAAACTTAGGCAATACTCTCACCTGGTTTTTGTTAGCGCTGGCGGCATATACGGTAGTGAAAATCTGGAAGATTACCACCGCAACGAGGAGTGCTAGTTGGATTCTTGTCATGGGTCAATTCTAACCGAGGCGGAAACATAGACTAAAGCCATGAGAAATGTTTGGGTAAAGTACACAGTTATCAGACTTGGTGTTTTCACAGGACTATGCGTGCTCTTCGGTGTTCTAGGCATGCCATGGCTTGCAACAGTGCTGTTTGCAGCCACTCTCTCATTCGCCTATTCACTACTGTTTCTAAGTGGGCTCAGAGACCAAATCAGCAAGCAGATCTTTGAAAAACGTAACAACACCCTAGGTTCTGGAGATCCTGAAAGCGACCTAGAGAACGAGATTGTAGATCTAGAAGTTAAGAGTAAAAAGACCGTAACAGACACCGATAGCAAATAGCAGGGTCGTCAAGGTAGTTAGCTGCAAGACCAGTATTTGATCTTTAGGCTTTGTCGCAGACACAGCCATGATGTTGATAATCAGAACTGGTAGCAACAGCAGATTCACTAGGAACACTGCAGGGGCAATAAACCAAATCGGAGCAATCAAGCTAAACGGTGCCCAGGTCAGAACAAAGAACAAACCCAAAGATATGTTCTTACCAATGCGAGTTGAAAGAGTCTTCTTCCCACTCAAGCGATCTGTCTCAATGTCTCTAATGTTGTTGATCAGTAGCACTGCTGTTGCAAACGAACCAATGGCCGCTCCACCCAAGGTGCTCAGGATGTTCACTTCTAGTGTCTGAATGTAATCGGTTCCAACTGTTGCAACCAAACCAAAGAAGATAAAGACAATAACTTCACCTAAGCCTGCATAACCGTAAGGCTTCTTACCTCCGGTATAAAACCAAGCAGCCAGAATACAAACTGCACCAACAATCACAAACCACCACTGAGCAGTAAGAACTGTAATGACTAGACCAAAGACTCCAGCTAAAGCAAAGGAAAGAAATGCTGCATTTCTAACTCGCTTTGGTTCAACAAAACCACCACCGGTTAGCCTGGCTGGACCAACTCTGTTGTCATCAGTTCCTCTAATGCCATCACTGTAATCATTTGAATAGTTCACACCTATTTGAAGTAACAAGGCAACAGTTAGCGCTAACAACACAAGACCAAGGTTGAACTTGCCAGCAAGCTCTGCTGTTCCTGCACCAACTAGGACTGGAGCAACTGCCAAAGGTAAAGTTCTAAGCCTTGCACCTTTGATCCATAACTTAACTTCACTCATTAGATACCTTCACTAAATAGTTCTCTCAACGCAATCAAATCTGTCTTGCCACTTGTAAGCCTCGGCAATCTATCAACTCGAATAACCCTAATTGGTTTAGCAGCTATTCCTAGTTGTTCAAACACTGCTCCAGCTATGTAATCGGCTACCTCAGGAGAACCAACATAGGCAATGCCAACACGCTCTCCCCACTCAGTTGAACTAACCGCAGTTGCCCCTACTTCAACAACCCCTGGCACACTACCTGCTACAGCTTCAACTTGATCAAGACTCATTTTGAGTCCACCAGAGATCATCACTCGATCTGCTCTACCAAGAATGCGCAGTAGACCCGTTGAATCAAACTCACCGATGTCTTGAGTAACTAGGAAGCCTTCTTTATTAGCAACATCGTTAGCCAACATGGTTCCCCTAATTGCAACCCGGTCATCTTCAACTAGCTTGATCTCAACACCATCTAAAAGCTCACCGTTGTACACACAACCACCGCTAGTCTCAGCCATGCCATAGCTCTCAACTACATTGATATTTCTCTCTCTAAAGAAAGACAGAACATCAGCACTAGTTGCCTGACCACCAACCAGGATTGCTGTGAAGCGCTGTAACAGCTTCACTAGAAAAGGATCCTGCGAAGCAAGCTGCTGCAATCTAACCAGCTGTGTTGGAACAACAGAGGTGAACTTACTATCTGCAGTTAAGAGTGTCGAAGACAGAGCAAAAGCTTCAGGAGTAAATGGAACAGCAGTGTTCATAACAATAGGTTGAACATCAGCAAGGATTAAGCGAACTAGAACTTGAATACCTGCAATGTAATTGATTGGCAGAGTCAATAACCATTGACCTTGAGTACCAAAATACTTCTCTGTTGCCTTAGCACTAGCAATCAAAGCACTAGCACTAATGCTGATTCGCTTAGGTATTCCAGTTGAACCGCTGCTCTCAACAATCAGAGCAATATCTGAATTAACAAACGAAGGTATTCCTTCAACAATTACTTTTTCCCCATTTACTTCTCTAGGAGAAATAAACACAGCACATTTACCTTGAAGTGCATCGGTTAGAGCAACTAGAGCACCAACAACATCATTGGCTGGGATAACTCTTACTGGGATTTGGTTCATGAAATTAGAAGTGCCAAGGAAATGGTGACCAGTCCGGTGCTCTTTTTTCTAGGAAGCTGTCCTTACCTTCAATAGCTTCATCAGTTCCATAAGCCATACGAGTAGCTTCACCAGCAAACAGCTGTTGACCAACTAGACCGTCATCAATCATGTTCATTCCATATTTCAACAAACGAATTGACTGAGGTGACTTACCTAGAATCTCTTTAGCCCACTCAACACCTTTGGTTTCTAGTTCAGCATGAGGAACTACTAGGTTCACTACCCCCATCTCATAAGCGCGCTGAGCTGAATACTCTTGGCCTAGGAAGAAGATTTCTCTAGCAAACTTCTGTCCAACCTGACGAGCAAGATAAGCAGAACCATAGCCAGCATCAAAAGAACCAACATCAGCATCTGTCTGCTTGAATCTTGCATGCTCACTAGAAGCAATAGAAAGATCAGCAACAACGTTTAGAGAGTGTCCGCCACCAGCAGCCCATCCAGGCACTAGAGCAATAACAACCTTCGGCATAAAGCGCATAAGTCTTTGAACTTCGAGAATGTGTAAACGCCCTGAACTGTTATCCCCATACTCATAACCTGCACGACCACGAACTTTCTGATCTCCACCAGATGAGAACGCCCAACCACCATCTTTAGGAGAAGGACCGTTACCGGTTAGAAGAACAACACCAACATCGGTTAGACCCTGAGCATGAGTAAGAGCCTTAGCCAGCTCATCTACTGTCTGTGGTCTAAAAGCATTTCTAACCTCAGGGCGGTTGAAAGCGATACGAACAACCCCAAGAGATATGTGCTTGTGATAGGTGATGTCAGTCAGACTCTCAAAACCATCAACTTCAGACCAGATAGATGAGTCAAAGAGCTCAGATACGTGTTTGGACATACTCCTAGACTAACAATGTGGAGATAACCAACGAAATGCGCCAGCAGATACTTGAGACTGCAAGAGTCCTAAGTATCCCTATGCGCATCAAGTTCAGGGGCATAACCACCAGAGAAGTATTACTATTTGAAGGACCTAATGGCTGGGCTGAATGGTCACCATTTACTGAGTATGAAGACGAAGAAGCCAGTATCTGGCTCAAAGCAGCCATAGAGTTTGCCTTCGGAGACATCCCTCAACCAACACTCAAGACCATCAAAGTCAACGCCACCCTAGCTGCAGTTAAGGATGTAAGAGCAGCCCTAGAACCCTTTGGCAACTTTGAAGTAGTCAAGATCAAAGTTGCCGAAAAAGGTCAAACCCTTCAAGACGATCTTGACCGCATTCATGAAGTCAGAAAATACTACCCAGAAGCACGAATCAGACTCGACGCCAACGGTGGCTACGACATAGAAACAGCATTAGCCCTAGCTAATGCAATGTATGAAGAAGGTGTCCCTTTGGAATACCTGGAGCAGCCAGTAAAGACCATCGCAGAACTTGCTGAACTAAAACTTAAACTCAACCTTCTAAACATAAAGATTGCAGCTGACGAATCAGTTAGAAAAGTAAGTGACCCACTAGCAGTAGCTCAAGCCAACGCAGCAGATCTTCTAGTTCTAAAAGCAGCACCACTTGGCGGAATCAACAACGCTCTAAGAATTGCTAATGAAGCAGGACTACCTGTTGTAGTTTCAAGTGCATTAGAAACATCAGTAGGAATAAGCATGGGTGTTCACCTAGCTGCTCTTCTAGACAGTGAATACGCAAGTGGTCTAGCAACAGCAGCACTACTCACAGAAGATGTAACTGACACTCCCCTAATCCCAATCAACGGTGAAATACCCGTAACAAGAATCACCCCAAACAAAAACGCCCTGACCAAACTCCAAGCACCTGCAGATAGAACTACTTGGTGGATGGAAAGGTTAGAGCGTTGTTTGAAATCACTATGAGAATTTTGGAGTCGGTATCGAATTTAGGTACCTTGGGTGGTGAGTACGACATTGCTTGAGGCATGAAACCCGTATAAGAGTCGGAAAGACGCATATCTAGTTCACCGTTCGGCACTAACTTGGACAGGATGTTCTGATACGGTCGCAGCAAATTCTATGTTATGGCAAGACCTTGACTGTGAAGATAGTTTCAGTCACACATTTTGAAGGCTAATGTTCTATAAATTTAACGCAGCGGCTTAGCCCGCTTGAAAACCGTGACTAACACGGCAGAAACTGCAATGATGACAGCAATTATTCCTGTTCCGGTGACCAGGTAGTGGAGAAGAGATTCATCAGAGAGCTGATATCCTTCAAAAGATAAAATTGTGAAGAAAATAGGGATAAGCATTCGTCGCAATGGCGTTGTAAAGTCGTCAGGGCTCTTTCTCTGAAAAAGTGAAGCGATCCAACCTATCCAAGTAATCCAAGACAACCCCAACATTAGAGTCGCCACTACCCAAGGGTCGGCACTTTGAGAAATAACCATGGGATGAATCAACGTTTTGTAACTTTCTTGACAGGCTTATTCGTATTGGTTTTGGAAAGGGGCTTCTTCGGAGTGGTTTTGAAAAGAGATTCTCCTCCAAAATATACACCTGCCGAATACGTATAACCTACTGCCATTTCTTGGCGAAAGTCTTTGAAAGTCTCGGGTGCGTGAACTTTGAAAAGACCACGAAACTGCAAGCCCTCCTTGGCCATCTTTCCGATTGGACCGCCTACCGCTCCAAACAAGCTGTCCGTCAACATGTTTTTGCCAACATACCACCAATAGTCCGCTCCCTTTAAGCGCTGCTCATTAGCCGAGGCTGTGCCGGAAATGAATCCAGATAGAGCACCAACTAAAAGGCCACCCACTAGGCAACCTATCACCGCTGTGACTGCGCAGATTGCGCCGCCTATGAGGCCACCAAAAACCGCGACGCCTAAGTCAAGCCAGCCATTCAACCCAGTAAAGTCACCTGCGTTGACGGGATCATTCGGATACGTATAACTGTTTTCGTTTCCGCCTTTGACAGGGTCTTTTGAGGTGAATTGGTTGGTTTCAGGGTTATAGACTCTTGCTCCCATGAGGATGAGTCCTGTGGTGTTGGTTGCTCTTTCCTGTTGACCGTAGGTGCTGTAGTTGATTAGGTTTGTGTTGGTTTGGCTGGTTTGTGGGTTTCCAAACGAGTCATAAACACTCCACGCTCCAACAGAGTTGCTGTCTAGATCTAAGGTTGTGACTGTGTGTCCTCTTATGTCTGTCAACTGCATTGACGAGGTTTTGACAGTGCCTTTGAAAGTGGTGGTAACAGCAAGTCCTACACCTAGAGAGCCTGTGTAGATCTCGGTAGTGAGGTTCGCCCCAGACTGTTGGGTGGTCCATTCAGGGTTGTCTGAAGAGTCACTGTAATGTCTGACAGTTGTTAGGTTGCCTACTGTTTCGTTTACTCTTCTACCTAGAGCATCATAGGTAAATGAGGTTGTTGAACCAGACTGGGTGATACCTGTCACCTGATCAACCAGGCTGTAAGTCAGGTTGATGCCTGCATTATTTGCTGGAGCATCAACTGCAGGAATAAACGTATTTCTGCCTAGAGAGTCATAAACATAGCCACTAATTGTTAGCTGTGACTCGGAGTTGAAGGTATTTGTTTTAGTTGTAGTAGCACCACAAACACCGATACTGCTGCTTGTTCTATCTCCTCGAGTGTTATAGCTGTAACTCTCTGAGAAACAGGAAGCGCCATTAGAAGACACTGTTGCAAGCCTTGAAGAAGAGTCATAACCATAAACAGTGACCTTCGGTGAAGCGCTGCTTGCTGAATCAGGTGCTAGCTCTCGAATTACCCGGCCATAGCCGTCGTATTCTCGACTCCAAGACAAAACAGTAGATGCCACAGATCCATAACTCATTGAAGAAATCTGGCCAGCATCATTGAATGTGTTGGTCTGAGTAACACCATTAGGACCAGACTGGTTGGTTAGCCTGCCGTATTCGTCATAAACACCCGAATACAGGTAACTGAAAGGTGTTCCAGCAGAACTCGAACCAGTGATACTCATTCCGGTCACTAGAGCTCTAGGCTCTGAAGCATTGCCGTAAGTGTAAGAAGTAGTTGTTCTAGGAGAAACAACAGTTGAGACAGCTCCTGCAGCTAACTGACCTGAATCGACATAGTAAGTAGTTGTCTCTTCCCCCAAGCTATTTTTAGAGGCGACCTGTCTACCCCAGGCATCGAAAGTTTGACTTGTTTCACTTTGCTTAACCCCTGCAACATAACTTTCAGTTTTAGTCTCTAAAAGAGACACTGGATCGTAAAGGTGCTTAGTAGATATCGATGCAGCACCTGATGCTGAAACAGTTGAAGTATCTGCTCTACCATCAGCCAGATAAGTGTTTGTTGTTGTTCTAACTAGAGAACCGAAACGATATTCTGCAACAGTCAAAGGATTCAACGCAGGATCATAGGCAGAGACATGACTCTTTGATGAAGGCAGTGTTTCACCTGTTTGTGAAATACAAAGCAGATCCTGCCAAGCAGGCTTCAAACCACAGTCAGGGAACAAAGTGTTTGCGGTCGCACTGTAATAAACAGTTACATCTGTTCTAGCATCAACACCATCAGATCCAGGAGCAACAGATTTAACTTGCTGTCCAAGCTCATTGAAAACTGTCTTTGATGTTGAAACCAAAACCTCAGAACTATCAAAAGACTCTACGAGCGTTGGTATCCCTAAAGTCCAACCCGAAACAGTGCTGCCATCTTGAGGGGCATAATCCTTTTTTGTGCTACCCAACACTTGAATGACTGTATCTGGTGACTGCGCCAAGACTAACTCAACCTTTGAAGAAGTCAACAGGCCAGTTAACGGTTCACCCTCACGATAATCGTCATAAGTGAAACTTGTATATGTTCGAACTTCTTTAGGGTCGCCAGATGCATCCAAAACAGTCTTTTTAGGGGACCAAGTTTCAGATAGATAAGCACCATTAGGGACAGTGAAGCCATTTACCTGTGTATAAAACTTAGAGACACTGGCATACATAAACTCATCAAAGGTGCTGCCACCTTCAGTTGCTGTCCGATCTAATACGTTGTTTATACCCTGGCTATCGAATGTGGCGTAAACAACATTTTTAATTCGGATTGTTGCGGTGTAGAGCCATTTTGTTTTACCGTAGCTAGCGGTGTTAGTTGGTTTACCGTCAACATCGAGGAATGTGAAATCAGCGTTACGCCAGAGCGCACTTGTCGACGCTGGCACGATCACGTTTCCTGAAGCGTCCAGTGGGATAGTACTATCAGCCCCGAAAACGGCCGCCGCATAGAACGGGGCTGTTTCTTGACCCCAAAGCAAAGTAGTGGAAAGTGGCAAGTTCGGCAAGAAACCAGTGTTACCTGAAGGGTTCAGGTCATAAACAAAGGTTTGCTCCACGTTTGAGGAAGCAACCCAACTACTGTTTAGGCTTCTAGCGACCTGCACAAGCCTGCCTGAAGCATCATATTTGAATGTGTAAGGAGCGAAACCACTCACAGAAACTTTAGAAAGCTTCCCTAAACCGTTGTATTCATAGGAGACAGTGGAGCCGTTTGTGTTATCTGTGACCTGCATCAACACCCCAGATTCATAGGTGTATGACTTCTTCAAAACTGTTACTGGTGAACCAGTAACAAGATCTAGGTATTTGTAACTTATAGTTGCAAGCAGTCCTGCAGCGTTATAGGTGTAAACCAAACCTTGAGTGACAGAGGTACCCTGACAGCCAACTGTTCCTAAAGCTGCATATCCTGAAGCAGATACACGACCTGATGAATCAAATGTGGTTATAACTGCTCTACTAGAGGCATTCGACCGAGCACAAAGTAATCGCCAATCAGCGTTTACTGGTTTAGTGAAGTTAGTGGTCGCCTGATCTGTTTCAACAACAGTCAACACATTACCGTCAACAGTAACTTTCAGGTTCGCAGCTTTAGCTTCATCAGAAACAGGAGTCAAAGTTGTTGTGCCACTGAATTCTAAAACATCTGAGTCAGGACTAATCAAATAGTAATGACCATTATCAGGATCGTTAGTGACTCTGTATCCAGCTAGAGCTGTCGCATCGCTAGAAAATGATGCTGACCAGCCTTCACCAAACACTGAAGACTGAGTATCTGTGAAGAAAGAATTACCGGTAAAGGTTCTAGAAACAGATAGGGACTGTAAACCAACCTGTTGACTGTAATCGGTAGTCGACATGTTGAATTTGCCGGAAACCAAAGAAACAATTCCAGGACCTGCTGATGCGACTGCGCTATCTAAACTATTAGGCAACCTTGTTACAGAGAAACCTGAATCATCTGAGCAAAACCATTCAGCGATAGAGGAATAGTAGAAACAAAAACGCAGATCGATAGTTACAGGAATGTTCTGCGGCAAGGCGGGAGCGCTGAAAACACCGATGTTAGACACATTTAGTTTGTAATCGTAAACACCTTTCAAACCTGATTTCGTAGTCAAAGGAATGTTTGTTTCAGCTACATCCCAAGCAGTGGAAGTTCCTTGTTTACGCCACTCAATAGTGGCAGAAGATGGTTGTAAACCAGCCATCGGAGCGCCGTACCCCGAAACCATAACGCTAGATGCAACGGTAGGTCCTGTCAATGGAGAAATAGCTCCCACATAGCCGAAAGTCATTGTGTGTGAAGCGGTGACAGATGCGATGCCATTTGTTTTCTTAGCGACTGCTGTTATTCGTCGCTGGAAAGAACCAGATGGGAGAGATATTGTTTGACTCAAAGACCCGTCAACGTTTGTTTGATAATTTACTGGCGCGGATCCATCCACACTGATGCTAAGCATGTTTGTTCTATAACTTTCAGGAGCTGCAGCAGAAGACACAGTACAAGTCACCGGCACAGTTGGTGTGTATCCACCTTGGTATCCGTTTGCGTAAGGACAGGTAATAGTAGGTGTCAGTGGTTGTGTCGCTTCAACCTTGAAGGTAAGCACCGGAGATAAGGATTCAGAACTGACTCGACTGTCAGAACTCGATGCTCTAACAAAATAGGTCTGATTATTAGTCAAAGCTGTTGTTGGTTTACAGCTTCCTGAACTGCCGCTTGAAACAATGACAGTACACAAAGTACTAATAGCCGTTGTAGAAGTTGCTGTTGGGTAAGACTTGAAAGCTAAAGTTACATTTCCACCATCAGGGTCAACAGCTTTAGAAGTGAAAGTAGGCTTCCAAGAACCAACACTCAAGTAACCAGAATTCTGGATTGAATCACTAACGGTAGGAGTTGCAGCAGTGCCAGGGTAACGGTTGTAATTAATGGTTAGTGAAGGCTTATTGTTTGAAGCATTCGAAGAGTTGAATCTCTTCCAACCAAAACTATCTGCCTCATTAGAGGCCTTAATGCCAAAGCCCGCTCGATTAGAAATAACCACAGGCATGTTAGCTGCCAGATTAGTAACATCCGTAGTTATGTTAGCTGCCGGACAACTCGAGTTATAGCCCGCCGCAACACTCTTAGCAACACCAACACCACCAATAGTTGGGGCATTACCCCACCTAGTTGAAGGAGTGGCAGGTGAAATAGCGTAAATACTAAAGTTTCGTGCAGTACAAGACCAAGACCAGTTCAAATACAACTTCAAGTTAGCCGAAATGATGTCTTGGCCAATCCAGCCAGTTGAATCAAAGTTCAAGTATGAGCGGTAGATGGATGAACCACCATCAGGGGTGCCAACTAAAAGTTCTGTTGAGGACTGAAAATCAGTCGTCGGATAAACGTTAGTCACATAAGTATCAAAAGTTGGATCTAAAACAACTGCCGGATCCACAATGACTGGATACTCTAAATCTTCACGCTCAAAAAATGTCCCATCAACAGCTAAATCTAAAACACCAGAAGCACCAATAACCGGTTCCAGTTCAGAAGTTATAGGCGCTGTTGCACCATCAGCAGAGTCATACATGAAAGGAGTGGGAACCGATCCAAGCACCTGGCTTCCAGAAACAAACTCGTATCCGCCATTACTGTCGGCTTGCAGACGAACATTCTTGCCTTTAACAAGAAGCTTCAACTTATCTAGAGTTGCCGCATCAGGTTTAGCTTTAACCTCAAAAGACTGTTCAAAACCAGAAGCATCCAGGCGAATCAGCAAATCAACATTAGGTAAAACATCAACAAAGCGAGCTGTGTCCTCAAACAACACAGGCTTAGGTAAAGCCCCATCCCAGCCAAAACCAAAATGGTTACCATCAGAGCCAGATATACTCACTAAACCATCTGCTGCAACTTCTGCAGCGGGACCACCACCAGATACCTTGAAATCAAAACGACCAGATTTAGCTTGAACAAAACCTGTATCATCAAATACCAAAGTGAAATCAAGATCACGCCACCCATACTCCCCAGCACCATCGCGAACCCTAACTGGAGCACCAAAAGACTCAGTAGTTAGAGTCCCATCAGGATTAACCCAAGTTGTCGAAAGCTCAGACAACTCAGAAATCACCAAAATACGGTGATTAGTTATAGCGGCCTGCAGCCTAGCTGAAATGTAATCCTCAGCAGCATAACTAGGTGCAACAGTGAAAGCTTGAGCAGGTGTAACACCCTGCAACAGCAAAGAAAGACCAACTACAACAGAAACAAATTTAAAAACCTTCAAGGAAAACCCCCATAGTAGAAACGAACAATAAAAAGACTCTACTGCCCACCACCGACAAAGTATCCCCATTTGGCAACTTATGTCCAATCGGTGTGTCTTTATTGACATAGTTCCTAATTGAGCACAAACGTACCAAAAAGGGATTTCAAATATCGGTCCGTGTTTCTAAACTTTGTCGCCCAGCCCAATAGTTAACCCAGCCAAAGACGTAATCAAAAGATGTAACCGTCTTGTTTGCAAGTCTTTACAGACCTGAATAAACGTGTAATCCCTTGAAGTACATATTTACGATGGTGAAGTTGAAGATGATGGCTGTGAAACCGATGAGGGTTAGCCATGCTGCTCTCTTGCCTTCCCAGCCTCTGGTTGTAGTGGCGTGAAGGTAAGCAGCGTAAATGGTCCAGATGATGAAGGTCCAGACCTCTTTAGTGTCCCAGCCCCAGAAGCGGTGCCAGGCTTTATCAGCCCAGATAGCTCCTGCAATAAGAGTGAAAGACCAAAGGATAAAACCAATGATGTTGAACTGGTAGTAGGTTCTCTCCAGCTTTTCTGACTTAGGAAATACCTTTAGGAACTTGGTGAAGCCCTGTCCTGCCTTTGTCTTAGAGGCCTTCATTCTCTTGCTCTCTTTCAAGATGTGAATGAGTGAGAGTGTTGCGCCGATAGTAAAGAAAGCTGTTGCAAGAATTGCAACGCTTACGTGAATAACTAGCCAGTAATCCTGAAGAGCTGGGAGAAGTGATTCAACCTGAACATAGAACAAGGTGTTAGCCGAACCAATAACTAGAACAACGAAACCAGCTAGGAATGAAGAGATGAATCTTAGATCTTTGAATAACAAGGCGATCATGTAAATCGCTGAAACTACAAATGCTCCAGAGATGGAGAACTCATACATGTTTGCCCATGGCACACGGTTCGCAGCAATACCTCTGGTTAGAACTCCAACACCATTAGCAACAACACCTAGGCCAAAGAGAACTAGACCGATGTTGTCTAAACGATTAGCGAACTTATCCTTCTTACCCTTGCCACCTGCTCTTTTAGTTAGAGCCCAGGTTAGAACGATGAATGCGAATGCATAGAAAGTCAGCGCAACAAGAACAATGATTCTTGAAAGTGTCGCGAGTTCTGGGTTTAGTGCAATTTCTGGTGTCATTTACTCTTCTTCTTTAGTGACTTGGCAACATCTTTGACTAGCTTGTCTAGTGCTTTATCTTTCGACTTGGTTAGTGCTCCAACTTCAACACTGTCCTTAGAGATCTTCACCCACACTCTTCTTCGAGGAATGATGAGCATTAAGACTAAGGCAAACAGGGTTGATAGAGCGAAAATCAGAACCCAGATATCTAGCGGGTTATAAGTAATGTCAATTGAGGCAAATCTCTTGATGTCTTTCCACTCAACGCTTCCAAGATCTCCTGGCAATTCAACTGTCTCACCGTAAGAAAGTCTTAGCGCTTTAGTGCCGCTCTTGCCACCAGCAATCTGGTTCATGCTATGGGTGTCTAGCTTGTAAGCATTGACTGCCATACCGCTATCAAGACCTAGGTCACCAACATAGACGTTCATGGTCATTAGTGGGTCCCAAGGGTATGGGTGGTTGGAGGTTAGAGCTCCAGTATCTAACTTGGCAACTGTTGGATAGAAGAAAGCAAGCATTCCAAACTGCTTAGGGTTAGCATCAGGAACTTTGATGGCACCTAGGGAAGTCATGTTGGAATCTTGAGGCAAGAACACTACAGGTCCACTAAATGAAACCGTTCCGTCTTTATCTCTAACCACAATCTCAGGAGCAAAGCCGTTACCGGTGATGTATACCTTTGAGCCCATTACAGCCAGTGGTTCGTTTACTCTGATCTGACCTTTAACCTCTGGACTTGTTGGAGTCTCTTTAGTTGAAACCTTGGCAATGAAATCCATTGGCTTACCGTAGTTAGCTGGATTCTTGTAATCATAGGTAGTGCTGAAAGAATCCAAGCGCATGCTAAACGGCTCTATGTTGTTCTTATCAAAAAGTAAACCTGGGGCGAAGTAGTCGTAGGCTGCTTCATTGTTCACGAAGGTATCGCCTTCGACAATTACTCGCTGACCTGCATAACTAAGTCCACCACCTAAACCAACAGCAATAAGGACACCGATTAGAGATAGGTGAAAGACGAGGTTTCCTGTTTCTCTGAGGTAACCCTTCTCAGCTCTTAGTTCTTTACTGGTAGCAACAACTTTGAATTTTCTACTCTTTAGAAAATCAACAGCCTTCTGAATATCTGCATCGCTCTGTTCGATTTTCTTGTATGAAGGCAGTCTTGAAAGGTTTGTAGGGGCAGCAGGCGGATCTGCTCTAAGGGCTTTGTAGTGAACTCCAACTCTAGGAATCACGCAACCAATCAAAGAGATGAATAGCAGGATGTAAATAGAAGAGAACCAGGTTGATGAGTAAACATCAAAGAGCTGGAAGGTGTCTAGCCAGGCTGCAGCATCTGGGTTGTTCTTGAAATACAAAACAACACCGTTAGGGTCAGCGCTTCGCTGAGGAAATACCGATCCTGGCACTGAAGCAATAGCCAGAAGCATCAACAGGAACAGGGCGATACGCATGCTAGTTAGCTGACGCCAAAGCCATCTAGCCCATGACTTTAGAGATAGATCTGGAGCTTCAATAGGTTCTGAGTATTCCTTACGGACTACGTAT
Source organism: Auritidibacter sp. Marseille-P8566 (assembly GCA_945895375.1). Lineage (GTDB taxonomy): Bacteria > Actinomycetota > Actinomycetes > Actinomycetales > Microbacteriaceae > Rhodoluna. Next base: position 40,707 of record CAMDEE010000001.1, read on the forward strand.
TTAGATTGCCGGGATGAAGACACCGCTCACCTCCGCGATTCTGTCGATAACAAACTGCCATAAACCTGTGACTAGAAGAAGCCCAAGGATAATCAACAAAACACCACCAGCGATGTTAAAAGCTCTTATGTTCTTCTTGATAAAACTAATTGACTTAGTGGCCCAACCAAATCCTGCAGCTGCTAAAACAAATGGAAGTCCTAAGCCGATTGAATAAACAGCTGCGAGGAATGCTCCTCGACCAACTGAGCCAGTATCGAAAGCGAGGTTTAGAACTGCTGCAAGAGTTGGACCGATACACGGAGTCCAACCCAAGCCAAAGACAACACCAAGTATTGGTGCTCCAACCAAACCTGCACTTGGTTTGATGTTTAGTCGCGCTGTTCGCTGAGCAAAATCAAATCCACCGATAAGAACTATTCCTAGAAGCAAGACAATTACACCGGAACCTCTTTGCAACCAGTTCTTTACTTCACCTGAGAAGATTGAACCTAGTCCACCAAAGCCAGCACCTAAAGCAACAAAAACCACGGTGAAGCCTGCGACAAACAAAAGTGAACCAGTAATCATTCTGGATTTGGTGTTAGCAGATCCAGAAACAATTCCTAGGTATGCAGGTAGTAGTGGTAACACACAAGGACTGAAAAATGACACTAAACCAGCAAGAAGCGCAATAGGTGCAGCCAACCAAAGTGGCCCTGAGGTTATTGCTTCAAAATTCAATCTGCTGCACCTTCTTCAATGACTGAAGTGATTAGTGCTCTAAGTGTTGTCTTCTTAGCGATACCAAGAACTCTTGCAGCTGGTCGACCTTCTCTATCGATAACTAGAGTGGTTGGAACAGCAGCAGGAGTAACAACTCCGGTGAAAGCTAAAACAACATCTCCTGATTCAGCATCCATGATGCTTGGGAAGTCCATGTTGAATGATCTCTTGAATGCATTAGCGGTGTCAGCAGTGTCTCTAACGTTCACTCCAATGAATTGAACCTTGCCCTCAAATTCTTTAGAAAGTTCAACTAGGTCTGGAGCTTCAACTCTGCAAGGAACACATGATGCGTACCAGAAGTTCATGACGGTTATAACACCCGGCAAGTTAACTGAACCCAAAGGTGAACCGTCGTTGGCTAAACCAGACCAGGTAACTGGTTCTGATCTGTTTTCTGGTTTGATTTCAGTTACAGTGCCATCGCCTGACTGATAACTGTTATTCATGCTTGGGGTTTCTGTGCAGGCTGATAAAGATGTCAGCGCAAGAGTAAGTCCAGCAATAACTGCTACTGCTCTTTTCAAACCGCACCCTTATCTATTGAGGCGAGCTTTGAAGCTGGATCTAGATAGCCAACTTCAACTAGCTTGCCGTCCTGTATTTCAAATGTTGTGATGCTAGATAAAGCGCAACGTCTTTTTCTAGGATCATGCATTAGCCGCTTACCGTTAGCACTTAGGCTCATTACCCAGATAGGTAACTGGTGAGTAACTAAAACAACGTCACCATCCAATACTGAATCAGACGCCTGAATAATCGCTGAATGCATACGAGCGATGATCTCTTTGAAAGACTCTCCCCAAGCAGGCTTTGCTGGGTTTCTGAAGTGCCACCACCACTGAGGCTTAGTAGCAACTGCCTTTACGCTTAGCTTTCTACCCTCAAATACGTTGTATGGCTCAATTAGATCTGCTTCTGTCTTGGCATCAATACCAAACAACTCTTCAATGGGCTTGGCTGACTCTTGAGCTCTAACTAAAGGAGAGGTATAAATAGCTGTGACATTGGCCCCCATGGCCTTTAGTTGCTTAGCTGCCTCTTTAGCCATTTCATGGCCAGTATCTGAGAGATGGAAGTTAGGAAGTCTGCCGTAAAGCACTCCGCCTGGGTTGTATACCTCTCCATGACGGACTAGGTGAATACGTTTTGCAGGCATAGGCTCAAGTCTATCGCCCGCTAAACTTGGGGTTTAGGCAACAAGTAAAAGGACAGAGAAAATCATGCGCGAACGCATTTTGGTCAAAGATTTAGCACAATCTGAAGACGGCCCAGTAGTCATCGGTGGCTGGGTTGAGACCCTTAGAGACCAAAAGAGAATCCAATTCATCGTCCTTAGAGACGAGACCGGCTCTGTTCAGGTTACATACCCAAGACGTGAAGAAGTAGACGCTCTGGCTGACACTGTCTCAACCCTTACCTCAGGCAGCTTCGTCTGGGTAACTGGTCGTCTAGTTCACGATGAAAGAGTAAAGCTAGGTGGCATTGAGATCCAGCTAGATGACCTAGAGGTCATTACCTTGGCTGACCCAGAGACTCCTATTGCTGAAGATTCAGGTATCGATAAGCGTCTGGACTGGAGATTTATTGATCTTCGCAGAGCAGAGATGAACCTAGTCTTCAGAGTTCAAACAACTATTGAGCATGCCTGGAGAACTTACTGGGTGAACAACGGCTTCATTGAGATTCACTCCCCTAAGTTGATGAGCTCACCTTCTGAATCTCATGCCGAGCTATTCAAGATGGAATACTTCGAGACTGTTGCATACCTTGCTCAATCTCCTCAGTTCTATAAGCAGATGGCAATGATGGCTGGCTTCGGAAGAATCTTTGAGATTGGCCCTGTGTTTAGAGCAGACCCTTCTTTCACTTCACGTCACGCAACTGAGTTCACCTCCGTTGACATGGAAGTTTCATACATTGAATCTCACGAAGACATCATGAAGATTCAAGAAGATCTAATGGTTGCTGCCATCACTGCTGTCAAGAATCAGCACGGTGAAGAAATCAAGAGACTATTTGATATTCATGTTGTTATCCCAAGCACACCATTCCCACGTATTCCACTAGCTGAAGCAATCGACATCGTTGCTAAGCGCGGTCACGAGCTTACTCGTGGTGGGGATATGGATCCAGAGGGTGAAAGACAGATTGCAGCTCACGTAGCTGAAACCTATAACCACGAGTTCGTCTTCCTAACCGACTACCCATCAACTGTTCGTCCGTTCTATCACATGCGTCACGCCGATAACCCGAACCTAACTAACAGCTACGACCTTATCTGGCGTGGAACTGAGATCACTACAGGTGCTCAACGTGAACACAGACTTGAGGTTCTAATCGAACAGGCTAAGTCAAAGGGTCTAGATCCAGCAGGTCTTCAGTCATACATGGACTTCTTCAAGTACGGTGCACCATCACACGGTGGATTCGGTATGGGTCTTCTAAGAGTGGTAATGCTTCTTCTTCACGAAACAAACATTCGTGAAGTTGGTTACCTATTCCGTGGGCCTAACCGCCTAGAGCCTTAGTCCATGTTCGAACGTTCTTCTCAAATACAAGGCGTTAATGCCTCGTATACAGAAGTTCAGCAAGCTCAATACAAAGCACAACATGATGCAATCGCTAACGCGATTGCTGAACAGAAACGTAAAGGCTCGCTTTACAACGAAGTTGATGTTCAGAAACTAATTGCTGACCACTATGCATTCGTCAAGCAGTTCTGGACACCAAACAAGCAGGCTTATAAATCTCTTGCTTTGACATATGTGCTAGACCCGGCATTCGAAGCAACCTATGAGTCCTTCGAGCCGGGCCTAGCAGCATATCTAAAGAAAGCCATTGAGATCTGGGCTGACCAGAACCTAACTGACTAATCTGGGGTTTTGGTCCAGTCAACAATCTGTAGTCCTGGCACTCGCTTGAAGTCCTTCACGTTTTGAGTGACTAAAGTCGCCCCTTCAGAAAGAGCATGGCCAGCAATCAGGGAATCAAAAACCCCGATTTGAGTACCTTTTCTCGAGAGTTCTACTTCAAGCAGGCCAGCTGCCTCTGCTGCTTCAGCACCAAATGGAACAACCGTGAGCATTGAAAGCATGTGTTTCAATGACTTAGTTGATCGCGGTCCAAGCTTTTGGCTAGATGTTCCGGCCCAGAGTTCCTGAGCGACTATAGACGAGACTGCCATGTCTTCCAGTTTCGTCAACTCAAACATCAGTAACGTATCTTGCCTAAAGCGAATGATTTCAATCACTGTGCTGGAATCTAAGTGAAATTTCACTCTGAGTCCTTGATGAGTTGCTCGATTGCAGGGTGCAGGCCTGGTTTTCTATAGCGCTTAACGTACTTCAGTTCTCTTAGTTCAGCTTTTTCTTCTTCAGACATGTTTCTCAGTTCCTCGATAAAAGCCATTTTGGCTTCTTCACCAGATATCTGCTTGATTACGACAGCATCTAGCTTTTCGTCATAAGTAATACGAACTCGATCGGACTCGAATCTAAAATCTGCGGGGATGCGCACTGCCTGGCTTCCACCGTTCATAAAGACTTTAGATATCACAGAAGGCGCTTTGCTGCTTCGCTCTGGGGTTCTATCTTCTAATTTTTGAATCACTTTCTTGGTCATCTTTCCTCCCAACATTTCTGTATAGACATATCGTATAGATATCTACTGACAAGTCAAGAGTTATTAGCGAACGAATTCGTCTAAAGCTCCACGCAATCTCTCTGGATCTATTCGCCAGTAGTTATGGACTTTGCCATTGATTAGAAGCACTGGGACTTCTTCTGAGTATTTGTTCCAAAGGTCTTCATCAACCAAGATGTCGTGCTCAACTAGGTTCACCTGGATATGTCTGGCTACCCCTGTGTACTCTGCTCTGAAGGCCCCGACTACTGCATTGACTGTGACTCTGGCTTCATCGCATAGATGACAGCCTGATTTGCCTATCAGGGTCAGGTCAATGGTTGTGCTCATGCCTCAAGATTATTCCAGTTCACTGCCTAGACTAGACATGTGCCTAAATCCCCTAAGAAGCAACCTGCTGCTTTCTTCGACGTCGATAACACGCTAGTGCGTGGGTCGACCAGCTATCAATTTGGCAAAGAGGCATACCGAAGAAGGTTCTTCCCTCGCAAAGACTTCATCGCTTTTGCTTGGCACCAGATAGTTTTTCTAACTAAAGGTGAAACAGAGCACATGCTCTCGGCTATAAAGGACCGTGCCCTCGAGTTAGTCAAGGGCAGACCATACGCTCAGATGATTGAGTTGGTTGCAGACGTTTATCAGCACAATGTGAAACCTAAGATTTGGCCAGAGACTGCTCGCCTTGCTCAACAGCACATCGCAGCAGGTAGAGAAGTGTGGCTCATCACAGCAGCTCCCCAGGAAATGGGAGACGAGATAGCAAAAGCTCTAGGTCTTACAGGTGCTCTTGGCACTCGACTAGAACACATTGATGGAATTCTGACTGGCAACATCCTAGGTAAGCCTCTGCACGGTAAAGAAAAACCAAAGGCCATCAGAAAGCTAGCTAAAGAACGTGGCTTTAGCCTCAAGAAGTCTTTCGCATACAGCGACAGCCATAACGATCTTCCGATGCTTACCTTGGTCGGTCACCCAGTTGCTGTGAACCCAGACAAGCTCCTAAAGATTTATGCCAAGGCAGCGGGTTGGAAGATCTATGACTTCAAGCGCAGAGAACTTCGCCTTCAGAAGAAAACCGTGAAAAAAGAAATCAAGATCGGTAAGCGCGGTTAAATAAAGAAAACCCGCAGGATAACCTGCGGGCCCTCTTCTCTCTTAGAGCTAAATCACGAAGTGTTTACTTCTTATTACGACGTTGGTGACGAGTCTTACGAAGCAACTTACGGTGCTTCTTCTTCGACATACGCTTACGACGCTTCTTGACAACTGATCCCACAAAGACCTCTTTATTTAGATTAACCCCTGTGATTCAGGGGTTCTTTCGACTCCTTGTATTCTAGCCCACGCTTGGCTATGGGTAAAAACCCCTGCTAATCCCTAGGCATTACCGCAGAGGAAGTAAAGTGAAAGCACTATGACTGAAGAGCAGCCTTACACCTTGGTGGAAAAGACCAGCAGTTTTGAAATAAGGCATTATCCAAGCTATGTCCTAATTCAAGTAACTACCAGGGGCGAGTTCTCTAGAGCCGCGAGCATGGCATTTAGCCCGCTAGTGAACTACATTTCTGGCCGTAACGAATCCAGGGAAAAGTTTGCAATGACTGCTCCGGTTATTCATGCCCCAGATAAAGCATCAGAGGTCCATGTGGTTAGCTTTGTGCTACCTAAAGACGTGTCAATCAAAGACCTGCCACTACCTAGCGATGCTCAGGTTTCCAGACATCACGTTGGTGCTCATTATGCTGCTGCAGTCAAGTTCAGAGGTTTAGCTAGCTTTGAACACTTCAATTCTTTAGGCAATCAGCTTCTAGTTGATGTCAAAAGCGCTGGCTTAGAGGTAGCCGGTGATCCCTACTATGCCCGCTTCGATCCTCCATGGAAACCAGGTTTCCTAAGAAGAAATGAAGCGATAGTCGCATTAGCCGGATACCCCTCGAAAGGAAAATAATGGAAATCAATAAAAATCTAAGAAGCGCTCTTGCTGAAGCAATTGGTGTGATGCTGTTTGTGACATCGATTGTTGCAGTTAACTTCAACACAACATTCCACAACCTAGCTCTAGCTGGAACACTAACTCTGATGATTCTGGTTACAGCAACAGTTTCAGGTGGACACCTAAACCCTGTTGTATCACTATTCTTTTTTGCCCGCAAAGCAATTAGTCTTGCAACCCTTATTCAATACTGGATTGCTCAGTTGCTTGGAGCATTTGCAGGTCTATACCTTGGCTACTCACTCTCAGGTTCTACAGTGGTTGCAAAGATCACCCCTGCCGGTGTTTCAGAATCTGGTGCTTTCATCGGTGAAGTATTAGCAACTACTGTCTTGGTTGTGATCATCTCTCGTCTTGCATCAACTGACAGGGCGGCAATCATTCCTTTTGCAGTTGGTATCTGGGTTCTAGCTGCAAGCACCTTTACTCTTACCGGAGCTCAGGCAAACCCAGCTGTTACCTTCGCCCTGATGCTACGCGATGGCTTCACCCAGAACCACCTAGCCGTAGTTCTTGCTGAAATCGTTGGTGCACTCATTGCCTTTATCTACATCAGCGTGCTTGATGGCAAGCCAAAGAAAGCCAAGAAAGCTAAGAAAAAGTAATTCACCTTTAGTTAACTCTGTAATGCCCCTGACCAGAACGGTTGGGGGCATTACTGCTTTAGGGTTTAGTCATGAGTAATAAATCAAGTGTTCTATTTGTTTGCGTTCACAATGCTGGTCGTTCCCAGATGGCAGCAGGTTTTCTTAGAGAACTAGCTGGTGATCGAGTAGAGGTTCTCTCTGCTGGCACCCAGCCCAAGAATGAGATAAACCCAAGCGCTATTGAAGCAATGGCTGAAGTCGGAATTGACATCACAGGTCAACAACCTAAGGTTCTTACAGAAGAAGCAGTCAAGGCAAGTGACTATGTCATCACAATGGGTTGTGGGGATGAATGCCCATGGTTCCCAGGCAAGATTTATCTAGATTGGGTTTTAGATGATCCAGCTGGTCTTGGTGTTGAAGCAGTAAGACCCATCAGAGACAAGATCAAAGATCTCGTAACTGCACTAGTTGCAGAAATAGACGCTAAGCCTTAGGTTTTCTAGCTACCGGCTTTTTAGCCGGAGCTTTCTTAGCAACAGGCTTCTTAGCTGGTGCTTTCTTGGAAGTGACCTTCTTTGCTGCAGTCTTTAACTTGGCTGATGCTTCCCCAACTTTTTCAGTTGCTTCACGCTTAGCATCAGATAGCTTTCTGCCTAGTTCTTTGCCAGCCTGCTCAGGGTCGACATCTAGGTTGATCTTCACACCTGCACGCTTTTCCAACCAAGTAGCGGCTGAAGATAACAGGTTGCCGATGTTCTCACCAAGAATGTCGGCTTGACCTGAAACAAATGCTGAACCGAACTTTCCAAACCACTTAGCCGCACGACCGAAACCGGTCTTGTTCAAACTGTATGTGCTGGTCTTTCCCTTGGTGACAACAGTTAGTAACTCTGCGGCTACCAATACTTTTAGGTGCTTGTCTAATGCAGTTGCTGAAAGCTTTGTCTTCTTAGCAAGAGCAGCTGTTGTTAGGGCCTCAGCAGCAACGTATTCGAGAATGGTGCGACGGTTCTGATCTGCTAACGCGTTGAATACATCGGTCATTTTCTCTGCTCCTGGGCTATTTCCTTAGCGCGAGCTAGTGCTGCGCTTGTTGCTTTAAAGAATAAGTCATTGAGGTTACCCTCTTGCAACACCGCAATAGCCTTCATGGTTGTTCCGTTAGGAGAGGTTACCTGTCTTCTAAGTTCAGCAGGGTCACCGTGAGTTTGAACTAGAAGTTCACTTGCACCAAGGAAGGTTTGTGAAACAAGTAGATAAGCATCTTCTTCACTAAAGCCATGGCTAATAGCGGTCTTGATGAACTCTTCGATGAAGTAAAAGACATATGCAGGACCTGAACCAGAAATGGTTGATAGAGCATCAATCTGTTCCTCAGGTAAGACCAATGTCTTACCAACAGCATCAAACAGTGAAACTGCAACAGCTAGTTGTTCATCAGTAACTCTTGAACCTTTGGAAACTCCGGTTAGTCCCTTTTGAATAAGAGCTGGAGTGTTAGGCATCGCACGAATAACGGCAACTGAATCTGGAAGATGATCTTCCATAGTTTTGATCTCAACTCCAGCTGCTACTGAGATAACCAAAGCATCCTTAGAGATAACCCCTCTAACTTCTTCTAACACCTCTAGAACATATGCAGGCTTCACAGCAACTAGAACAATGTCAGCACCTTCAACAGCTAAAGAGTTAGCGTTTGGTTGATACTCAGTTGCAAAAGCAGTTAGCCCAAACTTCTTTGAAAGCTCTTCAGCGCTGGCAACAGATTTAGTTGTTGCCCTAACATCGGAACCCTTAGTTCCGTTTTGAATCATCCCGGCAAGGATAGCGGTTCCCATGGAACCTGCACCTAGAAAAGCAACTGTTTGTGTCATGTAACTAGTTCAACACAAACTGTGGCTTGTTGGTACTCAGAACGCCATTTACATCTGCTTCAAGAATGTAGCTTGCACCACCTGCGGTCACCTCAGGTAGACCATCGGCCGCAGCACAACCAACATCACCAGATCTGACTCTGTCCCAAGGGCTAGCAGGAGCTGTAAGAGTGTCGTTTGGCTTTAGCATCAAAGGCTCTGAGGCAAATCTTGGAGCATTACAGTCTTTAGAATCCCAGATCATGTCACTTCCACTTGTGATCTTGTAGAAGGTGACATCTGTACCAAGGTTGAATTTACATTCAACACTTCCAGTGTTGGTAACTGAGAACCAAATGTAAGGAGTATCGCCTGGGTTGAAAGCTAGCTGAGGCTGAGCATCCCCAGTTCCAACGTGGGCTTCAATACTGATCTGCTGTGATTGGCATTCTGCTCCAGCAACAATTGTTGGTGCTTGGTTCTGATTGAAAAGTGAACCAACCCAACCGAAGAAGGACATCACTCCGGCAATGATTCCCCAGATCAGTCCGATAACAACGGCTAAGAATACGAGACGTCTAATTAGTAATTCGCGAGGAGATGGGTATCTAGAAAACATAAGACTAGTTTGCCAGCGGGTTTGCTATAGCAAGCGAAGCATGCGGGTGTTGCCTAGTGTGTTTTGTTTCACTCTGGCTAAATCAAGGAACTCAGCGATACCATCATCAGCTGACTGAACCATCTGCTGGAAGGTTGCCTCATCAACTGGCACATCGCTAATTTCCTCAAACCCACAGCGAGCAAAGAAGTCAGACTCAAAGGTTAGACAGAAGACTCTTCTAATTCCTAGGGTGTATGCGCGCTCAATTAGAGCCTCAACCACCGCTTTACCAAGACCCATGCCTCGAGCGCTTTGGTCAACAACTAGAGATCTAACCTCAGCCAAGTCCCCCCACATCACGTGCAAGGCACCGGCAGCCAGGATTCGTCCATCCTTAGCTTCAGCAACTACGAACTCTTGGACGCGCTCATAGAGGGCGACCAACTGGTGCTGAAGCAAGACGTTGCTATCAACCAAGGGAGCACGCATTGCCTGAATGGCAACGATGTCGCTGGTTCTAGCAGGTCTTAGAATGAAATCTTTGTCGGGCATTGCTAAATGCTAGCAATTTCTCTCACGTTTGAGGTGAAGATGAACTCGCCACCAACAAGATCAGCAACAACATCGCTTGCGTTCTTGATGACACCCTGCAAGATGCTCTCAGAGATCTGGTCTTCGATTTCACGCTGAACAGCACGACGCAGTGGTCTTGCTCCTAGTGCTGGGTCGTAACCTAGCTCAATCAAGCGCTCTTTCGCAGCTGTTGTGAGGGTAAGAGTAATGTCTCTCTCCTCTAGGCGTACGTTTAGCTTCTTGATGAATAGGTCAACAATCTCCAGCAATTCAGACTTAGATAGCTGAGGGAAGACGATGACATCATCAACACGGTTCAAGAACTCAGGCTTGAAGTGCTTCTTTAGTTCATCGTTCACCTTGGCAGCCATACGGTCGAAGTCATTCTTCTGGTCACCTTCAAGGTTGAAGCCAAGAGCACCCTTAGAGATGTCCTTGCTTCCCAAGTTGGTAGTCATGATGATGATTGTGTTCTTGAAGTCAACAACACGTCCCTGACCATCGGTTAGGCGACCCTCTCCAAGAATCTGCAACAGTGAGTTGAAGATATCTGGGTGAGCCTTCTCGATCTCATCGAATAGAACAACGCTGAATGGCTTGCGACGAACACGCTCAGTTAGCTGACCACCCTCATCGAAACCAACATAGCCTGGAGGAGCTCCGAACAATCTTGAGACTGTGTGCTTTTCTGCATACTCGCTCATGTCTAGAGAAATTAGAGCACCTTCGTCTTCAAACAAGAACTCAGCCAAAGCCTTAGCAAGTTCTGTCTTACCAACACCGGTAGGACCAGCGAAGATGAATGAACCTGAAGGACGGTTAGGATCCTTTAGACCAGCTCGCTGGCGACGGATAGCCTTCGAAATAGAATCAACAGCCTTCTTCTGACCGATAACTCTTCTGTGAAGTTCTGCCTCCATGAAGATCAACTTCGCTGATTCTTCTTCGCTTAGCTTGAATACTGGAATACCGGTAGCAGCAGCTAGAACTTCAGCAATTAGACCTTCGTCAACAACACCGTGGGCTGCAACATTTCCAGTGCGGAACTGCTTGGTCAGCTTTGCTCTTTCAGAGATTAGCTTCTTCTCTGTGTCGCGGAGCTTGGCAGCACCTTCGAAGTCTTGAGAATCAATAGCCTTCTCTTTGTCAACGCGAACACCAGCAATCTTCTCTTCAAGTTCACGTAGCTCTGGTGGTGAAGAAAGAATTGAAAGACGTAGTCTTGCTCCTGCTTCATCGATTAGGTCAATCGCCTTGTCTGGTAGGTAGCGGTCAGATACATATCTGTCAGCAAGCTTGGCAGCAGCAACGATTGCACCATCGGTAATAGAAACCTTGTGGTGTGCTTCGTAACGGTCACGAAGACCCTTCAAGATATTGATGGTCTGCGGAACGCTTGGCTCATTAACCTGGATTGATTGGAATCTACGCTCTAAAGCGGCATCCTTCTCAAAGTACTTTCTGAATTCATCCAGAGTGGTTGCACCGATAGTTTGTAGTTCACCACGAGCAAGCATTGGCTTCAAGATAGATGCAGCATCAACAGCACCTTCAGCTGCACCTGCTCCAACTAGTGTGTGGATCTCATCAATGAAAGTGATGATGTCGCCACGACCCTTGATTTCCTTGATGACCTTCTTTAGTCTCTCTTCGAAGTCACCACGGTATCTTGAACCTGCAATTAGGGAACCTAGGTCTAGGGTGTAAAGCTGCTTACCCTTTAGAGTTTCTGGAACGTTGCCAGCAACAATTGCCTGAGCAAGACCTTCAACAACTGCAGTCTTACCAACACCTGGTTCACCGATGAGAATTGGGTTGTTCTTAGTTCTTCTTGAAAGAATCTGCATGACTCTTTCAATCTCTTTCTCGCGACCGATAACTGGATCCAGTTTTCCTTCGGCAGCGGCCATAGTTAGGTTTTTGCCGAACTGGTCAAGAACCTGTGAACCCTTTTGTGGAATAGCTTCGCCACCAACAGTTGCTGATTCTTTTCCTTCGAAGCCTTGAAGCATTTGCTGAACCTGTGCACGAACCTTGTTGGTGTCAGCACCTAGCTTGGTTAGAACCTGAGCAGCGACTCCTTCACCTTCTTTGATAAGACCTAATAGAAGGTGTTCAGTTCCAATGTATGAGTGGCCTAGTTGCAAAGCTTCGCGAAGAGATAGTTCAAGAACCTTCTTAGCTCTTGGAGTAAAAGGAATGTGTCCTGTTGGAGGCTGCTGTCCCTGACCGATGATCTCCTTGACCTGGTCTCTAACTGCCTCTTGAGAAATACCGAGTGCTTCTAGCGCCTTAGCGGCTACGCCTTCGCCTTCGTGGATCAGACCGAGCAGGATGTGCTCAGTACCGATGTAGTTGTGATTTAGTGACTTAGCTTCTTCTTGAGCTAAAACAACTACCCTGCGGGCCTTGTCGGTGAACTTCTCGAACATTGGTTTCTCCTTTGACACATTTAGTGCTTACAAAGAAGATAACCCTGAAAAGACCCGATTTATAGGGCTGTTCGCCAATGGGAGAAAGGGATTTAGAAAGCTGGCCCCATGGCTAGTTGCACAGCCAAAGCACCTAGGAATCCGGCGGCTATGGAGATCAGGTGCTGGTTACGAGTTAGGGCGAAAGGCTTGGTTGCCTTGATGGCGTTGTAGTTAGCAACCATGGTCTTCTTGGCCACTTTATCGTTTGCATACTGAGCAAGAGTAGCCTGGTAGCCAGGAATCCTGAGCCCACTGAGGGTAATGATCACTGTATTGCTTGCTAGGTATCCTGCCAAAGCGACTACTGGGAGGAAGAACGTCATTTCAAAGGAGATGCTCATAAACATCAAGACCATGAGACCAGCACCATAAATGACCATGTTCTTTACAAAAGTGGTGTTCATGTAAACCACGTAGTGTTCGGCTTTGTTCTGTTCCATTTGATCCCCCTTTGGGCTAGTTATTTCTTAGGCTGGTTCGAAGCTAATTTTGCTCGCTCTTCAGCTTCAACTTGTGCTCTCACTTTACGCTCTTTAGCGTCCGCTCCAAGGATTGACTTGAATAGGAAATAAACCAAAAACATCATGCTGATTGGTGGAAGAGTTGCGATTAGCGCATCAATTACAACCTGCATGATTACTTCACCAACGGGAACATAATTGTTTCACGGATACCAAGACCCGTAAGGCTCATCAACAGTCTGTCGATACCCATACCCATTCCACCAGTTGGTGGCATACCAAACTCAAGAGCCTTCAAGAAGTCTTCATCAAGTTTCATAGCTTCTGGATCTCCAGCAGCAGATAACTTAACCTGAGCTACAAATCTTTCACGCTGAATAACAGGGTCTACTAGCTCTGAGTAACCGGTAGCTTGCTCATAACCTCTGATGTATAGATCCCACTTCTCAACTACTCCTGGCTTTGATCTGTGGTCACGAACAAGCGGTGAAGTGTCAACTGGGAAATCCATAACGAAGGTTGGCTTTTGCAGGCCACCCTTTACAAAGTGCTCCCATAGCTCTTCAACATATTTACCGTGCAGAGGGTGATCAATCTCAAGACCTTCTTTATCTGCAAGTGCCTTTAGAACCTTGATGTCAGTATCTGGAGTGATTTCAACTCCTGCAGCTTCTGAAAGAGATTCAAACATTGAAACTCTTGCCCATTCACCAGAGAGATCATTGACTTCACCATCTTCTAGTTGAACCTGAAGAGTTCCGAAAACATCCATCGCTGCATTCTGAATTAGAGTCTGGGTTAGCTCTGCCATGGTGTTGTAATCACCATATGCTTCATATGCTTCAAGCATTGCAAACTCTGGTGAGTGTGTGCGGTCAGCACCTTCGTTTCTAAAGTTTCTGTTGATTTCATAAACACGATCAATGCCGCCAACTACTGCTCTCTTGAGGAATAGTTCTGGTGCAATACGTAGGAAAAGTTCTGTGTCAAAAGCATTTGAGTGAGTCTTGAATGGTCTTGCAGATGCCCCACCGTGAATGGTTTGAAGCATAGGTGTCTCAACTTCAATGAAGTCATCTTTAGTAAAGGTGTTACGCAGAGACTGCATTACCTTAGATCTAATCTGAACTACTTCACGAGCGCGGTCACGAACAATCAGATCAACGAAGCGGTGACGAACTCTATACTCTTCACCTAGTTCGTTATGAAGGTTAGGAAGAGGCCTAATGGTCTTGGCTGCAATAGACCAGCTATCAACAAGAATTGAAAGCTCTCCGCGCTTAGAGGTAATAACTTCACCTTCAACGAATAGGTGATCTCCTAAATCAACAAGCTCTTTGTATTCTTCAAGTTTTTCTTCGCCAACTTTGTCAAGTGAAAGCATTACCTGAATACGAGATCCGGTTCCTGCCTGCAAGGTAGCAAAGCAAAGCTTTCCGGTGTTTCTTTGGAACATAACTCGGCCTGCTAGTGAAACCTTGTCACCTGTTGCAACATCGATCTCTAGATCTGGATACTTGTTCTTGACCTGGTCGATGGTGCGAGTGATAGGAAGGCTAACTGGGTACGCATCTTGGCCTGAAGCAAGGATGCGCTCACGCTTAGCCATACGAATAGCGATCTGTTCTGGTAGATCCTGTTCGTCTTCCATTGGGGCTAATTGTTCGTCGGTCATGCCGGCTCCTGAATATAGAAAGTTATGTTGTCAATAAGTCGAACACTCTCCACCACAACAGCAACAAGTAACTGGACTTCGCCATGGAACCCGTCGCTTATTGGTGAAAAGGTACTCTTATCAACTAGCGCTAGATAATCAAGTTTAGCCAGCGGTGGACTATCCAGAGCGCTACTAGCCTCAGCTAAAGCAACCGATGGTTTCTCACCTTCTGAAATGCTCCCCTGAACCTGCATCAAGGTACTAAACAGCGTAGGAGCAAAGCTTCTACCTTCTTTAGATAAGAACCTATTCCTACTGGATTTAGCGAGATAGTCATCTTCTCTAACAGTCATTGCCTCAATGATCTCGATGGAGTCATTGAATTCTCGATGGACCATTCGCTTGATTAGAAACAGCTGCTGAGCATCCTTAGCCCCAAAGACCGCAACCTGAGGCTTGACCACTTCAAAGAACCAAGAAACAACCTGGAGCATTCCCTCAAAATGTCCAGGTCTAGCTACTCCTTCAAAAACAGTTCCTAGAGCCCCAGCTCTTGGTTTTGGTTCAGCTGCAGATCCTGCTGGATAAACTTCCTCAACACTTGGGACAAACAAAAGAGCCGGCGGATTTGTTAGTGCTGCTAGGGCCTTGATGTCACTTTCAAGAGTTCTTGGGTATCTATCAAAGTCTTCGCCCTTACCGAACTGTGTTGGGTTCACAAAGATGCTGAGCACAACAAAGGCATCTTGAATCTGATTGCCTTCTTCAATTAGAGATAGATGACCTTCGTGCAGAGCTCCCATGGTTGGAACAAAGACTACAGTTTTACCTAGAGCTTTAGCCTGAGAGATTTCACTCTGCAATTCACTTACGGTTTCAACTAACTTCAATCGTTTTCGCCTTCTAGTAAATCTGCTGGGTCAATCTCAACAACAGCACTTCTAAGCGATTCCTCTAAAGCAGATCTCATGATGCCAGAAAGAATCTGTCTTGACTTATCGATGTTCGCATCTTCAAGCAAAGTAATAGCTTGCCCAACAATCAATGAAGTGAAAGATGAAGCAACCGATATCGCTTCAGCGTATTTCGCTCTTGCTTCAATAGGAACATGAACCGGTTCCCCACCTAACTCAATAGCAAGAGTTTGAACAACTGGTAACACTGCCTTTGGTGAATCAACGGCAATGTAAGAATCCATAAGTCTTGTTCTATCAACTGATGCAATACCGGTAAAACGTATTGCTGGATGAATAGCCATCGGAACAACACCTAGCGATAGAGCTTCATCAAATACTTCGTAACCGTAATCAGGTGAAGTGTGTGCAACTAGTTGTCCTCTTGCAAAAGACTCTGTCTTTACTAAACCAGAAACTAGTTTCTCTATTTCAGTTCCTGGTATTGCCAAGATAACTAAATCAACTTGAGCAACTGCATCGATAACGGGCTTGATTGAAACTCCAGGCAGAACAGCACTAACCTGCTCTGCTCTGGCTGGATCTGTTGTTGCTATCGCCATTAAGGAATGTCCTGCATCTGAGATGGCTTTGGCAATGGCTAGACCTACTGGTCCTGCTCCAATGACAGCAACGTTCAGACGACTAGTCATCTTTCTTCTTATCACTAGGTAGTTTGCATACTTGCTCAACAACAAAACCAACAACCAATAGAAGTAATGCTGCAGCTAATGCTGTGATGTTTAGAGTTGTTGCTTCTGGAACAACAACTGGAGCAGTGAACTGCTTGAGTAAAACTCCAGCATGCCAACCAATGAATAGTGCACCGGTGATTGCTGCTGCTTTAGAGATTAGAAGAACGCGGAATGCATAGAACGGGTTCACGGGAAGCAACCTGTTTGGTGTTGCAGCTTTGAGTAGGTTCTTCTTGTATTTCCAGATAGGAACAGCAAGACCGATTAGTATCACGGCAATCAATGCAGTCGAAAGAGCAAGGGTTGCTCCACTGATTGGAACTTCAAGACCATTGTTGACAGCCCAGGTGCTGTAACCAAAACCAACAACAGCTGACGCAATTGCTACTAGAGCAATCATTAGAGGACTGATTGGTTTCAATTGAGTTTCACCTGATCTACATAAACTTCAGCTAACTTCTCTATTCTGCCAACTCCAGGAAGTTCTGCTTTCTGATTCATTAGATACCAAGGAACAATCACAAATGATCTGTTCTTAGCCTCTGGGTGAGGAATAACTAAATCAGGAGATCTGAAGTGAGTATTGCCATAGGTAATGATGTCTATATCAATGTTTCTATCGCCCCAGCGCTCTTTGCGCTTTCTACCTAACTTTTGCTCAATTGCCTGAAGGGCTTTTAGCAATTGCTCAGGCTTGAGAGGTGTCTCTATTTCAGCCACGCAGTTTAGGAATCTAGGCTTTGATGAATCAACCCCAGCTAATGTCAGTGCTTTAGATTCAACTACTGGGGATATGTCAGTCAGGTAGATGTCCGGTGTGGTTGAGATAAGGGCAAGGGCTTTGACTAACCACTTGCGACGCTGACCTAAATTACTTCCAAGAGCTATGACAGCAACTGTCATTAGTTCTCTCGCTTAGCCTTGACCGTGATGCTGACATCCTCAAACTCATAAGGAATAGGTGCACCTGGTTTATGAACGGTGATCTTTGCCTTGAGGACTTTGCCACCACCGAAGTTCAATGCGTAATCAAGAAGTCTTTGAGCCAAGGTCTCTAGTAAATCAACCGGGTTGTTCTTAGTTAGTTCAACTAGGCCCTTAGCAAGGTCACCGTAGTGAGCTGTGTGATTGAGATCATCTGAAAAGGCTGCCTTATCGCCATCAACCCAGATACTCGCATCTATATAGAAGTCTTGGCCGTTTTGTCTCTCAAAATCAAATACGCCA
This sequence comes from Auritidibacter sp. Marseille-P8566, assembly GCA_945895375.1. Lineage (GTDB taxonomy): Bacteria > Actinomycetota > Actinomycetes > Actinomycetales > Microbacteriaceae > Rhodoluna. Next base: position 58,194 of record CAMDEE010000001.1, read on the forward strand.
TGGTGCGCGAAGACTCTAAGTCCGGTGATGGTTATCTTGTGGCGCATAGGTCAATTCTGCCCTAGGAAGAGCTCTTGTCTGCTTCACCCTCATGCAAAGCCCCAACAATGCTTATTGCATCGGTTGTAGCAAGGACGTTGTGGACCCTAACTCCCCATAGCTTTCTCTGCATAAGTAGAGCAGTTAGAACAGCGGTAGCAACATCCCTTCTCTCATGAGAGACAGAGTTAGGCTCTTCCTGATCTAGAGCCCCTGCAATGAACCTCTTTCTTGAGGCACCAACAAGGATTGGTAAACCTAGCTTCTCTAGTTCATCAAGTCTTGCAACTAGTTGCCAGTTCTGCTTCATGTCTTTAGCAAAGCCAAGACCTGGGTCAATAACAATCTTTGATCTTTCAACACCAGCAGCAACTGCTACTTCAACTCTTTCTTTGAGTTCATTAGCAACCTCAACTGCAACATCTGCATATGAGTTCATGGTGTCCATGACATTAGAGTGTCCACGCCAGTGAGAAATAACTATGGTCGCTTTTGTTTCAGCAGCAACTTTAAACATGTTCTCATCAGCAAGACCGCCGGAAACATCGTTGATGATAGTTGCTCCAAGTAATACAGCAGCAAGAGCAGTTTCAGAGTTCATGGTGTCAATAGAAATAGCACAACCTAAATCTTCATCAACAATCTTGGCGATGACAGGTAGAACTCTTTCCTGTTCTTCTTCAACAGATATACGAATGGCTCCCGGTCTTGTTGACTCTCCACCAACATCAATAATGTCTGCACCACTGATTTGCAATAACTTTGCATGATCGATAGCTGCTTGTAGAGCAAGGAATTGATTACCGTCACTGAAACTATCCGGTGTTGTGTTTAACACACCCATTACAAGTGGTCTTACCTTAGGTGCAGTTGGGTTGTATTTCATTTCGCGATTAGAGCCATTACTTCGGTTCTAGCTGCTGCTTCACCGTATTCACCACGGGTAGCCATAGTCACAGTGTTAGCTTCAGGTTGTCTTGCTCCACGAGATGCAACACAGTGATGTCTTGCCTCAATCACAACAACAACTCCCCTAGTTCCAAGACCCTGTTCTAATGCATCAGCAATTTGAGCAGTTAGGTTCTCTTGTAACTGAGGTCTAGCAGAAAGAATCTCAACGAGCTTAGGTAATCTTCCTAAACCAATTACTCGATCATTAGGTAGATAAGCGATGTGGGCAACCCCTGTGAAAGGAAGTAGGTGATGTTCACAAATACTTACTAACTCAATGTCTTTGAGAATGACAACATCGTTGTGCTCAGCAGGAAAGGTTTCACTCAATGCATCCAAAGGATTTACTCCGACACCTGCGAAGAAACCTTTATAAGCATCAGCAAACTTCTGTGGAGTTGCCTTCAGTTCTTCACGGTTCGGGTCTTCACCGATAGCCGAAATCAACTCAACAACAGCTGCTTTGATTCTCTCGGCGTCAACCATTGACTAAGCCTTTTTAGCTCTTGCTGGCTTCTTAGTAGCAGGCTTCTTCGCTTCAGCCTTTGAGGCCTCTGCCTTCTTAGAAGCAGTTGAGCCCTTAGTTGGAATAGCAATAGGGCCCTGCTTAGGCTTTGGTCTGGTCTTCTTTGATAGCCACTGTGGACGCTTAGGAAGCTTCTTCACTGACTTGAAGATAACTGCAATCTCTTCAGCGTTCAAAGTCTCTTTTTCCATTAGCTCTTTTGCCATGGTGTCTAAGACCTTGCGGTTTAGGTTGATGGCTTTGTAAGCCTCATCGTGAGCTGCATCAAGGATTGCTCTAATTTCCTTATCGATGTTCTCTGCTGTGACATCGCTGTATTCCTTAGTGCTAGCCATGTCTCTACCGATAAAGACTTCACCAGCAGTGCCATATGCAACAGAGCCAACCAGGCTAGACATTCCATATTGCATAACCATTGCCTTAGCAATAGATGTTGCCTTCTCGAAGTCATTAGAAGCACCAGTAGTTGGATCACCGAAGACTACTTCTTCAGCAACACGTCCACCCATTGCATAAGCAATCTGGTCTAGTAGTTGATTACGAGTTACTGAGTAACGATCTTCAAGTGGAAGAACCATGGTGTAACCAAGTGCTCTCCCTCTAGGCAAGATTGTTACCTTAGAAACTGGATCGCTGTTGTTCATTGAAGCAGCAACAAGTGCGTGACCTGCCTCGTGATAAGCAGTGTTCAATCTTTCGGTGTCCTGCATCAGACGGGTCTTCTTTGCAGGTCCTCCGATAACACGATCTATTGATTCATCAAGTGTTGAGTTAGTAATCTGCTTCTCACCCAAACGAGCGGTTAGCAAAGCAGCTTCGTTCAAAACGTTTGCTAGGTCTGCACCAGTGAAACCAGGAGTTCTTCTAGCAACAGTTGCTAGATCAACATCTGCTGCAACCGGCTTACCCTTAGCGTGAACTTTTAGAATCTGTTCGCGACCAATTAGATCTGGAGCAGAAACTCCAACTTGTCTATCGAATCGACCAGGACGCAATAACGCAGGGTCTAGAACATCTGGACGGTTAGTAGCTGCAATCAAAATAACGTTGGTCTTTGAATCAAAACCATCCATCTCAACTAGCAACTGGTTAAGTGTCTGCTCGCGCTCATCATTACCGCCACCAACACCAGCTCCACGCTGACGACCAACTGCATCAATTTCATCGACGAAGATAATCGCTGGAGATGCTTGCTTAGCTTGCTCAAATAGATCACGAACACGAGAAGCACCAACACCAACAAACATTTCAACAAAGTCAGAACCTGAAATTGTGAAGAAAGGAACTCCAGCTTCACCGGCTACTGCTTTAGCAAGCAGAGTCTTACCTGTTCCTGGAGGACCGTATAGCAATACACCTCTAGGAATCTTTGCTCCAACTGCTTGGAACTTCTGAGGTTCCTTTAGGAAGTCTTTAACTTCAAGAAGTTCTTCAATAGCTTCATCAACACCAGCAACATCAGCGAAGGTAACCTTCGGCATGTCCTTGTTGTATAGCTTGGCTCTCGACTTACCGAACTGCATAACCTTGCTGTTGCCACCTTGAGCACCGGCCATTAGGAACCAGAACAAACCAAAGATAAGTAGGAAAGGCAGAATGGTGAACAGCAGTTGTAAATACCAAGGGGTGCTGGTTACCTGATCGTTGAAACCATCGCTAAGCGCTGCTTCAGAAATTGTTGTGGCAACCTGTGTGCCACGAGGGGTCACATAGAAGAACTGGATCTTGTCGCCATACTTCACATCAGCGGTGTTCAGGACAACATCAACGCGCTGCTCATTCTCAATAACGAGTACAGACTTGGCAGTTCCACTTTCAATGAACTCAAGTCCCACAGAAGTGTCCACTCTTTGGAAGCCAGTTGTGTTAAATGAGTTCAAGCCAATGGTTAGCACTGCTAGAGCAACAAAAATCCAGAAAAATGGACCTCTAAAAAGTTTGCGTGATTTCATATAAGAGGCTAAGCCCCTACCTTCCTAATACAACAAGACCAAGTACTAGGCTACAAGCCCTTAGGGTCACTTGAACCCCCCAATTTGCCTTGTTCGCAGAGAGATTAACGGACGGCTTTCTTTTGCCAGAATCAAAATACTAGTTGAAGGCCTTAACTATGCCCTCACGTTCAAACAGGCTGTCATCTCCATGAAACTGCATTTGTCTAGAGAACCTATCGGTGGCTGGATCTAACGTGAATCTGCCGTATGACGCCCCAGCTACTGTGTAAGTCGCATTAGAGGAAACGCTCTCGCCAGCGACTCTAAGAAACAAGATAACGTGGTCGCCCTTGACCGGAGGCCTGGACCCGCCTAATGTTTCGTATTCAATTACACCCCTTTCGCCGAATTCTCCAGATGGTCGGCCGAGGATGCCCAACGTTGTTGTTGGAAGGTAACCTCCGCTTGTGCTGACGGTTATGACTTCCGGTACATCAAATGTGCTCTTTGTTACTCTCAGTGTCATTACACTCTGAGCCAAGCGGCCTAATACTGCCGAGTTTTCATCGGTGGCCAAATCAATTTGGGTATAGTCAACAGCGGTCAACTGTCCTTCGACAGCTCCAAGAACGTCCGGATTTAGTTGCGGATCTAGATATTTATGAGGATTTGTTTCGATTCCAGCCAAAGTTGCCAGAGTCGGAATTGAACTTGCGACAATATTTCCAGGCTTTTGCAGTTCAACTTGAGCTTCCGGAGTCCCAGCGCAAGCGGATAACAATGTCAAGGTTAGACCAACTATTGCTAATTTTGGAAGTCGTTTAGTCATTGTATTTTTCTCTTTGAAGGTGTCATTTGTAAATTTCATTTATTCCATCTATGTCGTCCTGCTTGGGCCCAAAGAAATTCACTCGAAAGACGTCTTCTCGCATGATTGACTGGGTTTGGTCCGAGTGAAATAGTCCGAACAGGTGCCCGAATTCATGGGTAACGATGCCTAGCCCATTGACACAAGGAGCCCCATTCACTCTGACCTCGTCCGCTAATAAGATTTTTCCCCTACTCCAGTTCTGTGCCCAGAAATTTACTGCGACTAAATTCGAATCAGTGGGAATGGCTAGGCCACAAATGCTTTGTTCAATTATTGTTGAACTTTCATATATGAGGATTTGCGCCTGTGATTTAGTTAGTGTTTTATTCAGAGAAATTTTTGGCGTTGCATTCCCCCAAAGCCATTTTGCAGAATAGATCTTCGACTCGAGAGTTGAATTTACAGAGCCGTCTAGCCAGTACTTTCGGTTCTGAAGGCCGCCAATTAGTTGGTTTCCATTCAGGGTGATAAAGCCACTTAGGCCCAACACCAGCAGAGGTGTGGTTATCGCAACAACTAAGGCACGAAAAGTAGATTTGCTCTTGATGTGAATTGACTGATTTTTCACTGTCCCCCTTTTGCAACAATTTCAATACTGTCGAAATAATAGCATGGCAATCTTTGTTGAGTGGACGAATATTTAGCTGTAAACAGCTGGGGCTAGAACCCCTACATCCTTCAATGTTCGGTAGTGCTCTGCATAGTCAAGGCCGTAACCGACAACAAACTCATTAGGTATATCAAAGCCCACCCAGGCAACTTCAACCTCAACCATTGCGGCATCTGGCTTACGAAGTAAGGTAACAACTTCAACAGAAGCTGCTCCACGAGCCTTTAGGTTGCTCATTAGCCATGACAGGGTTAGGCCTGAGTCGATGATGTCTTCAACAATTAGGACATTCTTGCCTAGTACATCTGCATCTAGATCTTTGAGGATTCTTACAACTCCTGAAGACTTGGTTCCTGAACCATAGGAAGAAACTGCCATCCAGTCCATGGTCACTGGTAATTGAATGGCTCTTGAGATGTCTGCCATGAACATGACTGCACCTTTTAGAACTCCAACAAGCAGCAGATCTTTACCCTCATACTTGTTTTCAATCTCACGAGCTAACTCTTCAATACGGTTAGCGATTTGTTCTTCGGTTACTAAGACCTTAGTGATGTCCTTCTGGACCTTATCGAGGTTCACCTAGCATGCTCCTGGCTTCATAGTTTTAGTGCTTTTGAGAATAATCTCTTTGCCCTTTCGCTCTACTCTAACGGAGGGAAGGGTCAAAGGTTTTTGACCATGCCAATTAGTTACCAGCTCCATAACGGAGTCAATCTGAACCTTGGCCGGTTCTGTACCCAATAGGGAAAGAGATTTGTGAATCACCCTTGTTGCTAGCGCTTTAGGTAGCTTTTCCAAACCTTCGGTATCAATAACGACTGAGTTGTTCGTAGTCTTCGCAACCGAGCTGAAGGCTTCAGCTGCTTGAGCCTCTAGGTATTCAAGATCATCCTGCAGAATCTCAGCGGTTCTTGAAAGAGCGCTAGCGATACCAGGACCTAGTTCTTCTTCAAGCACAGGTAAGACGTTTAGTCTCACTTTGACTCTGGAGAACTTGGTGTCGAGGTTCTGAGGATCAGACCAATACTCAAGTCCTAGATCTTCACAATAAGCAACTGTTTCTTTTCTTGTAATTCCAAGTAGTGGGCGAAGGTACTTGCCGTCAGGAGAAAGTGCTGGCATCCCAGCGATTGATTTAGCACCTGATCCTCTAGCTAAACCAAGCAAAACTGTCTCTGCTTGATCATCTAGTGTGTGACCAAGCATTGTGACTAAAGCATTGTGTTTATTCGCAAACTCCGTAAGCGCTCCATAGCGAGCATTTCTTGCAGCTGCTTCCATTCCTAAGGAGCTCTGTTGGACAACTACATCCATAATCTCCACAACATCAAAGCCAATCTCCGTAAGCACTCCTTTAGTTCTTAGAGCCACCTCCATAGAACCTTCTTGAAGATTGTGATTGACGATCACGGCAATGACTTTGATCTCTGCTCGATTACCTTCAAATAGAGCAGCACTGGCCAGAGCAAGTGAGTCTGCTCCTCCGGAGCAGGCAACGGCAATCGTGCTTCCCTTATATAGGTTGAGATCAGTCCAGCTATTCCGAACAGCACGGCGAACATCAGCCATGGCTGGGCTTAGCCTAGGTCGCTCGGACATTGTCGCCTTTCGGTATTCTTTATGTATCTAGCCTATTTAGGAGAAGCATGTCTATTGACGCCATCATCGAGATTCCTCGTGGAAGCCGTAACAAATATGAGGTTGACCATGAGTCAGGCCGTGTCCGTCTGGACCGTGTACTGTTCACACCTTTTGTCTATCCAGTTGACTATGGATACTTTGACAACACCCTAGGTGGCGATGGAGACCCATTAGATGCAATGGTCCTTCTTGAATTCCCACTATTCCCAGGAGTAGTAGTTGAGGTTAGACCAGTTGGTGTCTTGCCTATGGAAGATGATGGCGGCATCGACGAGAAGATCCTTTGTGTTCCAGTCAAGGACAAGCGTTGGGCTCACATTCAGGACATCAACGATGTTCCTCAGCAGACCAAAGATGAGATTGAGCACTTCTTTACTCACTACAAAGATCTAGAGCCAGGCAAGTGGGTCAAGGTTGGTAAGTGGGCAGGTAAGGACGAAGCTCAGCGTCTAATTGACGAAGCTATCGAAAGATTCAAAGCTGAGGGCGGGCACCAATAGTAGTAACTGCTTTGGCAGCTGTTGCTATAGCTATTTCTACTGCTTCCTTTAAGTTTTTTCCATTAGCTAGAGATGCGACTAGTGCACCTGAAAAAGCATCGCCGGCTCCGGTTGGATCTATCGCTTCAACTTTTTCAGCCTCGTAAGACTTCATCAAAATGCCTTCGGCATAAACATCAACTCCAGCACTACCCTTTTTAACAATCGTTATTGGGCTTAGCGATGTTCCAAGTAATTCAAACTCTTCACTATTTGGAATCAATACATCTGCCGAGTAAATTGCTTCCTTGAAAACCTCAACACCAAAGTCCTTGATGTAACCGGCTGAGCCTGGATCGATTAGCACCATTGCTCCACCTTGTTGGGCTTCATAAATCAAATCTTTGATTTCTAGAATCTCTCTGCCGAAGAATGTGTAACCAGAGATAAACACGTAGTCGACGGTATTGAAAAATGGCCACACCAACTTTGCAATGTCCAACTCTCTGTTTGCCCCGCGATCTGTGAGCATGCTTCTATTTTCGCCATCAACAAGCACAACCAGTGAACCTGTTGGTTTATCACTTAGCTGCAAAGCTGCCTGCACGTTGTATTGCGCAAACTGATCAATGACGCGCTTTTCATCTTTACTGTTGACGCAACCAAAAAAGGTTACATCTGCACCTAGGCTCGCTGCCCAGCAGGCGATATTGCTCGCAGAGCCACCTAGGGTCTGGCTAATACTCGAGTCTGTGTCTGTATTTGCCCTAATTGGTTCACTCGGCACAACGATGATGTCATCAATGACATCGCCGATGACTAAGACATTTACCACTACTAGATCCTTGCCCAAGAAGTTGCAATTTGACCTGCGAGCTTGACGTTGTTTCTAGCAAGATCAAGATTTACTTCAAGGCTTCTACCCTTTGACTCTTCAACGATGAAGCCAAGTAGGAAAGGAGTAACAGCTTTACCGTGAACACCAGCAGCATCTGCTGCCTTGAATGCAATCTGAAGAACACGATCGTGTTCTGCTGGATCCCACTGCAGTTCTAGTGGAATTGGATTAGCAATAACGATTCCTTGGTTATGTCCTAGTTCATCTTGAGATTTCATTGCCTGAGCAATCTGATCTGTTGTGTCTAGTGACCAGTCGATTTGTAAACCAGATCTGTTCAACCAGAAAGCAGGGAACTCTTTTGTCTGCCAACCAATAACTGGAACTGAAAGTGATTCAATTCTTTCTAGAGTTGCTGAGATATCTAGAACTGATTTCACACCCGCACAAACAACAGTGATTGGAGTAACTGCAAGAGTAGAAAGGTCAGCTGACTCATCAAAGGTAGTGTTAGCTCCTCGGTGAACTCCACCTAAACCACCAGTAGCAAAAACACGAATGCCTGCAAGTGAAGCTAGATGAGCGGTAGCAGCAACGGTTGTTGCACCACTTTCTTTGCGGGCCGCAAGAATAGGAATATCTCTAACGCTTGCCTTTGCTAGATCTTCATTGGCAATACGTTCAACACCAACTGAATCCAAACCAATCTGTGGAACACCATCAAGGATTGCAATAGTTGCAGGAGTAACTCCCTGTTCTCTAAGAATGTTCTCAAACTCAATAGCTGCAGCTAGGTTCTGAGGTCTTGGTAAGCCATGGGAGATGATGGTTGATTCAAGGGCCACAACAGGCTTACCTGCATCTAATGCGGCTGCTACTTCTTTGGAAAGTTGGAAAGGTTTCATGCATCAAGGTTAACCCACCTCTTTGAGGAGATAGCATCAAAGTATGCAGAGCCCACTAAGTTTCCTTGAAGGAGTAAGGCATCCTGAAGCCTTCCACGGTAAAGGCAAGGGAAGCCCTTTCTTCGAGGGCTGGTATGTGAAGTTAGTTTCAGCTGATCTTTCTCAACGCTGGGCAGTAATCCCTGGCATTTTCAAAGGCATCGATAAAGCAGATAGCGATGAACGGCAAAACCATGATGAGGCTTTCATTCAAGTATTAGATGGCTCAACAGGTCGTAGCTGGTTTCACTCCTTTGATATCTCTGAGTTCAAAGCATCAACTGACAAGTTTGAAGTTCAAATAGGCAACAACTTCTTCAGTGAAACTGAAGTGAGGCTGGATCTTCCTCAATTACAGGGAACCATCAAGATAACCACACCTTTTATTCCATGGCCAGTAACCCTTAGAAGTCCAGGCATCATGGGCTGGTATGGACTAGTTCCATTCATGGAATGCTTCCACGGCATTGTTAGCTTTGGGCATCAACTAGAAGGAACCCTAAAAGTTGAAGGCAAAGAACAGACTTTCTCTAAAGGCAAAGGTTACATAGAAACAGATTGGGGTAAGGGTTTCCCTTCTGGATATATCTGGATGCAAACCAATCACTTTGATTTCAACAACGAGACATCTCTTATTGCATCATGTGCAATCATTCCTTGGATTGGTAAGTCCTTTAGAGGATTCATTATGGGAATGATGCATGAAGGAAAGCTATACAGCTGGACAACCTATAACGGTGCTAAAGAACTAGAACTCAGAGTCGATGACAGTCATGTGTTCTGGAAAGTTACTGGACCTGACGGAACATTAGAAATAAAAGCAGAGCGCACCCGTGGTGGATTGCTGCATGCACCTCTTCATAAGGACATGCATAGAAGAGTTGAAGAGACAATGGACTCAACTGTTGAGATCACACTGACTTCACCTGAAGGTAAAGAGATTGTCAGTGGAACTGGAACAGCAGCTGCGCTTGAGATATTTGGAGAACTAGAAAAACTTCTTGCATACAAGAAGTGATCTAGATTCCCCCACCTCCACCGCCGCCTCCGCCGCCACCGGCTGATCCCCCACCACCACTGCCACCAGATGAATCAACGCTTAGTGATTGATTCAGAACCTGATCTAAGTTCGAGAAACTCTGTGAGAACACTGGAGCTCCAACAAACCATGTTGGTGTTCCATCTTTTTCATAAAGATTATTCAGAACACTATTCCATTGCTTGTGAAGACCAAGCAAAATGGCCCAAGGAAGTATCTCTTCATACAGCTTCAAGACACTCTTTCCTTCAACTTCAGAAGCTTTGAGTGAAGCTCCCTTAGGTGACTGAAGGAAAGCCAAGCGGTCCTGCTCGGCAAGTTGGATATAAACAGCCATGCCTTTGACGTGGTCTTCAACAACTGATCCTTTGGTAGTTAGAGACTTCTTGGAAAGAATCACCCAGTAAACCGCTATGTAAGGGAGGGTGAAGAGGAGGGGAATAAGTGTGAAGAAAGAAACGCTCTCGGAATCCACTCGAGCAGCAAAGAAGAAAAGTGCCGCAATGGCCGCCATTACACCAACAAAAACAAGTGCAGGAACCCCTAGTGCTCTCTTTCTGAAGTAACCAGATGAGCTAGCCTGACGAACAAAAGTAGCTTTCAACTTCAAGAGATCATTAGAGAGCCTTGCTTGTTCTTTCTCATCCATGTCTGCTGAGAGATTTACTTCTGCCCCAGCAGTTGCAAGGCCAAGGGTAGACAACACTGCGAGCTGATTTTTGTTCGTTGTTTGCTCAGAGGTTCTTCTAAGAATGAATGCGCTCTTCTTTGAATCAGCGACTTCTTCAATCTCAATAAGTTTCTTGATTGCTAATTCAATGACACTGGCTTGATGAAGGTGTCCTTGCTTTCTAGCAACAACTGCCGCAATAGCTAAATCGGGTTCCTTAAGTGGCTGGTACTGCGGAACTATGAATGGAGCTTCGTCTTGGTCTTTCAATTTAGTAACTCGATAGGAAACGGCCCAGACCATGATGGCAATTAGAACAATGAGAGCCAGGATGAATCCTAGGAAGCCAGAACTCTCCACTGCCTGCGGGCCGTCAACATTGGCAACACCAGACTTGAATCCAATCGCAACTGTTTGAGTTTCGGTTGGCTTCAGGTCAGTTGAGGTAAATACATATGTATTCTCACTAGGTTGAGTGACCTTACAAGATCCAGTCGATCCGAAGTTACCTTCATAGCAACGCATTGATTTAGGAACTACGTTTGCTGCAAGGACTGGGTCAAGAATTACTGTTGCAGAAACTCGACCGAAGCTCTGTAGCCAACCGTTACCGTTTATGTCCCAGTAAAACTCGCTGACCTTATTGGTTCCTTCACCGCTCTCAAAGTTACTGAGAATCCAGTTCTGTTTGTATTTGATTACATAGGTTTGTTTACCAAATACATAAGAGTCATCACTGGATTTGATTGCCAAATTGAGAAACTCAGCGTCAGTGGTTTGTTCAAACTCTCTTGGCTTACCTGATTCATCTGTTATTGATACAACTTCAATTTGACCTGGGAAGAGTTGGTAACTCTTTAGAGGAATACTTCTTCTAATGCCACGGTTTTGTTCAACCATTGGAAATACTGCCACCAGCTTTTCAGTGACAATCATCTCTGGTCTTTTATCTTCGGCTTCATTAACTGAAATCTCATACGTTGCATCAAAGCTCTCAAAGGAGAAGTCATTGACATCTGCTGAACTGGAACTAATTGGTGCGTAAGCAAACAGTACGAATGAGGCAATCAGGAGCTTTACAAAAAGTTTCATGCTGTAACTGTATCCATACTGACTAAAACCCCCGTTTCTATTGGTATCTACCTAGGCATCTTGCAGGCAGGTGTTCCGCCAGGTAGCTTTTGGCGATACTTAGCAACTAATGCATAACCAGGTTTAGCTAGCCAAACAAAAGGTGGAATAAGTATCAAATTGCCAATGGCTCTCAAAAGAATGTTGTTTTGAATCTTGAATAGGTTTGCAAAGGCTTCATGCCCTGCATAGTTCTTGCCATCAACTACTAGATAAACCTTGGCTGTTACTTGCTCAAGAGTTAGTCCATGAACTGTTGGATCTATGAACTGAAAAGGTGTTGCCTCAATAGGCGTTGAAGTGTGTTTGAGAATGAAGTTCGTTGCCGACGTACAGAAGCCACAGTCACCGTCAAAGATCAGGAGAGGCTTTGCTTGCATATCTCAAGCCTACTCCTCTAAAGGATGTTGTTCTAGATGTTTCCTTTATCTAGGCCCTTTAGGACAAACTTGGCTCTATCTCTAAGTTCATCCAGGTCAGATAAACGGTCTAAACCTTTGAGCTGTTGAGCCATGCGGTGATTCATCTTGAATGTTTCGCGATGTCTATCTAAGAAGTCCCAGTAAAGAGTTGAGAAAGGACAAGCGTCATCTCCTGATCTCTTCTTAGGGTCATAGACACATGTTTTGCAGAACTCAGTCATGCGAGAGATGTATGCGCCACCAGCAGGATATGGCTTAGTCATGAGCTTGCCACCATCAGCGTATGTCCCCATGCCAATGATGTTAGGAACCATCACCCACTCTGATGCATCAATAAAGTTCTCTCTCATCCAGTCAAGAAACTCCTGAGGATTTACTCCGGTGATCAAAGCAAGGTTACTTAGAATCATCAGTCTTGGAATGTGATGAGTCCAAGCTCTCTTTTCTATATCTGCAACTACACCTTGAACACAATTCATCTTTGTTGCTTGAGAGTTCTTGAAGACAGTGAGCAGTGTTCTATTTGCTTTCAGAGCATTGGCTTCTCTGTATTCGTAACCTAAGAACCAATACATTCCATTGATGTATTCACGCCAGCCAATTACTTGCCTTACGAAAGCCTCAACAGACTGAATTGCATAGTCATTCTTTTTATAGGCCTTGATGGTTTCTGCAATAACTTCGGAAGGATGGATTAGTCCATTGTTTAGATAAGGACTGATCAAGGAGTGGTGCATCGCCCAGTTGTCTTTAGCAACAGCATCTTCATAAGGGCCGAAGGCATCCATGTGATATTTCAGGAAGTGTTGCAGTTGAGCTAAAGCACCTGCCCTAGTTGTTGCCCAAGTAGTGGCTAGTTCGTGATTTAGTTCTTTAGCAACTTCAACATCTATTTCATCTCTAGTCTGTTCGAGATAGGCGGGCCAGGTGTAGTTCTTTGGCGGTGGCAATCTATTGTCTTGATCAAAGTTCCATTGACCACCGACTGGTTTACCGTCTTCAACAAGAATCCCTAATCGATTTCTTTGTAAACGATAGAAGTTCTCCATGACAAAAGACTTTTGCTTGGAGGCCCAATCTCTAAAGAGATCCCTTGGGGTAAGAAAGAAATCATTAGGCACAAAGTCAACACCGAACTCTTGCAATGCTTCAAACTGCTTTATTGAAGATGGTTCGGCACAAATAATAGGTACGTCTTTGCCTAAAGACTTCTTTGCTTTCTCTAGTCCAGCAATAGTTGTGTCTGCTTTGATGTATTGAACTTGGAAGCCTTGTGTCTCTAGCTCTTTAGCAAAGTGTCTAGCGGAAGAAATCATGAAGAACAAGCGTTCCTTATGCCAATTTCTTCCAGTGACCATTCTCTTGCTCTCAATTAGAACAACAAGATCAGTCTTTGGGTTCGCTTTAGCAAGAGCACCATGGCTCATGTTGAGATGGTCAAATGGAATGTAGATGATTCTTGAGATCATGCTGCTTTACATTTCTTGGAACAATACATAACGTTGTCCCAATCTCTTTCCCACTTCTTACGCCATTCAAAAGGCTTCTTGCAGGTCACACAAATCTTCGGAGGAAAGCCTCCCTTGGTTTTTGCAACTCTTGCCATTAGCCAAGAATAGCCGCTGAACTATTTGGTTTATTAGAGGAGTGCTTGGCTAGAATACTTTTGTTCTATTTGAAAGGTTCGTCATGAGATTTCTAATTGCAGTAATAGATGACAGAAGCAACTCTGCTGACTCTAATGAGATGGCAGCAATCGATGAATTCAACGATCACCTAAGAGATAAAGGTCAGCTCATTATGGCCTGCGGTATTGAAGACCCAAGTTCTGCAAGTGTTATTGATAACCGTAAGTCTCTTGGTCAAACAACTGATGGTCCCCTGCACAGCCTTTCTGAATTTATGTCTGGTTTCTGGATCATCTCAGCCGACTCGGAAGAGGAAGCTAAGGACCTGGCAGCCTGGGGCTCTAAGGCCTGTAACCGTAAGGTTGAGCTTCGTAAGCTTCACGGCTAAAGCCTGTCTAGGCTCTTTTTCGTAAACATAACGAAAACGTTAGGCGACATTAGCGCGAACTTAGAGGGCTGAAAGCCCATTCCGCGATTCAGGTCGGACCTAAAGAGTAAAATCTGGCTCATGAAGACAAATTCAAAATTCGTTTCACTTTTCGCATCGTCCCTTCTATTAGTTGCCTTGGCTGTATCCCCACACAGCGCAACTGCATCTATTACATTCGCGGTTCCTGGTGCTCCGCAGAATGTCTCCGTTGTCCCAGCTGAAGGAGGCTTCACCGTAACTTGGTCAGCTCCTGCAAGCGATGGCAACACTCCTATTTCTAGATACATCGTTAGCGGTGGGTTGGGTACCTGCACAACTGCTGTCGATGGGAACCAAAAGAGCGCATTCGTGCCAGCTATTGGAACAAGCGCAGCGGCATTCAAAGTATTTGCAGTTAATTCAATTGGCTTTGGAGCAGGATCAACTGCTTCAACTTCAGTTGAGCCAGGGGCTGCCAAGTCAGGTTTCTTTGGAATTGACAGCAGAGGGTATAGCCGAAACCTCGGTTCAACTACCGGTCAGTTCAACAGAATTCAGCCAAGCTCTTCTGCCTACTTTGGTTCTGTGGCAACACCATCAGGTAATGGTGCCTGGTTGCTTGCTCCAAGAAACAGAGTTGTTGCTCTTGGTGATGCAACTCTTACAGCGCCTGCGCTTAACACACTGACTGTTGCTATCGTGCCTTCATATAACGGTAAGGGTTACTACCTAATTGGTTCGAAGGGTGAAGTATCTGCATCAGCAGGTGCAACAGCAATCGAAACCAACGGACCTGTAACTAACTCGAGAGTTATCGGTGCTGCTGCTACTGCATCAGGCAAGGGAATGTGGTTCGTTACTTCAACAGGAACTGTTATCGGTGTTGGTGGCGTTACAAATGGAAAGCTTCCAAAGGGTAACTACAACAAGGTTGTTGCTCGCGGATCTGGTGAAGGTTTCTGGGCGATTACTACTTCTGGAAGCGTTGCTTCATTTGGTGATGCTCCAGTTATTCCTCAGTCAATCGGCCGTGTGAAGGATGCGACTCTTGCATCTAACGGTAAGGGTTTCTATGCACTTGAAGTAGATGGCACAGTTACTGCAGTTGGAGACATCCCTGCTGTTTCTGCTGGCACTGGTTCAAGACCACTAGTTGCTCTTGTAAACACCGCACCTATTCGTGATGTAAAAGAAGTTCAGATCAACTCATTCTCTGACTTCCACGGTGCGCTTGATTACTCAAAGACAACTGCGTCAGGAACTGACACTTACACAAGCGGTGCTTCTGTAATTGCTGCAAACTTTGAAGCTGACAGAGCAAAGCTTCCAGCAACATTCGTAGTTTCTAGCGGTGACAACTTTGGTGCTTCTCCTCCACTGTCAACAGTGTTTGATGAGATCCCAACTGTCAAAGCTATGAACTTCATGGGTGTTGACGTGTCTACCTTTGGTAACCACGAGCATGACAAGCCGTTGAGCACTTTGAACACTCAGATTGCTGCATCAGATTTCAAGTGGGTTGTTTCTAACTACTCAAGCTTGACTCAACTAGATGGAGCAAACACAAAGGGTCAAAAGAGTGCACCGTGGACAATTGTGAACCGTGGTGGAATAAGCCTTGGTGTTGTTGGTTTGAACACTCCAGAAACTTCTGAAGTGGTCTTCCCTGGCAACCTAGGCAACATCACTATCGGTGACATTCTTGGTGCAAGCCCAGCGACAAAGAACCAGGTTCTAGCAGCTATCAAGGCTGCAAGAGATGCTGGCGCTGACATGGTTGTTTCTCTTGTTCACGAGGGTTACGGAACTAACAACGCAGAAACTGGTGTAGCAGAGGGTCGTCTACTAGACATCGCTCCATTGCTAGAAGGATCTGATCTTGTTCTAGGTGGTCACAGCCACCTTAGATTTGCAAGCGTTGTTGGCAAGAAGACTGTTGCACAGGTTCCAAACGGTGGAACTCTTTACAACAGAATTCACGCCTGTGTCGACACTGCACGCAAGATGACAATGGGAACTCTAGTTGAGGCTGTTGTTCCTCGTGTAACTGCAGTTGCAGGTACAGCTCTTGCAAGCACAACTTTGAACCAGCCAGCAATTGCAATGATTGATGGTTACAAGGCTCAACTTGGCTCTGCATACAACGTAGTCATTGGTCAGATTTCTGACGTTGCTCCTAACGGTGGAACTCCAGCAATCCAAAGAACTGTTGAAACAGGTCTAGGTAACTATGTTGCTGACTCACTGAGAAGTGCAATGGGAACTCAGATTGCGATCACTAACGGTGGTGGCCTTCGAGACATGCTTCCTGCTAAGACATTCGTTCCTAGCGATGCATCAATCATCCGTCCAAGCTGGACAAGCATCCAACCAGGATTCACCGTAGGTGCAACTCCTTGGAAGGTAACCAGCTCTGGTCCTTACACACTCACCGTTGGTGACGTTGCAACAGTTCTTCCTTTCGGAAACTTTGCTGCAACCACAACCATTACCGGTGCTGATGTCTGGGCTGCTCTAGAGAACGGTGTCTCACAGGCTACAACCGGTGGAGGTCGTTTCCCTCAGGTATCAGGATTGAAGTTCACCTTCGATACCGCGATTGCTCCAAACAGTGGACGCGTTACTGCAGTGACACTAACTGATGGAACTCCTGTTCCAAACAACAGAACAGTGTCATACACCCTCGCTACCAACGACTTCATGGTTGCTGGTGGAGATGGATACACAATGTTTGGTGGCCTAGCTAAGGCAAAGACTCGCGATGTACTCGAGACTATTGTCCGCCAGGCAATCATCAGAGACAGTGCCAATGGCCCTGTTCAGATGAAAACCGACGGCCGAATCACAAGAATCGGCTAATAAGTCACAGTTGAGTTTGGGGTGGCCTTTTTGGGTCACCCCAAATTCATTTAACCCAGAGATTGAATTGGTAGCCTTGAAACATGATCAAGTCAAAAGATTTCAGTGAGTTCCTAGCTAGCCGCAGAACCACACGTTCATTCAAATCAGATCCAGTGGATGCAAGCATAATTAACGAACTAATTGAAGATGGACTAACTGCACCTAGTTGGAGCAACACTAGACCTTTCATGGTTGCTGTTGCATCTGGAGATGTTAGAGATCGAATCTCTCAAGACATGCTTGAGCGTTGGAGTGTCGGCTCTGGTATGACCAGTGGCAGTTTGAAAGACAAAATCAAGTTCTTTCTTACTCCGAAGGCATGGCCACTAAGTGATTACCCCATCATGAAGCCATACCCTAAATCACTTCAGCCAAGAGCTCGTCGAGTTGGTAAAGAACTCTACGGTCTTCTGGGTGTTGCTAGAGGCGATAAGAAAGCTAGAGATGCGCAGTGGGCTAAGAACTATGAGTTCTTCAATGCTCCAGTTGAGCTCTTTGTTTTCATTCACAAAGGTCTATCCGTGTTTGCAGCAAATGATGCCGGGCTCTTTGCAGAGAACCTGATGCTCAGTGCTCATGCCAAGGGATTAGGTGCATGCGCTCAAGGAGCCGTAGCTATCTGGCCTAAGGCTGTCCATAGAGAGTTCAATATACCTAAGGGTTACAAACTTGTCTACGGAATTGCGATCGGTTACCCAGATGATGCCGAGGTCAACACTTTCAAGGCCAACCGCATCGCTGCTGAAGAGATTACGGTTAGTAAGAAATAAGCATTAGGTGACGATTTCGTGACCTAAGAATAGATGTGTTTGTTTGAGTAAAGTTTTGTGCTTTACTCTCTTATGGACCTAATACTAAAAAGCGGAACAGATTTCGCAAGCACCTTTGAGCGTGCAAGGCAAGCAGCCCCAGAAGCATTCGATTCAGCTTCCATTAGAAACCTAATTGGTGGTGAATGGGTTTCTATTGGTGTTCAACAACCACACATGAGCCCAGTGGATCAAAGTTTCATCATTGGTCCAACAATGCTTTCTCTCGCCCAAACTCAAGATGCAGTCGATAAAGCTTCGAAGATGCATGTTGATTGGGCTAAGACTTCTCTTGATGACAGGAAATCTAAAGTTGCTAAAGCTCTAGAACTTCTGAAAGAACAGAGAGATCTAATCGCTCTGCTATTGCTTTGGGAAATCGGGAAACCGTGGAAGTTAGCTTGTGCTGATGTTGATAGATGTATTGAGGGTGTCGAATGGTACCTGGAAGAAATAGATCGTCAAATGATTGGTCGAACACCGCTCACTGGACCTATTTCAAATATCGCAAGTTGGAACTATCCACTATCTGTTTTAGTTCATGCTGAACTGGTTCAACTACTTGCTGGTAACGCAGTTATTGCTAAGACTCCAACTCAAGGAGGATTCCATGCACTAACGCTTGCTCACGCGATGATGGCTAGAGCAGGTTTGCCTGTAACTCTTATCTCGGGATCAGGAGCAGAGTTAGCTCCTGCACTTGTTAGTTCATCTGACCTTGGAGCTCTTGCATTCGTTGGTGGAAGAAATAACGGTAGAGCGGCAGCTACTTCACTTACCTCTTTAGCTACGAGACACATTCTTGAACAAGAGGGTTTGAACTCATGGGGTGTTTGGGGTAAACCAAACTGGAGTGAATTAGCTGCTCACCTAACCAAAGGATTTGAATATGCCAAGCAACGTTGCACCGCTTACCCTCGTTATGTTGTGCAACGTAATCTCTTTCCAGAGTTTCTAGAAATGTATTTGGATGTTGTGAAAGGTCTAAAGTTTGGACATCCCCTAGCTGTTGCTAAACCAGATGATGATTTCCCTGAGTTGCACTTCGGTCCAGTCATCTCGTCCAAAAAGGTTGCTGAACTAGAGCGATCATTTGATGAGGCTGTGCTTCGTGGAGCTGTACCTTTATACGTAGGTAGCCTCGATGATGGCACTTTTATAAAGGGTCAAGATAGATCCGCTTACATCGCTCCTCACACAGTCCTAGGGCCCCCAACAACCTGGTCCATTCACCACAGTGAACCTTTTGGACCTTTGGACTCAATAGTTCTAGCTGAATCTGAGGCTGAACTAATTGCAGCCATGAACGTATCCAATGGAAACCTGGTTAGTTCCTTAGCTACCGATGATTTAGCACTAGCCGAGAGAGTGAAAGAGGAATCTCAGGCCTTCAAGTTTGGGATCAACAAGCCTCGCTCAAGAGGTGACAAGGCTGAAACCTTCGGTGGCCGCGGGGCTAGCTGGAGGGGCTGCTTCGTTGGCGGAGACCTCTTAGTTCAGTCCGTAACCGAAGGCGAGGGCTTCCTATTCGGAAACTTCGCTGACGGCTCTAGATATCCTGCCGATGCCTAAAGATAAAGATTAGGTAACGCCAGAGGGTAAATTCGTGAAACCGCTTTCGCGGGCAAGTTTTCAACCTTAATATCATTAATAGATGTGTGTGCGCGCATTCAATGAATTACCGCCAATTCCTCGTGTTTGGCATTTCAAATCGCAATGAAAGGCACCCATGTTCTTCACTAAATCCTCGCTCCGCAAGGCCACTAGTCGCCTAGTCCTAGTGCTAGCAACCGGATCTCTCATGGCTACAGGTATAGCTCCTGCCCATGCTGCGGATGCGACTCCTTTGTTCCTTAGCTTCGAGTCCAATGATCCGCTACGAACTGTAGCTGGAGGGGTCAACGGAGCGTTCGAAGGAGGAACTTCAACAGTTGCGGCGTCAACAAAGCTCACTGGTAATTCATTGCAATTCACGAAAGCCACTGGTTCCAAGGACTGGGCCGGTAACAACCTATTGCTCATTCCATCTACTCCTTACCGTTACACAGACGGAACCAAAAAGATTATTACCATGGACTACTGGTCTAACGACACAGTGCCTTCGCCAGTGATGTTGAAGCTGCAAGACCCTGGAGGTGCTGTAAAGACACTTCAGGCTCAGCCTGGTCTAAACAAGTTGAGCTTTGATATGTCAACTGGAACCGGTTGGAATGCGAATACCGAATACAAAGTTATGGCTGTTTTCCCTAACTTCGGTGCAGACGACAGAAGCTACACAGGTGCAGCAAAGATTGCCAACACCGGTCAGGTTTACGAAATCGACAACGTATCAATCAATGGTGGAACATCATCTGACGTTTACGTTGCTGGTGGTGGGGGTAACCCAACTGAACCAACTGCAACTAGCACGGTTGTTACTTTCGAATCAGGTGACGCTCTAGGTGCTAAGGCAGTCGGCGATGCGACAGCTGAAAAGACTGAAGGTGCCTTCGGTCGATCAGTTACTAGCATTGATAACTCACCAGCGGGTGGAACCGGTGGTAAAGCACTGAAGGTTGTTAAAGCCGTTGGTGCAGAAGTTTACGCAGGTGTCACAATACTGAACTTGCCAGCATCTGCTCGAATTACAAACGGAACTCACAAGAGCGTTACTTTCAACTACTACTCAGCCAAAGCGGATTCACCGACTCGCGTTGAATTAGTCCCTTACCCACGTGCTCTAGGTAAAACAGTTACCGTGCCACAGGGTTGGTCAAGAGTTACCGTTGACTTCACTGATGTCGCAACTTGGTCAGCAAGTGAAAACTATGTATCTCTTGCGATCTTCCCTGACTTCAACGTAGCTCCTGGAGCTGTTGCTCAGACCTACTACGTCGATGATATTGCTATCAACGGTGGAACTACTCCAGCGCTGCCTGGTTCAGGTGGCGGTGACGGTCCAACTGCTACAAACACCTTAATCACATTTGAGTCTTCAGACACTCTTGGTGCCAAGGTTCCTGGTGATTCAACACTTCAGAAGCTTGAAGGTTCATTCGGTGGATCAACTACAACAATTGAAAATGCTCAAGCTGGCGGTAACGGTGGTAAGGCTCTAAAGATTGTGAAGAATGTTGGTGCTGAAGTTTACGCAGGTGCAACTATTTTGAGCCTGCCTGAAACAGAGCGCATCACCAACGGAACATACAAGACAATTACTTTCAACTACTACTCACCTAAGGCAAACTCACCTCTTCGTGTGGAACTAGTTCCTTACCCACGTGCACTTGGTAAGACCGTTACCGTGCCGCAGGGTTGGTCAAGAGTTTCTGTTGACTTCACTGACGTACCTACCTGGTCTGCAACTGAGAACTATGTATCTCTTGCGATCTTCCCGGATTACAACGTAGCTGCAGGTGATGTTGCTCAGGCATACTTCGTTGATGACATTGGAATCAACGGTGCTGTAACTCCTGCCATCACAGTTCCAGTAGAGCCAAAGGCTGCTACCAGCACTCTACTTAGCTTTGAAACAGGTGACACACTTGGTGCCAAGGTTGCTGGAGATGCAAGCAACGCCAAGGTTGAAGGTGGTTTCGAAGGTGCAAGCACATCGATCACCGCTGCACCATCAGGTGGTAACGGTGGTAACGCACTGAAGGTAGTGAAGAATGTTGGTGGCCAGGTTTACGCTGGTGCAACACTTCTGAAGTTCACTTCAGCTACTCGTGTTACCAACGGAGCAAACCCGAGAATTACTTTCAACTACTACTCACCTAAGGCAAACTCACCAACTCGTATTGAGTTAGTTCCTTACCCAAGGGCTTTGGGTGTGACAGTGAACGCTCCTCTAGGGTGGTCAACAATCACAGTTGACTTCACTGGTGTAGCTGGTTGGTCAGCAACCGAAGAGTACGACTCAGTTACCTTCTTCCCGGACTTCAACGTAGCTCCTGGAGATGTTGCTCAGGCTTACTTTGTAGACAACCTAGCAATCAACGGAGCTGTAACTCCTGAGATCCCTGCTGAGCCAGTAGTTCGAAACGCCACTTCAACACTTCTAACATTTGAATCATCAGATGTTTTAGGTGCGAAGGTAGTTGGAGATTCAACTCTTCAAAAGCCTGAAGGTGGCTTTGAAGGTGCAAGCACATCTATTACTTCAGCTCCTGCTGGTGGTAACGGTGGTAACGCACTTCGCATCGTCAAGAATGTAAATGCTGAAGCCTATGCTGGTGCAAACATCATTCGTTTCGGTGATGACAAGAGAGTTACCAATGGAACTCACAAGCGAGTTACATTCAACTACTACTCACCTAAGGCAAACTCACCAGTACGTGTTGAACTAAGAGCCTTCCCAGATGCTCTTGGTGTAAACGTTATTGCTCCACTGGGTTGGTCAACAATAGTTGCTGACTTTACTGGAGTTTCAGGTTGGTCTGCAGATGATGAGTATGTCTCAGTAGCGCTCTTCCCTGACTACAACGAATTGCCAGGGGATGTTGCTCAGGCTTACTTCGTGGACAACCTAGCAATCAACGGAGCTGTAACTCCAGCGATTCCTGCTCCTAAGGTGAAGCCTTCTGTAAAAACAGCAGCAACTGTTGCTGGTTCTTCAGTAAAGGTAAATGGAACGCTTACCGCAGGAAAGGGTTCTTGGAACGGAAGTGCAACAATCACTTACACATACAAGTGGTACCGTTGCACAGTTTCATCAACCAAGACCGCAACAACTGCTCCAACTTCTTCAGCTAAGTGTGCAACTATCTCTGGTGCGGCTAAGTCAACATACAAGTTGACTAAGACCGACATTGGAAAGTTTGTTCGTGTTCTAGTAACAGCAAAGAACACAGCTGGATCAGCTCTATCTCTTAGCAAGACAACCTCTAAGAAGGTAGTCAAGTAACAAGAGAATAAGATTGTGGCCCTTGGGAAACCAGGGGCCACACTTGTTTAAGCCAGATTTACTTCTTAGTTCTCAAACTTCTCAACCAAGACACGGCACCGGTTGAACTCAAGGCCCAAAGCACCAACAACGGTTGGAATAGGAGTCTTGTGAATCTTGCCTCATCGGTGTTCAACCCAAACGCGTCTGTCTGGGTTAGCCACTGGGATATGTTGCCGGGGAAAATAGCGATAAAGAATAGTGCTGTTACAGTTCCAGCAATAGGTGACTTGAAGCCAGATATGAGCCAGAGCCCAAGAAGTATTTCAACAACTCCACTTGCTAGAACCACAAAGTCAGGATCAAGTGGAAGCCATGTTGGTACTTGGGCTCTGAATGTTTCTCTTGCTGCTCCTAGGTGAGATTGTCCAGCAAATGTGAGAACTAAGCCAAGGGCTACGCGCGCTATGATCTTGATTAGTTTCATAAGGGTCTGATTCTACTTTCGAACAAGGTAACTGCTGGTGCGTCGAGCATTTTAAGGGCTGATTGGCCCGGGAGAAGCTGGTCCAAGACTTTGCTAAGGCATGGACCCAGGTATTGACGGCAGACCTTTTCGAGGCTCAAAAACCGCGATTACTG
Organism: Auritidibacter sp. Marseille-P8566; assembly: GCA_945895375.1. Taxonomy (GTDB): domain Bacteria; phylum Actinomycetota; class Actinomycetes; order Actinomycetales; family Microbacteriaceae; genus Rhodoluna. The sequence continues at coordinate 81,545 of CAMDEE010000001.1, forward strand.
GCCCTTGTTTATACGGGTCAGTTACCGTTTAGCCAGAAATTAGACATTTTAGCCAGAAATTAGACATTCTGTCCAAATTTTTCGGGAGTTCAACTAGGATTTAGAGGACTAGAAAAATGTCTGGTTTTACGAATATTTCTAAGGACTTCTAATGATTAAAAAACTGGGATTCTCACTTGCAGCACTTGCTCTAGTAGCAGCTGCATCTGTTCCAACCGCCAGCGCTAAAAGCCCTGACGCTGTTTCAATTTACCTGGATGCCCCACTAGTTCAGGGTTCATTTGCCGCTGGCACTTCAGGCACAACTACAGAAGACTTCAACAGCTTCAACGCTGGTGCATGTCCAACTACTTGGGGTGTAGGAACCATTACTGGTGTTTGTAACATCAGCTCAGTACTAACCTGGGGTGGTTCATCCGTTGGTGCAAACTCAACTACACCTAGCGTTGGTGGCGCAGGATCAAACTATGCAACTACTGCTAACAACACAGACTCATTCACACTGACTCTTTCTGCTCCATCAAAGTATGTTGGTCTTTACTGGACTGCAGGTTCTCCTAGCAACACAATCTCATTCTTCGATGGAAACAAGAAGATTATTGAACTAACAACTGCTTCAATCATGGAGTTGTTGGGAACCGCTCCGACAGGTGCTCCTGATTGGCTAAACATTGCAAATGATCCAGCAGCTGTGATTGCTTCTGGTGCAGCTGGAACTAGCTACAAGAGGGCTTACTACTTCGGTAACCCACGTGCTTACACATCTAATCCTCCGACAGCAATGTCTTCAGTATCAGGTGTTGACCCTTGGACCTACCTGCACTTGTTTGCTTCAGGAACTGTTGAGTTCGACAGTGTTCAGTTCTCAGGTGGTGGCTTTGAGTTCGACAACCTAGCAGTTTCAACTTCAGCAAAGACTCCTCCTGCATCACTTGCTCCAGCTGGTTTCATCAATGCAGAGCACACAGTTACATTTGATGCAAACGGTGGTGAGGGAACTATGGAACCTATCACTGCTAACGCTAAAGGCAACCTACCTGCAAACACATTGACTAACTCAAATGCAGAATGTGCTTTCGATGGCTGGAACACCAAGGCCGATGGCTCTGGAACTGCTTACGCAGATGAGGCTGAATTCTCATACGAAACTAATGAGACCATGTTTGCTCAGTGGGATTGCCCAGAAGATGAAGTTGTAGTCGAGGAAGAAGAAAAGGAGCTTGCTCAAACAGGTTCAGCTAACTCTTCACCTTTGTTCGCAACCTTCGCACTGCTAGCACTAGGCTCTGCCCTATTGCTACTAAGCAGAAGAACTAGAAGAAGTTAATAGTTTCTTAGTTATTAGGCCCCAGGTGAAAATCTGGGGCCTAATTCTTTAAAGAGTTTTGAGTATCGAGATGCTCCCAATAAGGGAAATGTTAGGGCAATCTAGGAAAGCGAACGGTCTACGATAAGACCGATTAGTGCGTTCCATGCCAAAGCGTCCATACGGTTGTCAACAACATCATCAACAATCTTGCCTAGCGTATATGCTTGGATTAGAACTGCTGCGGCTCTAGGGTCAAAGTCTTTATTGAACCAGCCTCTGTTCTGAACTTCTGTGAACTGTTCAGTGAACAGATCAGTTAGGCTCTGCTGGACTCTGCCGAGAGCTTTCCTGAAGTCTTCATTCTTTTCTGCCATGCCTAGGATGCGAGCACGTTCGTAACGGTTGGCTTTGCGAGCAGGGTCTTGGGTGAGTTCGGTAACTCTAGCTAGACCCGCTAAGAACTCTTCTTTGGTCTGACACTCAGCAAGCATCTGCTTGATTACCCCACCGCTTTTTTCAACGTATCTTGAGTAGCGAACTAGGTATGCCTCTTGGATAAGCTCCCCAATTGAATCCCAGAAGTGATATAGGGATCCTCTAGCTATGCCTGTTCTGCGAAGGATTTCTGCTGCAGAAACGTCCTTTTCTTGAAGTTCGTCGAGCATATCAACAGTTGTGTTTAGCAACCTGTTTCTGGTCTCAGTACCTGCCTCGCTCATTTGACTAGTCTAACAAGGCGAGACATTTTCAAGTGATTCTCGCATTTTTGTGATTCTACGAAATAGCGCCTGATGTCGTTCTAAATAACGAATAAAACTGAGCTTAGGTGCTATTTCTTGACGACTAGCCCTTGACCGTTTAGTTCCCAAGCATGAACGTAGTCAATAATGGTCTTGCTCTCAACCCAACCGGTGTAACTACCACCGAACCCGACGTTGCCACCAACAGCATTGTTCAAGATCAAGAAGAATGGTTCATTGAAAACCCACTGACCATTCACATTAGCTGGTGTAACTGTCCAGAACACTTCTCGGTCTACATAGAACTCAAGTCTGTTTGGTTGCCAGGCAAGTCCATAGGTGTGAAAGTCTGTTTGGTAGTTAGCCTGGTTCTTCTCTTCTCCCACGACGTAACTATGATTACCACAGCAAGTAGCGGTGTTGGTCTTGGAGAAGTGAACTGCTGCAGAGTTTCTCATTGGAAGGTTACCGCCCTGCTCAGCAATATCAATCTCACCTGCAAGAGGCCAACCGACCTGAGTCATTGCATCGCCCAGTGCCCAGAAGGCCGGCCAGTTGGCTCCGCCTGCTGGCATCTTCATTCGAGTCTCAATGTATCCGTACTTGAATGAAACCTTGTTCTGAGTATCAAAACGTCCGCTTGTGTAGTTACAAGGCGGTGACATGCAGTTACCTGCGTTAGTAGGTGCGGTTGTAACTCGCTTAGTTGTGATTACAGCATTGCCCTGTGGTGTTCCATCAAGGCGAATAGCATCTGGTGTGTACCACTGTTTCTCGGAGTTGTGACAGGTTCCTCCACCGTTAGCACTCTCGTGACCACAGTATCTAGAAGTCCAGTTGGTGCTGTCAATAAGCCCGTCGGCATTGCCTGTGAATGAATCTGACCACAACAATTTACCCAGCTTGTGACCAAGCAACACAGGAGTGGTGACAGTGGATTTCCACTGAGCATAAACAGTGAGGTTCTTTTTAGTTTTGACAATGGAAGTCTTGAAGTACTTAACCGGTCCTGTCCTGGTAAGTGACCAGCCGATAAATCTGTGGGAGTCTCTAGAGAACTTAACTGTTGAAAGAGCTTTCCCCTTGACAGGTATCACCTGCTTCGCCATCGTTCCAGATCCTCCGTTTGCATTGAAAGTGACTGTATAAGAAGTCGCTGCAACAGCAGGGTTGGACATGATTGGGGCGGACAGTGCTGACACAGTAATTAGTGCCGCAGTTAGTAATCCGAGTGCTTTAGCTTTCATTCAACAAGTCTAGTTCGCGAGTGTTTGCCTAGTGGCGTTCCTAACCTGCAACCTTCCTGAGAGGAGCACTGGAAAGGTTTACATTGCCATTGATTCATCAAGTTCTTGGTAAGTGTGCCTGCCTATACTTGCCTTATGCCTCCAAAGCCACCCAAGAAGCCTCAGCCAGATCAAGTTCAACTAGAACAAGAGTGGTATCGGATTGGTCTCACAGGACCCGCGAGGAAGGCTTTGGTCGAAGCCAAGCTATACAAAGTCTCTGACCTAAGAAGAATCACTCTTCAAGAGCTAACTGCTTTGCCTGGCATGAGTAAGTCGGCCGTGAAGAGAATCCAGGTAATCATGAGTGCAAAGAAGATCTCTTTTACGTCACACTAGCTTTCGAAGAAGTTAGGCTGTGGAGTTCTTGAGCAGACAATTTCGACATTTGGCAAACTACTTCTGCTAGCAGATGCATGGCTTGTCTAGCCAGCAGTTAGAAAAAACCCCGGTAGCAGCCGGGGTAATTGTTTGACCTCTTGACGAGGGTCTAATCGGAAAAACAACTTCCGAAACTTATCCTTGGTTTCGAGTATAGGGAATATTTCTTTTTTAGGAAAGAAGTTATCCCCTTCCGGTTAGACCCTCTCCCTAGTCCATGCCTTATGAGAGGAGAGACAAGATGGCTATTAGTCAGATTGTTGATCTGGTGATACTGGTGGTGAAGATAATCATCTTGATTGTCGAAACTATCTGTACCAGGTAGAACCAGGTGGGTGCTGTCTCAGGTTGTCAGCATCCACCCTCAGAACTAAGGCTGAAGTCTTTGAATCTCCCATGGAGTGAATGAACCGTCTGCTTGCTGTGTGCGAAAGTATTCGATCCGATCATGCATACGATTTGAACGACCTTTCCAAAACTCAATGCGAGTTGGAACTATGCGATAACCACCCCAGTAGTCAGGTCTAGGAACATCACTGTTTTCAAACTTGGATAGAGCCTCTTCAAACTGCTTATCTAGCGCGTCTCGGTTCTCAATAAACTGCGACTGATGAGATGACCAAGCTGCAACTTGTGAGTCATGAGGTCTGGAATTGTGATACTCATCAGAATCTTCACTTGGAACAGCTCTGGCTACACCTTCGATGATTACCTGGTGATAAATCGAATACCAACCAAACACAGCGCTTACCTTTGGGTTTTTACTGAGCGCCTGCCCTTTTCGAGACAGGTAGTTGGTTGCAAAGAAGAAGCCATTCTGGTCTACTCCTTTTAATAGAACTGTGCGAGACCTTGGTTGCCCTTCTAGAGACACTGTGCTCAGTACAAAGGCATTTGGTTCATAGATATCTGCAGCCTCAGCCTCCGCAAGCCAGAGCTTGAATTGCTCTATTGGATCTGCAACCAGATGTGTCTCAGTCAGTGCTTCCTGCCCATAGTCTTCGTGGCGACCTAATGATTCCATGTGTCAAGAATAGGCTTTCAAGCCCTAATAACTAGCAAACTTTATTTAACTGGCTTGGATCGTTGGGCTATCCAATTAGCTAACTCAGGTAACGTCATATTTTGAGATGCAATCTGACGCATGAGTATTTCTACATCATCTTCTCTTGCCTGTATCTCAAATTTGTTTATCAACATAAATGCAACCAGTAGGTACCAAGCTGCTCGCTTGTTGCCATCTAGTAGAGCATGGTGTTGCACCAGCGACTCAGTTTGTGAAGCGGCTTTTAGGGAAATGGAGGGATAAGCATCGACTCCGAATACCGTGGTTTGCGGTCTAGATAAAGCCGCCCCAAGCAGTCCTTGATCTCTAACCACAAATCCCAGCGCCGATAACTCTCCAATGACCACCTCTAGGTCGAGGTAAACAGCCATTAGTCTTCTAAGCGTTCAAGAAGCTTCGCGTCTCTTTTGCTAACAAGTTCAAACGCCTCCTTAACAACTGCTCTTTGGGTTTCTTGAGCAATGTATTTTGCTATTGCGTTCATTGCCAATGTGTTTTTAGAGACGCCGAGGGTTTTTGCAATGTCGGTAAGTCCCTGATCTAATTCATCTGTGAGTCTAAGTGTCATAGCCATAGAGTAACGGTATCAAAGTGATACCAAAAGGGCAATCAACTGAGATGTGAATAACTAGAAGCGGATGTTCATAGATTGCCGGTAACTGCAATTGCTATTGTCGTCGCAATGGTCATCGTTGCCATAGCGATTCGTTTAGTAGTTCCGTATCAAATTTGAAGTTCCGGAAATCTAGGTGACTTAGTTGTGCTTATCACTTGGATAGAAGTTCACTGCCCCACGGACCCAAACGGTCACTTTCATGCCAACTTCAGGGGCAAAAGGACCATTAGATCTGGCCCGGATCTTGAGCTTTGGTGTTTGAACCTCAACAACAGCGTCGTGACCGAAGAATACTCGTCCGATTACTTCGGAATCCCCACTTGGGTTGGGCTGGAGGTAGAAGTTCTCAGACCGAATAGCAGCGACTCCGACTTGACCTTCAGACACTGTATTAAGAGGTGTGATCTTTCCAAGAGCCGTAATAATCTTGCCATCTTCAACATGGCCATCAACCAGGATTGAATCTCCTAGAAATGTTGCAATGCCTAAATCAACTGGCGAGTTATAAATCTCTGTCGGTGAACCAGACTGAATGATTTTTCCATCTCGAAGAATAGCAACCTTGTCTGCAAGTGAAAGAGCTTCTTCTTGATCATGAGTTACAAGAATTGCTGTTGCGTTCTCAGCTCGAAGAACTCTTCTAACATCCTCACGCAGTCTTGCTCTAAGTTCAGCATCAAGAGCGCTGAATGGTTCATCGAGAAGAATCAGTTTCGGTCTTGGAGCAAGTGCTCTAGCAAGAGCAACTCTTTGAGCCTGCCCACCAGATAACGATGCTGGCTTGCGATCTGCATAGTCACTTAACCCAACAAGATTCAGTAACTCCTTGATGCGAGCGTCGCTACCCTTAGGTAATCCAAAACCAATATTTTGACTAACTGTGAGATGTGAGAAAAGGGCTGAGTCTTGAGGAACAATGCCGACTCCCCTTTTCTCTGGAGCAACAACATCTTTACGATTTGAAACAAGTTTTGAATCAATAAAGATTTCACCAGAAGTTGGAGATTCAAAACCTGCAATAAGTCTTAGCAGTGTTGACTTACCTGCACCGGATGCTCCAAGCACAGCAGTTAGCTCACCTTGGTTAGCATCTAAGTTAAGTTTGTTTAGAACTACTTGCTCTCCGTAGTTGAGAGATAGGTCTTTGATCTGCAACAGCATTACTTACCCACCTCCGAAAGTGCTTTACGTGCTTGTCTGTTCAAGGCTAAAGCAGGTAGCCCACCTAGGACAACTAGAAGAAGTGCATATGGTGCAGCCTGAGCAAAAGCTAATTCCTCGGTTGAGCTCCATAATCTAACCGCTAGTGTCTCAGTCCCATTTGGTCTAAGCAGTAATGTTGCAGGCAACTCCTTCAACACAGTCAGTGAAACAAGTGCTGCTCCAGCAAGAATTCCAGGTGCTGCAATAGGCAGCACTACTTTGAAAATACTTCTGTTGCCTTTCACACCTAGTGAGTTAGCAACGTCTTCTAAACTCTTTGGAACCTGAGCAATAGGCGTAGCCATGGTTCCAAGGGCATTAGGTAGAAACAGAATCACATAGGCAAATATCAGCAATGCTGTTGTTTGATAAACCCAAGGTAACAGATTTGCTCCTAGGAAAATCAAAGCTAGGGCAACAACAATTGCTGGCAGTGCATGGTTAGCCCAAACAGATAGTTCAACAAATCTTCCTAGCTTGGTTGGGTATCTAACTATCCATAGCGCAATAGCTAAAGCAAACACAGTGATAACAACTCCGGCTAGGACAGCAAGAGAAACAGACCCTGAAAGTGCTTCCATAATCTGATTTAGATTTGCAGTGGATGAGCCAATGATTGACCAGTTGATGAGGCTATATAAAGGGATACCAACAGCAACGACTGCAATGAGCAAAAGACCAGTAACTGCTGGTGGTTTGGCCTTACCAAGAGAGATTCTCACTCGCTTCTGGCTAGCAGGACTAACACTGAGATAGTCTCCTCTATATTTGCGTTCAAACCAGATAACGACAAGAGTCAGTAGAACCAACACAACAGCAAGAGCTGCAGCTGCAGTTCTATCGAAGCTCAATCTGTATGCGTTATAGATCGCTCTAGTGAAAGTATCGAATCTCAGAATTGCAATCGCACCAAATTCACTAAGTGTGTATAGAGCAACAAGTAAAGATGATGCTGTTGCTGCAGGTCTAACCTGTGGCCAGGTAACGCGAAGTAAAACCTGCCATTTAGTAAGTCCCAGTGTCCTAGCAACTTCTTCACTAGAAGCATCAGTTCTAACCAGTGCTGCTGATACAGCTAGAAAGACATAAGGGCTTGTTGCAAGTGAAAGCACTAGCCATGATGGCAAGAAGCCAGAGACCCCAGGAAATGTTGCTGTGAAACTAAAGGCCATCACATAACTCGGAATAGCGAGAGGCAATGTCGCCAACACAGCAAACAGTGCGCCAAAACCTAGGTTTGTTCTAGCAGTTAGCCAAGCCTGAAGAAAACCGATGACTAGTGCAGTGAAGGTAACGCTTACAACCAAGAGTGTTGTGTTGAACAAGAGCTCTAAGGTTCTAGGGCGAAGTAATTCTTCAATTGCTTTTTCTGAACCTGCGCCTAACCTAAAGAATAAGTAGCCAACTGGAATCAGTGCCGCTAGTGCTGCGGCTATTCCTAGGACTTTTAGTAGTGTGGGAGGTTTACGCATAACTGAATTAGATTAGCCCCGCTGCACGAATTAGTTCTAGAGTCTCATCCAAGGTATCTAGATCGCTTAGATCAACTTTTGGATTTCTAACATCGGTAAGTGGAGTTAGTCCTTCAACTATTTCAATTCCAGCAATCAATGGATACTCAGCTGTTTCTTCTGCAAAGAACGTTTGTGCTTTATTAGAAAGCAAGAACTCAACAAAGGCACGCGAGGCGCTGTTGTCGTTAACAATTCCTGCTCCTGCAACATTAACTAGATTTCCCAAGTCGTTTGACTCAAATGCAGCCAGCTTTGATTTCATCTTGCCCTTGCCAAGTTCTTTAGCCTTAGCAAACCAGTAGTAGTGGTTGATCAGACCTGCGTCTACTACTCCCTGCTCAATTGCGTTCAGAATTGCATCATTCTTTTCAAAGATCACTGCATTGGTCTTCATAGCATCTAGCCATGATGACGTCGCTGCTTCTCCTTCAACTACTCTCATCGCAGTTACGAATGATTGGAAAGACGCATTGGTTGGAGCAATAGCAATTCGGTTCTTCCACTCTGGCTTAGCAAAATCAAAGACAGACAATGGCAGAGTAGAAACTGTTGCATGGTTATAAACAAGAATTCTTGCTCTTCCAGAAACTCCAACCCATGAGTTATCAGTCGCTGAGTACTGCTTATCAACTTGTGCAGATAGTTCTGAAGGGATGGTTGAGAATAGGCCTGCCTTTGAAACAGCACCTAAAGCTCCTGCATCCTGGGAGAAGAAAACATCTGCAGGAGAGTTTTCTCCTTCTTCTAGAATCTGTGCAGCAAGCTCAGCACTACCGGCAAATCTCACTTCAACTGTGATTCCAGTCTCTTGCTCGAACATCTCTATAAGAGGCTGAACGAGTTCTTCTGATCTACCGCTGTAAAGAACCAGAGAGTCCTTTTGTTGGAGGGTCTCAGAAGCATTTGGGTTTGGTTCTCCAGAAGTGCAACTAGAAAGGGTAAGAGCACTGAAAAGGGCTAGAAGTGTTGCAAAAGACTTGAACAAGGGGGCCTAACTGGCTAATGAGGGATTCTCTTTAAGGTTAGGTAACCCTAAGTTGATTGTCAATAGGTCGCTCAGGCTTGCCAGATCACATAGAGATATGATACTTTTTTGATATCACTTTGATACGAAAGGTTCCAAATGAACGAGACAATCAAAACCCCAATCTCAGGCCCACTCGCCTTCGTGGTCTTGCTAGCTTTACTACCTGTCGAATACTGGCTCTTTGTTGAGTTTGTGTCAGAGACACTTCCTAGCGAACTAGTGATTGCTCTAGTAGTTCTTTCAACAGCTCTAATCACAGCCCTTGCAGGTTTCTATACCCTCCAACCAAATGAATCTAGAGTTCTTATTCTTTTCGGTAAATACAAGGGAACTGTAAAGAAGCCAGGTTGGCACTGGGGTAACCCGTTCTACTCAAACTCTTCTCCTACCTCTAATCTGCAGAATGAAATCGATTCTCAGGTTAAGACAGGTAGAAGCGCTACTGCTAAAAAGCCAGATGCTCGCTTCAAGATTTCACTTCGTGCAAGAACAGAAGTAGGCGCGACCATCAAAGTAAATGACAAGCGTGGAAACCCAATCGAGATTGCTGCCGTTGTTGTTTGGCGAGTTTCTGAAACAGCTAAAGCAGTATTTGATGTTGATGACTACAGAACATATGTGAAGACTCAGATTGAGACTGCGCTTAGACACGTTGCAACAGGGTTCTCATATGATCACAGTGAATCAGGCGAGCTTTCAGGAGAACTAACTCTCAGAGGTAACCCTGAAGAAGTTGCTGTTGAACTTCGTAAAGATCTTGAGAGCAGACTTTCTAAAGCTGGTGTCACTATCGATGATGCTCGTCTAACACACCTGGCTTATGCTCCAGAGATTGCTCAAGCAATGCTTCGTCGCCAACAGGCAGATGCTGTTATCAGCGCTAGACGCAAGATTGTTCAAGGAGCGGTTGGCATGGTTGAACTAGCACTGGCTGAACTAGAGAGAAACGGTTCAGTATCTCTAGACGATGACCGCAAAGCATCCATGGTTTCCAACCTGATGGTTGTTCTATGTTCAGAGCGTGAAGCGTCACCGGTTATCAACGCAGGAACTCTTTACAACTAATGAAGGAGAAGAAAGCGATTCCTCTGCGTATTGCTCCAGAGCTATATGAGGACCTAAAGGCCTGGGCTGAGCAAGATTTGCGCAGCGTAAACGGTCAAATTGAGTCAATTCTTCGCTCTGCTGTCGAGACTAGAAAAGGTCAAAGAGCTAAAGCTGATAAAGAAAATCGAAGAGACACGGCATAGCAAAGCGCAAAGCCTCGAGACTACTCCGCTTGGTGCCCCGTTTCTAGACTTTACTAATCCTTGTTTATGAAACTTTCTTGTTTAGTGAAATTCTCGATGCTTGGTTGTATCCATCTAGGCTCTGTGTAGCTAGGACAGAAATGCTCTTTTTGGCATCAGCCTGAAGGTATGAATAGGTAGCATTCGTTGCGCACCTAGTTGGTGCACTATCTCTGAACCTTTGATATTTGAACTTAACACCACTGTGTAAGCCAATGGAAGGTCGATGGCTTTGGTTGCCTCGCCGTTCCGATGTACTAGTTGGTGTAAGCGGTCAGGATCTTCTTGGTGAACTTAGTGGTGAAGGCGGTTGCCACCAGAAGCAGGGAGGTACCATCGGTTGCTGCGGTGCTGGCATTTGGGCTGAAGTCATCAGCAACCGACATTACCTTAGTCTTGCCACTCCATGAGGTTCGGGTCAAGGTCATGAGCGAAGTTGAAACTCTCGGCTTCACAACCACTGCGGTGATCTTGCCACCGACAACCAGAAGATTCTTCACTACCTCTTCGTTGGTCACGGCAGGAAGCTTCTTAGCAGTTGCGGCAAATGAGCCAACCTTTCCGAAACGGTGAGCGGTTCGGTCATGGACCACCATGTAGAACTCGCCGTTGAATTCACCAAGGGCCGCGTTGTCGTGGTTCTTGAGGCTTGAGAAGTAGGCACTGTCCCGAGCAGACGGAACCGAGGCAAAGCTGCCACCTGTGAAGACTCGGGTCATGTTCTTGCCATCACTTGGCTTGCCGGTGATAATCGCGAATGCATACTTACCAGCGCTGGTCGTGGCGAGGCCCACTGGGAAGAAAGCGTAACCGTTGTCTCTATTGGTGAGGGTCATTGTGTAGACGTCGCCGCCGGAGATCCAGTCTGCAGTTAGCGATGGTCTGTGGAATTTCACAACCTTGAACTGTAAACCGGCTTGATCTCCCCGACTTGATTCGCGACTGGTCACATAGAAGATTACCTGCGAGCCATCGGTGGCGGTTTTTAGGTAAGGCGCTGAGACACGAACGTTGCAGGAGTCGTAGAAAGCACTCTTATTTACCGTACAAGCACTGAAGTGTGCACGTGTGAAGGTTTTCACGATTTTGCTGTCCCAGCCGGATCCAGCATTGGCTTCGTCGAAGCTGTAGGTGGATGCCTCAACGGTAACATTCTGGTTTTTCAGGTTACTGGTTAGGTAGCGATTCGCAGTAAAAGTTACTTTGTTACCCGAAACCGAGCCACCGCTTTGCATCGCACCGAGGTTTGAAGTATTGGCGTCAACAATCGTAGTTGTCCAAGTGCTTCCCGAGGTGTTAGTTGCAACCTTCAGGTTTACATCACTATCCGAGTATGAAAGGTAAACGGTTCCGGAGTAGGTAATCTGAACGTCGAATGCAGCCCACCAGTTCCAAGGGACTTCGAACACGCGGGTGGCTTTGCCCCAGGTGCCATTTCGGCGAATCTTGGCGTCAACGTAGGCAGTGTCAGTTGAGGTGCGCTCAACCCAGGCCACTGCGGAAACACTTCCGTTGACTGCTACCTTCTGACCAACATCGGCGATACCAACCCAGTCGCTTTTAGAGGTGGTCTTCCAGACCTCGCTGGTGCCAGCACTAGCTGGGATAGCTGAGACAAATGCCAGCGAGAAGGCTGCGACGATAGCTGTGGCGGTTTTCAAAACTGAACGCATGAGTTTATGCTACTTGTTTATGGCTATGCGTCAAGGACAGAAATTCTGGACAAATCTGGTCCTTCTCTTCGGATTGTTTAGGTAAGGACAGCGTCGACCATTTTGGTGTGGTGGATGGTGCGAAGCTGAGTCAAAACTCAGGCCGAAGTGAGCTTGGAGGGACTCTAACCCAAACCTTCTGATCCCTAGTGTCTTGCTAGCAACCACAGCTAGGTGAGTCGACTGGAACGGTTAGAGGATCCTTCTCTCGAATAACAGGGCCTTCTTCATTAACTACTGGGTAACCTTCACGAGCCCAATACTCAAAGCCACCGATCATTTCTTTTACCTGGTAACCAAGTAATGCAAAGTTGAGTGCGCCTCTGTGTGCACCATTACAACCAGGACCCCAACAATAAACAACTACTGGAGTATCCGGTGGTATCTCTTTGGGTGCTCTCTCGGCAATTTCTGAATGATGCATATGAATTGCACCTTTAGCTCTCCCCTGATCCCAGGAGTTCTGGCCTCTAACGTCAACTAGGACAAACTTCTTGCCTTCATCCATGTCCCCATGGACATCCGAAGGATCGGTTTCAAACGCTAATCGACTTGAGAAATAAGCTACTAACTCTTCTTTACTAGGCATGAAAAGAGTTTAAGGGAGTTGCAAAGGATTCTTATCATGTGCCTTTGCCCCATCAGGCCAAGCCACAACGCACACTTTGTTACCTGAGCGGTCAGCAAGTATCCACCAAGATGGTGAATGTGATGCATCCACGATTACTCCGCCAGCCTTCACTGCTTCTTCTACTCGGGCCTGAGCTTGCTCACGTGAGAGAGACACATCTAAATGCATAGCGTGACGAAGTGGTTTATCCGCATCTAAATCCTGCATCCACACTGTTGAACTAACACCTAGTGGATCAATGGCGTTATCGTCCATCATTGGGACATAGCCAAGAACCGCACGCCAAAACTCTAGGTCAATAGCGTCTGGTTTAGCAGCGATAGCGAACTGAACTTCTTGCACTCGCTTCGTATCAGCAACAGCACCTAGTGATTTAGCTAACTTAGATATCTCTCTAGCAAGGCTGACGTGTTCTGCCTCAATCTTCCAAATCTCGCGTGTTAGGCGGATAGTCAAACTTTTGGACACGATGGTCAGTTGAGCATGTGTTCCGTCAAGGCCTGGCAATTGCGCAATCTTGTGAGCTAGTTCAGCCGCGTCACCAAGGCTAGCCGTAAGAAAAACCGCTGATGGACCGCCGTGCAAGATTACCCAGTCTTCCAACCCGTCTGCCTGGAGGAATTCTTTCCAGTATTGCTCACTCAATGATCGCTCCTTTGGGCCTAAGGCTACCACTGAGGTTAATCAAAAACCCAGTCCTCGTGAGAAGGAACTGGGTTATGTGCGCTTGGAGGGACTCGAACCCCCAACCTTCTGATCCGTAGTCAGATGCTCTATCCGTTGAGCTACAAACGCTTGGGTGCCTTGCGGCAACCTAGTTAGTTTAGCCGAATTCGCTTGGTGTCTCAAACCCCTATTTTGTTGGGAGAAAGACATCGTAGTTTTCTACTAGCCAATCAACGAAGTCGGGATTGCATAGAGCGGCTGAGCTTCTCTTCTGTCTGAGTAACTCAATGGCCTCATCTACCGGCATACCATCTCTTACTAGAACTAGTGCTGTGACAAGCCCTGAACGGTTTAGACCAGCCTGACAACGGATTAGTACTTTCCTGCCAGATTTCCAGTCTTCGTGTGCCGCTTGAACAACCTGGTGCAGATCATTTGCATCGACATCCACTTCTTCGTGGTCGTAGAAACCTAGTCTTAGTTCCTTCACATACCAGTCGACTGGGTTAGCAGAGGAATACAGTGTGACCACCGTGTTGAAGTCATCTGGGGTTATAGGGCCGTCTGGGTGCTTAGCGCCGTCGGCATCAGTATCAGCTGTGCCGCCCATCCAAAGTCCTGGCAGAATCTCTGACCATAGCCTGCCGTTGGCAAATCCCCAGTCTGGGGCTGTCTTGTTTTTATCGTGCATGTTGCTACTCTCTTGTATTCGTAATGTGTTCTCACACAGGAATAGGAACTAAGTTTAGGGCCAACTACTTCCCCTAAAACATAAGCCTTCAGCGAAACCCGAATATGGGCTAAACTGATGGAGTTCTGGAGACGTCGCATAGCCCGGTCGAGTGCGCCTCACTGCTAATGAGGTAAGGGTCTTAAAAGCCCTTCGGAGGTTCAAATCCTCTCGTCTCCGCCAGAATAAAAGCCCCCAAGTATATTTGGGGGCTTTTTTACGTAGATAGATCTAGAACCCGATATGTAAGTGAACTCTAGTGGCTAAGCCAGAGCCTTGAATTGGATAAGGTGAAATAATGTCCAACAACAAGAGCAAGACTATAGGCGATGTGGCAGAAGCTGCGGGAGTATCCCCTGCTACTGTCTCTAGAGCTCTAGCTGGCTATGGTCGAATTAGTAAAGAAACTGTTGAGCATGTTAGAGCAGTTGCTGAAAGCATTGGCTACAGACCTAATGCACTAGCAGTTGCTATGCGTGCTGGTAAAACTAAGACCATTGGTCTTGTCATTATTTCGGATTTCACTAATGCATTCTTTGATCGTGCTACTAAATCGATTATTGACAGGGCTCAGGAACTTGGCTTTAGGGTTCTAATCCAACACAGCGATGAAGATGTTTCTGTTGAAAGAGTTGCGATTGATACCATGCTGCAGCACCAGGTTGACGGAATCATTCTTGTTCCTGCATCAACCACCAAGCATTCACATCTAACTTCGAAGAAATTGAATGGCAAGCCAGTAGTAATCATTGACCGCAAACTGGATGTTCGTCGCTACACGACTGTTACTACTGGTGATGAGGTGGCTGCTAAAGAAGCTGTTTTGTATGCAGCAGAAAAAGGTCATAAGAATCTAGGATTCTTGATTGCCGTTCCTGGAATCACTGGTCTCAGTACTGGTCAACCTGAGATACCAATTACTTCTGTTCAGGAGCGTGTTGATGGTTTTGCTCAAGGAGTGAAACGTTCTAAAGCAACAAGTGTGTGGGTTTACTGCGAAGACAAGGAAGACGTTTCTGAGTCAGCGGTTGAAAAGTTACTTGACTCCCCTAAAGCTCCAACAGTGATCTTCACATCAAACAACGACATGCTGCTCGCAGTTCTAAAGGTTGCTGGAGGGCGAGGGCTCACCGTAGGACAAGACCTGTCTGTAGTCAGCTTTGACGATAGTCCGTGGGCTGCTGCCATGGTTCCAGGTATTACCGTCATCGCTAGACCAGTTGAAGAACTTGGTCACATAGCCGTTACTGAACTCGTTGAAGCTATTGAAGGTAATACCAAAACCAAGGAGATAGTGTTGCCTGCTAGCCTTATCAAACGAGGTTCGGTAGCCAACCTGTCTAAGGCTAAATAGACTTAAACTCACCCTCCATCTTCGAAGGATGAGTTATGAGAATCGGTTTCAGAAAGCCTCTGCTTTCAACGCTTCTCGTGCTCGCTTTGGCGGTTAGCGCAACACCAAGTACTGCCCTTGCTCAACCGGTTTCAGGTATCAGCACAACCATCTATAACGAAGGAACCGATGTAGCTGCTCCTTTTTATAACCCTGTTGTGGTTTCAAATATCAACCTAACTCTTCCTCAGCAATCGGTTGACACTCTAAACAACGATCCGTTCACGAAGGTCTATCAAACAGCCAACATCAGAATCACGACAGCAGATGGAGTCATTACAACCCTGAACAACATTGGAGTGAGACTAAAGGGTCAAGCATCTAGAACCAACCTTTACGGCAAAGCTCCGCTCAAGTTGAAGTTTGATGCTTTCGTCAAAGGTCAGAAGTTTATGGGGCTTACCCGCATGACTCTAAACAGCATGATTCAAGATCCATCTTTCATTCGCGAAGACGCCGCTTACAGAATCTATCGGGCCATGGGATTAGTTGCTCCTAGAACTACTTACTCATGGGTCACTCTTAATAATGCTGACTTCGGTTTATACATGAATGTTGAATCTATCGATTCGCAGATGCTTAAGCGCTGGCTCAACCCTGTTCACCTTTATAGTTCCGACTGTTATTTAGCTGATCTCACTTACTACCAGCGTGATTGTTTTGATACGAACTACGGAGATAACGACAGAACAAACTTCAATGCCGCAGTTGCAGTGTCTGTTCTTGATGGAGCAACTTGGTGGACTGAAGTAAACAAAGTTGCGCACATGGATCAAATCATCAACCTCATGGCAACTGATCTCTACACATCTAACTGGGATGGCTATACAGATGTTGTTCAAAACAACTACTACATCGTCTTTGATGACACAGGAAAACTAAGAATCATTCCATGGGGTCAAGATCAAGCCTTCCCAATGCAGGAAGATGCTCAATTAGATTTCCTTGGACGTGGTCCTGCTTTTAGAGACTTTGGTAACCAGGAACGTAGCGTCATGCTTCGTAAGTGCGTTGCCTATGCCCCTTGCCAATCACAGTTAGTAAAAGCTCAGGTTGCTGTTAAAGACAAGGTGGCAACCTTGAACATTCCTGGCTTCAAGAACAAGGTTGCCTCGGTTATCAACAACGCATACATTTCGAAAGAAACCAGATCTAATCCTGATGTTTCTTCTGCTGCTTATTGGCAGAACTGGTTAGACCAATTCTTCCCAATGAGAACCGCTGCTCTAACTGCATTCCTAAACACTCGTAACCCAGAAGCCCCTGCTCTAAGCATGAATGGGCCAAGCACTATTGGCAGCACCTTAGTTGCAGAAGCATCAACCTGGGATTACACAGCAACACTAAGTTACCAGTGGTTGAGAAACGGTCAGTCGATTAGTAATGCAACAGGAACTTCCTACGTAACTACACTTGCGGACGCGAATACTTTGATCTCTGTAAGAGTTAGGGCCAACAAAACCTCTAAGACTCCAGCAACTAGCACTTCAATTGCTGTCTTAGTAAATAACCCTCGATTACCATCTGCGTCTCTCACCGGAGAAGCAAGAGTTGGTGTTCCTCTCGTTGGTGGACCATTAGCAGATAGCACTGCAACAGTTACATACAAATGGTTTATTGACGGCAGTGCTATTTCAGGTGCAACTGGGTCAACCTATACTCCGCTTCCTGAAGATAACAAGAAATCCATTAGCTTGCTAACGACAGTAACTCAAATTGGTTACACAGTAGCTGTCTCATCTAGTCCAGCAAAGATTGTTGAGAGTGGAATAATCGCTAAGCCAACTGTTTCAGTTCTAGGCACAGCTAAGACAGGCTCGAAACTATCTGCTCAAGTTGCTGTAACTGCCCCTAACAGCGCGAGCTATCAGTGGCTTAGAAACGGCAAGGCGATAAGTGGCGGTACCAAATCTACTTACACTCTTACCTCTGCTGATTACAAAACTTCGATTGCTCTTCGAGTAACTCTTAGCCGAGTGGGTTATGAAAACGCTGTGACTACTTCAAATGCTGTGAAAGTGACTTTGGGTGAATTACTCAAGACATCTGAACCAGTTCTTTCAGGCACTCCTCGAGTCAACAGCACCATCACCGCTCGCATTGGATCTTGGGATAGTGGTGTAAAACTCAGTTACCAGTGGCTTCGTGATGGAGTAAACATTCCAAATGCAACTAGAACTAGTTACCGACTAACTATCAAAGATAGAAAAGCGGAGCTAACTCTTCGTGTCCGTGCAACAAAGACAGGCTTTGAAACGGTCACTATTGATTCAAGAACTGTTATCGGTAGATAATTCCTAGAAGACCGTTGCAAACCCTTCAACTTGAATACCCGTGTTCTCTAAGTAAAGAAGTGCTGCCGTGAAAGTAACGAGCGATGTTGAACCATAGTGAGCTGCGAAAGCTCCCCGATCATCAACAGAGAGCGCTTTCACTCTTGCTAAGACATAGAAAGCAATAACCGGAATTGTTACACCGAGAGCTAGTGTCACAGTTGCTCCTGGTAAGAAACTCTCTAGAGTTACACCCTTGAGTGAGTGTCCTCCTTTAACACCATTCCCAGTAAGAGATAAACAGACATGAACTGATAAACCGGTTCAGGAATTCTAATGTCGCTCTTTCGACGAGCCGCTAAGAAGCCGAGTAAGAAGCAGAGCGCAACAACAGATGTTAGGTTATCTTGCGCGATTGACCAGTCGATTTCCATGTCTACTTCCTTCTATGATTTCTCTTCAAAAAATACCTGAAATAAATTGCAGGTATTGGTTTACAGGTATTGTTTACCTATGGTTAATCAAGTAAATCCAAGAGAATGGACTTTTCTGTCGAATCACGGTCATGTTCTTGTTCACCTTAACCGCTACCCTGACTCACTTGTCAAGGAGATCGCTGAAGAGATTGGTATTACGGAAAGAAGCACTCAACTAATCTTGGCTGATCTGCAAGCTGCTGGTTATGTTGAAATTGAAAAGTTAGGCCGTAGGAATCACTACCGTGTTAACCCAAAGGGTAAGTTTCGTCACCGAGCTGAAAAGAGCAAGCCGATTGGCTTGCTGCTAAAAATCTTTAGCTAGTAACTTTCTCTGACCTGGATGATGTTGCCATCAGGATCATTACCATCAGCGTAAGTCCAGTTATTGTGTTCCATAACCTCAGACTTGATCCTGCCACCAGTTCTTCCAGCTGCAAGCCTTGCTTTATCAATGCTTTGAACTTCAAACACTGGCTTGATTGGATTGTCTTCGCCCATGGTGGGCTCTGATCTGTATTGTTCTGGCAATAGATGAATCAGCACTTCATTACCAAGCCCTTGGGCGCTAGCGAAATCAGTTGAACGATAAGGGGCCTTGTCATCAAACAGAGCTGCGTAGAAGTTAACTGATCGTTCTAAATCTGAAACCCACAACACAACTGTTGACATTAACTAACACTCCACTACGTTTACGGCTAAACCTCCAAGTGAGGTTTCCTTATACTTGCTAGACATATCTAACCCTGTCTGACGCATAGTTTCAATCACAGTGTCCAAGGATATCTTGTGACTACCATCACCTAAGAGTGAAAGCCTAACTGCTGACACTGCAGTACCTGAGGCAATAGCGTTTCTTTCAATACATGGCATCTGCACGAAACCACCAACTGGATCACAAGTAAGCCCTAGGTTATGTTCCATGGCTATCTCAGCTGCATTCTCAATCTGAGGAACAGAGCCACCCAGAACAGCTGCAAGACCTGCAGCTGCCATAGAACAAGCAGAGCCCACTTCTCCCTGGCAGCCAGCTTCTGCTCCTGAGATAGAGGCATTGCGCTTATACAGGGAACCTATGGCTGCTGCTGTTAGTAGATAGTCTCTCGCAATGACGCTCGAGTCGACTCCCTTGAACTTCATAGCCCAGTAAGCAACTGCAGGAATGATTCCTGCTGCTCCATTAGTTGGAGCAGTAACCACTCTTCGCCCTGACGCATTTTGTTCATTGACGGCAATTGCATAGGCTTGCAGCCATTCGTTGGAAACTTCGCTTGGATCTTGAACAACAGAAAGCTGCTCAGCCATATCAGCTGCTCGTCTATCAACTGCTAGATAACCAGGCAAGACTCCCTTGGTCTTCAATCCTTCTTCTATACAGAGCTTCATTGCATTCCAGATAGCTTCTAGTTTGCTAACTAGTTGCTCTTCACCATGCAGAGCAATTTCGTTAGCAAAAGCAATCTCAGCAATTGTTTTGTTTTCCTTCAAGCAGATTTCTAGTAGCTGATCTGCACTAATGAATGGGTAAGGAACTTCGCCTCTTGTTGGTTTTGAAATGGGGTGGTCAGCTTCAACGAATCCCCCACCAACAGAGTAATAAGTCTGTTCAACTAATGCTTCTTGGTTCTCATCAAGAGCAGAGAACCGTAAACCATTCGAATGCTTAGGCAAACGAATTAGTGGTTGAAAACTAAAGTCTTTCTCTTCGAATGAAATCTTGTGATTCAAGATGGCGATTGAAGAGGTGTTGATTGCTTTATCCCAAGAAACAAGAACATCATCCGGATTACAAGTTTCTGGTGTTTGACCATTTAGTCCAGCAACGATTGCATTGGTTGTTCCATGGCCTGGCCCGGTTGCACCGAGAGACCCGAATAGTTTGACGCTGACTCTATGAGTTTGCGTTAGCTTACCTTCAGCATTAACTGCTTCAGCAAAGAGCAACGCTGCTCTCATAGGTCCTACCGTATGTGAACTCGAAGGTCCGATTCCGATAGTGAATAAATCTAGCGCCGAGATGTAATCTGGCATGTTTTAAGACTAACCAGATTCAACTACTAAATTGTTATTTAGAGCAGGTAGTTGTAGAAGCGTTAGTTCCCTGAGCCCAGTCCGGAAGCGGTGTAATTGTTGGAGTCGGAGTTGGCTTCGGTGTTGGGGTCTTAGTTGGAGTAGCACCTGGCTTAGTAGTTGCTGAAGGCTTTGGCGTTGGTGCTAGTTCTGAGCCAACACCGGTGTTGTTTACTTCACCTAATACAAGAGGCTGATCGTTCTTCATCAAGTCAAATAGAACTTGAGCTTTCTCATAGTCAGGCTTCACTCTTCCTTGAAGTGGTGCAGGTAAGCCGTAGACGGATGGCAGCTGCAAGAAGGTGATGTTCTTCATTGGAATATCTTTTAGTGCGTTAGCAACACCCATAAGCGCAGTTGGAGTTGAAAGAGTCTTACTAATGGTCATGTTTCTAGCTGCTGCTTGAGCAAGGCTGTATAGCGCAACTGGGTTATTCAAAATGTCTTTGCTCTTTAGTTTTCTAACTAGAGAGGTTAGGTATACCTGCTGGTTGCTAATGCGACCTAGGTCTGATCCATCACCAACACCGTGTCTGGTTCTTAGGAACTGAAGAGCCTGCACACCCTGAAGAGTGTGCATACCCTTCTTTAGGTAAGTGTTGGTGTATTCGTCTTCGATGTCATTAGCAACACAAACTTCAACTCCACCAACAGCATTAGAAAGTTCAATAACACCAGCGAAGTCAACCATCGCTAGGTAAGGAATGTTCAAACCTGTTAGAAGTTCAACAGTTAGCAGTGTGCAACCAGGCCCACCATTAGAAATAGTTGCGTTGATCTGTCCGAGTGATTGTGGAAGGTAGCCAGGTCCGCCAGAAGTACTCGGACAAGCTGGCCACGGAATCATCGTGTCTCTAGGGAAAGAAAGCGCAACTGCATTCTTTCTGTCTGCTGCGATGTGCAAAAGAATAATTACATCGGCAAGAACACCGCCGGTGTCACCGAATGCTGAGTTACCTGCACCTTGTCTTGTATCGCTACCAATGAGAAGAATGTCGATAGGTCCATCAATTGGTGGGATAACTCGTTCCTTGCCATCCTGTGCAGGAACATCGATCTGGCGTCGACTTAGTTCTTCCGAAAGTTGAATGGCTGAAACAGTCGTCACTGTGAGAGTTGAGACAAGAACTACAACAAGAGCTTTACCTAGAACGCCGAGAATGGTTCTGGATCGACCAGCAGCGTGAATGTTGCCGTGACGAGCAACAGCGCGATCACGCTTTACTTGCTTCTTAGACTTCTCAGACAATTCGTGAACCCCTTTTGTGAGTTGGCTTGAGTCTTAGTTAGACAAAACTGGCGGAGGCCGTGGGATTCGAACCCACGGAACCTTTCAGTTCACTAGTTTTCAAGACTAGCTCCTTCGGCCGCTCGGACAGACCTCCGTTGGATAGTCTAACCAATTCTCGGTAGTTATAAAAGTACGCCTTGAACCTGCGTTAGGGCTGTGAACTAGCTTTGAGAATAGATAATGCCCTCAAGGCCAGATAAAACCTTGGCAACACCGTGTTCTTCAACTGCAGCAGTGACTATTTGAGCGGCTTGTTTCACTTCATCAGGACCCTGTCCCATGGCAAAAGATAGGCCTCCGCCTTCATTTGCCCACTCAAACATCGATATATCGTTTCGACCATCACCGATGGTGATCACTCTATTTCTTGGCACATTCAGTGCTTTTCTTCTCTGTTCTAAAGCACTTGCCTTAGTAACACCTTGTGGAGAGATGTCTAACCAAGCTGTGTAGCCAATGGCATATGACACAGAGTGCAATCCAACTGATTCAACTATTTCTAAGAAGTCATTTACGTTTTGCTCAGGAGATAACACAACAACTCTGCTTACTTCACCGTGCATAAGTTGATCCAGAGGAGTCTCGATGTTCTCTGCACCTAGGGCATATGCAGGAAATGGTTTATGGAATCTGTATGTACCATCAACATCTTCAACAGCGAAGTGAGCTTCTGGAAGTTTTTCAATTAGCTGACTTAAGACAGGTGCTGGATCAAACCCAATCACTTCTCTAACTAAATAGCCTTTGTCATCATCGCTGTCTATCTCAATAGTCACAGCTCCGTTAGAACAAACAACGTGTCCTGAATCTATACCTATATCTTGAACAACCGGAATTGCGTTAGCGGCTGCTCTACCGGTTGCAACAACAACATGGTGCCCTAGTTCACGAACACGAACAACTTCTCGAATAACTTCAGGAGCAAGATAGCCATCATCATGAACCAGAGTGCCATCAATGTCGATGGCAATCAGCCAAGGTTCGAAGCTCAACGCTTAGCTCTTCTTCACTGGTGAGATTACTTCAGCACCACCGAGGTAAGGCCTCAGTGCTACTGGAATACGAACTGAGCCATCAGCTTGCTGGTGATTCTCTAGGATAGCCACCAACCATCTAGTAGTTGCCAGGGTTCCGTTGAGGGTAGCGGCAATAGCGGTCTTACCGTCTTCTTTTCTGTATCGAACGTTTAGGCGTCTGGCTTGGTATGTAGTGCAGTTAGAGGTTGAAGTAAGTTCACGGTAAGTCTCTTGGGATGGAACCCATGCCTCAGCATCGAACTTACGGGCAGCACTAGAACCTAGATCTCCTGCTGCTGTATCAATAACACGGTAAGGAAGTTCACACTTCTTTAGCATCTCTTCTTGCCAAGCTAGAAGCTTTGCATGCTCTTCATCTGCTTGCTCAGGAGTGACATAAGAGAACATCTCTAGTTTGTTGAACTGGTGAACGCGAAGAATACCTTTGGTATCTTTACCGTGGCTACCTGCTTCTCTTCTGTAACAGGTTGACCATCCTGCATATCTCTTTGGTCCGTCAGTTAGATCAATGATTTCATTGCTGTGATATCCAGCAAGAGCAACTTCACTTGTTCCAGTTAGATATAGATCATCTGCAGGTAAGTAATAGATTTCATCTGAGTGCTCACCAAGGAATCCTGTTCCTGCCATCACTTCTGGTTTAACAAGTGTTGGAGTAATAAGTGCTGTGAAGTTTGCATTAGCTGCTTGATCTAGTGCAAGGTTCATCAAAGCAAGTTCTAATCTTGCTCCCCAACCCTTTAGGAAATAGAACCTTGAACCAGAAATCTTTACACCACGTTCAATGTCAATCACATCTAGGAGTTCACCTAGTTCAGTGTGATCTCTTGGTGTGAAGTCAAATGTTGGTTTAGTACCTTCTTCACGAATTACAACAAAATCATCTTCGCCACCAACTGGAACACCTTCGGTAACTACGTTCTCAATCTTTAGAACAATAGTGTTCAATTCATTCTGAAAATCAGCTGCCCTTTGCTCAGCAGCTTTTACTCCAGCAGCTAGTTCTTGACCTTCAGCAATTAGTTTGGTTCTCTCCTCAGGAGAAGCCCCTGCAACAAGTTTTGCCTTAGCGTTTTGTTCTGCTCTTAGGTTTTCGAATTCAGCTTGAGCTTTACGCCAGTTATCATCTGCCTTGGCAGCTTGGTCGACAAGATCTTCACTTGCCCCTCTAGCTTTTTGTGAAGCTTTGATGGCTGCAGGATTCTCTCTGAGCAGGTTGACATCAATCATTATTAAAGGTTACCTTTAGCGTCCTTGGCGTAGCTTGTTTAGCCACGATTCAGCAGAGGAGAACTCCTTATTTGAGTTATTTCCCTCATGCTCACTCTTCTTCTTATCGGCTCTAGGGTATGAACCTAGGAAGGTTACTTTAGGGCTGAATCGATGTAATCCCATTAGGGCGTCAGCCATGGCTTCATCATCTATGTGACCTTGGGCATCGATGTTGAAGCGGTATCTACCTAGCTGATCACCAATTGGTCTTGATTCAATTCGACTTAGGTTCACACCTCTCGCAGCAAACTGCTCCAGCATCTCTAATAGAGCACCTGGTCGGTCTTCAGGTAGTTCAACAATTACAGACGTCTTGTCTTTACCTGAACGCTTAGTTGGTTTAGCGCTTAGACCTATTTCAATGAATCTGGTCTGGGCGTTTTTGTTGTCACCAATGTTCTTAGCCAACACAGTTAGCTTGTAATGATCGGTGATGCTCTTAGCAGCAATAGCGGCATCAGCAATTGGGTCTTTAGATAGTAGATCCGCTGCAGCTGCAGCTGTTGAGGTTGCAGGTAGATGTGAGTGGTTAGGAATGTTTTCCTGTAACCAACCGCGACATTGAGCAAAAGCAGTTGGATGAGTACTGACTACTTTTACCTGAGTCAACTTGATACCTGGCTTTGCAACGAGGTTGAAAGTAACTGGAACTAAATACTCACCATATATACGTATGTCTGTTGTGTTAGCTAAAGCATCTAGAGTTGCAGAGACTCCGCCCTCAATTGAATTCTCAACTGGAACAATAGCTCTGTGAGCTTTCCCTGCAATAACTGCATCAATAGCTTCAGTGACAGTTGAGACGGCAAGGTGCTTAGCGCTCTTAGCTTCTTTTACTTGTGCCAGAGCAAGCTCAGTAAAGGTACCCACTGGACCTAGGAAGGCGTAGGTGGTTTTCTTGCTGCTTGCTGATTTAGCCATAGATAAAGGTTAATGCTTTGTTAGTAGTTAGGTGCCGATGGAAGCGAGAAGTACTTCTCTAGGGTTGATATCTTGTCATCGTGCATAGCCTTGGCAAGTGGCTTGCCAACATACCTAAGGTGCCAAGGCTCATACTGGTAGCCAGTAACTGGGGTTGCAAACTTTGGGTACCTAATGATGAATCCGTACTTATATGCATTAGCTACTAGCCATGAGCCAGCCTTAGTTTTTCCAAAACAAACCCGGATCTGACAACCCTGGCCACGAGCCGATACATCCACAGCCCAACCAGTCTGATGCTCTGAGTGACCAGGCCTTGCTGCCAATGCCTCGCCTGCTTTGAGGCCGTACACTGCAACCTGACGGTCGTAAATGACTTTCTGTTCAGCAAAGGATCGGTAGCCACTTTGAATAATCATGCTGCCTGCACCTTCTGCTTTCATAGCCATAGCCAATCTGTAAGACGCAGTTGAGGCTTCTTTTCTTAGCTTGAGGCCGTATGGGTTGGCACTTAATGAGCCGAACCTAGGGGCAACCAGATCGGTAGGCACATATTGAATCGGGTTAAGAGGGCGCTGCTTGTTTACAACAATCCACCTTGACGCTGGGTCTGTTAGGGATTGCATGGCGAGGCTAGTGGCCTTAGCGGGTGTAATGTTATTTACCGCGGGAAGTAAAAGCAAAGCGAGAGCAACAAAGCCTAAAGCTCTTTGCCCAGTCGTTCTGATTCTTCTTTCCATTTGGCAAGTCTAACTTTATAAATTACAAGAAAAGAGAACGCGGTGGCGCGGGCAGAACGTAAAGCAGCGGCAGCAGAGTCTGCTGTTACCGGAGTCATGACTCACAGACAGATTATGTTTGTGTTGTTTGGACTCATGGCTGGAATGTTTCTATCAGCACTAGATCAGAGCGTTGTTGGAACAGCAATGCGAACCATTGCAGATGATCTAAGTGGTTTATCCGCTCAAGCCTGGGTTACTACTGCTTACCTAATTACTTCTACTATTGCTACACCTATCTATGGAAAGCTCGGAGACATCTTCGGTCGCAGAAGACTTTTCATTGCTGCAATCACAATCTTTATTTTTGGTTCTGTGATTTGTGGCTTTGCAAACTCAATGTATGAACTTGCAGCTTTCCGAGCTATTCAAGGTATTGGTGCCGGAGGATTGTTTGCTCTAGCTTTGACCATCATCGCCGATATTGTTCCACCAAGAGATAGAGCCAGATACCAGGGATTGTTCCTTGCTGTCTTTGGAACTTCAAGTGTGCTTGGCCCACTAATTGGTGGACTACTAGCTGGAGTGGATAGCTTCCTGGGTATTACCGGTTGGCGCTGGATCTTCCTCATGAATCTTCCAATTGGTGCAATTGCTTTGGTCTTAGTTCTTTCGTTCCTACACGTTCCACACATTGAAGCTAAGAGTAAGCGCATTGACTGGTGGGGTGTTCTCACTATCATCGTGGGTGTTGTTCCACTACTCATTGTTGCTGAACAGGGTCGAGAATGGGGTTGGACTTCACCGAATGCTTTTATTGCCTATGTTCTAGGTGTTGTTGGAATTACATCTTTCATCATCATTCAAAGAAGAATGGGTGAAGACGCACTTCTTCCGCTTCACATCTTTAAATCAAGAACATTCTCACTAACAACATTGCTAGGTGTCATCGTTGGTATGGGAATGTTTGGTGGAATGATTTGTCTTCCACTGGTTCTTCAGATTGTTTACGGTGCAAGTCCAACTGAAGCTGGTTACCTAATGATTCCTATGGTGATGGGTCTAATGACATCTTCTATCGTCAGTGGTCAAATAACCAGTAGGACCGGTAAATACAAAATCTTCATGGTGCTAGGAACAGCACTAATGTCAATCTCGTTCCTATACCTATCAACTCTTGTTTTTGATTGGGCAATCTGGCAAATCTCAGTTGGAATGGTAATCATGGGTCTAGGTCTAGGCCAAGTTATGCAAACACTAACTATTGCTTCACAAAACGCAGTTGAAGCTAAGGACATTGGTGTTGCAACTTCATCTTCAACATTCTTTAGACAGATGGGTGGAACATTAGGTGTTGCTATCTTCCTATCTATTCTGTTCAACAGCTTGGCTGATAAGGGAACTGAGATGGCTAACAAGATTGGTGCAGCTATTGCGGCTAACCCAGGAATCCTTGATGAGCCAGGTAACGAAGCATTCTCATCTGGTCAGGACCTAGGTGCTCTCGTTCAGTCAGACTCTTCATTCCTAATCACAGCAAGCCCAGAGTTGGCTAACCCAATCAAACAAGCCTTTGCTGAATCAACTGCAGGTGTGTTTGTGAGTGCAACTGTTGTTGTCGTGGCAGCTTTCATGGTGTCCTTGTTTATCAAGGAACTAGCCCTGCGTACCAAGTCTGGTGTTCAGGAGAAGGCTGAGCAGGCTGCAGCAGGTATGCAGTAAAGAACTACCAATAAACCCTTGGTTCCAGAAACTGGTGCCAAGGGTTTATTCTTTTAATACACGGGAGTCCGAAGCATCGGACTGAGATGAGGCTACTGCCAAATACCGTCAAACCTGATCCGGATCATGCCGGCGTAGGAAGGATATATGAAACGCACATTTGCCGCCATAACACTTGCACTCTCACTAGGACTAACCTCCTGCACTAACAACGAAGTTGCTGGTGTAACTCTCGTTGCTCACGATTCATTTGTAATGAGTGAAGAGTTAATCGCTGAAGCAAAGACGGCAACTGGGCCTAACTTTAAAATAGTCAAGGCCGGAGATGTCGGTGAAATGACTGGAAAGCTAGTGCTTACTAAAGACGCTCCGATTGGTGATGTTGTCTTTGGTATCGACAACACTTTCTCCAGTGTCATCGAAGCTAATGAAGTTATCGGTGCATCAAGTGAGTTAGTGCCAATTGCCTTTGCTGATATTTGCTTCAACGTTGACATCAACTATTTCAAAGAGAACAATCTTGTAATTCCAAATCATTGGAAAGACCTAACTAAGCCTGAATACAAAGACCTAACTGTTATTCAAAACCCAAACCTTTCGTCAACTGGACTCGGTTTCCTAGTGTCAACATTTGCGGCTTTCCCAACAGAGGTTCAGACTATTAAGTGGTGGTCCGCTTTCAAGAACAATGGCGTGAAGATTGCAGCTGGTTGGGAAGATGCTTATTACACAGATTTCTCTGGTTCAGCAGGTAAAGGTGACTACCCTGTTGTTCTTTCTTACTCTTCCTCTCCTGCTGATGAAGTTGATGAGCAGGGTAATGCCAAGACTGCTGCACTCAGAAAAGATTGCTTCAGACAAACTGAGTACGCGGGAGTTCTTCGTAACGCTAAGAACGCTGCCGGAGCAGAAGCTCTAATCAAGTTCATGCTTGGTAAGTCTTTCCAAGAAGCACTGCCAGGAGCTATGTATGTCTACCCGATTGATAAGACTGTGAAGCTTCCTGAGTCTTGGTCGCTTAGAGCTCCTGAAGCAACATCAACTATTGGTGGAGATCTAGACATTGCCAAGAACAGAGCAGCGTGGCTAGCCCAATACAACAAGGTATTTGACGTTGCCCCTTAGAAGGGCCTTACTTTGGGGTGCACCAGTTGCCTTCATGGTTGCCCTCTTTTACTGGCCACTACTCAATGTTTTCAACCTTGCTTTAGGTCCCGGTATAAATGGTTCAGTTCCTAATGAAGTAAGCGTTTGGCCTGTTCTTTGGTTCACGGTTTGGCAAGCACTTGTATCAACAATTATTTGTTTGGTACTTGGCATTCCTGGTGCATACATTCTGTATCGGAAATCATTTAGAGGATCTGCATTTCTAAAGTCTCTGATCACTGTTCCATTTATGTTGCCATCGCTAGTTGTTGCCATCGCTGTCACTGAAGCAGGATCTCTAATCGGTGGCATAGAACCTGTTGCAGCCATCATCTTCGCTAACGTGTTTGCTAACTATGCGG
The DNA here is from genome assembly GCA_945895375.1 of Auritidibacter sp. Marseille-P8566. Taxonomy (GTDB): domain Bacteria; phylum Actinomycetota; class Actinomycetes; order Actinomycetales; family Microbacteriaceae; genus Rhodoluna. The sequence goes on from CAMDEE010000001.1 coordinate 110,397, forward strand.
TTGTTGTTAGAAACATTGGATCTCAATGGCAGACATTAGATATTGCTACTGAAGAGGAAGCTGAGGTCTCTGGTGCGGGCAGATTCAGAACAGCACTTAGAGTTTCACTCCCCCAACTAAGAAGTTCCATTAGGGCATCGAGTGCAATCATCGTGCTTTACTGCGCATCTGCATATGGAATTGTGCTTAGCCTCGGTGGTGGTCAGGTGAACACATTAGAAACAGCTATTTCAATATCTGTACTTGAAAGATTAGATCTAGCTCACGCTTCCCTACTAGCTCTCCTTCAAATTACTTTCTGTTTACTAGCCTTCTATGTCAGTAGGTGGGGTGGAACTAATCCACTGAGTTTCTTACCTAGTAATCACAAAGCAAAGAGGGTTGATAAAAGAGATGCACCAGCAATACTTTTCAGTTTCACTGTGATTTCACTCCTTGTTGTTATGCCATTGCTTTTAGTTCTCAGCAGAGGCTTCATTTCATCTAGTGGTGCATTCACTTTGGACAACTTTTTCCTTTTGGATTCCAAAGGGTCAAGAGATCTGCTGAACATCACGTTCTTAGAAGCAAGTTTTAACTCGTTGCGAAATCTAATTATCGCTTCAGTGATTGCCATGGTGCTGGGCATACTGGTGGCGTATCTTTTGGCTGAACAGGCCAGACAACGTCATAGAACGAAGACTGATTTTCTTGGGATTACCTTGGATGCTGCATTCCTTCTTCCGATTGGTGTTTCCTCTGTAGTAATTGGTGTTGGTTACCTGGTTACACTTACGGGCGATATTGCTTGGCTTAGAAGCAGTTTGTTGCTTGTCCCAATTGTGCAATCCATCTTTGCCATTCCGCTGGTTGTGAGAATCATTTATCCAAGTCTTTTGGCTATCGATGTTTCATCTCGTGAACAAGCGATGACTGATGGAGCAAAGAACTCTCAGCTGTTCTGGCATATTGATCTAGCTCTCATAAAACCTGTGATGAAGACCGCACTAGCTTTTAGTGCTCTAGTCTCTATTGGCGAGTTTGGGGTTGCCAATCTCCTTACATATTCAGATCAGGCAACTATTCCTGTTTTGATGTATCAACTTATTTCAAGACCAGGTGGTCAGAACTATGGAATGGCTTTAGCTGTTGCCAGCATTCTTACACTGCTAACAATTTTGATTGTCTTTAGCTTTAGTCGAGAGAACGCTAAAACTTCTCGAAAGAAACAGGTAGCGCGCCAAGACGTTCTTTGATTACTGCAATTGATTCAGGGTTCTGATCTATCAGAATAAAGTTTCTACCCAGTTCAGCTGCAGCTGCACCTGTTGTTCCAGATCCTGCAAAAAAATCTAGAACGAGGTCACCTTCTTTGCTACTTGCTTGAATAACTCTTCTAAGAATTCCTAAAGGCTTCTGAGTTGGATAACCGGTTTTCTCTTTGCCTGTTGGAGAAACGATAGTGTGCCACCAAACATCTGTAGGTAGCTTTCCTCTAGCTACCTTCTCTGGAGTAACAAGACCCGGCGCCATGTACGGTTCCCGATCAACAGTTTCATTGTTGAAGTAATACTTATCGGGATTCTTCACATAAACCAAAATGGTGTCGTGCTTGGCAGGCCATCTAGACTGAGCCTTACCTCCATAGTCATACGCCCAAATGATTTCATTGATGAAACATTCTCTACCGAAGAGGGCATCTAGTAATACCTTTGCGTAATGAGCTTCTCTGTAGTCAAGGTGAAGATAGAGAGTGCCTGTTTCGTTTAGTAGACGCCAAGCCTCTTCAAGTCTTGGCTCTAGGAAGCCCCAGTAGTCCTTGAACTCATCGTCATAACTAAGCACTGTTTCTTTGACAATTTCATAGCGCTGGCCCTTGAAACCAATACGGTTACCGGTTTCAGTTCGTGTGGTTTTAGAGCTTCCCCTTGATTGGACTCGACCGGTATTGAAAGGAGGATCCACATAAATAAGTTGAACGCTCTCGTCAGGCATAGACTTCAGAACAGTAAGGTTATCGCCCTGGATAACTCGGCATTTAGAATTGTTCTGCACAGAAAGAGATTAACATCATGAACCCACATGTTTTGCATAATCACGAATTATCTCGTTACGAGTTATGGCTAGGTGAAGAAAAGATTGGCCATGCAGACTACGTCGACGTTAATGGAGAGCTTCAGTTCACACATACCGAAGTGGATCCTGTTCACCAGGGTAAGAACTACGGAGCTATCTTGATGAAGGAGGCTTTTGCTGATATTGAGGCTAATGACCTAGGCAAAGTATGGCCAGTATGTCCTTATGTTGTTACCTATATGAAGAGACATCCGGAGACTCTGCACTTGCTCTCTAGAGAACTGAACTAGCCAACACTCTGCTTGATAAAGCCAATGAGGTCGTGAATAACTTCATCTTTATTGATTTCGTTATAGATCTCATGTCTTGCATCGTGATAAATGATTGCGGTGACGTTCTCTAACTCAGACTTATTTCTATAAGTGTTAGCAAGCATCTGATTACCGCGCTCACCGCCGATAGGGTCATCGCTTCCAGCTTGAATAAGAAGTGGCAGATCTTTCTTTATCTTGTTGCTAGGTGTGAAGAAGAGTTGAATTGCATTCTGCGGACCAAATACTTTTGCAGCTGCAGCATAGAAAGTGTGCTTGTCTGCAACAAAGTCCAAACCAACTTGTTTATCTCTACTTAGCCATTCGTAACCTGTAGCACCTGGCTCTTTATCCCACTTCTTATTGAATGCACCGGCTCCAAGAACACCAGGGAGTAGTAGAGACGAACCTGACAAAACAACAGCGTCATACTCATGTGAATACTGGTTCACGAGTTTCTGAACTATGAATGATCCGTAAGAGTGACCTACTAAAACAAACTTCAGTTCTGGGTTTTCTTTTCTAATTAGCTGACTGAACTCATGGACTTGCTCAAACGCTGCTTTGATTCCACCCGGACCTAGGTTTCCCATGATCTTGGTTTGACCACTAGCGACTTGCTTCTCACCAGTAACACCATGACCTCTGTGATCATCTGCATAAACGCTATAGCCGGCATCGTTCAGAGCCTTAGCAACGTGATCGTATCTTCTGCCGTGATCGCCAAGGCCGTGAGCTATCTGAACCACAGCCTTAGGTTTTTCTACCGGCCAGACATAGTAAGTAATCTCAACGCCGAAAGAATCAGTGAACACTCTTGTAATTGGTAGGTCAGTCATGGCTTTACACTACTCTCTCAAGAATGCTAACTAGTTCAGATTGGATAGCTCCAAATCTGTGTTGGGTGACGGATATAGCCTGCTCACGCAGTAGATACAGGAGCGTGACTCGTCCTGACTTAGTGGTGTCATTACCAAACACAAACAAATCTGGGTTTTCTTGTAATTCGCTTATTCTTGCTTCTCTCGGTCCAACAAGCAATAGTTTTGTCCCAGGCAAGATTTGTGGATTGAATGATTCTTCGTCGGTAGTAGAAATCTTGAAGCCTCCCGATAAGGTTTCAAGGTCCTTCCTAGCAAGACTTTTTGAGGTGATAAAAGACTTGGAGAAAGAAAGTTGGATGGCTGTACCAGTGAGCTTTGCAGCCATCACTATTCTTGCCACCTCTGCCTTAGATGCAGTTCGGCTAACTCTAACTACAACATTGTTTAGAGGAAGATACCTGTGGTAGTTAGCTTCGTTCTCCATGACTCCTTTGTCTAGAGATAAACCATAACTATCTCTCGAATAGAGATCTCTATGCCAGTAAGAGTCACTTGAAGCTGCTTCTTGCAACCAAGCAAGATCTTTTGCCGAGTCAACAACTACGGAGACTTGATTTAGGTAAGCGGATACCTTGTCATTGAACAGACTAGGGTCAACGCTTAGTGTCTTTTGGGTTTCATTAAAGCGTCCAAACTGAAGGAGATAGTTTCTACCACCTGCCTTGAGCCCCCAACCAACACTTGATCTCTTGAACCCACCGAATGGTTGTCTTTCAACAATGGCTCCGGTGATACCCCTATTGACATAAAGATTTCCTGCTTCAATGTTGTCTAACCAATACTTGATCTCTTCGGTGTTTAGCGAATGAATGCCTGCAGTTAAACCAAAATCTGTTCCGTTTTGTAATTCAAGAGCGTGCTCGATATTCTTGGCCTTCATTAGCCCTAGTACTGGACCGAAGCACTCATTGAGGTGGAAGAAACTGTCTTTCTGAACACCAATCTTCACTCCTGGTCGCCAAAGTCTTCCGGTCTCATCGACCTGCCTTGGTTTTATAAGCCAGGTCTCCCCCTCATCTAACTCAGTTAGAGCTCTCTCAAGTTTTGAGCTAGGTGCTTCAATAAGTGGACCAACAGTGACGTCGCCCTCAGAGCCGTAGCCTACTTGCATCGAAGACACTGCATCGATTAGTTGCTTGAGGAACTGCTTGTTCTCATAGACAGAGCCCACCAAGATACCTAGGCTTGCGGCGGAACACTTTTGACCTGCGTGACCAAACGCACTCTTGGAAAGATCTGCCGCTGCCTGGTCCAAATCAGCAAATGGAGAAACAACGATGGCGTTCTTGCCACTTGTTTCAGCAGCTAACTGCATTCTTGGGCGATAACTCTTGAACAGCTGTGCTGTTTCAAAAGCTCCTGTCAAGATAACTGCATCAACCTTGCTATGCCCAACTAATTGAAGACCAAGTTCGTTGTCAGGTACCAGTGCTACTCGTAATACTTCCTTAGGAATACCAGCTCGCCATAGGGTATCCACCATCGCTAGTACACAGTTGACTACTTGAGGAGCAGGCTTAATGATTACGCAAGAACCAGCCGCTAGTGCTGCCAGTACTCCACCAGCTGCAATTGCTACTGGGAAGTTCCACGGTGGTGTAACAACCACTAATTGATGAGGAATGAACTTAACGCCATCTTGTTGTTCGGTGAGAGTAATCTCATCGATTGAGTGTGCGTAGAAATTAGCAAAATCAATTGCTTCGCTTAGTTCTGCATCCGCTTCACCAATGGTTTTTCCACCTTCTGCAATCATTAGTTGCAGAAGAGCACCTCGTGTCTTTGCTAATTCAACTCCGCATCTAAGAAGCAAAGCTTTACGAGCATCTCTATCTAAGCTCCAGCCCGCTGCTGCAGCTCTAGCGTGAGTGACCATCTCCTCAACTTCATAGGTCTCAAGATTCGCCTCCTTCAGATAAACATCGTGAGTTTTGAGATTGCCTTCAAGAGCGGCTGCTCCTGCGAGCACTTGTCTAACCCAATCTCTGTTATTTCTCAGAGCAGTGTCGGTATCAGGTGTATTTTCAAACACTGCACTTGCAGTGAAGTATTCACCGAGTCTGTTTTGTTTTCTACTTGGAATAGAACTTAGTTCTTCCATCTTGTGAATTGAAAGTTGAAATCTCGATCTCTCTCTATCAAACACTTCAACGTTCTTTGTGATGTCAAATACTCCAGACATGAAGTTCTCAGGGCTACCGTTTTCTTCTAACCTGCGAGTGAGATATGCAACGGCAACCTGGAACTCGCTTGGTCTTACTACCGGCGTGTATAGAAGAAGAGATCCGACGCTCTTTTTAACTTGTGCACTCAAGTGCTGCGCCATTCCCTGAAGCATTTCGAACTCAACTCTGCTGGATACTCCAACACGTTCAGCCAGTAAGTGAGCATAGGCTAGGTCGAATAAGTTGTGTCCAGCAATTCCTATTCTTAGACTCTTGATGCGTTCAGGATGAATTGCGTATTCGATCAATCTTTTGTAATTTGCATCGCTATCGGCTTTTGTTTCAAAGGTAGCTAGGTTCCAACCGTGCCATTCTGCATCAACTAATTCCATGGCAAGGTTCGCGCCTTTAACAATCCTTACCTTGATGCCAGCTCCACCTTCCAGGCTTCTCATCTGTGCGAACTCTGTTAGTTCTTTCAAGGCGTCATAGGAATCTGGAAGATATGCCTGAAGAACAATTCCTGCCTCTAGGTTCTTTAGTTCTGGCTTGGACAGAAGTTTCTTGAACACAAGCATCGTTAGCCCAAGATCGCGATATTCTTCCATGTCAAGATTTATAAATTTTTGTGTTTTACTCTTTGCTGCGTATTCAAAAATTGGTGTTAACTTGTACACCATTCTCGTGACAGTTGTTTCGAATCCCCACATCGACAACTGGCTTGCAACCGCAGAAAGTTTGATTGATACGTAATCGATATCGTTTCTCCTTAGCAGAGAGAAGGTTTCTTTCAATCGATGGTTTGCTTCTTTCTCACCTAGAACGGCTTCACCAAGAAGGTTTAGGTTAAGACTCATTCCCCTTGATTTGGCTCTGGCTATGTGTTTGGTTAGTTTCTTTGGTCTTGCATCAGCGATAAGGTGTTCAACAAGTTTTCGAAGAACAGATTTAGTAATGGGAATAACAATGAACGAGAAAGATTTAGCAAACAACCCACCAACGCTAATAGCAAGTCGATCTAGAGACCCGAGGCTCTTAGGCAAATCTTTTGATAACTTGACAAGCTCAATCGCTGCTACTGTTCTGTCACTAGGTCTAATTACTCGGTCAACGAATCTGAGTGTCCAGTCAAGGCCCTTAGGGTCTTTGAGTATCTTGGCTAGTCTTCTTTCAGCAGGAGAACGTGCGCCTTTGCGCTTTGACTCATCGAGCCACATTCTGACTAGAGAGATCGCCTCTTGAGCTAACTCTTCCCGCTCTTGTCTCACCATAGAGGTACTCCATTTTCAAAGCTCGCAAGGTTGCTTGCTAAGCCTTACTTTTCAAAACATCTCCATCTTCGCAGATGAAACATGCCAACGCAGGGATACTACTTGTCTGTGCTGAGCCAATCAGATTTGGCTGGTTCTCTTCCCTTAGGCAGAGCAGCAGCCATATTCCATTGGGTAACCCAGTCCGGAAGGATAGGAACAGGCACGTTCCAGCCACCTGCTAAGTCGTTGATCTCAGTAGGTGTTGGGGTTCCCTTTGGGGAACGCAAGAAGCGTAGCTTCACAACTGCCTCTGCGTAGATCTCGCCTTTGACTACAAAGCGTTGACCTACGAAGAATGCTTGTTCGTCCCAGCCAAGGATCTTGGTTTCTATCTGGAACTTGAGCCAAGGAGTTAGTGATTTTCTGAAGGTGATTGTCTCTTGGACAACAACTGGATGCACTTTGTGCTTTTTTAGAAGCTGCCAAGTGTTAGCTCTCTTCATCAAATCAAAACGTGCAAGATCCAACAAGGTTAAATAAATGCCGTTGTTCATGTGCATAAAGATGTCAATGTCGGTAGGCCAAACTCTAAAAGTTCTAGAGCTCGGCTCACCTACGGTTAACTTGCTACGCCAACGCCAACTTAAGTGTGCCCAGATTAGGCGGAACCAAAGTCTCACTTAGAAAAGATTCTTACCAGATTGAAACGCGCTTGGCAGGTTCAAGCCACATCTCATCGTTCTCTGTGACATCGAATGCCTCATAGAAAGAATCAAAGTTTCTTGCAACCTGGTTGCAACGGAATTCACTTGGTGAGTGTGGATCGGTCGCAAGACGCTGAATAGCAATAGCTTCTCTTGACTTACCTCTCCAGATCAGACCCCAAGACATAAAGAATCTTTGTGCTCCGGTTAGTCCATCAACTACTGGAGGCTCTTCGCCCTTCAAGCTCATAAGGTATGCCTTGTAAGCAATTGTGATTCCACCAAGGTCTCCGATGTTCTCACCAATAGTAAGAGCACCGTTAACTTTGAATTCTTCACTCAAGCCTTCAGGAGTAAGAGCGTCATACTGTTCAATAAGTTGTTTAGTCAACTCTTCGAAAGCAGCTCTGTCTTCATCAGTCCACCAAGAAATAAGTGCGCCGTCTCCGTCATACTTTGAACCCTGGTCATCAAAACCGTGACCAATCTCGTGACCAATAACGCCACCGATTCCACCGAAGTTAACTGCATCATCAGCATCCAAACTAAAGAAGGGTGCTTGCAGAATTGCAGCAGGGAAAACGATTTCGTTGAAGCCTGGGTTGTAATAAGCGTTCACAGTCTGAGGAGTCATGTGCCACTCTTCGCGATCTAGTGGAGCACCAATCTTGGCTGCTTCCTTAGCTAGCTGCCAAGCAGCTGCGCGGTTGACGTTACCAACTAGGTCGTTGCGGTCAATTACAAGTGCTGAGTAGTCCTTCCACTTGCTTGGGTAACCAATCTTTGGGTTGAACTTAGAAAGCTTGATCAAAGCCTTCTTCTTAGTCTCTTCAGTCATCCAAGCTAGGTTGGTGATGCTCTCACGGTAAGCCTCGATCAACCAGTGAACGAGCTCATCCATTCTTTCCTTAGCTGCTGGTGGGAAGTGCTTAGCAACGTAGATTTCTCCAACTGCTTCACCAAGTGCACCTTCAACAATCTGAACACCACGCTTCCAACGTGCACGCATCTCTGGCTGACCGGTAAGTGTCTTGCCATAGAAATCAAAGCGAGTGTTAACAAAGTCATCGCTCAGGTAAGGAGCGGTTGAGTTAATAACTTGCCACTGCAACCACAACCTAACTGCATCAAGGTTTCCCTCGTTGTATACAGAGTCCAAGCCTTCAAAGAATGAAGGAGTCATTACAACGCTCTCAAAAAGGATCTTTGAATCCAGTTGCATGCCCTTTAGGTAGACATCCCAATCGAAAGTTGGGGTCATCTTCTTGAGGTGCTCGAAAGTAATTAGGTTGTAAGTCTTTTCTGCATCACGAGTCTCAACAACGTTCCAGTGCAACTTTGAAAGTTCTGTTTCGAACTTCATGATTGTTGCAGCGTCTTTGTCTGCATCTGCTGCTGACCAACCTGCATGCTGCAACATGGTTGAGATGTAAGGAACATATGCATCTCTATATGCAGCGTACTTTTCGTCGTGGTAGTAAGACTCATCAGGCAGGCCTAGTCCACCCTGATACATGTTCACTAGGTAACGCTCTGGGTTACCTGGATCGTTGTTGACATACATTCCGAAGATTCCGCCAACAACTCCACGCTCTAGTTCACCCATTAGATGAGTGATTTCTGAGAAGCTTGCTGCTGCAATGCGCTTTAGATCTGCAGAGATAGGAGCGGCTCCTAGTTCATTAGCTCTTGCCTCATCTAGGAAAGATGCATACATGTCACCGATCTGCTGGCTAACACCTGGCTTTGAGTTTGCCTGAGCCTCTTCAAGGATTGCTTTAACGGCATCCTCTGAGTCATCACGGAGCTTATAAAAGGAGCCGTGCACAGCCTGATCGGCTGGAATCTCCTCGTTCTTGAGCCAATCACCGTTGGTGTGGCGGAAAAGGTCGTCTTGTGGACGAACGTTGTGGTCGAAACCCTTGGTGTTAATTCCTTTAATGTCAGTCATGGGAGCAATTCTAGGGCTGTTGAGAGAGCGCCGATATCCCTAAACTTAGAAGCGTGGAATTACAAAAAATTATCCTGTACTACGGCTTCACTCCTATATCGGACCCGGAGGCTGTAAAGCTATGGCAGCAGAACCTCTGCGAGAGCCTAGGGCTCAAAGGTCGCATCCTTATCTCTAAGCACGGGATCAATGGAACCCTTGGTGGCGACATGTCAGCCCTGAAAAAGTATGTAAAAACCACCAAACAGTACCCAGGTTTCAGAAAAATTGACTTTAAATGGTCTATGGGCACTGGAAACGACTTTCCTCGCCTCAGAGTCCGAGTTCGCAATGAATTAGTGGCTTTTGATGCCCCAGATGCCATCACAGTCACCGAAAAAGGCATTGTTAATGGTGGAAAACACCTAAAACCAGCTGCAGTTGACCAACTAGTAGCCGAAAGAGGCGATGAAGTCGTCTTCTTTGACGGTAGAAACGCCTTCGAAGCTGCAATTGGCCGCTTCAAGAACGCTGTTATCCCTGATGTACAAACAACCCACGACTTCGTGGCTGAGATTCAGAGCGGTAAATATGACGACATCAAGGACCGCCCAGTAGTCACCTACTGCACCGGTGGAGTTAGATGCGAAATCCTGAGCGCAATCATGATTGATAACGGCTTCAAAGAGGTATATCAGATTGATGGCGGAATCGTCCGCTATGGCGAAAGCCAGGGTGATAAGTCTCTCTGGGAGGGTTCACTCTATGTATTTGATGATCGTCTAAACATCGATTTCACTCCTGATGCAAAGACCATTGGTAAGTGTGAGAAGTGTGAAACTCCAACCAGCAGATTCAGGAACTGCACTTCTCTTGGTTGTCGCGATTTGATTCTGCTTTGTGATGGTTGTTCAGATGTTCCAGAGAACCTAGGTTGCTCACCAACACACACCCGCGGTAAACGCAGATCACAGGTTGGCTAATCGCCTCAGTTATTGCTGGCCTAGGCAACTAATCTGCTGGGTCACCTTAAACTTGTCATACAGCGAGTAAGGAAAAGTTTTGGGATTAGTAGAGAACTTTGAGCGTCGCCTTGAATCATTTGTTAACGGTGCCTTCTCTAAGGCATTCAAATCACAATTGCAGCCGGTTGAGATCAGTGCAGCTATCAAGGCCAAGATGGATGTTAGCGCTGCCGTAATTGGTAAAGACCGCATTCTCGCTCCAAATGAATTCAGAGTTTCACTTTCACAACCAGATCTTCTTCGTCTGAACTCTCTAGGTGACAATCTTGTTGCTGAAATAGCCAAGCAGGTGTCAGCTCACGTCAAGAAGCAGCGATACCAACTGACCGATGAACTCAAGGTTTCTCTTTCATCTTCATCAACTCTTGCAGTTGGTCAGATCCAGGTTGCTGCTAGCGGTAGCAAAGCTGCCCAGGTTGCCAATGTCTCGTGGGTCCCAGCATTGGACATCTCAGGTAAGCGCTATCTCCTTGCTAAAGACAAAACAACCGTTGGCAGAGATGCAGTTGCAGATATTCAAGTCAATGACTCTGGGCTTTCAAGAACACACTTTGCAATTAGCTGGGATGGCGCTAACGCAACGGTTGAAGATCTCGGGTCAACGAATGGAACTACCGTTGCCGGTCACGATGTGAAATTACAAAACATTTCTGCTGACACGGTTATCAAAGCTGGTCGCACTGAATTTGTATTTAGAGTCGTTGCCAAGAATCAGGGTGATGCGTAATGAGTGAACTAGCACTATTTATTGTTCGTGCCGGATTCTTGATTATTCTTTGGCTGTTTGTCTTGAGCATCATTTCCATCATCAGAGCTGATCTCTTTAGTGAAAGAGTTCTTTCCAAGGTAGTTGAAAAGAATCTTCCTACTTCTGTTTCTTCACCAACTACTGGACTTACCAACGTAGGTAATTTCTCAACTGCTCCAGGTTCGGCAACTATTGTGTCTGCAATCAGTGAAACACCAGCAACTCTTGTAGTTATCGATGGGCCATTACAGGGCATGGAGATAGTTCTCGATAGGAAAGAAATTCGAATAGGTCGAGCACCTAATAATGAATTTGTAATTGAAGATGACTACGCATCTTCTCAACATGCAAGATTACAAAAAACAGATGATGGTTGGTTATTACAAGATCTCAACTCAACTAATGGAACATATGTTGATGGCGCAAGAATCGGTGCTCCTGTTTCCATCAAACAGGAAATGCAGATTCGTATCGGCAAAACAATCTTTGAGCTACGAGGTTAATCGTGGCTATCAAAATCATTAGCTCATCTCAAAGCGATAAGGGTAAGGTACGTTCCAGTAACCAGGACAGCGGCTACTCCGGCACTAACCTGTATGTTGTTGCTGATGGTATGGGTGGGCATGCTGGTGGCGACATTGCTTCTGCTCTGGCTACCCAGCATGTAGCGAAGATTGATGATGTTTATCCAGACAGTGATCAAGCTATGAGTTCACTGCTTGACGCAATGCGTGAAGCTAACCGCAATCTCTCTGACACAGTTAGTAAGTTCAACTATCTAGCTGGCATGGGCACCACCATGGATGCTGTTATCTTCACGGGTTCTATTGCAAACATTGCACACATTGGTGATTCCAGGGTTTACCTGATGCGTGATTCTAAGTTGACTCAAATTACAAAAGATCACACCTTTGTTCAGCAACTAATCGATGCTGGAAAACTTACTGAAGAGGAAGCTCTCATTCACCCTCGTAGAAATGTAATTCTTAGAGTTTTAGGTGATACCTCTGAAGAACCTGAATTTGATATTCATCAAATAGAAGTTCAGCCAGGCGACAGGCTGCTGCTTTGTTCAGATGGTTTGTGTGGGGTTGTGCCTAACTACCTAATTGAAGAAAACATGAAGGTAGCTAACCTTGATGAGGCAATCGAACTTCTAATCGATGAAGCCAAGGAATATGGTGCTCCTGATAACGTAACTGTTCTGCTTCTTGAGGTAATTGATGATGCAGGGCTAGCTGATTATCAACAGCCGGTTACTTGGTTGGGTTCTGCTGCCAATGAAGTTGTAATTAAGCAAAACAGTGCTGGACGCATTCTAGAAGTGTTCAGCCCTAAGGCTTGGTTTGATGCATTCAGAGATCTTGGTCGTAAAGAAACTTTCTATTCCATCAACGATCCAGCTTTGGAAAAAGCAATCGGTGAATTTGATGGCAAGGTTCGTTCTTGGAAGAAGAGGGGAACAGCTCTATTCCTAGTCTTAGCTCTCATCTCTGGAGGAGCTCTATGGGGTGTCTACTCATACATTCAGACTCGTTATTACCTAGGCGTTGAGAACGGAAACGTCGCTATCTATCAAGGCATTAAGGAAAGCTTTGGTGGAATTGGTTTCTCGACTCTTTACAAGCAATCTGAAATCAGAATTATCGACCTTCCTGATTTCCAACAAGAACTAATTCTGAAGAGCATCTCAGCAGAGAGCCTCGCTGATGCTGAAGCAAAGTTAGAACAAATCCTGGAGAGTTCTAAAGATGGCTAAATCTGGGGGCCGCATTAAGGTAATGCCCAAAAAGCGCAACCTCGAATTGTTGATGTTGCTCTTTGGTTTTGGTTTATTCGCCTTTGAAATATCCCAGGTCCAACTCGCAACAATTCAGATACTTCGACCTGATGGTTGGTTCATCTGGTCTGTACCTGTTGCTGCTGCGATAGTGTTTCATATTGTCTTGCGCTTTAGAGCTAGCGATGCTGATCCAATTCTTTTGCCAATCGGTTTCCTACTGAACTCTCTCGGTATTGCGATGATCTATCGACTTGACCTGGCTAAGGCTATGGCTGACACAGATAGAACTGTTGGTGAGAGACAAGTTGTCTGGACATTGATTGCAATGTTGATTGCAGCTTCTGTGCTTTGGTTGGTGAAATCACACTTGTCGTTTAGAAAATACATTTACTCAGCAATGGCCCTAGGTGTATTGCTGTTGATACTTCCACTTATTCCTTTTATTGGTGTCAGCACCAGTGGTGCCTTTCTTTCTGTTCGTCTAGGTCCAATCAGTTTCCAGCCTGGTGAGTTAGCAAAGATTGCTTTTATTGTTTTCTTTGCCGGATATCTAACTTCAAGACGTGAAGCTCTAGCAGTTGTTGGTCGTAAGGTTCTGGGTATTCGAATTCCACCAGCAAGGGAACTCGGCCCGATTGTTTTCATTTGGTTGGCAAGCTTAGGTGTTCTAGTGCTACAGAGAGATCTCGGAACATCGCTTTTGTATTTCGGTTTGTTCTTGGTGCTTTTATACGTTGCAACTGGTCGAGTGTTTTACGTTCTAGTTGGTCTAGTTATGTTTGTAGCCGGAGCACTTATCGCATCACGACTTATGTCTTACGTAGGTAACCGAATTGCTGCTTGGTTAGATCCCCTCAACGAAGCTAACTACGAAGCCATTGGTGGTTCATATCAGTTGGTGCAATCTATGTTTGGGCTTGCTCACGGTGGAATATTTGGAACAGGTCTAGGGGGAGGATTGCCAACCATCGTGCCTCTGGCTGAGAGCGACTTCATCATCTCTGCCATCGGTGAAGAGTTAGGTCTAGCAGGACTATTTGCTCTGCTGTCTCTATACATGGTTCTAGTTGCTAGAGCTCTTCGCATTGCTAATACTCACGCTGATGATTTCAGTAAGTTACTCGCAGTTGGTTTAGGTTTCGTTATTGCTTTGCAGTGCTTCATTGTTATTGGTGGAGTGTTACGAGTAGTTCCGCTAACTGGTCTAACAACACCACTACTTGCGGCTGGTGGTTCCTCTCTTGTGGCTAACTGGATCATCATTGCCTTGCTACTAAGACTTTCTGACACCTTGCCAAAGCCTGGGACGGTGAGCGAATGACCCCTGAGATCAAGAGAGTTGCTAACTTCATCCTGCTAATGTTCCTATCGCTGTTCGTTGCAGCTAGTGCAATGCAGGTTGTCAATGCTGATTCACTAAGCAATGATTCTCGTAATCAGAGAGCTGTCTATGAGGGTTATAAAACTCAGCGCGGCGCGATATTGGTTAACAACAAACCAATCGCTGAATCAATTAAGACATCTGACGCTTACAGATACCTACGTCAATACAACGGTGAGCAATACAGCGCTATCACCGGCTTCTATTCTTTGTTCCAAGGTCGAACTGGTTTAGAGAATGTTCTTGATAGTTCTCTTCGTGGTGATAACTCAGCCGCTTTCTTTGAGCAACTAAATGCGTTGCTTTCGGGTAACCCAGTTTCTGGAGCATCAGTTGAGCTAACTATCGATGAAGACGTCCAGCTAGCTGCCTGGAATGCCATGGGCGATATGAAGGGTGCTGTTGTGGCAATTGAGCCAGCAACCGGAAGAATTCTTGCTCTTGTTTCTAAATCTGGTTTTGATGCAAATCTTCTTTCAACACATAACACCAATGATGCATCTGCTAACTATAAGAAGTTACTAACCAACAAGAATGCTCCTCTAATCAATAGAGCTATTGGCGGAGATCTTTATGCTCCTGGGTCAGTGTTCAAACTGATTGTTGCTGCAGCAGCATTTGAATCTGGTGAATACACTCCTCAGAGCAAGCTGCCTAATCCAAAGACATACATCCTGCCCGGCACAACAACTGCAATCACTAATTCAGGTGAAGGTCGCTGTGGTGGAGCCACTACTGTTTCTATAGCCACCGCCTTGAAGCTTTCTTGCAACATCCCTTTTGCTCAATTAGGTATCGCTCTGGGCCAAGAAGCTATTGCCAAGCAAGCTAAAGCATTCGGCTTTGGTGAAGAGTTAGCGATTCCGTTGAAGGCAACACCAAGTATTTATCCAGAGAATCTTGATGATGCTCAAACGGCTCTGACGTCTTTTGGTCAGTTTGATGTTCGAGTAACACCGTTGCAGATGGCTATGGTTTCAGCTGCTATTGCTAATGCTGGTATTGAGATGAAGCCTTACCTAGTGGATCAGGTTTTCACATCTAACTTGACTCTTCTAGAAGAAGGTAAGCCAACAGAGCTAGGTCGTTCAATCACGACAAGCTCTGCAGAGCGTTTGAAGACCATGATGATTGCAGCAGTTTCGTCAGGGGTTAGTTCTAATGCAAAGATTCCTGGTGTGAAGGTAGCAGGTAAAACTGGAACAGCTGAGAACGGGGTGAATGATCCATACACTCTTTGGTTCACTGGTTTCGCTCCTGCTGATAATCCACAGGTAGCTGTTGCTGTTGTTATTGAAGATGGGGGTGGCAAGGGGCAATCAGGTAGAGGTAACACACTGGCTGCTCCTGTTGCTAAGAAAGTAATGGAGGCGGTGTTGAACAAATGATGCCTGAAGAAGGAAAGCTCTACGGTGGTAGATACCGACTAATCAAGCGCATTGCAACCGGTGGTATGGGTGAAGTCTGGCAAGCACAGGATGAAACCATTCTTCGCTTGGTAGCTATCAAGATTCTGAAACAGCAATACATGGGTGATCCTGATTTTGTTGATCGCTTTAGAACTGAAGCTAAGCATGCTGCGATGATCAATCATGATGGCATCGCTAACGTCTATGACTACGGTGAAGATGAGGGTAGTGCATTCCTAGTAATGGAACTAGTTCCAGGTGAAGCCCTGTCTTCAATTTTGGAAAGAGAAAGAACTCTTCCTGCCAAGCAAGTAATTTCTATCATTGCTCAAACAGCTTTAGCTCTAGATGCAGCTCACAGAGAAGGTTTAGTTCACAGAGATGTGAAACCAGGAAACTTACTGATTACTCCTGATGGTCAAGTGAAGATAACTGACTTTGGTATTGCCAGAGTTGCTAATCAAGTGTCTCTTACACAAACAGGTCAGGTGATGGGAACTGTTCAGTATCTTGCACCTGAACAAGCAACTGGTAAAGCTGCAACTGCTGCAGGAGATATTTACTCACTAGGAATTGTTGCCTACGAAGCACTAGCTGGTCGTCGACCTTTCAAAGGTGATACTCAGATGGCTATCGCTATGGCACAAATCAATGAAGTGCCACCACCTCTACCTGAAGAAATAGATCCAAAACTGATTCGCTTAGTTATGGACTGTCTTGCCAAGAAACCTGATCAAAGACCTAGATCTGCTCTTGAGTTAGCTGCGAGAGCGGAAGCATTATTAGCAGATAGTCCAGCTCATGTTGCCATCAACACAGTTATTCCAACCGGCGTTGACCCAGTCAGTGATGACACCACTGTTATCAATACAGATACGAAACCTACAGTTACTGTCCCGGTTATCTGGCCATGGGTTGCTCTCATCTTGATACTGCTGGCAACTATTGGAGTCATTGTTTGGGCTGGATTGGTATCTCCTAAGAATGAGGTTGATCCAACACCTACCCCAACACCAACACCAACTGAGACTCAAACGCCTACCCCAACACCGACACCGACTGAAACCACTGAAACTGTTGACGTGTTGCTCAGCGAGTATCAGGGCTTGGACGTGTCTTTGGTAGTTCCGAGACTTAGCGACCTAGGACTGATTGTTGAACCAATAGCTGGCACTGAGGTTCCAGCGGATGATCCTCTGATCTCGCAGGTTTATGAAGTTTCACCTTTAGGGCGATTAGAGGTTGGTAGCACCATAAAGGTCTACTACTACCAACAGCAACCAGATCCGAACACGGGAACCAACTAGCAGGTAAGTCTAAGTTTCTATAGGAGAAGCAAAGATAAACTTAACGAGTTGTCTAAGACAGATTGGAGCGATGAATGAGCGAGTCTAAACGCATCATCGCTGGCCGATACGAACTTGGTGAACTAATCGGTCGCGGGGGTATGGCTGAGGTTCACTCAGGTATTGACACAAGACTTGGTAGAACTGTTGCCATCAAGCTTCTAAAGGCAGATCTTGCTGCTGACTCTAGTTTTGAAATTCGCTTCCGCCAGGAAGCTCAGGCATCTGCTCGCATGGCTCACCCAACCATAGTTAGGGTCTATGACGCAGGTGATGAAGTAACTCTTGATGAGTATGGGGTTGAACGCCACCTGCCATACATCATTATGGAATTAGTTACCGGTGATGTGCTGAGAGATATTCTTCGGCAAAGAAAACTAACTCAGCAAGAAGCTATCTTCTATGCAACAGGCATTCTTACTGCTCTTGAGTTCTCTCACGCTGCAGGAGTTATTCACCGCGACATTAAACCTGCCAACGTAATGATTACTCATTCAAATGCAGTCAAGGTTATGGACTTTGGTATTGCACGAGCAGTAAGTGATTCATCAGCAACGCTTGCGCACACCAACGGCATTGTTGGAACTGCTCAATACTTCTCTCCTGAACAAGCCAAGGGTGAGACTGTTGATTTCCGAACAGACCTTTACTCAACAGGTGTCTTGCTATATGAAATGCTTACTGGCAAGCCACCGTTCACTGGAGAGACAGCCGTGTCAGTTGCTTACCAACACGTAAGTGAAACAGCTCCTGCCCCATCGAGTATTAACCCAAGTATTTCTGCAGCAATTGATTCTGTTGTGATGAAGTCGTTGGCTAAAGAAAGAAACCAACGCTTCCAATCGGCAAGTGAATTTAGGGTTGCTCTAACAGCTGCTGTTGGCGGAAAGTCGGTTTCATTCTTTGAAGATGGTGGTCAACCGCCTACCGCTCCATTACAGCCAATCGTTGAAGAGCTGGCAGAAACAATTGCCATTCCAGAAAGTGATCCTTTTGCTGAACTTCTTGCCTCATCTAACGATGAGTCAACTAACCCTGTCACAACAGTTGCTGAGGTTTCTGAAGAAGCTCCAACAGAAGTAATGGAAGATGGATTCTCTCTTCTAGGTTTTGAAAATCCTTCTAGTGAAAACGGTGAGCAGGAGACTAGGGTTCTGACCAAGCCACGAGCTGAAAAGCCGACTGCTGGTTTGTTTTGGGGTGTTGGCAGCGGTGTAGGTGTTTTTGTGATTGGTCTTGTTGTCTGGCTTCTTGCTGGTGGCGCTGCACTGATTTCATTCGGTGGCAACACTGGTACAAAGATTGTTGTTTCTAATGTTGTTGGTAAAACTTACGAAGAGGCTTTTGCTTCCCTAACCGGGCAAGACCTTCTAGTGGCAAAACAACTTCAGGTTAGTAGCACTATTCCAGCCGGAACAGTTATCTCAACGGATCCTCCTGCAGGTCAAGAAGTTGGTGCTAAGACAACCATCACAGTTCTTGTTTCATCAGGTCAGGAACTAGCTTTGATGCCAAACCTTGTTGGCATGACTGAACAAGATGCAATCTTGGCAATAACGAATGCGAAGTTAGTCCTTGGCACTATCACGCAAAGTGATTCACCTACTGTTGCAAAGAACCTAGTCATGTCTAGTGATCCTGCTGCCAACCAACAGATAACAGCTGGCACGACTGTTAACGTCGTTATTTCAACCGGAAGTGTTCTAGTTCCTAACATTGTGAATCTAGAGATTAGTGATGCTAGAGCTCAGCTAACTGCTCCACAGGTTGGTTATGTTGTTGAAACTCAGGTTGACCCTGCTTGCACAGGAACGACGGGAACTGCAGTTATTGCTCAGTCAATCGCACCTGGTATTCAACCTCAGATGCAGACAATCGTTCTGACTCTTGAGTGTTTAGTTAACTAAAGATTTACTAACGGACTTAGTGTCTTGGCTTTTTCAGCTGCACCTTTTAGTCCAAGAGATTCCAACCAGTTACCAAGCATTTGATATCCGCCTTGGGTTAGTACTGATTCAGGATGGAACTGAACACCATAAATCGGAAGCGTCTTGTGTTGTAACCCCATGATCACTCCCCCTGCAGTTTTGCTCGTTACAACTAGATCATCAGGAACTGTGCTAGCCACTACCGCCAATGAGTGATATCTGGTTGCTGTGAAAGACTCGGGGACATCTTTGTATACCAAGCTGTCATCATGAAAAACTTGACTGGTCTTACCGTGCATGAGTTCTTCAGCACTGGTGACAGTTGCCCCCATGGCTTCAGCTATTGCTTGATGACCTAGACAAACACCAAATATTGGCTGCCCTGTCATTAGGGCTTGCTTGACCGTTGGAACACTAAGTCCTGCATCAGCAGGGGTGCCCGGTCCAGGCGAAATCAAAACAGCATCGTATTTAGCCAATAGCTCAGGTAATTCCGCCTCAGTAACTACGTCGTTTCTAAGCACCTCAGTGCTAGCGCCTAGCTGCTGCAGATACCCGTTGAGGGTATAAACAAAGGAATCATAGTTATCTAGAACCAATATCTTGACCATAAGGATTCAAGACTAACTTGCTTAGGCCCCTCTCGTAATAGAATTGAGCAATGTCTGAAAACGAAAAGAAAACACCAAAGATTGGTAAGCGCCAAGCTAAACCTGCTGTCCCTGATTCAGTAAAGGTAGCAAAAAATAAAGAGGGTAACCCTGCTTGGTTCTTGCCTGTGACAATTACTTTTCTAATTGTCGGCCTAGTTTGGATCATGGTCTACTACATCAGCCAGACTCTATACCCACTAGGTTCAGGAACACCTATCAACCTAGGTGCAGGAAACATCATCGTAGGCTTTGGTCTAATGATGGTTGGTTTCGGTTTACTAACCCGCTGGAAGTAATTAGTTATACAAACTATTTATTGGTGCGTTACCAATAATCCATACTGAAACAAGCGCAACAGCTATTCCAATTAGAGCCAACGTTTGGATATTCTGTTTGACTCGATCTCTTGTTGAAACAAGAACATAACCAACTGCCGCACCAACAATTAGTCCACCAACGTGAGCTTCCCAAGCTATGCCTGGCAGGAATCCAACAAACAAGTTAATGCCGATGATGATATACATCTGGCCTGCATTTAATTTCATCTTCACTAAGAAGACTAGATAAGCACCCATCAAACCAAAGACCGCTCCGCTTGCTCCAACTACGCTGCCGAATGAAGTGGAGAGAATTAGGAATCCAAGTCCTCCTCCGAAGATAGACATGAAGTAGAGAGCTAAGAACCTAATCTTTCCAATCATTGGTTCAATTAATGTTCCGAGCACGAACAACGAATACATGTTGAAAAGAATGTGTGTGATCTGAGTTTCTGAATGAGTGAAGCCCGATGTGAAGACGCGAAGCAAGCTTCCTTCATCTGTAATGCTTCCAACGTTTGCGTATCGAAGTGTGTTAGTCAGACCTGGAATTAAAAGTTGGGCTGCATAGACTAAAACATTTATTCCAATCAGAGTCATCGTAATTGGTGCTGCGCTAAATAAAGACTTTTGGAAACTAGCCTTCTGGATCTTTACTCGATCTTTGGAGTCCTCTGGACAAAGAAAACCAATGGCTCCAGGACTTGAGCATTCAACGCAGATAAATCTTTCACAGCGTTGACAAGACACCCCAGTCTCTCGATCGGGGTGTCTGTAACAACGAGTATCTAGTTCTGACACAAGACCTAGAGTTTTTCGATTGAAATGCTGTTGATTACAACATCCTCGACAGGTCTGTCTTGAGCACCTGTCTTCACAGCTGCAATCTTGTCTACTACCTTCTTTGAGTCTTCGTCCGCAACTTCACCAAATACAGTGTGCTTGCCATAAAGCCATCCGGTGTCTGCAACGGTGATGAAAAACTGCGAACCGTTAGTACCAGGACCCGCGTTAGCCATAGCTAGCTTGTAAGGCTCATTGAAGTTCTGTTCGCTGATCTCGTCATTGAAGTTGTAACCTGGGCCACCCATTCCGGTACCGGTTGGGTCTCCACCCTGGATCATGAATCCTGGGATGATGCGGTGGAAGATAACACCGTTGTACAGAGGAGTATCGGTGTTCTTGGCTCCAGTACTAGGGTGAGTCCACTCCTTGGTGCCGTCTGAGAGGCCAACAAAGTTGGCTACGGTTACTGGAGCATCTAGGCCGAAAAGGTTGACCTTAATGTCTCCGTGGTTGGTGTGTAAGGTCGCTATGTGCGTGTTATTTGTCATGTTCTTATTCTCGCACGTCTCTAAATAGTCGCAAAAACCCCGATATCAACGGGAATGTCGGTGGGTAACCTTAGAATGTTTAAGATGTTTCCAATCGGGGATATTGACACCTCTAAACTACGGGGCGGCATGCACACTGAGATTTTGTTATCACGCGGGGAGACCGTTACTTCCTTGGAATTGCCTGCGGCAGCACCGATTAGGGTTTCCTGGACAGAGCCAAAAAGAATCAAAATAGTCGTCCCAGTGGGACTGGACTACAACTCCTTCAAGGAAAACTTTCAAGACATTCTGCACCCAGATCTGATTTCACACCTTCACACAGCGTGGCCTGAAGACCAGGAGGCCTCAGTTGGCAAGCCTTTGCCCCTAAAGACTTGGAATGATGTTGAAATTGAACTGATTCCTGAAAAGGATCCTAAGGTTCAGGCTGACGTAGCCATTGATAGGCCGAGAATCACTATTCAAATGGGGCAGCGTGTTGACGAATTTAGTGAAAAGTGTCAACAACACCTCAAGCCGGAATTATTCGAGCACGTCATACGTCTGTGGTCAGACCCGGACTACTGCCGAACTGTGCTACCCGTAGGACGAAACTTACTTATCCGCGGTTGCGCTTAGGCTTTGCTGGCCAACCCAAAGCACCTACGGCTTTGAGTAGCTCTTCTGGGGATACCTTTAGTTCCTGACATAGTCTTCCGACTGTTCCTGAAGGGATCTCACGCTCCAGGTGAAAATACCTGCTCAGGCTTGATTTCTGCATTCCGGTCGCGATAGCGAACTGGTTTAGGGAACGGTATCCTCTAGCCTCGTACTTAGAGACAAACCATTTCCAAGCGGATTCAATGTTCTCTGCTGACTGCTTTTGTACCATTTAGTGTTAACTACCTGCTCCTTAAAGCCCCGATGCGCGATGCATCCAATACACACTTTATACAGATAATCGGGAACATGTAGAAACTCTCCGCAGATTTTCAGACTATATTTCAAAAACTTTCCCGTGGCCCTCAAATTCATAGAATCTGATGAAGTCGACCAATAGTTTGTTGGAGTCTGGCAGATCAGGGCTAAGCGGACCGCCTAGGTTTCCACCCACAGCAAGATTCAGCAGGATGTAGAACGGGTGGTCATAAACCCATTGGTTTGGGCTAACACTTTCTGGGGTAGCTGCGAAGTACTCCTTGTCATCAACAAACCAAGAAATTGAACCTGGTTTCCAGTTGATTGAGAACTCATGCCACTGTCCCGCAAGGCTTTCGTCAAATATCAACTTGCCGCCACAGCCATTGTCCCCAAAGTAACCTGGCCCATGAAGGGTTCCTAGGGCTTCTAGTGGGGCTTTGCCCACCCATTCCATAATGTCAATCTCACCGGCTAGTGGCCAGCCTTCTGTGTCCATAGTGTCACCGAGCATCCAGAATGCAGGCCATAGTCCAACACCTGCCGGAACCATAGCTCTAATCACTAGACGTCCATACTGGAAATGAAGCTTGTTCTTAGTAACAAGGCGAGCACTGGTCCACTCAACAGGCCCGTAATAGGCATCTCCAGCGGAGTTATCTGTGATTCTGCGTGCCTCTATTTCCAGGAGCCCTTTGGCATTAACAAAGGCGTTTTCGCTTGTGTAAACCTGAAGCTCATTATTACCCCAACCAGGTATGCCGTGTGATGTTCCATCACCTAGATCTCTTCCCCAGATTTCAGGGTTGGGAGCTGACCCTTCAACCTGTGTGAACTCTTCGGACCAAAGTAGTTTGTCTTCTGGCATGTTTTCTTTCCGTGCATAAAAGGTTTGATTCACAGTTTAACGCAACCCCATTGTTACCCGATTACCCCTAGGCTTTTAACAAGTCTTGGTCTTTGAAGTGTCAGAAACTAGGGGCCTTAGACATTAACTAGATACAAAGAAGTAAGGGAAGAACATGAAGATTTCAAAGATCGCCGTAGCGGCTCTATTCGCAGCTGGTTTTGTGACCGTGCCGACAACATTCGCCTTAGCAGAAACTCGTGACCAGGATGACACCATGGTTATTCAGTGCATAAACGAATACACCGAAGAAGAGGGTTACAAGTGTGTTGAGACAAATCCGGAAGAGGAACTCTTCATTTACCCGCCTGTTGAGGAAGCCGCCTCTGATTTAGAAACGGCTAATGGCGACGAGTTAGTTCATTCATGTTGGAAGACAGACGAAGGGGCAGACGTATGCGCAAGAACTGGGCTTGCTCCTGAGCCTCGTAATCCCCAGGTTATCAAGAGTCCGTATGAGGAGTGCTTTGTAAGCTCGGAAACGGAAGATGGTGGATGGATGGCTTGTCCAGAATCTTCACCGCTGGATGGTGCTGCTGAAGAGCCTGGTGGTGTTCGTTTCTACAAAGATGGTCCTGAGGACAGATCACTAAGGATGCTGAGTGGTGTCAGAGAATTAGCTGGAAAGCCTGATCAGACTGCTTCAAACACACTTGCAGCCTTTGGTGTTCTAGTAGCAGCTCTTGGTGCTCTTGGTATCGGAATTAGCAGACAGAAGGAAGCTAAATAGCTTCAATAGTTCTTCAAAGGGCTCGGCTAACTTAGCCGGGCCCTTTTGTTTCTTGGCGACTAGACCCCCATGAGTGGTTACCAACATATCTAAATACGAGTACCCCTTGTGTCATAAATGCGAAATAATGGACATTAACTAGATACATAGAAGTTTCAAGGAGATAACAATGAAGATTTCAAAGGTTCTTATTGCAGCGATGTTCGCTGCTGGATTCCTAACAGTTTCAGCCACCCCTGGCATGGCTACAAGTTGCGCAGAGGGTTACACCTCAATTACACGAGAAGACGGCCAATACTCTTGCGAAGCTACTGAGCCTGAACCAAACGTTGAGGACCTAAAGCCAATCGATTCATGTTGGACGACCGAAGATGGTTCTGAGGTTTGTGCAAGAGGCGCAATGGTTCCAATGCCTGCAACTGTTGAGGACACTCCAGTAGAGACAGACTGTTCAGTCACAACAGACGAAGAGGGTGTTGACTCAGAAGTTTGTTTCGATGCTGTTCCCTATGGAACCACTTCAGAGGAAGATGACAGTGTTGCCTACCTAGAAGATGGGCCAGTCGATGACGAATTGATGTTCCAGAGCGGTGTGACCAAGACACTAGCAACACCAGCTGATCCAACTGTTTCGAACGCTGTTGCAATCTTTGGTGTTCTAGTAGGAGCTCTATGGGCTCTAGTGATCGTCATGAACAGACGTAAAGAAGCTAAGTAAATATTGCGAATAAGTAACGGGCCTGACTAAATCTAGTTAGGCCCGTTACTCTTTAGTCGATGATAAAAGCGGAAAGCATTCTCAGACAGAGAGGGTTTGTACCTCTCTGGGTGGGTCAAACGGTAAGTGCCGTAGGTTCACAAATCTCTGGAATTGCCTTGCCTGTCATTGCGGTTACTTTTCTATCAGCTACTGAGCTGCAGATGGGCTTTCTTAACGCAGCAAATACTTCCGCATTCCTGGTGTTCGGATTACTTGCTGGAGCATTGGTTGATCGTTGGACTAAACGACGAGTAATGATTGTTGCGGACTTAGTTCGAATGCTCGGTGTTGGCTTTATTCCAATTCTCTGGTTACAAGGTTCTCTAAACATTTACCACCTGATTCTGATTGGCGCGCTACTCAGCATTGCCTCTGTGTTCTTTGATGTTGCCTACCAAAGTTACATTCCGATTCTTCTTCCCAGGGATTACATCGGTGTTGCTAACTCGCGACTGGAGACCACTGCTCAGATTTCAGGAATAGCCGGTCCAAGCATTGTTGGTTGGTTCCTCACATTCCTTAAGGCTCCGCTTGTGTTAGTTGTGGATGCGTTTAGCTATTTAGTTTCAGCCATCGTACTTCTATTCATTAGGGACAAAGAGGTTCCTAAACCTAAGCAAGATAGAAGACCACTAGTACTTGAAATACGTGAGGGTCTAAGTTTTGTTTGGAATCAAAAACTTATCCGAGCAATTTCTTTCACAACTGCAACAAGTAACTTGTTCACCACCATTGCTGGAACTATGTTTGCTATCTATTTCTTCAGGGAAGAGTTCCTCGGATTTAGCACGGCTAACTTTGGGCTACTGGCGTCCATTGGAGCAATCGGCGGATTGGCAGGAGCAACAGTTACTCCAAAACTTATAAAGGTAATTGGCGAGGGGCGCTTAATTGTTGTCTCTGCTATTTGTTTAGGCTCAACACAGTTGCTGATTCCTTTGTCCTGGTACGTACCAAGATCAGTATCTCTTGTGGTTTTGGGTGCGCAGTTCTTCTTGACATCGTTCCTAGTCCTCACATACAACATCACTCAAGTAACAGCACGACAGAGGGTTTGCCCTGAGCACTTACTTGGTCGAATGAATGCCTCAATCAGATTCTTAGTTTGGGGATGCATGCCTATAGGTGCATTAATCTCGGGTGTTCTTGGTAGCTCACTTGGAGCTTTGAACACTATTTGGATTGGTGCGGTTCTGGCAGTGTTTAGCGCTGGTTTCGTATTCTTCTCTCCACTTAGGACTACGAGAGATATGCCGCAACGAGTTGCTGACTAGATCTTTTCTCTGCTCATCAAGCCAACTAAGTTGCCTTCTGAGTCTTTGATGAACGCTAGCCATTCATTGCCTGGGGTATCAAACATTCCCTGAGGGTCAGGGAATACTATGTGTGGTTCTATTTCAATAGTCACGCCCCTTTCTCTTAGTTCATGTACGGTATTGACTACATTCTCTACCTCTAGGTAGATCATCGATTTAGCGCCTGTAGGTTCCAGTAGAAGCCTTGTTCCGCCTAAGTCATAGAACAGCATTCCTGGGTTAGGAAATACAACGATTGGTTCTTTCTTCAATAGCTTTGAATAGAACTCTTCGGCACGCTCTAAGTCGCTGCAGGCAAGAGAAATCTGTCTAATCTTCATAAAGACAAGATACACGAGGATTAGGGAAGTAGATTTGTTCCGTGCCTAAAAGTTCCTCGCTGAGATCATTCAAACATCGGAACTTTCGCATACTTTATCCAGCGAACGCCATGTCCAACATTGGCACATGGACCCAAAGAGTTGCTCAAGACTGGTTGGTTCTAGAGCTAACAAACAACGACGCTGCAATGCTCGGGCTTGTAACAGCCATCCAGTTCTTACCTGCGATGCTTCTTAGCCTTTACGGTGGCCTTCTTGCAGATCGTTTCAGCAAGAGAAAACTTCTTATTCTTACCAACACTGGTGCTGGATTAACATCAGTTGTCCTAGGGCTTTTGGTTGTTGGTGGGATGGTTCAACTCTGGCATGTGTTTGTATTGGCTTTAGCTCTAGGTGTCTTCACTGCTATTGACTCCCCTATTCGAGTTAGCTTCACAAGTGAGCTCGTCGGTAAGGATGATCTTGCCAACGCAGTTAGCTTGAACTCAGCTAACTTCAACGTTGGAAGATTAGTTGGTCCAGCTCTAAGTGGTTACCTGATCTTCTTCTATGGAACAGGCCCTTCATTCCTAATCAACACTGTTACGTATGTATTTATGGTGGTCACACTTCTAGTGATTAGGGATAAAGACCTACACATCACAGTTAAGCCTGCCAAGGACAACAAATTAGCTGAAGCATTTTCATATGTGAGATCCAGGCCTGACTTGATGTTGGTTATGACAACGGTTTTCTTCACGACGACCTTTGGGCTTAACTTTCAGATCTTCATTGCCTTGATGGCAACTAAAGAATTCAGTATGGGTCCGGACCAGTTCGGTGCTCTGGGAAGCATCCTGGCTATTGGTTCATTGTCAGGTGCATTGATCGCAGCTCGTCTTGAGAAGCACAGAACAACTCAAAACATTCTTCGTGGAGCAAGTTTGTTTGGTGTCTTGCTAATACTTTCTGCTTATCTACCTAGCCCACTGTTATTTGCAATCATGCTGCCAATTATGGGTGCGACAGCTCTTCTTACTCTTATCTCTGCAAACACATATGTTCAAGGCAATACCAGTAACGCTCTTCGTGGAAGAGTGATGGGAATCTACTTGATGATCTTTATGGGTGGAACACCTATTGGTTCACCACTGATTGGTTTTGTTGCTGCTGCAGTCGGTATACGTCTAACTATTGTTTTGTGTGGATTGGTCCTGCTTATAGCAGCACTAATTATTAGAAGAAGATTTAAAGATCTAAAGCCGGTAACTGTTTAGTTACTCGCTCAATCTTTCAAGTTCTTTATCAACAGCATCCTTTAAGGCCTGCATGTCTTCAGCTGACACAGGACCATACTCAAGTTGTCTTGTGTTCTTTACATCTTCTGGAGTTGCCTTAACTAGCAAGCCTTCTTTCACTTCGAAGATTGTGTCAGCAAGTCTTGGGCCTTCTTCAAAGTATGAACTTTGAGTCCAAACAAATGTGCCATCAGCATTCTTCTTCACATAGTGCTCGTAGTCTCCGGTGTTTCCTTGGTTAGCTTCTTCCATCATGGAGATTAGATAGCCAGGATTACAAGCTGTTGTTTCTAATTCGTATAGAACCTGAGCAGCACCTTTATCGTCGATATAGATTGCGCTGTAATCCATGTAAGCATCATCTTTAGAGAGTGCAATGATTCTTGAAGGAGTGTTGTTGATGAATCTTTCAACAAGTCCTTCTTCTTGACCCTTGGCACAAGAGTCTTCTGCGATCTTGTAAAACTCTGTCTCAATCTCAGCTTGTGTTTGCGTGACGGTAGGAGTTGGTGTAGGTGTTGCAGTAGGTTCTGGAGTGCTAGCTGCACAACCTGCCAATACAAAAATTGATGCGCTAATCGCAAGTACTTTAAATGTGTTTGATGTTCTCATTTGGATCCCCGTCTCTTGTATCTAGAATACCTGCTACTTCTTGGTTTTTGAGCCCTCAATAAAGACCAGCACAAGACAGATTCCCAACAGCGCAAGAGAAATCATGCCTAGCATTTGAGTGATTTGGAAAGCAAAGACTGTTAGAACAGCTTGCACACCTACTGAGATGTAGCCAACCAGCTTAGGTAGTTTTCCAACATTGACAAGGATAGACAAAACTAGGGAGGCAACTGCTAAAAGAAGCATGGCCAAGAGCATAAAGCCCACGAAGATTGCTAGGGATTCCATACGTTGAGTCTATGCCTGAGGTTTGCGTTTAAGCTATCCCCTGGCTCACTCTGAAGATCTCTCACCCTAGAAGGTCAATGGTTTGGATTCGTCAATGTCAGATTCCGGCGACAAGCTAGAGGTATTTGTTTAGCCAGTCCGGCATGCTTGCATCGTCTATATTCCAAGTCTCTATGACTTCCTCTTTTTCTACCCAAGTATTTTCGTCTCCGTCAAAAAACTTACGTCTGTTGCATTTGTACTTGACTACTTGGCCGCCTTCAAGCCTGTATTCGTTCCAAAAATAGTTTTGTTTACCATGGCCACTCCATTCCTGTGTTTTGTAAATCACGCTCATGGCCTTCTTCCCCTTTCAGAACCAACAATCTACTACTTAAAGAGAGAAGCCCGGTCATTTCTGACCGGGCTTTCCACTTGCGTGGAGACTAGGGGGGTCGAACCCCTGACCCCCTGCTTGCAAAGCAGGTGCTCTACCAACTGAGCTAAGTCCCCATTCGGAAGGCCACTCTGGTGAGAGAGTACTTCCTGGTGGGCCTAGGAGGACTTGAACCTCCGACCTCTTCATTATCAGTGAAGCGCTCTAACCACCTGAGCTATAGGCCCATAGAACGAACTTAACCTTATCTGATTTGAGGATTTGTCTCAAACTGAGATTTAGTTATTTGTGAAACCTACTGATACTCCACCTGTAATACGGGCAACTATGTTGAAAATAGCCGCCCAAACGCCTGCCAGGATGGTTCCCACAACAATGGTGAAAAGGGCCATGCTGAGGGCTGTAGCAAGCACTGCAGGGAAAGCTACGTCTAATCCGACGAAGTCTTTCAGCAGGGCTGTAGCGCCTAGGGCGTTGAGGATGAAGTACACCACTGAAACCGCGATAACTAAGCCGATTCCAACTGCGATGTTGATGACAAAGCCAACCCTCACTGCAGACCAGAAGCTGATCTTTACTAGCTTGAGGTTGACAGGTTTGACGCTAGATTCACTGCGTCTTACAGTGCGTGAAAAGATACTCATTCTTGCTCTCCGCTTTCTTCTGAGACAACTTCGACACTAGTGGTTTCTGCGTCGACGCTCTCTATATTTCTTTCGCTGTTCTTTGCTAATCCTAGGACTGAATCGTCATCATCGAAACGGGCAAAAACAACTCCCATTGTGTCTCTTCCGCGAGCAGGGACTTCACTCACGGCAGATCTGACCACTTTACCGCTGGATAGGACGATTAGAACTTCGTCATCTTCTTCAACGATTAGTGCACCAACGATGTCGCCACGGCGATCTTCTAGCTTGGCTACCTTGATTCCGATACCACCACGGTTTTGTAGACGGTACTGATCAACTGATGTTCTCTTCGCGAAACCACCTTCAGTTACTACAAATACGAATCCACGGTCAGTGATTACGTCTGCTGATAGTAGGTGATCACCGTCTCGGAAGTTCATACCAATGTTTCCACTGGTGTCTCTACCCATAGGTCTTAGTGATTCATCGCTTGCAGAGAATCTGATAGACATGCCCTTGCTTGAAACTAGAAGTAGATCATCACTCTGGTTCACAAGCATCGCTGAAACAACTTCATCGTCCTCGCGAAGCTTGATAGCAATCAAACCACCTGAGCGTGCAGTGTCATAAGCCTCCAGAGATGTCTTCTTAACAAGACCTGACTTAGTTGCGATAACTAAGAACTCTGCTTGCTGGTAATCGCGGATGTCTAGTACCTGAGCGATTTTCTCATCAGGCTGCAAAGCTAGAAGGTTAGCTGCGTGTTGACCCTTTGCATCTCTTCCTGCTTCTTGTAATTCATAAGCCTTGGTTCTATAAACGCGACCCTTGTTTGTGAAGAACAGTAGATAGTGATGAGTTGTTGTTACAAAGAAGTGTTCAACAACGTCATCTGCTCTAAGGCTTGCACCCTTCACACCCTTACCGCCACGATGCTGTGAACGATAGTTATCGCTCTTAGTGCGCTTGATGTATCCACCTCGAGTAATGGTGATAACCATTTCTTCTTCAGGGATTAGATCAAGATCAGTAACACCGTCTTCTCCTGGGAGGATCTGAGTTCTTCTATCATCACCGTGACGCTTAACAACTTCTTCAAGTTCTTCGCTAACAATGGTTCTCTGTCTTTGTGGGTCAGCAATGATTGCCTTGTATTCAACAATCAATGCTTCTAGCTCTGCTGCTTCGTCAACGATCTTCTGTCTTTCAAGAGCTGCTAGCTGACGCAACTGCATGTTCAAGATTGCTCTTGCCTGCAGTTCATCAATTGAGAGAAGCTTCATCAAACCATCGCGAGCATCATCGGCAGTTGCGCTTGCTCTAATAAGTTTGATTACTTCATCAAGAGCGTCAAGAGCCTTTAGGTAACCGCGAAGAATGTGTGCACGTTCTTCTGCTTTCTTTAGACGGTAAGTGGTTCTTCTAACGATGACTTCAATTTGGTGAGCGATCCAGTATGTGATGAATCCATCTAGGCTCAAAGTTCTTGGAACACCATCAACAAGAGCCAACATGTTTGCGCTGAAGTTTTCTTGCAGTGGAGTGAACTTGTAGAGGTTGTTTAGAACAACCTGAGCAACTGCATCTTTCTTCAAAACGATTACTAAGCGCTGACCTGTTCGACCAGAAGTCTCATCACGAATATCTGCGATACCGGTTAGTCTCTGCTCCTTAACTAACTCAGCAATTTTAAGGGCTAGGTTGTCTGGGTTAACTTGGTAAGGAAGTTCTGTTACTACTAAGCAAGTTCTGCCTTGAATCTCTTCAACGTTAACGATTGCTCGCATGGTGATTGACCCGCGACCAGTTCTGTATGCGTCCTTGATTCCTTGAGAACCAAGAATGGTTGCTGCAGTTGGAAAGTCTGGCCCCTTGATGCGTTGCATTAGTGCAGCAAGAAGTTCTTCTTGAGTTGCATTTGGGTTAGCTAGGGCCCACTGAGCACCTTCTGCAACTTCGCGAAGGTTGTGCGGTGGGATGTTGGTTGCCATAGCAACAGCGATACCAATGGATCCGTTGATAAGCAGGTTCGGAATACGGCTAGGAAGAACTGTTGGTTCTTGAGTTCTACCGTCGTAGTTGTCCTGGAAGTCAACCGTCTCTTCGTCGATGTCTCTAACCATTTCAAGGGCTAGAGGGGCCATGCGACACTCGGTGTATCGAGGTGCAGCTGCGCCATCGTTACCAGGAGAACCGAAGTTACCCTGTCCATTTACCAGTGGATAGCGCAGGTTCCATTCTTGAACAAGACGTACCAAGGTGTCATAGATAGCACCATCACCATGAGGGTGATACTGACCCATGACATCTCCAACAACACGAGAGCACTTTGAGAATTGTTTGTCTGGTCTATAGCCACCGTCATACATCGCATAAATTACTCTGCGGTGAACTGGCTTTAGACCATCTCTAACATCAGGTAGAGCACGGCCAACAATAACGCTCATTGCATAGTCAAGGTATGACCTTTGCATTTCTACGTTTAGATCGATTTGCTCGACTCTGTCGACAATTGGTTCGTTGTTTTCAGTCATAGTATTTTCTCGCTCTAGATATCTAGGAAGCGAACATCCTTTGCGTTTTGTTGGATGAATGTTCTGCGAAGCTCAACATCATCTCCCATAAGTGTTGAGAAGATTTCATCTGCTCTTACTGCATCATCGAGAGTCACTTGAAGAAGTGTGCGACGAGCTGGATCCATTGTTGTTGCCCAAAGCTCGTCGTAATCCATCTCACCTAGACCCTTGTATCGCTGGATTGAGTTTTCCTTTGGAATACGTTTTCCTGATGCTTGTCCTGACGCCAACTTCTCATCGCGTTCAGCATCGGTATAAACATATTCGTGTTCAGCGTTTGACCACTTGATTCTGTATAGAGGTGGCTGAGCTAGATAAACATATCCGTGCTCAATCAGAGGTCTCATGAATCTGTATAGAAGTGTTAGAAGAAGAGTTCTAATGTGTTGACCATCAACATCCGCGTCAGCCATCAGAACACACTTGTGATATCTGATTTTAGAAACATCAAAGTCTTCACCGATACCGGTTCCGAATGCAGTGATGAGTGCTTGAACTTCACTGTTACCTAGAGCTCTATCTAGTCTTGCTTTTTCTACGTTCAAAACTTTTCCACGAAGAGGCAAGATAGCTTGAGTCTCTGGGTCTCTTCCGCGCATCGCAGAACCACCCGCTGAGTCACCCTCAACGATATAGATTTCACTAAGTCTTGGATCTCTTGAAGAACAGTCACGAAGTTTTCCAGGCATGCCGGTTGACTCGAGAAGGCCTTTACGTCTGGTTGCTTCTCTTGCTTTACGAGCAGCAAGCCTCGCTGTCGCTGCTTGGATTGCCTTGCGGCAAATTTCTTTTGCCATGCTTGGGTTTCTATCAAACCAATCAGCAAGTTTGTCGTTAGCGATCTTCTGAACAAATGCTTTTACTTCTGTGTTACCAAGTTTGGTTTTGGTTTGACCCTCGAACTGTGGCTCAACAAGCTTCACTGAGATAACTGCAGTTAGACCCTCGCGAACATCGTCACCAGTTAGGTTCTCGTCTTTTTCTTTTAGCAAAGATTTATCGCGAGCGTATTTGTTGAGGAGTGTAGTAAGCGCAGTTCTAAACCCTTCTTCGTGCGTTCCACCCTCGTGAGTGTTAATTGTGTTTGCGTAAGTGTGAACACTCTCGTTATATCCGTTGGTCCACTGCATCGCAACTTCTAGTGACATTGACTTCTGTGAGTTCTCTGACTCAAATGCAATAATCTCGTCGTGAACTAAGTCAACTTTTTTTGCAGAGTTCAGGTACTGAACGTAATCCTTCAAACCGTTTTCATACATGTATTTATCGCTGCGTTCATTACGCTCATCATGAAGTGAAATGCTTAGGCCTTTGTTTAGGAAAGCCATCTGCTGGAATCTCGATCTGAGTGTTTCGTAATCGAATTCAACTGTCTCAAAAATTTCTGGGCTAGGTAGGAACTCGATAACTGTTCCTGTGAAATCTGCTGCCTTACCTTTAGCCAGATGAGCTATTGGAACACCAGCTAAATAGCTCTGTGTCCACATGAAACCATCTCTAGCAACAATCACATTTAGCTGAGTTGATAGCGCGTTAACAACAGAAGCTCCAACACCGTGCAAACCACCAGAAACTGCGTAGCCACCGCCACCGAATTTTCCACCCGCGTGCAAAACAGTTAAAACAACTTCAACAGCTGGCTTCTTTTCGACTGGGTGCATGTCCACTGGGATACCTCGGCCATCGTCAGCGACCTTGATCCAGCCGTCTTTAGTGATCACAACATCAATGTTTTTACAGTGACCGGCTAGAGCTTCGTCTACAGCATTGTCTACGATCTCGTAGACCAGGTGGTGAAGACCCCTTGGGCCGGTAGAACCGATGTACATACCAGGGCGTTTACGAACCGCCTCTAGACCCTCTAAAACTTGAATATTCGAGGCATCGTAGCCTTTTGGAGTATCGGTCATACTGGGGTACAGCTCCTATTTCATCGAGTCAGGCCCTCACGACTGCACCTTCAATAAGGCGACTTAAATCCGGGGTAACTGACCCTCTAATTCTACCCTTTTTAAGGCCTCTGGGAGGCCTAAAAACGGCTTAGTTGGGGACTTTTTCGCCTGTGGATAACTCTCTACAGGTCGCATATTTACAAGGGTGTCGCCAATGTGGCTGGTTATCCGAAGGTGTCCCTTGGGCCCCTACCCTGAACCGTCCTAAAACCTCGCTTAAAGCTTGGTGCTTGAGGCCCAACAAATCTTACTTCCGTGACTTCCAGATCCGGCAAACTCTCCGAAATCTTAGCCAGAATCTCGGCACCCATGAGCCTCAGTTGGGTTGCCCAAGCAGTACTTTTACAGCGCACCGTTAGCACTCCCTTGGATAAATCTTCAGGGAAACTACTCTCAGCGACCCTGTCCCCTACTAGTTCCTTCCAATTAGCAAAAAGCTCGCCTTCCGAGACTTTCGATTGCCAACCAAAACTTTGGATAAGCTCATCCATTGTGTTGGCTATTGACTTAGGTGCTCTTCCTTCATCAAATGGTCTGGAGCTCTGGCGTTGGTTCTTCTCTCGCCTCTTTGTGTCTCTATCTTTTCGACCAGTTATAGCTGCTCTCATACGATAGTAAAACTCAACAGCGATATCCGGCTTGTTCTCTTTAGTCATCGGACACCTCAAGAGCTCCTGCTTTTACATAAAAGCGGGTAGCGCTTAGCTCAGAAGGAACATCTTCTGCAACCGCTGCTGTGATTATCACCTGTTCATTATGCGATACCAATGCAGCCAAGCGAGACCTTCTGGTTGAATCAAGTTCCGCAAATACGTCGTCAAGAATCAACACTGGGTCTCCAGCTCTGGCTTCTTTACGAATAAGTTCCGCGCTAGCTAATTTCAAGGCAAGAGCATATGACCAAGATTCGCCGTGGCTGATGTATCCCTTGGCTGGAAGTGTGCCTAAAAGTAAAAGCAGGTCATCTCTGTGCGGGCCAACTAGGGTTACTCCCCGCTCGAGTTCTTTAGTTCTAACTTCCTTTAAGCGTTCCTGGAATAGATTCTCTATCTCTTCCCTATTTCCTGATTCTAAAAACTCAACAGAAGTTTCAGACTCTAAGTCATTGGATAAAAGTGAGCTTCTTAGTTTCACTGAAGGATCATTCTTTTCATCAGCTATCGCAGAGTATGCCTCTTGCAAATGCGGGGATAGCCTGGCTGTGATGTCAAATCGAGCTGAAATGATTTCACTGCCAATGCGAACTAATGACTGGTCCCAAGAATCTAGTGTGCTCAGACTTGACGAACCCGCGGGTATGTTTCTGGCGCTTTTGAGTAAAGTGTTTCGTTGTTTTAGGACTCTCTCGTAGTCGCTGTAAACACCGGCCATTCTTGGTGTTAGTTGAACAATTAGTTCGTCAATGAAGGCTCTCCTGTTGGAAGGATCTCTTTTTACAATATCCAAATCTTCCGGAGAAAAGATGACGGCGTTCACGTAACCAAGAACATCTCTAACTCGAGTCGCGTCACTCTTATTAATGCGCGCTCTATTGGATCCTTGAGTGTTTAGTTCTAGCTCCAGTAGATTTTCACGATCATCAAATCGCGCAAGAATTCGAATAATTGCTTTTGATTCACCTTGTTTGATAAGTGGAAGATAACCACTGACTCTGTGTGAACTTAAAGTTGCTGCATAGAAAATTGCTTCTGCAAGATTAGTCTTACCCTGACCGTTTTTACCAACTAGTAAATTGATGCCTTGGTTAAGTGCAAGCTCAACTGTTTGATAGTTGCGAAAGTTTGAAAGAGTCAGATGCTTTACGTGCATCTAGAATCTAATCTGCTTTTTTAACCGCGTGACCACCAAATTGATTACGCAGAGCTGCAACGGCTTTCATAGCTGGTGAATCATCTTGGCGGCTAGTGAATCTTGCAAACAAAGATGCGGTGATTGCTGGCATTGGAACAGCGTTAGCAATTCCTTCTTCAACAGTCCATCGACCTTCACCTGAGTCTTCGACGTAACCCTTGATCTTTGACAAACTTGGATCTTCTTCAAGTGCTAGTACTAGAAGATCTAGTAGCCAGGAACGAACAACTGTTCCTCTTTGCCAAGCAGCAAATGTTCCGTGAACATCTTTGATGATGTCCTTCTTTTCAAGAAGTTCGTAGCCTTCAGCAAATGCTTGCATCATGGCGTATTCAATTCCGTTGTGAACCATCTTGGCGTAGTGACCAGCACCAACATCACCAACGTGAACAAAACCTTCAGCTCTTTCACCTTCAGGACGTAGTGCATCGAAGATTGGCATTGCCTGAGCTACTAGCTTCTCATCGCCACCAACCATCAAGCCGTAGCCGTTTTGAAGTCCCCAGACTCCACCGGAAACACCACAGTCGAGGTAACCAATGCCGGACTCTGCAACCTGGGCTGCATGTCTAATGTCTTCGCTGAATCTAGAGTTTCCACCCTCAATGATTAGATCTCCTGCACCCATGTGCTTCTGAAGTTCATTTATGACATCGTCAGTGGCTTTACCGTGAGGGACCATAACCCAAACAATCTTTGGAGAAGGCAGTGCAGCTACCAATTCTTCGATGCTACCGACATCAGCAACGGCACGATCACGTGCGTAACCAGTTACTTCAATTCCTTTATTACGAAGACGGGTACGCATGTTGCCACCCATTTTTCCTAGACCAATTAGTCCAATGTGCATTTGTTGCCTTTCACTTAATGCCTTTATTTATCGCTTTAGCATGTTCGGGTTTAGAAGGTACCGATATGTGTCAGGCGAAGCTGCATCTTTGGAGTTTTGGCTTGACATGATGATTGGTCCAGGACGAGAAGGGTCTCTCTGATTCTTTGTAAATTCAATCTTTACGAAGTCACTGGTGATCTGAGATAGACCATCGTGGAACAACCAAGGCTTAAATCTCAAACTAGTTGGGTTACCGCTAAGTGTTGCTTGGACTGATTCAGATGCGTTGTTTTCTGAACTAGTTGAATCTAGGTTCACAGATCCATCTTCAAACGCATAGCGAATGGTGTCTTCAGATTCATTCACAACAAGCTCTACTCGTCTCGTTGCATCGATTAGATCTTGTTTATTGATGACTACAGACTCTTCAAGGTTTGTTGGGAAGTACTGATCGATATCTGGATAGTTTTCAATGTTTAGAACAACCGTTGTTACGGTTCTGTTCTTAGCTTGGAAGGCAACCATTCCACCATCAGGTGAAATTGAGATGTTTACTTCACCTAGGTTTGCAAAAGTTTTCTCAATGTCTTGCATGGTTTTGGTTAGTACCACTGCTGAAGTTTCGTCTGGAACATTCTTACCCAACCACTGCACCTGGCAACGAGCAATTCTGTTTGGATCAGCCGCAGTGAACGTGACTGAAGTTTGTGTCGCCTTAAGTTGAATTCCTTTTTGGAAAGGTCTTGTCGATTCTTTAGCAGATGCAACAGAGACTCTTCTAATTGCTGAGATGAACGCATCACCCTCAATAGTTCCGTTTACTGGAGGAATTGGTGGAAGAGTTGGGTATTGCTCAATTGGCAGTGTTGCTAGTTCGAACTTAGATGTTCCACAAGTAAGAACGGCTTTTGTTCCATCAATCACCAGAGTGACTGGCTGGTTTGGAAGCCTGCCAATGATGTCATTGAGAAGTCTTCCTGAAACTAGAGCTGTTCCTGATTGTTCCACATTTGCGACAATGTCAGTTTGAGCTGATACGTCGTGATCAAAAACTGAGATTTGTAGAGAGTTGGCGTCAGCTACCAATCGCATACCTGAAAGAACTTGGGATGTTGGTTTTGACTGCAACATACGAGCAGCGAAAGCTACTGCTTCTGCGAGCACATCTCTGTTGACCTGGAACTTCACAGTTCACCTTTCTTGGGATTACCTTAATCTTGGCATAAAACTAACCCACGCTGGGGACATAGCCAAACCCTAAGGGTTATGGTCTTGAACTTCTTTAACTCTTAAATCTTTAATAGTCTTATTAACGCTTGTGGATAATGTGGATAACTGTCGAACAACCTTGTATTTGACCTGAACTACAAGCGTGAAAGTTGTATACACATCTGGGGATAATACTGTGCATAACTTTCACTCTTGTGGACTGACTTCAGGGAACTAACAAGCATGGTTTAGTTACTAACAGAAAATTGAATGTATTACACAGGTTATAAACAGGCGATGTTGAAAAGTTCCTACTTCAATCCAGACATAATGTCTGTCACAAAGTTATAAATAGATCTGCGTTCCTTCATCAGATCTCCAACCTTCTTGATCGCATACATCACTGTGGTGTGGTCTCGACCACCGAATAGAGCACCAATCTTAGGAAGAGACATGCTCGTCTTCTCTCTACATAAATACATGGCAATCTGTCTTCCAGTCACAATCGCCTGAGATCTTGATTTACCAAAAAGCTCTTCCTGGGTGAGTTTGAAGTAACTGCAAACGGCTCTGACGATTTCCATAGGAGCAATGCTGTTTCCATCCTCACCTAAGGGGACTACATCCTTTAGAACAGCTTGAACCAAAGGCATGTCGATTTGAGTCCTGTTCAGTGCGGCAAAAGCAGTGACTCTGATTAGCGCGCCTTCAAGTTCACGGATGTTGGATGAGATACGTGCTGCCATGTAATCCAAAATCTCATCACTGACACGAATCTTGTCGTTTTCAGCTTTTTTCCTGAGGATCGCGATTCTTGTCTCAAGTTCAGGTGCCTGAATATCGGTCATTAGACCCCATTCAAAGCGGCTTCTCATGCGCTCGTCAAAGCTGTTCAAAAGCTTCGGGGAGACATCGCTAGTTATAACAACCTGCTTGCCTTGCTCATGAAGAGCATTGAAGGTAGCAAAGAAAGACTCCTGGGTCTCTTTCTTACCCTGCAGGAACTGGATGTCATCGATCAGAAGAACGTCTACCTGACGATACTTGGATTGGAAATTGAAGCTGGTATTGGTTTGAATAGCGTTAATGAAGTCGTTGGTGAAAACTTCACTGGATACATAACGTACTTTCTTGCCAGGCCAGTACTGCTGGACATAGTTACCAATGGCATGAAGCAGGTGGGTTTTACCTAGACCTGAGTTTCCGTAGATAAACAGTGGATTGTAAGCATTGGCAGGAACTTCGGCCACGGCAAAGGCGGCAGCATGGGCAAATCTATTTGAACTTCCCTGCACAAAACTTTCAAATGTATAGCGAGGGTTTAGGCGAGATGATCCATCAGCTGGTTGTGAACTATCTGTTGAAGAGTAGACCGGCACAACGGCGGGTTCTTCCTCTATTTCAATTTCAGCCTGCTGGGTTGCGCTGAAAGCCAAAGCCAGCTCAGGGTTTACAACGATTCCAATGTTTGTCGGGGTGTCTTCCAAACCGACAATTGAAAGAGTTTCCAACAGAGGCAGTTTGATCCGCTGTTCAATGATCCCCCTGGTCATCTCATTGGCAACCTGCAAATAAAGTGTTTCACCTAGAATTCCTTGAACTGAGATCAAATTCACGAAGCCAAGGAGTTGCTTGGTTATTCTCTCGTCGTCCCTGAGCCTAGAAACCACGTCTTGCCACTGTTCAGTGGTAATTCCGGTTATTTCGGCCATTAGTGTCTTTCAATAATTCAATGATTTAGTGGTCTTCACGTAGTTTTCCACAAGCAAGTCCACATATATTAACACCTGTGGATAACTTGTGGATAACCAACATCCCCAAGCTGTTGGAGTCTGTGGAAAACTATCTCTAGTTATTCAACTGCTTAAGTGATTGAAATTGCAAATCGAAAAAGCAATTTTTGGCCCGTTTTTCCAAAATGTTATGAAAAAAGTTTGTTTTGGTTTGTCAGGGAACCTAAATCTATGAATAAAAAGTTTAGATATAACTTGACCTGTAGGCCTTTGTTGCCGTAAGTTTAAGAGGTTGCTCAGCATTGGGTTCGCTGAGTACCAGATCAATTCAACTTCGACGTGGACCCACCAAAAGTTTTGGAGTAACACCTAATGAGCAAGCGTACCTTCCAGCCAAACACCCGTCGCCGCGCTAAGACCCACGGTTTCCGTCTTCGCATGAAGACTCGCGCTGGCCGTGCCATTCTTGCAGCTCGTCGCCGCAAGGGCCGCACCGAACTGTCTGCGTAAATTCCTTTGCTGGCTCGAGAGAACCGGCTAAAGACAGCCGAGGATTTTCGATCAACCATGAGAACAGGTCGCAAGACCGTTTCCGACAGTATGGTCACATATCTTAAAAACGACGCAAATCCGATTGCTCCAAGGTTTGGTTTTGTCGTAGCAAAAACTGTTGGTTCGGCCGTTCAAAGAAATCTTGTGAAGCGAAGATTGCGATCAGCTATCAGAGACCGCATTTCTCGATTTGAAAATGGACAAACTTTAGTGATTCGAGCCCTGCCCTCAATTAGCGAATTGTCCTGGGATGAACTAGGAAGCCAGTTGGATTGGTGTCTCAATCAAACTTCAACCAAGCCAGATTCGTTAACTAGGTAAACAAATGAAGTCATTGCTACTCAACATTTGGTTCATTCCAAGGAACGTTTTTATCGCCTTCATTGTTGCGTGGCGAAAGTTGATTTCACCTCTTTATGGCGAAGTTTGCCGTTTCTACCCATCGTGTTCCGCTTACGGTTTAGGCTCTATACAGCAGCAAGGATTTGTCAAAGGGACAGTGTTGACCACTTGGCGGATCCTGCGCTGTAACCCATTTGCTAAGGGTGGCATTGACGAGGTTAGGCAAGGTCCTGCGTGGCTGAGCTTGACCAAACACGGATTTGTATTTGCACAGTCAAAAGCTGTGTCTTTAGAAAAGGAAAAATAAATGGATATTTTCGCGGCCATTCTCTGGCCATTTAGATGGGTTATCGAAGCAATCCTCATAACCTTCCACAACGTCTTCACAACCTTCGGGATTCAGCCTGACTCAGGTGTTTCCTGGGTGGCCTCAATCGTAGGTTTGGTTCTAGTTGTTCGCGCAGCTCTTATTCCCCTGTTTGTAAAGCAGATTAGATCTCAGCGAGCAATGTACGTTCTACAGCCTGACCTTCAGAAGATTCAGAAGAAATACAAGGGAAAGTCAGACCGCGATTCTCGCGAAAAGATGGCAAAGGAGCAGATGGCTCTATACAAGAAGCACGGATCAAGCCCTTTCGCTTCATGTCTACCGCTCATCGCGCAGATGCCGGTGTTCTTCTCGCTCTTTATAACCCTGCAGGATGCACAGGCTAAAAAGCCTGGAGTTGGACTACTGACTCAGGATCTATCAGACTCATTCGCTCGCGCAAAGTTCCTAGGAGCTAGCCTCTCAGAAACCTTCTTGACAGCGACAAGCATTTCTGTGCAGATCATAGCGGCCGTGATGATTGTGTTAATGACCGGATCTCAGTTCATCACCCAGAAGCAGATCATGGCTAAGAACATGAACCCTGAGACCCAGAACTCACAGTTCGCTCAGACCCAGAAGATCATGCTCTATGCGTTCCCGGTCATCTTTCTCATCTCGGGTATCTCATTCCCACTAGGTGTATTGATCTACTGGCTAGTGTCTAACTTCTGGACAATGGGCCAGCAGTATGTCGTCATCAAGCGCATGCCTACCCCTGGCTCAATCGCCTTCAATGAGAGAGAAGCCAAGCTAATCAAGAAGGGCAAGCTAACCAAGGAAGCACCTGTTGAAGAAGTTGAAGAATCAAAACCAACCCAGCGCGTTCAGCCAGTATCTAAGGCCAGAGCCAAAAAGAAGCCGAACGGCAAGAAGTAGGACGCATGTCAGATCAGATTGAAACCCCAGAAAATGAAGAGCAGACCACTGATTCAGCAGACCCAAAAACCTCAGTTAAGGACCTAGAAGAAGAGGGCGAAGTAGCGGCCGATTACCTAGAAGAACTGCTCGACATCTTCGATCTCGATGGCGACATCAACATTGACGTTAGACAAGGAAGAGCCTATTTGGAGGTTACTGCAGACGAGCAGAGCAACCTCAGACTGGTTTCTCACCCAGACACAGTAGAGGCACTTCAGGAGCTAACACGTATTGCTGTTCAAAC
The DNA here is from genome assembly GCA_945895375.1 of Auritidibacter sp. Marseille-P8566. Lineage (GTDB taxonomy): Bacteria > Actinomycetota > Actinomycetes > Actinomycetales > Microbacteriaceae > Rhodoluna. The sequence goes on from CAMDEE010000001.1 coordinate 152,317, forward strand.
CAAAACGCAGTCTTTTAGCAGACTAATCATCGACATTGCTGGCTCAAGACAAGTTCGTCTAGATGCGCTTACCAAGTTGGTAAACAAGGCAATCGACAAGGTCAAAGACACAAATGCCCCGGTCGCCCTAAAGCCAATGAGCTCGTACGATCGCAAGATCTCTCACGATTTGATTGCCGAAGCTGGGCTAATTTCCCAGTCTGAGGGAGAGGGCAAGGAACGCCACATTGTGGCGAAACCTGCCGAATAGTTTCACGTGAAACATTTAGCCAGGGCTGAGGTCCTGGCTTTTTGTTTATCGTTGTAGATTGGATTCAGCCATGAACACTCGCGAAGAAAACATCGATTACACCCCTGAGGCCGAGCCAGATGAGGCCCAGAAGGTCTATGGTGAGCACATCGAAAAGGCTCGCAAATACTTCGATCTGTTAGTCCGAGACGGGGACCTATTGGGCCTAATTGGACCTAGAGAATTACCTAAACTTTGGTCGAGACATATTCTCAATTCGGCCGTGGTAGCAGACCTAGTCGAAGACGGGCAGCTTGTAGCTGACGTCGGATCTGGAGCAGGATTCCCTGGAATACCGATGGCCATCCTGAGGCCTAACGTGAGATTCGTCCTGATTGAGCCAATGGAAAGAAGAGCCAATTGGTTAGCTGAAGTAGTGGTTCCAGAACTAGACCTTAAGAACGTCAAAGTCCTGAGAGGTAGGGCCGAGGAAGCGCCTCTTCGAAACTACGATGTGGTCACAGCTCGAGCAGTTTCAGCTCTACCAAAGCTCCTGAGTATGTTGGCACCATTGACCGTTCAAGGAGGTCAAGTACTAGCTATGAAAGGTTCTAAGGCGCAGGATGAGATAGACGAATCCAAATCTTTGATGAAGAAATTGAAGCTCGAGTCATTCGAAATTGTCACAGTTGGGCAAAATATTCTGTCTGACCCAACTACAGTGGTTCGGGTTAGGCTACTCTAGGAATCTGAACAGGGAGATGTTTTGAGTCAAAAAAACCAAGTGAATGAGACCTCAGAATTTGAAGCTGAACGCACCTGTATAGCAAAAAGAACAGTTGTCAGGGGCCTCGGGTACCCTAACGGTAGAGAAGAAGTTAGCCCAGATCCCGTGGGTTGGCAACCAAATTTCGAAGAAATAACCATGATTGAGAAGCAGGTTTCACGTGAAACATCCAGATGAATTTGGCTTAGCAGGTGGCTTTAAAGACGCACCCCTAGCCCAAGAGATCAGCGACAACAGTAGACGAATGTCTCTCGTGAGGAATGCTGTTGTATCTCGTCCAGAGTCAACTCGAATCATTACTGTTTCGAACCAAAAGGGAGGCGTTGGCAAGACAACGACCGCTGTAAACCTTGCCGTCGCCTTGGCTGAGAAGGGCATGGAAGTGCTCGTAATCGATCTAGATCCTCAGGGAAATGCATCCACCGCTCTAGGAATTGAGCACAGAATTGGAGTCAAATCTATTTATGAGGTCATTACCGCGAACATGCTTCTTTCGGAGGTCATTCAGGTTAGCCCAGAGTCTCCGAGAGTTCGCTGCGTGCCAGCAACTATCGATCTAGCTACTGCCGAATTGGATCTAGTTTCTCTCCTAGCGCGAGAATACCGACTTCGTAACGCCCTGGCTGAATACATGTCAACCACAACAATAAAGCCGGACTATGTCTTCATTGACTGCCCGCCAAGTCTGGGCCTTCTAACCGTGAACGCATTCACAGCAGCAACCGAGGTACTGATTCCTATCCAGTGTGAGTACTACGCGCTAGAGGGACTTAGCCAGCTAAAGAGAAGCATTGACATGATTAGGGGGGCTTTGAACCCTAATCTTTCTCTCTCAACAATCTTGCTGACCATGTATGACTCAAGAACCAAGCTAAACCAGGCAGTAGTGGATGATGTTCGCACACATTTCCCAACCCAGACCTTGCAAACCCTTATTCCCCGTCAGATTGGTGTTGCTGAAGCACCTAGCTACGGACAAACAGTCATAAATTACGACCGCAGCTCAAATGGAGCAATTTCATACATGGAAGCTGCCTTGGAGATCGCAAACAGAGGAGCAACGCATGGCTGAGAAAAAAGGTGGACTAGGTAGGGGAATAGGCGCTCTAATTCCAGAAGTGTCCAACACCGGAGATCGCATGGAGAGACCTGCAGATGGTAATCCCATCAGCGTATTTTTCGGAGGCTCTTCAAACGCCCCAGTTGATTTGCTTCCAGTGCCGGGTGCAACTTTTGGATATCTAAACATTGATGACATCACCCCAAACGCAAAGCAACCTAGAACCAATTTCGATCCAGACGACTTCGCTGAGCTTGTTGGAAGTATTAGTGAGTTTGGTGTTCTACAGCCAATCTCTGTTCGTTCACTAGGTAAACAAAATGGAATAAACAAGTATGAACTGATTATGGGAGAGCGCCGACTCAGAGCGTCTAAGGCTGCTGGACTAACCCAGATCCCTGCCGTAATTAGAGAAACTGGCGACGAGAATATGCTTCGAGACGCCCTTCTTGAGAATCTCCACAGAAGTGATCTCAACGCAATCGAAGAAGCTAGCGCTTATCAACAACTTCTCGAGGAGTACGGGTGCACTCAGGATCAATTGGCTGAGAAATTATCCAGGTCTCGCCCTCAAATCACTAACACTTTGAGGCTCCTGAGGCTTCCTACAGCTCTTCAGTCAAAAGTGGCAGCCGGTGTCTTGAGTGCGGGTCACGCCAGGGCCATTCTTTCTGTCGAAGATCCAGAACGAATGGTAGAACTCGCAAACAAGGTTGTGAATCTAGGCCTATCTGTTCGTGCGACCGAGGAACTAGTCAAAAAGCCAGGACAGAAAGCAAAAATCAGACAGGGGAGTAAGCAGCAAGCCCTCAAAGCGCTCGCGGACACACTTTCAGACAAGTTGAACACTTCAGTGAGAATCAAATTGGGTCTTCGCAAGGGCACAATTGAGATCGACTTCGCCAGTGTAGACGACATGAAGAGAATTTTGACCGAGCTAGGGCAAAAGACCAAGTTCTAGAGTTATCCACAATTTTATAAACAGAGTTTTCCACAGGATTATCCACAAACTTTTCCACATTTTCCTTGCGGAGCCTGTGGATAACTGGCTATGTGACCAGCTCTAACTCAGCTGAAATAGTTTTAGCCAATCGCTCGACCCCAACTTTAATGTTTTCAGGAGTTGGATAAGAGTAAGAGATCCTTAAGAACTCCTGACCTGTTCCATTTCCGTAGAACGCTGTGCCAGGCGTGTAAGCAACCAAGTTCTCAACGGCTTTTGGAAGCATTTTCTTTGAATCCACGCCTTCTGGCAGATCTACCCATAGGTAAAAGCCGCCACCAGGCTTGGTTGTCTTTAGATTTGGAAGGTATTCATTCATCGCAGACAGTGCAGCGTCTCTTCTGAGTCTGTATTCGTCGCGAAACACAGATATTTGAGCCTTCCAGTCGTTTGTACTGAGGTATTCACTAATCATCATTTGGGAAAACGCACTTGGACAAAGCACAGCTGACTCATTAGCCAAGACCAGTTTGTCTTTGATCGAAGGCGGTGCCAGCACATAGCCAACTCGGAATCCCGGGACCAAAATCTTTGAGAACGAGCCCAGGTAAATAACCCCATCCTCATCTAGAGAGCGAAGGGCTTCTGGCGCTTTCTCCTCAAAGTAGAGAAGACCGTAAACGTTGTCTTCCAAAACCAGGATTCGATTCCTTCGACAAATTTCTAGAATCTGTGCTCGTCTTTCAGCAGCTAAGGTCACACCACTTGGGTTAGCAAAGTTAGGAACGAGGTAAAGGAACTTTATGTTTTTGCCTGCTGCTTGAACACGTTTGATTGTTTGTGCCAATGCTTCGGGGGAGATTCCATTGTCATCCGTGTATACATGTTCAATGTGTGCTTGCCTCGCTCTAAAAACACCCAAGGCTCCAACATAACTTGGGCCTTCAGCAAGAACCACATCACCTGGATCTAGAAACAGAGAAGAAACCAAATCAAGTCCGTGCTGAGAACCAGTTGTCACAACGATGTTGTCTATGTCACTCTTAATTCCCTCAAGAGCCATGATCTCCTGAATGTGTTCACGAAGTTTAGGGTCACCCTGACCACCTGAGTATTGCAATGCAACAGCAGACCTGTCTGACATCAGTGACTGGAAACTCTCAATCATTCTCTCTTTAGGAAGAGCAGGAACGAACGGCATTCCACCAGCAAGAGATACTACCTCGGGTCTTGAGACGACCGCGAACAACGCTCGAACTTCAGAGGCGGATAAACCATTAGCTCTGGATGCGTATCTGTCGGACCATAGATCTTTAGTCATTGTTGCCTTCTTCGTTAATCGTGAAACATTTACTTAAAAGAAAACGGCCACGGTGCATAGGCACCGTAGCCGTTTAACTTAGAACTAACTTAGTTGATGAATGCGCTCAAGTCTGCCAATAGAGCTGGCTTTGGCTTTGCGCCAATAATTGACTTAACCACTTCTCCACCCTGGAACACCTGCATCGCAGGGATTGAGGTGATTCCGTACTGCTGAGCCAATGCTGGCTCTTCGTCAACGTTCACCTTCACGATGGTGATCTTGTCAGCGTGCTCGCCAGCAATCTCATCAAGGATTGGTGAAACCATGCGACATGGGCCACACCATTCGGCCCAGAAATCTACTAGAACTGGCTTTTCTGATGAAAGAACATCAGCTTGGAAAGTCGCAGTTGTTACGTTTTTTGCTCCCATGATTACTCCTTAATAGTCAACTCTATTTTAGGTTGCTTAGGTAGTGTTCTGCGTCTAATGCCGCGACACAACCAGAACCTGCTGCGGTAATTGCCTGACGATAAGTCGGATCGATAACATCTCCGGCAGCAAATACTCCAGGCAAGCTCGTCTTTGATGAACGACCATCAACTTGAATGAACTTGTCTGAAGTCAGTGTGACCTGATCTTCAACCAACCAAACGCGAGGGTCATTACCAATTGCGATGAAGAGACCATCTAGTTCAAGTGTGTTCTGTGTTCCATCAACCAAGTTGGTTGTCTTGATACCAGTAAGTTTTCCTTCACCGAGAAGTTCGCTTACTTCTGTGTTCCAAATAACTTCAATCTTTGGATTGTTCATGGCACGTTCTTGCATAATCTTCGACGCCTTGAATGAGTCACGACGGTGAATGAGATATACCTTGCTAGCAAAGCGAGTTAGGAATGTTGCCTCTTCCATTGCAGAGTCTCCACCACCAACAACAGCGATTACCTTTTCTCTAAAGAAGAAACCATCACAGGTAGCACACCAAGAAATTCCGTAACCACTAAGTTCTTTTTCTCTAGGCAAACCAAGTTCACGATATGCAGCTCCGGTTGCCAGAATTACTGTTTTTGCTTCAAAGGTCTTTCCGCCACCGGTCTTAACAATCTTTATGTCACCTTTTAGATCCACTTCAATTACGTCATCAAGCAATACTTCGGTGCCGAAGCGTTCTGCTTGAGCTCTGAAGGCATCCATAAGTTCTGGACCTTGAAGACCAGCTGGGAAGCCGGGGTAGTTCTCAACCTCAGTTGTCTTCATTAGCTCACCACCGGCTTCAACAGAAGAAGCGATTAGCAGGGGATTCAACCCAGCACGACCGGCATAGATTCCTGCGGTGTATCCAGCTGGACCAGAACCGATGATGATTACTTCGTACAATTTATACTCCAAAACATTGATGAAAGGGGAAGCGGGTAAGGCTAGTTTATCTCTGCAACATTAACGACGTAGCAGGCGTACTACTGGCGCTAACAGAATGCTCACTTCTTGAACCTTCAGTAACTTCAGAACAGCGATGTAGACGATAGCGATTTCAAAGCCAACTGTTAGACAGGTCAGCACAGACGAGATAACTGTTTGAACAGCGAAGGCACCAGCACCAACTCCACCCATAGCCTGCAACAGCCCGTAACCTGAAGCACCGGCAACCAGAGCCGCTCCAACAAACTTGGCTGTCACGATTGAGAGCTCTCCGTGGCCTAGGGCACCGAACTTTCGTTTGAAAAGAATGAAGGCAAGACCTGACTGAACCAAAATGCTTCCACTAGTCACAAGAGATAGACCGACAACCATCCATAGGTCTTCAACGTAAATCCCAACAATAAGAGACCCAACGATATTTACACCAACTTGAATCACAGTGAAGATAAAAGGTGTTCTCGTGTCTTCTAAAGAATAGAAAGCACGTTGAATCATAAAGACATAGCTAAACGGCAATAAGCCAACAACCATTGCGATCACAACATTTCCCAAAGCGATAGCACTAGGTAGCTCACCAACAAATACACGTGAAACCGGGTACGCCAAAACAATGAGAGCGGTTGTTGCTAAGACGCTAATCATTGCGATGGTTCGAAGACCATCAACTAGATCTTTCTTTAGTTCCTCAAACTTCTTCTCCATCGCGTGGATGGACATTCGGGTGAAGTATGCAGTTGCGATAGAAACAGTTGCAACTGAATGAGGAAGCATGAAGATTAACCAGGCAACGCTCATAGCCGCAACAGATGCAATCGCAACAGAATCATCAACTAAAAACTCTCTACCCTCAATAGCGCTGGAGGCAACAGCGGTTTGAACAATGCCACCGATCTGGGTAACGATTAACATTCCTAATGTCCAGGAGGCAGTTTTCATGGCTGGCCCAAGTCCAACCCCACGCCAAGAGAAGTTCAGCTTGAAACTCAAACCCATCTTCTTCCAGAACACAAAAAGAATTAGTGCCTGAAACGCAACTCCCATAGTTGCCGATCCTGCTAGCCAAGCAATCTGGGCTTGTGTCCAATCAGCAACACTCTGTTGACCGGTTGGGTCTAATCCGAATTGCCAGATGAAGGCACCCATACCAACGATTGCGACAATGTTGTTTAGAACCGGAGCCCACATATATGGCCCGAACTTGCTCTTAGCGTTTAGAACTTCACCAAGCATCGAGTAAAGACCATAGAAGAACAGCTGAGGTAAACACCAGTATGCGAAAGCAGTTGCTAAAACTAACTGATCTGCTTCCCAACCACTTGTGTATAGAGATACAAGTAGTGGAGCACTGATGGTAGTCAGAATCGTAATGGAACCGAAGGTAACAATTGCAATGGTTAGCAATCGACCAATGTATGCCTTGCCACCATCTAGGTGTGCTCTAGCTCTAACAATTTGTGGCACTAGAACAGCGTTTAGAACACCACCAGCGATGATTGCGTAAACGTTGTTTGGTAACTGATTAGCAACTCCGAAAGCATCGGCTGCGTTGGTGGTAACACCAATGGTTGCTGCTAGCAGAATTGCTCTAAGGATGCCTAAGAATCTTGAGAACACAGTTCCACTTGCCATGATCAAAGAGGAGCGAACAATACTCATGCTTGCTCTCCTGTGATACCTCTTCGCTTCATACGAATGACACCCAGTACCAGAAGCACTGCAATTAGAGCACCAAACACAATAATGATGAACACTTCAATATCTGGATTAACGGTTAGTTTCATCTCAACTGTTTCGCCAACTCTAATGTCGTTGAAAGTAGTAACCCAAACATTTAGCTTGTATTCACCACCGGAGAGAATGCTGATTGGAATCAATGCGTCTTTTCTGGAGTTGGCAGGAATAGTTAGAGAAACATAATTCTGAACAGTAACCGCTGGATCCGGGGCACTGGCATGAACACGAATCTTTACCTGGCGGTCATAATTATTTTGAATCGAGACTGGAACTTTGCTCTCACGTGAAACTATGTTGATGTTTGATCCTGTGACAACGAATACTTGAGCAGGAGGAAGAGCTGCTTGAACAGGTGTTGCTACTGCTATTAAAACTAAAACAGCTAAAGCTTTCAAGAACTTACTCATTGATTTGAAACCCACTCCTGAACGATGAGAGCTAGTCTTCTTTCGTTCTCGTGAGCTAGTTCGGCATGTAGCAGCTCAGCGTTGACCCATCTGATATCCACTGCCTCTTGATCTGGGTCATTTTCAATAGTTAGTTCTCCACCGGTTTGCTTCATTAAGAAGTGGTGAACAGTTTTACTGATGATTGAAGTTGGGGTCGAGAACTCGTAGTGAATTGAACCCAGAGATTCAATGATTACTGCTTCTAAACCAGTCTCCTCAGCAATCTCTCTAAGTGCTGCTTGCTCAATGGTTTCGTCACCCTCAAGGTGCCCCTTAGGAACACACCAGTCAATGCGACCGCCACGGTTGCGTCGTCCAATGACGGCGATCCGGGGAGACCCATCAGCAGCTAAAACAAATCCCCCGGCTGAAGTCTCCTCGACACGAGGTTTCTGTCGAGAGTTCATTGCTTTAGCCTAATGCGAGGCATTTGTTGGGCATACTTAAATCCATGCGAACTGTTGCCGAGGCGTTAGCAAATTTACAGCGGATATCTGAGACTCCGCTACTTAGCAAACTCGGCAAACTCTTTACTGAGGCTGGTTTTGAGCTGGCATTGGTCGGGGGACCGGTTAGAGATGCTTTCCTAGGCAGAATCACCAATGACCTAGATTTCACCACCTCGGCAAACCCAGATCAAATACTTGAAGTCCTCAAAGGCCACGTTGATGCTCAGTGGGATGTTGGCCGCGAGTTCGGCACCATCGGTGCTCGCATCGGTGATGACACTGTTGAAATAACCACCTACCGTGCTGATTCATATGACTCAGAATCCAGAAAGCCAGTAGTCGCTTTCGGTAAGAACCTTGAGGATGACCTCTTTAGACGAGACTTCACCGTTAACTCAATGGCTTTGAGATTGCCTGAAGGCGTATTTGTTGACCCATTCAATGGACTAACTGACCTCATTGATGGAGTGATTAGAACCCCAGGCAAACCAGAAGACAGTTTCTCTGATGACCCGCTTCGAATCATGAGAGCAGCAAGGTTTGCATCCCAGCTCGGTTTTATGGTTCACGAGGACACTTTCAGAGCAATGAAGGCTATGGCTGATCGCATTGAAATAGTCTCAGCCGAAAGAATCCAGGTTGAAATCTCAAAGCTAATCCTTGGAGCTAATCCGAGAGAGGGTCTTGAGGTTCTGATTGATTCAGGAATAGCCGATATCGTCTTCCCTGAACTTCCCTCTCTAAAACTAGAAATAGATGAGCATCACCACCACAAAGATGTTTATGAACACACTCTTACTGTGTTGGAGCAGGCAATTGGCTATGAGGCTGAGTATGGCCTTGAGCAGGATTTGGTTCTAAGACTTGCTGCCCTAATGCACGATATCGGTAAGCCACTAACTAGAAAGCTTGAACCCGGAGGCGGAGTCACCTTCCACCACCACGATGTTGTTGGAGCAAAGTTGGCTACCAAAAGACTAAGAGCTTTGAGATATGACAATGACACTATCAAGGGGGTAGCTCGCCTTGTTGAACTGCACCTAAGGTTCTTTGGCTATAGCGATCAAGCTTGGGGAGATTCAGCCATCAGACGCTATGTCCGAGATGCTGATGACCAACTAACTCGCCTGCACGTTCTAACTAGAGCGGATGTGACTACTAGAAACCAGAAGAAGGCCGACCGTCTTTCCCATGCCTATGACGATCTGGAGCAGCGAATAGCTGTCCTATCTGAGCAAGAACAGCTAAAGGCAATCAGGCCTGACCTATCTGGCGAACAGATCATGGAGATACTGGATTTGAAGCCAAGCCCTGAAGTTGGAGCAGCCTATAAATACATGCTCGATCTTCGTCTTGATGAGGGACCACTTGAATATGAAGAAGCAAAGATTCGCTTGCTTGCATGGTGGCAATCAAGGTAGAGTAGTGAAGTTGCCCTGATAAGACCCTGTGCTTATCTGTTGGGCAGCAATTGCATTTACCCTCCTGTCACGGAAACGCCGTGGCCGTTCTAGTCCAAAGGAGGTGGGTTAGTCATGCATAAATACGAAGTCATGGTCATTCTAGACTCAGACATCGAAGAGCGTACCGTCGGTACAAGCCTTGACAAATTCCTCAACGTAATTCGCAACGGTGGAGGCACCGTTGACAGCGTTGACATTTGGGGCCGCCGTCGTTTCGCATACGAAATCAACAAGAAAACTGAAGGCATCTACGCAGTTCTATATCTGACCTGTAACCCTGCCGAAGTTCTTGAGTTGGACCGTCAACTAACGTTGTCAGAAGCAGTTGTTCGCACCAAGGTTTTGCGTGCAGAAGACGCTGTATTCAGAATCAACCCAGTAGTAGTCCCAGAGGTAAAAGCTAGCGAAGATAAGCCAGCTCGTGCCAAGAAGGCTCCTGCTGCAAAGTCAGCTGAGTAACCCTCATGGCCGGTGAACTAACTATCACAGTTGTTGGCAACCTAGCCAACGATCCAGAGATTCGTCAGGTAGCAGGCGGTATCGCTGTTGTTAATCTAAACGTGGCTTCAACTCCTCGTACATACAACAGAGACACCAACACCTGGGTAGATGGCGACACCGTTTGGGTGAAGTGCACCGCATGGCGTGAACTAGCCGAGAACATTGGCCAGTCACTAACCAAGGGAACTCGCTTGATCATCACAGGCAGACTAAAGCCAGCTACTGCTTACCAAGCAGCCAGCGGTGAAGCTCGTGCCTCAATCGAACTTGACATCGACGAAGTTGGACCATCACTGAAGTACGCAACAGCGACTGTAACTAGACGCTCACGCGATGGTCAAACTCCAATCGACGCAAATCCATGGAACAACTCACCAGCAGCAACTGCAGCAGCCCCAGTGGTTGCGGCATCAGCAGCTGACGCGTGGTCTAACCCAGGTGTCTCAGACGGTGGCTTTGCCGCTGGCGAAGACACCCCTTTCTAAGAATTCATAGGAGAAAACAATGGCAGCAAAAGTAAACAGCGACCGCGTAAAAAAGGGTAGTCGCAACGCAAAGAACCTAAAGCTTGCACCACCGAAGCCAATCAAGGTCGGAGTTATCGACTACAAGGACATCGCAACCCTGCGTAAGTTCGTATCAGACCGCGGCAAGATCCGTTCACGTCGCATCACCGGTGTTTCAGTTCAGGAACAGCGTCTAATCGCTAAAGCCGTAAAGAACGCACGTGAGGTAGCACTTATGCCTTACGCAGGCGCAGGCCGCTAGGAGGAATCGAAATGTCTAAAATTATTTTGACTAATGAAGTATCAGGTCTAGGCTCAGCCGGAGACGTAGTAGAGGTTAAGAACGGTTACGCTCGCAACTACCTATTACCTCGTGGTTTCGCAGTTATGTGGAGCAAGGGTGGCGAGAAGCAAGTTGCTCAGATCAAAGCTGGCCGTGAGGCTCGTGCTCTAGCAACTGTTGAAGAAGCTCAGGCATTCAAGGACGCTCTCCAGGCAGCAACTATCAGATTGGCTGTAAAGGCTGGTGTTGGTGGTCGTTTGTTCGGTGCAGTAAAGACCGGAGACGTTGCAGCAGCAGTTGCAGCAGCTGGATTGGGCGAGATCGACAAGCGTAAAGTTGCTTTCTTCTCACCAATCAGAACCACTGGTTCATACGAGGCAACTGTAAAGCTGCACTCAGACCTGACTGCAACCCTAAAGCTAGAAGTTGTAGCAAAGAAGTAAGTCTTTCTAACTAATGGCAGGCTTTCGGGCCTGCCTTTAGTCTTTAAGCCACAAGCCACTATCTGTGGATAACTTGTGGATAACTCAGACAAAAAGGCCATAAACAAGGGCTTATCTACAACCTTCATGCACAGGTTTAGACTTTACGGGCAGATTTAAAATCCACCGAAAATCCCAGTGTTCGATTGGTCTTTAGGCAGTTATCCACAGTTTTTACACAGAGTTATACACATTTTGTCCACAGTTAAATCGGCGTGTTACCCAATTTATCCACAAGCTTAGCCACAGACCGAGTTGATTTGGGCATGTCAGACGACGATGCTACTAATAAGTTTCTATAGTTTTAGTACTACTCAAGAAAGATTTACATGTCTATTGCACCAGTTGGCAAGAGTTTTCGCAGCGAGGACCGCCTGCTTCCTCATGATTTAAACGCCGAGCAGAGCGCTCTTGGAGGCATGCTTCTTTCTCTGGACGTTGTTCATGGAATTTTGTCGGAAGGCAAGATTCAGGCTCGTGACTTTTATGCCCCTAAGCACGAACTTATTTATGTAGCGATTATCAACCTGGCCAATCACGCTGAACCTACTGACGTAATTACAGTCAGCGCTGAGCTAACCAAGATGGGCAAACTAGCCACCGTTGGTGGAGCAGAGTATTTGCACGAACTAACAGCGATTGTGCCAACAGCAGCGAGCGCAAATTTCTACGCCAAGATTGTTCGGGAGAAAGCAATTCTTCGTCGCTTAATTGAAGCCGGTACTCGAATCGCACAACGTGGTTACGATGCTGAAGGTGAAATCGAAGACCTAGTTAACAAAGCTCAAAGTGAGATCTACACAGTTGCTGATGAATCAACTGGAGCTGACTGGACTCGTCTGAGTTCTGCTCTAGAAGGTGCCGCAAATGAAATTGAATTCATTCAAAAGAACAAAGGTATCTCTGGAGTGCCAACTGGCTTTACTGAATTTGACAAAGACACTAACGGTTTGCACCCAGGTCAGCTCGTGATTATTGCTGCAAGACCTGGTTTGGGTAAGTCAACTCTTGCGCTTGACATCGCCCGTTCGGCAGCGATTGACAACAAGCTTGCAACAGCAGTCTTCTCTCTTGAAATGAGCACAACTGAAATTGCTATGCGAGTGATGTCAGCTGAAACAGGAATTCTTTTGCAGAGCATGCGTAAGGGAAACATCAGTGACAACGAATGGGCCATCATGGCTGAACGTCGAAGCAATATTGGTGCTGCACCTCTTGTCTTTGATGACAGTCCGAACCTAAACATCGTAGAGATCAGAGCCAAGTGTCGTCGAATGATGACAGAGTTTGATCTCAAGCTTGTCATAATTGACTACCTACAATTGATGAGTTCCGGCAAGAAGGTAGAAAACCGTCAGCAAGAAGTGTCTGAATTCTCAAGGTCTCTAAAGCTTCTCGCTAAAGAACTCAAGGTTCCAGTCGTTGCACTATCACAGTTGAACAGAAAGTCTGAAGACGGAACAAACAAGAGACCAGAACTGTCTCAACTCCGTGAATCTGGATCACTTGAGCAGGATGCAGACGTAGTACTTCTAATTCACCGCGATCAAACTGCAGGGGCAGAAACAAATCGTATTGGTGAAGCTGAACTCATTATCGCGAAGCAAAGAAATGGACCAACAGGAAGTTCAACCGTTCTGTTCCAGGGTCAATACTCACGTTTCGTGAATCCAAAGGAATAGGAATGCGTTTAGCAAATTCAGTGCGTGCGGCAATCTTTGCAACAGGCTCAGCGTTTCTGATTTTCTATCAAGACCATTCCGTCGAAGTTGGAATGATGGTTCTTCTAATCGTTACAGCTGCTCTTGTTGTCTCGGGTGTTCTCACAAAGAAATATTCAGCCAAAGAGTATTTGATTCCAACAGCACTGTCTGGTGTTGTAGCCGTTTTAACTCTGGTTTTTCTAGTGGTTGAAAACGACAGACCATTTAGTTTCAGAGCGCTTGTATTTGTCTTTGCAGTTGGCATGGCTGTTTACGAATTCGCTTTGTCTCGCAAAGCGAATCCTGATGATGTGCTGGAATTACGTATCGCAGCCGGTATCGGATTACTGACAGGGTTAGTATTTTCATTGGCACCACTTGATGTTGGAAATGCTGTTGGATTCCTAAGTGCTTACCTAGCGATCTCGGCAGTTCAACGAGCAGTGTGGGCGGCAACTCCAACCAATGGAAAGAAGAGCGACAATGCCTAAGAAGAATTCCCCAACTTCTCTAAATTCAATGTTGGGCTTCTCCGCAGTTGCAACTGCGTTCGTGGTAGCAATAGCTGCAGGTGCTTTCGATGATCTATTTAGAGTTGTGCTTGCTGGGGCAATCACTTTTGTGATTGTTATGGGTGGTTTGTTTGTCTTGAACTTGGTTGCCAAGGATGACGAGAGCGAGCCAGGAAAACCTAGGCTCAAGTAGAAACTATTTGCGGCGGTTTGAAATAATCAAAACTAACTCTGATGCAAGACCTGTGTAAGTATTTGGCTTAAGCATCAATAAGCGATCTTTGGCATCCTGACCGATGTTCAAATCCTGAACAAACAGCGCTAAGTCTTCACTGCCAATTCTTCTACCGCGAGTTAACTCTTTGAGAAGTTGGTAAGGATCTGAAATGTCACTTCGTCCAGCAGCAACTTCAGCGCGAATAACCGTTTGAATTGCCTCAGCTAGTACTTCCCAGTTCTCAGCTAGGTCAGCATCTAGGACAGCGCTTGATAGTTCAACTTCAGCCAAGCCGCGAGTCGCGTTATCTATTGCTAGTAGCGAGTGGCCAAGACCTAATCCAATGTTTCTCTTAGCACTTGAGTCTGTTAGGTCGCGCTGCATCCTTGAGGTAACAAGAGTGCTTGATAGTGAATCAAGAATTGCATTTGACAGTTCAAGGTTTGCTTCGGCATTCTCAAAACGAATTGGGTTAACTTTGTGAGGCATTGTTGATGAACCTGTTGCTCCAGCGACTGGAGTCTGCTTGAAGTAGTTCATCGAGATGTATGTCCACATGTCTGTGCAAAGGTTGTGCAGAATTCTGTTGAACAAAGTAATTGCTGAATAAAGTTCAGCTTGCCAATCGTGAGATTCGATTTGAGTGGTTAGGGGATTGAATTTCAAACCAAGGGATTCAACAAACGCTTTTGATTCTTGGAACCAGTCAACCCCTGGTGCTGCAACAACGTGAGCAGACCAGGTACCTGTTGCTCCTGAGAACTTACCTAAGTATTCTGCATTTTCAATACGAGTGATTTGTCTTTTGAGTCTGTGAATAAACACCGCTAGCTCTTTACCCATGGTTGTAGGCGTGGCTGGCTGACCGTGAGTTCTTGCAAGCATCGCAGAGTCTTGATACTTAACTGCCATTACAGATAGAGCTTCTACTAATGCATGTGCCTTTGGTAACCAAACATCAGTAACTGCATCATGAATGGTGATTGCGTAAGAGAGATTGTTAATGTCTTCACTTGTGCAGGCGAAGTGGGTTAGTTCAAGTAAGTCTTCTCTACCAAATTTGGTAAGTCGATCACGCACAAAGTATTCGATTGCTTTAACGTCGTGACGAGTCTTCGCTTCAGTATCGGCTAACTCCGCAACGTCAGCATCACTAAAGTCAATGACCAAACTCTTTAGCTTTTCTTTGAGAACGCCATCGATTGGAGCGTTAGTGCCTAGCAGGTTCCTGTTGGCTAAGAAAATCAACCACTCGACTTCAACCAGGATGCGAGCTCTGTTTAGACCCGCTTCACTCAGGTGCTCACCTAGAGCGGCGACCACAGGTTGGTATCTACCGTCTAGTGGACTGATTGGCTGATTCGAAAGATTACTCACATGTCTATATTGCCCTGCTTTATGCACAGAACTCCCTTATTCGTAGGGTCTGTGACTAGAAATATTAGAGATTTCCATCATGAACATTTTCAATAATCACTTGGCCGTAACCATCGCTCTGCTTAAACGCGCAGAACCTAGCCACACACTCTGGCGAGGACCCGCAGCCGACTCCTGTCGGTTGGAAATGCAGAAACTCCAACACCAGATGAGTTCGCTCATGTGGCAGATGCAACTGCTTGGGTTGATCCCATGAAGCCGGATGTCTGCACCCCACCGGTGGCCCCAGTGGTGGTAGTTGCCACTCACGAAGAGCTAGTTAGAAGCGCTAGAGACATGTGGCTAGTCGCCGTGAGCTTACTTACCGAACTCAACCCAACGAAGTTCACCACCGCTCCTTGGGCTGCTGCCAGATTCACCATCGAGCTACCTTTTCTCTTAGGCAAGCTCTGGCATATCCAACAGGGGCTGATCACATCAGCACATTCCTATATGCAAACCGAGACCATGCTCACAACCGTCCTAGAGACAATCAACGTTCCTGAACTTCTAAAGGAATTAGGTTCTTGGGCTGTCGAACTAGCTCCGGTTTTAAACCTGCCATTCGGTTTCAGCCAGCACGTGCCACCGGTGACAATCATGCCGCCAACTGATGTGAACATAATCACTCAGCGGTATACAGAAACTACTTGGTCGGGGCAGCCGCTAGTGAGAGAAGAAACCTATGCGATGAGAAACGGCACAACCTCACACTGGTTCTATCTTCCAAAAGAAGAGGATTGGGCAGTTATCAATGGCCATGCACCGATGACACCAGAAGATAACCGCTTAGCGGATTTCATTAAATATCGAACAATAGGAAACGATCAAGTGCACTTCGTTGGAATGAGAGATGGCGAAGTGATCATTCCGGATGCTCAAGTGCTTAACGATCACCAGGGCTTAGCTGATGGGGAAGTGCAGGTCTTTTCTATGAATGACCTAAAGGATTCTCAGAGCCTTGAAAAGTCCTCGACCAATGAATGAGAAAATGCTGATCACTATTGAGGCAAGAATTGCCCAACCTAGAGATTCAATTTCTAGTCCTTCGGAAGTGAAACCTTGGATTGTGAAGGTATCAGGGCTCAGCTGCTGGCTTATCCAGGCCACCAAAAGAAGTAGTGATCCATTAATCACAAATGAGATCAGACCGAAGGTCAGAATGTATAACGGGAACGCGATTACCTTGATAACTGGGGCAATTATGGAGTTGATGAGGCCAAAAATGGCTCCAATAACCAACAAAGTAGCGATTAATTGCCACAATTCGTTGCCACCGTAAGGCTTTAGACCGATTCCTGGGATTATTGCTGAAACCAGCCAAATACCCAGTCCGTTGATGATGGTGCTAACAAGAAAACGTTTCATGTGTTTTATTGTGCCACCCCTCAAGTAAATTGGTATCTGTGAACGCCGCATCCCCAGAAATTCCTATGGTTCAACTCCTAACGGTTGAAGGCGATTTTATCGAGCCTCGAGAACATGCTGTGTATGGCGAGATCGTCCGATCGCTTCGAGAAGCAGACTTCCTAAAGTTCTATCGGGACATGGCTCGTATCCGTCGTTTCGACGAAGAGGCAACCGCACTTCAACGCCAAGGCCAAATGGGTCTTTGGGTTTCAGCAATTGGCCAAGAGGGAGCTCAGATCGGATCTGGCTACGGAGTCGGACCAAACGATCACATCTTCCCTTCTTATCGTGAACATGGAGTAGCAATCACTCACGGTGTTGACCTCATGTCAATCATCAAAATGTTTCGTGGTGTTAACCACGGTGGATGGAATCCAAAAGAAACCCGCTTCCACTTATATGCAATTGTTCTTGGTACTCAAGCTCTGCACGCAACCGGTTATGCAATGGGCTTGAACTTTGAAGGTCTAGTTGGAACTGGAGATCCAGAAAAAGACCTAGCGGTAATTACATATTTCGGTGATGGAGCTACAGCTGAAGGTGACATCAGCGAAGCTTTCCTTTTCGCGGCAACTAATAACACTCCTCAAGTTTTCTTCTGTCAAAATAACCAGTGGGCAATCTCTTCTCCTGTTGGAACACAAACCAAGGTGCCTCTATATAAACGCGGTGAAGGTTTTGGAGTTCCTGGTATCCGTGTTGATGGTAACGACGTTCTCGCTTGTTATGCAGTTACAAAGAAGCACATGGATGATGCTCGTGCAGGTAGAGGGCCTTCACTAATTGAAGCTTTGACTTACCGAATTGGTGCACACACAACTAGCGATGATCCATCGAAGTATCGTGACCCGGCTGAGGTTGCTGAGTGGGCTGCTAAAGATCCGCTACTGAGATTCGAGAAGTTCTTGCGTAAACAAGGGATTGGCCAGGATTTCTTTGATGAAGTAAAAGCTGCTGGAGATGAACTTGCTACAGAGCTTCGTGAAAAAACTTTTGTTATGACTGAGCCACCTCTTGAACTTATGTTTGATCATGTTTACTCAGAACCTCATCCACTAATTGAAGAGCAGAGAGCGTGGCTTCAGGGCTACGAAGAATCCTTGGGTGGCCACACTTCTGCTAACAACGGTGACGACACCCCTAGCTACGGAGGAACTCGCTAATGAGTAATTTCGTAGAGCTTTCAATTGCTAAAGCAATCAACGCTGGTATCCGTAAATCCATGCAGGACAACTCAAAGGTTCTGGTCTTTGGTGAAGACGTAGCTCAACTCGGCGGTGTGTTCCGAGTCACTGAAGGTTTACTTGATGAGTTTGGTGCTAAGCGAGTTTTTAACTCACCGATTGCTGAATCAGGAATTGTTGGAACTGCAATTGGCTTGGCAATGCGCGGTTTTCGTTCAGTTGCAGAAATCCAATTCGATGGATTCATATACCCAGCTTTCAACCAGATTGTAAGCCAGCTGGCAAAACTAACTAATCGAAGCGAAGGCTTCTTTGATATGCCTGTAGTCATTCGTGTTCCTTACGGTGGTGGCATTGGTGCCGTTGAGCACCACAGCGAATCACCAGAAGCATATTTCGCACACACCCCAGGTCTTCGAGTGATTAGCCCATCTAATGCCAACGATGCTTACTGGATGATTCAGCAAGCTATCGAATCACGTGACCCAGTTATGTTCTTTGAACCAAAGCGAAGGTATTGGCAAAAGGGTCAAGTGAACCTTGACCAGGCTCCTATGTCTATGCACACAGCAGCCACTATCCGTCAGGGTGCTGATGTGACTATTGCAACCTATGGACCAATGGTTGTTACCGCACTGCAGGCAGCAGAGAACGCAGCTGCAGAAGGCATAAACATTGAAGTGGTTGATATTAGATCTCTTTCACCAATTGACTTTGGACACATTGTTGAATCAGTGAAGAGAACCGGAAGACTGATCGTCACACACGAAGCAGGAACCTTCGTAAGCATCTCTTCTGAAATTGCAGCAAAGATATCTGAACTCTGCTTCTACTATCTAGAAGCTCCAGTAATTAGAGTTGGTGGATTCGATGTTCCTTATCCAGCAGCAAAGCTCGAAGAATTATTCTTGCCAGACGCAGACCGCTTATTAGAAGCAGTCGATCGAGTGTTGGCTTACTAGGGCGGATCAGATGTCACAGATTGCATATTTTGATTTGCCAGATGTTGGCGAAGGTCTTACCGAGGCAGAGATTGTTTCTTGGAAAGTCAAAGTCGGCGATAACGTAAGCGTCAACCAGATCATTGTTGAAATTGAAACAGCAAAGTCTTTAGTTGAACTACCTTGCCCTTTCGCTGGAGTTGTTACTCAACTGCTTGCTAATGAAGGCGACACAGTAAACGTTGGTTCACCAATTATTGGAGTAACAGTAAGTGAAGCAACAGCAGCAGTTGCTGCAGGTCATGCACCAACTTCAATGCACACAGCAGTTGCACAAAACGCAGTGACGACAGAAGCTATTGAAACTGTTTCTGAAGTTTCTTCTTCAAGTTCTGAAGAGAAACCTCAACCTAATCTTGTCGGTTATGGAGTATCAGCTGCTGCTCCTAGTAGAAGAAGACGCGGAGTCGCTCCGGTAGCTGCAGCGGCAGCAACATCTATTGCGAATGCAACAGCACCAGGAACCGATCTAATCGCAATTGTTCCTGCTGCAGACGTTGTGTTGGCTAAGCCACCGATTCGCAAACTTGCTAAAGACATGAACGTTGATATTTCTAAAGTTAAAGCAACTGGAGTCTCTGGTGAAGTCACTAGAGAAGACATTCTTGCAGCAGCTCAAGTTGCAAGTGTTTTTAGAAACCAAACAACACCTGAACCTAAAACAGAACGTGAAGAAAGAATTCCTGTTAAGGGAGTTAGAAAAGCCATTGCTAGCGCAATGGTTCAATCAGCATTCACCGCTCCGCACGTAAGCATCTTCGTTGATGTGGATGCAACAAGAACAATGGAATATGTAAAGCGCTTGAAAGCAAGTGCTGATTTTGCTGGAGTAAAAGTAACACCACTTCTGATCATGGCTAAGGCGATGATCTGGGCAGCAAGAAGAAATCCAACCGTTAACTCAACTTGGACCGACACTGAGATCATCGTTCACAACTATGTGAACTTTGGAGTTGCTGCTGCTACACCAAGAGGACTCATAGTTCCAAACGTTAAAGACGCAGATAAAATGTCAATGCTTGAACTAGCCATGGCCTTAGAGAAACTTGCAGCTACTGCTCGCGAAGGCAAAACAACTCCAGCAGATATGCAAAACGGAACCATCACAGTTACCAACATCGGTGTCTTCGGTGTTGACACTGGAACACCAATTCTTAACCCAGGCGAAGTTGGAATCGTAGCTCTTGGTTCGATTAGACCAAAGCCTTGGGTTGTTGACAATGAGATCCTCATCCGCCAGGTAACAACTATTGGAGCTACTTTTGATCACCGAGTTGTTGACGGAGACGTTGCAAGCAGATTCGTTCAAGACGTCGCGTCGGTTATCGAAGAACCAGCACTTTTGCTAGATTAATAATGCGTTCCCATGGAGGGAATTGGAAGGGGCAAAATTGAATAATCAATCACAAGAAATCGAAACAAAGAGCAATCTGCCAATTTTGGCATTGGCCTTAGGCATCCTGGTTCCGCCACTCGGAGCAATCATGGGTCACATCGCGTTGAAGTCAATGAGCACAGGTGAAATCAGTTCAGTGAACAGAAGATTTGCAGTTGCAGCAGTTGCTGTGGGATGGATTTTGACTGGACTTATCCTTGCGGCGCTTTTTCTAGTGCAATTGCTTATTTGGGGGTTACAGGCATTCTTTGGATCTCTTACATACAACTAAGTGCACTTTTGCTAGATTAATACTGTATTCCCAAGGGGGAATAGAAAAGGTGGAATCATGAGTAACAATTCAAATCAAAACAATGCAACAGAGAGTTCGCTCCCGATCTGGGCCTTGGTGCTCTCATTCCTTGCATCACCTGTAGGGGCAATTCTGGGCCACGTGGCTATGTCGCAAATGAAGAGCGGTCAGATCAGCTCTTCAAACCGAGGAATGGCTCTTGCGGCCGTAATCTTGGGTTGGACATTCACCGCTCTCGCCATTTTTCTGGTGCCGATTCTTCTTAGTTTGTTTGTGTTGATTGGGTTTACTGGCTCATAGACCCAGTCCAATGGCAATCGTCTATTGTTATTGATATTCATTATCAATAACACTATGATTTAGCTATGAAGAAATCATTAGTAGCACTAGTTGCCGTAACTTCCCTAGCAATAGGCCTATCTGGCTGTTCATCAACAGAGTCAGCCGATACCCGACCTTCTGTTGTCGCCACAACCTCAGTCTGGGCTGATGTAGCCAGCCAGATCGCTGGCGATAAGTTCCAGGTCCTGGCCCTGATTGATAAGCCAACTCAGGACCCTCACTCATTCGAGGCATCAGCCAGAGATCAATTGGCCGTGTCTGAGTCAAGCATCTTCATTATGAATGGTGGTGGCTATGACGAGTTTGCATCCAAGCTTGCAAGCGCAGCTAACGTTGTTCCATTTGATGTGTACGAGAGTCACGAAGCTGCTCACGCAGATGAGCACGCTGGAGAGACTAAAGACGAGCACGCTGGCGAAAGTGAGGATGAGCACGCTGGAGAGACTAAAGACGAGCACGACGGAGAGCACGCTCATGGACACGATGGCTCAGACCACATTTGGTATGACCTACATGTTGTTGAGGCAACTGCGTTTGAGCTCTCAAAGAAAATGGCTGAGCTTCAGCCAGAGAACAAGAATGTGTTTGATGAGAATTACACAAAGTTCGCGACTTCAATTGAAGAACTTGAAGAACGAGCGGCAAAGATCACAACAAAGCTTTCATACTTTGAAGCCCACCCTCTTGCAGCTCTCTTGTTCCAGGAATTGGGCTTTGAGAACCTAACACCAGAAGGCTTTGCTGAAGCTGAAGAAGCGGAACTAGAACCATCACCGCTAATCATGAATGACGCCAAGGAACTTATCGGCGGCAAGAAAGTTAACTTTGTTGCTGTCAACCGTCAGGCGACCTCCACTTCTCTTGAGCAACTCATCGCTGTTGCTGAAGAGAACATGGTTCCTGTGTTGAACTTCGATGAGCTTCTGCCAGAAGGTTCTAACTACCAAGACTGGATGTCTGGAATCCTCGCTGAAATCGAAACAATAAGCAACTAGTTCCTAATCTCGCTGAGGGATAAACTCAGTCAATGAAGAATGAAGTTGTTAACCATATCCACCACCAATAGCCCAGTGCTAAGAATTAGCCAAGCCACTCTCGGTTACGATGAGCGGCCGCTTTGGAGCAACCTAGATTTAGAAGTTGCTCAGGGAGAATTCATAGCAATCATTGGTGCCAACGGATCTGGCAAAACAACGCTGCTTAGAGCAATCTTGGGTCAAGAGAAACTTAACTCAGGAGCGATCCTGCTGAATGGAAAACCGGTTACTCACGGTTCCAGGAAGATTGGATATATTCCTCAGTCAAGAACTCTTGATGCTCACACACCACTGCTAGCTAGAGACCTGTTGACTATGGGCATCAACGGTCATCGCTACGGTGTTCCATTTACTTCACGTAAAGATAAAGCAAGAGTTGAACACATTCTCAACTGCATTGATGGTCATGAGCTAGCCAGTCTTCCAGTGGGTCAATTAAGTGGTGGACAGCTGCAAAGATTTCGGGTTGGTCAAGCAGTAATCGATGAACCAGATCTGATTCTTGCCGATGAGCCACTTAGTGCTTTAGACCTAGCACAGCAGGGAGTACTTGCAGATCTAATTGATCGTGAAAGAAAAGATCATTCAGCAGCAGTGTTGTTTGTCACACACGATGTTAATCCAGTACTTGACATGGTTGATCGAGTTTTGTATTTGGCTAATGGACAATTCAAAATTGGAACTCCTGATGAAGTAATGCGCAGCGAAGTACTCAGTGAGCTTTATGGTGCTCCTGTTGATGTTGTTCGTAACCAGGGAAGAATAGTAATTCTTGGTACCCACGGCTCTGATCATGAGCATCACGATCATGAGGAGTGGAAATAATGATTTTCGACTTCACTGATTACGACAAGCTGCTTCCCCTAGTAACCAACCCACTTATAGCCTCAGCTTTGCTGGGTCTAATGGGTGGTCTAATCGGTATCTTTGTAATGACTAGAGATTCTTCCTTTGCTGTTCATGGAATAAGTGAAATCTCTTTTGCTGGTGCAGCAGTTGCACTGCTAATCGGTCTAGATGTTGTCTTAGGTTCCGTGATTGGATCTGCAGCAGCTGCAATCCTCATCGGAATACTAGGGACAAGAGCAAAAGATCGAAACTCAATCATTGCTGTCCTAATGCCATTTGGTTTAGGTATTGGAATTCTTGCGCTCTCACTTTATGAAGGAAGAACTTCAAACAAGTTTGGTTTACTAACCGGACAGATTATTGCCATCGATTCACCTTCACTGTTTTGGCTAACTGCAATATCTATTTTTGTAATTCTGGTTCTTGTAATTATCTGGCGACCACTTCAGTTCGCAAGCCTAGATGCAGAGGTTGCTAAGGCTAGGGGAGTTGCAACTGGAAAGCTTGGTTTCGGTTTCTTGCTACTTCTAGGACTAGCAGTTGCTGCAAGCGTCCAAGTGGTTGGAGCATTACTCGTGCTTAGTCTTCTGGTTACCCCAGCTGCCGCTGCACTTAGAGTTACTTCATCACCAAAGCTCGCTCCTCTTCTAAGTGTTAGCTTTGCAATGACTTCGGCAATTGGTGGAATACTGCTAGCCCTTGGTGGTGGGCTTCCAGTAAGCCCATACATTACTTCCGTTTCATTCTTTATCTACCTTGTTGCACGAGTAGTAGAGGTAATGAGAAAGCGATCAGCTAAGCAGTCAGTATCAAAAGGTTTGAAGGCATGAGTACAGCAAAGAGAAATACCTGGCAGAAAGATGCAGTGATGCATGCTCTGACTGAAGCCAAAGGTTTTGTCAGTGCTCAACAGTTACACCTTGTTCTCAAGCAACATGGATCAACTATTGGATTGGCAACCGTATACCGAGCGCTAACCGAACTTGTAAGCCTAGGTAAAGCAGATAGCCTGCAGAGCAATGAAGGTGAAACCTTGTATAGAGACTGCTCAACCCATCACCACCATCACCTGATCTGTGAGAACTGTGGAGTCACCATTGAGATCGAAGCTGAAGCTGCAGAAGCCTGGGCCTCAAAGGTTGCCAAAGAGCATGGCTTTACCCAAGTGACCCACACCATCGACATCTTCGGACTCTGCAAAGCCTGCAGCAAGTAGTATTTGGAAAGGCTAGATACTTTCCTAAAGGGGGGCAAATGAAATTTGTAAGCGACGCAATTAAGCAAACCAGAGTGGTTAGAGCCACATTCAAGATCTTTTCCATTCTCTTTGGTCTGTTAGCCCTTAGCCCTCTATTTTTTGGCTTTCTGAGCAATTTATTGCCGGGGTATTCAATAACATCCTCAAATGCTTACCTACTCAACATGTCCTACTTGCTACCTTCGGTGTTTGCGGCGGCCTTCACATTCGTGGCTCTTGATTACCTTATAAAGCCCAGAGTTCGGGATTTGAAAGAAATCCTGAGTTTTGAGCAAAAGCCTGAGGTCGCATCAGCACTAATTGGGGCATACACCCGTAACTTGAGGAACAGCTCCATATTTCTTCTGGTAGCCAGCGCAGGCTTCCTTTTAAGCTCTCTTTCGCAAGTATCGCTGGCGGTTCAGTACGCATCGCTAGGGATAAGTGGAAATAGTGGCCCAGCGTCTGAGGTTTACTTCCTGCAAGCGTTTCAGCCTCTCCTGACAGCCATAGTTCTAGGCCTTTTAGCCATATTCCTGCTCAGTCAGGCTAGGGCTTTGAGATCAGGCCTAACCAAGCTGGAAACCCCAGATATTGCCCTAAATTAGGACTTGCACACATACCCTAAACAGGTCTAAACTTGAGCAGTTGCCCGAAATCTTCGGGTTTTACAAACCGGTCATTTTTAGACCATCCATCATTTTTATAACGGAGGAAGCCGATGTCTGCTTACTGCCAGGTCACAGAGACCCGTCCGCAGTTTGGACACGCTGTTTCGCACGCTCAGAACAAGACCAAGCGTCGTTTCAACCCAAACATCCAGAAGCGCACCTACTTCGTGCCTTCACTAAAGCGCAATGTAACTCTTCAGTTGAGTGCACGTGGCATCAAGGTTATTGACGCTCGTGGCATCGAAGCTGTTGTTGCTCAAATCCTTGCCCGTGGCGAGAAGATCTAAGGAATAGACAATGGCTAAAGACAGAGACATTCGTCCAATCATCAAAATGAAGTCCACAGCGGGCACTGGTTACACATACGTAACCCGTAAGAACCGTCGTAACGACCCAGACCGTATCGTGCTAAAGAAGTACGACCCAGTTGTGCGTAAGCACGTTGAATTCCGCGAGGAGCGCTAAAAATGGCTAAGAAGAGCAAGATTGCACGTAACGAGCAGCGCAAGGTTGTTGTTGAGCGCTACGCAGCAAAGCGTCTAGAACTAAAGAAGGCTTTGGTTGACCCAAACTCAACAGACGAACAGCGCGAAGCTGCACGTCTAGGCCTACAGAAACTTCCTCGTAACGCGTCCCCTACCCGTGTCCGCAGCCGCGATGCTATCGATGGCCGTCCACGTGGTGTTCTAAGCAAGTTCGGTGTATCTCGTGTTCGTTTCCGTGACATGGCTCACAAGGGCGAGCTTCCAGGTATCACCAAGTCTTCTTGGTAATCACCATTTTTTATAGAGATCCGCTGTCGAAAGATGGCGGATTTTCTGCTTAAATGCGTCAAAAACCTTGTATTCACAGGGCTTTTCTCAATAATGTTATCCGCAACACGCCGAAACCCTAATAAATACGCGGTATCTAGGCGTATAGGGTGATTACGAAGTTCCAAATTGAATCTTTCAAAAGTCCAGGAGGACAACATGTCAGCACTAAACAAGAGCGACCTAGTAGCCGCAATCGCAAGCCACACCGGTGAGTCACAGGCAGCAGTCAACAGAATCGTTGACGCTTTCTTCGAGACCATCGCAGCAACAGTTGCTAAGGGCGACAAAGTAACAATCCCAGGTTGGTTGTCAGTTGAGAAGGGTTTCCGTGCAGCACGTGCAGGCCGTAACCCACAGACTGGTGCAACAATCCAGATTGCTGCTTCAAACACAGTGAAGGTTTCAGCTGGAAGCAAGCTAAAGGCAGCTGTTAAGTAATTCCAGTTACACAAGCAGGCGACGCACTTCGGTGCGTCGTTTTGCTTTAACTTAGGCTTGTTGAATGACCACAATCAAAACTATTAACTGGGTAGCCATTAGCTGCCTTTTAATAGTCGGATCAGCTCTTGGCTTGATTGCCGGAATGATCACCGGTGGTGCAGCCACCCCTTCCCAGTTGGGAGACGTTGGTGATGTTCTCAGATGGGGAACACCTTCATCTAGATCTATAGCAAACGTGGCTCAAGCAATAACAATTGGATCCCTAATCTTTGCTGCATTCGCCTTAGGTGGGAAGAGTAAAGCATTTGCTAAAACACTTTCACTTGCAGCCGTTTCAGCTGCAGTATGGGCAATAGCCGGAACTGCCTATTTACTTGCAACATTCCTAGCTGTTACCGGTTCTGAAATTTCAATTGAAGAAAGCTTCACTCAGCAGCTCTTCGTATTCATTACGGACATCGAACTAGGTCAACTAATAGCTCTAAACATTCTTGCGGCAATCGTTCTGTCTATTGCAGCACTACTAGTTAGAAGACTATTCAGCGTTGCTGTTTGTGCAGGTATTGGATTGCTTTCACTTGTTCCAGTAGCCCTTGGTGGACATGCTGCGGGCTCAGCCAGTCACGCGATGGCGGTTAACTCTCTTGGACTTCACCTAGTTGGAATTAGCATCTGGGTTGGGGGACTAGTAGCTATTGTCTTTGCATACAAAGCAGATCCAGCAATTGAGATTGTGAAAAGATTCTCATCACTTGCGCTGGCTGGTTATGGTTTAGTGATTGTGTCTGGTTTTGCTTCAGCACAAATCAGAATCGGAACTATTGAAAACCTATTTGTTACAGGCTATGGACAAGTTGTAATTCTAAAAACAATTGCGTTCATTCTTCTTGGGATTATTGGCGCCCTGCACAGAAGAAAACTGATCACTGTCTTAGCAACTGCTCCCAAGAAGTTCTGGCAACTGGTTTCAGTTGAGTTTGTAATCTTTGGTATTGCTATTGGTTTGGGTACAGCTCTAGCTAGAACAGAGAACCCAGTTAGCGACTTCCCTACTGGTCAACTAACCCCAGCTGAGATTCTTACTGGAGCAAAACTTCCGCCTGAACCAACAGCATGGACATGGGCAACAACTTTCAGTCCAGACATTCTCTGGCTAGTCATTACTGCTTCACTTGCCGCCTTCTATCTAGTTGGTGTTTGGCGATTGAAGCAACGTGGAGATTCATGGTCATGGAGTAGAACAGCTTCTTGGTTAGGTGGTGTAGCTCTTCTTGCCTATGTAACCAACGGTTACTTTGCTGCCTACGAGCAGTATCTTTTTAGTGCACACATGCTTGCCCACATGCTTTTAGCTATGGGTGTTCCAGTGTTGTTAGTACCAGGGGCACCGATCACTCTTCTGGCTAGAGCTGTTGCTAAGAGACAGGATGACTCAAGGGGAGTTAGAGAGTGGATCCTCTGGGCAATTCACACTAAGTATGCCGAGTTCATTTCTCACCCATTGATTGCAGCACTTATGTTTGCAAGCTCTCTTGTTGTGTTTTACTTCACGCCTTTGTTTGGTTGGTCAATGACAGAACACATTGGTCACCAGTGGATGATTGTACATTTTGTAATTACTGGATATTTATTCATTCAATCACTCATAGGAATTGATCCAGGACCTTCAAGATTTGCTTATCCGCAGAGATTGATGCTTCTAATTGGAACTCTTGCTTTCCACGCGTTCTTTGGTTTGGCAGTTATGAATTCAACTACTTTGCTACTTCCAGAATGGTTCGGTGCAATGGGAAGAACATGGGGGCAAGATCCTCTTCTTGATCAACAAACCGGTGGAGCTATTGCCTGGGGTCTTGGTGAATTACCAACAGCAGCAATTACTTTGATTGTTGCTATTCAATGGGCAAGAGCAGATGCCAGGGACGCTAAACGATTAGATCGTGCAAGTGATAGAGGTGGCAACGAGGATTTAGCCGAATACAACCGTATGCTTGACGCTCTGGCCAAACGCAAAGAAGATTCAAGGAACTAGCTTGTCAACCGTAAAACTTTCTAAAGAACAACTTGCTCTATTTCAATACATAGAGAAAGATGGCCAAACTGTTTTTGTAACCGGAAGAGCTGGAACCGGTAAATCAACTCTCTTGAGTTATCTAAGAGATAACACCGAACAGAAAGTTGTAGTTTGTGCACCAACTGGAGTGGCTGCATACAACGTAGGTGGAATTACCATTCACTCTCTATTTGGATTCGCCTTCGGAGCATTAACTCCAGGTGAGGTTGCTAAGCACTTAGGCAGAAGACAGCGTGAGGTTCTAAGAGAACTAGACATGCTCATCATCGATGAGGTCTCCATGGTCTCAGCGAACCTCATGGATGCCATTGATGTGGCCCTCAAGACAGCCCGAGGAAAGCCTAAACTTCCCTTCGGTGGCTGCAAGGTGGTTATGTTCGGCGACCCTTATCAGTTAGCTCCTGTGCCAGCCAGAGGCGAAGAACTAGCCAAGCTATACGAGATGGAATACAGATCTCAGTGGTTCTTTGATGCCAAGGTATGGCTCAGTGAGCGCATGGAAATCTTTGAACTAGTGGAAATCTTTAGACAAAGAGATCCTGAGTTCAAACAGATCCTAAATGCCATTCGTGTTGGGGAAGTGAATCAAGAGATAGTAGATCGCATCAACCAAGCAGGAAATAGATTCCCACCACACGACAATGTAATTCGTTTAGCAACAGTTAACGCAGCAGTTGACTCAGTGAACTTTGCAAGACTTGCAACTTTACAAACCGAAGAACGCGTATTCAAATCTTCTTTTGCATCAGGTGATGCAAGTTCATTCGGTTCAACCTTGCCAGCTGAATCAGAGCTCAAACTAAAAGTTGGTGCTCAGGTTATGTTCATCAAGAACGATGATCAGAAGCCAGTCAAGAACTCTGAAGGCAGCATGAGCTGGCGTTGGGTTAACGGAACTATTGGCAAGGTAGTTTCATTTGGTGAAGGTAATCAAGTTTTAGTTGAAGCAGACAATGAAATACACACTGTCGGTGTTAGCACCTGGCAGAAGGTTAAGTATCTAATTGAAGAAGACTTCAATGAAGAAACAGGAAAGTTTGTTGAAACCATAGTTCCTGAAGTTCAAGCAGAGTTTAGACAAATACCATTGCGACTAGCTTGGGCTGTAACGGTTCACAAATCACAGGGACAAACCTATGACGAGGTGACGATAGACATGGGTAGTGGAGCTTTCTCTTCCGGGCACACCTATGTTGCTTTGAGCCGAGTTAGATCACTTGAAGGGCTTTATCTAACTAAAGCAATCAGGTTGAAAGATATTCAAGTTGATCCAACAGTTGTTGAGTTCATGAGTGGTGCCAGAAGTCTCGTGAAAGACGATCCTCTAGGTTAAGAGTTCAACCACCAGTTGATTGGGTGTTCAACTCGTTGACCCCACCAGGTTTCGTTGTGTCCTGTGCCAGGCCATAGCTCAGCACGATAACTAACATCTCTAACCCAACCGGCTTTATCCATTGCTTCAACAAACTTGAAGTGCCAATGGAAATAAGAAGCATCTAGTTCAACTGTTCCGCAGTCACTGTAAATACGAACTGAACCAGGCTTCCCTAAATCTTTCACCAAGATATCAATTAGTTCTTGTCCACCTAATGGCCAACTAGTTGATAGCGCTAATGCAGTTCCAAAAACTTCAGGATGTCTCATCACACCATAGATAGTGGCAAGACCACCAAGGCTTGCTCCTAATTGAGCGGTTCTTGAAGGAGCAAGAGTTAAGGAGTATCTTCTAGCGATTTCAGGAACTAAACGAAGAGCAAGAAGATCTTGGTATTCGTTTCCTTTGTATTCAAGATTCGCAGGTCGGTGAATAGGGTCAACTTGGTTCAGTAACTGAGGATGAGCCTTCAAGATATCTTCTGGAACTAACTCGTTCATACGCAGTGAGTCATCAACTCTATGAACTCCAACAAATATGGGCAGGCGACCATTCACGGCAACGATGCGTGAACTAGTCATAGCTTCCGGGATTCCCCAGTTCTGCCCATTCCATGTTTCAGAGATATCCATGAGGAAGTTACCGCCATCGTGAGCAATAACAAGTGGTGTTAGCTCATCAACAAATTCAGGAACCCAAACATCAATTCGCCTTCCTTCAAACTCAAATGTTTCAATACTTCCCTTTGATGAACCTTTAGCCAGTGGAACATCGTGAACGCGAGAGGAAGACCGCTTAGTTCCTGTTTCTGATCTTTCTAACTTAGAAAGATGTAATTCACGCATGGCTAACCAGAATGGAAAGACAAATGCGATTGCGGTTATAAAGCTTGATAGCGCATACCAAACAACATGCTTCATGCCAATGCGCTTAGATTCAATAAACATGAATGGAACAGCAGCAAAGGCTGTTACTAGAAGATCTAGGGAGAGCACTAGATCAACTTCAGAACCAAACCATGAACCGAAGTAATCCTGTGCTTTGAGAATTGCCACGGTGTTGAAGTACCAAGCTGTGGTCAGACCAACAAAAGCCACAACAAAGAAGAATGTTGCTTTGTGATTCCTGTTAATTCTCTTCAAGGGGCAAATCTTTCCTAGGTAAGTAATTTAGACTTGAGGCAATGAGACCTCTTAGTAATTTTGTCATTCGACACAGCAAACTCTCCCTCTTCGGCTTTATTTCGCTTATCTTGCTTTCCCTCATTGGTGGAGTTCAGGTTTTTGGCAACCTTTCAGGCGGTGGATATGGAGACCCAGGCTCAGAATCAGCCAAAGTATCCAAAATCTTGGTTGAAGACTTCAAACAAAATGAACCTGAAGTGGTCCTTATCGCCGATATGGGCAGAAGCGTCGATGATCAACAGTCAGTTGAAAACGCCAAGCTAATCACAACTGCCTTAGAAGCGGTCGATGGGGTTCAAACAGTAACCTCTTACTACTCACTGGGCAGTCCCGCCAGCCTTCGCTCAACCGATGGATTGGCCACCTACTTCTTCGTTGAATTAGATCCAGAAGTGTCCATGCCAACAATGGGTATGACTATTCAAGATGAGTTCACCGGAAACAAATATGGTGCAACTATCTATGTTGCAGGTCTAGCGGCTGTCAATGGCGAAGTGAACCACATCATTGAACAGGACTTAGTTAAGGCAGAGACAATTGCCTTGCCACTTGTGATGCTGCTTATGATATTTGTTTTTGGTTCTGTGGTTGCTGCAGGACTGCCTTTGTTTATCGCAATACTTACTATTCTCGGTTCATTCTTCTTCATCTGGCTATCTACCTTCTTTACCGAAACATCAACATTCTCAGTGAACTTGGTAACTGGTTTAGGTCTAGGCCTTGGTATCGATTACGCGCTATTAATGGTTAATAGATATAGAGAAGAACGTCAACGCAAACAAGATGTTGCTAAAGCTGTTGAAATTACTTTGCTCACAGCAGGACGAACAGTCTTCTTCTCAGGGCTAACAGTTGCACTGGTAATGGTTGCCCTTAACTTCTTCCCACAAACATTCCTAAAGTCATTTGCTTTGGCAGGTTTAGTTGCTGTTTCACTTGCTGTTGCAGCTGCACTAATAGCACTTCCTGCAATGATGCATTTGATTGGCGACAAGATTGATCGTTGGCCACTGTTCAAACATCGTCCAGCTAAAGATGTTGGTTTTTGGTCGAAGCTTGCAATGTTTGTTATGAAGCGACCTATCCCAATCATTGTGGTCTCAGTACTGGCTCTGGGTTCACTTGCAGCCCTAGGTGCAAACGCGAAGCTTGGTTTAATTGATGACCGTATCTTGCCACCAGATAACAGAGTGGTAATAGCTACCGATCAGATCCGTGAACGTTTTGAAGGTCGCGAAGGCTCACCGGTTGAAATCATGGTCAAGAATGCAACCGATGATCAAATTACAAGTTTTGCTCAAGCAGTTTCCAAAGAAGATCATATTTCTAGAGTTCAAACCCCGCTTGGAATATTCAGCGAAGGAACGCTAATCCCACAGACAGGAGCGATGTTTAGCTCTTATGAGAGTGGAACCTGGACGCGAATCGCTGTCGTTGCAGACATTGAACCTCGAAGCCCAGATGGTGAAGCCCTTACCCTTAGCCTCAGAGATCAGCCAAATACTTTCTCAGAGTATTTAGTTGGTGGTTCCGGAGCTTCATACACAGACTCACTTCTTGGAATTACAAATAATCTTCCATGGGCAGTTCTTTGGATTGTCGGGGCAACTTTGCTTTTGCTTTTCCTATTCACCGGATCACTGCTGCTACCTATCAAAGCGGTATTACTAAACTTCTTATCCTTGTTTGCAACTCTTGGATTCTTGGTATGGGTATTCATGAATGGAAACCTGAAATGGTTGCTGGGAGATTTTGCAACCACAGGAACAATCGATTCATCTTCACTAGTGCTAGTTGCGGTAATTGCATTCGGATTGTCTATGGACTACGAGTTGTTCTTACTTTCAAGAATCAAAGAGCAACATGATGCAGGTTTAGATACTAAATCTTCAGTTGCTCTTGGTTTGCAAAGATCAGGACGCATCATCACAACAGCCGCTCTAGTTCTAGCATTTTCATTCGCAGCTTTTGCCTCTAGTGGTGTCAGCATCATGAAGATGCTTGGACTTGGTATTGCTTTCGCTGTGTTGCTAGATGCAACAGTTATTAGAGCTCTTCTAGTGCCAGCACTTATGACTTTGTTTGGTAAAGCTAACTGGTATGCACCTAAGTGGATGCTTTGGATTCAGAAGAAGATTGGCTTAGAGCACTAGTCGTCGCTCTTCAGATCTTTCTTTAGGTGCCCTGCTAGCTTGCTGCTGAGTCTTAGATACTCAAGTAACTCAGCGTCAGTAAAGATGCTAAATAGTTCTGACATCTTCTTCTCGTGCTTAGGCATCATCTGTTTGGCTTGGGCTTCTGTTTTAGCTGTTACCGAGATTAGATACACACGCTTATCGTGTGGACTAACCTGTCTAGTAACCAAGCCTTGCTTTTCTAGAGAGTCAACAAGTCTTGTGATGGCTCTTGGGGTGACATCAAGTAACTCAGCTGCCTCACCCATGGTTAGGGTCTTATGTCTAACTAAGACAGCAATCAGCATTAGCTGAGGAGCAGTTCCCTGCCAGCTGACATCTATATTGCGCTCAAGCCAGCGAGAGAATAGGTGGCCAAGACGAAGGGTGACAGCTGCCCCTAGTGGACCTCTCTTGTTTCGAGGCACCTTGTTAAAGGCTTCAGCCTCACCTTCGAAGACTCTTCTGAGTTTCTCAGGCGGAGATATCCGTCCGTCTTTATCGCGCATAGGTCTATTTTGCCTTACACACGCTCAACCAACATCACCCATAGACATCTTCAGGGTAACCTTTTGATTATGTTAATGTCAGACAGAGATATCAGAGCCCAGATCGAAGCAGGGCGTATTGGCCTAGACCCACTAGAGATGA
Source organism: Auritidibacter sp. Marseille-P8566 (assembly GCA_945895375.1). GTDB lineage: Bacteria > Actinomycetota > Actinomycetes > Actinomycetales > Microbacteriaceae > Rhodoluna. The sequence continues at coordinate 185,906 of CAMDEE010000001.1, forward strand.
ACTTGTTACAGCCATCAAGCATGGATGTGAGATTAGACAGGTTCTTCCGTCTATTCGACAACCACAAGTACGCATTCATTGATCCAGCTATCGACCAACCAGATCTAACCAGATTGGTTGAAGTTGAAGCTGATGAAGCCTTCATCCTGCACCCAGGAGAGTTCGTTCTTGGTTCAACCTATGAGTTTGTAACACTGCCTGATGACATTGCAGCAAGACTAGAAGGTAAGAGCTCGCTTGGAAGACTAGGTCTTCTAACTCACTCAACAGCAGGATTCGTTGACCCTGGCTTCAAAGGTCACGTAACACTCGAACTTTCTAACACAGCAACACTGCCAATCAAGTTATACCCAGGTATGAAGATCGGTCAGCTTTGCTTCTTCCAACTATCAAGTGCTAGTGAGACTCCATATGGTTCAGCTAAATACAACAGCAGATACCAAGGTCAAAGAGGCCCAACAGCATCTCGTTCATTCCTCAACTTTTATAAAACAGATGTTGGCAATGAACCGCTAGAGCAAAAGGACTAGAAAGTTAGCCGCCCTTGAGGGCGAACTGCTCTTTGTTGCCGAGTTGCCATATTTGTTCTACTAGTCGTAGAATTAGGTATATTCTACGAATTGTAGAATATACCTAAGGAGAAAAATGAAGAGATTGTTGCTCGTAGCAGCGATTACAGTAGCCCTACTTCCTGCAAGTGCGGCGATGGCCCACGTATCAATAATTCCTGGTGTGGCCGCAAATGGCAGCACCACGGATTCTCTAAAAGCTGGGAAGAGCGGATTCGTAAACTTCCGCATCGGACACGGATGTTCTCTAGAAAAAGAGACATTGAACCCTGCAACTAAGACCAGCATGCTTGGCACTAACTGGGGAACCAAGGAGTTCTCAGTTGAGATCCCCGCTGTTGCTCAGGGTACAGGAACAACTATTCCTAGACCAGCTTGGGTTCCAGGCTGGAAGACTTCTGTAACAAAGAATGCTGTTACTGGAAACTACTTAGTTACTTGGAAGTCAATCAACAGAGCTTTTGATGTGCCAGATGCACCTGAGGGTAACGCTGGTGGAAGAATGCAGTTTGACTTTGGCGTTCGCATCCAGTGGGCAGCTGACTCAGTGGGCCAGAAGGTTTATTTCAAGTCAGTTCAAACTTGTCAGGTAGACGTCCCTGGTGTTGCAGCAAAAGCAAAGACCAAGACCAAACCAGCAGTAAAGGCAATCAAGCCTAGAAGCTTTGATATCAAAGTCAGCTGGGAAAAGACAGACGGATCTGGCGCTGACACAGTTGCAGATCTAATCGAACACAACGATGCACCTAGCGTGACTGTATTGGCAGCTAGCTAATGAAGAGGATGCTTGTTGCTCTTTTGTTGATTACAACATTTGTAGCTCCACCAGAGCAACAAGCATCCGCTCACGCCAGCCTTGCCATTGCTACACCGGGAGTGGGCAAAGTAATTCATATGTCACCGAAGAATGTACGTCTAACATTCGATGAAAACTTAATCAGCCTTGGCAAATCGAATCAAATAAAAGTAACAAACTCCAAAGGCAAGCAAGTAAGCCTTCCAACTACAACTGTTCGTGGAGCGACTGCAAGCGTGAAGCTAATTACAGGCCTTGAGTACGGTACTTACGTGGTCACTTACAGAGTTGTCTCTGCTGACGGGCACATCGTTTCATCGAAGTATAAGTTCTACTACCGAAAGAAGAGCTAGCAGTAAGCTCCAAGAATATCCTTAGCTTCACCAAGAGCCTTAGCGCCAACCTTCTTTTCTGCAGCTTGATCTGCAGCTAGCTCAGTGAGCTGGTTGATCTCATGATTGAAACAAATCGCTAACCAAGACCATGGGGTAGCCACCAGAAGTCTTTTGGCCAAAGACTTGATTTCAAGATGATGCCTTTTTAGGTGTGTGTATTCGTGCCAGAGAACAGCCTCTAATTGCTCCACATTCAAGGCATTAGCTGTACCTCTGGTCATAAAAATGAATTTTTCCCCATCTACTTTTTTTGCAAAGGCAAGACGTGGTTCCAACGGAACCAGTATCACAGGAATGTCTTGAAATCTTCTAAATTCACGACCAATTGACATGAACTTCTCGCCAAGGGCTCTTGCCTCGAGTAGTAGAGGTTCAAACTTAATGGTTAATACGGAAATCCAAATACCGATGCCAGCAACCATTACCCATGGGAGCACGCTCACAAGAATTACCGTGACTATGGAGGAATCACCGACTGATCCTCGAGTTAGATAGTCATAGGTATCTAGAGCTACAAACAAAGCTAAACCTATTGCGCCAAACAAGCTGATAAGAGCTAGTACAACTGTTGCCACCCAAACGCGAATCCCAAGATTTGGCTTTCTCCTAAACATCCCTAGCCATGTGACAGGGGCTACAAGAGACAAATTGAGTAGCAGTAATAGGTCAAATAAAAGTAGCAGGCCAATAAAGGACACCGCCTACTTCCCCTTGCGCAGGCTACTCCTAAGAGCATCTTTGATTTCAGGTGAAAGAGAGTCAACGAAGTTGGCAACAACTAGAGAAGGATTATGTGAGCCTTCCAGGAGTTCAAGTAGAGAAGCGGCAGCTTGCTCGTCGCGGCTAAGAGTGGATTCGAAGACAAGTGACTTTCCATCAAGCTTTCTTCTTCTAACAAGCTCTTTGTCGCATAGACGGCTCAAGATGGTGAGCAACGTGGTTAGAGCAATAGATCCTTGAGGTTCAATACTTTTCAGGATGTCTTGTGAACCAATATCGGTAGCACCTGATTCTTCAAGACTCCAAAGCGCATGTAGCACTTCTGCTTCAAGCTCACCGTGTTTTCTAGTCATAGCTTTATTCTATAGTTTGTAGAGCAAAAGCCAATGGCTGTTCTTGATGGACTAGTTAATCACCTGTGGTCTTGGGTGCACTCTCATCAATAGAGCTAGACCAACAATCAGGATCAGGATGATTCCCCAGATACCGTAGATGGTTGTGTTGCCTTCTACACCAAGTTGGATTGCAGACCAGATGCTGAATGCCCAAAGGCTTCCAGACAAGAATGAGATAGCGCGACCGGTTAGTTGGTAAAGACCAAAGACTTCACCTTCTCTACCAGATGGTGTGAATCTAGAAACGAATGTTCTGCTCGATGCTTGAGCAGGGCCTACAAATAGACACAGAAGCAAACCAAACAACCAGTAAGCAGGCTGACCGTAACCAGCAAAGATGAATACACAGCTACCAGCTGCAATCAAACCAAATAGGGAAGCAACGATGACTGTCTTTGATCCGAGTCTGTCATCAAGGATTCCACCGATTGCTGCACCGATTCCAGAAACAATGTTTGCTGCGATGCCGTAGTAAATAATAGATGTTTGATTAAAACCAAAAGCTAGTGTTCCAAGAACGGCACCGAAGGTGAAGATACCAGCAAGACCATCTCTATAAACAGCACTAGAGATTAGAAACTTTAGAGTCTCAGGAGCTTGCTGACGAAGAGTAACAAGCTGTCCCCATACCTTGGAATAAGAAGAAAGAATGCTTTCTTTAGCAACAGTTTGCTTTTCGATTTCTGGAACGAATAGAAGAAGTGGGATAGAGAACACTAATGTCCAGATTGCAGCAAATGCAAAGATCGAACGAATGTTTAGAGAGTCATCTGTTGGAATACCAAACCAAGGAACATCTGGAAGAGCGAAACCAATTAGAGAAATAAGTAGCAGAATGATTCCACCGGTATAACCCAGGGCCCAAGCAAAACCCGAAATCTTTCCGATGTTCTTCTCTGTTGTTACACCCTTCAACATGGCGTAGTAGTTAATGAATGCAGATTCTTGAACTAGAGAACCAGTTGCATAAAGAACTAAACCAAACAAGAAGAACTCAGGCTTTGGTTCAACAAAGAAAGCTGAAATCATGATGGCAACTAGAACCAGGGTCAGTGTTACAACCCAGAACTTTCTTCTACCGTTGACATCTGATCTTCTACCAAGAACCGGAGCAATGATTGCGAGAACTACACCAGCTATCGCTGTTGCCCAACCGATGGCTTGATCTGGGTTCTGGGCTGCTGTAGCAACAGCGCTAGCAAGATAGACCGGGAAGATGAAGGTCTGCATGATGGTCGGGTAAGGCTGCTCCGCCCAGTCCCATAGCATCCAGGAAAAAGTCTTGAGTCTTGAACTTGGTTTAGTCATGTTCAATAGTTTGACGGCTTTTGAGCCTCAAAACATCCTCATTCGAGCACTTTTTCACAACGATTACCCAATTGTTAGCCCAAAGCGAACTTGAGCCAGTTCACATCAAGTTTTCAGGGTATTGGCTTGACATAATGCATTGGTTTTGTGAAACTTGAGTCAACAAGGCTCAAGTTCGAGTTTTGAGACATAAATGCTGCGGCCCAGTAAGGGCGAGCACTAATAAGGAGAACAACCACATGGCACGTGCAGTAGGTATTGACCTAGGTACAACAAACAGCGCAGTAAGCGTATTGGAAGGTGGAGAGCCGACCGTTATCGCTAACGCAGAGGGGTTCCGCACTACCCCTTCGATCGTTGCATTCACTAAGGACGGCGAAGTGCTTGTCGGTGAAACCGCTAAGCGCCAAGCAGTCACAAACGTGGACAGAACCATAGCTTCGGTGAAGCGTCACATGGGTACCACCTGGAACTTTGATGTTGACGGTAAGAAATACACCGCCCAAGAACTATCAGCACGTATCTTAGGAAAGCTTAAGAGAGATGCTGAGACCTATTTAGGTGAGCCAGTGACAGATGCAGTTATCACTGTCCCTGCTTACTTCAATGACGCCGAGCGTCAAGCAACCAAAGAAGCAGGTGAGATTGCTGGGCTTAACGTTCTAAGAATTATTAACGAGCCAACAGCAGCAGCTCTTGCTTATGGTCTTGATAAAGGTAAAGAAGATGAATTGATCTTGGTCTTCGACCTAGGTGGTGGAACATTTGACGTTTCACTTCTAGAAGTTGGAAAAGATGATGGCTTCTCAACTATCCAGGTAAAAGCAACCTCAGGTGATAACCGCCTAGGTGGAGATGACTGGGACCAGAGACTTGTTGATCACTTGATCAAGAAGTTCAAGGAGACAACTGGTGTTGATGTTTCTAAAGACAAGATTGCTCTTCAGCGTCTAAAGGAAGCAGCAGAGCAGGCTAAGAAAGAACTCTCTCAGTCGATGTCAACTAACGTTCAGTTGCCTTACCTTTCTCTAACCGAGAATGGTCCAGCTAACTTGGACGAGAGCATCACTCGTGCACAGTTCGAACAAATGACAAACGATCTGCTAGAGCGCACTCGTAAGCCATTCAACGACGTAATCAAAGAAGCTGGCGTAAAGGTAGCTGACATTGCTCACGTAATTCTTGTTGGTGGTTCAACTCGTATGCCACAGGTAGCAGAACTAGTGAAAACTCTTTCTGGTGGTAGAGAAGCTAACAAGGGTGTGAACCCTGATGAAGTAGTTGCAGTTGGTGCATCACTTCAAGCTGGTGTATTGAAGGGTGAGCGTAAAGACGTTCTATTGATTGACGTGACTCCACTATCTCTTGGTATTGAAACCAAGGGTGGCATCATGACTAAGTTGATTGAACGTAACACTGCGATTCCAACTAAGCGATCAGAAGTTTTCACAACTGCTGATGACAACCAGCCTGCAGTTAGCATCCAGGTTTACCAAGGTGAAAGAGATTTCACTAGAGACAACAAGTCACTAGGAAACTTCGAACTAACCGGTATCGCTCCTGCACCAAGAGGTTTGCCACAGATCGAAGTTACCTTCGACATCGATGCAAACGGAATCGTGCACGTGTCTGCTAAGGACAAGGGAACTAACAAGGAACAGTCAATGACTATTACTGGCGGTTCTTCTCTTTCCAAGGAAGACATCGAGCGCATGGTTAAGGATGCAGAAGAGCACGCAGCTGAAGATAAGAAGCGTCGTGAAGAAGCAGACACTCGCAACCAGGGTGAGCAGATGGTTTACCAGATCGAGAAGTTGATCAAGGACAACGACCAGAAGCTTTCTGAAGAAGTGAAGAGCGACGTGCAAGCAGATGTTGACGCTCTAAAGACTGCTCTTGCAGGAGAAGACTTCGATGCCGTGAAGTCAGCTCTTGAGAAGCTAACTGAATCACAGACTAAGTTGGGCGAGGCTATCTACGCTGCTGCTTCACAAGAAGCAGCGCAGGAAGCACCTTCAACTGAAGATGTGGTCGACGCTGAAGTAGTCGAAGAAGAAGAGAAGAAGTAATGTCGGAAGAGTTTGAGTCGGGATCTACAGGTCCCGACTCACCCGACGACAACACTCCTCTTGATCCAATCGATGCTGAATTACAAGATCTAGTTGAAGAAACCGGGCCTATCAGCAAAGAAGCAGAGCTCCTAGCTGACTTGCAAAGACTTCAAGCAGAGTTCGTGAACTTCAAGACTCGTGTTGAAAGAGACAGAGATGTTGCTCGCAACGCAGCTATTGCTGAAGTAATCAGAGCGTTCCTACCTGCATTCGATGATCTTTCATTGGCTGAAGCTCACGGCGATCTTGAAGGATCACCGTTTGCTGCAGTTCTAAACAAACTGCGTAACGGTGGTGACAAGTTTGGTCTTGAAGTGTTTGGTGCCAAGGGTGAGAAATTTGATCCTGAATTACACAATGCACTAGTTCAAACTCCATCTGCTGATGTTACTGAGAATGTTATTGCAGATGTAATCTCTCCTGGATACAAACTAGGTGATCGACTAATTCGTCCAGCTATGGTTGCAGTTTTTATTCCTGAAGCGAAGTAGATAAGTTATGGCAAGTCAAGATTGGTTAGAGAAGGACTTCTATAAAGTTCTTGGCGTCGCTAAAGATGTGTCTGAAGCAGAACTAAAGAAGGTTTATAGAAAGCTCGCTAGAAAATATCACCCTGACTCAAATCCAGGCGATGCTAAATCAGAAGCGAAGTTCAAAGAAATCTCAGAAGCCTATTCTGTTCTCTCTGATAAAGATCAGCGTAAAGAATACGATCAGTTCAGAGCAATGGGTGGTGGAGCAAGATTCACTGCCCCTGGTGGTCAAGGGCAATCAAGCGCTGGCTTCGAAGATGTCTTTGCAAACTTGTTTGGTGGCGGTGGTCGAGGCTTTGGTGGTTTTGGTGGACCAATGCCGGGACAAGATCTTTCTGCAACAACTGAACTTCCGTTCATTGATGCAGTCAATGGAACAACAATCAAGTTGAACTACACAGGACTAGATCCAATCAATGCAAAAATACCCGCCGGTGTTTTAGATGGTCAGAAGATTAAACTTCGTGGCAAAGGTGCAACTTCACCTAATGGTGGACCTAATGGTGATTTAGTAATCACGATTACAGTTAAACCTCACCCTGTATTTAGTCGTGATGGAAACAACCTTCGAATTACTGTTCCAATTACTTTTGCGGAGGCAGTCTTAGGTGCAACTATTTCTGTGCCAACTCTTGGTGGGGATCCTGTGAAGTTAAAGGTTGCTCCTAACACCCCTAACGGAAGAGTTCTTCGCGTTAAAGGTAAAGGTGTGACAACAGCTAAAGGTGTTGGTGATTTATTGGCTAGCGTTGAGGTTCTTGTTCCTTCACATGTTTCAGATAAGGCAGCTAAGGCTCTAGCTGAGTTTGACGAGTTACTTCCTAAGGAAGATCCACGTGCTGACCTCTTGAATAAGGCAGGGCTGCTCTAATGAACAACATCGATCCAGATGCACCGATTCTGACTATTGCTGCTGCTGCAGAATTAGCCAGAATGCACCCGCAGACCCTTAGACAGTATGACCGCATGGGGTTGGTAAGACCTTCTAGAACTATTGGACAATCCAGGAGATATACCCTTCGAAACGTCAGCCAATTGGCTGAAGTAGCCAAGCTCTCAAGCGAAGGGGTCTCTCTAGTTGCTATCAAGAGAATCCTGGATCTCGAGAACTACGTTGTTGACATGAAACGGCGCGTAACTGAACTCGAAAAGCTAGTTGAGGAACTAACTCAGAAGCAACCTGGGGCTAGGGTCTTTGCGGTTGGTGATGCTGGGACCGTGAGCATTCCTTCGGGCAGAAGGCCCAAGAAATCTACCTCAGTGGTCCTTTGGAGACGTTCCTAGTAGGTTCTCTATCGCGAACTTCTTCAGTCCTATTTAGGCACTGATTCGCTAAAATTGGGCACTATGACCAATAAAACAGAAGAACGCACCTACGGCCAAGGCTCACAGGGCGAACCAGAAAAGCCAACCAAATCTAAGCCAGGTATTGGAGCGAAGCTAAAGTACAGCTTCGATAACTCAATTGCTAAGAGCGGCATGTTCGTAACTTGGATGCTGGTACTGATGATCATCTTCAGCATCCTGCTGGTATTCATCAGAGCACTTCTGTTTGCACTTCCGTTCATCACTCGTCCAGATGCTCAGGTTGTTTTTGAATTTGAAACCTTCTGGCAGTCATTCGCCACTCTGTTTGGTAGAGGTGCCGAAGCTACTTGGGCAGAACGTATCCTCAGCTTCCTAACTTGGGTTTGTACAGTTGCTCTTGGTGGAGCTGTAACAGGTTTCATCGTTGGTGCGATTCAAAGAACATTTGAAAAACTACGTAAGGGTAAGAGCCCAATCATCGTAAACAACCACACCCTTATCTTGGGTTGGTCAAACCGCATTTACCCAATCTTGAAAGAGCTAGCTATTGCAAACTCAAACGTCAAGAAGTCAAACGTAGTTATCTTCTCTTCTCACACTCGTGATTTCATGGAGAGCGAAATTGACGCTCGCGCAAACGATCTAGGCAAACTAAAAGTTGTTACCAGAACCGGTGATGTTACTAACCCAGAAGATCTAAAGAGAACAAACATTGCTAACGCAAAGTCAATCATTGTTCTTGATAGCGATGACGCTGGAGATGCAAACGTTGTTAGCGCAGTGCTAGCAATCAAGGCAGTGAACCCAAACACTGATATAAAAATCATTACTGAAATCGATGACGCGAACACAGGTGAAGCACTAAGTGTTGCAACCCAAGGTCAGGTCATTACTGTTCGTTCACAGGAAATCATTGCTCGTGTTACAGCACAGGCATCCCGTCGTCCAGGACTCGCTGCAGTTGTTCTAGATCTTCTAGATTTCGAAGGCGATGAGATCTACTTCTCAGATGTTCCTGCACTGCACGGTAAGACCTATGCAGAAGCTCTTCTAGCATTCAACTATGCATCAGTTATTGGTCTGCTAGCAGCTGACGGAACAGCTCAGGTAAACCCTGCTCAGAACACCAAGATCAAGCCAGGCATGAAGGTTATTGCTATTGCTGAAGATGACGACAAGGTTATCTACACCGGTGTTCGTGAAGATATTTCCAAGAAGAAGGTAACTCCTGTTACCAAGAAGAAAGATCCAGCTGAGCACCTACTTATCATTGGTTGGTCTTCAATGGGTCGCACAGTTCTAAATGAACTAGCTGGTTTCCTACCTAAGGGCTCAACTGTTCATATTGTTGCTCAGTCAAGATATGTCGCTGAAGATGAACTAAAGAACCTAAAGTTTGGAACAGTTAAAGTAACCTTCGCAAGCGTCTCAGGTGATGTCGACGATCTAATCGCTCAAGCTAAGGGTAAGAAGTACAACGAGGTTATCGTGCTTGGTTACCGTAACGCAATTAGCCAGAGTGAAGCAGATGCTCAGACAATGTTGACTATGTTGCAGATGAATCAACTATTTGCAGCCGAAGGTAATGGTGTTGAGCCAACACGTCTAGTTGCTGAAATCCTTGACTCAAGAAAGTCAGAGCTTGCACGAGTTGCAGCAGTTGATGATCTTGTTGTTAGCGACTCTCTAGCTGCTCTATTGATTGCTCAGATTAGTGAGAACCCAGAACTTGCTCCAGTATTCGAAGACCTCTTCGATGCTGAAGGTGCAACTCTAAATGTTAGAGATATTAGTGAGTACGCAAAGCTAGGTAAGTCAGTTTCATTTGCTGAACTAGTTGCTAATGCCCGTAATCACGGTGAGTCAGCAATTGGATACCGTTTAGCATCAGGTCAAGGTGCTGAAGGTTCAACCGGTGTTGTGCTTAACCCTTCAAAGACCAGTGAGTTTGTTCCTGTTGCAGGAGACTCTCTAGTTGTGATCGGTGACCTTAGCTAAATGAGTCAGCTCTCTCAGCTCAGAAAAGATTTGCGAGCTGTTGCGACCAAAGAGTGGGCAATAGCTTCAGCTAAGACGAAAGTCTTTGGCGAGGACAGTTATGGCGCTGGAGATGTATTTCTAGGCGTAACCGTTCCTGATACCAGGGCGATTGCTAAGAAGTACAAGGACTTGCCTCACGAGGAACTTTCTACTTTAGCTAGCTCCAAGTATCACGAGGAAAGACTGACAGCACTGGTGATCTTGAATCACAAATACTCAAAAGCTAAAGATGATGCTGAACGTATTCGACTCTTTGAGTTCTGGTTAGATCTGCTCAAGAACAACCATGTCAACAACTGGGATTTGATTGATGCCAGTGCACCATACATGGGAGAGATACTCACAAGGCACTTAGGTTTCGGGGCACCATTTCTGAGAGCACTCTCTACGTCTGAGAACCTGTGGGAGAGAAGAGCTTCCATTTTGCTGACTTTCCCTCTGATTCGAATTGGTAAATTTGGGCCTACTTTAGCTATGGCTAAGGAAGCTCTAACTGATGAGCATCACCTTATTCATAAGGCAGCAGGCTGGATGCTTCGAGAAGTGGGTAAGCGAGATCAAGATCTGCTAACCGAGTTCCTTTTAAAACATAAAGCTAAGATGCCTAGAACGATGCTCAGGTATGCGATTGAAAAGTATTCAGAGAAAGAACGTAAAGCGTTTCTCAATTAAGCACAAACGATGCTATTTGATGTCAACAACCACAGGCACGTGATCTGAAGGTCCTTCGCCTTTACGTTCGTCTCTAACTATTTCTGCTGAGGAAACTCTTTCAGCGAAAGCGTCATTACCTAATATGAAGTCAATTCGCATGCCTTCATCTTTAGGAAAACGCAGTTGCTGGTAATCCCAATAGGTGTAACCATCTGGGATAAGTGGTCTAACAACGTCTTGCAAACCTATTTGTTCGAATGCATTGAATGCATCTCGTTCTGCTTCTGAAACATGTGTTGAACCAATGAATGCATCCATGTCCCAAACATCTTTATCTAGTGGAGCGATGTTGAAATCCCCCATTAGAGCAAGAGCTTGATCTGGTTCATGCTCTAACCACTCGGCAGTTACTGCAGCTAATCTGTCTAACCATTCAAGCTTGTATGTGTAATGAGGATCATCAAGAGTTCTACCGTTAGGAACATAGAGAGACCAGAGCCTCACATCACCGAAGGTTGCTCCTATTGCTCTAGCTTCTTGAGCTGTTTCAGGACCAAAGCCTGGCATGCCAGGAAAACCTATTTCAACATCTTCTGCTGGTATCTTGCTTGCAAAGGCAACACCATTCCATTGGTTCAGTCCATGCAGAACTACATGATATCCAGCTTCAGTAAAGGCCTGCATGGGGAACTGCTCAGGCTTGCACTTGATCTCCTGCATAGCAAGAACATCAATATCAGCTCTCTGCATCCAGTCGATTACTCTTCCGACACGGGTTCTAATTGAGTTCACGTTATGAGTTGCTATGCGCATTGTTTAAACTTAAGACATGACTGAGACTTCTGCCGCCAAGCATCGCCTTATTGAACTCATTAAAGAACTAGCTGTTGTTCACGGCAGAGTTACTTTATCCAGCGGTATCGAAGCTGACTACTACGTCGACCTTCGTAGAGCTACCCTGCATCATGAAGCAGCACCTCTTATTGGTCAAGTAATGCTTGACATGTTGGATTCCAACGGAGTTACTGACTTTGTGGCTATCGGTGGTTTGACTATGGGGGCAGATCCTGTTGCTACTGCAGTGATGCACCAAGCAGCTAGCAGAGGCAGGGCGATTGATGCTTTTGTTGTTCGAAAACAAGCTAAAGCTCACGGTATGGGTAGACAGGTTGAGGGACCTGATGTTAAGGGTAAGAGAGTAGTAGTTGTTGAAGATACTTCAACAACAGGAGGATCTCCACTAACTGCTGCTCAAGCTTTAGAGGAAGCAGGAGCAATCATTGTTGCTGTTGCAACTGTTGTTGATAGAGACACTGGAGCACAAAAAGTAATCGAGGATGCCGGCTATAAATATTTCACAGCCGTCACCCTCGATGACTTAGAACTTCGTTAGCGCTTTCTGGTTAGCTTTCCAAAACCATTTAGGGTTTTGTATTGAATCCAGTCGACCTTAATTTCTTTTCTTTCGATAGTTTCATCTAGTGCACCACCATCAAAGTTACCTCCGGTAGCAAGGTTAAGAATTAGATAGAACTCAGCGTTGTATACCCAGTCCTTAGGAGCGATTGTGCTCTTTCTTTGTGCTCCAATAAGTCTTCCGTCAACATAGAACTTGATTGAGTTTGGTAGCCAGTCAACTCGGTAAACGTGGTAGCCAGCACTTAGCGGATCGTTTCCTGCTGAATAGTAACTACTTAGTGCGCTACCACCTGAGTAACCAGGACCGTGCAAGCTCGCTACTGATGTGAATGGATCTGATCCTCTAGTTTCCATGATGTCGATCTCCCCACATGATGGCCAACCATCACATGATGGACGAGGAACACCAAGCATCCAGAATGCTGGCCACATGCCAACACCATCGGTTGTTTGAATACGAGCAGAGATGCTTCCGTACTGGAAGCCAAGCTTTCCTCTAGTCACAACTTTTGCACTTGAGTAAAGACAGTCTTGGTATAGGAAGCAGCGGTAGCTCATGTGCTCATCGTTGTTTTCATCAAGCTTGATAGCGCTGATTACAAGCTGGCCCTTGCCGTTAGTCGAGATGTTCTCTCGCTTATTGGTGTAATACTGCTTCTCGTTGTTTCCCCAGCCGTAACCCCAACCAAGGTCGTAGGTCCAGAACCTCTGATCAACAGGGGTTCTAGATTTCTCCCCAAAGTACTGAGCCCAAAGAATCTTCTCTTTAGAAGGAGCAGTTGCTCTAGGAGCACTAGCTTGGGCACTTACCGATCCAATGGTTAGGACGGATACTGCAATTAGTGCAGCGACAAATCTGGTGCGCGTTGTTTTCTTCACGGGTTACCTCTTCTGCTCCTATGAAAGATGTCTTGGCTGGGAAAGTGCACCAAGAATGATTACTTTTTGGTAACAGTTGGCCTGATAACGCCTTCTCAGATTGCCGAGAAACCGCTTTCACGCTTAACTTGTATTACTGTGAACCCGCTTTCGCAGTTTACTACAAACCTTATTATCGAGGACGTAGGCCTCCCCAAATAACCGTCGCACAACTGTTAGATGGGGAGGCAACACCTCAAAGGAGAATGCAATGTCTAAGAAGTTTGTTTCGATCAAGGCCACAGCCCTTTTGGCTAGCGCCACCCTAGCAATGGGTGTTTTAGGTTTTATTTCCCCTGCAGCTGCTGTAGTTGACTGCACAAAGGCGACAGTGTCAAACAATGACTGTACTGTCCTGACAGTCAACACCTTCGGTGACGTAATTCAGCCAGCCCTGGTTGCGGACTACAGAAAGCTTCGTCCAGACATCAAACTAAGCATTAAGAAGTCAGACCTTGATGCCCTAAACGGTACCGGTCTATTCACCCAGTGTGCTGCTGGTGGAGCCGGTAACCCTGACATTGCAGCGGTTGAAATTTCATACTCAGGTTTCTGGCGTTCATACCCACAGTGTTTCGTGGATCTACGAACTCTTAACAACAAAGACGGCAAGGACGCTAACGACCTAAAGAAGGACTACCTTGCTTGGCGCTGGGAGCACGGCGTTGGTTACAACGACTCTGTAATTGGTATCCCAACTGACGTTGGAGGCCTAGAGGTTGCTTACCGTTGGGACCTTTTCAAGAAGGCCGGACTTCCATACACAAGAGATGCAGTGAGCAAGGCTTGGAACACCTGGCCTAAGTTCATCGAATTTGGTAAGAAGTATGTTGCCAAGCTAACTCCAGCTCAAAGAAAAGCAAACGTTGGCTTCCTAGATAACGTAGGAACTATCTACCCAGCGGTTATGAACCAGGGAACAGAGAAGTACTACAGAAACAATGGAACTGATCAGGGTCAACTAATTTTCAAGACCAACAAGCAAGTCAAGCTAGCCTTCGACACAACTGTTGCAGCAAGCAACGCGAAAATCGGAACTCGTATCGGTCAGTTCTCCTCTGACTGGAACGTTGGTATGACTAAGGGAACTTTCGCAGCCATGCTGGCTCCAGCTTGGATGACAAGCTACATCAAGGGACAGGCTCCATCTACCAAGGGTAAGTGGGACATCGCAAGCGTTCCTGGTGGCGGTGGAAACATGGGTGGAAGCCAGCTAACTATTCCTAAGGGTTCAAAGAACCAGCAAGAGGCATGGAACTTCATCTCTTGGTACCTAGCACCTGCTCAGCAGTTGAAGGTATTCCAAATGTATGGTCTATTCCCATCAACCCCTTCGCTATACACAAACAAGGCCATCACCGTTGATAAGGACCCATTCTTCAACAACGCTCCTGTTGGACAGATTTACTCAACAGGTGTTAAGAAGCTAAAGCCAATCTTCGAAGGTAAGCTTCAGCGCTGCATCGATATGGCAATGGGATCTGCGATTTCACTAATTGCTAACGGTAAAGAGAAAGTTGCATCCAAAGCATTCGCAACCGGTATCGCAGCAGCTAGCAAGTGTAAATAAAACTAAAGAAAGATAAGAATGTCACAGACAACTGTGGGTAAAGCTCGTGCGAGCAAACCACCTTCACCGTGGAAGCCCGCCAAGCAACCTAGAAAAGCGAACAACCCTAACGCTGTTCCTTCTCTAAACGGTCGCTGGGGCTATATGTTCACAGCCCCGTTCTTTGTGATGTTCTTAATCTTTGGTTTAGCACCAATTGTTTATTCCGTCTACATCGCGTTCTTTAACTGGGACGCTTTGGGGACCCAAGAATTTATTGGTCTAGCAAACTTCAGTGAGTTGTTTGTTGACACTAGATTCTGGAATGCGCTTATTAACACCCTGGATATTTGGCTACTCTCTACTATCCCGATGTTGATCATGGCAATTGGTCTTGCTGCTGTTTTACACAGCCCACACCTAAGAGGTTCAACATTCTTTAGAACCATCCTTCTTGTTCCAAACATCACCTCTGTTCTTGCAATCGCAATTGTCTTTGGCCAGCTGTTTGGTAGAGATTTCGGAATGGTGAACATCGTCATTGGTGCTCTTGGTTTTGAACACATTGACTTCGTTCAGGGAACTACCTCAAGCCACGTTGCAATTGCTTCGATGATTGTTTGGCGTTGGACTGGTTATAACGCACTGATCTTCCTAGCGGCCATGCTTGCAATTCCAAACGAGCTTTACGAATCAGCATCGCTTGATGGAGCTGGTAAGTTCAAGCAGTTCATCTATGTGACTCTTCCTAGCCTTCGTAACACCATCACCTTCGTTCTTATTGTTGGAACCATTGGTGGTCTTCAGGTGTTCGCTGAGCCATTGATTCTTGGTGGCTCATTCAACGGTGGTGACTCAGGTCAGTTCTCAACTTTGACGCTGTTCCTCTTCGAGCAAGCATTCGTTGCATATAAGTGGGGCTATGCAGCTTCAATTGGAATCATGATCACTGTGATTGTTGCAATTGTTTCGGTAATCAACTTCTTCATCACACGCAAGATTGCAGGTGATGGCAGATGAGTTCAGCAGAAGTTCTAGAACAAACTAGACCAAAGCCAAAGCGCAGAAGAAAGCCAAAGTGGCAGCGCATGGGTATCACTGGATACCTAGCCCTTGGTATCGTGACTTTCCTATCGCTCTTCCCGTTCTACTGGATGTTCATCGTTGCATCTAACGGAACTGATGAGATCAGCAAGATTCCACCGACGCTAGTTCCTGGTCCTCGCTTCTTCACAGTTGTGTCTAACGTCTATGAAGCTCTTCCTCAGTTCAACCAGGCACTTCTAAACACTGTCTATGTTGGAACAGTTGTTGCTTTGGCTCAGGTGTTCTTCTCAGCTATTGCAGGTTTTGCTTTTGCGAAGTTGAACTTCCGAGGACAGAAGTTCATGGTGCTGTTTGTTATCTTGACCATGATGCTTCCAAGCCAGCTTGGAATTATTCCTTTGTTCATGCTTATGGGAAACCTAGGTTTGATTGACACTCTCGGCGCTTTGATTATTCCTGCTCTAGTAACGGCCTTCGGTGTGTTCTGGATGAGACAGGTTATTGATGCACAGGTTCCTAACGAATTGTTGGAAGCTGCAAGCATTGATGGTGCCGGTGTATTCCGTGCGTACTGGAGCATCGTTGTTCCGATCATTTCTCAGAGCGCATTCGTACTTGGCTTGTTCTCATTCCTTGCAACTTGGAACGATTTCCTCTGGCCACTTCTTGTCTTGAATACCCCAGAGAATTTCACAGCCCAGGTTGCGGTGAATCAGTTGAAGAGTAGTTATGCAATTGACTATGCATTGAATATGGGTGGCGCATTCCTATCTACAGCTCCACTTCTAATCTTGTTTATCTTTGTCGGTAGACGCCTTGTCCGTGGTGTTATGGATGGAGCGGTGAAGGGTTAATCATGAGTTTTCCAGAAGACTTTAACTGGGGCACAGCAACAGCCTCATATCAAATCGAAGGTGCATTTAACGACGGTGGTCGTTCAGCTAGCATCTGGGACACTTTCTCTAAGACTCCTGGCAAGGTAGTAAACGGTGACACAGGGGACGTTGCCTGCGATCACTACCACCGCTATCCAGAAGACATCAAGATCATGAAAGATCTTGGCATTCAGTCATATCGCTTCAGCCTTGCTTGGCCAAGAATTATTCCTAATGGAACAGGTGCAACTAACAAGCACGGCATCGATTTCTATGACCGCCTAATCGATGGCCTACTAGAAGCCGGCATTCAACCAACTGCTACTTTGTATCACTGGGATCTGCCACAGACTCTTCAGGACAAGGGTGGCTGGGCTAACAGAGACATCGTTCAGCAGTTCGCTGACTATGCAACTGTTGCAGCAGAAGCTTTCGGTGATCGAGTTGCTAACTGGATCACAATCAATGAGCCATGGTGTGTTACCTGGTTAGGTCACTTTGTTGGTGTTCACGCTCCAGGAATTAAAGATCTAGAAACTGCTGTTGCAGCTGCTCACCACACAGCACTTGCTCACGCTGAAGCTACTCGTGCACTTCGTGCAGTTAGACCTGAGATTCGTAGCGGTATCACTTTGAACATGACTAACTACCGCATAGACGATGAGAACAACGCAGAACTACAAGAACTTCGTAACTACTGGGATTCAAACATCAACAGATGGTGGATGGATTCACAGCTGCACGGAACATACCCTGAAAACCTAGTTGAGCTTTATGGCGATAAGTTGTCAAAGGTTGTAAAACCAGGGGACATGGAAGCTCTAAAGATTGATAGCGAGTTCCTAGGTATCAACTACTACTCAGACTCTTTCCTAAATACTCCAACAGCGGAGCAGGTTGAAAAGAACGAGGGAACTTTTGCTTTCCCTATCAACTCTGATGGAACCTCACCTGGACCACACACTGACATGGGCTGGCCTATCACCCCAAGCGGTCTAACCGATCTTCTAGTTCGAATCCACAAGGACTGGCCAGAGATTCAAGACATCGCTATCACCGAGAACGGTGTTGCATATGGTGATGAGCCAGATGAAAAGGGCGAAGTCAACGATGATCGCCGAGTTGACTACCTAGTGAACCACCTAGTTGCCGTTAGCGATGCTATTGACCAGGGAGTGCCTGTGAAGAGCTATTACTACTGGTCACTGCTAGATAACTTCGAATGGGCAGAAGGATATGCGAAACGATTTGGTATCGTTTTTGTCAATTTTGAAACATTACAGAGAATCGTGAAACTTTCTGGAACCGTTTACAGTAAGGTTATTGCGACAAACGGAAAGTCACTAGAAGTCCTCACTAAAAAGTAGAGGCAGAGTCAGGGAGGTTAGGTAGGTATGACACCGCCTCCACGCCCCACTTATACAGTCATCGCCCAGGCCGCTGGCGTTTCTGAAGCAACTGTCTCTCGCGTACTAAATGGCGATGAGAGCGTCCACCCAGATAGAGCTAGAAGAGTCCATGAAGCCGTTGATAGCCTTGGCTATCGCAAGAACAGAGTGGCTTCGGCTCTAGCCTCAGGCCGATCAGGCCTTATTGCGGTAGTTATTGACGACGATCTATCAGTATTTAGCGACCCATTCTGGGGAACCGTTACCTCAGGAGTAAGCCGCATTCTTTCTGAAAGTGGATTGCACACTGTGCTTATGGTTTCTCCAGTTGGCTTAGTAGATGGTGGAGTTGCACATTACTTGAAGTCAGGTGAAGTGGACGGCGCTATCTTCTTCGTCCTACACAGCGATGCGTTGGTAAATAACCTGAAGAAATCGGGACTTCCAATGGTTATTGCCGGTACACCGCACTCAAGCCTAGATATACCTTTTGTAGACACCGATAACTTTGGTGGCGCATATGCTGGAACCAAGCACCTCATCAATCAAGGTTGTGAAAAGATTGCCATCATCACAGGAGACATTGGAACTACAGCCGCTAAGCAGCGACTCGATGGCTACCTCCAGGCCTTCAGAGAAACTGGAAAAGTGCCAGCTAAGGGTCTTATCTGTGAGGGAGACTACTCTCTGGCAAGCGGCATGGATCACACCAGAAAGCTTTTAGAGAAGCACCCGGACATCGACGGGATCTTTGCAAGTAACGACCTTATGGCAGCCGGAGCTGTGACAGTTCTCCAAGACACGGGCAAGCTAGTGCCCGAGGATGTCAAAGTAGTTGGCTTTGATGATGCTCTTATCGCTCAAACCACAAGACCTGCGCTAACTACCATTCGCCAAGATGTTGTTGCCCTGGGTGAGGCTGCAGGGACTCTAATGATTGCCCAACTAAACGGCGAAGATGTTCAACCAATCATCACCACCACTGAACTAATCATTCGCGGGTCCGCTTAGATAACAAATTGGTAACTACCCGCGAAACCGCTTTCACGAGGTCTTAGTTAGGGATAGCCTGATTATAGGAAGTGTGTGCGCACTCCGATTGATACTGGAGTTTCGCTCACTGGCACAAATTCCCCATCCTTCGGAAAAACACACTCCAGCCAAAATGAAGGATAAAAAATGCGTCTAAAGACCAACAAATTTATAGCTTTTGCTGCAACAGCAGCGCTTTCTATCGTTGGCGTAGGAGCCATCTCAACTCCAGCTAACGCAGCAGAGTGCCCTTACCCAGTTGAGAACCAGGCCGCTAACGACAAGCCTAAGTACAACATTCGTCTGATCAGCCCGAGCCTGACCGACGACAACTCTATTCGTCGCTACGACTTTGAATCACAGTTCACCATGGACTGTGACTGGTTCGGTGTTGGTATGCGCTTCAACCAGGTATACGTTCCATTCGGTCTTCGCACTAACCTAACTTTCCAGGTAACCAGCACAACTAACGTTCCTGTTGCTAACCAGAAAGTGACCCTAAGAGCTAACAAGGGTTACTCAAACTCAAACGCAAACGTTAAGGTCAACGGAATCAAGGCTAGACCTGCTCCTTCAAACGCTTCTGATGGTGCCAACATCCTTGGAACTACAGATGTGAACGGAATTGTTAACTTCGTAGTTCAGTCTCCAGATGACTGTGAAGCATACGGTGGTATCTTGCCTGATGCTCCTGCAAACATCACTCAGGACACTCCTAACGACAGAAACGCAGATCCAACTACTGACTGCTACAGCCAGTTCCTTCCATCAATTACTGGTGAGAAGACTGACTCCGCAGACTTCCTAGAACTGCACTACTTCGATCCAGCTGGCCTTGACTTCACTGCAAGTGATGCAACCATCAACCTTCTAGCACCAACTCTCAGAGTTGCTGAAACCGAAACCGGTAAAGCAAACGCTATGGAACTTGATGGCAGAATGGTTACCTATGCGCCAATAGCTTCAAAGCAAGTTATTGCTTTCCAAGCAATTAAGGGTGATGGAAGCTACGCGAGAAACCAGCCAGTTACCGTTCGCATCAACTTGGCTAACTCTGGTTCAAACGCAAAGACCTCTGCAGGTCTCTTCGGACTAACTGGAACCGCAACAGCCCTTCCAGCGAATGCAACAAAGACCGCTGAAGATCAGCTAGTTCTAACTGGAACAACTGACTCATTCGGAACCGTTGTGTTCTCATTGAACAACACAGACACTGTAGCTGGTGCTAAGCCTGCAACTGCAACCACAGCACCTGCTCTTGGTTCAAAGTACGCAAGAATTTTTGCGGGAATCACTGGCAAGGTAAACACCGGCACAGAGATTGAGTTCCACTACTACAAGCCAGTTCCACCAACTTCAATTGCTGTTGTTAACAAGGCTCGTAAGATCACTGTGACTCTGAACTATGCAAAGGGCAAGAGATCAGTGGTAACAATCACTGGCTTGAAGGCCGTTGCGGTAACTCCGACAACAGACAAAAAGGACTACTCATACACAGTCAAGAAGGGCAAGATTACCGTGAAGGTAGTCTCAAACGGAAAGACTCTAACCAAGGTATTCAACGTCAAATAGTTTCTCCTTGAAAGTAAAAAACCGGTCACCTAAAAAGTGACCGGTTTTTTACTTAAGAACTATTTGATTAGATCCGCAATGGAGTTAAGAATCTCATTTGGCCTGAATGGGAATTTGTTGATCTCTGCTTCATCAGCAATACCGGTTAGAACTAGCACAGTGTGAAGACCAGCTTCAATACCTGCAACGATGTCAGTGTCCATACGGTCGCCAATCATTCCTGTGGTTTCTGAGTGAGCATTAATCTTGTTCATCGCTGATCTAAACATCATTGGGTTTGGCTTACCAACGATGTATGGCTCACGCCCAGTTGCTTTAGTAATAAGGGCGGCAACAGAACCTGTTGCAGGCAGAACGCCATCAGCACTAGGACCGGTTGCATCTGGGTTGGTGGCAATAAATCTTGCACCGTTGTTGATAAGTCTGATTGCCTTAGTTAGAGAATCGAAGTTGAAGTTTCTAGACTCTCCAAGAACCACATAGTCTGGGTTCACATCAGTCATGATGTAACCGATCTCATGCATAGCTGTGGTTAGACCTGCTTCACCCAATACATAGGCAGAACCCTTTGGCTTCTGTGAGGCAATAAAGTCAGCTGTTGCTAGAGCGCTAGTCCAGATAGCATCCTCGTGGATGTCTAGGCCTGTTGCACGTAGCCTGGCTGCTAGGTCTCTAGGTGTGTAGATGGAGTTGTTGGTTAGAACTAAGAACCTCAGGCCATCTTCACGCCACTTCTTGATAACCTCAGCAGCTCCCGGTAGGGCATGACCTTCGTGCACAAGCACGCCATCCATGTCCGTTAACCAACACTCTATTTTTCTTCGTTCAGCCATGGTTAGAGTTTACCTTCAGCAAAGTTAGGCTTGAGTGGATGTCAGATAAAGAAAAGCCAAACAACCCAAGTCATGAGCTCACCACTTGGGGCGTTGGCCCATGGCAGGGTGATTTACCTGAAGGACATGACCACCCTGAATCCATCTATGACCCTGAACTACTAGCTAATGGGGACACCCGCAATGTGGTGGATAAGTATAGGTATTGGAAGATGGAAGCCATTGTGGCTGACCTAGACACCAAACGCCACCCATTCCACGTAGCCATCGAGAACTGGCAACATGATCTAAACATTGGCTCAATAGTCCGCAATGCCAATGCCTTCCTCGCTCAAGAGGTTCACATCATCGGCAATAAGCGTTGGAATAGACGTGGAGCTATGGTTACTGACCGCTACCAACACATCAGACACCATGAAACAGTTGAACAGTTCCTAACCTGGGCTAAGCAAGAGAGTCTACCCATCATTGCCATAGACAACGTTCCTGGCTGCCAAAAGATAGAGACCTATAAACTCCCTGAATCCTGTGTCTTCCTATTCGGCCAAGAAGGCCCAGGCTTAAGTGAACAAGCCATTGAAGCAAGTGATGTGGTCCTAGAGATTACTCAGTTCGGGTCCACCAGATCCATCAACGCCTCAGCTGCTGCAGCTATAACCATGCACGCATGGGTTCAGCAGCATGTTTTTGCCTAAATTATCGACGGTATTTGTCACTAGCTAAAGACACGGCTCAAAAGCGAAGCTGACTAGTATTTTCCAAACTTTACCTTTATGAAACCTCTTATTCACCAAAAATGACTAACTTGAACGTCGAGGAGGTATGTTTTGGCTAAGAAGATCAGAAGCACAAGCCTGCGTGACCCCGAGACACCAGATGTAGATTTCGCTGAGAAGCGACAATTGGTGCAAGTTTCAGATTTCTCCGACAAAACCTTTGCGGGCGTCGCGCGTTCCGGTGGAATCATAACCCTCGCAATCATGGCGGCCGTCGGCATTTTCTTAGCCCTCCGAGCACAAGCTGCCTTGGAAACTCAGGGCTGGAATTTCCTTACCGAGACTGCATGGACACCTGAAAACGGCAAGTTTGGAATAGCGGCGGTGCTGTTCGGAACCGTCACCATAGCGATCATCGCTCTATTTGTTTCAGTTCCTTTGGGGCTTGGTACCGCACTGTTTATCTCCGAAGTATTGCCTGAAAGAATCAAGGGATTTGCAATTTCACTGGTTGACCTTATGGCTGCGGTGCCATCTGTTGTGTTTGGTATTTGGGGAGTCTTCTTTCTGCAAGCAAACATTATTCCGATCTCATATTGGGTATCCAGCACTTTTGGTTTCATTCCATTTCTAGCTGTCACCGATGGCTCGGGCAATCCACTGACTGACCCTAGTGCCTTTACTTCATCAGCAGTGATTGCTGGATTCGTTGTTGGGCTAATGGTTGTTCCGACTCAGACTTCGGTCATGAGAGAGGCTTTCTCGCAGACACCACTGGGAGAAAAAGAAGGTGCACTGGCACTAGGCGCAACCCGCTGGGGAATGATTAGAGCAGTTGTTTTACCTTTTGGTCGCGGGGGTATTATCGGTGGAACCATGTTGGGCCTTGGAAGAGCTTTGGGTGAAACTATTGCTGTCTACATGATTATTTCTCCAATCTTCGAGATTAACCCGCAAATTTTAAAGTCCGGAACAAATTCTGTATCGTCACTGATTGCTCTTCGATACGGTGAGGCCAGTGATAACGGACTCTCAGCTCTGATGGCGGCAGGCCTAGTGCTGTTTCTTATCACGCTTGTTATCAACTTCACTGCGTCAAGTATTGTCGCCAATTCTCGCTCTGGTGCGGAGAGCAACTGATGACTCTAAAATCAAGCAAGAACAAAGGCACTACGCACCTTCCGGATAACACCATTTTGGCTCAGCAACCTAAAAAGCGGTCACTGCGAAAATTCAGATTTGAAGATGTTCTCGATCTAATTGGAGCCGCCGCCTCTTCATTCGCATTTACCTGGTTGCTGTTTGGCTGGCTGACCCCACTTCAATCAACGATTGGATTTGTGGTTTCAAACTTCTTCCTGTTCCTTGTCATGTACGGACTGATTAGCTCCATAAAGAACAGGGGTCAGGAAATCCGTGACCGACTTGTATCGGTGCTACTGTTCAGTGCTGGAATCATTCTGATATCCGCACTACTTTTCGTAGTGTTTTACACCCTCAGTCGAGGCCAGTTGGCTCTGGGCAACCTAAACTTCTTTACTCAAAGCATGGAGCGTGCTGGACCGCTAGATCCCCTGTATGTTGGAGGAATCTTGCACGCGGTGGTTGGTACTCTAATTCAAATTACTATCGCTTTGGCTCTTACAATTCCACTAGGAATTGGAACAGCCGTCTTCCTAAATGAGATTGGTGGTAAGTTCGCCAAGTTTGTCCGCACGATAGCCGATGCGATGACAGCCTTGCCTTCAATTGTGGCGGGACTGTTTGTGCTTTCTGCCTTTATCCGAACTGGAGTTGTGCCACGCTCAGGGCTTGCCGCCGCACTAGCTATTACAGTGATGATGTTGCCAATCGTGATTAGAGCATCAGATGTTGTACTAAGACTGGTGGCAAATAATCTACGAGAAGCATCCTTAGCACTAGGGGCATCCAAGTGGCGAACTGTCTGGCATATCGTTCTACCAACTGCCAGGTCAGGGCTAGTCACTGCGGTGATTCTGGGTACCGCTCGCGGTATCGGAGAAACCTCTCCAGTTCTTCTAACCTCAGGTGTGTCATCAGTAACTAACTTCAACCCATTCGAAGGCCCAATGATTTCCCTACCATTGCAGGTGTTTGACTTCGTAAAGTCGCCTGAACCGACAATGATTGCCAGAGGGTTTGGAACTGCTGCCACTCTTCTCCTCGTAGTTTTAGTCTTGTTTGCTTTGGCAAGAGCACTGGGTGGAAAAGCTCCAGGCAATCTCACTAAACGAGCCCAGCGCGCAGTCAACAAAAAGTCGGCTGAAGATCAAAATCGCATAGAGACTTTGATGTCAAAATCCAGTGTTATAGAAAGAACTTGAGCATGAAAAAATTCGTAAGCTCCATATTTGCTTCCATACTTCTGTCAGGTTCGATTTTCTCCTGGTCACTGACACCAGCACAAGCAGAAACATACTTTCCGATTACTGGATCGGGTTCCACTTGGTCACAGAATGCTCTAGATCAGTGGCGCAGAAATGTTTATAGCAACTATGGCATCACTGTTAACTACACAGGTGTTGGTTCTTCCGCAGGACGACGCGACTTCATTTCGAAAACAGTCGACTTTGCTGTTAGCGAGATTCCTTTTCAAAGCAAACCAGAAGACGGTTCGCAGCCGGAAGTTCCACTAAGCAAATATGCATACATGCCAATTGTTGCTGGTGGAACATCGTTTATGTACAACCTTAAAATTGGTGGCAAGAGAGTAACCAACTTACGTCTTTCAGGTGAAAACATTACCAAGATATTCACTGGAGTAATTGTTAACTGGAACGATAAGGCAATTGCTAAAGATAACCCAGCACTGACCTTGCCTAATAAAATTATTACTCCAGTAGTGCGTTCAGATGGATCTGGAACAACAGCCCAGTTCACATTGTGGATGGCAAAGCAACACTCTTCCCTTTGGAATGCATTCTGCGTAAAGCTTGGCCGTCAAACTCCATGTGGACTAACATCCCAGTATCCAAACTTCTCAGGCTTCAAGAGCCAGAGTGGGTCTAACGGTGTAGCCGGTTACGTGGCTCAAGATTATGGTGAGGGAGCAATCACTTACGTTGAATACTCCTATGCCAAGAAGTCAGGCTTTCCTGTTGCTAAGGTTCTAAACAACTCTGGTTATTACGTAGAACCAACAGCAGAAGCTGTTGCAGTTTCTTTGCTAGAAGCAAAAATTAACGAGAATCCAAAGTCTCCTGATTACCTCACTCAAATCCTCGATGGTGTTTATAACTCAATGGACCCGAGAGCCTATCCAATGTCCTCTTACTCCTACATGATCATTCCTACCGAGGTGGCTGGAACATTTAGCTTGAAAAAAGGCGCAACCCTGGGTGAATTTGCTAACTACATGCTTTGTGATGGGCAACGTCAAGCCGAGGAGCTAGGTTATTCTCCACTTCCACTGAACCTAGTTCAAGCTGGCTTCAAACAAATAGCCAAGATCCCAGGTGCATCTAAATCTGCAAACACAGATATTTCCAAGTGCAATAATCCCACCTTTAAACCAGGAGATAAGCCAGGTAATAACCTATTGGCTAAAACAGCACCAATGCCTCTTCCTTGTGATAAGCAAGGTTCAACCCAATGCGCAACAGGTCAAACCTCTGGCACCACAAAGCCAGGTGCGTCTGGTGAGGATAGTGAGGGTGACAACTCTGAAACTGATCCAAACAACCCAATTGACCCAGGTTCCGGGGGTACCGGTGGTACCGGCGAGAACATCTATGTCGGGCCAACTGCTAACGGAAAAGCCAACCTTGAAGCTTACGCCTATGAAATCCCTAAGCAACCTTGGGGTTTGAACCAGACGCTGATGCTTATCGCAGCTCTTTTGGCTGTCTTGGTAATTGTTGCTCCAGCCATCGTGGTCAACCGCATTAATTCTCGAAAGTCTAAAGGGGAGTAAAGATGGCGAGATCAGTCGCTCGTGAAATTGCGTCGAGTTTGGTGGCAGGAGCTACTGTAGCAAGCCTTGTTTTTAGCCCGGTTACTTGGGCCGCAAGATCTGAAACAAACACTATTCAAACGCAATCGGCTAAAACAATTGCCTCAAGAGATTATGAACTTGATTACCGAAACTCTCCGATGCCTGACTTGGAGGTAACTGTTTCACAGACAAAGAACCTCACAGCACAAGGCGTTGATATTTCATGGACAGGCGCCAACCCAAATTCAGCAAGACCAGAAGGTGGTGGCGGAGCAAACTTTCTACAAATTTTTCAATGCTGGGGTGAAGATCCAGATCGACCAGGTCACCCAGATAGAACCACGTGCCAGTACGGTTCTACACTCGGACCGGGAACTGCGAGATCGGATACAACGACACCTGAAAGCGTAGACCCACAGGACTTAAAGTTCACTAAGCCTGGAACGAGTTACTTCGACCCTCCCTACACATCAATTCCTTTTAACTCTGTAACTGGTGAAAAAGTATGGGACCTCAAGCGAAACAACGCTGGAGCTTTTGTTGTTGACTCAACTGTTTCGATGAGCTCCAACCAGTTCTTCTCCAGATTAACCTCCAATGAGGTTACTTGGGCTGGCTCTGATACGAATGGAAACGGAAACGTGAAGTTTGAAGTGCAGACTGCTTCGATTTCACCTGGCCTTGGTTGCGGCAGCCCAACAAAGGTTGGTAAGACGTTTGTAGGGCAACCATGTTGGCTCGTGATTCTTCCAAGAGGAGTCAAGGATAATCGACAAAATGGAATTTTACAGTCAGGACTATTTTGGGATGCATGGAAGCACCACCTGGCGATCAAATTAGATTTCCGACCGATTGGAATACGTTGCCCGATTGGTGTTCCAGAAAGACTTGTACAGGGAAGCGAGTTGGCAGGTGCCGCCTTCTCATCTTGGCAACCGCGCTTGTGTAATGAAGGAGCTAAATCAGCTTTCGTAATCAGCAATCAGTACGACGGGGACGCTCTTGAGTCAGCTTCCAGTGACGAAACTAGCCCACTCGCGATTACTACTAGGGCTCTAACCAACAAAGACAAAGATTCCCTCGTGTATGCTCCGTTAGCCATTGGGGGGATTTCAGTTTCATTTTCTATTGACAGACGAGTTGACGAATCTAAACTGATTCCTAAGGAAATAAGAGATCTAAATGCAACTCCTTTCACAAGCCTTAAACTTACGCCAAGACTCTTAGCCAAGCTCCTTACTAGCTCCTACAAGGATGCTCTGCCTCTAGAGGCCAACGTCGATCACATCAAGCAAAACCCATACAACATAACTCAAGATCCTGACTTTATAGCCGTCAACAGTGATTCAAACCACTGGGAGTACATGAATCTCAGGCTAGGTGGAATAGGTGATGCATTGGTGCCAAATTCTCGCTCGTTCTTGGCCGAAAGGGTGTGGACATACATCATGGCGGACGACGAAGGCCGAGACTTCATGGAGGGAAAGCCTGACCCTTTCGGAATGCGAGTGAATCCGTGGTTCAGTACGGATAAGAATTTGAATCCATCCGGGAGTGGTTTAGCCATGCCAAATTTGGGCTTTCCAAAGAGCGATCCAGTGGAGAAACCAGATTCTACACAGTCGGGTTCTGCTAACCCAAGCGGACCAATAAATGTTGTAACCTGGCGCCCGTTTACTTCCGATTTTGAGGAAGGGGCGAAAGCGACTCTTACCGGTAATGCTTACGAGCTTGGGGCGTGGGATATCTCGAAGACTCCACCAGTTTTCGCCAAGAAACCTCGAAGCGTGCTAGGCGACAGACGCGTCTTAGCTATCACCACCACGCCAGCGGCCGAAAGATTTCAAGCACTCCAAGTTGCTTTAAGAAATCCTGCAGGAGAGTTCATAATTCCCACACTTCAAAGCTTGAGTGCTGCGCAAACTGCCATGAGTCCATCTGCGGAGAATGCCGGTGTTTATGAATTCAATTTTGAAACACAAAAGGCGAAGGAAGCCACTGGAGCTTATCCACTTGCTGTTCCGATCTATGCCGCTCTGAATCCTCTGCAGAGCGAGAGCGAAGCTCGTATTGCATACGCAGATCTAATCAAGTTCGCAGTAACGGAAGGTCAAAACCCAGGAACAGAACTTGGAGATTTACCCCCTGGTTACGCTCCGCTAAATGCAACCTTCGTTAAGACGTCTCTTGCCGTCTCCAATGAAATCAGACTTGGAGGGCAAGAGCCAGATTCAAATACAAACGGCGGCGGCGATGGGACCCCTGAAGTTACTCCAACCCCACAGCCAACTCAGCAGGTCATTGCGGCTGGGATTACGCCAAGCAACCCTGAGCTGCCGCTGTCAGTTGCTGCCGTTCCTTTCGCAACTGTGTTGTTCCTTTGTTCACTTATCTTTTACGGACTCATAAGAATTCGTTCCTTTCTTGTAAACCCTAGACGGACATTGTTATAGCGTCCAAGGTGACTTGGATGGCGTCATCAAAATGATTGCGTCCAAATCAAAAGAAGGAAGAGAAGTTGAAGGTTAAAAAATTAGTCGCAACTGTAGCCGTATTCGGCGCAGGTTTCGCTGCATTTAGCACCGGTTCAACCGTTCAGGCGGAGCCGGTTTCAAACTCCTACGTAGTTGTAGGATCAGACACCATTGAGGACGTTCTAAACGCCCTAGCCAATGGAACTGCAATCACTGGTTCAACTGTTCGTGTTACACAGAACGGTGCAACCCTTGGTTCATTCGATGCAACTGGTAGCCCATCTATCATCACCCGTCCAGGTGGAGTTCGCTTCTCAAGACCTAACGGTTCTGGTGAGGGTTACAGAGCTCTTAGTGCTTCTATCTACGAAGGCGCAACTGCTTCAAACAACTTGTTCAACTCAAGCACCTACCAGGTTATTGGTGGAACTAACGTAACTGGCACAACAGCTGGCTACACTTCTGCTACTTACCTTCCTGCTGGCATCAGAAACATCAACATTTACGGTCAGGTTGACATCGCACGTTCATCAAGCCTTTCTCCAGTCTCAAGCACCGAGTCAGTTTCAACTGACCCACTTGCGACAATTGTTAGAGTGCCATTTGGTCGCGATGCAATTGCATTGGCTTTCGCGCCAACACTTGCTAGCGCAGTTTGTGCTGCAGGAAACGAC
Source organism: Auritidibacter sp. Marseille-P8566 (assembly GCA_945895375.1). GTDB lineage: Bacteria > Actinomycetota > Actinomycetes > Actinomycetales > Microbacteriaceae > Rhodoluna. The sequence goes on from CAMDEE010000001.1 coordinate 215,187, forward strand.
TCAGATGCAGGAGCAGGTTGCACCCCTTACCTAACTGTTGCTCAGCTGAAGGCTGTGTTTGAAGGAGCTACAACCCAGAACATCAACGGAACTGATGTTGCGATTCAGGGTGTTATTCCTCAGACAGGTTCAGGAACTCGTAAGGACTTCGAGACATTCACCGGAGTAAGCACAAATTTGCTAGGCACAGCAGTAACCAACGGAGTAGTTGCAGTTAGCCAAGAGCACGACGCAACTGCATTGACTGGAAACCAAGTAGCTCCAATGTCTGCTTCTAGATGGATCGCTATGTCTAACAAGGCGTCTTTCGATAAGTCTGGTAGCGCAATCATAGGCTCTGCATATACCGCAACCACTCTAGGAGTATCTCCAGTTCTTGGTGCTGCCGGATCAATGACTCCAAACCCTGCTTACTACGCGGACACCACATGGGGTAGAGATACCTTCTTGTTCGTCGAGAAGGCACGTGTAACACCAGGCGATGTAAAGTACGACGCTAACCTAGCTGCTCTAGTAGACCCATCACTAAACAAGTTGGCTAACGTTGAGACCACAGGTGCATCTAAAGCAGGTAAGGTTAAGGCCCTATTCGGACTTCTTGCACCTACAACAACTGCTCTTGGTTACTTCAAGCCTGCTTACTCAGGAGCTAAATAATGAAGAAGACAACTCTTAACCTAGGCGTTGTTCTAGCCTCAGCAGCACTACTAGTTAGCAGTTTGGTACCAGCACAAGCCGCTTACCAGAGCAACGGATCATTCGGTGCTGTTCACCTGTACAACGGAAGCTACGTTCTAAGCAACACATTTGCTTGGGATGGCGAAGTTGTTGGATCATCAAGCGCTACTGAATCTGATGCATTGCTAACTTGCCCAGCTACTGCAACCGGAGCATCCACCTTCCTATCAACTGCGGCTAACACCACAGTTCCTGGATCATGGAATGCATACGCTCCGCTTAGCTTCAAAGCAGGAACCAAGCAAATCCTTCAGCCAAACCTTTCACCAGCAGCACAGGTGAACGGTAACGCTTTGGGTGTAAAGACATCAGGTGGAACTTTCAACCTAGGTGTTGCTTGTACCTCTAACAGCGGTGTTACAGTGTTGGCTGCGTTCTTCCGCACCATCAACGTAACTGCTAGCACAGGTGCTTACACAGCTGCAGCAACTGCAACTGATTCTGTAGGCTCATCTCTACCAACACCAACTTGGGCGGTTACAACTCCTGTTTCACCGGCTCCAAGTGACCGTGCAGCTGGATCTGTATACGTTGGAGATGTTCTAACAGCAACTAAGAACGAGCCGACTATTTTCCCTGGAGACTACACAACAGCATTCCAGTGGAAGAGAAACGGTAACGCTATTGCTAGCCAGACTGCAGCAACTTACACAGTTGTAGACGCTGATGGTTACGCAAAGATCTCTGTTGATGTTGTTTACACAGCAGCGGGAGTTAACGTTACTAAGTCAAGCACTCAGACACCTATGGTTCTTGGTGGCTCAGCAGTTCTTGGTGGCACCGTTTCAATGAGCGCAGGTGTTCAGGCAATGCAGAATGGCTTCCTTGAGTTGTCAATTCCTGCAAACGCTGCAGCCACCTTCGGGTCTCCTACTATTGTGAACAACTACTCACAAACAACAGGAACTCTAGGTAACGTTCAGATCAACGACACCCGTTGGGTCACAACCGATGGTTGGGATCTGCAGGCTGACGTGGCTAACTTCGTTAGCGGATCAAACACGATTGACAAGCGCAATCTTGCTTTGGTTCCTACCGTTGTAAACGCATCAACAACAGCTACTGGTGTTGTTGCGGCAGCTGGAAACGCTGCAGCTGGATCTGCTACATACCCTGTCGCTCTAGCAAGTGCTACAAAGCTTGCTGACCTAGGTGACACCGGTATCACAGTTCTAAACGCAAACCTAACCTTGCGTGCACCACGTACCGCAGCTGCGGGAACTTACACATCGACAGTCACATTGACTCTCGCAACTAAGTAATCCCCACACACACTGATGCGGCGGAGCTTCGGCTCCGCCGCATTGGTATTTAATGTGCCGTTTTAGTCTCTGGTTTACCTGCTGTTATGCATTTGGTAACTCGAAAATGAGACTCTTTACACATGACTTCAGCGCCTCATGGCTTGTTTGGCCGAGCCTTGCTCTCGGTGGCTTTGGTGCTCGCTTTTCTAGTTTTCCCAGTAGCAGGATCTAATGCTGCCCCAGATTCAAGTGCAAGTGAAGAGACAGACGCAGTAGCTGTCAACCCCGCTACAAATGGAAAAGCAGATCCGAGTCGAACCAGATTCGACTATCAACTCAACCCTGGTCAGCCAGCTAAAGATTCTATATATGTAGTTAACACTGGCACCTCAGTTCAAGAGGTCACACTTTATGCCCGCGACGCTTTTTCAGGGAGTGATGGAGATTTCCTCATACAAGATGAGAACGTCAAGCCAACAGATGTTGGTTCGTGGGTTCTATTTGAAGGCAATAAGAAAACTTACAAAATCTCACTAAAGCCTGGAAACTTTGTGACTATTCCATTCACTGTGAACACCCCGGTTGAGGCATCACCGGGTGACCACGCAGGTGCAATCGTGGCTTCCGCTGTCACCAAGGGGGAGACACTAAATGTTGTTAGAAGAGTTGCTATTCGACTGTATGCGCGGCTAAGCGGACAAATTAAAGCAAGGCTTGAACTTTATAACCTGAAGAGTGTGACTGAGACTAGTTTCTTCAACCCATTTGAGAATAGACAGACCCTTACCTATGAATTGAAAAACACAGGAAACATCGAACTCTCCGCTGATGTTGTTGCTCAAGCTTCAGGACCTCTAGGTCTGTTCGCCGGGAATCAAGAAAGCATCAGGGTCGCGAACTTACTTCCGGGCAGCACAAGAGAGGTGACTCAGACTGTGTCCGGCGGAGGCCAGTTTGTGTCCACTAACACTTCGGTGATATTCACCGGAATCTTCACCTCAGAAAATATCGACGTTCAACAGCCTAGGGGCAGAAGCGATCTCAGTGCTACCACTTTCCCGACTGCAACCGTTTTATACCTAGGCATAATAGTTATTGTCATTATTGGGTTTAGGAGTGCTAGAAGACTTCGTAGGTCGCGAACAACAAGGGCTGAGTCAAGTGAACTATAAATCCAAGGCACTTACCCTTTTGCTGGCCTGTTCCGTAGCCTCAGCGGCTAGTCCATCCATAGCTGAGGAGTACATCGGAGTTGAGGTGGAGGTTGCGAATGCTATCGGAGCTCCTGAGATTAGGGCAGGGGTGAAAGTCCCCTTCGGCAAGAAGTCCGACGCGGCTATGGTGAGTTTCTCAATCAAGGGACTGGAACCTAGTAAACCAGTATTATTCACAGTGTCACCATCCCCAGATGCAGTATCCCGCTTTGAATCTGACCCGCAGGGCTTACTCAACGTCAAGCTAGAACTTCCCTATGGTCTCGAACCAGGACCACACGACATAGATGTTCTTACATTCTTTGGCTCTGAAGACGTTGCTGCTTCATACACTGTTGCCCGAATCTATGTCAATGACTTTGGCATTCTGACCGAGTCGGATGGCTCTTATCCGGCTGGGACCAAGCCGGCACAGGTACTTTTACCAAATTCAGAAGAACAGTTTCCAAACCCACCTACTTATCAAACGATTCGTGGGACGTTGAGGGTTAGCGAACCTCAAGTAAAAATCCTGCAAGGCCTTCTACCAAGTGTTTCAGCTGTAATGTCATTCAACAACGACACCAATTCGAATGTTGATTTAGAAGTAAAAATGACTCTCTTCACTCTTTTTGGAACTCCAGTCGGCGAGCCATTTTATTCGAAGATTGACAACCTTCCACCTGAGGGAACTCAGGCAGTATTACTAAACTTTGCCGACTTACCGCCACTTGGTTTCTTCACGCTCAAAACAGAGTTGATTTTGCCGGACAGTTTTGTTTCAGATCAACCGGTCAAAACCTCCTATTCAAGTTCAATCTTTGCCCCAGCTCTTTCTGTTATTGGGTTACTTGTTCTGCTGCTGATTGTTGCAGCAGCAGTAAAGAGGACGAAGCGAAAATCCTATAGGCAGGTGCAGTAATGAGAAGACTTGACCTGTCCTCTATGGCAAGTATCAGTAGAGGTGTTGTGACTTTGTCGCTGGCTTTCCTAATCAACTTTTTCCTAATCTCGCCATTGACTTTCGCAGCTGATCAGGTGCGCTTACAAAATGCCTTCTCTGTTCAAGTAAGTGCTGCCACTGCACCAACTGGAGAGAAGGATTTCGAGAACTCTCTTCTCAAAGATGGAGCTCCAGTTGCCAGACTAGTAATCGATAAACTCGGCCTGGATGTGATCGTGGTTGAAGGAACTGACTCCAACACGATGCGAAGCGGGGTTGGTCACCGCAGGGATACTGTTTTGCCGGGACAAGAGGGTATGACCGTTCTATTTGGACGAGCCTGGTCGTATGGAGCGCCTTTTGGCAAACTTGCCCAACTGGAAGCAGGCGACACTTTCTTCGTTTATACAGGCCAAGGAAAGTCCGAATATGTTGTTACAGGACTGCGTGAAGCTGGCGATAAGGGACTAGCACCAGTAAAGGCTGGAACCAACCATTTGGTTCTTACTACCGCTCAGGGAGAATTCTTTAGTCCAACTTCGGTTCTTCGAGTCGACGCCCAACTTCAAGGTATCGCTTTTGAGACAGGGCTAAGGGAAACCGAATGGGGCAGTATCCGCGCTGAGAGCCGAGAGCTTGCCACAGATAACAGGTTTGTTTGGCTTCTAGTTTTGAATCTCCTTTTATTGCTGCTTGTGCAAATAGGTTTCATTTGGTTTGCAAGAAAGTTTGGTAGCACGAAAGCGTGGATAGTTTTTTCACCAATTCTCGGTTTAGTGCTGGTTCTCTGCATTGATCAAGCAACTCGATTACTCCCGAATTTACTCTAGGAAAGAAGAAGGAAATGTCAGCAAACTCGAATCTAGCAACTCTTGAAGCGACAGGAATCTCAGCCTGGTTTGGCGACAGACAGGTGCTGAACAATGTCTCACTGGTCATGCCCGCCGGTGTTATCACGTCTCTAATTGGACCATCGGGTTGTGGCAAGTCAACCTTCCTTAGAATCCTCAATAGAATGCATGAGCTAGTTCCATCCGCAAGTTTGGCTGGCGAGGTAAAACTTGATGGTGAAGATGTCTATGATCCAAACAAGAAAATTACTGAGGCACGAAGAAACATCGGAATGGTCTTCCAAAAGCCAAACCCGTTCCCTGCGATGTCAATCTACGACAACGTTATTGCAGGGCTCAAGCTCACAGGTGTTGAAGCGGATCGTGACACTAAAGATGAACTAGTACAAACTTCACTGGAACGTGCGGGACTCTGGAATGAAGTAAAGAACCGCCTTAGAGCTCCAGGTGGTGGCCTATCAGGCGGTCAACAGCAACGACTCTGTATCGCGAGATCCCTTGCCATTAAACCCCGTGTTCTGCTAATGGACGAACCTTGTTCAGCGCTCGATCCAACTTCGACAAGAGTCATTGAAGAAACTATGCTCGAGTTGGTTCAGGATGTGACTATCGTAATTGTTACTCACAACATGCAACAGGCACAAAGAGTTTCTCAGCAGTGTGCTTTCTTCTTAGCCTCGCAAGGCACACCCGGGGTTATTGTCGAGTACGGTGACACTGATGCTATGTTTAGTTTCCCTCAGGACCCTAGAACCACGGACTATGTGAATGGTCGATTTGGCTAGAAGCTAGGTCGGCACTTGATTTATTTGACCGCAGTCTTGGTAAAAATCTCAAAGCCAAATGCAGGAAGTGTTAGCTCGTAGGATGTGGCAGTCATTCTGACTGACCTACCATCCGAATATTTGAATTGAGTTCCGGTAACCCCCGAATTGAATCTGGCCTTGAGTGTTTTACTGCTCAGATTGACAACCACCAAAACAGTATTTGTTGATGTGGATCTACTGAACGCGAAGAGGCTGTTAGATGTGGTTGTTAGGACACGAGCTGTCCCACCAAATTTTTCATTGAAGAGCGCGGCATTTGCCTTTTTGAGCTTAATAAGTTTTTGGTACTGAGCAAAAGTAGCAGGTGCTCTTGTGGGCCAAACAATGAAGTCACTATCAAATGGCTTGAGAGCCTTAATGGAACCAACCTCTTGACCTTGAAAAATAACCGGAGCTCCAGGCATGGTAAAACTCAACATCGCAGCAGCACTCAGAGAGGCCGCAAACCTTGCGGTTTCAGTTTTTCCAGCCTCCATGGTCTTATAACTGCTCAAGTGATTGAGGGGCAGGGAAGGCGATTTGTATTTAGACACCTCTGAATTCAACAAGGTTGTTAGCTGGGCTTTCGTTCTGGTGCCTGTGCGCAGAAGAGCGAGAGAGTCCAGCAACGTGCTGTTGGAGGTTAGCGTGAGGCTGTTGGTGAAGTAACCACTTTTTATCTCATCAGTTGTACCCAGAGCTAGGCTTTTTGTACGCTGCAGCCTAAAGGTTAGCTCGTCCAGAAAATCCCTAGGAACAGATGTGGCACCAGAGAAAATGAATCCATCGATGTCGTAGCCCGTAACCCAGCTCTTGAGGTCTTCAATCATCGCTTGTCGAAGTTCCTCTTGCTGGTATTCGTAGTATGACAAATATTCTTTCGAAGGAACTGGCTCTAAGTTGAATGCGCTATTTCTCTTGAACCAGCTTGATTTTGAGACTGACCACTGATGATCTATCGCCGCTGTCTCCAACGGTACAGTGAGCAAAACCTTCAATCCAGACGCCTTAGCCGAAGTCATGAACGACTTGAAACTAGTGGCAGTTCCTAGCGATGGATTCACTTTGGAAAGGTCTGTGCTGGCAAAAACCGAACCCAGAGTTCCCACCATTTTACTTTTACCGATCGGGAAAATTGGATTGATGATTACAGCTTCGACGCCGAGCGTTTTTAGCTCTTTGAGGCGGGCAGCAGCTCCGGCGAAGTTCCTTGTCGCAGAGTACTGCCTAATATTCATTTCATAGAATACGCTGTCATTCATCCAGGTTGGGTTCACAGCTGGTCGCAGAGAACCTGCGACATTGGCCGTCATGTACATCGCTACCCTTTTACCCACAGCCACATTTCCCGTGCCAAGGGTGGTTTGGACCAATATGGCGGCCTTGTATCCTCCTGGGTACGCGTCTTTAGGCACGGTAATTTCGATAGGAACCACTACCGACTTACCAGCAGCAACGGTGACGTTGAAATCAGCGGCTTTCTTGGATCCAAAAAGAGCCCAACTAGCCATACCAAAAGGCTTAGAATCAGTCGCGGAGATAAGTGTGGTTTGCCCATCTTCTGCAAGTTGAGTGAATCGGGCAAAGACTAGAAGTACCAGTGATCTACTACCTGTATTGCTGATTAACACATTGTCTGACTTCTTAGCGCCAACGCTGAGCGAGCCAAATTCGATCTGGGTGCGCGACGAGTCAGCTTTACCGTCTTTAGCCGCGGATATTGAGAAAACGTCATTTCCGAAAGCAGGTGATGCATAGTGAGGAGATAAGGTAGTCGAGCTGATTGCCAGAACAGACATAGCCGAGAGCCAAATAGCTAGCCTGCCTCGTTGCTTACCCATAATCACAGCTTAAATCTAAGCTACTTGACCTGCTTCGTTGAGTAAATTAGGTATCCATTGGCTGGGATGGAAACAGTCTGCGAACTAGCAAGAGAGATCTTTTTGCCGGTTGCAAAATCATAAACCGTGAGCTTTGATCCAAACGAAACCTTAGTTGTTATAGCCTTAGCACTCAAGTTGGTTAGGTAGAACACAGTTCCCGCAGAACTTGAACGCTTGAATGCGAACACGGACTTGGATGCTGCCGTAACGCTTGTAGCAGTTCCAGATAGCAGGACGGTGTTAGTCTTTCTCAACTTGGAAAGCTTCGTGATTAGTGCTGTCGTTGCAGGAGCTTTAGTAGGCCAGCTAATTGAATCGACGTCAAATGGCTTTAAAGCTTTAGCTAAAGCGATCTCTTGTCCAGCATTCAGCAAAGGAGCACCTGGAGCCACAAAGGTAAGGGCGATAGCGCTGTTCAGATACTTGCCAAATCTGGTTGCATCTGTTTTGCCGAGAGAGGCTGTGACTGAGTCCGTGGTGAAGTTCAGGTTCGTTGAAGTCTTACCTGAGGTGCCAAGGTTCTTCAAGGCAGTCGCCCAGGTTGAACTAGACGTGTTTCCCTTCGACAGGGTTCCCAGGGTTGTCAAGAAGTCGCTTCTTTTCACAACGCTAAAGGCGTTCTTGGTTTGACTTGAGGTGACAGGGCTGTTGGTTAGAAAGACAATAGGACGTACTAGGTTAATCCTGTAGGCCGCCTCGTTCCAAAACTCAGAAGTTTGCTTTGAAGCGTTAGCTGAGGCGATTCCGTCAAATTCAAACTTCGTTACCCAGTTCTTCATCTGAGTAATTAGCTCAGCTCTTAACTCTGGAACGCTGTAATCAAGCATCGTTGCGTACGGCATGCCTGCAGGACGTACGGCGTTTAGGCCGCTGTATTGGAACCAATCAGGCTTTTCGCTAACCCAGGTTGAGTCATTACCGATGTGACCTGATACCCAAGTCAGGACAACCTTGATCTCTGCAGCATGAGCCGCTGAGATTAGTTCGATCAAATCGGCTTCAGTTCCAAGCGCTTCATTTATTGATGCAGTAGTGCTAGGTGCATAAATGTTGCCAATAGTGCCTGGTTTTCCAGTCTGTGAAACTGGGAAGATTGGTTCGAGCACTATCACACCAACGCCCAATGCTTTCAGTGCCGAGATTCTTGCGGTCACACCTTTGAAGTCTCTAGTTGAACTGAAGGTTCTGACATCTAAGTTGTAATACAACGAGTTTTTAGACCAAGTTGTCGAAGTTGCTGGGCTAAGTGTAAGACCTTCAGTACCAAGTCCTAGGGTCGGATCCACTTCACCACCGTCATCGCCACCACCGTCATCGCCACCACCGTCGCCACCACCGGAGCCGTCGCTATTTGGTAATGCTTTCCAAGCTCCGGTCCCTGCGGTTACATCAATGTATCGGTACCAGGAATTGATTACTGTTACACCGTTGTTTGTAGTACAAGCAACACCCAGGCTGTACTGCCCACCGACTGACTTGATGGATGACTGAGGCAACAGAATAGGAATAATGTTGGCTGCTGGAGTGAAATTAACTTCTAGCAGGTTCTTCGATCCAGCAGGGAAAATCTGTGATGCCGCAGCGTTCCAACCGGTTAGGCCGACTCGTTCCTGCCCCCGGTTAGATATAAAGGTGTATGCACCAGTAGCAGAAGCAGGGCAGGTGAACGCATCGCTAGCGTTCTCGGCCGATTCCGATGCATAAACCTCAGCATCAAAAGCCCAAGAGAAGTCTGTTTGTTCAAGATTGTAAGAACCGTTGTATAGATACACTGGCCCGTCGGAACCTGTCGTGAACTGAGCATTACTCGGGCTGGTGTGTATGAAGTAGGCGACCGAAGCCACGGCGATAGCCAGAGCTGTAGCGGAAGAGACCACCTTGTGTTTGAGGGACATACTTCTCCTAACTGAATTCCTGTTAGGAATCTAAGTCTTATAGGTTTCGAAGTGGTGTCGCAACGGTTAACAGAAAGTGCCAAATTAAGGGGTTTTAGCCTGAAAATCCAACCTATTTGCCCAATATGTGAGGATTACCAGATCCCAACGACTAGGCCTAGAGTCGAAAGCCGATCTTTTAGACATCGGCTAAACTCTAGATGAGGCAGTTTAGCCTTTAATCCTTATGTATAGTGCAGAAAAGAGTTTGCCATGCCTGCTTTTGTGATTGTGGGCGCTCAGTGGGGCGATGAGGGCAAGGGTAAAGCTACAGACCTGTTGGCTGAACACATCGAATATGTTGTGAAATTCAACGGTGGTAACAACGCAGGTCACACCGTTGTCATTGGTAATGAAAAGTATGCATTGCATCTTCTACCTTCTGGAATCTTAACCCCAGGAGTTATTCCGGTTATTTCTAACGGCGTAGTAATCGATCTGCACGTGTTGTTTGAAGAGCTAGATGCGCTGAACGCTCGAGGAATCGACACTAGTCGTCTTCGTGTTTCTGCTAACGCCCATGTCATTACTCCCTATCACGTGTCACTTGATAAGACCACAGAACGTTTCTTGGGCAAGAGAGCGATTGGAACAACTGGTCGGGGTATTGGTCCAACGTATGCAGACAAGATCAACCGCGTAGGTATTCGTATTCAAGACTTGTTCGATGAATCTATTCTTCGCCAAAAAGTTGAGGCAGCTTTGGTTCAGAAGAACCAGTTGCTTTCTAAGGTTTATAACCGTGCTGCTATCCGAGTTGAAGAAGTTGTTTCGGAACTGCTTTCTTACACAGAACGTCTACGCCCAATGGTCGCCGACACTGCACTTGAACTACACCAAGCAATCGAGGCTGGCAAGAATGTGTTGTTCGAAGGTGGCCAGGCAACAATGCTTGATGTTGACCACGGAACATACCCTTTTGTAACCTCGTCAAACGCAACTGCAGGCGGAGCTGCAACTGGTTCAGGTATTGGTCCTGGACTATTCCAAAACGTGATTGGAATTGTTAAGGCGTACACAACTCGTGTTGGCGCAGGCCCTTTCCCTACAGAACTTTTTGATGAGTGGGGAGAGCTACTTCGTAAGACAGGTCACGAGTTCGGAACAACTACCGGTCGCCCAAGACGATGTGGGTGGTATGACGCTCCGATTGCGAGATACTCTGCACGAATCAACGGTTTGACTGATTTTGTTTTGACCAAGCTAGATGTTCTAACTGGAATCAAAGAGATTCCCGTTTGTGTTGCATATGATGTTGATGGCAAGAGAGTGGAGGAAGTTCCTGTTTCACAATCTGATTTCCATCACGCTAAGCCGATCTATGAAAACTTTCCAGGTTGGGATGAAGACATCACAGGTTGCAGAACTTTCGAAGAACTTCCTAAGAATGCTCAAGACTATGTAAGAGCTATCGAGAAGATGAGCAACTGCAGAATCTCAGCCATTGGTGTCGGCCCTGCTCGTGATGCAACTATCGTGTTGCACAACATGCTTGGCTAATACTCGCCCTCTTCTTCGTTATAAGAATCATTACCTTCGTAATACATAGCTGCAGCATTTTCAATTTCAGGATCTGGTTCAGCCACAGGTGCTGCCGGTTGAGCATCTGGTTTAAGAATGTATGCAGCAGCTGTACCTGCAGCGGCAGCAGCGATGATTGAAGATGCGCCACCCCTCTCATCAAAAGGTCGGCCGTTTGGTTGGTGGTGATGCACAATGTCATCTTCCGAAATCTGACCTTGTCTATTTAGGGCGGCGTTACGCCTTTGATTGCGTTCTGGGTTATTGAGCGCTTTGCGCTTGTTGCCATTGATCAGCCCTAGAACAAAGGCACCTAAAAGGATGATCAGGATCACCCAAAAGAACGCTGGATTTTGAATTAGGAAAGCTATTCCCAATAGAACTGCGAAGACTCCAAAGAATCCCAGTAGTAGTGATTTCATTTACTTATTACCATCCTCTACGTTTAAGGTAGTTAACTATCAGAACAATAGGGGTTCCCACTAACAGAAGGAAAAGTAAGGGCGGGAACGATATAGCGCTCAAGATCGCGACAGTCCAAACAAAGAACCAAAAAAGGCCCTTGATACAACCACCCATTTGTTGCCCTAACTGTTAGTTGTCACAAACACTAGCCGAGACCTAGGACAATTGAGATGTGCAAGATTTCGACGATTTCCAAGAAGACCAGGTCCGGCTTAACCCACCTGCTGGCAGGGCAAGCCTGGTCGGGATCCTCTACTACCCAGACATTCTCGATCTAAGGTTTGCAGGCTACGAACTAGAAAGATTCGAAGGTCTCCTGGTCGCTATGGACTCAGCTACCTTCAGAAGAGCACTGGCCATAACAAGCATGTTGCATAGGTCTGACGCTTCCCCAATCTGGAACGCTAAACGAGCCTATCAAGTTGAGCTGTTAGTACTAGATACTTTGCATGAGTATGGTCTTCACCAAGTCCCTCAGTTACTAAGAAGAATTCTTGGCAGAGTATATGAAGACGAAACACAAAATTTCCTAACAATAGATCTAGTAACAGCCTTCTACTGGGCATGCCTTGCTCAAGTAGCTGATGACTATGTTTGGAGAGAACCAAGGCTTGCGGAATGGTCAGAGTATTTGAGCTACCCGGTAAAGAACGTATTCGGGCTGCACGAATTGTTTAGACTGTAAAGTTGAGTCAACATGTCACCATCTAAAACTTCAACACTCACGTCGGACATCACTCATTTGGAGTTCAATGTAACCTGCGATTACTTGGAGTGTGAAGGGATAGCTACCCACCGTCTGATCTGTGCAGCTTGCAAGCAGTTCGAATTTATGTGCTCTCCGCACACCCAAGCCGCAAAGAAAGCGCCGAAGGGTAGCTGGATTGTGTTCGACAAGTCATGCAAACATAGAGTGGATATGTTCCACTGCGGGAAAGAACCTATTTAGCAGCAATTTCTAGAAGGCCTGCAAGTCTGCTAACTGCTTTAACCTCGGCCACACTATTGAACTGACTCTCCAAAAGAGTTTCACTAAACACTAGATAGCAGGTGGCTTTAGCCCTGCTAATTGCAACATTGAGTCTGTTTCTATCCAGAAGGAACTCAAGACCTCTTGGCGCATCCATGCTTGAGGATGCAGCGAAGCTATAAATGACAGCCAACCCTTCACGACCCTGGAACTTATCGACTGTTCCAACAAGCACTTCTTCAAACCCTGCTTCATCGAGCCTTGACCTCAATAGATCTACTTGAGCATTGTATGCAGCCACGACAAGAACGTTGGAAGGATCTTTCCTTCCATCTAATCTCGCTACTAGATCAACAACTACAGCAGCCTCTTCATCGCTTGATGTTGAGTTACCTAAATGAGGAACTGGAACAGCAATCAAACCTTGTTCATGACCATCAATCCTGTATTTCTCCGTTGATGGATGTGATCTAAGTTTGCCTTCATAAGCCAACCAACTAACGGCATGGTTAACTTCAGGATGAAGCCTTCTAGTAACTTCTATAAAGTAACCCATGTTGGCAGGCAAGATTGAATGATCACCCATGTAGTGACCTAACGCAGAGTTTTCAACACCACCAGGATGAACGGCCGTAACTACTTGTGCAAGCTGTTGAGGGTCACCCATTAGAACTAGGTTTTCTGCAATGCTACTTACTGACATGCAGTCAACAAGAGAATACTGAGCGGCTTCGTCTATGAATAGATAGTCGAGTTTGTACTCACGCACATCTTTATTACTAAAGAAAAAGTTAGTTCCGCCAACAACATACGCACCGGTTTGATTCTTCATCCAAGTGACAACAGGTCCATTACTTCTCTTGGTAACCCAAGGACGTTCTTCACCCTCGTCCTGCTTTTTGACGATTTGTTCTGGATCAACTCCGGCTTCGATGCAGGCTTCAAGTAAGTTCTCAATAGCTGAGTGCGAGTTTGCGGTGACACCAACTCGCTTACCAGCCTTTACTAGTTCAAGGATTGTTCGTGAACCCAGGTAAGTTTTACCAGAACCAGGTGGGCCTTGGATAGCTAGCACTGAACCGTCTAGAGCCTTTACTGATTCAATGACGGACGGAAGGAAGTCCTCAGGGTTGGCTTTTGGAAGAGAAGTTAAACCCTTTAGCTTCGGTGGTCTACGCATCAGCAAGTCCATGATGGCTGGATTTTCAGGAGCGGAGTTAAGCGGAGTCTGCCAAGCATCAGCAATCTCATTCGCAAGCTTGAGCAGCGCGGATTGCTTTGATGTGGTTGGGATGTGTGTCTTATTGATCAGGGCGTTTGGTGTGTGGGCATCTGAACCCTTTGCGATAGCCCTTGTGAAAGTGACTGAGCCGCCAACAACCTCAGTTATCCTTCCAAAGTCTCGCATCTGACGGTTGCCCTCGCCACGGTAGCGAACTACAACTTCTTGATCTACTTTTGGGACGTAAAGATCATCTTCAGGGAAGAGACAGGTGTAAGTGACCTGTGTGTAGGTGCTGTCGTCAGCCCTTCTAGTCTTGGTCTCCCTGCTAACTTCAACTACTTCCGAGATAGCGGCTGCCGTTCTATCACCCTCAAGAGCTTCATCATCCATCAAGACCTTGATTGCTACATCCGCCCAGAACATTACTTCTTCGCGCTTATAGAAAAGAATCGAGTGTGTAATTGCTAACCAAATTTGAGCTCGGTAATCAGCATCTAGGTCTTTGCCCCAGTGCCAATCAGCTACCTTTTCAAAGAGGTATTTGGTCTGAGCTTGAAGCTCTTCTAGCTCTTGTTCGCTTTTGCTGGGCTTCCTATCGGGCTCCTCCTCGTCTGAATCGCCAGGCTCAGGCAATCCATACTTAGTGCTGGCACCAGGCATGGCTTCTAACCAGCGGTAAAGCTCTCTAGTGGACCAAACGTCTTCTAGGTTATATAGGCGCAACTCGGAATAAACTTTGGCTGCATCTGCAGCAATTACATTACGATCTGCCTCTGGCAGCGATAGGTCTTTACTTAGGGCATCAAGTTCACGCCAACGATCGTACTCATCGATGCTCGCGGATGCCTTTTGGACATCTGATGAGCGAATGAACTTATAGTGCCTTTCCAACTTCTTGATCGAGTAGCTTTCTTCCCCGATGATTAGAGAGTTACGAACAATATTGAACATGTCCACAAGACGTCCAGTGGAGATAAGCCAAGCCACTTCTTTTTCAAATACACCATGGCGCATCGCCAGACGTTTCAGTGCTGTAACCTCATAGCTGGCGTAATGGTAGATATGCGCCTCAGGATCTTCTTCCATGCGCTTCGTAGCCCAGGCCATGAAACCTTCGAAAGCGACTTTTTCGGTAGCCCTATCGTGAGCCCAAAACTCAGTGAAGAGATCATCCCTCGGCTCTTCTTCATTAGTTCCAGTTCCCCAGTCGTAGTTTCCGAATAGATATTCAAGACCGCCACGTTCAACGAAGTAGGGGAATCCCTCAAAATCGAAGAACACATCCAATCGAGATCTTGGTGGCAAGTATTGAATCATCGGATCTGGAATCAGACGAGAAACAGGCTTTCCTGTAGTTAGAGACTCTACTTGTGCAGATGCTTGGCTTCTAATCTTGTCGAAGGTCTCTTGGGTCATGCGATAGGGGCGAAGATCTTCGCCTGCTATTGCTAACGCCTTCATGGTGGTGATTCCCACGGTTGAAAGTCTTGCAATTTGTGCTTGTGTGATGTTTGCGACCTGAACTAAATCGTCCGTTGCTTTTCTATCGTCCTTGCACAGATCTGGATACTCACAAATATCACAGTTTTGTTTAGAAGGGCAGTGCCACAGCAGAGACAAAGCTTCAAATTTTTGTAATTCATTTTGATTTTTGGCTTGCTCTGCAAAATCGACAATGTCCGCAATCTTTTTTCTTGCCAGGCGCATCGCAGGAACTATTTCAATTTCTTCAAAGCTCTCGGTTGTTCTAGAACCTAGGACCAAGCCATGGCGCTCACCCTCGGCCTTTAGCCCCAAGTGGTCTAAAGCATCTACGTAAAGTCCCACCTGAAGAAGGTAAGCAGGTTTTGCTTGACCTCCGTATTTGGCATCCCAAACTGTGTACTTATTCTCTGAAGATGACGAACCTGCCCGCTTCTCAGCCGTTAGTTTTCCATCTACAAAAGTCAGGGCCCAGTCTTGGTGAACTAAAAAGTCTGGTCGACCACTAAAGATAGTTCTCTCAAACTGACGTTTAAGACCACCTTGATAAATAACCGGGACACCAGCCTTCATAAGCTCAATGGTTTGAGCCATGTCCCCGTCTGTTTCTGGTCTGCCAATTACCCCTGATTCAACTGATGAGATTAGCTCCTGAATTAGAGCATCTTCAAAGATGACACCGTATTTCTGGGCCAGTGATTGATCTTCACCTTCGGCTTTGGCTCTTGCAATTTCATCTTCGTAAGGCTGCAACTTAGCTAGTACGCTCTGCACTGCAAGTGTTCTGGATACAGAAATCATCGTGCAGTGCTCACACGATGAAGCTCTCATAAGGTCTCTCGTATTGAAGGACCAAAGAGTCGAAGAAGTTAGATACATAGCCTGCCTTGTTTGCTTATGTTTTTAGTGTGCCAGTAAGGTCTGACATTCCTAGGCAGCAACAATGGTTTTTCTGGGTGAATCGCAATTTTTATTGCGGGCCGGGTCCCCTTAGACACCTAACCAAACAGTTCAGGAATAGTTGCTCCATGAGAGTTCTTTAGTTCTTCAATGCTCCAGGTAGCTAGATCTTGAATCTCTAGCTGTCCAGATGCATCGGTAACACCGATTCTTAGAACTGGGATTCCTCGTGCTTCGCAAAGACCTACAAACTTAACGTCGTCTTCTCTGCCTACTGAAACTATTACTCTTGCAGTTGATTCAGAGAAGAGAGCAGCTGTGAGATCCACCTGGTCTCTTTCAGTGATCTCGTTAAGCCACACTCTTGCACCCATACCAAAACGTAGTGTGCTCTCAACTAGTGTCTGAGCAAGACCACCTTCGGATAGGTCGTGAGTTGAAGCCAGTAGACCTTGAAGTGATGCACCTTGAAGCAATTCAGCAAGAGCTTTCTCTGCAGAGAGATCAACTACTGGTGGTTTACCACCTAGGTGATCATGAATAACTTCTGACCAGACTGAACCATCTAGTTCGTCTCTAGTAACACCTAGAAGATAGATGTTGTTTCCTGCATCTTGCCAGCCTGAAGGAATTCTTCTAGCAACATCATCGATAACACCGAGAACACCAACAACAGGTGTTGGGTGAATAGCGATATCTCCTGTTTGGTTATAAAAGGATACGTTTCCTCCTGTAACTGGAATGCCTAGTTCCAAACAACCATCAGCAAGACCTGCTGTCGCTTGCTTGAATTGCCACATCACTTCTGGGTTCTCCGGAGAACCAAAGTTTAGACAGTTGGTGACTGCCATTGGCACTGCTCCTGAAGAAGCAACGTTTCTATAGCTTTCAGCAAGAGCAAGCTTTGCTCCGTTATATGGATCTAGTTGGCAGTAACGACCATTGGCATCTGTTGCGATAGCAACACCTAGACCTGTTTCTTCAGAGACTCTAACCATTCCAGAATCATCAGGCATAGCAAGAGCTGTGTTGCCACCAACATAGTGGTCATACTGATCCGTTATCCAGCTCTTCGATGCTTGGTTAGGAGAAGTAACTATTTGGATCAACTGTTCAGCTAGTTCGCCAGGTTCAGTTGAGCGCTTCAGTTGAGCCCTGTTAACTGAGTTGTTGTTTAGGCTATCTAGCCAAACTGGGTAAGCAACCGGTCTTTCATAGACAGGGCCATCGTGGGCTACTGATCTAGGAGGAACATTAACGATCTCTTCTTTGCCCCAGTTGATGTATAGCCTTGGCTCTTTGATTACTTCACCTAGAACACTGAACTCAACTTCATACTTGTTCACAATAGCTGTGAAGGCTTTTAGGTCTTTCTTAGGAACAATGGCCATCATGCGCTCTTGTGATTCACTCATCAGAATCTCTTCAGGAGTTAGTGACTCATCTCTAAGGAGAACTTCCTTAAGCTGAACGCGCATACCTGCTTGACCATTAGATGCAAGCTCACTTGTTGCACAAGACAAACCTGCTCCACCAAGGTCCTGAATACCTGCAACTACTTGAGCTGCATATAGTTCTAGACAGCACTCAATAAGCACCTTTTCAGCGAAAGGGTCTCCAACTTGAACAGCCGGTCTTCTTGAAGGTCCATCAGCATCAAATGTCTCAGAAGCTAGAACAGACACACCGCCGATACCATCAGCACCAGTTCTTGCACCAAACAGAATTACAAGATCGCCTGGGTTAGAAGCTTTTGCAAGCTTTAGATCTTCGTGACGAAGAGCACCAACAGATAGAGCGTTAACTAGAGGGTTACCTTGGTAAACCTTGTCGAATACTGTTTCACCGCCAATGTTTGGAAGTCCTAAACAGTTACCGTAAAAGCTAATACCTGAAACAACACCGTTCACTACACGTGCTGTGTCTGGGTTACTTACTGCACCAAATCTAAGTTGATCCATAGCAGCAATAGGTCTTGCACCCATAGTCAGAATGTCTCTAACAATTCCACCGACACCGGTAGCCGCACCTTGGAAAGGTTCTATGTAACTTGGGTGGTTGTGTGATTCAACTTTGAATGTGACAGCCCAGCCTTCACCGATGTCAACAACACCTGCGTTCTCACCCATACCAACCATTAGGTTCTTCTTCATCTCATCGGTAACTTTCTCACCGAACTGACGCAGGTAAATCTTTGAGCTCTTATATGAGCAGTGTTCTGACCACATCACAGAATACATCGCTAGCTCTGCACTAGTTGGTCTTCTATCGAGAATTAGTTTGATACGGTCATACTCTTCTTGCTTTAGTCCCAACTCTCTCCAAGGTTGTTCCTTGTCGGGAGTGCTCTTAGCGTTCTTAGTTGTGTCAACTGTTGAAATCTTTTTAGCCATTAGGAGTTCACCACCTGGTTCAACACAGATGTGAAGAAGGTAAGACCATCAATACCACTTCTCATTGCAAGAGGAGTATCAGGACCAAAGCCTGGTTCAACTGCATGCTCAGGGTGAGGCATAAGGCCAACCACGTTTCCGCGAGCATTACGAAGACCTGCAATGTTGTTCACTGATCCATTTGGATTTACTTCGCTATAACGGAAAGCGATTAGTCCATCACCTTCTAGTCTTCTAAGAGTCTCAGCATCAGCGATGTATCCACCTTCACCATTCTTTAGGGGAATAGTGATCTCTTGTCCTAAACGGAAACCATTGGTCCAAGGAGTGTCAACGTTTTCAACAATAAGTTTCTGATCACGACAAACGAAGTGCTGACGTTCATTTCTAATCAGTCCACCAGGGAGTAAGTGTGATTCAACTAGAACTTGGAATCCATTACAAATACCTAGAACAGGTAATCCACCGTTAGCTGCATCGATGATGCTTTCCATTACTGGTGCTTGAGCTGCAATAGCTCCACAACGTAAGTAGTCTCCAAAGCTAAATCCACCAGGCAAGATAACTGCATCAACTGAATGCAAGTCTGCATCTGCATGCCAAAGCTTGACTACTTCACCGCCTGCAATACGAACTGCTCTTTGAGCATCACGATCATCTAGAGTGCCAGGGAAGGTAACAACACCTATTTTCATCTAGTTAGTTCTCCACTGTTACAGAGATAACATCTTCAATGACTCCGTTAGACAGGAAGTCAGCAGCAATCTGCTTGGCAGCTTCTATCTGTGATTCTGTTGGAATTTCTTCATAGTGAAGCTCTATGCGCTTACCAATGCGAACATTAGTGATCTCAACACTGCCCTTACGCTGCAAAGCGTTAGCAACTGCTTTACCGGCTGGGTCTAGTAGGTCTGCTTTAGGCATGACTTCGACGATGATTTTTGGCACAGATACGCTCCCGATTGTCCGGTGGGGCTTGAATTATGTTCTTTAGCGTCAACTTTGACCACTTAGAACAGGTCTAGTTTATCGGGCTAGGAGGCTAATCAGTTGAGCATACTTAGCGGTTGTCTGCTCAACTATCTCTGCAGGTAGCTCAGGTGGAGTTGTCCCAGAAGCAGGATCCCAGTTGGCAGCCAACCAGTTACGAACCTGCTGCTTGTCAAAGCTGTCTTTACGATCTCCAGCCTCCCAGGCTTGAGTGGACCAGTATCTACTTGAATCAGGAGTTAGTACCTCATCACCTAGAGTGATTTCACCATTGGCTGGATTGATTCCAAATTCAAACTTGGTATCAGCGAGGCTAAGCCCTGCGTTGAGTGAGAGCTCACTTGCCTTCGCAAAGATTTGAAGGCTTACTCTCTTTAGTGAATCGGCATTGTCTTTGCCGATTAGTTCAATAACTCTTTCAAAGGTGATGTTCTCATCTTTATCGCCTAGTTCTGCTTTGAAGGCTGGAGTAAAAATAGGGTCAGGTAACTTATCGCCAAAGGCTAGGCCTTCAGGCAACTTATTGCCACAGATCTCACCTGTTGCTAGGTAGTCCTTATAGCCAGAACCCGAGAGGTATCCACGAACAACACATTCTATAGGGAACATCTCAAGCTTCTTACAGACCATGGCGCGGCCTAGAACTTCCTCTGGAACAGGAACTTCATGGCTTAGGTGATTAGGAATATCAAGTCGGTCAAACCACCAGTTAGTGAGAGTTGTTAGGTATTCACCTTTATTAGGTATTTCAGGAGATAAAACAGTATCAAAAGCACTAATACGGTCACTAGCAACAACAAGTATCAGATGTGACAAAGATGAATCATCAGATTCATAAAGGTCTCGAACCTTACCGCTATATACATGGTGCCAACCAGGAATAACTCTAGACATTGTGCTCCTCATCAACCTTGAGAGCAATATCAGATCGGTAATGAGATCCTTCAAGCATGATGTCTTTGATTGCATTGTAGGCCTGCACTCTTGCTTGATGGAAAGTTTGAGAAGTTGAGACTACCGATAGCACTCGTCCACCAGTTGCAATCAATTTACTATCTTCAAGTTTTGTTGCAGCGTGAGCAATCTCAACCTTTTCACTGTCAGCGACCAGACCGGTGATTTCTCGATTAGGTGCAGAAGTAACTGGATAACCTTCACTTGCTAAAACAACTGTTACTGCCACATCTTTACTGAACTCAGGTTCAGGCAATTCTCCAAGGTGCCCTACTGCTGCGCTGTGTAAAAGGTGAGCAAGAGGAGTTTGTAATCTTCGCAAAACAACTTGAGTTTCTGGATCCCCAAATCGTGCATTGAATTCAATTACTCGAATGCCTTTGCCGGTAACAATCAATCCGCAATACAAAAGTCCAACAAATGGAGTTCCTAGAAGAGCAAGCTCTCTAACAGTTGGTAAAGCTACTCTGTCTTGAACGTCTTTAACAAATCCTTCAGGTAACCAAGGAAGAGGAGAGTAGGCACCCATGCCCCCAGTGTTAGGCCCCTCATCGTTGTCGTAAGCTCTCTTGAAATCTTGAGCAGGAGATAGGGGTAACACTGATGTTCCATCAGCTAAGAAGAAGAGTGAAACTTCTTCGCCATCCAAGAACTCTTCAACAAGTATTTCCATTCCTTTAGATAGGAAAGAGTTAGCGTGATCTAGGGCTGCAGTCTTGTCGTTAGTAACAATGACACCCTTACCCGCCGCAAGGCCATCAGCCTTCACAACATAAGGGGCACCAAATTCATCTAGAGCATCTTCAACTTCATATATAGATGTGCACTTACGAGCCATACCCGTTGGCACATCGGCTGCTGCCATCACATCTTTAGCAAAAGCTTTAGAACCTTCAAGTGCAGCGGCTGCTTTGGAAGGACCAAATACAGCGATGCCTGCTTCTCTTAGTGCATCACTAACCCCAGCAGCCAAAGGGGCTTCAGGGCCAATCACTACTAGATCTGTTTTCGCATCTAGAGCCCAAGCTGTAACAGCTTCTGGATTATTGGCATCTAAGTTGATGGTGTTAACTTCTTGAGAGATTCCACCGTTACCTGGAGCACAGGTTATCTCGTTTGGTTTTGTGCCAGTTCGGATTAGGGCTTTAACAATCGCATGCTCGCGAGCTCCAGAACCTAAAACCAAGATTTTCATTGGCTTTAGTTTATCTAGGTTGGGGTAGCCTCTGATGCTTGAAGCACCAGAGCCTACTGGTTCTACCTGATCTTGATGATGGCTTCCACAATCACAAGGATTATCTTCACCACTGTCAGAACCAGAACAACTATTTGAGACCTGCTCATGAGTTGTCCTTCCGTAGGGCATGGACCAAGGAAAGGGTCGAACCGGAAGGTGCAAAACTATTCCAATTTGAAAAAGTTTTACCTATACTCTTAATCACAAGTGGATTCGGAGTTTCCTTCCGATTCGACCCTCGTCAAGAGGTTCAAATAAGGCCCCTGGTTCCTGCCGGGGGCTTTATTTCATCTCTGGCTAAACTAACCATGCGTTTAGTGAGCATGAGAAGTCTCACAAAATACGCCGGTTAGCGTGTGAGTTGTCTACAGGTGAGCTAGTGTCTTTTGCGCTGAGATAAAGCTATTTGGATAGCAGTTGGTCAATAGTTTCTGCATCAAGAACGTGCTCGATTGCCATCACGCTTGCTCCGATGATGCCAACCTCTTTGCCCGCTTTACTCTGGACGATAGAAAGTCCTTCACTGGCTAGCGGCATTGATCTGCTGTAGACCGCCTCTCTAACTCCAGCAATCAAATGTTCCCCGGCTGAAGCCATGGATCCACCAATCACGATTATCGACGGGTTCATAAGACTTACGCAGGTGCTCAACACTTCACCTATGTCTCTTCCTGCTTGCCTCACAGCTTGAATAGCTTCCACTTTTGCACGCTTGGTGACATCTATAAGATCGGACGTGTTTCTAACAGGCAAACCGGCATCATTGATGTTTTTAATTACTGCCGGCGCTCC
The DNA here is from genome assembly GCA_945895375.1 of Auritidibacter sp. Marseille-P8566. Lineage (GTDB taxonomy): Bacteria > Actinomycetota > Actinomycetes > Actinomycetales > Microbacteriaceae > Rhodoluna. The sequence goes on from CAMDEE010000001.1 coordinate 237,708, forward strand.
CGCCACAGCCTCTAAGCAACCATAGTTGCCACACCGGCATGCGATGTTATCGCCTCGCGAAACCCTGACGTGACCGATGTCTCCCGCTGTTCCTTGGGAACCCCTTTGGAGATGACCATCTGAAATGATTCCTGATCCAATACCTGTGGCGGCTTTTAGGAAGATTAGGTGATCAACTTCTGGGTAGTTGAGGTGTCTCTCACCTAAGGCCATGACGTTGACATCGTTATCCACTAATACCTTTGCAGTTAAGTCTTTGCTCACCCTTGCAGGAATATCAAAAGCATCCCAGCCAGGCATGATAGGTGGGTTGGCTGGTTTGCCAGTCTCATGCTCGACAGGTCCAGGCACACCGATACCGATGGCGAGAAGACGGTCTTCCTCTAAACCAAGCCCAGCTAAAAGATGTTTTAGTTCTTCAATCATCCAGCGCAGACAAACCTCCGGCCCATCTGAGATTAGACGCTTGGTATCGATAGATACCAAAATCTTGCCACTGAGATCCGCAAGGGCAGCAACAGCATGGGTGGCACCAAAGTCAACCCCGGCCACCACAAAGGCTTCCTCGTTTAGTAGCAATCTTGCCGATGGACGTCCACCGGTTGATGTAGCGCTACTTGCGGGAGCTATTAGGCCAAGTTCAATTAGTGGGTCTAAACGCAGGGAGATAGTTGATCTTGCAAGGCCGGTGAGTTCTGCCATTTCTGCCTTGGTATGCGGTTGCCCATCGCGAAATAGCTGAAGCAAACGCCCAGAACTAAACCCAAAGTTATACATATTGGTATCAGCCACCTCTTAAGCATAAACAATAACTTGACTTGAGTTTCGAGATAAGTTTATCACAAGTTTATAACAAGATGTCGATTATCGACAAAAGTCTAATGAAAAAGGACCATTATGTACTTAGGAAGTTTATATATGCATGAAAGGAAATGAAGTGAAGTTTGGTTATTCAACAATTACCTGGGGTGGAGTAGTCGGGCATCCAGGCGGTGTGACCAGCATCAAGGATCTTTTCTATATGACCCATGGGGACACCAAGGCTGCTGTCAGGGACATCTCGGCGGCCGGCTATCAGGGCACCGAAGTATTTGACGGCAACCTTGCTGAGTTTGCAGAGAACCCAGAAGAACTTCTGTCGGTGCTTAGGGAAACAGGAGTTCAACTGGTTTCCGTTTACACTGGCGCAAACTTCATCTATGACGAGATTCTTGATGACGAACTCTACAAAGTAGAGCAGGCAGCATTGCTTGCCAAGAAGTTCGGCGCAAGTCGTTTAGTAGTTGGCGGTGGCGCTAAGCGTCCACATGGACCACACGCAGATGACTTCAAGAAAATTGGTCGTGGATTAGACATGGTTGCTGACATTGCCAGAACCCACGGTCTTGAGAGCAGCTTCCACCCGCACCTGGGAACCCTTTCAGAAACTCTAGATGGCTTCCACCAAATTATGGACGCCTGCTCAATCGGTTTCTGTCCAGACACCGCTCACCTAGTTGCCTCAGGAATTGACCCTGTCGTAGCTATCGATACTTACGGTGATCGCCTAAAGCACGTTCACTTCAAAGATTTTTCAACTAAGACTGGGCAGTTCACGCCGCTTGGTGAAGGTGACATAGATTTCGTCGCAGTTTTAGCTGCGATGAGAAGAGCCAGCTACGACAGTTGGCTATTGGTAGAACTAGATGCCTACGTGGGCGATCCTAAAACTGCCGCAGAAATAAGTAGAAAATATCTAGAACAGCTGTTTGCCAACTAGAGGTACCATCCATCCATCAAAATAAATTATCAAGGAGATCAATAATGAAGAAACTGATAACAAGCATTGGAGTGAGTGCAGCTTTGATTTTTGCGCTTACTGCATGTTCGACCAGCGACAACAATGGGCAAAACAATGGCGTTGATAGCGCTATCGCCGCTCAAGTTGACGCTGCACTTGCAGCGCTAGAGGGCCAGGTACTCAGCCTCGGTCCTAACGGAGAATCACCATCTGACTTCGACAGCACAGAACTAACTGATGCTGAAGTGGAAGAGATCAAAGCAGGCAACTACACAGCTGCAATCGTTATGCACTACTCAGGTAACGACTGGTCAACTGCACAAATTGAAGGTCTCAAAGCCGAGTTCGCTCGTCTAGGAGTTGAAGTTGTGGCAGTTACCGACGCCGACTTTAAGCCAGAGAAGCAGGTTTCTGACATTGAAACTGTTATGGCACTAAAGCCAGACATCATCATTTCAATCCCTACTGACCCAGTTGCAACTAAGGCTGCATTCCAAAAAGCTTCTGCTGCAGGGATCAAGCTAGTATTCATGGACAACGTTCCAGCCGACATGGTTGGTGGCGAGGACTATGTATCTGTAGTCTCAGCTGACAACAAGGGTAACGGAGCTGTTTCAGCACACCTATTCGCAAGAGCACTAAACGGTAAGGGCAAAGTCGGACTCATCTATCACGATGCTGACTTCTTTGTGACCAAGCAGCGTTACGAAGGTTTCAAGACTGCTCTATCTGAGTACCCAGGCATTGAAATTGTCGAAGAAAAGGGTATCGGCGGACCAGACTTTGCTGGAGATGCTCAAGCTGCAGCAACTGCAATGTTGACTAAGAACGCAGACCTAGATGGAATCTGGGGTGTTTGGGATGTTCCTGCTGAAGGTATCATGGCTGCAGCTCGCGAAGCTGGACGCACTGACCTAAAGATCGGTACTCAAGATCTAGGAACTAACGTTGCGATTCAACTTGCCAAGCAGGAACTTATTGTTGGTCTTGGCGCACAACGTCCGTACGACCAGGGTGTTGCAGAAGCTCGTTTAGCTGCAGCAGCTTGTATCGGAAAGACAGGACTACCTAACTTTGTAGCACTAGGAGCCCTACCTGTATCACACGAAAACGTACTTGAAGCATGGAAGACCGTCTACAGCGTAGACGCTCCAGAATCAGTTTCAAGCGTTTACAAAAAGTAACAAAAAGAACCAGAGGGCTGGGAGTATACCCCCAGCCCTCTGTACCACCCATCCATCTGGGTACTTACTAGTTTAGGCAAGGAAATCAAATGAGAAAAATCAACGTAGGACTTATCGGTGGCGGTTTCATGGGTAAGGCACACTCACTGGCTTATTCGGCTGTACCCATGTTTTTCTGGCCAACCGAACTTGTGCCGGTCAAGCACACGGTCGCGGAATTTAATGACAAGATGGCTGAAGATGCAGCAGCCAGGTTCGGATTTGAAAATTCAACATCAGACTGGAACACAATCATCAATAACCCAGAGATTGATCTTGTTGATATCGCCACTCCAAACAACTCACATGCACAAATTGCTATCGCGGCCCTGAAGGCAGGCAAGCATGTTATTTGTGAAAAGCCTTTAGCTCGCACCGTTGAAGAAGCGGCCCTGATGTATGAAGCAGCACGGAACTCTGACCGCGTAAACATGGTTGCATTTAACTACCGAAGAACTCCTGCTGTTGCTTTAGCTAAGCGATACATCGACGAAGGTGCCATTGGCAAAGTTATTAACTTCAGAGCCACCTATCTCCAAGACTGGTCAGCAGATCCGAACTCACCTCTTTCTTGGCGATTCCAGAAAGATATTGCAGGTTCTGGAGCTATAGGCGACATCCTCACTCACGTATTAGACATGGCTCGATATTTAGCTGGCGAGGTTACCGAAGTATCAGCGATTACAAACCACATCATCACTGAGAGACCATTGCAGCAATCAGGTGCAGATTCGCTTGGAAACTCTAAGGGTGGCTCAGATGCACCTAAAGGAAAAGTAGACGTTGAAGACGAAGTGCTCTCACTTCTAAAGTTTGCTAATGGTGCAATCGGGTCCGTTGAAGCAACCAGAAATGCCTGGGGTAGGAACAACTTCATCACCCTAGAGATTCATGGTTCAGAAGGTTCAATTGCCTTCAACTATGAGAACAGGGATCAATTAGAAGTTTGCTTCAAGTCTGACGAAGGTGACCGCAGAGGTTTCCGAACTGTATACACAGGACCTAATCACCCAAACGGTGAGAGCTTATGGCCAATCCCGGCTCTGGGTATTGGTTACGGCGAAACCAAGATCATTGAAGCGCATGACCTATTCAAAGCAATTGCTGGTGAAGAACCTGTACGCCCTGACTTTGGTGATGGCTACCAAGTTGCACTTATCGATGATGCAATTGCCCGTTCGGCGCAGACTGGTCAATGGACTAAGGTTCCGCAACTAAACCGCGAAACTGGCCAGATTTCCTAGATCATGACAACAGCCAATTCACCAGCTATTGAGATGCGGGGTATCGAGAAATCTTTCGGTACAAACCCAGTCTTGAAGAACGTCGACTTCAGCGTAACTGTTGGTGAAGTCCACGCTCTAGCTGGTGAAAACGGTGCTGGTAAATCAACTCTGATGAAAATTCTTCAGGGTGTGTATCAGAAGGATGCTGGCGAGATTCTCGTTTCAAGTCAAGTAACTGAGATTGAAGACACCTTTGCAGCTAGAAGAGCGGGTATTGGCATGGTCTTCCAAGAGTTTTCTTTGATACCTAGTCTTACAGTGGCTCAAAACATATTTCTAACCAATGAGCCAACTAAGTTCGGTTTGATAGACGATGCAAAAGCTAAGGCACTCGCACTTGGCATATTTAAAGAAATGGAAGTTGAAGTCGATCCTTCCAGGACTGTTGAATCAATGCCAACTGCACTTTGGCAATTAACTGAGATCGCAAAAGCGCTAGCTCAAAACGCCAAGGTCCTAATCATGGATGAACCAACTGCTTCTCTTGCTAAGCATGAGGCTGAGGGACTTTTTGCCCTGATCGAAAGACTAAAGGCAAAAGGAATTGCTATTGTTTACATCTCACACCGCATGGATGAGATTTACCGTATTGCCAATCGCATTACTGTGTTGCGCGACGGTTCAAGAGTGCTGACAGAGTCTCTAAAGAAGGTGTCTCCAGAACAAATTGTTGAGGCAATCGTTGGACGTAAGTCAGCAGCTCATCTAGTTCACAAGAGTAGGGCTGACAAGATCTCAAGCCAAATTGCACTGGACGTCAAGAACCTCTCTTCTGGACCTAAGCTGCAGAATGTCTCCTTACAGTTACGTCGCGGAGAGATTTTAGGACTAGCTGGCCTTATGGGTTCGGGAAGAACCGAACTGGTCAATACACTTTTCGGAATCTTGAAACCAACTTCAGGAACTATCTCCATCAATGGGAAATTAGTAGATATCTCTTCGCCAAAACGAGCTATTGATAACCGCATAGCCCTAGTACCCGAAGATCGCAGATCTCAGGGGCTTGTTCTAGACCACCCAGTTACGGAAAACCTCACTCTTCCCCTGTTGGACGATCTCAAGAGCAGCGGCTTGTTATCAAAGAAGAAGATTGCGGTTAAGAGTAAAGAGATCATTGACCAATTTGATATAAAACTGGCACATCCGAGCATCCGCGTTAGCTCTCTATCAGGCGGTAACCAGCAGAAAGTCGTTATCGGCAAATGGTTGGGGACGAATCCAGAGATCCTTTTGATGGATGAGCCAACCGCTGGAGTTGATATCGGTACCAAGAGTGAGATTTTGGATTTGGTAAGAAGGATTGCTGATAGCGGCAAATCAGTCATTCTGGTTTCCTCGGAACTTCCTGAGCTGCTATCTGTTTCAGATCGCATCTTGGTTCTTAAAGATGGCCACGTTTCAAAAAGCCTCAATCGCGACGAAATCCCAAGCGAAGAATTTTTACAACTAGCAATTCAAGGAGCAGCATGAGCACAAAAACTACAACTGGTCTAGCGTTGAATCGATTGAAGAGATTCGAGTGGCAACAAAACATTATCTACATAGGTTTTGCTGCTGTATTTATTCTGTTCGCGGTGCTGTTGGCCGATTCAGGGTTTACTAGCCCAAATAACTTGCTGAACATTTTTAGGCAAACAGCAACCATTTCAATAATGGCTGTGGCTATGACGTATGTTATTGCTGCGGCAGAGATTGATCTGAGCATCGGCTCAGTTGCTGGTCTTGCTGCTGTGGTCTCTGCGATGACAATAGATAGCTTTGGCCTTATCCCTGGCATAGCAGCTGGCCTGGCAGTAGGAGCCATAGCTGGGGCAATCAGTGGTGGGCTTGTCGCTTGGCTGAAAGTACCATCATTTCTGGTAACTCTTGGAATGCTAGGTCTCGTTGTTGGTGTCGCTCGTTGGATTACAGAATCAGCTCCAATTCCAATTGCTGATCAAACCTTCATTGCAATTTTTGGTGGAGCCGATTTAGGTCCGATACCTGGTTTGCTAATTTGGGTCGCTGCGGCAGTGAGCATAGGAGCGATTGTTATGAACAAAACAAAGTTCGGTCGTCACGTCCGAGCAACCGGTGGAAACCTAGTGGCTGCTGGATACACCGGGGTGAAGACAGCAAGAATCAAATTCATGGTTCTATTGCTTTCTGGAGTGGTCGCATCACTAGCAGGAATGCTTTATGCAGGCCGTTTACAGTCTGGAAGATTCCAGTGGGGGACGGGAGATGAGTTGTCAGTTATCGCTGCAGTGATTCTTGGTGGCACCAGCTTGTTTGGTGGACGAGGAATGGTAGTTGGGTCACTGTTCGGAGCTTTATTTATTGGTCTTATCAATAATGGGCTAATTCTGGCTGGCCTTGATGTTAGCCAACAACAGGTAGTCAGAGGCGCGATCATAATTCTCGCAGTGGCATTGTCGAGAAAGAAGTAAAACTATGCAAACAAAACTTAGAGCTGGAATTATTGGAACTGGATTTATCGCTACCGTTCATATCCGGGCAATTCGAAATTCAGGGCATGAATTAGTCGCGATTGCTGGTTCTAGCGCAGAGTCAGCGACAGTCGTTGCTCAAAAGTTCAACATACCCAAAGTGTTTTCAACCTGGCAAGAACTCGTTTTATCGCCAGACGTTGATGTGGTGCACATCTGCACACCTAATGAATTGCATGCTGAAATTTGTATAGCTGCTGCCAAGGCAAACAAACAGATTGTCTGTGAGAAACCGATCTCTGTGAACGGCCAAGAAGCTAACGCTATAGAAGCTGCAGTTCTAAATAGTGGTGTTGGCTTTGCGGTTCCATTTGCCTATCGCTTTTACCCGATAGTTAGAGAGATGCGGGCAAGACTCCTAAATGGCGAGGCAGGGTCAGTTCACCAAATGCATGGCAACTACTTGCAAGATTGGCTAGCAGATTCAACCTCGGATAACTGGAGAGTCGACTCTGTAGCTGGAGGTAAGTCAAGAGCTTTCGCTGATGTCGGCACACACTGGTGCGACCTGATGGAGTTTGTAACAGGTGATCGAATAGCTCGCCTAACCGCCAACACAAGCAAGGCTTATCAAGAGCGTAATGGCGTGAAGGTTCAAACAGAAGATATAGCAAACATAATCTTTGAAACCGTTGGCGGTGCGACAGGCGCATTAACGGTGAGCCAAGTTTCTCTTGGTCGCAAAAATCAACTGCTAATTGAAGTAGATGGCTCGAAGGCTTCGTATACCTTCAATCAAGAGAGCCCAGACACCTTGCTGATTGGTGGGAGAGAGTCAAACCAAATCATTATGCGTGGCAATGACACTTTAACTTCCGCTGATGGCAAGCGACTCTCGCTACTACCATCTGGTCATCCTCAGGGCTATCAGGATGCATTCAATGCTTTCATCTCTGATGCTTATGACGAGTTTCAAGGAAAGATGGTTGTAGGCGTGCCAGGATTGCGGGATGGACTTCGTTCCGCTTTCCTAATAGAAGCGGTTCTGTTATCAGCTGAAAGTAAGACCTGGGTAAATGTGCGAGAAGCCTCAGGCCAAAGTCAGACTAAAATGTTGGCAAGCTAATAAAAGGTTAGGCAGATGACTCGTCCAGTAACACTATTCACAGGTCAATGGGCAGATCTCACGCTAGAGGAAGTAGCAAAGCTGGCAAGCGGGTGGGGCTATGACGGCTTAGAGATTGCTTGTAGCGCTGAGCACCTTGATGTTTGGCGAGCTGCCGAGGACGATGCTTATGTTCGAGAACGCTTGGCGATATTAGACAAATACAATCTCAAACTCTATGCAATTTCAAATCACCTTAAAGGGCAAGCAGTTTGTGATAACCCAATCGACTTCAGGCATCAAAGTATTGTTGGTGCCAAAGTTTGGGGAGATGGTGACGCCGAGGGAGTGCGTCAGCGAGCTGCGCAAGAGATGAAACTCACAGCAATTGCAGCACGAAAGCTAGGAGTGGACACTGTGGTGGGATTCACAGGTTCTTCTATCTGGCAATACGTAGCTATGTTTCCTCCGGTATCTAAAGAAGTAATAGAAGCTGGCTACCAAGATTTTGCTGATCGTTGGAATCCAATCATGGATGTTTATGATTCTGAAGGTGTTCGCTTCGCTCTTGAAGTCCATCCATCAGAAATTGCATATGACTACTACACAACAGTGAGAACTCTGAGCGCAATTGACAACCGTAAAGCATTTGGCCTGAACTGGGATCCAAGCCACATGCATTGGCAAGACATAGATCCTGTAAATTTCATTCTTGACTTTGCCGATCGCATCTATCACGTTGACTGTAAAGATACCTTTGTAAGAAAGCAGGATGGCAGAGTTGGCCGATTGGGCTCTCACCTAGGCTGGGACGACCCTAAACGAGGCTGGACATTTGTTTCAACTGGTAGAGGGCAAATTGACTGGGAGTCTTCCTTCCGCGCCTTGAACACAATTGGTTACAAAGGTCCAATTTCAGTGGAGTGGGAGGATGCAGGAATGGATCGACTTCATGGAGCCGAAGAAGCTCTTGGTTTTGTAAGATCACTTCTCTGGAAAACTCCAGACGCCTCATTTGATTCAGTTTTCAATCAAGACAAGTAAACAGAACTGCTAACCGTGTCCGAGATCTGCACAGTGGTGGCAATATTCACTCCCAAACCTGAGTTTTACTCAGATGTCCGAGCTTTGTTATTTGAAGTAACTCCAAAAGTCCATGATGAGCCTGGTTGTGAGTTCTACACAATGAATGAAGACGTTCAAGGTCGCTTGGTTCATATAGAAGCCTGGACAACTAAACAACACTGGCTTGATCACATGCAGCAACAAACTGTGAGAGATATTCTCCAAGGAGTGGACGGCAAGCTCTCCAAAGACATTGAAGTTTTTGAACTTTATAACGTTCCCACTGGTACAAGCGGTAAAGGAACAATCACTTCTACTTAGTACGACAACTAAAGACTTATATGGGCACTGTTCACTAACCTAGAGGTATGTCCAGACGACGAATCAAACACGATGACGGCATTGACGCAATCAATGCAGTGATTCGAGCCAAAAAACAAGCAAATGAACTTAAGCCGACAGATCCACTATTTGCTACCGCGGTTAGATATCTTCTTGAAGAACTTGCTGAAGTTGCACCAGGCAATTCAGTTGAAGTTAGAGTTCCTCCTCTAGGAGCTACTCAATGCATCGAAGGGCCTAGACACACCAGAGGAACTCCACCGAATGTTGTTGAGCTATCTCCTAGGGTTTGGTTTGATTTGGCTCTTGGCAACTTGAGTTGGGAGTCGGCGGTTACAGAACACCTAGTTAGTTCTAGCGGAGTAAGGGCATCTTTGGAAGAAGTATTGCCGCTAACCTTGAAGCATGTCCAACGATAAAACTGAGACGGTAAAGATCCGTCGAGCACCTAAGTTCATCCCCTTTATGCTCACTGGAGTGTTGCTAGGCGGGGTCGTGGCGATTATCTTGTCTCTTTCTATAACTGCAGAAGTAGGGCGAACAGCAGGCTTCATAACCCAGCTTCTGGTCTATTGCTTAGGCCTAGGAGCAGGACTTGGAGTGGTGGCAGCAGTTATATTTGATGCCCTAACAGCACGCAAACTCAAAGACGTGCAAGTCTCCAAAACCTCCTCCAACTAGCCCGCTAAACTATGAACGTAACGCCAAGTATTTGGCGACAAAGACGTCAAACACTTGATAATTACAAGCACGCAACCCCCACTCGTAGAGACGGAAACTGCCCTTGCTTCGTGGAGATGGACTACTAAATCACGATTTGCTACCCGATGAAAAAGGGCCGCAAGATCAGTGTGGTGTATTTGGAGTATGGGCACCTGGGGAAGAAGTAGCTAAGCTCACATACTTTGGTCTTTACTCACTCCAGCACAGAGGGCAAGAATCTGCAGGTATCGCAACCTCTGATGGCAAGAAGATTCTTGTTTATAAAGACATGGGTCTGGTCTCTCAAGTTTTTTCTGAATCATCCCTTGAATCTCTAGTTGGACATATTGCTGTTGGGCACAACAGATACTCAACCACAGGTGCATCATCATGGCGCAATGCTCAACCAACTCTTGGTAGAACTGCTTCAGGAACTGTTGCTCTTGGACACAATGGAAACCTGACTAACACATCAGATCTTCTTGAACTACTGAAGGTTAAGTATCCAGATCAAACAGAAAATGAAATCACCGGTGGTAACACAACAGACACCGCAGTGCTAACAGCCCTTCTTGCAGGAGACATGGATCACACTCTTGAGTCAACTGCTCTTGAACTACTTCCTAAAGTCAAGGGTGCTTTCTGCTTAGTCTTCATGGACGAGACAACACTTTATGCAGCACGTGACCCTCAAGGCGTTAGACCTCTTGTTCTAGGAAGACTCGAGCGAGGTTGGGTTGTTGCCTCTGAAACAGCTGCACTGGACATAGTTGGTGCAAGCTATGTGAGAGAAATTGAGCCAGGCGAACTAATTGCCATTGATGAGCATGGGCTTAGATCATCAAGGTTTGCTGAAACTAAAAGAGCAGGCTGTGTATTTGAGTATGTGTATCTAGCTAGACCTGACACCACTATCAACGGCCGAGTTGTCTATGATGCCAGAGTCGAGATGGGTAAAACTTTAGCTAAAGAATATCCAGTTGAAGCAGACATGGTTATTCCAACACCTGAATCAGGAACTCCTGCAGCTATTGGCTATAGCCAAGAATCAGGCATTCCTTTCGGTCATGGCTTAGTAAAGAACGCATATGTTGGAAGAACGTTTATCCAACCTTCACAGACCATTCGTCAAAGAGGTATTCGCCTCAAGCTCAATCCTTTGAAAGAACAAATCAAGGGCAAGAGAATCATTGTTGTTGATGACTCAATTGTTAGGGGTAATACTCAACGTGCACTTGTTGCAATGCTTCGTGAAGCAGGAGCACTAGAAATCCATGTAAGGATCTCTTCACCTCCGATTACTTGGCCTTGTTTCTATGGCATTGACTTTGCTACCCGTGCTGAACTGATTGCCACTGGTTTAGGCGTTGAAGAAGTTAGACAATCCATCGGTGCTGATTCTCTTGGCTATCTATCTAAGGATGGAATGGTTTCTTCAACTAACCAGCAAGAAAACCAACTCTGCACAGCTTGCTTCACTGGTAAGTATCCAATTGAGTTACCACCAGAAGACAGACTGGGTAAGAACCTACTTGAGAAAGCTCCTGCAGCTTGTGAACCAGGACCAGATAGTGAACTAGAGAAAATAGTGAAAGCAGCTAATGACTGACGCCTATGCATCATCAGGTGTTGATACCCACGCTGGAGATCTAGCAGTTGAGTTGATGAAGAAATCTATCAAGTCAACACTTACTGAGAATGTTGTTGGCGGCTTTGGTGGCTTTGCTGGAATGTTTGATGTTTCATTTCTCAAGAACTTCGATAGACCGCTACTTGCTACCTCAACAGATGGAGTTGGCACCAAGGTTGCAATTGCGCAAGCCATTGACAAACATGACACTATTGGCCAAGACCTTGTTGGCATGGTGGTTGATGACATTGTTGTTGTCGGAGCTAAAAGCATGTTTATGACCGACTACATTGCTACCGGCAAAGTAGTGCCAACAAGAATTGCTGACATCGTTTCAGGTATTGCTAAGGCATGTAAAGAAGTTGGTGTTTCACTTATCGGCGGTGAAACGGCAGAGCACCCAGGACTTCTCAAGCCAGACGAATACGATGTTGCAGGAGCAGCAGTCGGAGCTGTTGAATACAGCAAACTTCTTGGACCGCACAAAGTTCAGGTAGGGGATGTTGTTCTAGGTATGGAATCAAGCGGTCTTCATTCAAATGGCTACTCACTAGTTCGCAAGATCATCAGTGACAGCAAGCTTGATTACAACAAGACAGTTCAAGAGTTCGGAAACCTATCTCTTGGTGAAGTTTTACTTGAACCAACCAAGCTATACACAGGCATCCTCAATAACCTGCTTGAAAGCGACCTAGGCTCATCGGTAAAAGCCATGAGTCATATCACCGGTGGTGGTATCGGAGCAAACCTTGCTCGAGTACTACCTAAGAACACAACCCTAGATGTTGATAGAAGTTCATGGAAGCCATTAGATGTCTTCCAAGTGTTAACCCGATGGGGCAACCTAACACTTGAACAAGTTGAATCAACCTGGAACCTAGGTCTAGGTTTCGCAGTGATTGTGAAATCAGATCAGGCGACTAGCATTCAGCAACAACTCATGGCAGCAGGAGTGAAGACCTGGCAACTAGGAACAGTCGAATCAAATGACTGCAGCCTAGAAGGATATATCCAAGGTGCTAAGGGTGTTGACGGGGGAGCTGTAAGGCTAGTTGGAAACTATAAAGCCTAGGCTTTAGAAGAATCGTCAGAGTCAGATTCTGGGTTAGTTTCGACTTCTGCAGTCTCATCCTCGGGGTATAGATCAGCCCACTTGTCTTCATACTCTTGTTCGTCTGAAGTAGTGCCTAATTCAGCCTGTAGGGCAGTCAGGTCTGTGTTCGGGCTGAAATACTTCAGCTCACGAGCGACCTTGGTGTTCTTCGCTTTTTGACGGCCACGACCCATGTCGAGACCCCCTCTTTTATGCTTGGCCGAGCTAAATGCGCTCAGGATACGGTAAATCTGCCACCTAGTATATCAGGGTTGAGCCTAGTAAGAGCCCAAACCAAGCGGCTGTGGAGGAGAAAATCACTGTTACAACCGTGTATAGGGTCGCAGCTAGAGGCCTGTCCTTAGCCACCAACTGAACAGCCCCAGCAGCCCAAGAACTAAAGGTAGAGAGCCCTCCGGCTAGGCCTACGACCAGAATGGCAACCCAGGTAACATCCTCGGCGAAGGAGGTAACTGCCCAGCCTGCAAAGAATGAGGCAACTACGTTCCCAATAAGAATGCCCCATGGCCAATAGCCGCTGAACTTACTGATAGCAACTCTGAGCATGGATCCAAGCCCTCCGGCTACAAATACGCCAAGCAAGATCATCGGGTTGAATACTTCAGCGATACTCATTCAACACCCGCCTTTGCTTTGCCAATTCGAACTCCTGCTGCAAAAGCTAGGAAACCAAGAGCAAACATCACAGCTGTTAGAGGAAGAGTTGCCTGCTGATATAAGAACAGAGCAACACCAGACATAGTTGTGAAACCACCGGCAAAACCTGAACCCCAGAAGGCCTTACTCTCATCGGATGCAAAACGTGGGTGGAAAGAAACCAAGCCTAGAAAGAAAGCTCCAGCCACATTCACAAGAAAGAGAGAAAGCGTTCCAGCAAGAGCGGAACCTAAGGTTAGCTCTAAGCCACCGCCGAGTAGATATCTTGAAATTGAACCAAGTCCACCACCAAGGAAGATCAAGAGCCACTCATTCTTAATGAGAGACGCCCCTTGGCCAGCCTGGGATATGGACATTGCTACTTCTTGACAGGTTCGCCGTGTTGACGGCTGGAGAGTCTAAAGGTTGCAGCAAAACCTAGAAGAAGGAAGATACCTGCAGCAAGTGCTGACCACTTAGTTCCATCGGTGAAGGCATCCTTAGAGGCTTGGATGAAACTCTCTGGAACACCACCGGCTACCATGCTAGGAATATTTCCACCAGCTGATTCAACAACTGATGTTGCGAACCCATCGGCAAGGCTCTCAGGCATACCTAGCTGCTCTAACTTGGCTAGCAAGCTTGACTGCAGCTGAGCGAACAGAATCGTTCCCAAAACAGCTATACCTAGGGCAGATCCAATCTGACGGACAGTGCTTTGAGAACCAGAGCCTTGACCAATCTTGTCCATAGGAACATCAACCATGATTACTCCGGTTAGCTGGGCTGTTGCTAAACCAATGCCGATTCCATATAGGAACAAGGCAGGAGCCAGAGGCCACCAACCAACCTGATCATTCGCAAACAGAGCCACAGCAATAACCCCGACAAGCTCTAGACCAACACCGATGCGAACAGCCAGCGCTGGTGCAAGCTTGCCACTCATAGCTCCACCAATAGCAGAAGCTAGGAATGCACCACCGGCTAGCCAAAGCAGCACAAGTCCTGAATCAATTGGCGATAACCCAATTACGTTCTGCAGCCATAGTGGAATTGCAAAAAGAATTCCAAACTCACCCATGGAAATAATCAAGGCGGCGAGGGAACCATTTCTAAATGATGAAATGCGGAAAAGATTTAGATCTAGCAGAACAGGCTTGTGAGCCTTCTCTCTTTTGGTTTCCCAAAGGACAAAGGCGATACCAAACAAAACAGACAGAGCAAGAGCTACGGGAATAGGAGAAATTCCTGGGTTACCCCAAGACCAATCACCGATAGTGAATTCCTTGTTTACATTCCACCATCCGTAGTTACGACCTTCAATAAGACCGAATACCAGAGTTAGGAATAGACCAACAGAAAGTATTGCTCCAAGCAAATCAGGGGCACCAGCTCGTTTAGCAACCTTGGATTCATTAACGAATAACAGAAGACCTGCAACAATTACAAGACCAATAGGCAGGTTGATACTAAAAGCTAAACGCCAACCTTCTTCACCAAAACTAGTCGCTAGCCAACCACCAAGAACGGGACCAAGAGCAACCATTCCACCAATAGTTGAACCCCAAACAGCAAATGCGATGCCACGCTCTTTACCCTGGAAGTTTGCATTCACTAGAGACAGAGTTGTTGGTAGCACCATAGAGCCACCAAAGCCTTGAGCAATACGAGCAAGAATCAGTGTGCTGGCGTCAGTTGAATAACCAGCCCAAACAGAGGCAGCAACGAAGATAGCGATACCTATTACTAGTAGTCTTCGACGCCCAATGGTGTCAGCCAGAGATCCCCAGATCAGTAGCAGTGCAGCAAATACCAATACATAGCTCTCATTAACCCACTGAACTTCATTGCTTGAAAGGTTTAGGGCACGAATTAGCGAAGGGAAGATGGTGTTCACGATTGTGCCATCGACGATGACTATAGAGATAGCCATTGAAATGAAAACTAGGCCAATCCAGCGGAAACGAGCAAATACTGCCATGAGAGATACTTTCTGTTTGTGTATCCAACCTAATCTCGGCTGAACGGGTTAAGCCTAGTCCTGTGGCCTTGATAGCCTTTACTAATGCGCAAGGGTAAGTCGTGATCAAGTACTTAGGCTCAAAGCGCACCCTAGTAGGTGTTCTTGGAGCCATCGCCCAGGCCTCTAATGCCAAAACTGCTGTTGACCTCTTTACTGGAACAACCAGAGTAGCCCAAGAGTTCAAGAGATCAGGCCTTGACGTTACAGCCAGTGATAGTGCTACCTATAGCGACATTCTCGCCAAATGTTACCTAGAAGCAGATGCCAACAAGGTTAACCTCCAAGAACTAGAGGAGAAGATTACTTACCTCAATAACCTCCCGGGTAAAAGCGGATACGTAACTAAAAACTTCTGTGAAGAAGCTCGATTCTTTCAACCAAAGAACGGCCAGAGAATCGATGCCATACGGGAAGAACTTGAAGCTAACTTCAAAACCGATGAACACTTTCCTATCCTGCTTACCTCACTCATGCTGGCAGCCGACAGGGTTGATAGCACTACAGGTCAACACATGGCATATCTCAAGAACTGGTCACATAGATCTAAGCACGACCTAGAACTCTTAGTTCCAGAGCTAATACCCGGTACCGGCAAGAGTGTTCTCGGTTTGGCTGAAGATGTGATCGGTGAACTACCTGAAGTAGACCTTTTATATATGGACCCTCCATACAACCAACACCGATACTTCACTAACTATCACATTTGGGAAACTCTCGTTCGCTGGGATAACCCAGAACCATATGGTGTTGCCATGAAGAGAATTGATAGTAGATTGCCACATACGCACTCTGTCTTTAACAAAAGAAAAAAGATGCCACCAGCATTCAAAGATGTGATCACAAAAGCTAAAGCCAAGACACTTGTTGTTTCTTATAACAATGAGTCATGGGTTGAACCAATAGATATTGCAGAGGCACTATTGCAAAATCACGAGAGCGTTGCACTTCTAGAGTTTGATTATGTGCGATACATCGGTTCACAGATTGGTATCTATAACAAATCGGGAGCAAAGGTCGGATCTGTTGGAGAACGCAAAAATAAAGAATTGATTTTTATCGCGGGAGAAACTTCAAAAGTTGAAGCGATCGAAGATGTTGTGGCTGGACGCGGGATTGAACCGCGGACCTAACGATTTTCAGTCGTTCGCTCTACCAACTGAGCTATCCAGCCTCAACCAAGACCAAGTCTTCGGCTGAGCGATTTACATCGCAGCGATCCTGACGGGACTTGAACCCGCGACCTCCGCCGTGACAGGGCGGCGCGCTAACCAACTGCGCTACAGGACCAGAAGTACTTTTTAGAACTCATCGCTGGTGACCCCAACGGGATTCGAACCCGTGCTACTGCCGTGAAAGGGCAGCGTCCTAGGCCACTAAACGATGGGGCCGTCAAAGCGATGGAGCTTTAAAGCACCAAGGGCAAGGCTACTTGCTAAGGGTAGGTTTTGGCAACCTGAGAAAAGGTCAAAACGGTGTTAGTTTAGGAATAACGCAATGTATAAGGGAGGTGGCTGGACTTGAAAAGCTTACGTTCACGCTCGCTAGCCCTTTTAGTCATTGCAGGGGTCCTTTTTAGCGGGTTTACCATCCAGCAAGCCATGGCTGTTCCTAACTACCCCTCAGAGCAGGAAGTAAAGGACGCTCAGAAGAGCGTAGCCAAAAAGAAGGCCATGATCACCCGAATCCAGGGCATCATCGTTGACCTATCTATTGAGCAGGCTGACCTAGAGCGTAAAGCCATGCTAAAGGCTGAGAAATACAACCAAGCAAGGGCTGAAGTAGAGGAAGTAGCGGCCAAGGTTGACCTTCTTCAGACCAAAGTCAACGCTGCCAAGGCTGAGGCCGAACAAGCCCAGAAACAACTAGCCCAGATTGCCAGTCAAATGTGGCGAGACGGAGCTGCGGGAACCTCACTGAATCTATTTCTGAATTCAGACAACGCGGGCAACCTCTTATATCAGCTTGGTGCTCAAGAAAAGATTGCTCAATCAAGCGATCAGATTTACAAGTCTGCTATTCAAAGGCAGCAGTATGCCAAATCTCTTACTGATCAACTAAAGGAAGCTGAAGAAGAGCTGGCGGCCAAGGCAGCGGTTGCTAAAGCAGCTTTGATTGATGCTAGAAACGCTGCAAATACTCTGCAGGCAAAAGTCGATGAGCAAAAAGCCATCAACGCAACACTTAGAACTCAACTTGCATCATTGGAACGCATTTCAGACACTTTGATGAGGCAGAGGATCCAAGGCCTCATCGATGAAGCAAGGCAGAACAGTTTGCCAGGACCTATCGATGCACCGAGTCTTTACGAAGTTGGGGCACCTAACACCGCCAAAGTTGAAACAGCAATTAACTTTGCATCACAGCAACTCGGTGAACGATACGTTCTCGGCGGTAGAGGACCCAACGTCTGGGACTGCTCTGGAATCACAAAGGTAAGTTACGAAGTAGCAGGAACCTACATCGGCACACATTCAGCAACCAACCAGTTCTATAACATGGCTGCTAAGCGCAGACTTATTCCTATCAAGGAAGCAGTTCGTGGAGATCTGATGTGGTACTCATACACAGATAACTTCAATGGTGATAAGTATCACGTTGTTATGTATCTAGGTAATGGCATGATGCTGGAAGCGCCTAATCCAAACAGAACGGTACGCATTGTTCCTCTTCGTTACGGTGACTTATTCCGCTATGCCGGACGCCCTACCCCATAACTTAGACTTGTTATTCAACCTAAGGAGGTAGCAGATGACTGAAGTACGTCAAGTAAAACCTGCTACTGAGGGATGGGAGCAGAAGAAAGACGCTTCCGGAAGACCAGTACTTGAGTTTGAAGCGAAGCCTAGAAAAGTCCAACCACCAGTTCATTTGGTTGATATGTCTAAAGAGGAACTAACTGCTAAAGCTAAAGAATTAGGCGTACCAGGATTTAGAGTGAAGCAAATTGCTAAGCACTACTTCACTCACTACACAGCAAACCCTGAAGATATGACTGATCTTCCTCAAGAAGGCAGAGCAGAACTCGTTGGGGTGTTCCTACCAAAACTTCTAACCGAAGTGAAGAGACTTCAAACCGATAATGGTGACACCATCAAGTTCCTATGGAGACTATTTGATGGCGCTTTAGTTGAGTCTGTTCTTATGCGCTATCCAGGTCGAATCACTCTTTGTGTTTCATCTCAAGCTGGTTGCGGAATGGCTTGTCCATTCTGTGCAACAGGTCAAGCAGGTCTTACTCGTAACATGACAGCTGCTGAGATAGTTGATCAGATTGTTCAAGCCAATGCTGTTATTGCAGCAGGTGGTTTAGGTGGTAAGAAAGCTACTGAGCACGAAGAACGAGTGGGCAACATCGTCTTCATGGGTATGGGTGAACCACTGGCTAACTACAACAGACTGATGACAGCAGTTAGAACCATGGTTGCTAAAGCCCCAGAGGGTTTAGGCATGTCTGCTCGAAACATCACAGTTTCAACCGTTGGTTTAGTGCCAGCAATTCAAAAACTTACTAAAGAAGAAATACCTGTGACCTTCGCCCTATCGCTTCATGCACCAGATGACCAACTTAGAGATGAACTTATTCCAGTGAACTCAAGATGGAAAGTTGACGAAGCACTTGATGCCGCCAGAGCATACTTCGAAGAAACAGGTCGTCGAGTTTCCATTGAGTATGCACTTATCAAAGACATGAACGATCACCAGTGGCGAGCAGAGCTATTAGCTCAGAAGCTAAACGCTAGAGGCAAGGGTTGGGTTCACGTTAATCCAATTCCGCTTAACCCAACACCAGGTTCTATCTGGACAGCTTCAACACCTGAGGCAACCAGAGTCTTTATTAGCACCCTAGAAAAAGCAGGTATCACCACAACTCTTAGAGACACAAGAGGCAAAGAGATTGATGGAGCTTGTGGGCAGTTGGCGGCAGCTGAATGAGTGACATTCAAGTCCTCCCCGATGGAACCAGAATTATCTGGGCACCGATTCAAAGACCAAAACCGTTTGCATTTGTGACCCAGGTCACAGGTGAACTACTTATAACCTTCGGTGTTGTCCTGATGCTTTTTGTTGGATACAAAACGTTGCTCCAAGACTCCTTAGTTGGCTCCTCACAGTCTGACTATGCGGCTAACTTCGAGAATAAGGATGGCTTCGTCCCGCTCGATCAAGTTTCTCAAGAGGCAGATATTTTTGGACGCATGTATGTTCCTAGATTTGGCGAGCAGTGGACTCGTCTTATTGCTGAAGGTACCAGGTGGTATCCAGTGCTGAATGAGATCGGCATTGGTCGTTACTCAAGATCGGAAATGCCTGGTGAAGTAGGTAACTTTGCTGTTGCAGCTCACCGAGGTGGTTTTGGTGGAGCATTCAGAGACATAGACAAACTAGTAACGGGGGATCGTGTTTACATCGAAACTAAAGATACTTGGTTTATCTATACATTTTTAGAAACAGAGGTAGTCAAGCCCTACGAGGTTGGAGTAATTGATTCAGTTCCTGAAAAACTTGATGTTGCTGTTGTAGGTGGTCGGTATCTGACCATGACAAGCTGCACACCTATCTTCATCAACACCGACAGAATCATTTCTTGGTTTGAACTTGAGAGAGAGCAGCCACGTTCAGCGGGCATGCCATACGATCTCAAAGTAGTGATTGGATCTCGATAATGTATTCCTGGATTTGGAGGAACCTGCCTGGTAACAAATGGTTGAAGTTGACTCAAGCAGTCGTGCTTTTTGCAGCCTCGTTAACGCTGATGTATTTCTTTGTCTTTCCTTTCCTTGATGTAGTGGTTTTCCCTGAGACAGAGACAGAAATCTAGCCCCATTTCTCTTTATCTCTTTGTTTGTTTAGAGTTGTCCTATGACTGAAAAGCTCCCTATTGAATTCGGATTAGATACCTTTGGCGACGTTGGCTCTGATGACCAAGGAAATCCGATTACCCCAGCGCAGTCAATCAGAGACATTGTCGATCAAGCCATCCTCGCTGATGACCTTGGCATTGACCACTTCAATGTAGGTGAGCACCACAGAAATGACTTTGCTGTTTCAGCGCCCGACACAGTGCTAGCCGGAATCGCAACTGTTACGAACCAAATCAAACTTGGATCAGGTGTAACTGTTTTATCAAGCGAAGACCCAGTTCGCGTCTATCAAAGATTTGCAACTCTTGATGCTCTTTCAAACGGTAGAGCTGAAATTACTGCAGGTAGAGGTTCCTTCACTGAGAGTTTCCCACTGTTTGGTTTTGCGCTTTCAGATTATGAAAAACTCTTTGAAGAAAGACTAGATCTTCTAGTTGAGCTTCTAAAAGAGAAGCCAGTGACTTGGTCAGGAGAAACTAGAGCAGCTCTAAATAACCAAGAGGTTTATCCAAAGACAGAACGAGGAGCTATTCCCCTTCGAGTTGGTGTTGGTGGTTCACCACACAGCGTGATTAGAGCAGCCAAGCACGGAGCAACACTAGCTCTCGCTATCATCGGTGGCGGACCAGAACGCTTCGCTCCTTTCGCAGGACTATACAGAGAGTCACTCAAGAGATTCGATAAGCCTCAGTTACCTATCGGCATTCACTCACCAGGCCACATCTCAGATACTGATGAACAGGCCGCTAGCGAAATGTGGCCTCAATACAACGCTTCATTTGGGAGAATCGGCCAAGAGCGTGGTTGGGGACCAATGACCTATGACCACTTCGATAATGAAGTCAAACATGGTTCCTTGTATGTTGGGTCTCCTGAGACTGTGGCAAAGAAGATTATCCACGCTCTTGAATCAACTGGTGCAAACCGCTTTGATCTCAAGTACTCAACGGGAGCTATGCCTCAGTCACAGATGCTTCGCTCTATAAAGCTCTATGCAACTGAAGTCATCCCAATGGTCAAAGAGGCTTTGGGTGCTGAAGTAACCATCTCTTACTAGAGAACCTGAATGCTGGTTGTTCTAAATCTAAATGTTCCCTGAGAACTGGGTAATTCAAAAGAATGCCACTTGCGACCCTAAATAGGCTTATCCCGACCCCAACAATAGGAGCCTCAGATGAACCTTGGAAATGTTGCACTAGTACTCTCAAGCACATTAGTTCTAACCGGCTGTGGATTCTCATTGCCATCAGAGGCAGATGCAGAGCCATGCCAGCAGCTAAACACTGTTCTAAGTGACAAGCTAGAGAGCCTTCCAACAGGAGGGTTTGATGCAGTAGCGCTGGCCAGCACCATCCAAAGTGATGTTATTGCCATTGCTCCGGAGGGTTTCCAGCCAATACTTGAGAAAGTAACTACTGCCCTAACAGCTGACCCAATAGCCACAGGGGACCTAACAGCAGCCGCTACTGAAATCGGAGTTCGCTGCGCACTGGTTGGAGTGAACATTGAGTTCCCTAGTCCTACCGACTTCCTAGTGAACTAAACGCAAAGAGTTAAAACAGAAGGAGCCACCCTTTCGGGTGGCTCCTAAAGTTTTAGGAACTAGTTGTTACTAGTGACCTTCAGCTGCTGCGTGCTCTTTGCTCTCTTCAGCTGACTTGATTCTCGCGATTGAGAAGATCAATAGACCGAATAGACACTTAGCAAGGATGTCAGCAATTGTGTATCCAACTTCACGAGCTACAACTTCTGATGCTGTTGCAACTTCTGGACCGTTCATCGCAAGGATGAAGGTGATTGGGTAGACACCCCAGGTAGCAAGAAGAAGAACGCGTAGTGTCTGGAATAGACCACGTACCTTCTCTGACTGGCTAGATAGGCTCTTCTTCATTTCAACCCATAGAACATACATGATGTATAGGAATGGGATGGTTGATAGAAGACCCCATACTGCTGCTTCACCTGTCCAGCCACCGGCTGCCATTGGCAATAGGTCAAGCTTTGCGTCTCCAGGGTAACCAAGGATAATCATCAAAGCTGCAGCTGGAACTAGACGCTTTAGAAGTGATGAAGAAATAGCCTTTGCAAGACCTAGAACTGCAACTAGCTCAACTAGTAGTAGTGGAACAGTTAGGAACCAGTCAATGTAACGGTAACCAACGTTGTAGTTAGCTGCACCGAACGCAAGCATGTCTGCGCCTGTTGCTGCTGCAGCCTTTGTGCTTTCGTTGATTCCATAACCGTGACTGAATGAGTCGAACATACGGAAGTAGTGGTAAGCAGCGATTGATGTAACTGTTGCTGAAACCATAACTGCCATGCGGTATTTAGGTAGAACACGATCTCTAGCTACCCATAGGAAGATAGATGTGAAAACCATGCTTGCAATACCAAGTGAAAGCATGTTGTACACAGCGCTAAATTCGTAGCCTGTTAGAGCGAAGGAGAGTACTCCGGGCTGATCCATTTATGTTGCCTTTCGATAAGTTAATCGAGCGCATTTTTGAGCTCGACTTTTGTTGCTTTTACAAGGCTACCCATGTAATTCGGGAAGAAATACGCTCTGAGAGCCTTGTTTACACACTTGTTATACAGGTAAAACACAGACTACGTGCCCCCAAAAACCCCTAGTTTCTAGGAAACCATGACGCTTTCGTAGCCTCTGAGGACGAAAGTTGGCCGTCTTTTTGGTGTTTCAGCGAGCGCAATATTTGGAAAACGTTCAAATAACAGCGGCAGTGATGCGCTCATCTCGATACGCGATAGCGGGGCCCCTAAACAGAAGTGAATACCTGCCCCAAACCCGATGTGTGGGTTCTGTTCCCTAGCGAGGTCGAGCTCATCTGCCCTATCAAAGATGGTTTCATCCCGGTTCGCTGATCCAAGAAGCGAAGCAATCTTCTGACCTACTTTAACCAATACGCCACCAATCTCGGTATCAGCGGTTGCTGTTCTTTCAAAGAGGTGAAGGGGAGCATCGAATCGAAGGAACTCTTCGATTGCTGTGTCAGCAACTGCTCTTGGGTTCTTTCTTAGAAGTTCTAACTGATCAGGTCTTTCAAAGGTAGCCACCATTCCATTACCAAAGCCATTTACGCTCGCCTCATGGCCTGCGTTCAACAAAAGAACACAGGTGGCAATCAGTTCTTGAGCGTTAAGTTTCTCGCCGGCTTCTTCAACAACAGCCAACTCACTAATCAAGTCTGTGCCAGGCTCAGCCTTGCGCTTATGCATAAGAGCTCTGACATACTCGGCAAATTCATGGGCTGCTTGCTGAGCCTCCTGTTGAGCTTCTACTGAAGGGCTAACTTCATACATCTTTACTATCGACTGCGACCAAGGCCTCAATAGATGCTCATCCTCATCTGGGAACCCTAGGAGAGCAGCAATTACCTTCACCGGCAAAGGCTCGGCATAATCCGCAATTAGGTCAAAGTTGCCTTTTGAGGACAGTTTGTTTTCAGCTTCATCCAACAGCAGGTTGGCAATTCGCTCAACTTCTGGTCTGAGGGCCTCGATTCTAGATCTTGAGAAAGCCTTTCCCACTAGAGAACGAAGCCTGGTGTGCTTAGGAGGCTCTGAGTCCAAAAGGCTATCTGAGTGTAACCAGTTGAATTCATTCCACTGACTCTCAGGCTCTTTTGGAGTAAAGATACGGCCAAGAGTCTTGGTTCTTAGAACTGCATTCGCATCGTTGTAACGAGCTGCTAGAAAGATACCTAATTCTTCATGCCAGACAGGTTTACCATGTTGCCTTAACTCTTTGAGAGCTGGGTACGGATTAGCAACAAAGTCTGGATCTGTGAAGTTGATCATGGAACAAGGCTAAGCCAGCAAAAAGACTTATTTACCGATTTTGGCGATGGCCTTCTGTGCGGGTAGCAAACCAACCGCCAAAACAATAAAGAATGCAGCAATAGTCAAGATCCATTGCGCCATGGTAGCCACCCCATACTGAGGGTCAATAAACCAGTAAGCCCACCACTCGGTGATGAACCCTCTGGTAATAGCGAAGGCTAGCCAAGTTAGCGGATAGACAAGAACCCAGAAAGCTGTCTTGAGCTTCAGTGGAACAGCGGTGCGAGCAATCAGCCACTCCAAAAGAACAAAGATAGGCATCCAAGTGTGCAATATCTGGTTAGGAAGCTCTGGCCAGTCGTAGCCAATGTCACGAGGATCTAGTTCAGCATCAACAAGCAATGCGTTATAGATAACACCAACAATGACCATAGATGCTGCCATGGTTAGGCGGAAAAGAGTAAGGAACTTGGTCTCAGGCTGGTTGCGCAGAACCCTAAGTCCACCTATTACTAGGACAACCCCGGTTAGCAAGCTTGAGGTGATAGTAAAGAAGGAGAAGTATTCGGTAGGGCGGAATAGGTTGTGCGCAACGCGGTCACTGATCTGCCAGAAGACGCTACCGAATAGGGCTAACGCCATAAGGATTCGAATGAACCCAAGACTCATAGATGTATTTAGCATTAGAAAAGCCTAATCAGAGTGACCACCTTCTAATGGCCTCAAAATGCACCTGATGCGAAAGTGTTATAGATAGTTAGAATTGGGCCATGCTCAAGGTTTTGCTAACAGGATTCGAGCCATTCAATGGTGCTCGACTAAATCCAAGCGAGCAGCTCGTTACCAGAATGAAATCAGATTCCGTTCCTGGAGCACAAATAATGACCGCAGTTCTACCAGTTGTTTATGGGGAAGCAGCCAGTCATCTGTTAGCGCTCATCGATGAGCACAATCCTGACGTGGTGATTTCTTTTGGTCAGGCTGAAGGCAGGACAGGGATCACCCCTGAACGTTTCGCAGTGAACCTAAACGATGCATCAATCGCTGATAACAAGGGACACATCAGAGTCGATCAGCCAATTCACCCAAACTCCCCAACGGCCTATGAATCAACACTTCCCGTCAAAGAACTTGTAAGCGCTCTAAGGGCTGAAGGCATAGCCTCAAACCTGTCACTAACAGCAGGAGCATTTGTCTGTAATCACATCTTTTACGAATTACAGCATGCCCTCCAAGACAAGAACATCAAATCTGGTTTCGTTCACGTTCCCCTAATGACTGAGCAACAAGAAGACTTCCCTGGTCTTTTCACCATGGATATTGAAACTATGGTTCTGGCAGCTAAGGCTATGGTTTCTGTCCTTGTCGCCAAGGCAGACTAATGTCTAAGAACTTCTGGCCAAGTATTTGTTGTTCATGGCGAAGCGGGCGTAGCTGAATCATTTAGTGATTCAATCGTTGCCAAGCTGGGCTGGAAATCTAAAGCACCTAAAGATGGTGAAGAAGTAATTCTCTAACGAGGAGAGTTGTTCCCAATCTTTGGAGCTCTGAATAGTCCAACTAGGTAAGCAAAACTGAAACCAAAGCCAACAGCTGCATATGCGTAGTCAAACCAGGTAAGGGTTTCAACTGGGATCAAGAGAGTTAAGACACCAAGACCTGCAGCGGAGATAGCCATCACTCTTGCTGAGAATGAGACGGTTGAATCTTTACCCTTAAGTGAAACTGAAAACATGTTTCCAGCAAGAGCAACAAGGGTAAGCCCAATCATTCTCATGGCCCAGTCAAGTTCAGGTGTTGAACTCATGCCTAGTAATTCATTGAATAGGGATGGGCTAATGATTAGCAATAGCGCACTGAATCCGAAAACCGTTGCTCCAGTGAATAGGACTCTGCGTAGGTATTTGAAGTTATCCATGTCTTTCATAATGGCAGAACAAAACAGAAATGTTGAGACAAAAGGTAGGTACCCCTACTTGCATCAAACAGTCTGGTCGAAAAACAGCTAGGTGTCGCTTCATTCATATAATCCATGAGTGACATTAGTGTTTGACAATGGCAGAACCAGTAAAAGGACCTAAGAGTTACTTTCCTTCAATTGAAGCTAAGTACGGTAAACCAATTACCTTTTGGATGAAAGAACTCAAAAAGGTCAAAGATCTCAAGCACCTGGAACAGGTGAACTTCCTCAAAGTGACTCATGAAATGGGTCACGGCCACGCCAATGCCTTAGTTGCCGTCTTTAGAGCAGAGAACCCCTAAATCAATTATTCGTTTTTCAGAAGACGTCAATATCGGACTAGGTAGACTTGGATTTATGTCATTAAAAATTTCAGTAATAGGTCTTGGATATCTTGGCGCAACACATTGCGTGGCCATGTCCAAACTCGGTCACACAGTAATAGGTATCGAGCCAAACCAAGCCAAGATTGACAGCCTAAAATCAGGTCACGCAGGATTCTTTGAGCCAGGTCTTGATGAAGAACTTGCTAAGCAAATTGCTTCAGGCCGTCTAACTTTCCAAAGTTCACACGATGAAGGCTCAAGAGATGTCGATGTTCACTTCATTTGTGTTGGAACACCGCAGAAAGATGGGTCTCTTGCAGCGGACACTTCTTATCTGCACTCGGCAATCAAAGACCTAGCACCGTACCTATCCAAAGACGCAGTTGTTGCAGGTAAGTCAACAGTTCCGGTTGGCACAGCAGCGCTTCTGACAATAGAGCTAACTAACCTTGCTGGCTTCGCTCCAAACCTTGCTTGGAATCCAGAGTTCCTAAGAGAAGGAACAGCGCTTGAGGATTCACTAAATCCTGATCGACTGGTTGTTGGTGTTACTAACCAACATTCTGAAGACAAACTTCGTGAAGTATTCGCTCCGATGATTTCATCCGGAATTCCATTTATTGTGACAGACCTGGCAACAGCAGAATTAGTAAAAGCTGCTGCTAACGCCTTTCTGGCAACCAAAATCTCATTCATTAACGCTATGGCTGAGATCGCTGAAGTTTCAGGGGCAGATGCAACTCAACTAGCAACCGCTATTGGCTACGACGAACGTATTGGTAACAAGTTCCTACGTAACGGTGTTGGCTTTGGTGGGGGATGTCTACCTAAAGACATTAGAGCGCTTATGGCTAGAGCAGAAGAACTTGGCGTTGGTCAATCAGTTGCTTACCTAAAAGAAATAGACAAGATCAACATTCGTAGGCGTGATCGGGTAATTGACATGTTGACTCAAGAACTTGGCACCCTCAAGGGTAAGAAGGTCTTGGTCTTAGGAGCAGCTTTCAAGCCAGACAGCGATGATGTCAGAGACTCACCAGCATTAGAAATTGCATCATTGATTCAAGGAGCTGGAGCAACGGCCGTTGTTCACGACCCGATTGCTCTATCGGGTGTGAACAAAAAGCATCCCGAACTTACTACCCAGCAAGATTTGATGAAAGCTTTCGATGGAGTTGACGCTGTTGTTCTAGCTACAGAGTGGCAAGAATATCGCCAGTTGGACCCTGCAACTGTCTCAGGTGTTGCCAATAAGTTGATCATCGACGGTAGAAATGTCCTAGACATAGCAAAGTGGCAGCAAGCCGGTTTTAAGGTCTTAGCATTAGGTAAGACAATAAAAAACTAAGGAAGAACCATGACCACTGTCATGCATTTCATCAACGGCAAACAAGTTGCCAATTCATCAACTAGAAATGGTAATGTCTTCAATCCTGCAAAGGGTGAAATTACAAAACATGTTGCACTGGCTGAAACCAAAGATGCTAAAGCAGCTATTCAAGCAGCAGTTGATGCATATCCTGCTTGGCGAGACACATCTCTTACTAAGCGTCAACAGATCATGTTTGCCTTCAGAGAGATTCTGAATGCTAACAAAGAAGAACTTGCAGCCATTGTCACTGAAGAACACGGTAAGACCCTGCCTGATGCTCTAGGTGAAGTAACCAGAGGACTTGAAGTTGTTGAGTATGCAACATCTATGGCTAGTCACCTCAAGGGTTCTTATAGCGAACAGGTTTCAACTTCTATTGATGTTTACTCAATCAAGCAATCTCTCGGTGTTGTTGGAATCATTAGCCCATTTAACTTTCCAGCTATGGTGCCAATGTGGTTCTTCCCAATTGCCCTGGCAGCAGGCAACACAGTAGTTCTCAAGCCTTCAGAGAAGAATCCATCAGCTGCTATCTGGATGGCTGAAAAACTCAAGCAGGCAGGTTTACCTGATGGTGTATTCAATGTTCTTCAAGGTGACAAGGTCGCTGTTGATGAACTACTGACCAACAGCGATGTTCAAGCCATCAGCTTTGTTGGTTCAACCCCTATTGCTAAATACGTTTATGAAACAGGAACTGCTCACGGCAAGAGAGTTCAAGCACTAGGTGGAGCGAAGAACCATATGCTAGTTCTTCCTGATGCAGATCTAGAACTGGTAGCTGACTCAGCAATCAACGCAGGCTTTGGTTCAGCGGGAGAGCGCTGCATGGCGATCTCCGTTGTTATTGCTGTTGAACCTATAGCCGATGCACTGATTGAAAAGATCAAGACCAGAATGAGTTCTCTCAAGGTAGGAGATGGAACACGTAACTGCGACATGGGTCCACTTGTTACTAAGGAACACAGAGACAAGGTTGCTTCATACATCGACATTGCTATTGCCGATAAAGCAACAGTGGTTGTGGATGGTAGAGGCATTGAAGTTGATGGTGATGCCAACGGCTTCTGGCTTGGACCTACGCTGATTGATAACGTTCCAACGAGCTCAAGAGTCTATAAAGATGAGATCTTTGGTCCAGTGCTTTCTGTTGTTAGGGTTGCAAGTTACGAAGAAGGTTTAAAGCTGATCAACGATGGTGCCTACGGCAATGGAACAGCTATCTTCACTAATGACGGTGGAGCAGCTAGAAGATTCCAGAATGAAGTTGAAGTTGGAATGATTGGCATCAACGTTCCTATTCCGGTTCCAGTTGCTTACTATTCCTTTGGTGGTTTCAAGAGCTCACTATTTGGTGATACTAAAGCCCACGGCATGCAGGGTGTGCACTTTTATACCAGGGAAAAGACAGTCACCAGCAGATGGCTCGACCCTAGCCATGGCGGTATAAACCTAGGCTTCCCACAGAACTAAACCCTCGGGAATAAATCCCACCTAGCTAGTGTTCTATTACTCGACTAGGAGAAATATACATGTGGATTTTTACCAAGAACGGTTTTGTAAGTGCAGTAAGAAAGAATGCTCACCCAGATGTTCTAACCATCAGGACTAGAGACAAAGAATCATTAGCAGAGCTAATTGATCTAACTGGGGCAGAGTTAGCTAAATCACCAGATGGTGATTACCCGTATCGAATCTTTGTGAAGCCAGAAGTTTTTGCAGAGTGGCTATCAACTTCAGCTCTGGATATTGATTACGACAACTTCAAGAGCAAAGTCGCAAAGGTTCGCGGCAATGCATTCACAGCATCACTACACAATGTTTGGTCAGCCATGCTCAACGTTGAAGACGAAGATGCTAGAGACGGTGAAGCACACTATGTGGATCCAAACAACTAGTCAGTAGTAGGAGCTGATCCATATCCACTGACGCTGTAGTAACGAACGTAATCAATGTCGAACATAGCCTTGCCGTAACCACTGGCAATCTTGCCACCGTAGGTTCCACCCATAGCTAGGTTCAGAATCAAGTACATCTTCGGAGTTACTCCAGTTGCACTTGGGCCAAATGGCCAGTTAGCTAAACCAGTCTGAGTCTTCTTCAAAACAAATGTTGTCTTGCCATTGAAAGAGAAAGTAACTTCGTTTGGCAACCAAAGCATTCCATAGGTGTGGAATTCGTTTGACAAAGGAGCAGTGTGGTTATGACCACCACTCTTGTACTCGTGGAAGCCCAAGTTGTTTTGGTAGTGAGCAGCAGAAGTTGATCTCGTTGGGTTGTTTCCCGCGTATTCCATGATGTCCAACTCACCAGATCTTGGCCAAGGAACTGTTCCAATGTTGCTGCCTAGCGTCCAGAAGGCTGGCCAGGTTCCGCCACCAACAGGCATCTTCATTTTTGCTTCGAAGTATCCGTAGGTGAAGTGCTTCTTGCCCTGAGTAGTGAACTTTCCAGAAGTCCAGTTTCTGTGGTTATGGATACAGTTAGGCTCTGCAAGTTTTGTTGATGCAGTGATAGTCATAATGCCGTTACCATCCTGCTTAATCGCACAAGCAGCGTACGACTGTGATTCTTTGTTACCCCAACCACAACCCGGTGGCAGTCCACAACCATCACCGGTTTCGATAACCCAGTTGTCGGTTGATGGGCCTTCGCCAGCTGATCCATCAAATTCTTCTGACCAAAGTAGAGTCTTCTCCAGTGAGTCAATCGGGATTGTGATCGATACGTTTCGAGTTTCATTTGGAGCTGCAGCATACTGAGCGTCCCCAGGGCTACTTGCCACGATAGTGCAGTCTCCAATCGCAATAGCCTTCAGATAGTTGCCGTTCACAATTTCACAAACAGTGGGTGTAGTTGTGCCGAAGAAGACGTCGCCACCAGCTGGAAGAGCAAAAAGTTTCTGATCAGCTTCACCGATCATCATGTCATCAGGTTGGCCAAAGAAGATTGAGTTCTCAAACATAAGAACTTTAGTCTTAGCTCTAACTACGACTGCCGCTGATGCGCGAGTTCCCTTCATTCCATAAACACTGAATGCATAGGAAGTGTTTTGTCTAAGACCGGTGAAGCGGAAAGACTTTGCTGTTGCAGATGCAGTTTTTGTAATTTTCTGTGAACCAGCAGAAGCAACAATCTTGACGCCAGTGACTTTGCCTTTAGCAAAAGCAGTCCAAGTAAGAGTGGCTGTAGTAGGTGTAGTAACAACAGCTACCTTGGTTGGTTTAGAAACAGCAGTTACCGCACTTGCGTCTATACCAAGAATTCCGATGGTTAGAGCTGCAAGCAAAAGGGAAGCGGATGCTTTCTTAGTTGTTTTCATTTTCTATACCTAACTAGTGACCACGAGAAACTAAAAGTGTTTGACCTAAGTTCTGCACTAGATGGGGCGAATTCAGTGCGAAAAATGAGGTCCTTTGAAAGCAAAGCGTTTCGCACAAAACGCAAGGTTTATAGAAGTCTAACTGCATGAAAAGGGATATAAAGAGGACTATTGATCAATATTGGCTAAGGTTTTCAGCCTTCTATCAGATTGGTTCTAGCGCTTGAAGATGAACTTGAGCCAGGTCCCGAAGGTAAGGCCTTTGCCTATTTTCCTGAATCCAAAGGCTGCT
The DNA here is from genome assembly GCA_945895375.1 of Auritidibacter sp. Marseille-P8566. Taxonomy (GTDB): domain Bacteria; phylum Actinomycetota; class Actinomycetes; order Actinomycetales; family Microbacteriaceae; genus Rhodoluna. The sequence goes on from CAMDEE010000001.1 coordinate 268,975, forward strand.
CTGACCATGTAAGGCAGAGTCCTATTGCCCTTGAAGGCTCGATCAAAGATGAGCGCTCTAGCCTTACGGTCACGTTCAGTTCCCCAGCCGCTACCTGAGCTATCGGTTGGGTGGGTAGCCAACACTATTGGCACAAAGTCACAGCGAACCCCAGCGACCACTAAATCGCAGATAAAGATGTATTCATCTCCTAGATAAGTAGTCTCAGCACCAGCCCCAAAGTCTTCATCGAAAAGGACTCCAGCGTTTCTTACCTGCTCAAGGTTCACAATCATCTCGTAGGTGGCAGCCTTGGCGCTGTTGATCTTGTTTAGAGATTCAACCTTCGAAGGGTAAGACTTTCTTAGCTTTCCTGTTTCATCTACTGCTTGACCTAGAAGCAATCCAGCCCCAGTTCGCTCTAAGTAAGCAATCGCTTCTTCAAGACCTGCCTTGTTGAAGGTGATGTCATCGTCAGAAAACACAACGTATTTACCCTTGGCGTTCTTCAATATCTGGTTACGTATCTTGGTAACCCCAATACCTGCGAAGGAAAGAAGTTCAACGTTATTGCCGGTAGGTGCTTTAGCTAGCTGTTCTGCTGCTGGTAATTCTTCGTTGCCACTTTGAACAGTGATTAGAACATCCCAGTCAGGATGGTTTGTTAGATCTGGTAATTGAATGTTAGACAAACGGCTAGCAAGAGTGCTGTATCCGAAAGTTAGTGCGGGCATTAACGTTTAGCCCAGTTCGTCTTCATCATCGGTCTTTACAGGCTTACCCTTGTTGCCGTTCTCACTCAAAGTCTTTGCTCGAGCAAAGCGCATCAGAGATCCACTGGTTTGACCTAGGTTATTGTTCTGCATTCTGAAACCAAGGAAGAGCATGACAGCGTCGGCAGGACCAAGAGCACCTTGCAAGCTGAAAATCAGCAGTGCACTAAGTGAGATAACAAAAGCAGCATTCGCAACCAAAGTTCCCAGTTCAGCGGATTTGATTCGAGCAGCTACTTTGGCAAAAGCAGTAACCGGTTCTTTATTTCTCTGAGCTAGAGCAAAAGCTTCTTGGGTTGCTGTCTGCTTGATGAACATGTATTTGATAATTACCATCGTGGTTAGGATCAACAAAACATTGACTAAACCTGACTGCCAATTCACAACAACGAAGAACGTTCCTAGAACAAGAATCTGAGTGAAGGTGTGTAGCAGGTTATTTGTTTCAAAGGTAAGAGCCCAGTCCCATGACTCACTCATCTTGCTTCTGGTACCTGGTCTTGAACTTAGTGCTTCGTTGAATACCTTTACGCGGTAAGTCTTCTGCCAGTAGGTCGCAATGTGTGAAACACCAAACAAGCTTAGGAACATTACGAAGTTCACAACCAGAGTTTCAAACGGTAAATCCTTACCATCCAAAATCAAGTTGCTGAAGATACGAATTACAAATAGTTGCGATAGCGGAACGATAGTTGCAATAGCAGCAAGACCGATAGCCTGCTTACGATGCTTTCCCTTAGGAAATAGCGCAAGAAAAGTCTTGAGGACTATGCGCACTAAATAAAACATTTATTTCCTTCGCTTAACACTTCTGGTCTAAAGGTAACTTAGACCCTTAACAATTGCTGCTTCAACTTCGTCTAACTTTTCAGAAGAAATCTTGTGATCTGTGGTGATATTCTCAAAATCAATCTTTTGGAAGTCCAAACCAACAGGAATCGGGTTTATAGAAGCAAGGCCAACCCCCTGAGCGTAGTCACCATACTTGATGCCGTTACCGTGCACTGAATCTTCGAAGCCTTCGAAAGTGACCAGCGCACAAGGAATGCCGTATGACTGGCAAGTAATAAAGATATGCATTGCAGAGGTAACAACTCTGTCGTAGGTGTTAAGTGTTTCCACCAATACCTTGATGTCATCTGGGTGTGACATGAAGATATCTAGCTCATCCATGTTTGGATCTAGGGTTAGTGGAATTGGCTTGTGAGTGAAGTGACGAACAAGAGCAACGCGACCATTGGTCTTGTTTCTTTCGACTGGGAAAATTCTTGAGATTAGAACGCCAGGGTCACCGAAGCTTTCAACTGTTGGGCCGCCTGATTCTTTAACAACGCGAGCGGTAACCGGACCTCTGACAGAAACATACCTAGCGCTCTTAGCAAGAGTTAGTTCATCGGTTGAGATACCGGTCCCAACAACAACTGAGTTTGGCTTAATGAATCTACCAATAGAGCCAAGACCAATCATGTGATCTTTGATTGCTAAGCGAACCGGAGACTGGAAGATAACTTTTTTGTCTGTGTAGTGGCTAACAATCAGTGGTGAAAGCCAGTCACCAAAGTTACCTGGGAATGGCTTAGCCCACCATGCAAGGTTGATGGCAGAACTAGATGGCTTACTTGCATAGTGCAAGAAACTGATCGATGCTGAAACAGAGTTCATCTCTGCCTGAGTAAGAAGATATTTCTCTTCAAACAGGTTCTTCATCTCGTTGAACTTTTCAACCTGCCCAGCTTGAGCAGCTAACTGAAGGTCATCAGAGATCTTCTTACGCTTCTGGAACTCAGGGTTTGAGGTGACAGCTGTTAGCTTGCCGGTGATACCTAGGGTGTCTGCAAGTAGACGAATGCGGTTAGAAGTTCTTGGAGGTAACTTGCGTTCAATCTTCTTAGCAAGGTTTAGTGCCTTCTTGCGAAGACCAGAGTTGTTGGCTTTGTGCTGTTCCACTTTGCCCTTGAAGTCTTCAACGTTTCCGCTGGCACCAAACTTGAAGAACGCATTTCTTGAAGCATCGCTTGTGGTTCCCATGCCAACAACAGCATTAGAAGGAATGATTTGGAAAGTCATGTTGTCGCAGTTAGCTTTCCAAGCTTCTTCCATGAAGTAATCATCGGTTGCTTTGATTGTTGAGACTTTTTCTAGGTCAGCCGCTTCTTGAATCATCTTGCGAGCAAGAGGGGTTGTGTTAACACCCCAGAATGAAGGCTCCCAGAATCTTGAACGTCTTTCATAACCAATGGTTAGTGGGGAAGAGTAACCTCTTTGGAAACCTACGATGTCTGCTGAAGTATTAAAGATGTAATCAGGTAGCTCCAAGATCATGCAGTCAACATCCATCCAGAAGACTTTCTTATCTGGATTAGCTGCACAAACTTCAGCTAGGAAAGGAACTTTCTTACGGCAGATGTCTGCCCAGTCCTCTCCCTCTTTCTTTTCAATCTCACGAAGCACATACTCAACACCTAGCTCTTCAAGGTTCTTAGCTAGACGTTCACCGTGAGCACGGTAGTAATCATCGGCTGTGTAAAAAGAGCAGACAACTACATTCAGGTTTGAAGCCATTAAAGATTTCCTTGCTTACTTTAGATTTCGTTGTTGAACTCGTGGAGCCAAGTGCGTAGGTCTTGTCCAATGTCTTCACGATCAACACCTAGACGAAGAGTTGCCTTGATGAAGTCCAGCTTGTCACCAGTGTCATAACGTCTTCCCTTGAAGACGACTCCTAGAACACCACCTGCTCGCTCTGGGTTCTGTGCTGCAGTCATTAGAGCATCAGTCAGTTGAATCTCGCCACCACGACCCGGTTCAGTTTCTTCAAGGATTTCAAAAATCTCTGGACGTAGAACGTATCTACCAATCACAGCAAGGTTTGATGGTGCTTCATCGTTCTTCGGCTTTTCAACAAGTCCGGTAATTCGAACAACACCGTCTTCAACTTCACCATCGGTAACAGCACAACCATATAGATGTATTTGCGATGGATCTACTTCCATCAGAGCAACAACGTTCTCACCAGTTGACTCATGAACTTCAAGCATCCTAGAAAGTAAGACATCTCTCGAATCCATGACGTCATCACCTAGAAGCAATGCGAAAGAGTGATCAGCAATGTGCGCTTTTCCTCTTAGCACTGCGTGACCTAGACCTCTAGGGTCTCCCTGTCTTACATAGTGAATGTTTGCAAGTTCTGAAGAAGCCATAACTTTGGCTAGACGATCCTTGTCACCTTTTAGTTCAAGGTTCATTTCAAGTTCGGCTACGCGGTCAAAGTGGTTCTCCAGAGCGTTCTTGTTTCGACCTGTGATCATTAAGATATCTTGTAGCCCTGCTTCAACAGCTTCCTCAACTACATATTGAATGACTGGCTTATCAATCAGCGGCAACATCTCTTTAGGCATGGCCTTAGTTGCAGGTAGGAAACGAGTACCTAATCCGGCTACCGGAATAACGGCTTTAGTTACTTTGAATTTTGACATGGGGATATTTGTTCCAATCGGTTCATGACAAGTCTAGTTTCAACGCCTAAAGAACAGACCCGCAATAAAACCAGATCCCCAACTAAAGTGCATCGCAGGCAAAGCCACCATTAGAGCCAACTTTGCCTTCAAACCAAGAGATAAAGAGGAGACGCTAAGCAAAAGCACCCCGGTTAGGTATGCAATAAGAGGTATGAGCCCCAAAGTACCTAAAACTCCTGTAATTGTGCCTATCAATCCTGCAGTTACCCCCAAAACCAATACCGGCGGAGCAAAATACCTCAGATTTGCCCTATTTATATGCGCTTTGGTCAATTGAGCTCGCCAAGCCCCAGTATCGAAGAACTGTCTAGTCAATTTACGTATTGAGCTTCTTGGGTAGTAAGTAACCTCGAGACGAGGATCAAACCAAACTTGTTCCCCAGACTCCCTAATTCTTAGGTTTAACTCCCAGTCCTGGCCTCGGATCATCTTTTCGTCAAAACCACCCAGTTTTTCAAGGATTTCCTTGCGGAATACCCCTAAATAGACCGAATCACTGGGTCCAGCTGATCCACCCACGTGATAAGCACCTCCACCTAGACCAAACCTGCTTCCGTAAGCCCAGGCAACTGCCTGTTGAAAAGGGGTCTCGCCTAGGGCTTTCATTACTCCACCAACATTGGCAGCCCCAGTTTCATTCAGAATCTGGAGGGCAAGGCTTGTGTAGTAGGGGGAAAGTTGGCTGTGAGCATCAACTCGGACAATTACATCGTTTTTGGCAGCTTTGATTGCCAGATTCAGTCCGGCAGGGGTCTTACCCGTTGGATTGGAGACAATTGTGACTGGATATTCAAGTTTTAGGGCTTCAGCGACCTCTTTTGTTCCATCAGTGGAGGGGCCAATAGCCAAAATGACCTCAATTTGTCCTTTTTCAACGCCTTTTTGTTCAAAAATACTTGAAACCGCTGTGCGCAGGTGCTTTTCCTCGTTAAGGACAGGCATAACGAATGATATTGAGGTCAGGGGCTGCTTTGGGCTCACACATAAACCATACCCAATTAGATCTTCTTCCAAGGCCTCGGCTAGGGCCAGAAAAGCTGTGTTTGGGTCAAATTCGCTTATGCGAAGTCCGGTTACACAAAGATTACGTTTTTGGACCAATCTGGCTAATTTGTTGGATTTACCTATAAAAAGTGTTGACAACAGTGGCATACTGTAAATCTAGTTTTATCCTGTTTTAGGACTCCTGAGAGGGGAGAGCCTTGAGCTTATCAATTAACCGCGTACGTGGCTTCGTTGCAATTCTCGCTGCCGTCGTACTATTCATTCTTCCAATCCAGGCGACTGCAGCTAATGCAAACACTGGTACAGATACATCGCTGTCTGTATTTACTGTCAATGGTGTGGCGGTGGTCGACAAACAAACTGTTCCAGTTCTAGCTGGTGTGTTTGAAGTTGATGTAGTCGCTACTCCTACTGATCCAACTGCCACTCGAACTATCGATGGCAATGTTGGTTTGGCTCCTGGTGACAACCCTCTCGTTGTAGTTGTCACTGCAGGTGATGGTCTTACTAAGCAAACATACGAAATTAACTTGGACGTTGCTAATAGCCCAAACGACACTGGTGCAACAATCACAATTGATGGCACCGAGTTTGTTGAAGGAACAATCGAACTTCCTGCATTAACCACATCTGTCGAAGTTGGCGTTGTTACTCGTGATGAGAGTGCAACATTTGAAGTCACCGGTGGAACAGATCTTAACCCTGGTCTAAACGTCATCACTGTTGAAGTAACAGCCGTTGATGGAACTATTGCCACTTACACAATTAATGTGAACGTTGCACTGAACACAGACACCTCTCTATCTACGTTCACTGTTAACGGCATCGATGTAATCGATGGTGAAGTTGTAGAACTTCCTACAGGCACTGAGTCTGTTGAAGTTGAAGCAATTGCAACTGATGCTGATGCAGATTTTGTTGTTACAGGAGCAACAGATCTAGTAACTGGTCAGAACGAACTAAAGGTAACTGTTACTGCCGCTGATGGCGTAACTGTTGAAGAGATCACCGTCATTCTTGACGTACTAGTAAGCAACGACACAAGCCTTGCTGTGTTTGAAGTCAACGGAGAAGCCGTTGAGGATCAGTCAGAAGTAATGCTTGAGCCACTAGTAAATGAAGTTGAAGTCATTGTTGAAACAACTGACATAGACGCTACTTACGAGATCACAGGCGACACCAACCTAGAGCCTGGTCTAAACATTTTGACCGTTACTGTGACAGCTGCAGACGGAACAACCGCTGACTACAACGTAACTTTGAACGTTGCATTCAACACCGACACAAGCTTGATTTCAGTTCTAGTCAACGGTGTTGACACTGCTGTTGGAGAAGTTGTTGAACTTGCTCCATACACAGAATCAGTTGACGTGGATGTTCAGACATCTGACCCTGAGGCAAACATTGAAATCTCTGGTGATGCAGATCTAGCACCTGGCGACAACCTACTTTTGATCACCGTTACCGCTGCTGATGGCGAGACCGTTGAAGAGTTCGAAATCACTCTGAATGTTCTATTCAACAACGACACATCGCTATCTTCATTCAAGGTAAACGGAGCAGATGTTGAAGATGGTTCAGTAATCGATCTTCCGGCTTTCACAAGCTCAGTTGATGTTGTTGCTTTGACAACTGATTCAGAAGCAACTGTTGTTATCGATGGTGACACTGAACTTGTTGCTGGCGAGAACACTCTTACAGTTACAGTTACTGCAGCTGATGACAGCACACTTGAGTACTACGTTACTTTGAACGTTGCGTTCAACGATGATGCAACTGTCAAGCAGATCACCATCAACGATGTTGCAGTTACACCAGGTTCTGTAATCAACCTTGAGTACCTAACAGAAACTGTTGATGTTGCTGTTGAGACAACAGATGCTGAAGCTACTGTTTCAATCTCAGGTGACACTGACCTAGTTTCTGGTGAGAACGAATTGGTTGTAACCGTTATTGCGGCTGATGAAACAACCAGCATCGACTACATCTTTACTCTTGTAGTTGCACTAAGCAACGAAACTGCTTTGAGTGTCTTCCAGGTAAATGGGGCAGATGTTGAAGATGGTGCAGTAATCGATCTTGAGGCTGGAACTACTTCAGTCGAAGTTATTGCTGAAACTTTGGATGCAGACGCAACCTTCGTTGTCTCTGGAGACCAGGACCTAGTAACCGGAAGCAATGACTTGATTGTGACCGTTACAGCTGCTGATGAGCAGAGCTTCTACGAGTATCTAGTTACTCTGGTTGTTGCTCCAGGCACCAACACTGACCTAGCAACCTTGACCGTAAATGGCACCGAGGTCTTCTACGGTGATGAAGTTGAACTTGAAGCCGGTACTACCGATGTTGAGGTTGAGGTTGAAACTCAAGACCCAGACGCTACATTCTCAGTGGAAGGTGACTCAGGTCTAGTTCCTGGAGATAACTTCCTAGTTGTAACAGTTCTTGCTGCTGATGGCGAGACCTCTTCTGAGTACGTAGTAATCCTGAAGGTTCTTTACGGAATTGACACCTCAATTGCTTCTCTTCTAATTGACGGCAACGAGGCATCTCCGGATGACGTAGTTGATCTAGCCGAAGACACCACCGAGGTTGAGGTTCAGGTAGAGACAACTGACCCAGACGCTACTTTCGAAGTATTTGGTGACAACGAACTTGTTGTTGGCGAGAACGAACTAACCATTACGGTTCTAGCTGCCGATGGTGAAACATTCGAAGACTTCATCGTTATCTTGGTTGTTCCAGCAAGCACAAACACTGAGCTAGCTGTGTTCAAGATCAATGGAACAGATGTTGCTGATGGAGACACTTTCGAAACTGAACCAGCTGTAACTTCTGTTGAGCTAACAATTGAGCCACAGAGAATCGAATCAACATTTGAAGTTGCTGGTGGAACTGACCTTGTTGCTGGTGAGAACGAGCTAACCGTTACCGTAACAGCTCCAGATGGTGAAACCACTGCTGAGTACAAGGTAATCATCCTTGTTCCTTCAAGCGACAGCTCAGTAACTGGAATCTTCGTAGACGGCTTGCTAACTGCCGCTGGTGACATTGTTACCGTGGACAAGGAAGCAACTTCAGTTGACGTTTCAGTTGAGACCACTAACGAATTTGCAACCTCAGTCGTACTCGGCGCAGATGAATTGGTAGTTGGAGACAACACAGTTACCGTTATTGTTTCAGCCCAGGATGGAACCACAACCGAATACGTATTCACTGTTCGTGTTGGTGGAGCTTCTACTGACGTGACATTGGACACTTTGACACTAAATGGTGCTGACGTAGTAGATGGGCAAACTGTTCAGTTGCCATCAAGAACTACTTCTGTAAACGTAGTTGCAATCACTCGTGATCCAGCAGCTAGTGCCAAGATCACTGGCCGTACTGGTCTAGTAGTCGGAAGCAACGATGTTGTTGTAACTGTTACTGCAGCTGACCTAAAGACAGTTCGTGTAATCACAATCAAGGCAATTGTTGCTCCTTTGAGCTCTAACACTGATCTATCAACATTCACTGTGAATGGTTTGGCAGCAGAAGACAAGGGAACCCTTGCTCTTCCTCCACTAACAAGAGTTGTAAATGTTATTGCAACTCCTGCGGATGCTGAATCTGTAGTTGTGATTACTGGTCGATCAAACATTGTTGACGGTGCAAACACATTGACTGTAATTGTTACAGCTGCAAGCGGTGCAACGAAGACTTACACAGTTACCTTGAACGTTCGCGCTCTTTCAACTGATGTGACTCTGTCTGCTTTCACTGTCAACGGAATCGCCCCGGTTGAAGGAGTCGTAACCCTAGCTCCTGGAACAACCACCGCGACTGTTGTTGCAACACCTAACTCTCCAACTTCGTTGGTTGTAGTTTCTGGTGCAACTGGTCTACGTACTGGTGATAACGCACTTGCTGTTCTAGTTACAGCTGAAAGCGGTGCTACAAGAACTTACCGAGTAACCATGAAGGTTCCTGCTTCTAACAACACTGATCTCGGACTCTTGACAATCAATGGTGTTGAAACTGCGACTGGTTCAACTGTGAACCTATCTCGTGGAACAACTGGTGTGGCGGTAAAGGTTGCAACTGCTGATGCTAAGGCTCAGTTCGTTGTAACAGGTGCGACTGGCCTGGTTGCTGGTTCAAACACACTTTCAGTGAAGGTTACAGCTGCTAACGGAACTACAGAGTTCACTCACACAGTGACACTATTCGTAGCACTTCCTTCAGCTGACGCTGCCATCAAGAACATCAAGGTAAACGGAACCACAGTTGAAGATAAAGGCACCGTAACTGTTGCTGCCCTTACTACTTCTGTAGTCGTAGACGTTCAGACAAATGACCCTGAAGCCAAGGCTGTTGTCACCGGTAGATCTGGTCTAGTTGGTGGAGACAACACAGTAAGCATTGCGGTTACTGCAGCTAACGGAACCACAGTAAAGAACTACTCTGTGACCGTTCGTGTTCTTGTTCTTTCTAGTGATGTGACTTTGAAGTCCTTTACTGTGAATACTCAGGCTTTTGTTGATGGTTTGACTGTGAGTGTTCCGTTTGGTACTCGTTCAGTTGATGTTGCTGCTGAGACTAATGATGCTGGCGCTAAGTTTGCGGTTATTGGTAATGGTGCGCTTAAGACTGGAAGCAACAATGTGACTTTGAAGGTTACTGCTGCTAATGGAGCTACTAAGGATTATGTAGTTGTTGTTAATGTTTTGAAGTCAACTAGCACTGTTCTTAATACTTTGCTTGTAAATGGTCAGAACGCTTTGACTGGTTCAACTATCACTGTTCCGGCGAGAACTACTCTTGCTCAGGTGAAGGCTGCGACTGCTGATGCTGAAGCTACTGTTGCGATCTCTGGTACTACTTTGACAACTGGTTCTAACACTGTTGTTGTGGTTGTTACTGCTGCTGATGGCTCTACTAAGAGAACTGTGAATGTGACTGTTGTTGTTACAGCGCTTTCTTCTGATTCAACTTTGAAGAGTTTGACTGCTAATGGTGTTGCTTACACTTCTCGTGTTGAGCTTCCAATTGGAAGCAAGTCAATGCCTGTTGTTGCTGTTGCGAATGACTCAGGTGCGAGTGTTGAGATCACTGGTAACACTAACTTGGTTGCTGGTCTAAACAGCATTCGTGTGAGAGTTACTGCTGCTAATGGCACTTTCACTGACACTACTGTTGAAGCTTTTGTTCTAGCTAGAAGCACTAACACTGGTATCTCAACTGTTGCTGGCACCTGGTTGATTAATGGTGTTGATGTTGCGACTGAGGGAACTGTTGTTGATTTGGCTGCTGGTAGAACAGTTGTTGCTGCTAGTGCTAAGCCTGCTGATGCTAAGGCGACCATTGCGGTTACTGGTACTTCTGGTTTGGTTGCTGGTCTAAACACAGTGACATTCACTGTTACTGCTGAAGACGGCACAAGCACAGCTTCATACACAAGAAGCGTCCGTGTTGCAGCTCTTTCAAGCAACACATCACTAACATCTCTAACCGTTGCTGGATCAGTTGTGGTTTCTGGTGACACCGTGAACGTTCCGTTCGGAACATCTCGTGTCTCCGTTATCCCGGTTGTTGAATCATCGGAAGCTAAGTTCACAGTCAGTGGAAACACAGGATTGAACACTGGAACTAACTCAGTGGTTGTAACAGTTACTGCTCCAAGCGGAGCTCAGACTGTAAACACCGTGACTGTTCTAGTAGCCGCACCTGCTGCAAACACTGGTTTGAGCACATTCACAATCAATGATCAAGCAGTAACCGACGGAGCAACTCTAAATGTGGCTGCTGGTACTACTCGAGTTCGTGTTTCAGCTATCGCAGATGACGCCGCGGCCTCAGTCGAGATCGTTGGTAAGTCTGGTTTGGGTGCTGGAAACAACACTTTGACCGTGACAGTGACAGCACTAAGCGGAGCATCAACAACTTACACAGTGACAGTAATCGTAGGGAACGAATAACGAAAATGAAGAAGATAGCCATGACTAAGAACGCATATAACGCACTAGCCCTCAGAGTGACCACAATTGTGGCCGCGATGCTGCTGGTACTACTTCCTGCTACCGGGTTTGGCAGCTTTGCGAGTGTAGCTAACGCTACCGAAGCAAGCTCAGTCACCTCGCTGTCTACCTTCACCATCGATGGCCAGGCGGTCACCGATGGGGCATCCATTAGTGCTCCTTATGGAACTGATTCTGTCGAAGTAGTTGCTACCCCTACAGCTGCTGCTGACGGTGCAACCGTTGACATTACTGGCGACACTGATCTTGTAACCGGACCAAACACTGTTACTGCAGTTGTTACCGCAGAAGATGATGTAACCACTCAGACCTACACAGTTACTGTGAACGTTGCTGAAAACGATGACACCACTCTTGGTGTATTCGCTGTCAACGGAACAGATGTAACAAACGGCGCAACAGTTGAGCTACCTTTCGGAACAACTGAAGTTGAATACGTTGCAGAGGCTAGCGACGTTGAAGCTGCCGTTGTTGTAACTGTTGATGAAGAACTAGCAACCGGTGCAAACACTTTGACAGTGGTTGTTACTGCAGCTAACGGAACTTCAACTGCTACCTACACAGTCACTTTGAATGTTGCTGAAAACGATGACACCACTCTTGGTGTTTTTGCGATCGATGGTAACGATGTAGTTAGTGGAGCAACTATCGACCTTCCTTTCGGAACAACTGAAGTTGAGTATGTTGCTGAAGCTAGCGATGTTGACGCTGCTGTTGTCGTAACTGTTGATGAAGATCTGGTTACTGGTCCAAACACTTTGACAGTGGTTGTTACTGCAGCTAACGGAACTTCAACTGCTACCTACACAGTTACTTTGAACGTTCTTGAGAACGATGATGCAACTCTTGGTGTGTTCGCAATCAATGGAACAGACGTTGAGTCAGGCGCTACTGTAAACCTTCCTTTCGGAACAACTGAAGTTGAGTATGTTGCTGAAGCTACTGATCCAGACGCAGCCGTGGTAGTTGACGTTGTTGACGACCTAGTTCCTGGTGCAAACACATTGACCGTAACTGTTACTGCAGCCAACGGAACTACAACCGCTACTTACACAGTTACTTTGAACGTTCAGGCAAATGACGATGTAACTCTAGGCATCTTCTCCGTAAATGGAGATGACGTTGTTGATGGAGGCACAGTAAACCTTGCTAACGGTGTCACATCTGTAACGGTCGTTGCAGAGCCTTCTGACACTGCAGCAATACCAGTTATTACTGGAGCAACAGGCCTCAGCACAGGAACAAACACTTTGACAGTTGTTGTAACTGCTGCTAACGGAACCACTACTGCTACTTACACAGTTTCACTAGTGGTAGCAAGCTTGGGCGGAGAGTTCTCTAACGACACCTCTCTAAGCACTTTCAAGATTGACGGTAAGACCGTTGTTGACGGTGGCTCACTAAACGTAGGTCTTGGTAGATCATCTGTAACAGTTGAAGCAGTTCCAACCAACGCCTATGCAACTGCTGTAGCTGCTGGAAACACAAATCTAGTTGATGGTGCGAACCCAGTGACAGTGACTGTTACTGCCGATGATGGAACAGTCAAGGTCTACACAGTAAGCGTTATTGTTGCTCCACCATCAAGTGTGAAGACAATCGCGTCTGTAGAAGTGAACGGCACAGATTTCACCACTGGTTTCAACGCGGAGCAGTCTTTCGATCTTCCGTTTGGAACAACCCAGGCGACCGTAGCTGTAACGCCAACCAGCAACGTAGCAACTGTTGCAGTCACCAATAACACTGGACTAACTTCAGGTGTGAACAATGTGAGCGTTGTTGTGACCGCGGAAGACGGAACCACAGCCAATTACACCGTGAAGCTAAATGTTGCTGCTGCGAACGCTAATACTGCTCTTTCTGCTTTGAGTGTGAATGGTACTTCGCTTTTGACTGCTTCTAGTTTGGATCTGCCTTTTGGCACTACAGCGGTTTCTGTTGAGGCTACTACTGAGGCTTCTACTTCTACTTTCATTGTTCT
>CAMDEE010000002.1 GCA_945895375.1 Auritidibacter sp. Marseille-P8566
TTCCCCACTGCTGCCTCCCGTAGGAGTCTGGGCCGTGTCTCAGTCCCAGTGTGGCCGGTCACCCTCTCAGGCCGGCTACCCGTCGTCGCCTTGGTGAGCCATTACCTCACCAACTAGCTGATAGGCCGCGAGCTCATCCTTGACCGAAATTCTTTCCACGCCCGTGGGATGCCCCAAGGCGTCGTATCCGGTATTAGCTACAGTTTCCCGCAGTTATCCCAGAGTCAAGGGCAGATTGCTCACGTGTTACTCACCCGTTCGCCACTAATCCACCGGAGCAAGCTCCAGCTTCATCGTTCGACTTGCATGTGTTAAGCACGCCGCCAGCGTTCATCCTGAGCCAGGATCAAACTCTCCGTAAAAGTTTTTTAGGACCAAAGCAAGCTTTGGCCCAAGTTTTACGAAACCCCCGGAAAATGGGGGATTCAATTTGATCTGACTAAATCAGATTGTCTGACAATCTGTCTAATCCAATTACTTCTGAACATCTAAAAAGGCAAGCCTAAATAGAGCCAGGTTCTTGGCATCGACATTGTGCACGCTGTTGAGTTCTCAAGGATCGGATGCATCTGCGGATTCCGGTTAGGGGCCCACGCAGAGCAACTTCACTAACTTACCACTTTTTGAGCATAAGTCAAATAGACATACGCAAAAAACCTAGTTATTTTCTAGATTCAAAATGTGATTCAATCTGGCCAAAAGTCGCCAATTTACAGGGTTCTTTTGAGCTGATTGGTTGCACTTGAGCCGAGATCCATAAAATAGATTTCTCAAACTGTGGGCAACAGATAAAACATTACGCCTCTAAAACAATCAAGTCAAATCGAGGCACACTTTTATCGCCTATTTTTGAATGAAAATTCCAGCCAAGGTCTTTTTGCCTCGTCTTAGAACTGCAAACTCCCCCATGATCGCATGATCCAGGGTGGCTTTTTCATCATCAATACGGATGTTGTTGAGGTATACCCCGCCCTCGGCAATGGCTCGGCGGCCCGCACTGAGGCTGGCAACTAGGCCAGTTTCGACCAAAAGCTCGGCTACGCCTGTTCCAAGTGAAGCCTTCATGTTAGGCAGAGCCTGGAGAGCTGCCTCTAAAGTTCCCTTATCTAGCTGGTCTAATTCACCCTGCCCGAATAAGGCTTGGGATGCAGCAATAACAGCATCTGTAGCCGCAGTCGAGTGGACCAGAGAGGTAACTTCATATGCCAATCGCTTCTGGGCTGCTCTTAGGTGAGGTTCTGAAGCCAATTGGCTTTCAAGATCCTCAATCTCTTGCTTGGTTAGGAAAGTGAAAACTTTTAGCAGATTTACTGTGTTCGAATCTTCAACGTTTAGCCAGAATTGGTAGAAAGCGTAAGGCGAAGTCAGATCGGTATCCAACCAAATCGCATTACCTTCTGATTTACCAAACTTTTTGCCCTCTGAATCTGTAATTAGCGGGGTAGCCAAAATATGTGCACTGTTGCCTTCGACCTTGTGAATCAAATCGGTACCGCTTGTCAGGTTTCCCCACTGGTCGCTACCACCAATTTGTAGAACACAATTGTTTCGGCGGTAAAGCTCTAGGAAATCCATGCCCTGAAGAATTTGGTATGAAAATTCCGTGAAGGAAATACCTGCATCAGAATTTAGGCGGGCAGACACAGCATCCTTGCTCAGCATCTTGCCAACTCTGAAGTGCTTACCGATGTCTCTTAGAAAGTCAATTGAACTTAGTGGAGCAGTCCAATCAAGGTTGTTTACCAGGTTTGCTCCGTTAGAACCTTCGAATGATAAGAAACGCTTTGCTTGTGAACCAAGCTTCTCTACCCACTCGGCTACTGTCTCTTTGGTGTTCAATGTTCTTTCGGCAGTTGGCTTTGGATCTCCGATTAGACCGGTTGCTCCACCGATTAGTACCAGTGGGTTGTGTCCTGCCAACTGCAGTCTTCGCATGACGAGAAGTTGAACTAGGTTTCCAAGGTGCAAACTTGGTGCTGTTGGATCAAAGCCGCAGTAAAAAGTTAGTGGTGCAGATTTTAGAGCTGAACGCAGTTCTGCTTCATCAGTTGAAATGGCCACTAGGCCACGCCACTTCAGTTCCTCAAAGACGTCAGGAAAGCTAGAGTCGTTGCTCTGTTGAGCAAGTGCTTCGCTTGTGGCCATGGAATAAACCTATCTGTTTTCGCTAGGCACCATTTTACGCAATGCACTGATCTGATCTAGAACTCTAGGCACCGCGGTTCCTCCAGCACCTGTGCGTGAACGGATGGAACCGGCAACGCTTAGCACTTCTCTTACTTCTGGAGTCAAGTGTTGGCTAATGGCCGCAAACTCAACATCTGAAATTTCATTGAGATCCAGGTCCTTGCTCTCAGCAAAGGCAACGAGTTTCCCTGTGATTTCATGTGCTTCTTTGAATGGGACTCTCTGCTTCACGAGCCACTCAGCAACATCCGTAGCCAATGAGTATCCAGCTGAAGACAGTTCTTCCATTCTTGCCAAGTTGAACTCCATGGTCGCAACCATTCCTGTGAAAGCAGGCAAAATCAAAAGTAGGTTATCTGCGATATCAAATACCGGTTCTTTGTCTTCCTGAAGATCTCTGTTGTATGAAAGTGGCAGTGCCTTAAAAGTTGAAAGCAAACCTGTTAGGTCACCAATCATGCGACCTGCTTTACCTCTTGCTAACTCTGCAACATCAGGATTCTTCTTCTGCGGCATGATCGATGAACCAGTAGAGAAAGCATCAGCAAGTTTCACATAGTTGAACTCAGCACTAGCCCAAATGATGATTTCTTCAGCAAAGCGAGAGAGGTTGATGCCCATCATTGTTCCGATGAATGCAAACTCAGCAACAACATCTCTCGATGATGTGGCATCCATGGAGTTAGCCATCGGTGCAGTTAGGCCAAGTGCCTGGGAAACAATGTTTGGATCTAATTCAAGTGAAGTTCCAGCAAGAGCACCTGCTCCATAGGGTGAGAATGATGCGCGCTCACGCCACTGCGCCAAACGCTCAAGGTCTCTAACTAGAGGCCAAGCATGGGCTAGAAGGTGGTGTGATAACAAGACTGGTTGAGCATGCTGGAAGTGTGTTCGTCCAGGCATAGGTTCACTGAGGTGCTCCTGAGCCAAGGTGGTCAAGACATCAATCAGTTGCATAACGTCAGATCTGATGAAGGTTGCTTGGTCGAGAAGATAGATGCGAATTAGTGTCGCAATCTGATCGTTTCTTGATCTACCGGCTCTGACTTTTCCGCCTAGTTCAGGACCGACCATCTCAATTAGTCCGCGTTCAAGTGCACTGTGAACATCTTCATCGGTTGGCTTAGCCACGAACATTCCTGAAGAAACTCTCTTATCAAGTTCAACTAATGACTTATCAAGTTTCACCAGTTCTGCTTCGGCTAAGTAACCGGCTGCACGAAGAGCTAACAGATGCGCTCTAGTTCCCTTGATGTCGTATGGAGCTAATCGCCAGTCAAAGTGCACAGAACGACTGAGTGCGACTACCGCCTCATTGGTCTCTCCCGAAAACCTTCCGCCCCATAGCGATGATGATTCAGTCATGACTACTTCTTACCTCTGTTCGCATCTCTTCTAGAAGCAATCTTGCTAGGCAAAGCCCACAGCTCGATGAATCCCTTAGCTAAAGACTGGTCAAATGTGTCACCGGTGTCATAGGTAGCCAAACTGAAGTCGTACAAAGACTCATCAGAACGACGGCCAGTA
This sequence comes from Auritidibacter sp. Marseille-P8566, assembly GCA_945895375.1. Taxonomy (GTDB): domain Bacteria; phylum Actinomycetota; class Actinomycetes; order Actinomycetales; family Microbacteriaceae; genus Rhodoluna. The sequence continues at coordinate 3,715 of CAMDEE010000002.1, forward strand.
ACAACTGCTCTACCGCCCTGCATCTTCATGCGAACATCACCTGTCACATGCTCTTGAGTGTGATCAATGAATACATCCAGAGACCTCTTCAAACCTGAGAACCATAGACCTTCATAAACAAGATCGGCCCAACGAGCTTCAATGCCTCGCTTGAATCTATTGACATCACGCTCAAGGGTTAGATTCTCAAGTTCCTCGTGCGCTGCAATTAGAGCGATACCCGCAGGAGACTCGTAAATCTCACGACTCTTGATACCAACCAGTCTGTCTTCAACAATGTCAATACGGCCAACACCATGCGCTCCAGCTAGGTCATTCATCTTCTGAATCAACTCGATAGCTGAGTAACGAACACCATCAATCGCAACTGGAATACCAGCCTCGAAACTGATGGTTACCTCAGTTGCTTCTCGATACACATCTGGGTCTTGGGTGTATGAGTAAAGATCTTCAATTGGTGCATTCCAAGGATCTTCTAGGAACCCGGTCTCAACCGCTCTACCCCAAACGTTTTGGTCAACAGAGTATGGCGACTTCTTGTTCTGAGCAATTGGAAGATTGTTCTTCTCAGCAAACTCAATTGCCTTATCTCTGGTCAAAGCCAAGTCACGAATAGGAGCAATTGACTTTAGTTCTGGAGCAATCGCAGCAACAGCTGCCTCGAAACGAACCTGGTCATTACCTTTACCTGTGCAACCGTGAGCCACGCTATCGGCACCTAGTTTTCTAGCAACACTAGCTAAGTGCTTACCAATTAGTGGACGAGATAGTGCAGATACCAACGGGTATCTCTTCTGATACAGAGCATTGGCCTTTAGAGCTGGCATTAGGTAGTCATCAGCAAACTCAGACTTGGCATCGATGACGATAGCCTCAACTGCTCCACAATCCAGAGCACGCTGACGGATAGCGTCCATGTCTTCGCCACCCTGGCCAACATCGATAGCTAGAGCAACAACTTCTTTACCGGTGGCTTCTTTCAACCAACCGATACCAACGGAAGTATCCAAACCACCTGAATAGGCAAGCACTACGCGTTCTGACATCTATTACTCCTTAAATGCTCTCGATGAAAGTCGTCATCGGGATTAGTTTGATTTTACTTGGCACGTTCATCTAGCCAAACCATTAGTGCTTTCTGTGCATGAAGACGGTTCTCCGCTTCATCCCAGATCACAGCCTGCTCACCATCCAAAACCTCAGTACTTATTTCATAGCCTCGGTAGGCAGGTAGGCAATGCAAAACAATCGCATCAGCTTTAGCCAAGCTCAATAGTTCAGAATCAATGGTGAACCCAGCAAAGTCACTTACTCGCTGAGCCTTTTCTGCCTCTTGCCCCATAGACACCCAAGTGTCAGTTGCTAAAACATCAGCACCTTCAACAGCTGCAGCTGGATCGTGACTAACTGAAACAGTGCCGCCAGTCGCAGCGGCTATTTGAGTTGCCTTTGCAACAACATCTTTTGCTGGCGAATACTTTTCTGGTGTGACAACAACCACGTGCATTCCTGCCATCGCGCAAGCAATCAGATAAGAGTTAGCCATGTTGTTGCCATCACCGATGTATACAAGCTTTAGACCAGCAAGGTTTCCTTTGTGTTCCTTGATGGTGAGCAGATCTGCTAGCAACTGACATGGGTGGTACTCATCGCTCAGAGCATTGATAACTGGAACTTTAGAGTTTGCAGCCATCTCTTCTAGACCTGATTGAGCGTAGGTGCGCCAAACAATCTGAGCCACCTGACGTTCTAGAACTTTTGCTGTGTCACTGACAGATTCTTTTGCACCCATCTGACTACCCTGAGCATCAATGATTAGTGGCACTCCACCAAGATCACTAATTCCAACCGCGAAAGAAACTCTAGTTCTAGTTGAGGTCTTGTCGAAGATTACTGCTACGGTCTTAGGGCCTTGGAAGATCTTGCGAGAGTAAGGATTAGCCTTTAGATCCAGCGCTAGCTCAAGAATCTCTGCCTGCTCCGCAGGTGAAATATCATCGTCACGCAAAAAGTGTCTAGTCATAATCTCATCTTCCTCTTGATTGCCCTAAGGCAAAACTAAAGTTCCTATGCCTGATGGAGTGAATACCTCAAGCAAGACACTGTGTGAAACTCTTCCATCGATGATGTGGGCTCTGGCTACTCCTCCACGGACTGCATTCAAACAAGCCTGCATCTTTGGAATCATTCCTGACTCAAGATCAGGTAAAAGCTCTTCTAGTTCTGATGCACTTAGTTCACTAACCAGAGAGTCTCGATCAGGCCAATCGCTATACAAACCAGGCACATCGGTAAGCACAACCAACTTCTCTGCCCCAAGAGCAATTGCCAAAGAAGCAGCTGCCAAGTCTGCATTGACATTAACCAGCTGCCCTGAACTATCCGGTGCAACCGTTGAAATCACTGGAATTAGATTTGCCTCGAGAGCTTTATGGATAACCCCTGCATCGACAGAGACAACTTCGCCAACTAGCCCTAAGTCTGCGCGAGTGATTGCTCCAGTGAAAAGCCCTTCTGTCGCTCCGTTATAGACAACTGCCTTAGCCCCAGCATTTACAACCATTGAAGCCAGAGGTGCACTGATCTCGTTCATCAGGACATCACGAATTACACCTATTGCTTCAGGTGAAGTAACCCTTAGACCGTCAACAAACTCACTTTTCATTCCAAGCTCGGATAAGCGAGAAGTGATCTGCGGTCCACCACCGTGAACAATAACTGCTTTGATGCCCACTAGGTTCAAGAAGGCAATGTCAGAAGCAAATGCTTGCTGCAGTTTCTCATCAACCATGGCATTGCCACCGAACTTAACCACAAACACCTTGCCCTGGAACTTCCTAATCCAAGGAGAAGCTTCAATAAGGGTCTGTGCCTTGATGCGAGCAAGATCTAGATTTGTGCCATCAGCTTTCTGCATTAGCTAATCCCCTCAGCTATACCAGTGTTCTCACTTAGACCAAGAGCTAAGTTCATGCTCTGGATAGCAGCACCCGCAGTGCCTTTCACTAAGTTATCGATAGCACTGATCACTATCACTCGACCTGATGCCTCATCTAGGGCTATACCTATCTGCACTTTATTATTGAACTCAACGGCCGAGGTATCAGGGAATGTTCCTTCAGGTAAGAGCTCAATGAACTCTTCTTCTGAATATGCATCAGTGAATGCTTTCCTAACCGACTCAAGGTTCACACCAGGCAACACCTTCGCTGTGTTAACTGCAAGAATGCCCCTAAACATAGGAACTAGAACCGGTGTGAAGGTAAGTGACACTCTCGAACCAGAAACCTTTTCTAGATTCTGCTGGACCTCAGGAATGTGACGATGAATCCCACCAACTTGGTAAGCAAAGGCAGATGCTAACGCTTCGCCCTGATTGACTTCAGCATTTCGGCCAGCACCGCTAGTTCCAACCGAAAGAGTTGAAACTAGATCAGCAGTCTCAATGAGTCCACTTCGAAGTAGTGGCGCAAAAGCCAACGTAATCGCTGTTGCGTTACAACCAGGCACAGCAATACGTTTCTTACCTGCGAGTGCTTCTCTTTGCTTAGAACTCTCCCCTATTAGTAACTCTGGCATTCCGTAGGCCCAAGTTCCAGCGTGCTTGGTCTTATAGAATTTCGCGAACTCTGCTGCGGACTCTAGTCTAAAATCTGCTCCACAATCCAAAACCAAAACATCATCTTCAAGCCATGTTGCAACTTCAGCTGAGTGAGTATGAGGCAGAGCTAGGAAAACAACATCGTGACCTAGAAGGTTTTCTTTATTGTTTTCAACAAAAACCAAGCCAGAGTATTTCTTTAACTCAGGATTTAGTGAACCAAGTGTTTCACCGACACTTGAGTTACCGGTAACAGTAACGAGCTCTAGATTTGGGTGATTTTCAATTACACGCGCTAACTCACCGCCAACGTAACCGCTAGCTCCTGCTATGGCAACCCTGAGTTTCATTTGATCTCCTTAGAGAATCTTTAGGCTCTGATTGTTGCGCCGAATTTGGCATTAGCTGCTGAAACTGCGTTGTCTCTAGCTTGGCTTGCCTCTAACTGTGTCAAAGTTCTGTCGTTTGCTCTGAAGCGAAGTGCATAGGTGAGTGATTTCTTACCCTCTTCAAGGTTTGCACCCCTGTAGTCATCAACCAAAACAATGTCTTCAAGTAGTTCACCAGCGGCTTGAGTAAGCACCTCTAGAACCTTTCCTGCTGGAACATCTTGATCAATTACAAGAGAAAGATCTTGGGTAGCTGCTGGGTAGGTATCAACAGCACCTGCTTGAACTAGTTCAGGTGCGTGAGCGAACAAAAGCTCGAGATTGATTTCCAGAACACCAACCTGACGAGGAAGATCGTTTGCGGAAGCTAGTTCTGGGTGTAATTCTCCAGCAAAACCAACAGCTACATCAGTTCCCTTGATGACAAGCTTTGCTGTTCGACCTGGGTGGAAACCCTTAGGTGCACTCTGCTCTAGCTCAAGTTCAACTCCAACAGCGTGAGCTGCAACACGAGCGGCCTGTATGGCATCGGCATAACCTGACTTGCTGGCTTTTCTGCCAACCTGCTCAGCGATTCTGTTTCCAACAAACAATCCACCCAAGGATAAAGGTTGGTTAGGAACGCTATCGTGCAACATCTCTAGTTCTTTATCGCTAGGCTGTGAAGTTCCATTAGGAAGAGTTACGCTCTTGCTTGATTTGGCTGGCTGGAACACCAAGCCAACTTCGAAGATTGCCAAATCTGTAAGTGTTCGAGAAACATTCCTCTTGGCTGCATCAATAAGCCCAGGCAACATGGTCAGACGCATTTCGTTTACGTCTTCCTGCATGGCATTAGCTAGCACAACTCTTGATTCTCCTTCAGCAAAGAAATAAGAGTTCTGCTCTGGTTTCAAGAATGGGTAGGTCAAAACTTCAACATGTCCAGTTGCAGCAAGTTGATTCAAAACTGCTCTGCGCATCCTCTGGCGCTTTGTTAGCCCTCTACCAGGAGGCGCAACAGGCAGACGAGAAGGGATTCGGTCGTAGCCTGTGATACGAGCAACCTCTTCAACTAGATCTGTCTTGTGTGTGATGTCCGGTCGCCAGCTCGGAACGATAACTTCAAAGCCACCGTCAACGCTTGCAACTTCGCAACCAATTTCATTTAGCGTGCTTGTGATTTCAGTTGCAGTGTAGGTAACTCCAGTTAGAGAAGATGCAAAATCTTCTGGCAAGAAAACTGTTAGCGCACCTAGTGAGTTATCGACAAATGATCCAAGTTCATCTGCAGTTGCACCAGCAAGTTCTTCTAATAGAGCAATTGCTCTAGCAGCTGCGAACTCGGCAACCTTAGGGTCAACTCCACGTTCGAAACGCTTTGACGCTTCACTGGGTAGCTTGTGACGACGTGCTGTGCGAGCAATTGAAACACCATCAAAGTTGGCAGCTTCAATAAGTACTGAGGTGGTAGCTGAACTTACTTCAGTGCTCGCCCCACCCATAACACCAGCTAAACCAATAGCTCCTGAATCATCTGCGATGACAAGATCTTCCAGATGCAGTGTTCTGTCCTGAGCATCTAAAGTCTTGAGAGTCTCTGAAGCCTTGGCTCTTCTAACTGTGATTGAGCCCTTTAGGTTTTGTGCATCATAGGCGTGTAGAGGTTGGCCCATTTCAAGCATTACGTAGTTAGTGATGTCCACGACAACGGAGATTGACCTCATACCAGCAAGCTTGAGCCTTGAAACCATCCAAGCCGGAGTTGGTGCTGAGGCGTTTACGTTACTTGCACTTCTAATTACAAACTTTGTTGAACCGACTTTGCCTCTAATTGGAGCATCGTCTTTAATTTCAACTTTGAAGCCAGAGCCTTGAACAGGCTTCACTGAATCAATTGGGTCAGTGAACTTTGCCCCAGTTGCGTGAGCAAACTCTCTAGCGGTACCGCGAATAGAGAAGCAATAGCCTCTATCCGGTGTGACGTTTACTTCAGCAGCTTCATCATTGAGCCCTAGAAGAGCAAGTGCATCTGTGCCAACTTCAGGATCAATACCTAAAGTTACCAATCGAAGAATTCCTTCGTGGTCATCACTTAGCCCTAATTCACGAGCAGATGCGATCATGCCGTCACTGGTGTGACCATAGGTTGATCTTGCAGCAATCTTGAAATCTCCTGGCAGAACTGCACCTGGAAGAGTTACAACAACTTTGTCGTTGACTTCAAAGTTTCTAGCACCACAAACAATGCCACGAACATCTTCCCCACCATCAGCAGCTTTCTGACCAGAGTTAGCAACTCTTACCTGACACCAACGAATTGTTTTTCCGTTGGACTGCTCTTCTTCAACAAACTCAAGGACTTGTCCAACAACAATTGGACCAACTAGGTCGTAACCGTGAGAACCTTCTTCTTCTAAACCGACTTTGACAAGTTCAGCCATCACAGAATCAGCGGTTGAACCCTTAGGTAGTTCAACAAACTCATTTAACCAAGACAGTGGCACGCGCATTACAGCACCACCCCAAACTGCTTAGAGAATCTAACGTCGGCTTCAACCATGTCATGCATATCTTTGACATCGTTACGGAACATCAAGGTTCTTTCAATTCCCATACCGAATGCGAAACCTGAATAAACCTCTGGATCAATTCCAGCAGCAAGCAAAACGTTTGGATTTACCATTCCGCAGCCACCCCACTCAACCCAACGAGCTCCGCCTTTAGCACCTGGGTGCCAAACATCTAGCTCAGCTGAAGGTTCGGTGAAAGGAAAGAATGATGGACGCAAACGAATCTTTGCATCAGGGCCAAACATGATTCTCGCGAAGTGTTCCAAGGTCCCCTTGAGATCAGCCATGGTTAGACCTTTATCAACTGCAAGTCCCTCAACCTGATGAAACACCGGAGTGTGAGTTGCATCAAGTTCATCAGTTCTAAATACTCGACCTGGACATAGTACATAAACCGGAAGGTCGCGCTCTAGAAGGGATCTAACTTGAACTGGAGAAGTGTGAGTTCTAAGAACTAGATGAGCATCAACAGGCTCAACAAAGAAAGTGTCCTGCATTGCACGAGCTGGGTGATCAGCATCGAAGTTCAACGCATCGAAGTTGAACCATTCGCTCTCAACTTCAGGTCCCTCGGCAATTTCCCAACCCATACCGATAAAGACATCGGCGATTTCATCCTGCAGCAGAGATAGCGGGTGTCTTGCTCCAAGAACCTGGGTCATTGGGGCTGCAGTAACGTCAACGCTTTCTTCAATTAGCTTTTGGTTCTGCTCAGCCTGATAGAAAGTTGTTTCAGCTTCAGTAAAGGCAGCGTTTAGTTCTGCTCTAGCAGCGATAATCAGTTTTCCTGCATCGGCCTTCTTATCCCCCGGCAGTTTCCCCATCAGAGAACTGAGCTTGGTAATCCCAGAGTTCTCACCGACGGCGGTTGGTCGGATTGCCTTTAGAGAAGCCAAATCATTGGCAGATTGAATGAGCTTCAGAGCATCAGACACAGCAGCATCGACTGCTGCTTTAGTTATTTCTACGTTCTCTGACATTAGACCTCAAGTATATCCACTGTTGTTTTTATAAGCGCTTAGCTGGTTGCTGAGTTCTGTTGGAAGGCTGACGAGTAAAGACACACGCTGGCAGCCGTTGCTAGGTTCAGTGATTCTGCTGCCCCATAGATTGGCACTGCAACTACCCGATCAGCTAACTTCAGGATCTCTGGCTCAAAGCCCCAAGCCTCGTTACCAAACATCCAAGCAGTTGGCTTATCGAGTGCTCCTTCGGTTGCTAGTTCAGGTAGAGAATCTCCTGAAGCGTCAGCAGCCAACACTTGAATTCCAGCTGCCTTTAGAGCAGCAACTGCCTCATTGATTTCAACATCAATCACGAATGGCAGATGAAACATTGAACCAGTGGTTGATCGAACAACCTTGGTGTTATAAATGTCAACGCTTCCCTCGGTGAAGATAACCGCATCTGCTCCAGCGGCATCTGCTGCACGAAGAACAGTTCCAGCATTACCTGGATCTCTGATTTGAGAAAGCAGGGCAACAAGCTTTGGCTTGGTAGCAATCACATCATCAAGAGAAACATCGAACTGGTGACAGACTGCAACAACACCTTGAGGGGTGTTTGTATCGGTGAGGGCTGCAAGCACCTGCTCGCTGACTAACTGAATATCGATACGAGCAGCCTTGGCCTTGGTAAACAAATCTGCATGGCGTGCCAAAGCCTCCTCGGTAGCAAATGCTTCGAGAACTAGTTTCGGTCTTTCGAGTGCCTCGCGGAAACCCTGTGGTCCCTCAAGCAGAAAGAGCCCTGTCTCACGACGGGCTTCTTTCTTTACTAGCTTGGCAACCCCACGAACCTTAGCGGCTTTGGGATCAATCAGCACTTGGGTTATTTAACCTTTGGAGCTGAAGTGTCTGAAGGCAACGCTGCCTTTGCAGTTGCTACCAATGAAGCGAAAGCCTTTGGCTCGTTCACTGCTAGATCTGCCAAGATACGACGGTCAACACCAACGCCTGCAAGGTTTAGCCCCTGGATTAGACGGTTGTAGGTAAGACCATTCGCTCGTGATGCAGCGTTGATTCTCTGAATCCATAGGCGACGGAAGTTACCCTTCTTGTCGCGACGGTCGTTGTACGCATATACCAGGGAGTGCAGAACCTGCTGCTTAGCCATGCGGTATAGCCGTGAACGCTGTCCGCGGTAACCCTTTGCACGCTCTAGTGCTGTACGACGCTTCTTCAACGCGTTTACTGCGTTTTTAACTCTTGCCATTAGTTTCTCCTAAATTAATTCTGAATGTGCTTGGACTAGTGGCCGAGCTGCTTCTTGATGGTCTTGAAATCAGCCTTGCTAACAAGCTGGTCTTGGTTTAGACGACGAGTACGTCTTGATGACTTGTGCTCAAGGTTGTGACGCATGTTGATCTGCTGCTTCATCAACTTGCCGCTACCTGTGAAACGGAAGCGCTTCTTCGCTCCAGAGTGGGTCTTCTGCTTTGGCATAACTTCTCTCCTGTTTTTCTAGTCTGCGGTTTCAGCCGCAGAATCCTTAGTTTCGGTCTCAGTAGTTGCAGGCACATCGGCTTTCGCCTTCTTTTCTGCAGCTCGCTTAGCATCTGCTTTCGCATCAGCCTTGTTACGTAGAGGAGCGATAACCATGACCAAGCTTCTGCCGTCTGCCGATGGACTCGACTCAACAACACCTGACTCGGTTACTTCTTCTGCAACCTTCTGCAACAACTTGACACCCATCTCCGGACGTGATTGCTCACGGCCACGGAAAACGACCATCACTTTGACCTTGTCGCCAGCCTTTAAGAAGCGCTCGATCTGACCTTTTTTAGTTCCATAGTCGTGATCATCGATTTTCAAACCAAAACGAACTGTCTTGATGACAGTGTTTGTCTGGTTCTTTCTCGCTTCACGAATCTTCTGGGCTGCTTCGTATTTGAACTTTCCGAAATCCATAAGCTTACAAACCGGTGGTGCTGAGTTTGGTGAGACTTCTACCAAATCAAGGTCCACTTCCTGCGCCATACGCAGTGCTTCTTCGATTTTGATGATGCCAAGTTGCTCTCCGTTAGGGCCAACTAGGCGTACCTCTGGTACACGGATTCGTTCGTTGATACGCGGGTCGCTGATCTGCTGCTCCTTTTGACGTGACTTAATGGCCACGTAGCGGCAAGAAACCTTGCCAACGCGCAGAACTGAAAAGTTCAAAGCTTACCCGGCAACCTAATAAGTCGGTGGACGCGGGTGGGAAATGAATCCACTTCTGACTGAAGACCAGAGATCTCCAGAGCCATGGGCTAGCCTAGCAGAGAACCCATCTGAAAGTGAAGCCCAGAATGTCAGAAGATTTTGAAAGCCAAGCCATGCGTGAACTTGAGGAAGTTCCAGCTGTTGAGGTCATTACCGCTACCGCTGTGCACCTAATGAGTGCAGCAGCTGTGCAGGTAGGACTTGCAGAAAATGGCTATAAAGGTGACCTAGATGAGGCTAGAAAGCTAATCAACTCACTCGCAGGACTGCTGACAGCAGCTGCCCCAGACCTAGGCGATCACCACGCAAGACCTCTAAGAGATGGACTTCGCAGCCTGCAACTAGCCTTCCGCGAGGCATCAGTAATCAAAGATGAGCCAGGTAAGGGTCCTGGCGAGAAGTTCACAGGGCCAGTTAGCTAGCCTTTAGGAATTTGACTCCAACAGAGTCAACCAGTTCAACAAAACGCTCTGAACTTGAGATTCTGGCAAAGAAGTCTTCTTCTAATGCCTTGAGAGCATCTTCAGTTAGTTCAGGTTCTAGATAAAGAACCACTAAGAGCTCTTGCCCTAGTAACTTGCAGGTCGGGTCTCCCTCAACCAAAGTGAAACTTTCAACCTGACCAATATCGGCCAAAACGGAGTTAACGAATTCAACTACCTCAGGGTTGTTTGCAGGAACCAGCCATGGAAGATCCTGAGCGATGCAAGCAATACCTGGTCTTCTAACTACAAACTCGGTGTCACTCATTGGATCTAAGACCAAACGAGTGTTACCTTCACTAGCTGCAGCAAGAGCAACTTTTCTTCCATCGTTAGGAACTGGCCTTGCTTCAGGGTTCCAATGGTTCATCGCTGCCACCGAACTAAATACTGGGAGCGCTCTTTGGTTATCTGGAGTCAGAACAGTGACGATAGACAAATCTGCACTCTTATCAACCTGATGCCCGTGAGCACCTTCTTCACTTTCACCAAGGTTTGCAATCAATGGAATCAAAAGCCTTGCTTGGCTGAGAGCTTTAAGAACTTCTTCAGCGCTTACCTCTCCCGAACGAAACTTTGAAAGTGTTTCAATCAAGTGCGGATCCGCTTCACCGTTATCTCCACTGTATGGATTGATATCAAAACTTCGACCAGCCCAAGGAACACCAGCAGAGTCAGTAAATTTTGAAGGCCCCGAATCAGACATTAGTCACCAGATACTTTCAGAGCTTGCTCAAGAGTGAACTTTCCTGCGTAAAGAGCCTTACCTAAAATTGCACCTTCGAGACCTAGCGGAACAAGTGCACGTAACTTTTCTAGATCTTCTAGAGAAGAAATACCGCCAGAGGCAATAACAGGCTTGTTTGTTCTCTGCATTACTTCTTTTAGCATGTCTATGTTTGGGCCCAATAGCATTCCATCTTTTGTAACATCAGTGACAACATAGCGAGGACATCCTGCTTGCTCTAATCTCTCAAGCACTTCAAACAGATCTCCCCCGTCTTCAGTCCATCCTCTAGCAGCTAGCGTGGTACCTCTAACATCAAGGCCAACCGCAATCTTGTCGCCATACTTGGAAATCACTTCTGCAGTCCAGTCAGGGTTTTCTAAGGCAGCTGTTCCTAGGTTCACTCGCTCAGCACCAGCTGTTAGCGCTGCTTCTAAAGAAGGAGTATCTCTAATACCACCACTTAGTTCAATCTTCACGTCTTTGCTGTTTGTGACTACTTCTCTAATGATGTCTCTGTTTTCCCCACGAGAGAAGGCAGCATCAAGATCAACCAGGTGAATCCACTCAGCTCCAGCATCAATGAACGCTCTGGCTGCATCAAGTGGAGATCCGTAGTCAGTTTCACTGCCGGCAACTCCTTGGCTAAGTCTTACGGCTTTGCCATCAGCGACATCAACTGCTGGGAGAAGTATTAGACGATCACTCAAAATGTTTTCCTTTACAGAGTCTTTATCCAGTTACTCAAAAGAGTAAGTCCTGCCTTGCCAGATTTCTCTGGGTGAAACTGCGTTGCAGATAATGGACCGTTTTCAACAGCTGCAACAAATCTAGAACCATACTCTGACCAAGAAACCAGTGGCTTCTCAAAAGGTGTTTCATCTTCAAGAACAAAAGAAGGCGCACCGTAAGAATGAACAAAGTAGAACTGTTCTTCTGAAATTCCATCAAAGAGTTTTGATCCAGCTTGAACCTCAACATCATTCCAACCAATGTGTGGAAGTGTCGGTGAATCAAGCTTGGTTACTGACCCTGGCCACTGCCCCAAACCTTCAGTTTCAACATCGTGCTCGGTACCGGTTTCAAACATCACTTGTAAGCCAACGCAAATACCAAACACTGGCTTACCTGCAGACAAACGTTGGTCGATGACACTCGATGCGCCAACGGCCTTTAGTTGATTCATCACAGTTGCAAAAGCGCCAACCCCAGGTATTACAAGGCCATCTGCGCCAATTGCTTTGCCTCTGTCTGAAGTTAGTTCAACGGTTGCCCCAACTTCTTCAAAAGCGCTCAGCACTGAGTGAATGTTGCCGCTACCGAAATCTAGAACAACGATTTTGGGACTGATCACAAAGTTCCCTTAGTAGATGGAATTCCTACCGCACGTGGATCTTTCTCTACTGCCTTACGCAACGCTCTAGCAAATGCCTTGAACTCTGTTTCAGCGATGTGGTGCGGGTCCCTTCCGTCCAGAACATTGATGTGAACAGTCATGTCTGCGTTCAGGCAGATAGCTTCAAAAACGTGACGCACCATTGAACCCGTGAAGTGCCCTCCGATGAGGTGCATTTCAAATCCCGCTGGCTCTCCAGTGTGTGAAAGAAAAGGTCTGCCTGATAGATCCACTACAGCTCTGACTAGAGCCTCATCTAGTGGAACAGTTACGTCTCCAAATCTTGAAATTGAATTCTTATCGCCCAGCGCTTGCTTTATTGCTTGACCCAAAACAATTGCGGTGTCTTCGACGGTGTGGTGAATGTCAATGTTGGTATCCCCACTTGATTCAACATTCAAATCAATCATCGAGTGCTTAGAAAAAGCAGTTAGCAGGTGGTCAAAGAATGGAACCGATGTTGAAATGTTTGACTGACCGGTGCCATCTAGGTTCAGACTTAGCTTTACTTGAGACTCGCTGGTCTTTCTTTCAATAGCTGCAACTCTGTTCATGGTTATTGCCTTTCAAATTTGAGATGTGAGTAACTTGACTTCAGCGGCAATTAAGCCAATTCTACTTCGCACCTAGAAGATCGGTAAGAGCAGCGATGACAGCAGTTGTCTCGGCTTCAGTACCTGCTGTAATTCGAAGTGTGTTTGGAATACCTATATCTCTAACCAAGATTCCCCTATCTAGAAGGTCCTGCCAAGTCTTCTTTGGATCTGGGATTCCACCGACAAGGACAAAGTTCGCATCGCTTCGATAAGGATCAAGACCAAGATCCTGCATCGCAACATACAGTCTGTCTCGCTGATCTCTGATGTCAGCAACCGTAGCTAGCATCTGCTTGCTGTGCGTCAATGCTGCTTCAGCAGCAGCCTGGGTAAGAGTGCTTAGGTGATATGGCAATCTAACCAATCTCATTGCATCGCAGATGGCTTCATCTGCAGCGAGGTATCCCAGTCTCGCTCCAGCAAAAGCAAATGCTTTGGACATGGTGCGACTCACAACCAGACGAGGTCTTCCCTCAAGAAGAGAAAGAGCACTGTTTTCATTAAGAGAAAACTCTGAATAAGCCTCATCTACTACCAAGATGCCTTCGGTTGCGTTGTACGCGGCTTCAATAACTTCCAAAGAAACCGGAGTTCCAGTTGGATTATTCGGTGAGCAAATCAAAATGATGTCCGGCTTGTGTTGCTTAATCGCAGCAGTAACCAAATCAACATCTATTTCGTAACGCTCAAGACGAGGAACTTCAACATACTGAGTGTCAGTTGACTGGGCAATCAGTGAATACATGCTGTATGTCGGACTAAAGCTCAGAGCCTTGCGTGCTGGTCCACCAAATGCCATAAAGAGTTGCTGCAAAATCTCATTAGAACCATTCGCAGCCCAAACGTTGTTTGCTTTGATCCCATGTCCCAGATAAACGGCAAGCAATTCACGAAGAGCTGTGAACTCACGATCTGGATATCTGTTGATGTCCTTGAGAGATTCTGCAATATTGCGGATTATGTCGAGAAGAATGTCCTCGGAAATCTCGTGCGTGTTTTCATTTACGTTTAGTGCAATTGGCACATGCAACTGAGGCGCACCATAAGGAGTTCGGCCACGAAGGCTATCTCTAATTGGTAGGTCATTTAACTCAGTCATTGGTCAAGGTTACTAACCTCAACGGGAAAATGGTTAGTTGATTGGCAGAGCTAAAGTCATTCCCGCATCAACCACAGAATCACTCAAGTTGTTTAGGGCAACAATGTCTGCGATGAAATCGCGAGGATCGCGTTCAGGCGCATACTGTTCAGCTAGTCCCCATAGGCTGTCGCCACTCATGATGGTGGCGTACTCAAACTTCACTACTTCGGATGCACTTACTTCAGTTCCCGTTGCCTGAGCTGACTGAATCTGCTTGCCCACTCCAAGAAGAAGAGCCACGGCGGTGATCAGAATCAAAGCCCAGCCCAAGATTGCCCTGGCAATTGCCACTGGACGAGAGACATAGGTTACGGCTGGAGCAGTTCTGGCTCTGTTGGTGCGAGCAGCAGTTGGTCTAATAGCCTGCTGGGCAGGGCGAACTCTATTCATCGGGAACTCGATAATCTGAGCTGACATTTGGAACCTTTCTCCGAACATTTGTTCTAATACGAACAAGATTACGACCTTTATTCGAAAAAAGTCAAGAATATTTGTCTTTTTTCCGAAAATGTGTTTGATTTTTTGATAGTTTTCAAATACATTCGAGGTAGTTGTCTTAGTAGAGATACAACAGGCAACCACCGACACGGCTCTAGAACCGCTAAATCTAGGGCAGAAAGGCACCTCATGACACGCAAGAGCAGTGATTCGTTGACCGAGACACAGAAGGCAATCCTGCAGGAAATCCTGCAAAGTAAGGCCAGATCCGGCATTGTGCCTTCCATGCGCGAGATTGCCGAGGGTGTGGGCCTTAGCTCAGTGGCCAGCGTCTCCTACCAGCTCGAGAACCTTGAGGAAAAGGGATACATCAGACGCCAGGACAACCTCTCTCGTAACGTAGAGGTCCTAATTGCCCCTGAAGGCTGGGACGATGCCACAAGCCTTGAGGCAGATAGCAGCATTCCAATGGCTGCAACAGCCATGGTGCCGATGGTTGGAAGCATCGCAGCGGGTTATCCGATTACAGCAGATCAGAATGTTGAAGAGATCTTCCCTCTCCCGAAGTCCCTAGTTGGTTCAGGTGAGCTATTCATGCTTAAGGTCAAGGGTCCTTCTATGGAAGAGGCAGCTATTTGCGATGGTGACTGGGTTGTTGTCCGTCAGCAAAAGACCGCAAACAACGGTGACATTGTTGCTGCCCTCCTAGATGGCGAAGCAACTGTTAAGACTTTCAAGAACAGAGATGGGCAAATCTGGCTTTTGCCTCAAAACAGAAACTACGAACCTATTGACGGCACCCATGCGGAAATTATGGGAATCGTAGTTACCGTTCTTCGTAAGGTCTAAACCTTAAACTGTTCCAACTCACTGGCGATGTCAGGTCGAACTAAAGCATCAACGTAAGTTCCAGTTTCCTGATACTCAATTTTGTTGATCTGAGAGTTCAGATGCAATCTCGAAACCAGATCTCCCCTGTTGTATGGAATTAGAACTCTCACCTCAACATTAGGTTTTGGTAATCGAGCAGCAATCGCTTGCTGAAGCTCTTCGAACCCTTCACCGGTTCTCGATGAAACAAACACCGAATTAGGTTCAAGCCCGCGAAGAGCAAGTAAAGTACCTTCATCAACTAAATCTGATTTGTTGAAAACTATTAGTTCTGGGATGTCTCTGGCATCGACCTCACCTATCACCTGTCGAACAGTTGCAATCTGAGCACCTGGGTCAACGTGTGATGCATCCACCACATGCAGAATCAGATTGCTGTCGGCAATCTCCTCAAGAGTCGATCTGAAGGCTTCAACCAGTTGATGAGGTAAGTTGCGAACAAACCCAACTGTGTCGGACAGGGTGTATTCACGGCCGTCTGGGGTGCGGGTCTGCCTAACTGTTGGGTCAAGGGTTGCGAACAACGCATTCTGCACTAGAACACCTGCAGATGTGAGCCTGTTGAGAAGTGAAGACTTACCTGCGTTTGTATACCCAGCGATTGCAACAGATGGCACTTCGTAGCGCTTGCGGTTAGATCTCTTAGTTTCTCGAGCTGGCTTCATACCCGCAATCTGCTTGCGAAGCTTGGCCATTCTGGTGTTGATTCGTCTTCGGTCTAACTCGATCTTTGTTTCACCAGGACCCCTAGAACCAATACCTTCACCACCAGCTGCACGACCACCAGCTTGACGAGACATGGACTCACCCCAACCACGAAGACGAGGAAGTAAATACTCGAGCTGAGCAAGTTCAACCTGAGCCTTGCCCTCACGGCTCTTGGCGTGCTGAGCAAAGATCTCAAGAATGATTGCTGTTCTATCGATTACCTTGACTTTGACCACGTCCTCCAACGCTCTTCTCTGCGAAGGAGAAAGCTCGGTGTCCGCAATGACGGTATCAGCACCAATTGCCTTAACTAAATCGTGAAGCTCTATGGCTTTACCCTTACCCAAGAAGGTTGCTGGATCAGGATGGTAGCGACGCTGGAGAAGTCCATCCAAGACTTCAGCGCCGGCTGTTTCAGTCAAAGCTGCGAGCTCTCTCAATGAGTTCTCGGCATCCTTGAGAGTGTTATCTCCCCATATTCCTATGAGTACTACTCGCTCCAACTGAAGGTCGCGATACTCGACCTCAGTAATGTCCTGCATTTGGGTCGATAGACCTGGGACCCTAGCAAGGGCTGCTCTATCGAGAAGATCCTGCTGGTCACCGTCAAACTCGTTTGACTGTTGATTATCGTTTAGACCTAGGGCTTGAGCTCGCTGGTCTCTTCTAAGGATGCGCTCAATGGCAGAGTTGGTTTCCTCCGAATTGGCTAGGCCTTCGGACTCTTCGAAGTTGTCGATATCTTTTGAAGTCATTTCGCATTTAAGACTACCTGTGTAGGAGTAGTGTGTGTTTCGTGTCCGATAATCACTACTTCGCATCCTCACCTGACGGGCCGTTGGTCACACGCGAAATCACAGTGAATCTGAATGGAAACAAGACTAAAGTTCTAACTGCTGGTGGCATTTTTAGCCCCGAGCACATTGATCAGGGAACTCAAGTGCTCTTGACTCACATTGAAAGCGCTAATCCGTCAGGTAACTTCTTAGACATTGGTTGTGGGTGGGGACCAATAGCTTTAGCCCTTGCACTGCAATCACCAAAGGCAACTATTTACGCAATCGATGTCAATGAGCGAAGCCTTGAACTTACAAAAATGAATGCAGAAAAGTTGAGTCTTACAAACATCATCGTTTGTAAGCCTGAAGAAGTTCCAATAAATATTCAGTTCGATGAGATCTGGTCTAATCCCCCAATCAGAGTTGGCAAAGCCGTTCTTCACGAGATTCTAGAACTTTGGTTGAACAAACTAGTCTCAGGCGGAACAGCACGATTAGTGGTTCAGAAAAATCTAGGCTCAGATAGCTTGCATAAGTGGCTCATGGAAACATTCAGTCCAACATTTGAAAGTACAAGAGTAGACACTTCAAAAACTTTTAGAGTCCTAAAAGTTTCGAAACTTTAAAGTTCTAGAAACCCGTCAAAAGATAGCTCTGCAGGGCCACTGAGCCCAACATGTTCTCCCTCTTCGGTTGCAAACATTCTCACTCCAAGAGTTCCGCCTGGTACTTCAACAGTCCACTGATTTGGAGCATCTGCACCTGCCCAGAGTCTGGTGGCTAGAGCTGCTGCAACAATTCCAGTTCCGCAGGAAAGAGTTTCGCCAACCCCTCGTTCGAACACTCTCATGGAGATCTTGCCAACGCCGTTAGTAACCATCGGGTCAGCCGGGACTACAAACTCAATGTTTGCCCCATGTTCAGGAGCAGGGTTCATCACCGGTGAGAGAGAAAGATCCAAAGAATCTAGTTCTTCTGTTGAGGCAAGCGCAACAACAAGGTGAGGGTTACCAACGTTTATGCCTTGAGCAGGTCTAGCAACAACTATTCCTCTAGCTGAGACAAGGACTTCTTGAGCATCTGGTTTCCAACGACCCATATCAACAGCGAAACCAGCCTTGTTCTTTTGGATGTCTCTTACACCAGCTCTAGTTCCAATGTGTAGGACCTGGCCTTCTGGCAGATCGACGAGACCTTTTTCAGTTAGGAAACGAGCAAAGACCCTAACTCCATTGCCACACATCTCAGCGACCGAACCATCGGCATTTCGATAGTCCATAAACCAGTAAGCCGAAGGCTCTTCAGCAAGAGTTGCAGCGCCTTCTGGAATTAGGTGCGATGGAACAATTCGAATGAGCCCATCTGCACCAACACCAAAGTGCCTATCGCAAATTCTTGCAACCTGCGAAGGCGAAATGTCTAAAGTGCCTTCACTGTCAAGCATCAGGACGAAGTCATTACCCGTGCCCTGGCCTTTGGTGAATTCCACTTTGCTCATAGCAATTAGCCTACTTTGCCATGGTTAGGAAGATTCAAAGACACAAGGCGCATTACCTCTGTCAACAAATCATCTGACTGATAATCAAACCAATTGATTCTTGGGTCACGTCTGAACCAAGACATCTGCCTACGGGCATAACGCTGAGTAAGCAAAATTGTGTCGGCTATCGCTTCTTCTTCAGTCATGCGCCCATCGATAGTTGCTAGTGCCTGCGCATACCCAATTGCTTGGCTAGCTGTTTTAGAATCACGAATACCGTGATCAATCAACCCTCGAACTTCTTCAACCAAACCCGAAGCAAACATTGTTCGCACTCGCTCAGCAAGTCTTTCAACCAAGTGCTCTCTAGCTGAATTCAACCCGATTTCTAGGACCGGAAGGAATGACTCAAACTGATCTGGCAGTGATGCTGCGAAAGGTTCACCAGTAATCATCACAATTTCAAGTGCTCGAACTGTGCGTCTTCCGTTTTGTGGCTCTATTCGACTAGCGGCGGTTTCATCAAGCAGCTCAAGTCTCTTATGCATTGCTAGCGGGCCTAGATCGATTAGGTCTTGCTCAAGCTGAGCACGAAGTGCTTCGTCTCGACCTGGAAATTCAAAGGTGTTAATTAGTGCTGCAATGTAAAGCATTGACCCACCAACAACAATCGGAAGTATCCCCTTCTCAATAAGTTCTGCGATAACCTTGCGTGCTTCGATTTGATATCTTGCTGCCGTATTCTCTTCAGCGATATCCAGCCAGTCCAGCATGTGATGCTTGATACCAGCTCGCTCGTCAAGTGGAGCTTTTGCGGTTCCGATATCCATGCCCCTGTAGAACTGCATTGAATCGGCATTCACTATTTCTGCTCTAATTCCACGCTTGGCTAATTGCAACGCAACTTGAATGCCGAGATTACTCTTGCCCGATCCAGTAGGACCAACAATGCAAAGTAACTCTGGTGCAGGTGCAGTAGTCATGATTTACTGATTGACTTTGACATCAACGCTCAAACCGATGGTGCCCTTCTTAGGGGTAACTGCAGCACCTGGTACACCACAGCTCTCTGCTTGAGCACGATCGTAAGCATCGCCGGCAATTGTTCTTCTAACTTCTGGATTTGCACCAGTATCAGCGATTAGGAAGTATGGCTTCGCATCCAAGACAGTAGCCCAAACTAAATCGCCAGGTCTAGGTTGTTCCAAGCCTTCTGGCCAATCGATGTGAACAAGACGAGAGTCTCTTGCTCTACCGGTTAGTCGATTAGTTCTGTCGTCTTTACGACCCTCATTGTTACCTATTAGAACCTCAACGCGCTTTCCGATTTGGAGTTTGTTTTCCTGCCAAGCCATGTCGTTCACAACTTCAAGAAGTCTCTCGTAGCGCTCTTGAACTACTTCTTTGGAAATCTGGTCAGGTAACTCTGCAGCAGGAGTACCTGGTCGCTTTGAATATTGGAATGTATAGGTAACAGAGAACCTAGATTCTCTAACAACACGAAGCGTTTCTTGGAAGTCCTCTTCGGTTTCAGATGGGAATCCAACAATGATGTCAGTGGAAATTGCTGCATCTGGAATTAGCTCACGAACTTTTTCTATGATTCCTAAGTACTTCGAACTTCGGTAGCTTCTCTTCATGTCTTTCAGGATGCGGTCGCTTCCAGACTGCAGAGGCATGTGCAACTGAGGCATTACGTTATGCGTTTCAGCCATAGCCACAATCACATCTTCTGTGAACGCCGCAGGGTGAGGGCTGGTGAATCGAACTCTCTCCAGTCCTTCAATTTCACCGCATGCTCTCAGTAGCTTGGCAAACGCGCCTTTGTCGCCAAACTCAACACCATAGGTGTTGACGTTCTGACCAAGAAGTGTGATCTCAATAACTCCTTCGGCCACTAAGGCTTTGATCTCAGCAAGGATTTCTCCAGGTCTGCGATCTTTTTCCTTGCCTCGCAAAGCAGGCACGATGCAGAAGGTGCAGGTGTTGTTACAACCAACACTGATGGAAACCCATGCGGCATAAGTTGAATCGCGCTTAGTTGGTAAGTCACTTGGGAAAGTTTCAAGGGCATCAAGGATTTCAACCTGAGCCTCTTCGTTATGTCTAGCTCTAGACAATAGAGCTGGCAGAGATCCGATGTTGTGTGTTCCAAAGACCACATCAACCCACGGAGCTTTCTTGACAATGACGTCTTTGTCTTTTTGGGCTAGGCAGCCACCAACTGCAATTTGAAAGTCTGGGTTTTCTAGTTTGCGTTCATAGAGCTGACCTAGATTCCCGTAAAGCTTATTGTCAGCATTCTCTCGAACAGCACAGGTATTGAATACCAAGACATCGGCTAATTCGCCATCGGCTGCCTGGACATAACCCGCGTCCTCAAGTAGGCCAGAGAGTCTTTCACTGTCATGGACGTTCATCTGACAGCCAAAGGTCTTCACCTCATAACTGCGGGTTTTGGTATTCATCTTCCTAATTTTAGCCAAGCAAAGGCTTTATCGGGTTACTTCCCCAGATGCGTGACGAACGGCCGCCCAAACAACCCTGCTTGAGTAGCCCTTCCTCATCAGATAACTTGAAAGCCTTCTCGTTCTAACCTCTGGCTCGAGCTTTAGTAACTGCCTAAACCTAGTCTCAGCAAGTTTCTTGGCTGCTTCTAGTTCTGATTCTGAATCAATCTCAGAAATAGCAGCATCGATTGCCTCTTGCGGGAAGTGTTTGGCTCGCAACTCTCTTGCGATGACTGATTTCGCCTTGGATTTTCTAGTGACAGCAACCTCAGTGAAGTCCTTAGCCAAGGCCAGATCGTCAATAAGCCCAACTTCAATGAAGCGGTCAATCATCTGATCAACAAGCTGAACTGGAAATTCCTTTTCCAGGAGAAGAGTCCGTAACTGCCCCGAAGACTTGCTGCTTCTTTCAAGTAGCTTTAGCAAGGCCTTACGGACATCTTCTTCTATGGAATCAACTGACTTCAGCGAATACTTAGGTGAATCCTCGGCCGGAGGTAAGTCCTTGAGGAAAGTTTCGATGTCCAATTGTTTACTTGTTTACAGCTTTGAGTTCTGTAACTTCTTCAACTGGCAAATCTGCAACCGCACGAGGAACACCAATACCTAACTTGGTTTTGATCTTCTGTTCGATCTCGTTTGCAATCTCTGGATTCTCAATCAGGAAGTTCCTTGAGTTTTCTTTACCCTGGCCAAGCTGCTCAGCCTCGTAGGTATACCAAGAACCTGACTTCTTTAGAATCTCCTGCTCAACACCAACATCCAGAAGGCTTCCCTCACGAGAGATACCAACACCGTAGATGATGTCGAACTCAGCCTGCTTGAACGGAGGGGCCATCTTGTTCTTGACAACCTTGACGCGAGTTCTGTTTCCTACTGCCTCTTGGCCATCCTTTAGAGTTTCAATTCTGCGAACATCCAAACGAACTGAAGCGTAGAACTTAAGCGCCTTACCTCCAGCAGTGGTTTCTGGTGAACCAAAGAACACACCGATTTTTTCGCGAAGCTGGTTGATGAATATCGCTGTTGTCTTAGTGTTGCTCAATACACCGGTTAGCTTGCGAAGAGCCTGTGACATCAATCGAGCCTGAAGACCCATGTGAGAATCTCCCATCTCGCCTTCGATTTCTGCTCTAGGAACAAGTGCAGCAACAGAGTCGATGACGATAATGTCAATTGATCCCGAACGAATTAGAGTGTCAGCAATTTCAAGAGCCTGCTCACCGGTATCTGGCTGGCTTACAAGTAGCGCGTCAATGTCTACTCCAAGTGCCTTTGCATATTCTGGGTCTAGTGCGTGCTCTGCGTCGATAAAGACTGCAACTCCACCTGCTCTCTGGCAGTTAGCAATTGCGTGCAGTGCAACTGTTGTTTTACCTGAAGACTCAGGTCCGTAAACTTCTACGATTCTGCCCTTAGGCAATCCGCCAATACCCAATGCCACATCCAGTGCAATTGAACCGGTTGGAATTACTTCGATTGGAGCTCTTTCGTCAGAGCCAAGGCGCATGACTGAGCCTTTTCCGAACTGCTTATCAATTTGCGCTAGCGCAGTGTCTAGGGCCTTATCGCGATCTGATGCTGATGGCATTTTCTTTTCCTTTTCTGCCGCCTTGGCGACTGGTTTTATGCTGTCATGACACTACGAAGAAAATCTGCTTTGAAACCGGTGTCCGTTGGAACTGTTGATAACTTCTACCGATTTGTTTCTGTGAACAGCCTAGCAATATCCGAACAAAATTACGAACAAAAGTTTATTCGGCGTGTCCATTTCTCGGCTTTTTGTTCAATCCATGCCAACGCTCTTTTGGGACATTTTGGGCCTTGCAAATGGCTTGCCAGATCTCCTTAGGCTCTATTCCAGCCTCCAAGGCCAGCTGCCCTGTCAGATCCCCAAACTCGGTCAGAACCAGGTCACGAAGCAGAACAGCAGCGTATTCTGAGCCAAATTCATCGGCCATGAGGGTCTGAAATTCACTGAGTCGCACGTTTAGAAGATAACCCCTGTTCAAGGCCTTTAGTGGCAGAAATGCTCAGCGGGGCTTAAAAAGTAATGCCCCGAGCCAGAAGCTCGGGGCAAAACCTTCAAAATCAACTATCGAGTGTTCACCATGCTGGTTGAATCAAAGCTGGTTACGAACTCGGTAGGCACGGTGTCAGGGATTACGACTGTCTCAACAGCTTCGAATCTCTCTGCAACGAGGTGCATGATCTGGGAAATTGGCACATCCAGTGCGTAGGCAACGGAAGCCAGTATCTCAGAAGAAGCCTCTTTCTGCCCTCTTTCAATCTCGCTTAGGTATCCCAAAGCAACAGCGGCACGACTGGCCACTTGGCGCAGAGTGTGACCCTTTTGCTGGCGAAGATCGCGGAGAACATCACCGATTTCTTGACGAACTAGAGCCATGCGGATCCCCTTTCAAATAGATGCGAACGCCTAGTTTAGCGAAAGCACGCAGCCTTAGTGTTGCTGTAAAGATAACATACCCGTTTCACCAGACATTTAGCCTCTAGATTGCTGAATGTTACCTTTGAGTTTGGCCTTCGGAAAAGCCCCTCTCATCTAAGTAAACCCAGTTACTTGCTGAAGTATTCCCGAATGTGGGTAAGGGCTGCTGCTACGGTTTTAGCCCTAATGGCTGCCCTGTCACCATCAAAGTGCTCTTCCCAGACCTGTACTCCCCTGGCTCCTGAAACAGCTATGAAAACTGTGCCAACTGGCTTACCGTCTTGCTCCAATGGACCTGCGACACCGGTGGTTGAAACACCTAGAACTTGGTCTGTGGAAAGCAATAGTTGAAGTGAAAACCGAGATCTGATTCCCTCAGCCATCTGAGCAGCTACTTCAGGATCTACTGCTCCTTGGACCTTCAGAAGACTTCGATTGACTCCCAACGCAGAAGACTTTAACTCTGTTTGGTAAGCAACTACTGACCCCAGAACCGTTTTTGATGCTCCAGGAACGGAAACTAGTTCACTGCATAGCATTCCACCAGTTAGCGATTCGGCGATGGCAAGTTTCAAACCCTTCTTTTCAAGAAGATCTAAAACTTCTTTCGCAGACATTATCTTGATTCCCTGTAATACTGCAGAGCTGACCACCAGGTAAGGAACACTGCTCCATAAATCAATCCGAAACCAAAGTCGAAGAATTGATTGAACCACCACTCATTCAGTGGAGAGATCAAGTAACCAATCGCGATAGCCTGCATGATTGTCTTTGACTTTCCGCTTGCAGATGCAGGAATGACTTTGTTCTTCACAACTACTAAGCGATAAATGGTCATAGCAACTTCTCTAACCAAAATTGCAATAGTTGCCCACCAAGGCATTACACCCAAAACCGATAGAACAATAAATGAGCCACCAAGCAGAATCTTGTCAGCAATTGGATCGAGAATCTTACCGAGTTTAGTGACGGTATTCTGCTTTCGGGCAATCGCGCCATCTATTCCATCGCTTGCAGCAATCAGAATAAAAGCCACAAGAAGAATCCAGTTGAAGTTATCGCCTGGGTTGTAAAGGGTGAATAGGAACCATAGAAAAACTGGAGTGATAAGGATGCGACCAAGGGTCACTAGATTAGCTGCGTTCAACACAATAAAACCCTACTCTTACTGTCTGCCCGTTAGCTGCCAAGCATCGCCATCGTCATCATCATCGTCTGTTGCTTTTGGAACGAAATCAGAAAACTCTCCGGCACCCATCGCGGTTTCATCAATAGCCTCGGCTGCTTGAATCATGGCTGCCGTGGCTTTTGCTCCACTCTCACCTCTAAGTTGAGCTAAAACTGTAGGCAAGTCCTCTGGTCGGACCATAACTTCTCTAGCCTTTGAACCTTCACTTGGTCCAACAATGTTTCTTGATTCAAGTATGTCCATCAAGCGACCTGCTTTAGCAAAACCAACTCTAAGCTTTCTCTGCAACATCGAAGTTGATCCGAACTGTGACGAAATGATTAGTTCTGCAGCTTGGAGCAAAACATCAAGATCATCACCGATGTCTGCATCGACTACGTTTCTAGTTGCAACCTCACTAACATCCGCTCGGTACTCAGGCTGCATCTGCTGCTTCACGTGAGTAACAATCGCAGCTAGCTCCCCTTCACCAACCCATGCTCCTTG
Source organism: Auritidibacter sp. Marseille-P8566 (assembly GCA_945895375.1). GTDB lineage: Bacteria > Actinomycetota > Actinomycetes > Actinomycetales > Microbacteriaceae > Rhodoluna. The sequence goes on from CAMDEE010000002.1 coordinate 28,732, forward strand.
AACACGCATTGGCTTGTTGGTTCCCATTGGTGAAAACAGTGCGTCACCCTGACCAATTAGTTTTTCAGCACCAGGCTGATCCAAGATAACTCTTGAGTCAGTCAAAGAAGAAACAGAGAACGCGAGTCTGCTCGGTACGTTTGCTTTGATTAGACCTGTCACAACATCAACAGAAGGTCTTTGGGTTGCAAGAACGAGGTGAATACCTGCTGCTCGAGCCAACTGAGTAATTCTCACGATTGAATCTTCAACTTCACGAGGAGCAACAATCATCAGGTCTGCAAGCTCGTCAACTACTACCAAAAGGTATGGGTATGGCTGAAGCTTTCTTGCTGAATTCTCAGGAACCTTAACTTCACCTGCAACTAGTGCTCGGTTGAAATCATCAACGTGTTTGAATCCAAATGAAGCCAAGTCATCGTATCTGGCATCCATTTCCTTCACTACCCACTGCAAAGCTTCGGCGGCCTTCTTTGGGTTGGTGATGATTGGAGTAATCAAATGCGGGACACCTTCATATGCCGCTAACTCAACGCGTTTAGGGTCAATGAGCACCATGCGAACTTCAGCTGGCTTAGATCTCATCAAGATGGATGAAATCATTGAGTTTACGAATGAAGACTTACCCGCACCGGTTGCACCGGCAACAAGGAGGTGAGGCATCTTGGCAAGGTTTGCAACAACAAACCCGCCTTCAACATCCTTACCGATACCAATGGTTAGTGGGTGCTTGCTCTGCTGAGCAACTGAAGATCTAAGGACATCTCCAAGAGAGACAGTTTCTCTATCCATGTTCGGGATTTCAATACCGATAAGCGACTTACCTGGAATTGGAGCAAGAATTCGAACCTCATTGCTCGCAACTGCATAAGAAATGTTTCCAGCAAGTCTGGTAACAGCCTCAACCTTTACACCAGGCTTTACTTCAACCTCATAGCGAGTCACAGTTGGTCCTCTTGAGAATCCACTCACCTTGGCATCAACACCAAACTCTTTGAATACAGAATCCAAAGATTCAACAATTGTGTCGTTAGCAGCGGTCTTGGCCTTAGGTGGAGTTCCTGCTACCAAGATTGAAACTGGTGGAAGAACATATGCACGCTTTGGCTTAGGTGCTGTTGCTACAACTGTTTCAGGAGTTGAATCAATTGATTCAACTTCAGAAGGCTCACTGATAACTGCAATAGGTTCGGTTGCATTTTCAGAAACAACTGCAACCGGTTCAGTAACAACCGGTGGCTCGACTGTCTCAAAGATATCTTCTAGGCTGACTGTTTCTTGTCCTGTGACAACAGGAGTGTCAAATGCTTCTTTTTCTGTTTCTTTTGATCTCTTCCACCAAGGTGCTTTGGTTCCATCAAAAGCATCATCAATTTCGTCTGGCTCTCTTTCAGCCTTAGGCTCACTAGCCCCAGGAAACAGTTTGTTATACAGCTCTGTGACTCTAGGAACAATCTTGTTTGGAGCGGTGTTGGTAATAATCAAAAGCGAACCAAGGGACAGGATAAATACAACTACACCTGCACCCCAAACAGTGATTGTGTTAATGAACACCACTGTTACTAACCAACCTAGAAGGCCTCCTGAGGCCGCAAGGTTTCTAACGCCATCAGGACCAGGCTCTGCCCCTGGATTGAAAAGGTGGAAGAATCCAGAAATGCTGATCAACAGGACTACCCAACCAAGACCAACACGCGAATTGTCTTTGACTGTTGATGGGTGTCTCATCAAATACATTGAGAAAACAATCATGAACACAGGCAGAGCAACTGATAGCTGACCGAAGAACAGACCTCCGGTGTAATCGTTCAAAATGGTTGCGAACGTTCCCTCATCCCCTGCAAAGAACCAGGTGACTACAGCTCCAGCAACACCCAGAAGAAATAGTAGAAACGGTGGGCCGTCTCTGCGGTCATCCTTTGCTACCTTCTCAGAGCTGAAAGATCTAGCTAGGAAGCCGATAGTTGCTGCTCCTGCTAGATAAAACCAGACTATGGAGCGCAAGAACCAATTGTGCTCAGAACTAGAGGCTCTGGCCTTAGCCTTTGCCTTAGTTCGAGCTGTGCCCGGTCTTGGGCGAGGTTTGCTTGGTTTGCGCGTAGCCATGCTTTCAAAAATAACAGCGACCCCCGTCAATACAGGTCAGGCAGGGCTGTAAAGGTTACGCCAAGGGCTTATTAACCTTCAATAACAACGGGAATAATCACCGGACGGCGTCTATGGCTTCGGTTCACCCAAGAGCCAATAGTTCTTCTAATTACCTGCTGCATGGCGTAGGTGTCTCTGACGCCTTCAGCTGCAGCCTCGGCTAGAGCCTTAACAATCAGTGGCTTCACATCATCAAAGACGTGGTCGTCTTCGGCATAGGCCTTGGCTCTAATCTCTGGCCCAACAACGATTCGGCCTGAGTCCTTGTCCATCACAGCAAAGATAGAGATAAATCCCTCTTGAGCAAGGATTCTTCTGTCCTTGAGATCATCTTCAGTAATCTTGCCAACGGTCTTGCCATCAACATAGAGAAGTCCACATTCAACTGCTCCAACAACTTCAGCTCGGCCATTAGCCATATCAACAACCCAACCGTCTTCAACAATCTGAACACGCTCAGCAGGGATACCGGTTTGCTCAGCGAGTTTTCCATTAGCAATCAGATGCCTAAACTCTCCGTGCACAGGCATTGCATTCTTAGGTTTCAAGATGTTGTAGCAGTAGAGAAGCTCTCCTGCTGCCGCGTGACCTGAGACGTGCACCTTGGCATTGCCTTTATGAACTACGTTTGCACCAAGTCGGGTTAGCTGATCAATAACTCGATAAACAGCATTCTCATTACCTGGAATCAAAGAGGAAGCAAGAATTACTGTGTCACCTTCGCCAACAGTAATCTCATGCTCACCATGAGCCATCTTTGACAGCACTGCCATCGGTTCTCCTTGAGAACCTGTACACATGTAAACAATCTCATTCTGCGGAATGCTCGAAGCATTCTTGAATTCGATAAAGATATCCTCAGGAGCTTCTAGGTAACCTAGGTCCTCAGCGATGTTCATGTTACGAACCATTGATCGACCAACAAGTGCAACTTTACGGTTATGTCCTGCTGCAGCATTTATAACCTGTTGAACTCTGTGTACGTGTGATGAGAAGCTAGCCACGATTACTTTGCCAGGAGTTCTAGAAATAACATCATCAATCACGGGACCGATGTCTTTTTCTAGCGGAGTAAAGCCAGGAACATCTGCGTTTGTCGAGTCAGACATGAAAAGGTCTAAGCCTTCTTCACCAATCCGAGCAAATGCACGAAGGTCAGTCAATCTACTATCAAGTGGCAACTGGTCCATCTTGAAATCGCCTGTGTGTAACACAGTGCCCGCTGCAGTTCTAATCACTACGGCAAGAGCATCAGGAATCGAGTGGTTTACTGCGATGAACTCTAGATCGAATTCACCAACGACCTTACGATCTCCTTCTCTAACCACGTATTGACTGCTGTGCAAGCGGTGTTCTTTCAACTTGGCATCAACAAAAGCCAGAGTAAGTTCTGATCCGTATATCGGGATGTTCTCTCTAAGTTTTAGTAGGTATGGAACACCACCGATGTGATCTTCGTGACCGTGAGTTAGAACAAGTCCAACAATGTCATCGAGTCTGTCATTTAGATAGTTGAAGTCAGGAAGGATTAGGTCAACGCCTGGCTGGTGTTCTTCGGGAAACAAAACACCACAGTCAACGATGAGTATCTTGCCGTTAATCTCAAAGACAGCCATGTTACGGCCAATCTCACCCAAACCACCTAAAGGGATAATTCGGAGAGTATCTGGCTTTAGCTTTGGTGGTGCAGGAAGTAAATCAAACATTGGCGAACCTATCTGGTCGTGCCCGCAACCTTAGGCAAAGCACCACCTGCTGCAGCATTACGATCAGGACGGAAGTTGGTGAAATCCAAACCTGAGACGTTGCCAACTTTATCAATGTCCGCCTCAATCTTTGCAGCTTCAGATTCTTCAGGACCAACAAGTGGAAGACGAACACGAGGGCTTCCAATAAGCCCCAGTCCATCAAGAATGTACTTTGCTGCGACAGTTCCTGGCACATGGGTCATTGTTGCTCTAACCAAAGGCTCAAGAGTCATGTGGACATCAAGAGCTGCGTTGAAATCGTTTCTGTTGGTTGCATCAACCATATCTCTGTACGCCTTTGGAGCAATATTTGCTGTAACACCAATAAGTCCGGTTGCACCTAAAGAGATGTGTGGCAAAACGTTGCTGTCATCTCCTGAGAAATAAATCAAATCAGTTTCATTCAAGACTCTCGAAACTTGGGCAAAGTCTCCCTTCGCATCTTTGATGGCAACGATGTTTGGGTGCTTAGCTGCACGAAGAATTGTTTCAAACTGAATTGGAATACCGGTTCTACCGGGGATGTCATAAAGAATCACAGGTAGATCTGTTGCATCAGCAATCATTCTGAAGTGAGTAAGGACGCCAGCTTGAGTCGGCTTGTTGTAATAAGGGGTGACAATCATCACACCATCAGCTCCAGCTGCTTCGCTGGCCTTATAGAGCTGGATTGCGTGAGCGGTTTCGTTTGCTCCACCACCAGTAATGATCTTGGCCCTACCAGCTGCAACACTCTTGCCTACTTTGACTAACTGAACCTTTTCAGAGTCTGTAAGAGTGCTGGTCTCCCCTGTGGTGCCAGTAACAACAACACCATCAGCACCATTAGAAATCACATAATCTAGGTGCTTTTCAGTAGCAACCCAGTCCACTTCACCCTCAGGGGTCATTGGTGTTACCAGGGCAACAAGCACCTGGCCAAACAAACCTTTATCTTTTTCCGACATAAATAAAGATTAGTGGGCGAAAGATGACCAATGGCACTAAAACTATGGGGGTTAGCTACCGTTTTAGCTTGTCCCCATGCGTTACTGCTAGAACGTAATGAATCGCAAGATTTCAATTAGAGTCCCAATCAAGGCTTATTCTTAGAGATATGCCCCTTGATCAGAGATTTCTTGCGCTTGCTGGATTAGTTCTCCTTGCCACTTTTATCGGATTAGTGTTTATGTCTAAGTCTGGGAGAGCTCGCCGAATAAAGAATGGTGAACGAGTTAATCTCTCTGCAATTAGCGCTACCAAGAACGGCAACCCAGTTACAAAACTTGGGGAAAAATTGACCCTTTTGCAGTTTTCAAGCGACTTCTGCTCAAGTTGCAAGCAGACCTCGGTTCTATTGGCGAGTATTGAGAAAACCCAAAAAGAGCTACTTCACATTGACCTAGACATCACCGAAAGACTCGATCTTGCACGAACATACAACATTTTGAGAACTCCAACCACATTGGTCTTAGATTCCAAAGGCATAGTGTTTTCCAGAATTGTCGGAGCTCCAAAGCAAGCAACAATCGAAGCAGAAATAGAAAGATTAGTAAATGATGACTCCAAATAAAATCGACCCACGCGGCCCAAGATTCGGAGCAACAATAACCAGCGTTCTAACGCTCATAGTTATTTACTTCGCATTGGAAGAATCTACTTATTCAGTTGCCGTTTGGATTGTTGCCGTCATGACCACATTTTTTGCCATAGGCGCAACCTTAGGAACCGCAAAACATCCATACGGCCTAATCTTCAAAACTCTAGTTCGTCCACTACTTCCAGCCCCCAAACAACTGGAAGATTCTAGACCACCAAAATTTGCTCAACTAATCGGTTTTGTAATTTCTAGCTTTGGTCTGCTTTTCGGAATACTGGGTCCAGATTTTCAACTAGGGCTGATCGTTACCACTAGCGCAACATTCTTTGCAGCATTTCTAAATGCAGGTTTCAACTACTGCGTGGGATGCCAGATTTGGTTGGCTCTTGCTCGCTCGGGTCTAATCAAAGCCTAAAAAGTTGATTCGGCTGAGATAAAGAAGACAGCCATGCAGGGTGAAGAACTTATTACGGAGCTACTCGTCCATTGTTGTTGAATGCCTCGTAGGTATAAGGCATTAGCTCAGCCCAGAAAGCTTCCATCTTCTCAGCACACATTTCAATTTCACGCTGAGGATATGAAGGGAAGTGAGTTCCCTCACGCTTAGTTCTAAGGCTCAGGAAGTTCATCAGGGCACGAGCATTCATGGTCACATACATCGATGAGTAGATGTTTAGTGGCAACACAATACGTGCAACTTCACGAGCAATTCCAGCTTCAAGCATGCGCTTATAAGACTCGTAGGCAACAGTTGAGATGTTTCTTGACTCTTGCTCAACAAGAGCAACCTGCTCGGCAGTTCCTGGGTGGAATTCGTAGTGCCCAGTCTTACCAGTTTGAATTAGGTTGCGATCAGGTGCTGGAACATAAAACACTGGGTTCAGTTCACGGTAGCGACCTGATTCTTCGTTGTATGAAGCAATACGGTGACGCATGAACTCACGGAAAACAAATATCGGTGCCTGAACATAAAAAGTCACTGAGGTGTGCTCAAAAGGAGAACCGTGACGATCTCTCATCAAGTAGTTGATTAGACCCTTGCTCTTCTTCTCGTCTTCGCTAGCATCAGCAGCTGCGGCAGCGCTCTCAAGTGTTTGCTCGCCTTGGGTGGAAACACGAGCAGCAAATAACACATCGCTGTCAGCAGCGCTTGCTCTAATAAGTTCGACGGTCACATCGCTACGGAAAATAATTTCAGACATGGGGAAAATCTTACCTTTGAGAGCTCTCTATGGCCTTACGCATCGCCATACGAGCCCTTTTTCTATCCCCACAGGCGTCATAGATAAGCCCGAGAGCAAACCACTTGCGCCAGTTCTCTGGGTCAGCCTCTGCTGCTTCACGGAACTTATCAAACTCTAAAAGAGCCTCAGCCTTCACTGCTCGACCAGATGGTCTGAGTGAAAATTCAAAACTAGGCCAACCTTTTTCATCTTCTAGGGTCTTACCAAGTTTCTCGACGTTTAGTCCAAACTTGAGTTCTCTAAAAATTCCCCAGATTCCAAACATTGGCAGTATGAGGATGAAAAAACCCATGACTTTGGCAACAGCATTGTCTTGGATTAGAAATAGGTAGCCCTGCTGACCAAGTAAGACAACATAGAAAACAACCAAGACAGCCATAACAGCTGCACTGAATTTAGCACCGGTCATTTACTAGATACCAAGAACTTTGTTGAGCCCCAAAGTAATACCGCTGGCATTTGCTGTGAATCTCAAAGACTCAAGAATTCCGAGGGCATAGGCATTAACAGATCCTGCTGTGTGTGAAATAGTCAGTAGCTCATCTTTCCCACCAAGGTTTACTTCCTGCTTGGCTGAAACACCATTGATACGAAGACTGTGGATTGGAACACCAGCCACTACTTCTCCCCTAGCGCTTTGACCAACACCTGGAATAAGCGATTGAGTACGTCCTGCTTCTTCACGAGCAGAAGAAATCAATTCAGCAGTTCTAATTGCAGTTCCAGAAGGTGAATCAAGTTTGCCTGCATGGTGTGTCTCAATGATCTCAATTGAGTCAAAGTACTTAGCCGCCTCTGCTGCAAACTTAGAAGCAAGCGTTGAACCAATAGAGAAGTTAGGAACAACCACAACAGCAGAACCAGATACCTTGCTTTCAAGCTGTGAAAGTGCAGCTTCTGTCCAGCCACTTGTTGCCACAAGGACCTTCATGTTGTTTGCAATAGCGAAGTCAACGACACTCTTACTTACCTCTAGGTTGGTTGCCTCAAAGATTACATCGGCACCTAAGGCCTGATTCAGTTCACTTTTTGAATCCAAAGCAGCATGAAGAGATAGGTCAGGAGCTCCATGAATGATGTCTAGAGCTAGTTTGCCCATGCGTCCAGTTGCACCGATAACCGCTACTTTGATTGTCATGAAAAATAACCTATCAACTATCTATAGAAACTCATCAAAGAGGTCGGCTTTGAGATCGCCTACGGCAACAAAAGACTTCTTTGATTCACTCATTAGCTTGGCAACCAACTGAACATCAGCCAAGGTAACGGCATCGTAGCGAGCCAGAGATTCATCTAAATCAATGAATTCACCGTCAGTGAGTTCAGCTCCTGAAAGCCTCGACATTCTGGCCTGAGTGCTCTCAAACTTCAAAGCAAGGCCACCTGAGATGTTTCCCTTAGCCAAATCAAGTTCAGCATCGGTAATGCCATCGGCTGCAACCTTTTCTAGTTCAGCCAACATCAGCTTGATAACTTCCTTAGCCTTCTGTGGTGAACAGCCTGCATACAAACCAAAAGCAGCAGCATCGCTATAGCCCTGGTTGAAAGAGTAAACGGAATAAGCCAGTCCACGCTTCTCACGAATCTCTTGGAACAATCTTGAAGACATTCCGCCGCCCAGAACAGTGTTCAAGATCGCCATCGCATAGCGACGCTCATCTCCTGCAACTAAACCTTGGCCACCTAGGACTATGTTTGCTTGAGCAATAGGTCTGTTGATTACCTTGACGGTTGGCTCAACTTCTAACTGCTGAGTACTCTGCTTACGCCAAGGCCTTGGAGTTGCAGTGAGATTTAGATCCCAGCCAGCTTTTTCTAGATTCTCTTTTACAAGTTCTAGAAGTCCATCGTGATCAACTCCACCAGCAGCTGCAATCACTACATCCTGTGGGCGATAGTTTCTTTGGTAGTGCTCCCAGACTGCATCACGGGTAACTGCGTTGATTGTGTCAGGAGTTCCACCGATAGGGCGACCTAGCGGATGTCCACCGAGAACAGCTTCAAAGAACTCTTCGTGAGCAACATCTTGAGGATCGTCATCATTCATGGCTAGTTCTTCAAGAATGACTGTTCGTTCATTCTCGAACTCAACTGGATCAATGACCGAGGAAGTCAACATGTCGGCAATTACTTCAACAGCAACAGGTATAGCTCGGTCCTGCACTCTTGCGTAATAAGAAGTGTGCTCTTTGCCGGTTGAAGCATTAGATGCTCCACCAACTGAATCAAACGCAACAGCTATATCTAGTGCTGTTCTAGTCTTAGTGCCCTTGAATAGAAGGTGCTCAAGGAAGTGGGTTGAACCGTGGTGGCCATCAACTTCATCTCTCGAACCTACTGCTACCGAGAAAGCTACCGATGCTGACTGTGCTCCTGGAACAACCTCAGTTAAAACGCGAACACCGCTCGGGAGAACAGTCCGGCGTACCGTGCTGCCTCCCGAAGCGGTGAACTCAGTTTCGGGTTGGTCGAGAATAAATTGGGTAACGCTCATCTCGACTTACTTATTTACTCTTCGTCTTCGTCAGCTGAAGCTACTTCGCCCTCAACAACAGGTGAAAGCGATAGCTTTCCTCTGTCATCGATCTTGGTTAGCTCAACCTGAATCTTCTGACCAACAGTTAGAACATCCTCTACATTCTCAACACGCTTGCCAGCTAGCTTGCGCAGTTCAGAAATGTGTAGCAGTCCGTCTTTACCTGGGGTTAGCGAGATGAATGCACCAAATGTTGCAAGCTTCACTACAGTTCCCAAGAAGCGCTCTCCGATTTCAGGAACGTGTGGGTTAGCAATTGCGTTAACCATCGCACGAGCAGCTTCCGCTGATGTTCCATCGGTAGCACCAATGTAAACAGTTCCATCATCTTCAATCGAGATGTCTGCACCGGTGTCTTCTTGAATCTGGTTGATCATCTTGCCCTTAGGGCCAATGACTTCACCGATCTTGTCAACAGGGATCTTCACCGCGATGATGCGTGGAGCGTTTACTGACATTTCGTCTGGCTCGTTGATAGCTGCCTTCATTAGGTCAAGAATGCTCAGACGCGCTTCCTTGGCCTGGCTTAGAGCACCAATCAAAACATCGGTAGGAATACCATCAAGCTTTGTGTCCAACTGAATAGCTGTAACAAACTCTGATGTTCCAGCAACCTTGAAGTCCATGTCTCCCAATGCATCTTCTGCACCAAGGATGTCTGTCAAAGCAGCGTACTGAGTCTTGCCATCAACGGTGTCTGAAATCAGACCCATAGCAATACCAGCAACAGCAGCACGTAGTGGAACACCAGCGTTGAATAGTGAAAGTGTCGAAGCACATACAGAACCCATAGATGTTGAACCGTTTGAGCCTAGAGCCTCAGATACCTGACGGATTGCATATGGGAATTCTTCACGTGAAGGAAGAACTGGAACCAATGCACGTTCCGCTAGAGCTCCGTGACCAATCTCACGACGCTTAGGAGTACCAACACGACCAACTTCACCAGTTGAATAAGGTGGGAAGTTGTAGTTGTGCATGTAGCGCTTAGAGGTTACAGGTGACAGTGAGTCAATCTGCTGTTCCATCTTCAACATGTTCAAGGTAGTAATACCCATGATCTGAGTCTCACCACGCTGGAAGATAGCTGAACCGTGAACGCGAGGGATAACTCCAACTTCGCAGTCGATAACACGAATGTTACGTAAGCCTCGGCCGTCGATACGAATTCCTTCTTTAAGAACACGTGTACGAACAACCTTCTTGGTTACTGACTTGTATGCAGCTGATACCTGGCCCTGTAGTGACTCATCTAGAGTCTCTGCAAGCTTTTCCTTAACAGATGCCTTTAGAGCATCATCTTCGTTCTGACGAGTGGTCTTGTCAGCGATCTGGTAAATGCGACCTAGTTCTGCTTCAGCCAAGTTAGCAACTGCTGAGAAAACCTCATCAGTGTATGGAGCGAACAATGGGTACTCTGCGGTTGGCTTAGCTGCCTCTGCTGCTAGCTTCTGCTGAGCCTTAACCAACTGAGCGATGAAAGGCTTAGATGCTTCTAGACCTTGAGCAACAACTTCTTCGTTAGGTGCAGTTGCACCTTCGTTTTTGATTAGGTTCCATGAACCTTCAGTTGCTTCTGCTTCAACCATCATGATTGCAACATCTTCCTTACCGTTTTCGATAACTACACGCCCAGCAACAACCATGTTGAATACTGCACGCTCTAGTTGTGAGTGCTTAGGGAAAGCAACCCACTGGCCATCGATAAGTGCTACACGCACACCACCGATAGGACCTGAGAATGGTAGACCTGCAAGCTGTGTTGACATAGATGCTGCGTTGATTGCAACAACGTCATACATCTCGTCTGGGTGAATTGCCCAAACTGTTACAACAACTTGGATTTCGTTACGTAGACCATCAGGGAATGATGGACGTAGTGGACGGTCAATTAGTCGACAAGCCAAGATGGCTTCTGTTGATGGACGACCTTCACGACGGAAGAATGATCCTGGGATTCGTCCTGCTGCATACATACGCTCTTCAACGTCGATAGTTAGCGGGAAAAAGTCAAACATATCCTTAGGTGTCTTGCTAGCTGTTGTGGCTGAGAAGAGCATCGTCTCTCCGTCAATGTAAACAGCTGCGGCTCCTTGAGCCTGCTGAGCCAAACGGCCTGTTTCGAAACGAATGACACGCTTACCGTGCTTACCGTTATCTATGATTACTTCTTGTGCCTTAATTTCTGGACCTTCCATGGTCCCTCCTCTGTTTTTATTCATACGAAAGCGCATGGCAAAGCGATCTATTGATTACTTTTCATGCACTTGAGCCCCCGCGACAAAATTTCTGCCCGTTTTTATTTGAGGGATGCGCTGGACAACAGTAGAAAAGCTTGGGAAATACGCCCAAGGTTCACAACCGATGACCAGCAAACCTGCCGTTTTGACTCCCCTAAAGCCTAACAGAGGCCCCGACATTCACCTATAGGTTGAATGTTTTGCCTATAAACCAGTCCTAAAGTGTTGGATATTCAGGGCCTTTAGGTGCAACACGCTTGTTACCCTCTTCAAAGCTCTTGCTTCTTTGGGCAGGGAAAATGATCTGAACAACGATCGAAGCAAAAAACACGAACAAGCCGCTTACAAACATCAGACCAAGCGAACCTGCCAAGGCTTCACTGCTAAAAATGGCTGTTAGTGTCTGCTCATCCAATTGTTCAGGGTTATCAATAATCGACTGGTCAAAACCTAAATCAACTAGTTCAACAACAAACTGGACTACACCAATCGTCAACGGAACAAACCCGGCTGCAGGAAGAAGCAACCAAACCCATGAGAACCCAGCGTCTCTTAGCCTACGAACAGTCACCCCAAGGGACGGAAGGAATGTTGCGAGTGAAAAAACCCCCGCCAAAACACCAAGCACATCGATAGCGCTAAGAACCAATCCGACTAGGAAAGTGAATAGCACCCAGTACCAATACTCAGGAAGAGTCGCTGTTCCCCTAAAGTTCACATAGTTCTTAAAGCCAGCTTTGATTGCACCAACAAAATCCATGATTGACTCCCATCAATTCCTAATGAATAAAGTCTAAATCGGATATGCAAAAAACCACCTCCGAAGAGATGGCTTTTTGATAAAAACAATTAGCGGCGTAGACCTAGTTTTTCAATTAGGTTACGGTACCGAGTGATGTCTACCTTCTGTAGGTAACCAAGAAGACGACGACGCTGACCTACCATCAACAACAGTCCGCGACGGCTGTGGTGATCGTGCTTGTGGCCCTTGAGGTGCTCAGTTAGCTCCTTGATGGTCTCAGTTAGAACTGCTACCTGAACCTCCGGAGATCCTGTGTCACCTGGGTGAGTTGCGTACTCTGTGATAATTGCTGTTTTCTTTGAAGCGTCCAGTGCCATTTTGTTCCTCTCGGGGCTCGCTGCGCGGCGCAATAAACCTTGTGTCTAAAGCTCTTGGGGATCCGCGGCCGGTTCACGGCAACTTCATAAGCATAGTCAAGAACGAGGTTAAGTTCTAGTTGAGCCTCAAATTAGGACAGCAAGGCCCTGATCTTGTCTAAGTCACGGTTGATTTCGGCCACTAATGACTCAACCCCATCGAATTTGGCTGCATGTCTAATGAAATCAACATATTCAAGGGTGATTACCTTGTCGTAAAGGTCCAACCCTTGCTGATCAATAACGTGAGCCTCAACCAGTCTCGGAACGGCCTCAAATGTCTCGTTGATTCCAACCGATAGCGCGGTCATATAGCGCTCGCCATCGGCATAGAGCCAACCAGCGTAAACAGCATCCAAAGGTAAAAAGCCTTCCGCTGAGCGAGACATGTTAGCTGTTGGGAAACCAATTTGTCTGCCAATCTTTAGGCCATGCTCGATAACACCTCGAGTTGAATGCAATCTACCCAGCAGCTTGGCTGCCGTGACTACATTGCCTTCTAGCAAAAGCGATCTAATCTTGCTGGTTGAAACTACTTCCCCATCAACTAGGTAGTTAGGGATGACCTTCACCATGAAGCCCAACTGAACACCAAGATTTCTTAGGGTCTCAACATCACCTTGCTGGCCAACTCCAAATCTGAAGCCTTCACCGATGGTCACGATTCTTGCTTTCAGGGAATCGACTAGAACTGTCTTCACAAACTCCTCTGGAGTTAGCTTTGAGAGGTATTCATCGAATGGCAAGTTCAAGACCAATTCGATGCCGGCTTCTTCGAGTAACTCAGCTTTTTGCATCGGTCCGATCAGAGCTTGAGGTTCTGTGCCTGGGCTAAGGATGGAATGTGGGTGTCTATCAAAAGTTACAACCACTGGAATCAATGAATGTTCTTCAGCGGATTCAATAGTTTCTGCAATTAGTTGTTGATGACCTAAGTGAATACCATCAAACTTGCCAATAGTTACCGAAGACTCTGGAAGTCCAGCTGGAATCTCAGTTGTTGAACCTACAGTAATCATCATCTAACCTTCCTGATCCACCATAAACCGAACAGTGGAAGAGCCAATGGAATAAATGCGTATCCCATTCCAAAGTAAGACCAAACACTTGGATGAGCGAAAAGAGATGGAATGAAAATGCTTAGAGATCCAACTACCAGAACTCCAACAAGTTCAAACATCAAGGTTTTATGCGCCAAACCGAACTGGCCTTTAGCTAATGCAACAGTTGCGACCACATAAACAATCGCTGCAACAAGGCTCAATATGTATGCAAGTGGAGCTTCATCAAACTTACGAAGGATTTGATATAGGGCTCTAACCGAAGCCGATAGAGCAAAGACTCCATAGATGGCAATTACAAGTGTGCCAACGCCTCTACCCTGAAGATTAGACCTCATAGGCTAAAGCCTAACTTGTCGAGCAGAAAGAACTAAAAACGCTAAACCGTGAACCTAATTCCAGTCCAGATTTGCCACATTCTTACAAGCATGATCGCAACAGTTAGACCTGCAACACCCAGAACTAGGGTTGACCATCTGGTTCTTTCCAGAACTGCCCAAGCTATGGCCGCTGGGGGAACAATCAGTGCCGTGATTATGTAACCAAAGAATTCAACGGTATCGCCCTTGGCTTGGCCCCCAGTTGCAACCAGTGCAATAGAAACTGCCAACTGCACCAAAAGGAAGCCTTCAATGACGGCAACTGATCCAACGCTCCACCAAGATGGTGGGCGTCTTATTAGTCCTAGAAAGATTGCGAAGAGCCCAACAACTGCTGCGAAGTTGGCCTGAAGCTGATATGCCCACTCAAACATTTGCTTCCCCTTCGTTGAATACAACCAATGACTTCAGGCTCTGATTTCCTGCTGGTTCTGCAACTGCAACTAACACGCCTTCACAAATTAGAGCAGTAATTCCCTGGATCGACTTTGCTAGACGCTTACCCTGTCTCAATGCCACAGCTTCTTCGGAGGAAACCTCGAGAATTGGCAATACATCTCTAACAGCACTGACTGATTTCAATATCGGCAGCTCCCCAGTAAAACCTTCAAGCTTCACAGCGTTTTCAACATCGTATTTACCAATACGGGTTCTGCGAAGCTCAGTTAGATGCCCACCAACACCAAGAGCTTTTCCGAGATCTCTTGCAATTGCTCTGATGTATGTTCCACTAGAGCAATCAACAACAACATCTAAATCAATGAAGCCTTCTCCGCATCTTAGTTCCCCTAAAACTTCAAGCTTTGAAATAGTTACTTCACGAGATTTAAGTTCAAACACTTCTCCAGCTCGAACTCTGTCATAAGCTTTTTCGCCATTGACCTTGATTGCAGAAACAGCAGATGGAACCTGCTGAATCACTCCCCTAAGTTTTGCTAGCTCTAGGTGGATTTGTTCAACTGTGATGCCATCAAGTTTCTCTTGACTAGCTTGCTCAAGAGTTTCACCTTCACGATCATCAGTGATTGTTGAAGAACCAAGACGGATAGTTGCGTAATAAGTCTTTTCGGCACCAACAATAAAAGTTAGTAGCTTTGTTCCAGATTCAATGCCTAGAACCAGTAGCCCAGTAGCCATCGGATCTAAAGTTCCTGCGTGACCAACTTTCTTGGTGCCAGCAAGTTTTCTAACCCTAGAAACAACATCATGACTTGTCATTCCGGCAGGCTTATCTACCAACAACAAACCAGGAATAGCCAAAGGTTAGTCTTTCTCTTCTTTGTCGATAACTTTCGGCTCTTTATAAGGATTCTCTCCAGCAGCAAATTCAGCCTCTTTAGCCAGCTTCTTCAGCTCATTGTCACGAGCCATAGCCTGAGCCAAGAGATCATTCATCTGAGCCGCGCTTTCTGGCACATCATCAGAAATGAATTCAATAGTTGGAGTTAGACGAATAGATAGCTGATGGCCAACCTCACCACGGATTTTTCCACGGTGACGTTCAATGATTTCAGCACTCTTCTTCTGCTGTTCAGTTTCACCAAAAACGGTGTAATAGATACGAGCATGAGAAAGATCTGGAGTTACTCGAACATCAGTGATTGTGACAAAGCCCAAATCAGGATCTTTGACAACTTTCTCTAAAGCTGCTGCTACTAGGACCTTGATTCGTTCAGCCAGTCTTCTTGCTCTAGCTGCATCAACCATTAGACCCTCGGCTTCTCACGCATTTCGTAGGTTTCAATGATGTCGCCTACCAAAATGTCGTTGAATCCTTGCAGACCGATACCACACTCAAAGTCTGTCTTGACTTCAGTTGCATCATCCTTGAATCTCTTTAGCGAGTCGATCTTTAGGTTCTCAGCAAGCATCTTGCCCTCACGAGAGATACGAGCGAGGCTGTTTCTCTTGATTGAACCTGAGCGAACGATAGAACCTGCGATTGTTCCAACCTTTGAAGACTTGAAGATCTCGCGAACCTCGGCTGAACCAAGTGCTGCTTCTTCGTATTCTGGCTTGAGCATTCCCTTGAGTGATCTCTCAATGTCATCGAGTGCTGCATAGATAACTGAGTAGTGACGAACGTCAACGCCTTCGCGGTCAGCTCGTTCCTTAGCCTTGTTATCAGGCTTCACGTTGAATCCGATGATGATCGCGTTATCAACTGTGGCCAGGTTAACATCGCTCTCAGTAACAGCACCAACACCGCGGTGAATAATGCGAAGAGCAACTGAGTCATCAACTTCAATCTTCAGAAGCGCATCTTCAAGAGCTTCAACAGCACCAGATACGTCACCCTTGATGACCAAGTTGAGTGATTCAACCTTGCCCTCTTCGAATGCCTTGGTAAAGTCTTCCAGGCTAACGCGCTTACGAGTCTTAGCAAGAAGAGCATTTCTATCGGCTGCTTCACGCTTTTCAGCGATCTGTCTTGCCTGACGCTCATCTTCGGTAACAACGAAAGTGTCACCCGCACGAGGGACAGACTGTAAACCGAGAACCTGAACTGGTCTTGAAGGTCCTGCTGACTCAACTGCAGTTCCGTTCTCATCAAACATTGCACGAACACGACCGTGAGCCGCTCCAGCAACGATTGAATCTCCAACACTTAGAGTTCCTGACTGGATCAATACAGTTGCAACTGAACCACGACCCTTATCTAGGTTCGCTTCAATGGCAACACCACGTGCATCACGGTTAGGGTTAGCACGAAGATCAAGAGCAGCATCAGCTGTCAAAAGAACTGCATCAAGCAGGTTCTGGATACCATCACCGGTTAGAGCAGATACATCGACGAACATAACATCGCCACCATACTCTTCAGCAACTAGGTTGAACTCAGTTAACTGCTGACGAATCTTGGCTGGGTTAGCCCCTTCTTTATCAACCTTGTTCACTGCAACAACGATTGGAACCCCTGCAGATTGAGCGTGGTTCAACGCTTCAACTGTCTGTGGCATAACACCGTCGTCAGCTGCAACAACCAAGATCGCAATATCAGTTACTTGAGCACCACGAGCACGCATAGCGGTGAACGCCTCGTGACCTGGTGTATCGATGAAAGTAATTGCTCTATCGACACCTTCGTGAACGCTGTGTACCTGGTAAGCACCGATGTGCTGTGTAATACCACCGGCTTCACCGCCTTGGACGTTAGCGTTACGAATCTTGTCAAGCAAGCGAGTCTTACCGTGGTCAACGTGACCCATGACTGTGACAACAGGTGCACGGAACTCCATGTCATCTTCGTCTTCTTCGAACTCAGTAGAAATATCTAGTCCGAATGAATCGAATAGTTCACGCTCTTCGTCTTCAGCCGAAACAACTTCAACCTTGTAACCAAGCTCTTCGCCAAGAATCTGGAAAGTCTCTTCGTCCAAAGATGCAGTTGCTGTTGCCATTTGACCTAGGTGGAATAGCACCGTGATCAACTGACCTGCATTGGCATCAATCTTGTCTGCGAAGTCTTGAATAGAAGAACCTCTACGAAGACGAACAATTGTGTTTCCATCACCGCGTGGAACAACTGCACCACCGAGGCTAGGAGCTGAACGCTGTTCGAATTCTTCGCGCTTTACTCTCTTAGACTTTCTAGCCTTTGAAGAGTTACGTGATCCACCCTTACCGAAAGCACCAGCTGTGCCGCCACCGCGACCACGACCACCAGCACCTGGACGACCACCAGGAGCACCAAATGGAGGAGCTCCACCTGGAGTACCAGTAGGTGTACCACCTGGACGTGGAGCGAATCCACCTGGACGAGAAGATCCACCAGCACCAGCAGGACGAGGTGCACCACCTGGACGAGATGGGCCACCTGCACCAGCAGGACGTGGGCCACCTGGACGAGTACCTGATTGACCAGGTCGACCCATGCCTTGGTTAGTTGAGAAAGGATTGTTGCCAGGTCTTGCCATTGGGCGAGGAATTCCCATGCCCTGAGCTGCAGCAAAAGGATTGTTACCTGGACGAGGAATGCCTGGGGTTGGTGCTACTGGAGCAGCAGGTGCAGCTGGCTCTGTCGGAGCAGCCTCTGCTGCAGGAGCTTCTTCAGTTGCTTCAGTTTTAGCTGCTGCCTTAGTTGCCTTTGGCTTAGCCGGGGCTTTCTCAACCTTAGGTGCTTCTTCTTTTGGCTTGGCATTTGGGTATGCAGCACGAAGCTTGTTTGCCACCGGAGGGGCAATGGTTGACGAACCGCTCTTAACGTACTCGCCTAATTCGTTTAGTTTGGCCAGTGCCTCGGCAGTTTCAATGCCGAGCTCTTTGGCTATGTCGTACACGCGTGGTAGCGCCACTTTATATCTCCTGTCTGGGACCCACCCCAGTCAGGGCAGGCTTAATGCTTTGAGGCACTCATTTCGAGGTGCTCATTAGATCTCTAACATCATTTCGGCCTGTTCTATTTGTTTGAATAAATCAGTTACTTGCTCTTCGTTTACTTTTCCGCGAAATGATCGCACAAAGGCTTTTCTCTCAACCGCAGTTTCGAGACATTTCGTTTTCTTGTGAAGCCAAGAGCCACGACCGGGCATTTTCTTTTCGGAATCAACACTCAGGTTTCCCTGAAAATTGGCTATCCGAATCAAATCTGATCGGTTGCCACGTTGACGACAGCCAACGCAAGTTCTAACAGGGTTCATTCTAATGCCTGCACTCCCTAAAGCTCTAGCCTTTAAGAGAACAGGCTCAAGGCTTTGTTTATTCCTCGTCCTCAAGATCATCAGCCATGATGTCGATCTTGGCCCCAGTTAGCTTGCTAGCAAGCCTTGAGTTCTGCCCTTCTTTACCAATTGCAAGAGATAGCTGGTATTCAGGGACAAGAACACGAACTTTCTGGTGTTCTCCCCTAACCACTGAGCCATCGTTAACTACGAACGCGGCTGAAACCTTAGCTGGAGAGAGGGCTTGAGCCACAAATTTAGCGATATCTTCTGAATAATCAACGATGTCAATCTTCTCGTCGTTCAATTCAGCTGTTACTGCTCTAACTCGCTGACCTAGTTCACCAATACAAGCACCCTTGGCATTAAGCCCTGGAACTGAAGTTCTAACGGCAATCTTGGTGCGGTGACCTGCTTCTCTAGCAACCTGAACGATTTCAACCTGACCACTAGCAATTTCAGGCACCTCGAGGGCGAAAAGCTTACGAACAAGGCTTGGGTGGGTACGAGATACGTTGATCTGAACCTGACCCCTGACGTTCTTATCCACCTTGGTGACATAAAAACGCATACGTTTACCGTGTGAGTAGTCTTCACCTGGTACTTGCTCTTCAGGAGGCATGATGGCTTCAACATCGCCGATTTTGACATAAACCATGTATGAACGAGGGCCCTGTTGGATTTCACCCGCAACAATGTCTTCAACTTTGGCCTTGAATTCGCCGTAAAGACCCTCATCAGAGATTCCCCTGATTCGTTGAGCAATGATCTGCTTGGCAGCATTTGCTGCAATACGACCGAAGTTCTCAGGAGTTTTATCAATCTCAGGTACTTTTGTGCCATCTGGGAGTGTGACAACTAGTTCGCCAGCCTCATTACGTTCCTCTGTATCTGGAACCATGATGACGATTTTTCCAGTTTTCTGGTCCAAGACTGCACGAGCAGGATCGCTGTTGCCAACACTCTTGTGATAGGCAGCTTCAACTGCGGCTTCAATAATTTCAACGAGTTCGCTGAACGGAATTTCTCGATCTCTCTCAACAAGTCGAAGAGCACCTAAATCGATGTCCATGAAACGCCTCCTGGCCGCTAGTAAGTTATGCAAGCCACAAAGATAGACCTATGTGAGCTCGGCTACCGCTAATTCTACCTTGACTGAGCGTCGGTCGCCAGAGCGTCGTTCCCAAAGGTCTACTTCGCCGTTTTCTAAGCCCCTACCAACAATCACAATTTGAGGGATTCCAAGTAGTTCCGCATCGCTGAACTTGACGCCAGGGCTGACCTTGAGACGATCATCCAACAACACTGACTTACCCTTGGCTTCAAGGTCTTTGGCTAGTTTCGCTGCAGTTTCATAGATGACATCGTCTTTACCAGCCGCCACTACGTGAATATCAACAGGTGCAACAGCACTTGGCCAGATGAGTCCCTTCTCATCGTTATTGGCTTCAGCCAAAACCGCGATTATTCGAGTAACACCAATACCGTATGAACCCATGGTTACTGTCACAAGCTTTCCATTTTCGTCCAAAACCTTTAGATCTAATGCCTCGGCATACTTCTTGCCAAGTTGGAATACGTGACCAATTTCAATTCCACGAGCCAATTCCAGAGGACCGCTGCCATCAGGAGCTGGATCCCCTGCTCGAATTTCGGCCAAGTCGGCAATGCCATCTGCTTCAAAGTCGCGTCCAGCAACCAAGTTGAATGTGTGCTTATCTTTTTCGTTTGATCCCGAAATCCAAGAAGTTCCTGTAACAACTCTTGGATCAAGAAGGTATCTAATCTTTGATGAAGCTTTTTCGCCTAAGAACTGAGATCCGTTTTTAATCGGTCCAATGAACCCTTTGACTAGCTCCGGGTGCTTAGCGAAATCTTCATCGTTGGCAGTTTCTACCTCGTAACCAGCGAAGGCAATCTCTGCTCTCTTCATTTCGAGTTCACGATCTCCTGGAATGCCAACCACAACGATTGATCTCTTGTGCTTCACATCTGTAAGAGCCAAAACAATGTGCTTCAAGGTAGAAGCTGCAGTCACTTCTTTCATGCCGAGTGAATCAACTGCAAAGTCGACAAAAGACTTTACCGAAGTCGCACCTGGGGTAGGCAAAACCTCCGCTTGAGGAAGTCCCTCTACGCTTAGCGGCTCAGGAGCAGAAATAGTTACTGCTTCAACGTTTGCTGCATAGCCGCCTGCTGATCTAACAAAAGTATCTTCACCAATTGGAGAAGGTGACAGGAACTCTTCTGAAGCAGATCCACCCATCGCGCCAGCATCTGCTCTTACGATTACGTATTCAATGCCAAGGCGAGTAAAGATTCTTTCGTATGCGTCACGTTGGGCCTGGTATGAAGCAACCAATCCTTCATGAGATACATCGAATGAGTAAGCGTCTTTCATTACGAATTCGCGGCCACGAAGAAGACCTGCTCTAGGTCTGGCTTCATCACGATATTTGTTTTGAATCTGGAAAAGTGTCAGTGGAAGATCTTTGTAGCTGGAGTAAAGATCCTTAACTAAAAGAGTGAACATCTCTTCGTGAGTTGGGGCTAGAAGATAGTCAGCTTTCTTTCTATCCTGCAATCTAAAAAGGTTATCTCCGTACTCAGTCCAACGACCCGTTACTTCGAAAGGTTCACGAGGCAAAAGTGCGGGGAAGAAAACTTCTTGAGCACCAGCTGCAGCCATTTCTTCACGAACGATTTGCTCTACTTTGGCTTTGACAGCAAGACCCAGCGGTAGCCAAGTGTAAATTCCTGGGGCTGCTCTTCTTATATATCCAGCTCGAACTAGAAGCTTGTGGCTATCTACTTCTGCTTCAGCTGGATCTTCTCTAAGTGTGCGCAAAAACAATTGCGACATGGAAAGAATCATTATTTAGTCTTTCTTCGCGACAACTACTTGCGGACTACCAACAAGTGCTGGATCCATTTCAGAAGCCAGTCTGTTTGCTTCCTCAATCAGAGTTGCAACAATTTCACTTTCAGGGACAGTCTTAATAACTTCACCCTTCACAAAAATTTGGCCCTTACCGTTACCTGAAGCAACACCTAGGTCAGCTTCTCTGGCTTCACCAGGTCCGTTAACAACACAGCCCATGACAGCAACGCGAAGTGGAACAGTCATGTGCTCTAGCCCAGCAGTGACATCTTCTGCCAACTTATAAACATCAACCTGTGCTCGACCACATGAAGGGCAAGAAACAATCTCAAATTTACGAGGACGAAGATTCAGCGCTTCAAGAATCTTGGCTCCGACTTTGATTTCTTCAACCGGTGGGGCAGAAAGTGAAACTCTGATGGTGTCACCAATCCCCTTGCTCAAAAGAGCGCCGAACGCTACAGAAGACTTAATGGTTCCTTGGAATGCAGGACCAGCTTCGGTAACACCAAGGTGTAGCGGCCAGTCACCCTGCTCTGCAAGAAGTTCATAAGCACGCACCATTACAACTGGGTCATTGTGCTTCACAGAAATCTTGAAATCATGGAAGTCGTGTTCTTCAAATAGTGAGGCTTCCCAAACTGCTGATTCAACCAATGCCTCAGCTGTTGGCTTGCCATACTTTTGCAAAAGTCTTGGATCTAGCGAACCTGCGTTCACACCAATACGGATAGAGATACCTGCATCTTTAGCGGCCTTAGCAATCTCCCCTACCTTGTCATCAAACTGACGAATGTTGCCAGGGTTTACTCGAACCGCTCCACAACCTGCATCGATAGCTGCAAAAACATACTTTGGCTGGAAGTGAATATCTGCGATAACAGGAATCTGAGATTTCTTCGCAATGATTCTTAGAACATCAGCGTCGTCTTGGGTTGGGCAAGCAACACGAACAATGTCACATCCGGTTGCGGTTAGTTCCGCAATTTGCTGCAATGTGCCGTTGATGTCCGTTGTCTGGGTAGTAGTCATGGACTGCACGGAAATAGGTGAGTCACTTCCCACGCCTACGTTTCCAACTTTGATCTGACGGGTCTTACGTCTTGGGGTCAAGACAGGTGGAGTATTTGGTAGCCCTAGGTTAATTGCTGGCACTTGAAATCACTTCTTCCTGATGTCTAAACGACATCGACACGCCTATAGTCTAAACGCCTCGGGTTGGATGTCTCTAGAACCTAGAGGGTTAGCGGATTGAGAACGTCTCTCAAGACCAGAACTATGGTCAGGAGAATCAAAAGAGCTGCCACAAAATAAGCAATTGGCATCATTTGGCCAGTGTCCACTGGACGTACCCACTTCTTGCCTCGAAGCTTGAATACCCGTCGTTTGATGGACTCATAAACTGCTCCTGCAATGTGTCCACCGTCCAGTGGAACTAGCGGGACCATATTGAACACAAACAATGCCACGTTTAGTGACATTAGAAGCCCAAGCTGGGTCAGCATCTTGTCTAAGAAACTAATCTCGCTGCTGGAAGCGATCTGACCTGAGAACTGGCCCAAGCCAATGATGGAAATAGCGCCGTTTTCATTGCGGTCAGATCCCGGTGCTAGTTCATTAACTGCAGCACCTGCCTGAAGTGGAAGTTGAATAATCATGTCAGCAGTGGCAACAACGATTCCACCTACCTGACCAAGAGCTGCTACAGGGCTCTGTTGCACTTTAGTCGTATCCAGATATACACCTAGGAATGGTCTACTTTGGCCGTCCATGTTCAACATGACTGGAGTAATAGAAAGTGTCACTTGGGATCCAGAGCGTTCAACAACTAAAGGAACATTCTTGCCAACAGAGTATTTAAGGTTTGCTTCAACATCAGACCAGAGTTTTACATCTTTCCCTGCGAAGCTAACAATCCTGTCCCCTTTTACAAGACCTGCTTGGCTCGAAGGAGATGCTGGGTTTGGGTCGGCACATTCTGGATTCGCATCGGTTGGCACACAAGAGACCACGTCCTGCACCTTTGAACTTCTCTCATAGGAGCCAAAGCCAGAAAACAGAACAAGCGCAAGCACAATTGCAATCAATAGGTTTGCAAATGGACCACCAAACATGATGATGAGTTTTTTCCAAGGCGGTAACTGGTAAAAAGTTTTACCAAGATCTTCTTCAGCAATTTCAAGCTGCTCTGTTGGCTGAGCACCTGCAGTTATCTTCTGCCATATGTTTTTCTTAGCATCAATCGGTTGGCTAGGTGGAATCATCCCAACCATTTGAATATAGCCACCGAGAGGAATAGCTTTGATTCCGTATTCGGTGTCGCCTCTTTTTCTGGAGAACAGGGTTGGCCCGAAACCAACCATGTACTTAGTAACTTTTACCCCGAACTTCTTAGCTGGCCACAGATGGCCAATCTCATGCAGCGCAATAGAAACTGCTAGGCCGATTAGTAAGAAGATCCAACCGCTGATGCTGTTTATGAAATCCATTTGTCTAACCTAACTACACTTACCGACATTCAGCGATTAGTTTCTTTGGGCTATCAGTTGATTTGCAGTTTCTCTAGCCCAAAGCTCTGCTTCTAGGACAGTTTCAAGGCTCATGGTTTTCTCAGGCTGGTGACGTTGAACAACTTCTTCAATGATTTCAAGAATCTCTGGGAAAGAAATTGTTCGGTCATGGAAAGCATCTACCGCTTGTTCATTTGCTGCGTTATAAACAGCAGGGAAAGTTAGCCCCGCTGATCCAACCTGTCGAGCAATCTTCACTGCCTTGAATACTTCTTCATCCAAAGGCTCGAAAGTCCAAGTGTGTGACTTGGTGAAATCGACTGGCGGTGTCACGTCATGAATTCGGTCAGGCCAGGTCATTCCTAGCGCAATCGGAAGTTTCATGTCTGGTGGAGAACACTGAGCGATGATCGAGCCATCAACGAAGCTCACCATTGAGTGAACTACTGATTGTGGATGAACAGTTACTTCAATTCTTTCAAAAGGAACTCTGAAAAGTAGATGTGCCTCGATTAGTTCAAGCCCCTTGTTCACAAGTGTGGCTGAGTTAGTGGTGACTACTCTTCCCATTGTCCAGGTTGGATGCTTGAGAGCCTGCTCTGGAGTAACACCCTTTAATTGTTCTGCGGTAAAACCTCTAAAGGGTCCACCCGATGCAGTGAGAATAAGTGTCGCAACTTCCTTGGCATCGCCTGCAAGTAAACATTGAGCCAAAGCAGAGTGTTCAGAATCAACCGGAACAATCTGCCCAGGTGCAGAAGCTTCAGTAACCAGCTTTCCTCCAACTATCAAGGATTCTTTGTTGGCAAGCGCAAGACGCTTGCCGGTTCTAAGTGTTGCCAGGGTTGGGGCTAGTCCGATGGATCCAGTTATGCCGTTGATAACAACATCTGCATCAGTATCTTCAACAAGTCGAGTAGCAGCCTCTGACCCAATGACAACATTCTTGGCATCAACGCCAAACTTGGTGCCTTGCTGGGCAAGGAGTTCTCTGTTTGTGTTGCCCGCTAGACCTACGACCTGGAACTTGTCCGGATTAGCCTCGATAATCTCAAGGGCTTGAGTACCAATAGACCCCGTACTGCCTAGGATGATTATCTTTTTCATGTCTCCATCTTGCCACCAACCCTGTATTTCTTTGGCCGCAGGGCCTTCTAGCAAGATAAATAGGGTAGGCGTAGAATTGAGTCATGACGATTGAACAAAAAAGACACCTTGTAACTGCAATCCCAGGACCAAAATCACAGGCCCTACACAAGCACCGCTTAGAGCATGTTGGCCACGGTGTTGGCACCTCTTTACCTGCATATATTGAGTCAGCTCACGGAGCAATCCTGGTTGACGTTGATGGTAACCAATACATTGATATGGGTTCAGGTATTGGTGTTACAACCATTGGCCACACCAACCCTGGTGTTGTTGCAGCAGTTTCTGAACAGGTTGCAAAGCTAACCCATACTCTTTTCACCGTCACCCCATACATGCCTTACGTGCAGGTTTGTGAAATTTTGAACAAACACATGCCGGGTAACTTCGTCAAGCGCTCTGCTTTATTTAACTCAGGTGCCGAAGCCGTTGAGAATGCAATCAAGCTAGCGAGAAAGTTCACCCAGAGAAACGAAATCGCAGTATTCGATCACGCTTACCACGGTAGAACTAACCTGACCATGGCTATGAACTTCAAGAACATGCCTTACGCAGATGGATTTGGTCCTTTTGCTGGAAGCGTTACCCACGTTCCTATGTCTTACCCATTCCATGACCCAGAGGGAATGACTGGAGAAGAGGCAGCAACTCGTGCAATCAATTACATGGAAAAGCGCATTGGAGCTAAAAACTTTGCTGCAGTTGTCATCGAACCTATTCAGGGTGAAGGTGGATTTATTGTTCCAGCTCCAGGTTTCCTAAAGACCCTGAGTGCATGGACACGCGCTAACGGAATCGTTTTGGTAGCTGATGAAGTTCAAGCAGGTATGGCAAGAACAGGTAGATGGTTTGCTTCTGAGCACGAAGAAGGTTTTGAACCAGATCTAATGACGATTGCTAAGGGCATCGCCGGAGGTATGCCAATCTCAGCAGTTGTTGGTAGAGCCGAGATCATGGACTCATCTCACCCAGGTGGAATTGGTGGGACCTTCGGTGGTAACCCAGTTGCTGCTGCAGCAGCTATCGCAGTCCTAAAGCAGATTGAAGAAGGTGGAGTTCTAGAGAAGGCTCTTCATATTGAATCTGTAATGATGGCTCGTCTTGAGCAGATGAAGGAAAAGTACCCTGTCATTGGTGAAATCCGTGGCCGTGGTGCAATGTTGGCAATCGAAATAGTAAACCCGGGTACCAGAGTGCCTAACTCAGCAGCCGTTGATGCAGTAGTCAAGCACTCACACCTAAACGGTGTAGTTATCTTGAACGCTGGAACCTATGGCAACGTAATCCGATTCCTTCCTTCACTAGCAATTAGCGATGAACTCATCCACGATGCACTAGACGTGGTTGAAGCAGGACTTGCCAAACTCTAAAGCTCAGAAAGATCCAAATGCACTCCTATGCAGATAGAGAAAAACTAGCCAAACTTTTTGCAGAAGAGGTGGAGCTTTTCAAAGCGAAGCACCCAGCTTCAGCCAAACTGCACGAAAGTGCAAAGAACGCACTCATGGGTGGCGTGCCGATGTCTTGGATGTCCAAGTGGCCAGGCCCACACCCTGTCTATGTAACCAAGGCAAAGGGTTCTAGATTCACTGATGCTGATGGCATCGAATACGTTGACTTCTGCCTCGGTGACACAGGCGCAATGGTTGGTCACTCTCCCGACGCATCAGTCAAAGCAATTTCAGAACAGTTAGCTAAGGGCATTACCTTGATGCTGCCAACTGCAGATGCGGCTATCGCTGCTCAAACTCTTGCAGATCGCTTCGGTATGTCTAAATGGCAGTTCACCCTAACGGCAACCGATGCTAACCGTCACATCCTGCGTTATGCACGACATGTTTCAGGTAAGCACAAGGTAGTGGTTCACGACTACTGCTACCACGGAACAGTTGATGAAACCTTTGCTGTCCTAAATGACCAAGGTCGAACTGTAAGTCGTGAAAACAACATTGGCCCTCAGGTTGATCCGAGTGAAACAACGATTGTTGTTCCATTCAATGACTTAGAAGCAGCTGAAGCAGCTTTTGCAACTGGTGAGGTTGCAGCCATGTTGATTGAACCTGCAATGACCAACATCGGTATTGTTCTACCAGAGCCTGGCTATTTAGAGGGACTTAGAGAACTCTGCACTCGCTTTGATGTAATTCTCATCATTGATGAGACACACACCCTAAGCGAAGGCCCTGGAGGTATGACTGCTCGTAGAAACCTAAAGCCAGATGCTGTTGTTTTAGGTAAAACCATTGGAGCTGGAATACCAGCAGGTGCTTTTGGTATGACAGCAGAACTAACGGCAAGGATCCAGAAAAGTTTGCACCTTGAACACATCGACGTGGGTGGTGTTGGTGGAACTCTTGCCGGTAACGCACTGTCGATGGCCGCTATTGCAGCAACACTAACCAAGGTGCTAACCCCTGAGGCTTTCAAATCAATGGAAGCACTCTGTGATGTTTGGACTAAGAATGTTCAGGAATTGATTACCAAGTATGGAGCTCCTTGGCAGGTTAGCCAACTAGGTTGCCGGGCTGAATACTCATTCAGATCAGAAGCTCCTAGAAACGGTAGAGAAGCAGCAGACGCAGATGACTTTGATCTGCAACAGTATCTTCACATTCACGCTCTAAACCGCGGAATCTTGATGACACCTTTCCACAACATGGCTTTGATGTCGCCAGCTCACACAATTGAAGATGTTGAAAGACACAGAGAGCACTTCGAAGAGGCTCTTATTTCGCTGTTTGCTTAGTGCTTCTTGAGTAGGCTGCGACGCTTACGCTCGCCATTTATCTGAGTTACTAGCACCAACAAGATTGCAGCAATAAACACTGCGCTTCCAATTACGTTAGCTTCTGCAGGAACACCTCTTGCTGCTGCTGTGAAGACGTAACGTGGGAAAGTCATATCCGCACCAGCGTTGAAGTTGGTGATGATGAAATCATCGAAGCTCAACGCGAAAGATAGTAGTGCTGCGGCAGCAATACCAGGAAGCAGTAGTGGGAAGGTAATCTTCCAGAACACCTGTCTTGGGTTAGCGTAAAGGTCTTTACCTGCTTCTTCCAGAACTGGATCTAGGCTGGCTACTCTTGCCTTGACTGTCACAACAACAAAGGACAGACAGAACACAACGTGCCCAATGATGATTGTTCCAATACCCTTTTCAACTCCAAGGCTAAAGAACTGTGAAGCAAGACCTGCACCTAGGACAACTTCAGGAGTCGCCATAGGTAAGAACAACAAGAGGTTGGTTGATTTGCGGAACTTGAAGCGATATCGAACTAAAGCAATTGCGATCATGGTGCCAAGAGCTGTGGCAGCAATAGTTGAGATAACACCAATTAGGACAGAGTTCCCGAAAGCGTCACAAACACCTTCGCGGTCACAAACGTTAGTCCACTTATCAAAAGTGAACCCGCGCCAAATCAAGTTAGTCTTCAACGAATCGTTGAATGAGAAGGCAAAGGTGTAGCCAATAGGAATTAGAAGATAGATGAATGCAAGCACTGCATAAAGAGGGAAAGCGTATTTACCTAAACTGAATTTCATTAGAGCAGATCCTCCGTTCCAGACTTCTTGACATAGCCTGCGACCAGAACAAGAATCGCACCCATCAGAAGAACTGAGAGAGCTGAGGCTGCTGGATAGTCATTGATTTGGAGGTAGTTCGCTTCAATTACGTTTCCAAGCATCGCCGTTGAACTTGAACCCAGGAAATCACCGGATGCGTTGATGTAATCACCAGCAATAGGAATAAAGGTCAGAAGGGTTCCTGAGATGATTCCAGGCATTGATAGTGGAATGGTAACTTTTCTAAACACTTTTGAAGGTGAAGCGTAAAGATCTGAACCTGCTTCAAGATAACGAGTGTCTAATCTCTCAAGCGATGTGTAGAGAGGAAGAGTCATAAACGGAATGAAGTTATAGGTAAGACCAAAGATAACCATGAAAGGTGTTCCAACAACATACTGGTCTGAATCTAGGAAACCAATCTGCTGCAGTGTTGTCACAATCCATGACTCGTTAGAGAAAATCTGCTTCCAAGCCAAAGTTCTCAATAGGAATGAAATAAAGAATGGTGCAATAACCAAGGTAAGCATTAGCTTCTGCAAAAGTGGATAAGGTCTAGCCTTCACACCAATGAAGTAAGCCAGTGGATAAGAAATTACCAAAGCCAGGATCGTTGCAGCTAGTGCGTATCCAAAAGATCTCATCATGTGAGGGAAATATTCAGAGATAACTACGAAGTAGTTGCTGAACTGAAGTGCTGGAACATATTCACCAAAGCCACCCAATGGGTCCGGTGCTTGAAGTGAAACCATAATCAATGAAATAAGCGGTGTCAGGAAAAAAGCTCCCAGGTAAGCCAATCCCGGTGCGAGTAGCACAATAACTACCTTGCCGGTTTTGCCAGGTTTAATCCCGACCTTTGGCTTGCTTGAACTGAAAGCAGTGAATGCCATCTGAGTTAGACCGCTTCAACTGTGTCAGGAAGATCAGCTAGCCCAAATGAATGCTCAACGGACCAAGAAATCCAAACCTTTTCGCCCAACTCAGTCACAGGAGACTTACCGACGTTCTGAGCAAACACAGTGATGTTACCCAGCTCAGGAACCTCAATCAGATACTGGTTGCTAACACCGGTGAATCTGATATCGATGATTTCACCTGGACCCATGACATTTGTCGCTGAGTTAGCAGCCGGCTTCTCACTTGAGAAGGTTGCCTTCTCAGGTCTAAAGCCAATAGCAATCTTTCCTGTGTGCTTCTCGGCACGTGCCTTCGGAACAGAAATCTTACTACCTGCAATTTCAATGCTGATTGAGTTTGCTGAACTTGATTCGACTTCCCCTACCAAAAGGTTCGACTGACCCAAGAACTTAGATACGAACACAGTCTTTGGTCTGTCATAAAGAGCTTCTGGTGCTCCCATCTGCTCAATACGTCCCTTGTTCATAACCGCAACGGTGTCTGCCATGTCCATGGCTTCTTCTTGATCGTGGGTTACATGCAAGAAGGTAAGCCCAACTTCTATCTGGATAGCTTTCAACTCAATCTGCATCTCACGGCGAAGCTTTAGGTCCAGTGCGCCAAGTGGCTCGTCAAGTAGCAAGAGAGAAGGGCGGTTAACCAATGCTCTAGCTAGAGCAACACGTTGCTGCTGACCACCGGAAAGCTGCTGAGGCTTACGGTCTGCAAGATGTGCCAATTGAACTAGATTCAGTGCTTCCTTAGCCTTGACAAGGGGGTCATCGATTTTCCTCTGGCGCAGTCCAAACGCAACATTTTCCAACACATTCATGTGTGGGAAAAGTGCGTAGGACTGGAACACAGTGTTAACTGGACGCTCATGGGGCTTAGTGCCAGTTACGTCCTCGCCACCAATAAAGATGTTTCCAGTGGTAGGAGTCTCTAGGCCTGCAACCAAACGAAGAGTTGTAGTTTTACCGCAACCTGATGGACCAAGCAGAGCAAAAAACTCTCCGGCTGGAACATGTAGGTCAAGTTCTTCAATTGCCGTGAAACCAGGAAACTCCTTGCGGATCTTCTTAAGTTCTAAGTCAGCTCCACGGGCAATGAATTCCTTTGCCACTACGCGCCTAGTTTGATTTTTTGGAATGCCTTGGTGAATGCCTGCTCTTCAGCACCGTCAAGCGCTCTAAAGCCCTGAGTCAAAGACAAGAATTCTTCGCTAGGGAAAATGAGCTGGTTATCTGCAAGAGCTGGGTCAAGCTTGATGGCTTCTTCCTTGGCACCAACTACAGGTGTGATGTAGTTCACATACGCTGCCAATACTGCTGCGTTGTATGGGTCGTAGTAGAAGTTCATTAGCTTCTCAGCGTTCTTCTTGTGGGTAGCTCCCATAGGAATTACGAAACAGTCAGCTGAGATAGTTCCACCTGATTCTGGAAGAACAAACCCGAAGCGGTCGTAGCCTGCTTCTGCGTTCAACTGAATGATGTCACCTGACCAAGCAATAGCAACAATTGTGTCTCCGTTAACTAGATCATCCTTGTAGCTGTTTCCCTTGATACGAGCAATCTGACCGTCAGAAACCTTCTGGCCAATGATGTCGATTGCGTTCATGAATGCATCTTCGGTAAGGCTGTTCGCGTCACCAATTGAAACACCCTGGTCCATCAAAACAATTCCAACGGTGTCGCGCATCTCGCTTAGAACACCGATACGTCCCTTGAGTGCTGGATCCCATAGATCTTCTAGAACTGCAGGAGCTTCTTTACCGGTTGCTGATTTGTATGCCTCTTTGTCGAAAGCAAAACCAGCAAGAATACCCTGGTAAGGAAGAGACTTTGTTCGCTGTGGGTCATATGACTCACCTAGGTAAGCAGGCTGAAGGTTCTTCTTGTTTGGAAGATTTGCATCATCAAATGTCTGAACGAATCCCTGGTTGATCCAACGTGCTGCCATCCAAGAAGTTGGGCAAGTGATGTCTGCACCAATGTCTTGACCTAGAGCTAGCTGGTCTTTAACTTTTCCGTAGTATGAGTCGTT
The DNA here is from genome assembly GCA_945895375.1 of Auritidibacter sp. Marseille-P8566. Lineage (GTDB taxonomy): Bacteria > Actinomycetota > Actinomycetes > Actinomycetales > Microbacteriaceae > Rhodoluna. The sequence continues at coordinate 60,531 of CAMDEE010000002.1, forward strand.
GTCATCAAAGTCTTCGCGGTAGGTAACTTCAATACCAGTTTCGCTCTTGAACTTTTCTAGAGTTGGGTAGTTACCGTCATCATCAACGTCTACGTATAGTGACCAGTTGCTCCAGATAAGAGATGGGTCTGAATCACTCACGTCAGTAGCTGGAGTCAAAGCAGAATTTTCTGCTGGAGCACATGCTGCAAGTAGCGCTGCCGCTGAAGTTGCAACTGCACCACCAAGGACCGCTCGACGAGTTACTTTGTGGGCTAAAGCAGCTTTAACCATTTCGCGTAGTTGTGGATCTTCTGGAAGGTTCTGATTCATAACCTTTTGCTCCTTTTATACAAGGGCCGTCAGACGGCCGTGTGGGCACCGACTGCGCGAAAGAACGCATTAATTTAAATAATGCCATACCCCACAAGATTTCTAGGCAAAAAGAGCAAATCTGTGAAACTCATTTCGGCCTATTTTTCGCTCCATTTGGGCTCAAACAAAGCCCTCAAATTTGGGGTATTCTGGTCATGGCTAGAGCAAAGTAGCTCTGACCCAGAGGAGAAACATGAAGATCGCTGTCCCCGCAGAGATCAAAAATAACGAATTCCGCGTGGCTATTACTCCAGCGGGAGTTCATGAACTCGTAGCAGCAGGCCACGAGGTATTTATTCAATCAGGAGCTGGCAAAGGCTCAAGCATCTCAGACGAGGATTACTCCTCAGCAGGAGCAAAGATTCTTCCTGACGCTGTCACCACCTGGAACACAGGTGAAATGGTCCTGAAGGTCAAAGAACCTATTGCCAGCGAGTATGGCTTCCTTCGTCCAGGCCTAGTGCTTTTCACTTACCTTCACCTAGCAGCAGAACTTGAACTGACCAAGGAACTGGTTGCCAAGAAGGTAACTTCAATTGCTTACGAAACTGTTCAAACCCCAAACAGACAACTCCCCCTTCTTGCTCCTATGAGTGAGGTTGCTGGTCGACTATCAGCACTCGTTGGTGCACAGACACTGTTTGCTCAAAATGGTGGACATGGAATTCTTCTTGGTGGTGTCCCTGGCACAAGATCAGCAAAGGTTGTGGTTCTTGGTGGTGGAGTTGCCGGAACAAATGCAATCGCTATGGCCGTTGGCCTTGGTGCTGATGTAACAGTTCTAGACACCAACATCAACCGTCTAAGAGAACTTGATGCTTTGTATGCAGGTCGACTAAAGACTTTAGCGAGCAACAGCTTCGAAATCGATAGAGCAGTTACTAATTCCGACCTTGTTATCGGATCTGTCCTTATCCCGGGAGCCAAAGCTCCAAAGCTTGTTACCAACGCACTGGTTAAAAAGATGAAGCCAGGATCTGTTCTTGTTGATATTGCAATCGATCAGGGTGGTTGCTTTGAAGACTCAAAGCCAACCACGCACGCTGAACCGACATTCAAAGTTCATGGGTCTGTTTTCTACTGTGTTGCGAACATGCCTGGTGCAGTTGCACACACTTCAACTTATGCCCTAACTAACGCAACTTTAAGTTATGCGAAAGCTATAGCAAACAAGGGTTGGCTTCTAGCCTGCCAACAGGACTCAGCTCTAGCACTAGGGCTAAACACGCATGATGGAGCGTTGGTTAGCCAACCTGTAGCTGAGGCTCACGGACTTGAGTTTGCTGACGTAGCGAAGGTTCTGGCATAGCCAACTGAATCGAAAGATTCTTAAACCAACCTCTACCAGGTGGTAATTTTTCATTCCACTGGTTCTTGGGTAAACCAGACGCCAGATGCTGATCTAAGTTGCCCTGTCGAAGATTGATAATGTTTTCAAATCTTCGTTGGAGAGACAGCGGCATGAGAAAGGAACTCGACATTGCGCAGATTACCTGCCTGCCAGCTTGAAATGCCTCCTCTAGTTCCTGAGTAGTTGGGCAATCCAGCACGATGGCATCCGTCACACTAGACGCGTTCAAACAAAACATTGATTTGCCCGAGCCTTTAGCCCCGACCACCAAAAGTGACGCGCCATTCAGATCAGCAAAAGAAAACCTTTCGAATCTGTGCTGAAGAGGTATGTCAAAGATTCCTAGCAAGCCATCTTGTGAGGTTATCTCAAGTGGCAGGCCGTTGGTCCAGCCCGAAACTAGCTCCGGATAGAGCTTTGCCTCTCCAATCATCGGTATTGCTTTTGATATAGGAAAGTCAAAGGAAATGGTGTTACTCCCCCAAATTGCCAAGGCTCTTGAAGAGTTCGAGACACTTGCTCGAACATTAGGGATAAGGGAAATCAAATCGCCTGGATCCATAGCCCCTAAAGCAAAACGCATAGTTAGGTTCGCAATTAGGGCTCTGGGTATGCCTGATAGTGATTGGCTGGTAGCAATCAAGTGCACGCCTAGCGACCTTCCTCTAGCCGCAATTGCTTCAAGCGTTCCAATGGCAAGGGGGTGTGAGGTAACGATTGCTGGTAACTCATCGGCCAACACAATCATTCTGGCAAGCTCAGGTAATTGCTCTATAGAAGATTTCCCTGCGTTAGCCAACAAGTGCTCACGCCTCTTGAGTTCGCCTGATAGGTACTGCCAAAACCTTTCATGCCTAACCTCATCTAAGTCTGTGATTAGGGTCAATGCGGCGGGGTGCTCATCGAGCTTTCTAAGCGCAGCACCTCCCTTGAAATCAACAAGGACTAGTTGCAACTTTCCTACTTGAACTCCGACCAACATAGATGAGGTAATCAGCTTTAGAAACTCGCTCTTACCTGAGCCCGTGGAGCCAACGATAAGGGCGTGAGGACCATCGTTGACTAAATCAAACTCAAGATTATTACCCTCAGCTACCCCTGCCCAGAACGGTAACTGCCCTGCTCTGGTTGATCGATAAAAGGACTCCTCTAGTTCTTCGGTTCGCTTTCTCACATCTCTCTCTGCAGAGAGCTTGCTGAAGTGATCGAAGAAGATGTCGCTGTATTGTTCCTTGAAAAACCAGCCTGACTTGGGTAGCTGTTTATCCCCTATGGCCAGAGCACTCGGAGTTACCCAAATGGGCTGATCGCTGAAATCATCATCCTTCTCTTTCTTGCCCCGACGCATTAGAGCCATGGTTAAAGCAGCAGATAAAACACTCACAAAAGTGAACAGAGCAAACTGCCACATTCCCGTAACCAGCGCCATCACAACACCTAGAAGCAGTCCAGGAATCAGGGCAAACCAGCGCATGAATAGATGTTGCCTCAATCCCGAGGTAAAACTAATGCCCGTTACCTTTATGTGGATAACGGGCAATAGGTTTGAAACTTGAGAACTAGTCTCCGATGTAGCTCATGACGTGCTTGATACGGGTGTAGTCCTCGAAACCATACATTGACAAGTCTTTTCCATAACCTGAGTGACGGAATCCACCGTGAGGCATTTCTGCAGCTAGTGGTATGTGGGTGTTGATCCAAACACAACCGAAGTTCAAGCCCTTCGCAAAGCGCATTGCTCTAGTGTGGTTGCTTGTCCAAACAGATGATGCCAAACCGTACTTCACATCGTTAGCCCAGCGCATGGCTTCAGCGTCATCCTTGAAGCTCTGAACTGTAACTACAGGACCAAATATTTCCCTCTGGATGTGCTCGTCGGTCTGCTTTAGGCCAGTCAATACTGTTGCTTCGTGGAAGTAACCACTACTCTCAATCGCTTTACCACCGATAGCGATAGATGCGTGATCTGGTAGACGGTCGATGAAACCAGTTACCTGAGCTAGCTGGTTTACGTTGTTTACTGGGCCAAACAAAATGTCATCTCTACTTGGATCTCCTGTTATCGCATTTGCCTTTACTTCAGCAGTCAAGATTGCAACGAACTCATCGTGAACACTCTCGTGAACCAAGATACGAGTTGCAGCTGTGCAGTCTTGACCTGCGTTAAAGAATCCAGCAACAACAATCTGTGCTGCGGCCTTGTGAAGATCTGCATCAGCAAAAACAATTACTGGAGCCTTGCCGCCTAGTTCAAGGTGGACTCTCTTTAGATCAAGAGCTGCGCTCTTAGCAACTTCCATACCCGCTCTAACAGAACCGGTAATTGAAACCATCTGTGGAATCTCGTGCTCAATCATTGCTCTACCAGTGTCGCGGCTACCGGTCACAACGTTGAATACACCTTCAGGTAAGAATTCGCTTGCAATCTCAGCAAGCAAAAGAGTCGATGCAGGAGTTGTATCTGATGGCTTCAAAACAATTGTGTTTCCTGCAGCAATAGCAGGAGCAAATTTCCAGGTTGCCATATTCAATGGATAGTTCCATGGGGTCACCTGACCGATAACACCAATTGGCTCTCTTCTGATTGAAGAGGTGTGGTCTTTTGCGTACTCAGCAGTTGCACGACCTTCAAGGTTTCTAGCAGCACCAGCAAAGAATCGAATCTGATCAACAGAAACCATGACCTCATACTCAACTAGAGTGCTGCGAGGCTTACCTGTATTAAGAGATTCAACATCAGCCATCTCTTCAGCTCTTGCTTCTAGAGCATCTGCGATTCTAAACAAAGCAAGCTGACGCTCACCAGGGGTTGTTTGGCTCCAAGTCTCAAATGCCTTATCTGCTGCCTTATAGGCAGTGTCAACATCGCTCTCGTTAGAGAGCTGTGATGTTGCATAAACCTCGCCATTGGCTGGGTTAGTGATGTCTAGGGTTTCACCTGACTTGGCAGCAACGTGGCTACCGTTGATGAAGTTTTTTAGTTCCTGTGCCATTTGAAAACTCTCCTTCGAGCCTTATAAAGGGTAAACATTGGGTGATTCTAATGTCTAAAGACTATTACAGGCCTTAGATGTTGGCACCAATCCGTAGGTCAAAAGGCCAAAATGATACGGAATCTATACCAAATTGGTAAATTTGGTGCGAAATCGGGACCATATTGGCAAAAAGTGTGCCAAAATCGCAGTATGGCTAGAACAGATCGGGCAAAGGCGTCAGTTCTCGATGACATCTCTAAGGAGATCATCGAGCAACTTCAGATGGACGGGCGCAAGCCATACAGCGAGATAGCCAAGGCTGTCGGATTAAGTGAAGCAGCTGTTCGCCAGAGAATGCAGAAGCTTCACGACACTGGGGTTATGCAAGTGGTGGCCGTTACCGATCCCCTCCAACTAGGTTTCTACCGCCAAGCAATGATTGGTATTCGCTGCACAGGTGACATGACTGAACTTGCCAACAAACTCTCTGCAATGCCAGAAGCAGACTACGTCGTTATGACAGCTGGATCTTTTGACATCTTGGTTGAAGTCGTAGTGGAAAACGACCAGGACCTAATCGATGTCCTAAACACAAAAATCAGATCGCTACCAGAAGTGGTTTCAACTGAAACTTTTGTGTATCTAAAACTCCACAAGCAGTTCTATAACTGGGGTGTTAGATAACTAAATAGGTTTGGGTATCGGAAGATACTCGAAGTGAGTTGCCACCCGGCAATTCAAAAGTGCAACACAAATGAAAATGTAAAGAGTGATATCAAATGGCAATCCAGGAGAGCATAGCCCGAAAGCTTGTCTCAGCTTTAAAGCGAGACAAGGCTCCTGTCAAAAGACAGGCCAAAGCAAGAGCCGACCAAGCCACTCCGCTTCTCAAAGCTCGTAGAGCTGGAAAAGAAGCAACCCCGGCAATGCTGCAAAAAGCTGCAAAAGACAACTTGTTTTTGCACTTTACCCGTCACAGTCCATATGAGAAGAGTGATATTCCTATCATCACGAGAGCTGAAGGACACCACTTCTGGGACATCAACGGTAAAAAGTACTTTGATGGTATTTCATCATTGTTCGCAGTTAACGTCGGTCACGGTCGAGAAAGATTAGCTGAAGCGGCTGCAAAGCAGATGAAGAAGTTGGATTACTTCCCAATCTGGTCACACGCCCACGCTCCAGCGATCGAACTATCGGAACGCATACTTTCGTATGCACCTAAAAACCTGAGTCGCGTTTTCTTTACCACCGGTGGTGGTGAGGCAAATGAGACCGCCTGGAAATTAGCCAAGCAATACTTCAAGATGACCGGTAAGCCACTAAAGCACAAGGTACTAACCCGTGCCGTTGCCTACCACGGAACATCACACGGTGCATTGTCACTAACTGGTATTCCTGCCATGAAGAAGATGTTTGAGCCTCTAGTTCCAAGCACCTTCAGAGTCCCAAACACCAACTGGTATAGAGCACAAGACGACTTCGAGAACGAAGAAGCCTTTGCGATGTGGGCTGCAGACAGAGTTGAAGAAATGATTCTGTTTGAAGATCCAGATACCGTAGCCGCGTTCTTTATTGAGCCGGTTCAAAACTCAGGTGGTTGTTTCACCTCCCCTCCTTCATACTTCAAGCGTGTTCGCGAAATTTGCGACAAGTACGATGTTCTGTTGGTAGCGGATGAAACAATCGATGGTTTTGGTCGTATTGGAACCATGTTCGCTAGCGAGCGTTATGGGCTAGAGCCTGACATGTTGGTTTGTGCCAAGGGTATTACCTCGGCTTACCAACCTCTGGGTGCGCTAATGATTACCGAGAAGTTGTTTGAGCCTTTCAAAACTGGAACAAACATCTTCGCTCACGGATACACCTTCGCAGGTCACCCTGTGGCTTGTGCAGTGGCTCTTGAAAACCTAGACATCTTCGATGAGGAAGACCTAGTAGGTAACGTTGCTCGCAACGAAGCTGCTTTCAAGAAGACCCTGGAGAAGCTAAAGGATCTTCCTATTGTTGGTGACGTTCGTGGTGCAGGTTACTTCTACGCCATCGAACTAGTTCGTGATAAGGACACCAGAGAGTCATTCAACGACAAAGAGTCAGAGAAGCTGCTGCGACAGTTCCTAAGCAACGACATGTATAAGAATGGATTGTATTGTCGCTCCGATGACCGTGGCGACCCTGTAGTTCAGCTAGCTCCGCCTTTGACCATTGGTCAAAAGGAGTTTGATGAACTAGAGCAGATACTTCGAAGCAGCCTTTCCAAAGCTGGAAAGATGTTCGAGCTGATGTAATCCTGAAGTTCATAAAAGAACCCGGTTATCCACCAATCTAAAGGGATAACCGGGTTCTTTACATATGTCGGTATTCTCTAATTGTGAAACTCAGTCAATACTCATCCATAACCTTCAAGTCCCCTATCGGCCTTATTCGAGTGTTCGAATCCAATGGCAAGATAACCTCGATAGATCTAGCCGTGAGCGGAGCTAAGGAGAGTTCAAGCACTAATCCAACACTTCTTCAAGCCAAGAAAGAAATTGACTCATACTTTGCTGGCACCCTCACTAAGTTCACAATGCCTGTGGACCTCACCAAAGGAACCCCATTCCAGCGAGCTGTGTGGAAGGAAATCAACAAAATCAAGTTTGGTCAAGTCAAGACTTATGCAGACATCGCCAAAGCCATTGGAAAACCATTAGCTGCTAGAGCTGTTGGCGGGGCTGTGGGATCTAACCCAATCCCCTTGGTTATTGGTTGTCACAGAGTCTTAGGTTCCACTGGCAAGATCACTGGGTATTCCGGAGGTAAAGGAATTCCAACCAAGCGAATACTTCTCAAATTAGAAGGAATTGCTTCCACAGAATGAGCGATTTCCTTCGAAAGCATGAAGATGGGCTATCGCGCTGCAAATGGGCAGGCGTTGATGAGCTTTACGTTCAGTATCACGATGAAGAGTGGGGCGTAGCCGTTGCTGGCGACCAAGAAATGTTTGAGCGCATCACACTTGAAGGCTTTCAGGCAGGGCTTTCTTGGATAACTATCCTGAAAAGACGGGAGCACTTCAGAAAAGCGTTCCATAACTTCAACATCAAGAAGGTGGCAAAACTAACCGATTCAGATGTTGAGGCTCTGATGCTAAATGAAGGAATCATCAGAAATCGCGCCAAAATTCTAAGCACCATTAGAAATGCTCAGGTGGTCCTTGATCTTCAGAAGCAAGGAGAAAGCATCAGTGACATTGTTTGGAGCTTTGCACCTACTAGATCAAAGAGCACCTCCCCTGCTTCGTCCTTTGAATGGCGGGCGACAAGTTCTGAATCTGATGCTCTGAGTAAACATCTAAAGAAATTAGGTTTCGGATTTGTTGGTTCAACAACTATGTATGCACTCATGCAAGCAACAGGATTTGTAAATGACCATGCTCCAGGCTGTTTTAGAAGGAAAGAACTTACTTAGGTTTAGTAAAGTTTTCTTTCACCATCGACATACTGTCTACGAACAGCAACGACGATATCAAAGATTGCTAGCGGGGCAAATATTGGAAGCAAATAAGTCCAGCCAAAGTTTGCAATTGGCAATGTAGTTTGGGTTATCTCGTAAGCCAGATCCTCGACAACAGTTACAGTTGACGCTTCGTAATCCGTAACTGTTTGAATTCTAAGAAAAGCTATCGCGAATACGCTGTATGCGATGACCGGAACAGAAAGACATATTACCCAAGCAACTCTGACACCTAATCTCACCTTGTCAAAAGTCGATAACTGCTTCCTTACTTTCAATGTCTCGGGCATAACCTTTACTTTGCTCGAATGATTTCACTGGTAATCAAATAGATTGTCTTACCCTCTACCTCTAAGCCTAAACCAGCCCTCTTGGCAACAGCTTTCAGTTGAGTCAAGGTCTTTGGAGGTGTCTTGGCCCTCACAAAAGCTCCAACTAACTCACCCTTGGCGGTTTTGTTGAAGTGATTCAGTGCTCGTCGCTGCCCCTTGCTATCTTCTGCAACTACCTCAACCCAATATGAATCAAGATGTTCTGGGATCGGAGCTAGATCAACATAAGCCTTGGACCTAAGGTCAATGATTGGCATGTCCACAAGACGGTTATAGGCAGCATCCTGGTGTTCACGCCACACTTTCTTCAGACTTAGCTTAGGCAACACTGTGTTAGCCGAGAGCCTGTACCAAGGGATTCGATCGGTAGCTGAAATCAAGCCAAACAAAGCGCTTTGAATCAATACGTTTCCCCGCATTAGATCAACCTCATGCTTGGTGAAACTGTCTATGCCTATGGCCTTATACAAAGTCCCCTCATAGCGTTCATACGCTGGCATAGTGGGTGCTTGCCTAATGTCAAGGTTCAGTTCCCTATCGCCTTGCTGCTTGGGGCTGAGTTTTAGAACCTTGGTGGCCTCGGCTTTGTTCTTACAAACCTTGATGAGAGCATCCAGGATGAGATCCCTAGCCTCATTGAGCTGACCATAGCTCAGGTGAACCTGCTCAATAGTCAGATTAGATCCACCAATTCGCTTGGTTTCACTTGGAGGCAACAATAACAACACCTAACCAGCCTAGACTTAGAACATGGTAAAACTTACGAAGATATACACCCGAACAGGTGATGAAGGGCTAACCGGACTGAGTAACTTCAGCAGAGTTAGAAAGACTGACCCACGCATTGAAGCGTATGCAGATGTTGACGAGGCTAACTCAGCCATTGGCGTTGCTGTTTCACTAGCCCAGAACGAATTTGACCAAGAAACTCTAGACCTTCTTTCTCAGATCCAGAACGATCTATTTGACTTAGGTGCAGACCTTTCAAACCCCCTAAACGAGCACTACGAATATGAACCACTTCGTGTTGATGCTATTTGGATTGATGCTCTAGAAGCAGCAATCGATAAATACAACGCCGAGCTTGAAAAACTAGACTCATTCATCATCCCTGGTGGATCAGGCCTTGCAGCTGGCCTACACCTAGCCAGGACAGTCGTTAGAAGAGCAGAGCGAGCCACCTGGCACGCAATTGAAGAGCACGGCACTGAGCCTGGTAAGAAGGGTCAGACTTCAGGTGGTGTGAGCCTTACTGCTGTGAAGTACCTTAACCGTCTAAGCGATCTACTATTCGTTCTAGCTCGTTATGCAAACATCAAGCACGGTGGCGACATCAAGTGGGTTCCTGCAGCTAACCGCAGAGAAGCTCCTGCTAAGCGCAGACCTGAACAAGACTAGGTTAAACAAGAAAGCCCCGAGATTATCTCGGGGCTTTATCTTTAGATCTTTAGGCTAGTTGAGCATCTCTAGCAACGATGGTTACGATATCGTGCTCAACTGAAAGAAACCCTTCAGCTGCTGTTGCCTTGATAGCTTCTCCTGTTGGTAAAGTGATGCGAACATCACCTGATGCCAAAATAGCCAGCATAGGTTCGTGTCCCGGTAGTAAACCAATTTCACCCTCAACGGTCTTGGCAACAACCATCTTGGCTTCCCCTGACCACACTGCGCGGTCAGCGGCTACTAGTTCAACACGAAGAGTCTTCATTACTTAGAGGTCTCTGCCTGAATCTTGGCCCATTGACGCTCAACGTCTTCCAGTCCACCAACGTTGAAGAACGCCTGCTCAGCTACGTTGTCGAAGTCTCCGTTAGCAATAGCTGAGAAGCCTTCGATGGTGTCCTTTAGCGGAACTGTTGAACCCTTAACACCGGTGAACTTCTCCGCCATGTATGTGTTCTGGGATAGGAACTGCTGGATACGACGAGCACGAGATACCGTGATCTTGTCCTCTTCGCTCAATTCTTCAACACCTAGAATCGCAATGATTTCCTGAAGTTCTTTGTTCTTCTGGAGAATCTGCTTCACTCTGGTTGCTGTTGCATAGTGGTCAGCGCTAATAAAGCGTGGATCCAAGATGCGTGAGGTTGAAGTTAGTGGATCCACTGCTGGGTATAGACCCTTAGAAGCAATTTCACGGCTCAACTCTGTTGTTGCATCAAGGTGAGCGAATGTTGTTGCCGGGGCTGGGTCGGTGTAGTCATCGGCAGGTACATAAATTGCCTGCAGAGATGTAATCGAATGTCCACGGGTTGATGTGATGCGCTCCTGAAGAAGACCCATCTCATCGGCAAGGTTTGGTTGGTAACCCACAGCTGAAGGCATGCGGCCTAGCAGTGTTGAAACCTCAGAACCTGCCTGAGTAAAGCGGAAGATGTTGTCAATGAACAGAAGAACGTCCTGCTTTTGAACATCACGGAAGTACTCAGCCATTGTTAGTGCTGACAATGCAACACGAAGACGGGTGCCTGGTGGCTCATCCATCTGACCGAAGACCAGTGCTGTCTTGTCGATAACACCTGACTCAGTCATTTCGTCGATAAGGTCGTTACCTTCACGGGTACGCTCACCAACACCTGCGAAAACAGATACACCATCGTGGTCCTCTGCTACACGGTAGATCATTTCCTGGATAAGAACTGTCTTACCAACACCAGCACCACCGAATAGACCAATCTTTCCACCACGAACGTAAGGTGTTAGAAGGTCAATAACCTTGATACCGGTCTCGAACATCTCAGTCTTTGACTCAAGCTGGTCGAATGCAGGTGGGTTACGGTGAATTGGCCAGCGCTCAGAAACTTCAACCTTGTCTCCAGGCTTACCGTTCAGGATGTCACCAGTAACGTTGAAAACCTTACCCTTGGTAACATCACCTACTGGAACAGAGATAGGTGCACCAGTATCTGATACTGCCTGGCCACGAACCAAACCATCGGTTGGCTTCAGTGCAATCGCACGGACTAGGTCATCTCCTAGGTGCTGAGCTACCTCTAGGGTCAGGATTGATACCTCACCGTTTAGGTTTATCTCAGTGGTCAGAGCGTTGTAGATACCAGGGATACCATCGTGTGGAAACTCGATGTCAACCACTGGGCCAGTTACACGGGCAATACGTCCGGTAGCAGCGTTCTTTTTCTCGGCCATTTTCTTCTATCTTTCTATTCTTTGTCGCTGGTGTCGACAAGTGCGTCGGCACCACCAACGATTTCGGAAATCTGTTGGGTAATTTCTGACTGTCGAGCAGAGTTCGACAACCTGGTGTAGTTCTTGATTAACTTGTCAGCATTTTCGGTAGCTGACTTCATTGCTTTTTGTCTTGCTGCGTGCTCTGCTGCAGCTGACTGCAACATTGCGTTGAAAATACGTGATTCGATGTAAACAGGAAGCAGTGCATCTAGAACTTTTGATGCATCTGGTTCAAATTCGTAAAGTGGGAAGATTTCGCTATCGCCAGGTGTCTCAACTCCCTCGACAACTTCCAAAGGAAGAAGGCGAACAACCTGAGGCTCTTGGCTGATCATTGAAATGAACTTGTTGTATACCAAGTGAATTTCATCGACTCCACCAGCTGAGTAATCAGTGTTGAATAGCCCAACCACTTCCTTAGCAATCTCTTCAGCAGTTGTGAATACTGGAAGATCTGTGCCGCCAGTCCACGCTCTAATTGCAGCTCGCTTACGGAATGAGAAGAAGCTAACTGACTTTCTTCCAACTAGGTAGTAAACGATTTCTTTACCCTGGTCCTTTAGAAGCTGAGTTAGTTGCTCTGCTTCTTTGAGAACGTTAGTTGAGAATGCTCCAGCAAGACCACGGTCACTTGTGAAGATAACAACAGCTGATCTGCGGATCTCTGCTGGCTCTGTAGTTAGTGGGTGGTCAATGTTAGAGAAAGTTGCAACAGCAGACACGGCACGGGTAATCGCACGAGAATATGGGCTTGCTGCAGTCAAACGCTGTTGTGCTTTGTAAATGCGTGAGGCTGAGATTAGCTCCATGGCTCGAGTGATCTTCTTGGTCGTCTGAGCAGATTTAATCTTCTGCCTATAGACCCGAAGTTGCGCTCCCATGTCTTTGTCCTTTACTTTCTCTTGAAATCAAAAACGCTTTTTAGCGCTTCTGCTTCACAATCTTCTCTTGGTCAACTTCTTCTTCTTCCATTGCAGCAACAGACTCGTTACCGACAGAAGAAAGAGGCTTACCAACACCGGTTAGGAAGACCTTCTTGAACTTAAGGACATCTGCCTCAAGAGCTGAGATGGTGTCATCCTTTAGATCGTTAGTCTCGCGGATGGTTGTCAACACAGTTGAGTTACGGCGAAGGTAATCAAGCAATTCGCTTTCGAATCTCAAGATGTCTTCAACTGGAACTTCATCAAGCTTTCCTGTTGTTCCAGCCCAGATAGAAACTGTCTGCTCTTCAACTGGGTATGGAGAGTACTGAGGCTGCTTTAGAAGCTGCATCAGACGTGCACCACGGGCTAGCTGCTGACGTGATGCTGCATCAAGGTCGCTTGCGAACATAGCGAAAGCTTCTAGGGAACGGTACTGAGCAAGTTCAAGTTTTAATGTTCCTGAAACCTTCTTGATGCCCTTAACCTGAGCTGCACCACCAACACGAGAAACAGAGATACCTACGTCAATAGCTGGTCTCTGGTTAGCGTTGAACAAGTCTGACTGCAAGAAGATCTGACCGTCGGTAATAGAAATTACGTTGGTTGGAATATATGCAGAAACGTCGTTTGCCTTGGTCTCAATGATTGGAAGTCCAGTCATAGAACCTGCACCTAGTGCATCGTTCAACTTTGCACAACGCTCAAGAAGGCGGGAGTGTAAGTAGAAGACGTCACCTGGGTAAGCTTCACGGCCTGGTGGACGACGAAGAAGCAATGAAATCGAACGGTAAGCCTCAGCCTGCTTTGATAGGTCATCAAAAATGATTAGGACGTGTTTGCCGTCATACATCCAGTGCTGACCAATTGCAGAACCGGTGTATGGAGCTAGGTACTTGAAACCAGCTGGGTCAGATGCAGGAGATGCAACGATAGTTGTGTATTCCATCGCTCCAGCAGCTTCTAGAGCTCCCTTTACAGATGCAATAGTTGAACCCTTTTGACCAACAGCAACATAGATACAACGAACCTGCTTGGTTGGGTCCCCTGATTCCCAGTTTGCCTTCTGGTTGATGATCGCATCGATAGCAATAGCAGTCTTACCAGTCTGACGGTCACCAATGATTAGCTGACGCTGTCCACGACCGATAGGAATCATCGCGTCGATAGCCTTAATACCTGTTTGTAGTGGCTCGTGAACTGACTTACGAGCCATAACACCAGGAGCCTGAAGTTCTAGTGCACGACGAGCAGAAGACTTGATCTCTCCCTTACCGTCGATTGGCTCACCTACTGGGTTTACTACTCGACCTAGGAAGTCATCGCCTACTGGAACAGAAAGAATCTCGCCTGTGCGCTCAACTTTCATACCTTCAACGATGTGAGTGAACTCACCAAGGATGATCACACCAATCTCACGCTCGTCTAGGTTCTGAGCTAGACCCAAAGTGCCGTCTTCGAACTTTAGAAGTTCGTTAGCCATAACGCTAGGCAAGCCTTCAACGTGAGCGATACCGTCACCAGCATCGATTACGTGACCGATCTCGGTACGGCTAGCCTGAGCTGGCTCGTAAGACTTAGCAAAGTCCTTCAGCGCGTCGCGAATCTCATTCGGACTGATGCTTAGATCTGCCATCTTGTTCCTCTACTTCTGAAGCGTTAGCTTCGGTTGATGCTGCCGGAGGCTTTTGCCAACTGCAGCTTTAGGTTTTGCAGACGGGTGCTGACGCTTCCGTCGATTATTTCACCAGCAATTTGGACAACCATTCCGCCAAGGATCGAAGGATCGATCTCAACGTTTAGGCTGACCTGCTGGCCATATGTTCCGGCCAAGGTTGAACGCAAGCGCTCAACCTGACTTTGGTCTAGTGCTTTGGAAACAGTAACTGTTGCAACAAGTGATTGTCCATAAGCGGCAACTTGCTTTGCAAACTGGTCGATTACCACTGCTACGCGACGTCCACGAGCAGAGCCAACCGCCTGATTGATAAGTGCCTGAGTAACTAAGTGCGCTTTAGAGCCAATAAGTGCCTTGACCAAAGCTAATTTAGTTTCATTAGGAGCGCTCTTGTTGCTCAAAGCAAACTGAAGATCACGATCACTTGCAACAACCTGCTGGAAACTAAATAGTTCATCTTGAACCTGGTCCAAAACTGAAGTTTTACTTGCAGTTGCAGACGCAGCATGAACACCAAGTTGCTCCAGGACGATAACTAGGTCCATGCTCCTAGAGAATCTAAGAGCAACTACTTTCTTCACAAACTCGAGTGCATTTGCGCTGACTTTTGTCTTGAAGACACGATCAATTAGATCGTCCTTCGCTGCGCTCTCAGTGGAAGTGTCTGAGAGGATGCCGCGCAACTGGGTGCTACCCGAGATTGCATCAGCCACTACAAAAAGGTCAGTCGCAAACGCTAGGTCTGACCCAAGGTATGCAGATGAATCTGCTTTAGCTTGAGCTAGCGCTTGACGAGTTGAGGAGGCCATTAGTTCTTCTTGCTGTCTTTCTCTAGATCTGCGAGGAAGCCTGCGACCATGCTGGAAGCGTTCTTGTCTTCTTTTAGATTCTGTTGAACAACTGTTGAGGCAAGATCAAGAGCTAGAGAACCAACTTCAGCACGCAATGAAATGATTGCTGCTTGGCGCTCTGACTCAATCTGCTTCTTAGCGGTTTCAGTCATACGAGCTGCTTCGAGGGAAGCCTGCTCCTTTAGTTCAGCAAGAATTGCTGCACCTTCGGCTCTAGCTGCCTCGCGAATCTGCGCGGCTTCCGCACGTGCTTCGGCTTGCTCTGCCTCGATGTTAGCTGTCTTTGCTGCAGCTTCTGCCTGAGCCTTCTCTGCAAGAGCGAGGCGACCTTCGATCGCTTCTGTTCTTGCATCAATGTTCGCTTTGAAGTTTGGCAAAACCTTGACCCAGAAGAAGACCAACAGAATCGCGAATACAACAGCAGACCAAACGATGTCAGCTACCGCCGGTAAAAGTGGGTTAGCTGACGCCGCAGTAGGCATCATTTCGTGAATTCCAATAGTCATTTAAGAAACCTTAGGCTGCGAAGATGAATGGGGTTGCAAGACCGATCAGGGCCAAAGCTTCGGTAAACGCGATACCAAGCCACATTGTTACCTGAAGTCTTGCTGCAAGTTCTGGTTGACGAGCAATTGACTCAATTGTCTTTGAAACTACAAGGCCTACACCGATACCAGGACCAATCGCTGCAAGGCCATAGCCTAGAACGCCAAGGTTACCTGTTACCTGTGATACCTGAGTTACAGTTTCTGCTGCTATTTGAATAATCTGCACTTTGTTTTCCTTCCATGGTTTGAACTAACGGTTTGTTAGTTCATTGTGTTTCTTAGTGTTCATCTGCTAACGACAACTGAATGTAAACAGTTGTCAACAGGGTGAATACGTAGGCCTGCAGGAATGCCACCAAAATCTCGAAGAGTGTGAAGGCAAACCCGAAGGTAAATGTCAATAAACCGAAGGCCTTGAAAGGGCCATCGGCGTATAGAACAAAGAAATGGGTTGCTGTGAAGCACAACACCAACAAGAGGTGTCCAGCGATCATGTTCATCATCAAACGAAGAGCCAGAGTAACCGGTCTCAGAATGAATGTTGACAAGAATTCGATTGGGGTTACCAAAACATAGAACGCTTTTGGAACACCTGAAGGTAGCAAGGCGTTCTTGAAGAACTTGAGGCCATGAGCTTTCATACCTGCGTAGATAAAGGTTACGTAAGCTGCTCCAGCAAGGATCATCGGCAATCCGATAACAGAGGTTCCAGAAATGTTAAGTCCTGGCACAATTCCGGTGATATTCATACCAAGGACGATAAAGAAGATTGTTGTTAGAAGAGGAAGGAATCGATCTCCATCCTTCTCTCCAAGCTGTTCGTGGGCAATTGACTTACGCACAAAGTTCAGAGACATTTCTCCAAACATTTGGAATCGCCCAGGCACAAACTGGCCTGTTGAAGTGCTCTTACGGAAACGGTTAGCCCAGAGAGTGAATAGAACCACAAGAAGAGTGGTTACCAATAGACGGATGAGCATGATTCGGTTCAGCTCAAAAGGGGTGCCTTCAAAAGCGATAACCTCTGGATAAAATTCACCAATCGTTGGAGGCGTGAATTCCCCTTCGCCAGCGGCGACAGGGTTGAATCCCGCACTAAGCAGTAACAACGTTGGAGAGAACAGTTTGGACTCCTGTTTCGGGGCAGGCTATGCCTAACCTTGCGGCGATTTACAGTGGGTTATCGTTACTACTTCAGCAAGCGATACTCAAATCGTATCAGCATTCGAACAGCGAAAAACGTCCAATTGAGCCAAATTTCCAGCAATTTAACCGATTTATACTGACGGGGTAATTCGAGCCTTAGTCACGATCCAAGTGTCCAAAACTAGGCCACCAATAACTGCTGCAACCACAGTAAAGAAAACAACAGGCCTTGCCTCAGAGCTCAGCCAGTCAGCATTATTGAGAACCCAGAAGAACACCAGGAACAGCACCATCTTGATCAGCCAGCCGCCAAGGACAACTGCTAGAAAGCCTCCCAGCCCCAACTTTGCGCCAAGCAGCAAGCTAAAGACTGTGAGCGCTGTGAAAGCCAAAGCGGCCAATCCCCCAGACAGGGCCGCTAGAACGCCTGAAGTTCCTGCGATCAGGAATCCTATAGCGCTACCAATCGAGACAACAGCTAAAACCAGAAGGGACCCCAGCTTCAAAACTCTAAACATTACAGAATTCAAATCATCAAACATTAGCTGTCTTTCTTCTTGAGCGGACACGAGCAATTTCAGGCCAAATTGTATACAAGAGTGAAAGTGAGATTGAGCTGACTGCAAAAACAATCACCCAGAAAATGTCAGTCAGGAAAAGCAGCAGGCAACTTACCGAAACTGATGCGCTCCAAAAATAGAAAACCAGAACTGAACCAACATGGCCGTGACCAAAATCCTGAAGCCTGTGATGCAGGTGCAGTCTGTCTGCTGCGAATGGGGACTTCCCAGCCACCAATCTCCTTATTACTGCAAGTGCGAAATCTAGTAGTGGCAACAGCAGGATTGAAATAGGCAAGATTAGCGGTAAAACTGCTGGCACTAGGTCATCGCGCTTCAAAGACGCAGGGTCAATCTGACCTGTGACTGTCAGCGCGGATGCGGTCATTAATAGACCTAGGAGTAGAGCCCCGCCATCCCCCATGAAAATCTTTGCTGTATGCCAGTTGTGTGGCAAGAATCCAACACACATACCAATAACGATTGCTGAGATAACCGTTGCCAGGTTGAAGTAGTTAGTTGGGGAAATCTGTTGGGCAAGAAGGTAAGAGTAGATAAAGAACACAACTGTTCCAATGAGAACAACACCTGCAACCAGACCATCAAGCCCATCAATGAAGTTCACTGCGTTCATTACCAACACAGCTAAAAACACTGTGACAACGAATGAAACACCGAAAGAACCGACGGTGATACCGAAGATCGGCAAGGAAACTATTTGAACACCGTTCCAAGCCAACACACCTGCTGCCAGGAACTGACCAGCCAGCTTGATGGTCCAGTCCAAATCGTAAAGATCATCGAGGAACCCAATAGCCATGACTACAAGAGCTGCCAAAGAAATTGCAATGATTGGCCCCGGATCGGCAAACACAACCTCAAACCAACCGATAGGTGCTGCTATGGCAACAGAAACCACAAAGCCAATAAACATAGCCAAGCCACCAATGCGAGGGGTTGGCTTAGAGTGCATGTCTCTGGATCTAATCGCCTTTGGGTAAATCTTGTAGCGGTCAGCGAATCTGCGAACGACAAAGGTAGCAAGGTAGGTAACTACACCGGCTATCGCCATCAGAAGCAGATAGGCGCGCACTAGCCCGCACTTACTTCAAGTAAATCTCCAACAACTGATCGAATCTTCGCTTCAGAAAGAGCGCCGCGTCTAACAATCTTGATTTTTCCAGCTGTGCTCAACTTGCCTTTAGAGTCATAAGCGTCAACAAGTGAAGTTAGATCGATGATGGTAGATGCCTCACCCTTAGGAGATGGGCCACCGTCTAGGAATACTCCAACTGAAGAATCCAAGTAATCAAATGCTTGTTTGCAGGTTGTTGCTGAAGGCTCTCCAGTCAGATTCGCACTAGAAACTGCTAGTGGACCAGTTTCTTCAATAAGTGCAAGAGCAATCTTGTGATCTGGAACTCTAAGTGCAACTGTTCCTTTGGTCTCCCCTAGATCCCATTGCAGGGATGGTTGAGCACGAAGAATGATTGTTAATGCACCTGGCCAAAAAGTTTCAGCGAGCTTGACCGCTGCATCAGGAAGAGTTTCAACAAGAGCCTTCGCCATGTTTAGATTTGCAATCAAAACAGGAGGTGGCGATTGCCTTCCTCTACCCTTGGCATCCAAAAGCGCTTGAACTGCTTCTGGAGAAAAAGCATTAGCTGCAATTCCATAAACGGTGTCGGTTGGGATTACGGCAAGCTCAGTTCTACCAAGAGCGACTTTTGCTAAACGCATTCCGGTGAGGAGTTCAGTATCAACTGAGCAGTCAAAGATTTTCTGCATTTCTAACCACCCACCTATCTAATCGCAGTGGTCGCCCTGTCGCGACCAGATAAATCCTTATGAGTTGAACATTGACGCCAACCTAGGTTCAATATTAGTTCTCTAATGGCATCGCCCTGCATGTCAGCGTGCTCAATAACCAATGCTCCGCCTTTTCTCAGCAATCTCTTAGCCGAAGCCTCAACTTTTCTAACCAAGTCCAATCCATCCGCCCCACCGTATAAAGCCATAGATGGGTCATGTAGGTGGACCTCGGGATAGATAGGAATCATGTCATCGGGAATATATGGCGGGTTAGATACCAGCACATCGACCTGGCCATTTAGTTCAGGGAAGGCATCAGCGAGATCTCCTTGGACAAGGGTGGCCTCAGGCGCATACTTAGCAAAGTTCTGCCTTGTGTAAACAAGGGCATCTTCACTTAGCTCAACAGCAAAGACTTGGGCATTAGGAACTTCAACAGCTAAAGAGATAGCAATTGCTCCTGAACCTGTTGCTAGGTCAACGGCAATTGGATTATCGCTAGGAACTGCTTTGAGCGCATCAACGGCTAACTGCGTAACAGTCTCGGTTTCAAATCTAGGCACGAAAACGCCAGCGCCAACTTTGAGTTCCAATTGCCTGAAGTAAGCAACTCCGGTTAGGTGTTGCAATGGGAATCGCTCTGCTCTTTTTGCAACAAGTTCGAGGAACTTAGTTTCTTCGGCTTCATTTAGTGATTCACCAGTTATTGCTTTGACTTGTAATTCGCCACGGGATAGATCAAGAACAAACCCAAGAAGAATTTCAGCATCTGTCTGGAAAGACTCAATGCCTGCTAGTTCAAACTTCTTTGATGCAAGTTCGATAGCAGCGGAGAGTTTCATTATTCGTTTTCACCAAGGGCTGCTAGGCGAGCTTCTTCATCTGCCTGAATGGCAGACTGAACAACAGGCTCTAGAGCCCCATCCATTACCTGATCTAGGTTGTATGCCTTGTAGCCAGTTCTGTGATCAGCAATACGGTTTTCAGGGAAGTTATAAGTTCTAATGCGCTCTGAACGGTCAACACTTTTAACCTGCGACTTTCTCGCAGCGCTTAGTTCGGCTTCAAGTGCTTCCTGCTGAGCAGCAAGTAGACGAGCTCTAAGAACACGCATCGCTGCTTCACGGTTTTGTAACTGAGACTTTTCGTTCTGCATAGAAACAACAATTCCAGTTGGAATGTGGGTTAGTCGAACAGCCGAGTCGGTTGTGTTAACTGACTGACCACCAGGACCTGATGATCTGAACACGTCAACGCGAATTTCGTTAGCGGCAATCTCGAGTTCTTCAGGAGCATCAACTTCAGGGAAAACAAGAACACCGGCTGCTGAGGTGTGGATTCGGCCTTGAGTTTCAGTTACTGGAACACGCTGAACTCTGTGCACACCACCTTCATATTTCAGGTGAGCCCATACTCCTTCAGCAGGATCAGATGACTTGCCTTTGATAGCAATCTGGACGTCTTTGTATCCACCAAGATCTGATTCGTTCTTGTCGAGGATTTCTGTCTTCCAGCCCTTGCTGTTCGCATACTGGATATACATTCTGAACAAGTCGGCTGCGAATAGTGCTGACTCAGCACCACCTTCACCTGCTTTGATTTCCATAATGACATCGCGGCCATCGTCAGGGTCTCTAGGGATTAGTAGTCTGCGAAGTTTTTCTGTAGCTTCGTGGAGTTTTTCTTCCATTGCTGGAACTTCATCAGCAAAGCTCTCATCTTCCTTAGCCATATCTTTTGCAGCGTCAAGATCAGCCTGCGTTTCATTAACCACATGGTAAGCCGAAACAATTGCATTTAGCTCGGCATACCTGCGGTTAAGTTTCTTTGCAAGAACTGGGTTGGCGTGGACTGAGGCCTCTGAAAGCTGCTGTTGCAACTCTGCATGTTCAGCCAGTAAAGCCTGGACTGAAGATAACATTATTCGCTTTCAGATCCGCTTGCTACAGGCATTGACTTCTGAACCATCATTAGGAACTCAACGTTGCTCTTAGTTTCCTTTAGACGGTTTAGAACTAGCTCAAGTGCTTGCTGCTGCTCAAGACCAGCTAGAGCACGACGAAGCTTCCAAACAATCTTGGTCTCATCAGGGCTCATCAACATTTCTTCACGACGAGTACCAGATGCGTTCACATCAACAGCTGGGAAGATTCTCTTGTCAGCAAGTGAACGTGAAAGACGAAGTTCCATGTTTCCAGTTCCCTTGAACTCTTCGAAGATAACCTCATCCATCTTTGAACCAGTCTCAACAAGAGCGGTTGCAAGGATGGTTAGTGATCCACCGTCTTCAATGTTTCTAGCTGCACCAAAGAAACGCTTAGGTGGGTAAAGTGCTGATGAATCAACACCACCGGAAAGAATTCGACCAGAAGCTGGAGCTGAAAGGTTGTATGCACGACCTAGACGAGTAATTGAGTCAAGCAACACAACTACGTCGTGGCCCATCTCAACTAGACGCTTCGCTCTTTCGATTGCAAGCTCTGCGACAGTTGTGTGATCTTCTGCTGGACGGTCAAAAGTAGAAGCAATAACTTCACCCTTAACTGTTCTCTGCATGTCAGTAACTTCTTCAGGACGCTCATCAACTAGCACAACCATTAGGTGAACCTCTGGGTTGTTTACAGCAATTGAGTTTGCAATCGCCTGCAGAACTAGAGTCTTACCTGCCTTAGGAGGTGAAACGATAAGTCCACGCTGACCCTTACCAATAGGAGCTACCAGGTCAATGATTCGAGTTGAAAGCTTGTTTGGCTCTGTCTCTAGACGCAGACGCACCTGAGGATATAGCGGAGTCAATTTACCAAATTCAACACGGTTTGCTGCCTCTTCAGGAGTCTGACCATTAACAGTGTCAACCCGAACAATTGCGTTGAACTTAGTTCTTGACGGTGAGTCACCTTCACGAGGCTGACGAATTGCACCGACAACAGCGTCACCCTTACGAAGTGAATACTTCTTTACCTGACCAAGGGATACATAAACATCGTTAGGACCAGCTAGGTAGCCTGAGGTGCGAACGAATGCGTAGTTGTCCAGGATGTCCAAGATACCCGCTACAGGTACTAATACATCATCTGGAGATATCTCGGTATCAACTTCATCTCGCTCGTTGTTTCTTCTTGGACCACGGTCACGGAAGCGATCGTTGCCGCCACCACGGTTGCGGTTACGGTTACGGTTACGGTTCTGACCCTGACGTTCATTTCTTTCAGAACGCTCTGGACGTTCGCTATCAACTTCACGGTCACGATTAGGACGCTCTGAACTTGATTCCTGTGAACCTTCAGCCTTAGGAGCTGACTCAGCAGAATCTGCTGAACGGTTGCGAGTTCTAGTGTTAGTACGCTCTGGTGCTGCATCAGGAGACTTTGTTTCAGCAGCTGCCGCAGGGGCTTCTTCACTCTTACGAGAACGAGCTGGCTTCTTAGCTTCAGCTGGTGCGTCGGTTGCAGGAACTGCAGTTACGCGACGGGTTCTCTTTGGTGAATTTTCTTTTTGGACTTCATCCATGTTTGTTTGACTCTTTCTTATTTAGCAATCGGTTTCTTGTTTGAGGTGGATTGCTTGTTGCATGACCCTTGTCATGCAGGAACCGTAAGTTTTTACGGGATCTGATTTTGGATGGCTATTTGTTAGCCCCAAGATTTGTGTACGTTGCTACAGTAGCACCTTTGAAGTCTACAGCCAACATTAAAGGGCTCCAACTAGGGAAAAGTTCAGATGCGAGGCTTGCTGCAGCAAGTCTTTGGGCCGGATCACTGGCCAAAACCAACACTGAAGGCCCTGCCCCTGAAACCACAGCAGCATGTCCGGAATTACGAAGAGCGGTGATTAGAGCGTCAGTTTCAGGCATGGCTTTAGCCCTGTATGCCTGGTGCAAACGGTCTTCTGTAGCTGCTAGAAGTAACTCTGGACTCTGGGTTAGAGCGGCAATAAGAAGTGCTGATCTTGAAACGTTGAACACAGCATCATCGTGCGGAACAGAGTCAGGCTGAAGTGATCTTGCCAGTTCTGTGGACATTTTGTTCTTAGGAACTAGAACTAATGGTGAGACCCCTCTGTGCACAAAGAGCTTCTTATGCTTAGGTCCGTTCTCATCTTGCCAAGCAATAGTTAGGCCACCGAATAGTGCTGGAGCGACGTTGTCTGGATGACCTTCAAGCTTGGTTGCAATTTCAAGAAGCTGAGTTGGAGTTATCTCAACAATTCCTTCAAGTAATCCCTTGGCTGCCATAATTCCTGAAACTACTGCAGCTCCTGAAGAACCCATTCCCCTACCGTGCGGAATAAAGTTGTGTGCTCTAAGTCTTAGACCAGGTAAAGGTTGTCTTAGATATTGAAAAGTGTAGGCAATAGCTTTAACTACTAGATTCTCATCGCCAGTTGGAACTTCACCTTGACCTTCACCAATAACTTCAACCTGAGCATCAAGAGCATCTACTGCTTGAACTTCAAGTTCGTCATAAAAAGAAAGTGCCATGCCGAGTGTGTCAAACCCTGGACCTAGGTTTGCTGTTGTTGCTGGAACTTTGACAACAACTTTTCTACCCAGCATCGCATTGGCTTGATCTAAACGCATTAGTTTTTATCCAATCCAAGAAGCTCTGCAACTTCGCCTGTTTCCTTGGAACAAGAGGTCGGAGAAATGTCATTTCCGTAAGCATCCTTCAAAGCCCAACCAACATCTTTTAGACCGTGACCTGTGACGGTGACAACAATCTTGGCATTTGCAGGAACTTTGCCCAGCTTTGAATTTTTGAATAGACCAGCTGCACCAGTCGCTGAAGAAGGCTCAACGAAGACACCAACCTCATTAGATAGGAACCGGTGCATCCAGAGAATCTCTTCATCGGTAACTGCTCCGAACTCTCCCCTGCTGCAATCTTGAGCACTCAGAGCTAGATCCCAAGAAGCTGGGTTACCAATACGAATAGCAGTTGCAATAGTTTCTGGGTTAGCAATCGGGTGACCTGCAACAAAAGGTGCTGAACCCTCTGCTTGGAAGCCCCACATCACAGGAACGCCCTTGATGTTACCCTCGTTGAACTCTTCAAGGTAACCCTTGAAATAGGCACTGTAGTTACCCGCATTACCAACCGGCATCACATGGAAATCAGGAGCAAAGCCTAAAGACTCAACTACCTCAAAGCTGGCTGTTTTCTGCCCTTCAATACGGTCAGGGTTCACCGAGTTCACTAGGTGCACAGCGTAGTTTTCACTTAGTTCACGAGCCAAAACCAAGCAGTCATCGAAGTTACCTCGCACCTGCAAAATCTCTGCCTTATGAGCAACTGCTTGAGCTAACTTACCCATGGTGATTTTGCCCTCAGGGATAAGAACTACAGATTTGATTCCAGCAGCAGCTGCATATGCAGCAGCACTAGCTGAGGTGTTACCAGTTGATGCACAAATAACAGCCTTAGCTCCATGAGCAACAGCCTTTGTAACCGCCATGGTCATGCCACGATCTTTGAATGAACCGGTTGGGTTCATGCCTTCAACCTTTAGCCATACTTCCGCTGCTCCAACGAGCTTTGCTAGTGCAGGAGCTTCAACCAAAGGTGTTCCACCCTCACCCAAAGTAATTACCTTGGTGCCAGGAGCAATATCCAATCGATCAAAATACTCGTTGATAACTCCACGCCATTGCTGTGCCATTTTTATACTCCTTCAACTCTGATAACAGAGGTGATTTGTTCAACGGCAGCACTGGCGTCGAGTTCACTTACTACAGCAGCTAACGATTTATCGCTAGCCTCATGAGTTCCAATTTCAAGCCAAGCAGTAGTTTCTGCCTGAATCATCTTTGAAGACTGTTCAACTGTTTCGATAGAAACATTGTGTGAAGCAAATATGTTTGCAACCGATGCCAGAACACCAGGCTGGTCAGTAACTTCCAAAGTAATTTGGTAGCGAGTCTTGATTCGGCTAATTGGTAAAACTTCTAATTCAGCGTGCACTGAGTCAGCCAAACCAGGTCCACCAGCAACGTGACGCTTAGCAGCAGAAACAAGATCACCCATCACAGCTGATGCTGTTTGAATACCACCAGCTCCTGCACCATAGAACATTAGGCTTCCAGCAGCTTCTGCTTCGACGAATACAGCGTTGAACGCTCCGCGAACTGCAGCCAGTGGATGCTCTAGTGGAACCATTGCAGGATAAACGCGAACTGAAATTCCTTCTTCTGGATTCTGGCTGTCGGCAGCAATCTTTTCGCAGATTGCTAGAAGCTTGATTACATAACCATCTCGCTTAGCTGCAGCAAT
Organism: Auritidibacter sp. Marseille-P8566; assembly: GCA_945895375.1. GTDB lineage: Bacteria > Actinomycetota > Actinomycetes > Actinomycetales > Microbacteriaceae > Rhodoluna. The sequence continues at coordinate 86,014 of CAMDEE010000002.1, forward strand.
CTGAGCTTGAGTAACTTTTGTAATTCCCTCACGGTAAACCTTCTCCAGAGGAACTTCAGTATGGAAAGCAAGAGATGCCAAGATGGCTGCTTTTTGAGCGGCATCGTAACCTTCAACATCCAGCGCAGGATCTGCTTCTAGATAACCTAGTTTGGTTGCTTCAGCCATAGCATCTTCAAGAGTTGAACCAGTTGTATCCATACGGTCAAGAATGAAGTTAGTTGAACCATTGACAATACCCATGATGCGCTTGACTTTATCTCCCGCAAGAGATTCACGCAGCGGTCTAATAATTGGAATTGCTCCAGCAACGGCTGCCTCAAAGTAAAGTTGAGCACCAACTTGTTCAGCTACATCAAATAGCTCTGTTCCATGAGTTGCCAAGAGAGCCTTGTTAGCTGTGATGACATCGCTGCCTGAGTTAAGTGCTGCCAAGATATAAGTTCTAGCTGGTTCAATGCCACCCATTACTTCAATAACAATGTCAGCACCAAGAATTAGTTGATCTGCTTCAGTTGTGATTAGATCTTGAGGAATGCCATAGTTTCTTGCGGCACGCTTATCTCTAACTAGCACTCCAGCTAACTGAAGTTCTGCACCAACTCGAGCAGCAAGCTCATCTTTGTTTTCGAGAATAAGTCTGGCTACCTGAGAGCCAACAGAACCTGCTCCTAGAAGAGCAACTCTTAGTGGACGATACTCAATCATCTTGACACCTTTACATCTCTTGCGAGTAGATCTTCTTCAGTCTCAGATCTAACGATTAGATCTACTTTGCCATTAGAAACCGCAACAACGGCTGCTCTTGCTAGGTAGTTGTAATTACTAGCTAGAGAGAAACAGTATGCGCCAGTGGTCGCAACAGCTAATAGGTCATTAGGCGCAACATCTTCAGGAAGATATGCGTCTTTGACAACGATATCTCCTGACTCACAGTGTTTACCAACAACACGAGATAGCGCTGGTGCTGCTTTTGATTCTCTAGAAACCAGAGAAACGCTGTAATCAGCTCCATAGAGGGCGGGTCTAGCGTTATCACTCATGCCACCATCGATGCTGACATACTTTCTAACTTCAGCATCTTCACCAACAAGAACATCTTTAGTGGTTCCAACGTTATAAAGAGTTATTCCGCTAGGTCCAACAATTGCTCGACCTGGCTCATAGGCGAGAACTGGAATTGGAATACCGTACTTTTCACACTCGTCAGCTACTGCGTCAGTGATCGCCTTGGCAACATCTTCGATCTCAAGTGGCTTATCTGCTGGGGTGTAAGCAACACCAAAGCCTCCACCTAGGTTCATCTCTGGCACTGGCCCGCCCTTGAGAAGCTCTGCCTGCAGGCTAACAAGACGCTTGGCTGCTTCAACGAAACCTTCAACAGCAAAAATCTGTGAACCAATATGTGAATGTAAACCTAGGAACTGTAGGTGCTTGTGTGATCTGATCTTTTCAACCAGCGAAGGAACATCAGCCATGGCAATCCCGAACTTCTGGTCTTCTCTAGCAGTAGCAAGATACTCGTGGGTATGGGCATGAACACCACTGTTAACTCTGAGTCTCACCGGCTGGATTCTGTCTTGCGCTCCAGCAGCTGAGGCAATTCTTTCGATTTCGATATCGCTGTCAATAACAATCACGCCAACACCAGCAGATACTGCTCTACCGATTTCACTGTGGGATTTGTTGTTACCGTGCAGACCAATTCGCTTAGGGTCAATTCCCCCGGCTAGCGCAACGGCTAGTTCACCACCGGATGACACATCAATGTTCATACCGAGTTCATCCACCCAGCGCACTACCTCAGTAGAAAGGAATGCCTTGCTCGCATAGTAAATCTTTGATGTTGTCTCACGCTTGGCTGCTGCCACTGAGAAAGCTTTGATGATCTGGTTTGCTCGATCAAAGAATTCAGTTTTATCTAAAACGTAAAGCGGAGAGCCAAACTGAGCAACTAAGTCGCCAACAGCATTACCACCGATAGAAACATTTCCATCGGATTCTCTTTTGAAGCTCTTCGGCCAAATGCCTGGCGCAAAGCTATTCACATCTTGAGGTTTTTCTAACCACGCAGGAGCAAGTTGATTGTTATTCATTACATCCGCTCCGGTGCACTTACGCCTAGGACCTTTAGTCCATTAGCTAGAACCACAGAAGCAGCGTTATTCAACCAAAGTCTCGTTCTGTGCACGGACTCGACTGCATTACCTGAAAGCGGTGTTACACGACATGCGTCATACCAGCGGTGATAAACACCGGCAACTTCTTCAAGATATCTAGCAACCAGGTGCGGTGCTCGTTCAGTAGATGAGTGCGCCATAACTGCTGGGAACCTGGCAAGAGCAGCCAAAAGGTTTGATTCACTTTCGTGAGTTAGCAGACTTGGGTCAAACTCACTGTCATCAACTGCTAGCGAGACAGCGTTGTTAGCAACCTGCTTGGTTCTAGCGTGTGCGTACTGCACATAAAACACAGGGTTGTCGTTGGTCTTCTTAGATAGTTGATCAAGATCAATATCAACCATTGAGTTGATTGAAGATCTGGTTAGCGCATATCTAGCTGCATCCACTCCAACCGCATCAACAAGATCTTCCATTGTGACAACAGTACCCGCGCGCTTAGACATACGAACTGGTTCACCGTCTTTGACTAGGTTCACTAGTTGACCAATAAGAATCTCAAGATTCACACCAGGCTCATCACCGAATGCTGCACACATCGCCATCATTCTCTGCACATAACCGTGGTGGTCAGCACCAAGCATGTAAATAGCTTGATCAAATCCACGTTCACGCTTATCTAGGTAGTAAGCAAGATCTCCTGCAATGTATGCTGCTTCTCCATCACTCTTGATAACAACACGATCTCTGTCATCACCAAATGTTGTTGAGCGCAACCAAACAGCACCATCTTGGTCATAAATGTGACCTAAGGTTCTAAGTCTTTCAATGGCTTTCTGGACAGCACCCTGCTCATAGAGCGAGTTCTCGTGGAAGAAGACATCGAAGTGAACACCGAACTTCTCTAGGGATTCACGAATCTCCCCAAACATTAGGTCAACGCCAGCTGCTCTGAAAGTTTCTTTAGCTTCATCCTCAGGTAGTGAGGTTGCATTAGGGTGCTTCTCCACTACTGCTTTAGCGATCTGGTTGATGTATTCACCGGAGTAACCATCTTCAGGTGCATCTTCATTTCTTGCAGCAGCTAGTAGTGATCTGGCGAACCTATCAATCTGCGCACCGTGGTCATTGAAGTAATACTCTCTAGTGACCTTTGCTCCTTGTGCTTCAAAAATTCGGGCTAGTGAATCGCCAACTGCTGCCCAACGAGTTCCTCCGATGTGAATAGGTCCCGTTGGATTCGCTGAAACGAACTCTAGGTTCATCTTGATTCCAGCAAGAAGATTTCCTAGACCATAAGAATCACCGGCTTGAACAATTTGCTTAGCAAGTTCTCCAGCAGCAGCTGCACTGAGTGTGATGTTTATAAAACCAGGACCTGCAACATCTACCTTTGAAATGCCGGCTACGCTTTCAAGTTCTTTAGCTAACAACACTGCTAACTCTCTAGGGTTTGACCCAAGCTTCACAGCCCACTGCATTGCAACATTTGTTGCCCAGTCACCGTGGTCACGATTCTTTGGTCTTTCAACGATGACCTCAGATGGCAGTTCAATAGTCGACAACTTGCCCTGGGACTGCAGAGAGCCCAGGATGGCAAGAATGTGACTGGATAGATCTGCAGGGGTCACGTGATGCACCTTTACTTTGGGGAGTAGATTGATTGGGCTTCAAGGCCACAACGCCTACGCCGGTAATGCCCCAAGTCTACCAAAGTGCCCGTAAAGGCCATAAGGGGGCACTGCCCTAATGGATAGACGGCTGGTAGTCTGGGCTTATCCGCTAAGCCCCCATAGCTCAGGGGATAGAGCACCGCCCTCCGGAGGCGGGGGCGCAGGTTCGATTCCTGCTGGGGGCACGTGAATATAAACGACATACTGCATTTCGATTTTGAGTCCGTCCTAGCAGGAATGGGCCCAGCCGCCATGATATTGGTCAGCCTTGTGGTCATGGCTGAAACTGGGCTCTTTATCGGTGTCATCATGCCAGGTGGTGACTCTCTCCTATTTGCTGTTGGAGTCATGATTGGTGCTGGGGTTATCGATTTTCCGATCTGGCTGGCCTGCATCGTGATTTCAGTATCGGCAGTGATTGGCGACCAGCTCGGATACTTCATAGGAAGAAAAGCAGGACCTGCAATCTTCAAGAGACCAGATTCAAAATTCTTTAGTCAAGACAACGCTGTTCGTGCTCAAGCGTTCTTTGTGAAGTATGGAGCGAAAGCAGTTATCTTTGCTCACTTTGTTCCAGTTATGAGAACCTTCATTCCTGTAGCTGCAGGAGTAGGTCAGATGAAATATGCCTACTACCTTCGATACAACCTCATTGGTGCAGCATCTTGGGGATTGATAGTTCCACTAATCGGCTACTTCTTGGGAAGCATTCCATTCGTTAGAGAAAACGTGATTCTTGTGACTCTAGGTCTAGTCGCAATTTCCTTTATTCCAGTTGTGCTAGAAGTTATAAAGGCAAGAACAGAAAAACTAGCTTCTAAAGTAACTAATCAGTCCGCTTAAAGCTTGTGCTCTGTGACTAAGTGCATTCTTAACTTCTGGTTCTAGTTCGGCCGCAGTTTGAGTGAATCCTTCTGGAATAAACACCGGATCATAACCATGACCATTGGTGCCGCGTTCTTCAGTAGCTATAACACCTGGCCATACTCCAGTGAAACTTATTTCACCATCATCAGTAACTAGAGCGATAGTGCAAACAAATGAAGCTGCTCTGTGTTCAGATGCAATGTCCTTTAGCTGAGCAAGCAGAAGTCTTCTATTCGCAACATTGTCTTTGGTTCCTGACCAGATCGCTGTGAAGATACCAGGTGCTCCACCGAGAATCTCAACCGCTAAACCAGAATCATCAGCTAAAGCAGGAAGTCCTGTGTGTTTGTGAGCAGCCCTTGCCTTGATAAGTGCATTCTCTAGAAAAGAGATCCCATCTTCAACTGGTTCAGGGCCGTCATAGCCAATCAGATCTAAACCAACAGGTTCTAAGATGGCTCTGAGTTCTTGAACCTTGCCTTGGTTATGGGTTGCTAAAACAATTTGCATTATTAGTTTTGACCCAAGCTTGTCTTCTGAATCTCCGTTAGTTCTCTAGTTCCAATCAGAGCAAGGTCTAGAAGAGCATCGAGTTCTGCTCTATCGAAGGCAACGCCCTCAGCGGTCCCCTGAACTTCAACGAACTTTCCTTGGCCTGTGACAACAACGTTCATGTCTGTCTCTGCTCGCACATCTTCTGTGTAGGCAAGATCAAGCATTGGTGTTCCATCGATGATGCCCACTGAAATAGCTGCAATGGAATCAACGATTACTTTGTTCTTAGCTGGGATGTGTCCATGCTCGATGCCATAGTTCACTGCATCTACAAGAGCTACATACGCTCCCGTGATTGCAGCGGTTCTAGTTCCACCATCCGCTTGCAGAACATCACAGTCGATAACTATGGTGTTTTCCCCTAGTGCCTTGAAATCAACTGCAGCTCTGAGTGCTCGGCCAATCAGCCTTGAAATCTCGTGGGTTCTCCCGCCAATCTTTCCTCTAACTGATTCACGATCATTACGGTCATGAGTTGCTCTAGGCAACATCGCATATTCAGCTGTTACCCAACCCTCACCCTTACCAACTTTCCAGCGAGGAACACCAGGGGTAAAAGATGCTGTGCAAAGAACCTTGGTTGAACCAAAAGAGATTAGTGCTGAACCTTCTGCGTGCTCGCTCCAGTTACGCTCAATGGTTACTTGACGTAACTGATCTGCACTGCGTCCATCTGCTCTACTCATTTGATTTCCTACCTGTTATTGAATCTGCTCAACACTTTGAACTTCTGGGCCTAAGAACCTTCTGGCAAGGGTAGTAAAACTCTGAGCATCACCGGTTGCCTGGAATCGAAGCGATGGCTTTGCTTTATCTGTTCTTAGAAGATTGTGTGCGACCAGGGTTCTATAAACATCTTTGGCAGTTTCTTCAGCACTTGAAACTAATGTGACGTTCTCCCCCATTACGTATGAAAGTGCTCCAGTTAGAAGCGGATAGTGAGTGCAACCAAGAACAAGTGTGTCAACATCGGCATTCTTGATTGGCGCAAGATAAGTTTCGGCAAGAGCAATCAGCTCAGGCCCTGAGGTAACACCACGCTCAACATAATCAACAAACTCTGGGCAAGCAGCGCTAGTCAACTCAAAATCAACAGCTGCGGCAAATGCATCCTCATATGCTCTTGAAGTTATGGTTGCGGTTGTTCCGATAACACCAACCTTGCCATTACGAGTTGCAGCCACTGCTCTTCGAACAGCGGGCTGAATAACTTCAACAACTGGAATGCCTCTGCCCTCGGTGTATCTTTCACGAGCATCTCGTAACACTGCAGCAGATGCCGTGTTGCAGGCAATAACTAGAAGCTTGACGCCTTCATCAACTAAACGATCCATAACATCAAGGGCAAGCGTTCTTACTTCTTGGATTGTCTTGGTTCCGTAAGGAGTATTAGCGGTGTCACCTAGGTAAATGACTGATTCATGAGGTAACTGATCGATGATTGCTCGAGCAACAGTTAAACCACCGACTCCAGAGTCAAAGATACCTATAGGTGAATTGTTCACTGGTTTAGTCTATTGGCGAAAGATTATTCGTCGCCTGAGCCCTTGCCTTCTTCGTTTTTCTTCATTTGCTCATAAACGTCTTTGCATTCTGGGCAAACAGGGAACTTTTCAGGGTCTCGGCTAGGAATCCAAACTTTTCCACACAGGGCAACAACTGGGTTACCCATAACTGCAGACTCAACAACCTTGTCTTTTCTTACGTAGTGAGAGTATCTCTCGTGATCGCCTGGCTCAATGTTCTGAGTCTGAGGATCAATAGCTACTGAAGGCTTGTTGATTGTTTGCTGTTCCATTTATACCTTTACTGCTTAGAAGCCATGCGAACTGCATCTGCAACTCTTTGCGTCACATCTGCGTGGAAAACGCTAGGGACAATATACGATGCATTCAACTCATCTGCCTCAACACAGGTAGCTAATGCATCAGCCGCTGCAAGCAGCATCTTCTCTGTGATGATGTTAGCACCGGCGTCCAACAGTCCTCTGAAGAAACCTGGGAAAGCTAAGACGTTATTGATCTGGTTAGCAAAGTCACTTCGACCAGTTGCAACCACAGCAGCGAACTTTGCTGCCTGAGCTGGATCAATCTCTGGTGTTGGGTTAGCTAGAGCAAAAACAATAGAACCAGGTGCCATCTTTTGAATATCATCTGCAGTCAAAAGATTTCCAGCTGAAACTCCGATAAAGACATCAGCACCAACTAGAGCTTCCTTCAGTGTTCCGCTCTTGCGTTCAGCATTTGTGTTTGTCGCAATCCACGCTAGAGAAGAACCCGCCTTTATGTCGCCTCTACCATCATGAATGATTCCCTTTTGGTCAGCTACGGTGGCATGCTTCAGCCCTGCCGCAAACAGTAACTTCAAGACAGCAGTTCCAGCAGCACCAGCACCACTCATCACAAGATGAACATCAGAAATGTTTTTGCCAACAACCTTCAGAGCGTTTCTCAAGGCAGCAAGACAAACAATTGCTGTTCCATGCTGATCATCATGGAACACAGGAATGTCCAATTCAGCACGAAGACGTTCTTCAATTTCAAAACATCTAGGAGCGGAAATATCTTCTAGGTTGATACCTGCGAAAACTGGTGCGATTGCTTTGACAGTTCGAACGATTTCCTCAGTGTCCTGAGTATCTAGACAAATAGGAAAAGCATCAATGTTGGCAAAACGCTTGAATAGAGCTGCCTTACCCTCCATAACCGGAAGAGCCGCGAGTGGCCCTATGTTTCCAAGACCAAGGACTGCAGAGCCATCACTAACAACAGCGATTGTGTTTCTCTTGATGGTGAGCCTTCTAGCATCTGTCGGGTCTTTCACAATTGCTTCACAGATACGGGCTACCCCTGGTGTGTAGATCAGGGAAAGATCGTCACGGTTACGAATAGGAAGCTTGGACTCAATGGTCAACTTTCCACCAAGGTGAGCTAGGAATGTTCGGTCAGAGACCTTGCCAACGACAACACCTTCAATTTGTTTTAGCTTGTCAACAATCTGTTCAGCGTGCTCTGAGTTAGTGCAGGCACAGGTGAGGTCGATTCTTACACGTTCAGCATCAGAGTGGTTGACGTCCACTGCTGTTACAGAGCCACCTGCACGCTCGATTATGGAGGTTAGCTCACTGACTGCAGTGTTCTTTGCAGGAGCTTCCAGACGAATAGTTATTGAGTACTGAACAGATGGCATCGTTGACATACCTTTAGTTTGCCAGAACTAACGACAGATAACGAACTATTAGTTAATCTCTGATGCGTCGCCAAGAGTGACTGAAATAGTAATTTCTTCTCCATCTCGAAGGACTTTGAGCTTAACTACCGAAAACGCTGGGTTTGATCTGATTGCAGCGGTAAGTGTTTTAGCGCCATCAATGGCTTTACCCTCACACTCAATAACGACATCTCCAACTTTGAGTCCTGACTTTTCAGCTGGACCACCAGGAGAAAGTTCTTGGATTTGAGCACCAACGCTAAATGATCCTGAAAACTCTGAGAACTTCGCATCGTTGACCATTGCGCCTAATAGACCGTGGCTAACCTTGCCGGTCTCGATGATTGCATCGGCAACACGCTTAGCAACATTAGATGGAATTGCGAAACCAACACCGATGTTTCCTGCTTCACCAGAAACACTTGATGAACTTGCAATAGCAACGTTGATACCAATCAGTTGACCTTTGTCATTGACTAGAGCACCTCCAGAGTTTCCTGGGTTGATTGCAGCATCGGTCTGAATGACATCAAGATTCACCGGTGGGACATCGTTCTGGTCCTGCCATAGTTGAAGGCTTGAACCACCATCATCTGGAGCAGCTGATGATTCAACAGAAATCGTTCTGTTCATCGCTGAAATCACTCCCGAGGTTACAGTTGCGTCATAGCCAAGAGGCGAGCCGATAGCAACAGCAAAGTCACCTACGTTTATAGCCGAGCTGTCAGCGAATTCGATCGGAGTAAAGCCAGAGCCTCTGACCTTGATTACTGCAAGGTCATTGGTTGGATCAGTGCCGACAATTGTTGCTCTAAAGATTTTTCCAGCTGAAGTTTTGATTTCAATTCTCACACCGTCTGTTTTGCCGTTGATGGTAACAACGTGAGCGTTAGTGAGGATGTATCCATCACTAGTTAGAACAACACCTGAACCAGTTCCCGCACCATCACGGCTAGCAACAGAAAGAGTCACAACCGATGGAAGACCCTTGGCAGCAGCAGCTGAAACCCAGTTGACACTGCTTGGGTTATTGATCACGACGTTCTGAGTAGAAGAAAGAAAAGGTAATGAACCTGTTGCGCCATATGCGCCAAGGTAAGCACCAAGGATTGAACCAATAGCGGCTATCAAAACAATGACTAGTTTGGTCGGGGCCTTGCGAGTGGCAGGAGTAGGTGCGCCGACTGATTGGGCAGGGAGTTTTACAGGCTCGCCAAGAAACTGAGTATTAAAGTGACCTTTGTTATCTGTCATTCTGGACTCCTTGATCTATTTGCTCGAACTTCCACCCTATGTAGGCAACTACATAATTGTATGAATATCGGCTGACAAAGAACTGAAAATCAGCAACGCCAAGCTTTAGACCCCAATTCACAAGGCCTGTTTACTAGCCTTGGCGGCTCTTTTGCTTTTTCTGGAGCTTTATCTTCCCCAATCTTGAAACTAAATGGGCTGGCATTCGACAGAATGTCTGGCCTTACTCTGGTCCAGTTAGTGAGCCCCGTGAATGAGTACTCGATGGAATAGGTGACTGCGAGTGTGGCTTTGGCATCGCCAGCCACGGTTGGCTTAAAGGTTGGCTGTGCCAAACTGCTGAACTTAGGTGACTCCCCGCCTTGGCTAATTCCCCATCGGTATCTAATTGGCGTGAAGCGAATTTGAGCAGGCAGGGTGAGCAATTTTGTTTTGATTACTTGAGTTTTAGCAGACGAAGAGAACAATACGTTCGTTGCGATCTGAACATTTTTTTCAGGTTTCATGAAGATTCTTGGAATATCGGGTCGAAAGGATTTTAGAACTGACTGCAACTTGGTTTGACTTGGCCTTCCAACGTTCACAATTGCAACCGGTTGATAAGGCGGATAGAGACTCCAACAGCCAACGTGACCTGAGGATAGTAAGCCGAAGGTTAGATCAAGGCTCAAACCATTCGGATATACGAGACATCGTGGTGCACTACTAACTTGAGAACCAAGAACGAGGTTTACTGAACCATTTGACCCTTTGACGAGGGTGGCCTTCGAGACACAAAGATTCAGTTGAGATGAGTTACTGATTGCTCCAACACTTGTGTTGACCATGCTGAAAGCTGGTGGACAGCTAGGACTAGAAACCCAGGCAGAACTGGAAAGAACAATAGATGCAAGCACAAGCATCAAAGGAGCATACAAACTTCCAAGAAAACCTGATTGAAGTTATGAACAGATATGAAGAAAAGGCCCCAACTTTCGTTGGGACCTTTTCACTATTGGTTGCGGAGGCAGGATTTGAACCTACGACCTCCGGGTTATGAGCCCGGCGAGCTACCGAACTGCTCCACCCCGCGGCGAAGTTTCAGCCTACCACAAAACCATTACTACTTGCTTGCCTCCAGAGCGGCAGAAATTGCAGCCTTCAAACGTGCATCTGCTTTACCGTAGGCAGTCCAGTCTCCAGCTTTCATAGCCTCATCCTTATCAAGCATGGCTTGACGAGCGTTGGCTAGAGCTGTGGCTAACTGCTGATCAGCGGTCTGGCCTGGGTCAATTGGTGGAATAACTTCCCCACCAGTTCCAGAGCTTCCAGAGAACAACGCGTTCAGAGCTGAATCTAGGTTGTCTTCAAAGGCAATCTTGTCACCGAAGGCAACAAGGACTTTCTTTAGAAGAGGGAACGAAGTTTCACCAGTTGACTGGATGTATACCGGCTGGACGTAAAGCAGTCCACCACCAAGAGGCAGAGTCAATAGGTTACCGTTGAGCACCTTGGTTGAACCCTGTCTCAGAATGTTTAGAAGTTTAGAAACCTCGCTGTCTGAGTTGAAGTTGTTCTGCACTTGACCAGGTCCTGGAACGATTGTCGTTCTAGGAAGGGTTAACAGTCGAAGCTTTCCATAGTGATCTGAAACAACTCCGTCTTTATCTCCCGCATCCGAGTCAGCAACGAGATAGCCAGTTAGAACGTTACGGCTTGCATCACCTGTGGACTTAGGAATAAATGTTGAGTAGATCGAGAACGATGGCTTCTCCTGAGTTGGCACCTGAAGAGTTAGGTAGTAAGGAGGCTGAAGTGAGCCAGTTCCTGTTCCTTGATCAACTGGGTCATTAGGAGTCATCCAAGCATCCTGCTGTGAGTAGAAAGCACCAGAGTCAGTCACGTGGTACTGACCTAGAACTCCACGCTGCATCTTGAATAAATCTGCAGGATATCGAACGTGAGAAAGAAGAGAACCTGACATTTCTGAAACAGGGCTAACAGTATTTGGGAATACCTTCATCCAGGTCTTCAGAATTGGATCTTCTTCATCCCATGCGTAAAGCTTCACAGAACCGTCGTAAGCATCAACTGTTGCCTTAACTGAGTTACGGATGTAGTTGATGGTGCTTCTACGAATCGGTGAGTTAGTTGAGCTATCCGCAATCACACTGTCAAAGTTTTCAGCTCTTGAATATGGGTAGTTAGCTGAGGTTGTGTAACCATCAACAATCCAGACAACTTTGCCCTCAACGATTGCAGGGTAAATGTCATTGTCCAGAGTTAGGTATGGTGCAACCTGAGCAACACGCTCTCTAGGGCTACGGTTGTAAAGAATCTGAGAGGCATCACTAACAGCATCAGATAGCAGGATCTGTTCGCTCTGGAACTTTAGAGCGTAAGACAAACGCTTGAAAATATCGTCAAGCCTAGGCCCGCCACCACCCTTGAAGGTGGTCATGGTCTGCTGATCGGTTGATTCACTGTCTTCACCAGCTGGGTAGTCCAGCTCTTTGTCAGCTGCACCTTCTGGAGCTCCAACAATTGAGTAAGGAGGTGAACTCTCGCCAAAGTAAATGCGTGGCTCATATTCACCCAGAAGGCCCTTTGAAGGAATTCCAGACTGAAGGAACACAGGCTGACCATCAGGTGAACGCTGGTTTCCGTATGCCGCAACAATTCCATAACCGTGGGTGAAAACAACCACGTTGTTATACCAAGACTGTGAAGTACCTAGACCTGATTGGTTGAGTTCTCGAACAGCAAGTACAGTGTCCTGAACCTTGCCGTTGATCTTGTAACGATCAACATCTAGGTGATTTTCAAAACCGTAGTACTGACGGTACTGCTCTAGTTGCTTGAATGAAGAGCTAACTAGGTTCGGGTCCAAGATTCTGATTTGTGCTGCAGTTTGCGCATCCTTCTTTAAAGCACCAGCAGTCGCTGTTGTCTTTGCGTCGTACTCAACAGTCTGAACTTTATCTAGACCGTAAGCAGCTCTGGTGGCTTCAATGTTTCTCTGAATGTATTCAGCTTCCAGAGTTCTTTCGTTAGGAACTACCTGGAAAGACTGAACGATGCTTGGCCATACGCCACCAAGAATTACAGAAAGAACCAGCATCAAAGATGTTCCAAGAATCGCTAATCTCCACTTAGCTATCACTGCAGTTGCTAGGAAGAGCAAGGCAACAACGAAAGAAATAGCAGTCAAGATTTGAGCTGCTGGAATGCTTGCATTCACATCTGAGTAGGTTGCACCAGTGAACAGACCAGCGGAGCTAGTCATAGTTTCATACTGACCCAACCAAATTGTTGCACCAAGCAAGACCATGAATACAGCAGCTAGGGCAGAAATCTGGACTCGAGCAGATCTTGTAAAGGTTGATTGCTTACCGTTGAACTTTATTCCTCCGTAAACCAACTGCAACAAGATTGCTGGAATTAAAGCGAAGAATGTAACAACTGTTAGGTAAGAAACCAAGACGATATAGAAAGGTAAATCAAAGAGGTAGAAGCTCACATCTAGGTTGAACTCCGGATCTAATACACCAGCTGGAGTGCTGTTCAGGAATAGAACAACAGACTGCCACTCAGAACTCTGTGAAGTACCAATAAACGCGGCAATCGCAACTGGAACCACGAAGAACACTCTTTTGCGCAGACGGTCAAGAATGTCGCGATATTCAGTCAGGTCTCTTCCGAAGAAGTCATTACCTGTGGCATAGATAGGTCTCAAACGCCAGGCCAAGTAAATGTTTAGCCAGACCACTACACCGGCAAATAGCGCAGCTGCCAAAAAGACCCAGACTTGAGCCCAGATCTGTGTTGTGAAGACAGATAAGAAGCCAAGCTGGTCAAACCACAACACATCTGTGTATAGTCCGGAACCACTCACAAGCGCAATTGCTATAACTGCGATGATTCCCACTGAAATCGCTAAAGGCGCTCGCTTACGAATGTCTGCTGCTCTTGTTTGACTCATTTTTGTTTTCCTTTATTGTTTACTGTTTGCAAGATAGAAGTCGGTCTGTTCCGCTGTTTAGTGCAATTGCTTTTACTGCTCGAAGTGAATCTTGAATTGTAGAAACCTTAACCACTGTAAGACCATCTGGGATGTTTCCAATAACTTGGTCACAGTTTTCACTTGGGACTAAGAACCAGCTAACTCCCGCTTTCTTAGCGCCATACATCTTTTGCTTCACTCCCCCAACCGGACCAATCTCTCCATCTTGGGAGATAGTTCCTGTGCCGGCAATTCTTTGTCCACCGGTCAGTTCTCCAGGAGTTAGTTTGTCGTAGATTGCAAGGGCCAAAATCTGTCCAGCACTTGGGCCACCGACATTACCCACCTGAACATCGATTGGGAAAGGGAAAGTTGGAACGGTCTGAACGTAAATGCCCATTCGCCATTTGCCATCAATCTGCTTTGGCAGAACATTGAGTGAAAGTTTCTTGCCGTCGCGAATAACTTCAAGATCCACTGTTCTTTCACCTTGTGTTTCAGCAACAAGCCTTTGAACTTGCTTTAGCCCAGTTGCTGTTTCACCCTGAACGGTTAGCAAAGTATCCGCTGCTTTGAGAATGTTTCCGGCTGGACCGCTCTTTTCAACCTGAGTGATCTTTAGTTCACTGGTGAATGGGATCTCCAGAAGCTTTAGTGCCGCAGCTTTTGCACTTGCTTGGGAATCAAGCATCATCATGTCGGATTCTTCATCCAATCTGGCATCATCCCAACCCTCAGGATAAATATCTGTGATGTTGATAACAGTCATTGAACTGTCTATTTGAGCAAGTCCAACATCTAGCCATGAAGCACCTCTAGTTGAATTACCCCTCAGGGTAACGGTGAGCATATCCAGTTCACCTGTTACTGGATAAGTTTGTTGACCTGATATTGAAATCATTGGGTCACCGTTGATGTCCCCTAGCAAGTTGTAAACAGGACCTGGCTGCTCGACTAGATAAGGGGTAGGTGCTAAAACGAGGAAAAGGCTTCCTCCAACAAGCAAGCCCGTTGTAGTCCAGCTAATCAGTTTCCCCACTAAGGGTTTTCTTCGAGGTTTTTCATCATTTGAGATCATCATCCTTAGCCTAAACGAGCACCTACGACAGCACCTTCATCTTCAGGAAGTTCTAGGTATTTAGAGTGCTCTGATGGCAACGCTATTGGCGAACAAGCCCCTAGTTCAGCCACAGGCTATGGAGACTTCTGGGTCAAAGCGTTTAGCGTAGAGTACGAGGACAGATGAGCGAAGACAACCAAAACGGATTACCTGACCCAGAAGAGCTAAGGCGAATCTGGGAAGAGATGATGAGCCAAGGGTTTGACCCTGAAGCGCTAGCTCAGGCTGCTGGCTTTGATGGCACACCAGAATCTTTGCAACAACTTTTTGCAAACATCCAGGGTGCCTTCCTGATCCCTAACCCACCTAGCGAAGGTTCAGGAGTGAACTGGCAAGCTGCTGCCTCAGGAGCAAAAGAGATAGCAAAGGTTGGCGCTACCTCTTTTGATGACAAGGGTAAGAAAGAACTTAACGAAGCCATCGGTATCGCTAACCTTTGGCTAAATGAAGCGACCAGCATCTCTGAGGTCGTTCTAGAGCCAAAGCTCCTAAGCCGAACACTTTGGGTTGACGATGCTCTACCTCTATTCAAGTTGTTAGCAGAACCAGTTGCTGATCGCATGAACAGAAGTCTTGGCGAAGCTATCCAAGAACAACTTCCTGAAGAATTACAAGAATCACTCAAAGGTGCAAGCGAGATCATGCGATCAGCAGGAGCAATGATGTTTGCAATGCAGTTAGGTCAAGCTTTAGGGCAACTCTCTAAGGAAGCGCTAACCGGAACTGAAGTTGGTCTTCCTATTTATACAGACCAACGGCCAGCTTTTGTAATTCAAAACCTCCAGGAGTTCATCGCAACACTAGAACTTGGTAATGATCAAGACCAGGCTTACATCTACATGGTGCTTAGAGAACTCGCGCACACTAGATTGTTCAGGCATTCACGCTGGCTAAGAGAAAAGGTAGTGGCTCAGATTCGTGAATATGCAGCTGGTATTTCTTTTGACACCAGTCGCATGCAAGAGATGAGCGAAGGCTTTGATCCGCAGAACCCTCAAGAACTTCAAGCGGCTTTAGAGTCTGGCGCATTCCTTGCAGCCAGATCTCCAAGTCAGCAGTTAGCACTAGATAGCATCGAAACAAATCTTGCTCTTATTGAAGGCTGGGTTGATGCAGTCACTAACGAAGCAGCAAAGCGCTTACCTAAAGCTGATGCCATTCGTGAAGCAGTAAGACGAAGAAGGGCTACCGGAGGTCCTGCTGAAAGAACATTCCAAACTCTTGTTGGTTTAGAACTTCGACCAAAGCGTCTAAGAGAAGCAACTGCCTTATGGCAGCAGATTGGTCTTGCGCTTGGAAATGAAAAACGTGATGCTCTTTGGGATCACCCTGATTTTCTTCCAACGGCAAACGATATTGATAACCCAGACAAATACGTTGCACGAATCAAATCTGATTTGGGAATTCCAGATGCCATGGATCAAGCCTTGAGAGATTTACTCGGCGAATAACTGTTGAGAACCAAAGCAGTCTCATTAAAATTTAGGCAGACTGTAAAACGTGTTCCATCGAATAAACAAAGCTCAACCAGCACTCTGGCGTGACCCAAACACAATCCAAATAGGTTTTGGCAATAACAGTGTCGCAATCGAACAACTATCTATCGCCCAGCAGCAAATCATCGAGGCACTTTACAGTGGCGTTGTAGATGGTCAGCAAGAAGTTCTAGACGAAACCTTCAAAGCAGCCAAGGGAACAACGCAAGACCTAATAGCAAGACTCGGTTCAGTGATGGAAGCTAAAGAATCTTCTAGTAACAAATTTGGACCTTGGCAAGAGTTAGCTTTTGCTGAATTGGCTCGAGCAGCCCTGGACTATGACGTTAATCCCGAAATGGTTCTAGCTGAGCGTTGGCAAAGAACTGTTCACCTTGACCAGTTAGACAAATCAGGTTCAGTTCTAGCAAAAGGCTTGTTAGCAAGTGGTGTTGGCACGGTTGTCACTCACGATGACGGCCGAGTATTGAACACAGACCTCGGTGAACTTGGTTACAGCAAAGAAGATCTAGGTAAATCAAGATTTGAAATATTTAAACAAGAATTACAAAGACTTTCTCTTCCCCAGGAAACTAAGAACAGGTTTCTAGATCTAAATATCAAGCCAAGCAAAGCTCTCAAGACATCTTTTGCAATCACCATAGGTCATCTTGCAACCAGACCCTCAACATACATTCGCTGGCTCAATAGGGATGTTCCACACTTAAGCATCACCTTCGATATGAATGAGACCAAGATAAGTCCAATCATCATTCCAGGTGAGACTCCTTGCCTAAATTGTCTTGCTGAGTATGCAGTCGATGAAGACCCAGCCTGGCCAGCACTTGCATCGCAACTTATTGATTTACCTAGAACTAGAGATGACAGTGCATCGCTGTTAGCCGCAACAGGATTAGCACTTCGAGCAACACTGAGACACTTAGATCAATCGGCTGGGTTCAAGGTGTCTAAAGATGAAGAAAATGAATACAGCCAGGGATACCGCTTAGATTACGCAACAGGAAATGTTGAGAGGACAAAATACAACTTCCACAAGCTCTGCAATTGTCGAAGCTTAGATCAGGTCTAGGAACCTGCTTCTAGTTCTCGCTCTGTCATCAGAACCATCTTTGTTAGCCCAAGTGATGAATAACTCATCCTTAGCTCTTGTTATGGCAACGTAGAAAAGACGCTGTTCTTCTGAGATTTGTGAATCTGTTTTCGCATAGCTAATTGGAATGTATCCCTCGACTGCTCCAATAATGAACACTGCTTGGTACTCAAGACCTTTAGCAGCGTGCATAGTGCTGAGTGTGATCGACTCTCTAGTTGGTTCATGTTGAGATCTTTGACGTTCTTCAAGTTCATTAGCAAAGTTCTTTATCGTTGCTTCTTCACCTAGGTCATCTGCAATCTTAACGAATGAGTTCAATGCTTCCCACTCTTCTAGTGCTCGACCTGAAACCTCTGGGGCAATACTCTGCCAGCCAAGGCTTCTAGCAATAGCAGAAACAGTTTCATAGAGACTCTTACCCGTTGGGTTAGCGGCTTCCGCTCGCACCATTCGAACAGCGGACATGATCTCAGGTCTACTGAAGTAGCGCTGCCCTCCCCTGACCTGATACTCAACGCCTGCTTTACTTAGTGCATTCTCAATGTGTTCAGATTGAGCATTGATTCGATAGAGCACAGCTATCTGACTTGCTTTCACACCACTAGAAAGAAGATCTTTGATTTTGTTAGCAACAAAATCACACTCCTGTTCTCTGTCGCTAAACTCAAGCACCAACGGATCGCATCCTCTTGGTCTAACCGCTTGAAGTGGATGAGACTTTTGATTTCCCCTAACCCGATTGGCTAGCGAGATTACTTCGGGCGTGGAACGGTAGTTACTGGTTAGCGAGAATACATTCGCACCTGGATATCTCAATTCAAAGTTCTCTAGGAATGAGGCACTAGCGCCAGTAAATGAATAGATAGTTTGGTTCGGATCTCCAACTACACAGAGATCACTTCTATCGCCAAGCCAAGTGTCAAGTAGCTCCTGTTGCAGTCTAGAAATATCTTGATACTCGTCAACCGTGAAAAACCGATACTGCTGGTGAAGGTGAGCTAGCGCTCTAGGTTCTGCCCGCAACATTCCTGTGCAGAGCAGTAAAACATCTTCCCAGTCAATTTGCTTGGCTTTTACTTTTGCATCTTCGTAAGCTTGTTGAATCTCAAAAGAGCGAATCGGGGAAAGCCCTTGAATAACCGGCCTAGTCGATAGTTCGTCTTGGTATTCCTCGAGACTCAACATTGAATACTTGCGCCATTCAATCTCGGCAGCGATATCTCTAATGCTGTTTGCATCAAGACGTATCTTTAGTTCTTCAGCAGCCGTTCCGATGGCCCTTGATTTTGAGTCCATAACTCTTGGTGCTTCAATACCAAAGAACTCCCGCCAAAAGTATTGCAATTGAGAAAGAGCTGCTGCGTGAAAAGTTTTAGCATTGACCGAGTCCACACCGAGCCCTCGAAGCCTTGCCCTAAGTTCACCTGCTGCACGATTGGTATAGGTAAGTGCCATCACGCGGTTCTCTGGATAGTCTCCTCGCAAGATTCCATAGGCAATTCGATGAGTAATAGTTCTGGTCTTACCTGTACCAGCACCAGCAAGAATTACAGTTGGTCCTAGAAGTGATTGGGCTGCTTCACGTTGCTCTTCATCCAGAGCATTCAGAATGTCATCTGCTTCAAAGGCCATGAGCTATCCGTTGAGTTCTGTTGCTGAAATTACTTCTTCACCCAACCAGTGTTCAATCAAAGATCTTGCGATTGAAATCTTTGAAGGCAACAGGATATCCTTTGCTTCAGCCTTGAGTTCTTCTCTGGAGAACCAGCGAAGCTTGGCTATCTCAACTCCATCAGGTCTGATATCTTCTGGAGAATTACTAGGATCAACTGACGCTTGGAATCCCAACATAAGTGAATAAGGATATGGCCAAGATTGGCTAGCAAGATAAACAGGATTTGTAACTAGTAATCCTGACTCCTCTTTCATCTCTCTAATCACTGCGGCTTCAAGTGATTCAGCTGCCTCAACGAAGCCAGCCAAAATAGACCAACGGTTCTGATCCCAACTTCCTTGGGTTCCAAGGAGCAATCTGTCCTGGTCATCGGTTATAGCAACAATCACTGCCGCATCTGTTCTTGGAAAGAGTTGTCTATCTTCAGAAACACAAAGCCTTGACCAGCCACCCTGCTGCATCACAGTTATCGCTCCACAGTTAGGACAGTGCTGATGGGTTTCGTGCCAGTTGTGAATAGCTAGTGCTTGAGTAAACAGAGCTGCATCTCTTGGATGTAATCCTGCGCCACTTCTTCTAAGCTCATGCCATTTACTTTCATCAGGTTCAATAGCCTTTGCCGCATTGTCGCTAAGAACGGAAAGAACAACCGCAGTTCCAATCTTTTGATCTGCTAAGTCAACAGTTGTTCGTCCTAGATAAACGCGATACTTTCCCGCTGTTGCTTGCTCTGTGGTTAGAAGTTTTAGATGACCATCTTGAATCAGGGTCTTACCTTTGTATAAAACTATGATTCTTGTCTCG
This sequence comes from Auritidibacter sp. Marseille-P8566, assembly GCA_945895375.1. Taxonomy (GTDB): domain Bacteria; phylum Actinomycetota; class Actinomycetes; order Actinomycetales; family Microbacteriaceae; genus Rhodoluna. The sequence continues at coordinate 105,863 of CAMDEE010000002.1, forward strand.
TTTTCGAGCCATAACTTATCAAATAGCTCAGAATCATCCCGAGCCTCGGCGTCACGGTTTAGAACCGCTTGGGCCATTGGCAAAACTAATGGGATGCTCATGAGTCTTTCTTTATGTCTCTAATAGATGCGTGGCGATAACAGAAGTTACCTAGGTTCTTGTCTAACCTAAAAACCATGGGTAAACCTTCCTTGATTTTAGCGGCGTTAGCAGCCGATGCTCTTCCTGGCCTTAATTTCATTAAGGTTCAGAAGCAGACACGGGATGATGCGGCTGTTTCCGTTGAGCTTTTGACTACCGACGATGATCGTCTAATCCTTCTAAAGTCTCCACTGGATTCACTAGCCAGCACTGACCTAGGCACCGAAGTTAGAGCCCTTCAGGTCCTCAAGCACGTTTCGCTACCGTTCAGCATTTCTGCCTACCTTGGCAAAACATCTCCTAAGGCCATCAGAGTTGCTCTGGCTTTTGATTATGTCCCAGGAAACCCGACCGATCTAACTCGTATGAAAATAGATGACCCACAAGTTAGCTCTATTGGTCAAGCCCTATCAGCAATCCACTCGATTCCAACTGCATTGATTTCAGATGCTGGTTTGCCTGAATACGACCCTGCCGAACGTGTTCGCATCATGGTTGCTGAATTCGATCGTGCCATGGATACCGGCAAGGTTCACCCTGATCTTCTAGAGCGCTGGCAGACTGCCCTATTTGATGTAAACCTCTTTAAGTACCGTCCAACTGTGATTCATGGATCTATGAAGAGTGATTTCCTACTATGTCAGGGCGACGTTGTTGTTGGCGTTATTGAGTGGGGTCTACTTTCAGTTGACGACCCAGCCTTAGATTTTGCTTTCCTTCACAATGAGGGCAACCAAGATCTTGCCGAAGCTGCGATTCTTGCCTATGAAGGCTCCACCAGGGCAGACAGGAACTTCAGACAAAGAGCTCAACTGCACTACGAGCTAACTTTTGCAAGTTACCTAATCGAAGCAATAGCCAGTGGCGACGAGGCAGAGATTGAAGAAGCCATCTCACAAATTACCTGGCTGCACGAAATGTTTGTTGCTGGGGAACTTCCATCCCTACGCCCTACCGATTTCACCATGAGTGGGGCTGAAGTCATTGTGCCTATCTCCCAGGCAGCCTCTTTTACCGCCCCAGTGACTATCGTGACCGAATCCATTGAGGTAGTGGACCTAGCCGAGGTCAAGCCATCAGCCGAAGAGCCTTCGCCTCAGGCTAAAAAGGACGAGGACGAACTTTTCTAGAAGTTTCTTTTCTTGCCTTAGGTGCAGGTAATCTAGGGAGTAAGAAAAGAAAGAAGCGTCATGGAAATCAGAATCGGCTTACAAAACACAGCTCGAGAACTGGCCTTTGAATCAAAGCAGAGTGCCAGCGAAATCGAGAAGAGTATTGAAGGCGCTCTAAGTTCTGGTGCAAAGCAACTAAAGCTCACCGATGAAAAGGGTCGAGTCTTTATTGTTCCTGTTGATGCTTTAGCGTACGTCGAGATCGGTGCCGAAGAGGCTCGAAGAGTTGGATTTATTGCCTAATGGAACTTGCATTCATTCTTGTTTATGGTTCACTACTTGGCCTAATGGCCCCATACATGATTGCCGGTAAGGAGAACTACGGAGTTCTTCTTGCCCCGGGTCTGTCATTGGTTTATGGATTCGTCTCATGGACTATCTGCACATGGGTAGGACTTAGCTACGAAGACTTCTGGATCTGGGCAATCACAATGTTGGGTATGCCAGCGGTAATGATTCTTGGTGTTCGCTTTATTCGCGAGCGCAGAATTGCTAAGAACCCAACAGCTATCTAATTTAGGCAGCTAACCCGATAGCTTCCATGCGAGCTCCGTGAGCTCCAGTTAGTTCTGAAATAAGTGGCTCTAGTTTTGCATACGCTGCCAAGTTAACTTGATTCTCTTCTTCAACAGTAAGTTTCTTGGTCTTTGGAATGTGGGCAAGCTTACGGTTATCAAAAGCTGCTCTTAGTTCTAGTAAGACATCTCCCATGAGTCTTCTACCCCACAGTGCCAAACGATGGCCCAACACTGGATCTGCCTGTATTGATTCAGTTAGAACACGCTTAGCAAACTTCTCAAAGGTCTTATCTCTAAGAGCTTTCTCAACTTCAGCCTGTAATTCATCATTCAGACCGGAAGCCAATCTTGAATAGAAGTCATCGAGTAATCCTGAAGTCAGATAAACCTTGATTACTACCTCATACCAATCAAGACCGATGGTGTTTGAGTGGAAAACTGCAATACGTTCTTTGAACGGAGTCATCTCAGCAGCAGGATCAGCACCTAGTTCAACGAGCTTCTTAGAAAGTTGACGATACTTATCAAAACTCTTCGCTGTTGCTTCGCTAAGCTCTGCCTTGTATTGGGTGTTTGGTGAATACTTCAAAGCGGCAGTAAGAATCTCAAAGTTTGCTAACTGCAAGTAAGCCAACTGACCTAGGAAAGCTTTAGGTTCTGGTGTGTATGGCTTGAGGTTAATAGCCCTAGTGTTTCTAGCAACCTTCTCCTCGCTACGAGGAGCGACAGTAAGTTGCTTGGCAACCTTGCGTAGACGTTTCAACCATTCGAACACCGAACCATCTTAACCTGCCAAATACATGGTTAGACTTGCCTAGATAAGACAGGCGGCCAAAACTATTGGATTTTAGCGACTTAGGCATCGATTCAGACATCGTTGCCGCATTAGCCTCAAAAGGCATAACCCAGCCATTCCCTATTCAGGAGCAGGCTATTCCCCTTGCCCTTACTGGTCAGGACCTAATTGGCCAGGCCAAAACAGGTACCGGAAAAACCCTAGGTTTCGGCCTACCAATCATCCAGAGACTTGGTACTGACCCCTCGCACGGAGCTAAGGCACTAATTGTCGTACCAACCCGTGAATTGGCAATTCAGGTAGCAGAAGACCTTACTTTGGCTTCCTCAAACCGAAACCTTCAGGTGGCAGCTATCTACGGTGGTAAGTCTTACGAAGGTCAGGTTGCCCAGATTGATGCTGGAGCACAACTCATAGTTGGAACCCCAGGACGATTGATTGACCTCAGCAACCAAAGAAAACTAGATCTTTCAAAGATTGAATGCATGGTTTTGGATGAAGCTGACGAGATGCTAGACCTCGGCTTCCTACCTGATGTTGAAAAACTATTTGCCTTCACTCCTGCAGGACGTCAAACAATGTTGTTCTCAGCAACGATGCCTGGCCAAATTGTTTCGCTGGCTCGTAAATATCAGAACAAGCCAGTACACATCAGAGTCAATGATCCTGATGAAGGTCACACCAAAGCAGACATCAAGCAGTTCTTCTATCGCGCACACGCAATGGACAAAGATGAAGTGGTTGCCAGAATCTTGCAAGCTGAAGGTCGCGGCAAAACCGTAATCTTCACAAAGACCAAGAGACAAGCTGCCAAAGTTTCTGATGAATTATCTGACCGTGGTTTCAATGCAACTGCTCTGCACGGAGATATGTCTCAAGAGGCTAGAGAAAAGTCGATGGATTCATTCCGCAGTGGCAAGCGAGACATTCTTGTTGCAACCGAAGTTGCAGCCCGAGGCATTGACGTTGATGACGTTACCCACGTAATCAACTACACAGTTCCAGAAGACGAGAAGGCTTACCTGCACAGAACCGGAAGAACTGGTCGTGCCGGTAGAACCGGTATCGCTGTTACTTTCGTTGACTGGGAAGATCTAGTTCGCTGGTCACACATCGATAAAGCTCTGGAACTAAACACTCCTGACCCCGTTGAGACTTACTCTTCATCCCCTCACCTATTCACAGATCTTGATATTCCAGCTGGAACTAAAGGTCGCATCGCAGCATCTAAGCGACCATCTGACTGGAAGCCAGGCGATCATGAAAAGCCAAAGGGTCAAAGAGGTGGCAACGGATCTAAGCCTCAACGCAAACCACAAAATGGTGCTGCTAGAGCACAAGCTCCCAAGTCCTCTGCCCCTAAGGCTCAAGCCCCAAGAACTCCAAGTGATCGTCCTCCGAGGAACAGAACTCGAACAAGGAAAACTAGCGAATAGTTAGATTTCGTGATTGAGAGTTGGCTTAGCGCCAGTTCCCAAGAGCAAGATCTTCTTCAACATCTCAACCGAGGTTGTGTGAAGCCCAAGTGGGTTGTGTGCTTTCACTGAAAGACCGTGATAATCACTTGAACCTGTCGTAATCAGGCCATGTTCAGCTGCAAATGCTTCCAAGACCTTTCTTGTGCCTTGAGAAACTTCTTTATGCTCAGTTTCTAGGCCTAGTAGCCCTGCTTCAACCATTGCTTCGAAATGGGCTCTAGGAAATGTCTCAGGTTGAACGTCTTCGCTACTAGTTCGAGCAAGCGGATGAGCAATGACTGGAACTCCCCCAGCCTTACGGACAATCCTGATCACATCTAAAACATCAGGCGCTTCGTTTCTAACGTAGAAAGGACTGTGCTTTGAAATTGGAGAATCTGCTGCAGCAAATACATCGCCAACACTATCGAATTCACCTAAATGAACTAGAGCAGTCGCTATGTCTGGTCGCCCCAGAGTTGAGCCATCTTGGGCCAGCTCAAGTACAAGTTCGAATGAGAGGGCGGGGTACTTGGCCTGCATGTTCTGCACAAACTTTCTAGCCCTTACCTCTCTGTTTGCCTGGTTCTCCAAAAGAATCTTCTGAAGATCTGCGTCATTAGGATTTGGAAGGTAGGCAAGTAGGTGAATGCCAAAAGGATGGACTTCGCCTCTGCTGTTAGGGACTCGTCCCTCAGTTGTTATCTCAATGCCTGGAATAAAGGACAGACCAAGTTCGTTGGAAAGTTCTGAGGCACTTGCCCACCCGTCTGTGCGGTCGTGGTCGGTAAGTGCGAAGACATCTACTCCTGATTCCTTGATTTTTGGAATCAGCTCATCGACGGTGTCCGCACCGTCTGAGTTCTTTGAATGGATATGGAGATCTATTTTCATAACGATTCCTTTCCTACTCTTTCAAGATACAGGCAACCACCGACAGTTCTGTTGGAAAACTGGCAGAATACTTTTTATGAGCAAAGACGCAACTGAGAAACTAACCGCCCGAGGTACAGCTAGATCACACAGACCTACTGGCAACAAATTCGTGAAATACATTGGTAGTAACTGGGCACCAGATACATCCAAGCTTCCAGCCCAAGACGAGGTTGCTCCTTTCGCTAAGAAGAGAAGAGAGACCGTTGCTAAGGCATTCCAAGGCAAGATTCTTGTAATTCCAGCCGGTGGTGAGATTGCTCGCTCAAATGACACCTTCTACCGCTTCCGCGCTCACTCAGCTTTCGCTCACCTAACTGGTTGGGGTTCAGCGACAGTTCCTGACTCAGTTCTAGTAATCGATGCGAGAGGCAAAACTGCTAAGTCAGTTCTTTACTTCCGTGAGACAGCAGGAAAGAATACTGACGAATTTTTTGCAAACTCAGATATTGGTGAATTCTGGGTTGGTTCTCGTCCAGGCCTGAAGCATGTTTCTGCTCTACTGGGTATTACAACTAAGTCACTTGCTAGATATGAAGAAGACCTAAAGGCCTTCGACAAGAAGCTAGTTCTTACCATGGAGAAGAGCACCGCTCTTGTTGAGTTTGTTAGCGAACTTCGACTAATCAAAGATTCCTATGAAATCAAAGAGATGCAGAAATCGATTGATGCCTCTGTTCTAGGTTTCGAAGCTGTTGTGAAGAAACTCAAGGCTGCAACAAAGCACCCGCGTGGTGAACGAATTGTTGAAGGAGCATTCTTTGCTCAAGCCAGAGCAGAAGGTAATGACTTAGGTTATGAAACTATTGCAGCAGCTGGTAACCATGCCTGCACATTGCACTGGATTATCAATAATGGCCCAGTCAAGCCGGGTGAACTTCTTCTTTTGGATGCAGGAGTTGAAGTCGACAGTCTCTACACCGCTGACATCACTAGAACACTTCCTATTAACGGTAAGTTCAGCAAGATTCAGAAAGAGATCTACCAAGCAGTTCTAGATGCAGCAGATGCTGTCTTCGCTATGGCCAAGCCAGGTGTTACTTACTCAGAGATGCACAAAACAGCTATGCGTGTAATTGCTCAAAAGACTGCTGAGTGGGGTTTCTACAAAGGCGGTTACGAAGAGTCTCTAAAGCCTGAGAACCAGTGGCACCGTAGATACATGATTCACGGAACAGGTCACCACCTAGGTCTAGATGTTCACGACTGCGCTCAAGCTAGACGTGAGATGTATCACGACAAGGCTCTTGAAGAAGGAATGATCTTCACTATTGAACCAGGTCTCTATTTCCACAAAGACGATCTAACCGTTCCGAAGGAATTCAGAGGTATCGGTGTTCGTATTGAGGATGACGTTCTAGTTACTAAAACCGGAGTAAAGAACCTAAGTAGTGCTCTGCCTAGAAAGCCTGCAGAGATCGAAGCTTGGATGAAGAAGTTACAGGCCTAAGCCTTTTCTTCTCCACCTTTTACATAAGCAGCACTAGCTTCGTTTACTAGTTCGCTAGGCACAACTACTTCATACTTTCCTGCAACGATTTGTGAAGCACTCGCAAAACCTCTTTTGCCTTTAGCCAAACTGAATCGGATAACTTGAAAGAGCATTCCTACTCCTGCTCCAACTAACAACGCTGAACCCAGACTAAATAGTGGCTCTGGGTTTTCTGTTGCCGGAGTGCTGCTGTAGGCAAACAAAATAAAAATCAGCAAGCCAAGCCAGACACCCGCTGCTGCACCACTGGCTGCTACCCTGCCGTAACTGATTCGTGCCCTAACTCTTTCGACAGAAGTGAGGTTTGTTCCAACTATGGCAATAGAGGTAGCTGGGAAATCACCCAATATGATGCGTTCAACGTATGCAACTGCACCTTGATAGTCATTGAACTCTGAAACAGCTGAGCCGTTTGGAATTGAACCCTGTAATCCCCGTATGTTTTTCTTCGCCATTTGACTAGTCTGCCAGAGTCTGGCCATCTGCTCTAAGGTTAACGAGTGAGTGCATCAAGAGTCTTTATAGCCCGCCTAGTCGGATGTGGCGTTTTTGACCCTGCCGGAGACCGTGTGGGTAAAGTCATCGACGTCTTACTCGCATACCGAAATTCAGGTGCTCCGAGAGCTACGGGCATGATGATTGAGATCACTGGACGCAGAAAAGTGTTTGTCCCTATTGCCCGAATCACCTCAATAGTTCCAGGGCAAGTTATTACAAATGGCCTAGTCGACCTAAGAAGATTCACCCAAAGAGGCCAAGAAGTTCGAGTCATTGCCGAGATGCTCGGCCGTAAGGTGTCTTTCACCGACGGTTCTGGGCAAGGAACCATTGAAGATCTAGCCATTGAGCAGAATGATCGCAAGGACTGGTTGGTTAGCGATCTCTTTATTCGTAGACCAAAGACTTCTAACTCCCCATTTGGTCGAGGAGCGACAGAGTTCGCGAAGTGGCAGCAGGTTACCGAAGACGGCAAGACCGCAGAGAGCCAAAGTGCCGAGCACCTAATCGCTACTTACTCAGACATGAATCCTGCTGACTTGGCTTCAGCTCTGCTCGATCTGCCTGAAGAGCGAATGATTGAGGTTGCTGAAGAACTAGATGATGAACGCCTAGCGGATGTTCTTGAAGAGCTTCCTGAAGAAGAGCAGATTGAAATTGTTCAAGACCTAGATGATGAACGTGCTGCTGAAGTTTTAGACCTGATGCAACCTGACGATGCTGCTGACCTTATGCAGAACCTACCAGGTGACAGAGCTGAAGCAATTCTTGAACTCATGGATGAAGAAGAAGCTGACGATATTAGAAGACTGATGTCTTTCGGTGAGTTCACCGCAGGTGGTCTTATGACCTCTGAACCTGTTATCTGTTCGTCAGAGGCAACTGTTGCTGAAGCGATGGCTTTGATTAGAAAGAAAGATCTAGCTCCTGCTCTTGCAGCTTCAGTGTTTGTAACTCTTCCACCTTTTGAAACAGTTACCGGCAAGTTCCTAGGCATGGTTCACTTCCAAAGACTTTTGAGATACCCACCACACGTGCGTCTTGGAACAATACTTGATACCGATGTTGAGCCAGTGCTAGCTGATACACACATCTCCAAGATTCACAGAACAATGGCAAACTACAACCTAGTTTCCATGCCTGTTGTTGATAACGAGAACCGACTAATTGGTGTTGTCACTGTTGATGACGTTCTTGATCATCTACTACCTGATGACTGGAGAAGCGAAGATGGAGGTGACCTAAATGGCTAAATCACGTAACCGCCTTGATACTCCACTATCAGCTAAGCGCAAGCCTCTAGTTCCTCGCATTAATCGCGAACAGTTTGGTCGTGCTTCGGAAACCTTTGCTCGAGCACTGGGTACCGGTGGCTTCCTAATTGGGTTAACGTTTTTCTGTATCATCTGGATCACCTGGAATGTATTCATGCCAGCAGAGCTAGCTTTCGACCCTAGGGTTACTAACTTCACCCTGCTTACATTGCTCCTTTCACTTCAGGCCTCTTACGCTGCTCCTTTGATTCTGTTGGCTCAGAACCGTCAGGATGACAGAGACAGAGTGAAGACAGAGCAAGACAGACAGTTAGCAGAGCGTAACCTTGCCGATACTGAATATCTTGCAAGAGAAGTGGTTGCCCTACGTCTAGCTCTCGATGAAGTTGCAACCAAAGACTTTGTGAAAGATGAAATACGCGAGGCCTTGGAAGAGATTCTGGCTGAACTGAAAAAAGATTCGAATAACAACAAGTAATGTCTGATTTCATTTCACAAGTAACTAACGCTCTAATCCAGGTAATTGATCCTGAGCTTAGAAAGCCAATTACCGAATTAGACATGGTTGGTAATGTTTCTGGTTCTGTAGATGATTTCAGCGTCGAGATCAAACTAACTGTAAGCCACTGCCCTCAGGCTGTTCAGATTGAGAGTCAGGTTATGGATGCTCTAACCAAAGAATTCCCTCAGTCAAAAGCAAAAGTAATCATGGGCGTAATGACCAAAGAGGAACTTGATTCTCTAAAGGAAAAACTTCGTGGTGGTCGTCCTCCTAAATCAAATCCTTTTGGTGTTGGCAGCACAACCCAGGTATTTCTGATTGGTTCAGGGAAAGGTGGAGTGGGTAAGAGCTCACTAACAGTAAACCTGGCTGTTGAACTTGCCAACCAAGGTTTTGATGTTGGAGTTCTAGACGCTGACATCTTTGGCTTCAGCATTCCAGCACAGCTTGGCACCACAGATCGACCTACTCGCCTTGATGACATGATCTTGCCTCCGATTGCATTTGGTGTGAAGGTAATCTCAATCGGTATGTTCCTACCAAGTAATGAACCGGTTGCTTGGCGAGGACCAATGCTTCACAAAGCAGTTGAGCAATTCCTAACTGAAGTGCACTGGGGAAATCTTGACTATCTGCTCATCGACATGCCTCCTGGCACAGGAGATGTTGCTATTTCAGTTGGACAACTTCTACCTAACGCTAGAAGCATCGTTGTCACTACCCCTCAGCAAGCCTCTTCATATGTTGCTCAGAGAAGTGGCTCATCGGGACATAAACAGGGCCAAGGGATTTTCGGTGTCATTGAAAACATGAGCGGTTTACCTATGCCGGATGGATCTGTTCTTGAGCTCTTTGGAACAGGTGGTGGCCAAGAGGTAGCCAGAGCGCTATCTGAATACTCAGGTACCGAAGTGAACCTGCTTGCTCAAGTTCCAATCAGTGTGAGCCTTCGAGAAGGCTCTGACTCAGGCTCACCGCTGGTTGCTTCCAATAGAACCGACCCGGCAGCCATAGAGCTAATCAAGATTGCGAAGTTGCTGGGTGAAGCCAAGTTGCCACCTAGTAACCGCACATTGAAAGTAGACATCGCCTAAACTTCGGTTATGAGCGTTATTCCAATCAAAGACCTGATTTCCCACCTTGGTGCTACTTCAACAACTGTCGGAGTTATCAATCCAAATACCGGCCAAGAGTTCTATGAGCTACCTCAACACAATGCCGAACAGGTAGCTTCTGCTGTTAGTGCAGCAAGATTTGCTCAGAAGGCCTGGGGTAAGACAGATCCGAAGGTTAGAGCTAAGTTCCTATACAGACTGCATGATCTACTACTTGATGACCAAGAAGAAATTCTGGATATCGTTCAACTTGAAACAGGCAAAGTTAGAGCTCACGCTTTCGAAGAAATCGCAGGTGGTTTAGGAGCTGCTCGTTACTTCGCAAAAATTGGCCCTAAGGCTCTCAAGCCAAAGAAAACTAGAGCAGGTGTTCCAATCATCACCAAGACTTGGGTTAATCACATTCCGGTCGGCGTAGTTGGAGTAATCACTCCATGGAACTATCCACTTGCACTTTGCATGCTAGAAGTATTACCTGCACTTATGGCAGGTAACGCAGTAGTTCAGAAATCAGACAACCAAACAACACTGACTTGCCTGAAGGCAAGACAGATGGCAATCAAGGCAGGACTTGATCCAGCACTTTGGACTATCGTTGCTGGCGATGGAGCAACAGTTGGTAATGCACTTACCGATAACGCTGATTACATTGCATTTACCGGTAGCGCTGCAACAGGAAGACACGTTGGTGCAAGGGCTGCTGCCCGATTGATTCCTTTCAGCCTGGAACTTGGTGGCAAGAACCCTTTGATTGTTTTGCCATCAGCAGATCTTGGTGCAGCAGCTGAAGCTCTTATTGGTGGAGCTTTTGGTAGCGCTGGTCAACTCTGTGTATCAATTGAACGTGCATATGTTCCAAACAATCTAAAGGAACAGTTCCAAGAAATCCTGGCTAAAAAGGTCAACGAACTAAAACTTGGCAGTAGCAAAGACTTTAGCCTGGATATCGGAACACTGACTGGTGCCAATCAACTAGCTCGAGTATCTGGATTTGTTGATGACGCTGTTCGCAAGGGAGCCAAAGTATTGGCAGGTGCAAAGGCTCTTCCTGAACTAGGCCCTTTCTATTACGCACCAACTATCGTGACCGATGTTGACTCTTCGATGAACATGTTTGCTAATGAAGTGTTTGGTCCAGTGGTAGCGATCTACGGTTACGACACCATTGATGAAGCAGTTGAATTAGCTAACAACACAACCGAAGGTCTAAACGCATCGGTTATTGGAAATGCTCGTGAAGCAAAGAAAGTTGCTGAACGAATCATGGCTGGAACTGTGAACATCAATGAAGGTTTTAGAGCCACTTTTGCGAGCCTAGACACTCCTATGGGTGGAATGAAGAATTCTGGACTTGGCAGAAGAAATGGTGTTGACGGTCTATTGAAATACACCGAATCTCAAGCAATCGGTGTTCACAATGGCTTACTGCACTTCCCTAGCCGAGGCCACCAATACAACAAGATGGCACCACTACTAAACCTGCTTTCAAAGATTATGAGAAGGCTCTAGGTAGCTTCGTTATCAAAAGGTGGAGCTTCACCAAGATTTAGTCTGGTTTGACTTCTAGTTTTAACTTGATTTAGGTCTGCGTGTTTCACAACAGGGCCATCATCTAGAAGTGCTTCACGAATGATTCTTCTAGGGTCATACTGTCTTGGATCTAGTTTCTTCCAGTCAAGATCCTCAAAGCCTTCGCCAAGCTCATCTTTCATCTGTGCTTGAGCAGAGTTAGCCATAGTTCTCATTTTCTTAACGAACTGAGCAAAAGATTTAGCGTAGCGAGGCAAGCGCTCTGGCCCCAAGATAAATAGGGCTAGCACCAGCAAGATCAATATCTTTTCGCTACTTAGTCCAAACACCCTTTAAGGTTACTTGCTCGCCTACCTTCTATAAAGCCAAACCATAGATATGCTCGAACTAGCCCATGATTGACAAGATATCCAGCTGGAAATACACCGAAGAGTTCCACCAGGAACCCGAGGTAATCACCCGCGCTCGGGCCAGAGCAGAAGAGATGGGTATCGAATCAATCACTGCTTCTGTTGGCTCAGCTTTAGCCTTGTTGGTTTCTAGCATGAATGCCAAAGCCATAGTTGAAGTTGGCACCGGAGCAGGTGTATCAGGTCTATGGCTGCAGCTAGCCAGCAGCAATTCAGTGCTTGCCAGCATTGATACTGAAGTGCAGCATCAAGATTTAGCCAAGATAGCTTTTGAACAAGCAGGGATTCCGAATTCAAGACTTCGAATGATTAATGGCAAATCAAGGGAGGTCCTAGTAAACCTCGCCGATGAAGCTTACGACCTAGTTTTGCTTGACGGGGGTGTTGAGTCACTACTCTCCCAAGTCAAAGAGTCTTACCGGCTACTGAGAGTCGGTGGTGTCCTAGCAATTCCTCATGCCCTATGGAGAGATCGAGTCCCAGACCAAGTGCTTCGAGATGACAACACCGAGGAATACCGAACAGTGTTGGAGTTCATAAACTTACAGGGCCTCTTCAGGCCAGCACTCAGCACCATCGGTGATGGGCTTCTGCTTGCAGCTAAGAAGTAGTTAAAGAAAAAACCACCTGATTGCTCAGGTGGTTAGATCAATAAAAACTTTTAGCGCTTCTTGATACCCGCAAGTACCTTCTTCAACTGATCAACTTCGTCATCGTTTACTGAGATAACTAGTCGCCCGCCACCTTCAAGAGGAATACGCAAAACTATCAATCCGCGAGCTTCGCGCTCGGCTTCCATTGGACCGTCACCGGTACGTGGCTTCATTGCTGCCATTAGAGACTCCTAGATACTTGGAACTTCTATTAAACCACGCTTTTTGGGCTAATTTGAGGCCTGTTGGAAACCGTAGGTATCCATTTGATTACTTTTTAGGCTGAAAGCCAATCTGAGAGGGCTTTTTCACAAGCATATATATGGTCGATCTCAACACCTTCATCGTCAGCATGGGCTTTATTTGGGTCACCAGGACCAAAATTCACAGCCGGAATGCCAAGGGCACTGAACCTAGCAACATCTGTCCAGCCATATTTTGGGAACGGTGTTGTTCCAGTGGCAGTAACAAAAGCAGCTGCTTCAGGTAGGTCCAAACCAGGTCTAGCCCCATCAGCAAAGTCGGTAACTTCAAGATCAAACCCAACAAAAAGCTCACGAAGATGGGCTTCAGCGTCCTTGCTGCTCTTACTAGGAGCGAACCTGTAGTTCACAGTAATCAAAGCTTCATCAGGAATAACGTTGGCTGCTATACCTGAGTTCATCAGAACCGCATTCAAACTCTCACGATAAACAAGTCCATCAACCTCAACTTCTTGTGGAACATAGTTAGCCAAGATCGCCAAAGGCACTGCTGCTTTATGCAAAGCATTCTCACCCATCCACGGTCTAGCAGAGTGAGCCTTCACTCCAGATAGTTTTATGACAGCTCTTAGGGTTCCATTACAGCCACCCTCAACTCGAGCACTACTTGGTTCACAAAGAACAGCAAAGCTGCTCTCCAGTAACTCAGGTCGGTTACGAGCAATACGCCCCAAACCATTCAGTGCTGAATCAACTTCTTCATGGTCATAGAACACCCATGTCACATCAACATTTGGTGAAACCAATGCTGCGGCCAGCTTTAGCTGAACAGCAACTCCTGCTTTCATATCTACTGTGCCTCTACCCCAGAGAACATGGGATCTTTCAAGGTTGATGAGTTTGGTAGGAAGGTTGTCGGCTACCGGTACAGTATCGATGTGTCCTGCGATAACCACTCGCTTATCTCTACCTAGGTTGGTTCTCGCAATGATGGCATCAGCATCTCTGATGACCTCTAAATGGCCATACTGCTTCAGTGCGGATTCAATGGCATCAGCCAGTTCCTTCTCATTACCTGAGACAGACTCGATGTCACAGATGGCTCTGGTTAGGTCAACGACATCACTTTTTAGATCAAGATTTACACTCACCTAACGAGCCTACTTGTAACCTTGTAGGGATGAATAATTTAGACGCACCTACAAAAGCCTGGGGCATGGGACTTGCCACCATTTCAGCCGATGGCACCATCTTGGATACCTACTACCCAAAGCCTCAGTTAGGTCCAGCTCCTACCGGTGATGAGGTTTACCTCATGGATAAAGACTTTGATGCCCTAATCGGTAAAGACCCTAGACGTAACGTAGAGGTCAAGGCAGTTAGAACAGAAATCAACCTTAGCGATCCAGTTTCTTCAACTCCAGATGCCTACCTAAGACTTCACTTGTTATCTCACCTCTTGGTAAAGCCAAACACCATCAACCTAGAGAATCTCTACCCGAACCTACCAATCGTTGCCTTCTCATCAATTGGCCCTATCGCAGTTGCTGATTACGAGAAGCTGCTACCAACACTTACTAGAAGTGGCGTCACTGTTCACTCAGTAGATAAGTTCCCGCGACTAGTTGACTACGTAGTTCCTAAGGGTGTTCGCATTGCAGATACCAACCGAGTAAGACTTGGCGCTTACCTTTCTTCAGGAACAACAATCATGCACGAAGGCTTTGTTAACTTCAATGCTGGAACCCTAGGGGTAGCAATGGTTGAAGGTCGCATCTCTCAAGGTGTTGTTGTTGGTAACGGATCGGACATCGGTGGTGGAGCATCAATCATGGGCACACTATCTGGTGGCGGAAGAGAACGAGTTCAGATTGGTGAACGAGCACTTCTAGGGGCTAACGCAGGTATTGGTATCTCTATCGGTGATGACTCTGTAGTTGAAGCAGGTCTATACGTAACAGCAGGAACCAAGGTAACCATCATTGATGGCGGAGAAGAGCGAACAGTCAAAGCACTAGAGCTTAGCTCTCTACCTAATCTTTTGTTTAGAAGAAACTCTCTAAATGGACGAGTTGAAGTATTACCAAGAACAGGTCAGGGAATCACTCTTAACTCTGTTTTACACGGCTAATCCATTTAGCCGCGAATAGAGTCCCAGCCATTTGCTTGAAGTTCTAAATCATCAAGCAAAACAAGATGATCTGATTGTGGCAACACTCGACCTATTGGCTTGAACTCTTTGGGAATCTCAACACCTTCAGGGAAAGTGGCAAGCAGTGCGTGATCTTCTCCACCGAATAGAACCCAGTTCTCTGGCGTTACCTCTAATCTCAAAGCTGCTAACTCAAGAACAGCTTCAAAGCCAAGTAATGCTGACTTATCAATCTGGATAGTGACACCTGATGCTTTAGCAATTCTTGATGCGTCTTTAGCTAAACCATCAGAAACATCAAGCATCGCTGTTGCTCCTGCTTTGTTTGCTAGAACTCCAGCTGGAATAGGTGGCATAGGTCTTAGTTGAATGGAAACTAAATCATCAAAGGCATGCTTAACATCTGCTTTGTCTGACTGCAAAAGTTCGAGTCCAGCAGCTGCCTTACCTAAAGTTCCTGCTACTGCCAAGATATCTCCTGGCTTTGCTCCGCTTCGTAAGACTGGCTCTAATCCTTCAAGATCTCCATGAGCAGTTACAGAGATAAACACGTGATCTGCGTGAGCTAGATCTCCACCAACGACAGATGCGCCGGGAGCTAGTTGATTGAGCCCTGCGTTTAGGCCATCAGCAAAGTCTTCTAGCCATGAGATTTGAGTATCTCCTGGCAGAGCAATGGCAACTACCAGTGCTGTTGGTTTAGCACCCATGGCTGCAACATCAGCAACATTAGAGGCGATTGCTTTAAAGCCGAGATCAAAACCACTAGACCATTCAAGTTTGAAGTCATGGCCTTCAATCATGGTGTCTGTAGTCACAACAAATCTGCCATCAGCACTTTTAACTACTGCTGAGTCATCCCCTGGTCCAACAATGGCGTATTCGCCTTGAATAAGCTTTCCGATGGTGCGACGAAGCGACTCGCTCTCGCCCAGATTTGCCAAGGTGTTATTTTGCTCCACATTTCAAAGGTAGCCTGTTATTGATGAAGATTTTGCGAATATTGGCATTAGCGCTGCCGCTTGTTCTAACCGGCTGTTCCGCTACCGTGGTGCTACCGCCTGCCCCACTAGCTAATGACCCAGGATGCGCTGAGGTTATCGTAAGACTGCCTAGTGAAACTGACGGTCAAGCCAAAAGAACTACCAACTCGCAGTCCACTGCTGCCTGGGGTTCCCCTGTCGCCATTACTTTGACCTGTGGTCTTGAGCCAGTTATGGTCAGTGCTTTGCCTTGTATTACTGCTGGAGATGTTGACTGGCTGGTAGATGATTCAGATCAGCCTAATTACACATTCATTACCTTTGGAAGAACTCCTGCAACGGCTATAACCATTGATTCAACTAGGTCTTCAGGAGCAAATGTCTTAGATGATCTTGGGCAAGCAGTTCAGTTCACCAAGTCAACTAAGAATTGTTTTGATTAGTTTCGCTCAAAAGCTAATTGAATCAAATCATCAATAAGTTCAGGGTAAGAAACCCCTGATGCTTCCCAACACT
Source organism: Auritidibacter sp. Marseille-P8566 (assembly GCA_945895375.1). Taxonomy (GTDB): domain Bacteria; phylum Actinomycetota; class Actinomycetes; order Actinomycetales; family Microbacteriaceae; genus Rhodoluna. The sequence goes on from CAMDEE010000002.1 coordinate 122,208, forward strand.
TTGGATACATAGAAATAGGTGTGAAGCCTGGCATCAGGTTTAGTTCATTCACAAAGAAGCCGTCTTTAGTCAAGAAGAAGTCTACTCTTGCTAAACCGAAGCAACCTAGAGCCTTAAAAGCTCTTCTAGCTAGTGCCTGAAGTTCAAAAAGTTCATCATCGCTTAGTTCTGTTGGACAGATGAGCTCAGCTGCGTCATTACGATACTTAGCATCAAAGTCATAGAACTCACCTGAGCGAACAACAATCTCACCGGCAAGAGAAACTCTAGGAGCACCGCCACCTAGCTTAGATAGAACAGCACACTCGATCTCTCTACCAACCAAGCCCTTTTCAACAGTCACCTTGCTATCTTCAGCAAAAGCAATCTCAAGTGCTTTGGTGAAATCAGCCATGTCTTTGACTTTAGAAACACCAATAGAAGAACCCGCTCTTGCTGGCTTCACAAACAAAGGTAGAGAACCAAGAGCTTTTACCTTTTCCAAAGCACTTTCAGGATCAGCTAGCCAAGACTCTTCAGTAATAACAACATGTGGTGTTACAGGTAACCCAGCTGCAATGAAGAGCGCCTTAGAGAATTCTTTATCCATACCTGCAGCACTGGCAAAGACTCCATTACCAACATAAGGAAGGTTGTGTAGTTCTAGGAATCCTTGCATAGTGCCATCTTCACCATTAGGTCCATGAAGAACAGGGAATACAACATCAACATTTCCAAGAGAGGTTATTCCTTGAGAATCCTGGACCTTTAGCTCTTTGGATCCTCCGGTAGGCCAAATAACAGTCTTGCCTTCGAATTGAACACTTGGTAGTTCACCTTCGGTAAGAGTCCACTTAGTTGAATCATCAACTGCTGGAACAAAGATGCCATCACGAGTGATTCCTACTGGGATAACTTCATACTTATCTCTATCGATAGCTGAGAGAACTCCACCGGCGGTAGCACAAGATATTGAGTGCTCACTTGAAGCACCACCAAATAGAATTACAACTCTTTGCTTAGCCATTACTCAGCCTCAGGAGCATCGTTACCGCGAGTTAGTGAAGGACCGATGTCCTTAGGGCTCATCTTGCCTTCGATTACCAACTGAACCTGCTCAACGATAGGCATGTTGACTTCTTTGAGTGCAGCAAGTCGAAGGATAGGTGCTACCGAGGTTAAACCTTCAGCTGTCTGAGATAGACGCTTGAGAACTTCTCGCTTTGAGTAACCCTTACCAAGCATCTCTCCTGCTTTGTGGTTACGAGATAAAGGTGATTCCGAGGTAGCAATTAGATCTCCGAGGCCAGCAAGCCCAACCATGGTCTTTCTTTTTGCTCCATGGGCCACAGCAAATCTAGAAATCTCAGCAAGTCCTCTAGTCATAATCGAAGCCTTGGTGTTCTGGCCATAGCCAACACCATTCACGATTCCAATTGCGACCGCGATGAGGTTCTTTAGAATTCCACCGAATTCAGTTCCGATGACATCTTTGTTGGTGAAGGTTGTGAAGTAAGAGTTGGTAGCTGCTGCTGCAACCTTGGCTGCATTCTGCTTTGATGTACAAGCAGCAACACAGGCAGCTGGTTGCTCACTGGCAATCTCAAGAGACAGGTTAGGTCCTGAGACAACACAAATGAGATCCTTACCGATCTTTAGGACATCTTCAATAACTTCACTCATACGTAGTGATGAGCCTTGCTCAACACCCTTCATAAGAGAGACAACAATGGCTCCTTCTTCAATGAAGCGGCCCCACTGCTCAAGGTTTGTTCTAAGTGATTGTGAAGGAACGGCTAGGTAAACCTGCTCTGCTCCTTTGAGGACCTCTTCAATGTTTGAAGATGCAACTAGGTCTTTAGGCAGGTTGATGCCTGGCATGTAATCACCATTACGGTGGGTTGAATTGATTTCTTCGGTTAGTTCTTCACGACGAGACCAAAGCAATACATCATTGCCAGCATCTACCAATACCTTGGCAAATGTAGTTCCCCAGGAACCTGCACCAATAACTGCTATACGAGCCATAACTACTTGCCCTTTGCTTTCTTCACAACAATCTTGCCGTTAGTAACTTTTGCATGAGCAGGCAGTGGTTCGAGTCCTTGAGCTGCTCTTCTTTCATTTTCGGCTTTAATAATCAGGAACTTCTTGTAGTTACCATGTTCAGGTAAGCCATGTTCTGAAGGAACAAATCTCTTAGCTGGAGCTTTCTCTCCTCTAAGTTCTTCAACAAGTTTTGTGATTTCAACCATCACATCATCGCTAAGCGCAACTAGTTCATCAACACCCATCTTCTTGTCTTTATAGACAGACATGTCGATTGGTTTACCAATAATCATGTTGACCTTATGCCAAGGCTTTGGTCTGATCTTTGAGGAATAGGTTTCCATAACCTTTTCAGTTCCCCACTGACCTAGCGGAACAATTGGAACACCGGTTTCTAGAGCCAAACGAATAGCTCCCGTTCTTGCTCGCATAGGCCACTGGTTCGGATCTCTAGTTAGAGAGCCTTCCGGGAAGATACCTATGCAGTGACCTGCTCTAAGAACCTTGTATGCAGACTCCATTGGATCTTTATTAACACGACCTGTTCTAAACACTGGAATCTGGCCACAAGCCAAAAGAATAGATCCAACGATAGGTGTTCTGAATAGGCCTTCTTTAGCTAGGAAGTGTGGAGCACGCTTTAGTTTGAAGAACATCATATAAGCAACAGCAACTGCATCCAGAGTGGTTACGTGATTACCTGCTAGCACATAGCCACCAGATTTAGGAAGGTTTTCTTGGCCAGTTACCCTAATTCTGAATAGGAGAGCTACAAATGGTCTTAGAAACCAGCCAAGTAAAAACATCTGCCAGGTACGTTCAACACCTGGACGCAACTCCGGCATCTTTACAGATTCAGCACTTTTCTTGGCCATCAATTACTCCGAGTAAGTGAACTGCGCACCTAGGGCAGTTAGCTTGTCTAGGAAGTGTTCGTATCCTCTAGAAATAAGTTGAACATTAGATACGTTTGAAACACCTTCGGCTGCGAGGGCAGCAACGATGTGGCTAAAGCCTCCACGAAGATCTGGAACTCTAATGTCAGCACCATGTAACTTGGTAGGACCTGAGATCACCGCTGAGTGGTTAAAGTTTCTCTGACCAAAGCGACATGGGTTTCCACCCAAGCATTCACGATAGATCTGAATCTGAGCACCCATCTGAACTAGGGCATCAGTGAAACCAAATCTGTTTTCATAAACAGTTTCGTGAACAATAGACAAACCAGTTGCTTGAGTCAAAGCAACAACTAGTGGTTGCTGCCAGTCAGTCATAAAGCCTGGGTGAACATCGGTTTCAATAACTACAGGCTGCAGTTCGCCACCTGGGTGAGAGAAGCGAATACCATCATCTTCAATAACGAATGCTCCACCAATTTTTCTAAACACGTTTAGGAAAGTGGTCATCTCTTGCTGGCGAGCTCCGCCAACCATGATCTCTCCACCGGTAGCGAGAGCTGCAGCAGCCCAAGATGCTGCTTCGTTTCTGTCAAAAAGAGCACGGTGTGAATAGCCGTTCAGGCTTGCAACACCTTCAATACGGATAACACGATCCGTATCAACAGAGATGATTGCACCCATCTTCTGCAAAATAGCAATAAGGTCCATGATCTCTGGCTCAACAGCTGCTCCAGATAGTTCAGTTAGACCTTCAGCTTTAGTCGCAGTTAGTAGTACCTGCTCTGTTGCGCCAACGCTTGGATAAGGCAAAGAAATCTTTGCACCCTTCAAACCATGAGGTGCTGACATGCGAGTACCGTTAGGAAGCTTTTCAATAACAGCACCGAAGTTACGAAGAACTTCTAAGTGGTAATCAACTGGGCGATCCCCAATGTGACAGCCACCAAGATCTGGAATAAACGCTTCACCCAACTGATGTAGGAGAGGGCCACAGAACAAAATAGGAATTCTTGAAGAACCTGCGTGAGCATCAATATCAACCATGCGAGCGGATTTCACATAAGTTGGATCTAGCTTCATGACTCCGTCATCACTAAAGTCAATCTTTACCCCGTGAAGTTCAAGGAGTCTCTGCACTACCTCAACGTCGCTGATCTTTGGAACATCGCGTAGCTCGCTAGCGGTATCACCCAGGAGTGCAGCAACCATGGCCTTGGTAACAAGGTTCTTAGCACCGCTTAGCTCAACTCTTCCGTTGAGCGGCTTGCCACCTTGTAGTTGAATCTGACTCATTTAGCTCCTAGTGTCGGTAGTGTCTTTGGCATCCAATTAGGTCTTCTTGACTCATAGTCGGTAATCGAACTCTCATCTCTAAGGGTAAGACCGATATCATCAAGACCTTCTAATAAACGCCAGCGTGTGTATTCATCAATTGAAAACTCAACAGTCAAATCCCCTAATGTGGCTGTTCTGTGATTCAAATCAATGGTTATTTCAACACCTGGGTTAGCAAGGATTGCTGCCCATAGCTTCTCAGTGTCTTCATCTGTGATCTCTCCAGCAATAAGTCCTTGCTTGCCAGAGTTACCTTTGAAGATGTCTGCAAACTTAGAAGATAAAACTGCCTTGAAGCCATAATCACGTAAAGCCCATACTGCGTGCTCACGAGATGAACCAGTTCCAAAATCAGGACCAGCAATCAATACAGAACCGTGCTTATACGCAGGATCGTTCAAAACAAACTCAGGGTCATTACGCCATGATGCAAACAGCGCATCTTCAAAACCAGTCTTTGTAATTCTCTTTAGATAAACAGCTGGAATGATCTGGTCCGTGTCAACGTTAGATCTCTTTAGTGGAACAGCAATGCCAGTGAAGGTAGTGAACTTTTCCATTAGTTCTCCTCCAAATCAGCAGGAGCAGAAAGTGTTCCTCTAATAGCGGTAGCTGCTGCAACCAAAGGAGACACTAGATGCGTTCTAGCTCCCTTACCTTGACGACCTTCAAAGTTTCTATTTGATGTTGAAGCTGCTCGCTCCCCTGGTGCTAGTTGGTCTGGGTTCATACCCAAACACATTGAGCATCCTGCGAATCGCCACTCAGCACCAAAGTCTTTGAAGACTTTGTCTAAACCTTCAGCTTCAGCCTGCAATCTAACTCGAGCAGAACCAGGAACTACAAGCATGCGAATATTCTCTGCCTTGGCTTTGCCTTTGATGATTTCAGCAGCAGATCGCAGATCTTCAATTCTTGAGTTGGTGCAAGAACCTAGGAAGACTGTGTCAACCTTGATGTCTTTCATCTTCGTTCCAGCAACTAGGTCCATGTATTCGAGTGCCCTAACGGCTGCTGCTTTTTCATTAGGGTCAGTAAATGAATCTGGTGAAGGAACAACATCATTTAGTGAAACACCCTGACCTGGGTTAGTTCCCCAAGTAACAAAAGGATCCAAAGTGTTTGCATCTAAGAAAACTTCAGCGTCAAATACTGCACCTTCATCGGTTGCTAAAGAATCCCAATACTTAACTGCTTCATCCCAGTCAGCACCAGTTGGAGCATGCGCTCTTCCCTTGAGGTAGTCATAGGTAGTTTGATCTGGAGCAACCATTCCAGCTCTTGCTCCTGCTTCGATAGACATGTTGCAAATAGTCATTCGAGCTTCCATAGACAAATCTCTAATTGCTGAACCACGGTATTCAAGAACATAACCCTGACCACCACCGGTACCAATCTTTGCAATCACAGCCAAGATGATGTCTTTAGAGGTAACTCCTGCTCGAAGCTTTCCTTCAACGTTGATGGCCATGGTCTTGAACGGCTTCAAAGGAAGAGTCTGGGTTGCTAGAACATGCTCAACTTCGCTAGTTCCAATACCTAGAGCCAAGGCTCCAAAAGCTCCGTGGGTTGATGTGTGTGAATCTCCACACACAACAGTTATGCCAGGCATGGTTAGTCCAAGCTGTGGCCCAACCACGTGAACAATTCCTTGTTCAATGTCACCAAGTGAGTGAATACGAACACCAAACTCTTTGGCGTTGTGTCTGAGTGCCTCAATTTGGGTTCGGCTGGTTAGATCAGCAATCGGCTTATCGATATCGACGGTCGGAGTGTTGTGATCTTCGGTAGCAATGGTTAGATCTGGTCTTCTGACCGGACGGCCAGCTAATCTCAGCCCATCAAAAGCCTGGGGGCTGGTTACCTCGTGAACTAGGTGAAGGTCAATGAACAATAAATCAGGTGCGCCGTTCTCCCCTTTGACCACTACGTGGTCATTCCACACCTTTTCGGCGAGGGTTAGGTTGCGTTTAGTCACTTTGACACCTTCAATACGGCTGAACTAGAAGTTTACCAGCGTGGGCTAGATTGGCTAAGTGAGTGATATCGAGCAAATTCAGCGCAGAACGGTCAAAGTACTGGCTCTAGGCCAGGTTTTAGGCGGTTTTGGGCTCGGATCCACGCTATCTATTGGCTCGCTTCTAGCACTTGATTTGAGCGGTTCAGAGGCTTGGGCAGGCTCTGCAGCGACTTTTAGCACCCTTGGTTCAGCCATCTGGGCCATCCCCCTTTCCCGACTTGCCTATGCCCGAGGCAGAAGAGTATCTCTTGCCCTAGGTGCTGGCTTCGCTATCACTGGAGCGATAGCAGTAATCAATGCAGCAGGGTTTAGATCTTTTCCGTTACTTCTTCTAGGCATCTTCTTACTAGGTGCAGGCTCAGCTACCTCCCTGCAAGCAAGATTTGCAGCAACCGATATTCCTTCTTCCGGTAAAACTGGACGCTCAATCGGATTAGTGGTCTGGGCAACAACAGTGGGTGCGGTAACTGGACCAAACCTATTTGGACCAGGTGAACAATTAGGAACACTCTTAGGATTAGCTCCTCTAGCTGGACCTTTTCTTTTCACCGTTGCTGCTCAAACCTGTTCAACACTTGTTTTCTGGTTTGGACTAAAGCCTGATCCGCTCAAGTACGCTCAGCAAATCAGACAAGATGCAGGCGTAGCGAAACACAAGATTTCATTCAAGTCAGCGATTCAAACCCTCAAAGAATATCCAGTTGCCAGATTTGCAGTCATCAGCATCGCACTATCTCACATGGTGATGGTTTCAGTGATGGCCATGACTCCAGTTCACATGCAACACCTTGGCCATGACCTAGTTGTTGTTGGATTTACCATCAGCTTGCATATCGCAGGTATGTATGCCCTTTCTCCCCTAATGGGTTACCTTGCAGACAAAGTCGGCAAGATTCAAACCATCTTCATAGGACAAGCATTTTTCATTGCTGCTCTATTGTTTGCTGGTGTTGGTCACTCAGATCGTTTGATGGTAACTATCGGACTAACCCTTCTTGGCTTAGGTTGGTCAGCATCAACAGTTGCTGGATCTGCATTACTTTCAGCAACTCTTCCAGCTGATGAGAAAACAAATGTCCAAGGCCTTAGCGATTCACTTATGAACCTAAGCGGTGCTTTCGGTGGAGCAGTTGCAGGGCTCTTGCTAGCGAACCTTCATTTTGAAGGCCTAAATGCAATTGCTCTTGTTCCAGTTGCAGTAATAACTTTTTTAGCTTTCTTTATTTCAAAGCGGAATCAATTAGCGAATAGCTAAGAGCTCATTCCAGGTAGGGCCTGAACATCCGCCTTCTTTTTGAATAGAAAATTCTGCTGCTCGACAAGCTAGCTCTAAACTCTCTTGCAAAGAGTTGCCAGCAGCCAATGCTGCTAAGAATGCACCAGTGTGCACATCCCCTGCACCGTTAGTATCAACAACTGGAACCTTGCGACCAGTATCAGAGGCAACGAGCTTGCCATCGTGGTGAAGCTCTGCACCCTCTGCACCTTTACGAAGTAATAGCCAACAGTCTGCAGAGACAAAAGGTGAGAGTCTTTCAAACTCACTCTTATTACAAGAGATAAGAGTTGCATTCTTACCAAGCCAAGTTAGTACCTCATCACTAAGTTCTGCTGTTGTTGGTCCTGGATCAAAAACTATTTTGCTAGAAACAATTCCACTAGCAAACAACTCCTCAAAAGCAGCCTTAGAGGTTGGATAAACAAGTTCATAGCCGTAAACAACTAACCAAGAGTCAGCAGCGTAGTCATATCGCTTGAGCTCTTCAAAACTTCTAATCCCCTCAGCCCCGCTTTGGGTAACAAAGCTACGCTGACCATTAGGTTCAACCAAGGTTATGCAAAGACCTGAATCGCCTGAAGAGTAATCTTCAACTCCTAGGGCTTCAACATTCTCTTTAGCCATGGCCGCTTTGATCATGTCGGCTCTTGGGCCAACGCCTAGAGGTGTGCAGTGAGCTACCTTCATTCCAAGTCTTGATGCGGTTGCCTCAAGATTTAGCGCTCCACCAACACGGTTAAAGGTCTTAGTAGCTAAAACATCGCCACCTGGGGTTGGTAGGTGCGGAACATAGGTAATCTGGTCCACTAGCCCACTGGCTAGAGACAGAACACGTTCTGGGCGGAATTCATCTAACTGCATCGCTACTAGCCTAGCCTTCGCTTCAATCCTGAAAACAAAAGCACCTCCAAGTAACAAGCACTTGGAGGCGATAGTTGTGACCCCAGCGGGATTCGAACCCGCGCTACTGCCGTGAGAGGGCAGCGTCCTAGGCCGCTAAACGATGGGGCCGTAAAGCAACTTCTCTATTATGCCAGAGTCTAGAGAGCCCTGGAAGAGTAATGCCGTTTAGGCCAATACATTCAAGGCTTTTGAGGCAACCTTGCAGTTCACCGGAGCAGACCCAACATGCTCACCGTCTGAGTAAGCGGGCATACCTGGAGAATGAAGCTCAAGGGTATCCACTCGAACAATCTCAACTGCTGGGTGCCCAACATGGCCACCGTAGTAAACCTTAGGGAACAGTTTGATTAGTTCCATACGGCTGATCGCATTGAGGATAAAAAGATCCAACTTGCCATCATCAACCTTGGCCTCAGGGGTGATAAGTAGCCCACCACCATATGAAGGTGAATTGGACACGGTGCAGAGAATCGCTTCAAAGACTCTTTCAACACCATCAACAACGGCACGGTATGGGATTGGCTTAAACGCTGCAAGCTCTCTATACATCGCAAAACGATACTTGATGGGACCGGTGATCCACTTCCACTTATTTGCTCTGGCATTACATAGAGCATCAAACCCTGCACTAACAGCACCAAATGAATAGAAGGAACGGTCATCAGATTTTGATTCAATCAAATCAACTTTGCGAGTGTTACCAATCTTGGCCAACAGGGCATTAACGCCTTCAACAACATTGTGGATAGGTAGCCCTAAAGCTCGAGCTGAATCATTACCTGTTCCAGCAGCAATCAAACCAAGCGGGATATCTGTCTTGGCAGCGGCGTTCACACCAAGGTGGAACATGCCATCGCCACCAACAACAACTAGCCCATCGATTATCTTCTTCTCAACTGCTTCTTTGGCATTCTTGGCTGCCGCTTTGAAGTTCTCTGCCGATAGATCAATAATCTCGATGGCATGCTTCGCAAACTCTGCCAAGGCTTCTTCTCCGAAGACCTTACCCTTACCTCGACCAGAGGTTGGGTTTATGACTATCCCTAAAGTGGTCATTTCAACTTTCCAAGTGAATAAGCGTTTAGCGTCACAAAGAGCAACGATAGTGACCCTAGCAGCGCAGCAATGGCTGGTGAAGCAACAACTTGCAATGGTGACACAATCGCAACAAAGCTAGCCAAGGACAAAACCCCGTAACTAAGGCCAAAACCCAGCCCTAGGTTAGTTCTTCGTCTAAGGCGAGCACTTAGCGCTATTACCTGGGCCGCTAAGGCTGGATCATCGCTTCTAACTAGAACATCTGCCTCTGTCGAATCAAGTTCCAGATCTTCACCTAAAGCGATGCTCATGTCCGCTTGTTCAAGCAAGGCTGAATCCGTTTGAGAATCAGCTATGACACCGACCCTGGCTCCTTTGGCTTGCTCTGATTCAACAAACAGTGCCTTTCTTGCTGGCGATAGCTCTGCATAGACTTCTGAAACAGCAACTTGCTCCGCTTTTTGTTGAGCAGTGCCAGCCGAGTCGCCTGTTGCAATACCAACCCTGATCCTCTCCTTAGCAACCATGTAAACAGCCAGGGCAGAGTTTGGTTTCAAGACGTCGCTGAATCTAAGTAAGCCTTCTAGAACTCCATCAACCACAACACAAACAATGGAGTAACCATTCTTGGTGCTCTCATCGGCATAGATAAGTTCTTGAACTTCCATACGGATGTTTCTCTGGATCAGAAGTGCGATAGAGCCAACCAATACTTGCTGACCTGCAACATTAGCTTCAACCCCAAGCCCTGAGTATTCTTTGAAATCTTTAGCTTTTGCAATCTTCAAGTTTGCCGTGCCTGCTGACTTACGTATTGCCTTCGCAAAGACGTGCTCAGACATGTACTCGGCGCTTGCAGCTAGAGCCAGAAGTTTGCTTTCATCGCCGAGAGAAGAATTCACCGACAAGTGAACTGCGCTCACACCTTTCGGATGCTCTGTAAGAAGGCCACCTTTAGTAAACAAAACCAGATCTAACTTTGCAGCAGCCTCAAACGCCTTCCGGTTTCGAATCAAGAGTCCAGCACCAGCTCCTGCTCTTAGAGCATTTGAGATAGCTACCGGAATAGTGAGAGCTAGTGACTGAACATTGGTTAGCAGCAATACCGCTGCAAAGACAGTAAGTTTTTCGCTTAGGTTATCTGCTGAATAAGGTGAAAGAACTACTGCAACAATCGCCATCACCAAAACAAAGACTGGCCAATACATAGCCAATAACCCAATGAACTTTTCTTTTCTAGAGATTTGCTTCTCAGCGGCTTCAATAAGTAATTGAGCCTCAAGCGATTCCCAAGGCTTCTTTGATGCCTTTTCAACTCTTGAAACAAACAAGAAAGTTAGTAAGACCAGACCTGAGGCAAGACCGAACTGAATCCAGAGATCTGGGTTCAAAATAGCCGCTACCAACAAAGAAACTAGAGCCAAAGCGCTAACCCCTAGTTGACCAAAAGCCTTAGGTATTGCCTTGCCTTTAGAGGTGGAATTCTCGGTTTCGGTGTTCATAACCTAACAAGGTTACCCGAGGGGCTAAGGTCTAAGCATGAAGATAACAAAGCAAGGACACGCCTGCCTAATCATTGAAGAGCAGGGTAAGAAGCTAGTTCTAGACCCAGGCTCATACACGACTCCGCTAGATGGACTTACAGATGTGGTGGCTGTAGTTATCACTCACGCCCACGATGACCATTGCTTTGAGGCTCAGATTGACCGTTTACTTGCAAATAACCCAGACCTAATGATCTTTGGTCCACCTCAGGTTTGCACCCGTCTAGGTAATTACAAAACAACAGCTGTTTACCACGGGGATCATTACCCAGTAGGACCCTTCACAGTTGAATTCATGGGTGATCTGCACGCTCAGATCCATCACAGCATTCCAGTTATTGAAAACAGAGCAGTTCTTATAAATGACCGAGTCTTCTACCCTGGAGATTCATTCACGCTGCCGGATAGAGTAGTTGAATTACTAGCTGTACCAACAAGTGCCCCTTGGCTCAAGATTGGTGAGGTAATGGATTTCGTAGCTGCAATCAAACACAAGAAGTCAATTGCCACACACAACGCTCTGCTTAGCGATTTTGGACATGCTCTAAACAACGGCCGAGTCAAGCAACTAACTGAAGCCCAAGGCGGTGAGTTCACCTATTTACTAGATGGTGAATCAATCGAAATCTAGTTGCTTCTTTCTTCCTGCAATTATGGTCTTCAAAGTCGCATTGCTGACTTTCTCGTCCCAACCAAATCGAAGAGTTGCTTTATCCAACTCCCCTTGCTTTAGTTCAGAGCCAATAGTGCTGCCTAAACTGCCGTTTAGAAAGTAAATCGAATAGAAGTTCTTCCAAGCAGCCATTGCCAGGAACTTCTTACCCCTAACCTGAATGGTTGGTAACTGATAGCTCATGATTACCTCAGCATCAGCCTTGGCTAGTTTCATCATTCGATCCCTGAGGTCCATAAGAACTTCTGCCTGCTCCTTAGGAAGCAGTTCAAAGTAAAGGTGAGCTTCATTACGCTCTAGTTTTCGCATTCTCCTATTAAAGCAAAACAGTCAGACTTTTTAGTCTGACTGCCAAAGCTGGGGTACCAGGACTCGAACCTAGAACAAATGAACCAGAATCACTCGTGTTGCCAATTACACCATACCCCAAGGGATTTGCTTCGAGCTTTCGCTCGACTCCCCATTCTACCTAGGACTATAAACCTCGAGCAAACAGGCTAAGACGAGCAAGGGTTTCAGCCTTACCCAGGATCTCCATAGATTCAAATAATGGAGGTGAGATTCTCTTACCTGAGATGGCTGTTCTAAGCGGTCCAAAGGCATTTCTAGGCTTCTGAGCCATCTCTTCTATGAGCTTCTGGTTCAAGACCTCTTGAATCTTGTCAGTCTCAAAGGAAGCTAATCCCTCAAGAGCAGTAATGGCAGCCTCAGTGATTTCCCTACTGTTTTCAGGCAATCCAGCCTTGGCATCGTCTTCAACAACAATTTTCTCAGAGGTCACAAACAAGAAAGACAGCATAGGAACAGCTTCGCTAAGAACAACGATTCGCTCTTTAATCAATGGAGCTGCCTTGGTGAGAATCTCTAGTTCTGCAGCACTAACACTTGAACCCAGAACTCCTGCTGACTGCAGGTAAGGAATGATTCGCTTGGTGAAATCTTCGAGTGATAGCAGTCTCAGATGGCTTGCGTTAATAGAGTCAGCCTTCTTCTGATCAAAGCGAGCAGGGTTAGGGTTCACATCCTTCACATCAAATGCCTTCACCATTTCTTCAAGAGAGAAGACATCTCTATCAGCACTGATGCTCCAACCAAGAAGGGCTAGGTAGTTTAATAGTCCTTCTGGAATAAAGCCACGGTCTCTGTGGTGGAAAAGGTTAGATTCAGGATCTCTCTTAGAGAGCTTCTTGTTTCCCTCTCCCATGACAAAAGGAAGGTGACCAAACTGAGGAATGAACTTAGTAATGCCTGCTTCATACATAGCGTTATACAAAGCAATCTGACGAGGAGTTGAAGACAACAGGTCTTCACCTCTAAGAACATGGGTAATCCCCATAAGAGCGTCATCAACTGGGTTTACCAAAGTATAAAGAGGCTGACCATTAGGTCTCACCACAACAAAGTCAGGGAACGAACCAGCAGGGAAAGTAATCTCTCCTCTTACTAGGTCATTGAAAGTAATATCAACATCTGGAACACGCAACCTAAGAGCAGGAGATCTTCCCTCAGCTTTATACGCAGCCTTCGCCTCTTCAGAGAGTTCTCTTTCAGAGTTGTCATAACCTAGCTGAACGGCTCTGCCGTTAGCTTTGTTACGCTCATCGATTTCTTCACCGGTTAGGAAGCTCTCGTAAATGTGGCCTGAAGCCTTTAGCTTCTCAATAACCTCAAGATAGATGTCTGTTCGCTCTGACTGTCTATATGGCTCATTAGGTCCCCCAACACCAACACCCTCATCCCAGTTCAAACCCAACCACTTGAGACCATCAAGAATCATTTCAAAAGATTCTTCGCTATCTCTCTCAGCATCGGTATCTTCAATACGGAATACAAAGGTTCCACCGGTGTGACGAGCATAAGCCCAGTTGAACAGAGCTGTTCTAACTAGCCCTACGTGAGGAGTACCAGTAGGAGAAGGACAGAAACGGACTCTGACATCAGATCCAGAAGCTGTAGTGAATGGTGCAGTAATTAGGTTTGTCATAACTAGACAAGTCTAGTCACAGACACAATTAGGCCCGAGGCCCTTTGAGAGGTCTATTGAGCGGAAGCTGAAGTCTTTACTTTTTTAAGAAACTTAAGCGGAATAAACATGAATACTGGCAAGAGTAGAAGCATCATTACTGCTCCACCGTACATTCCTTGAGAAAGGGTGATTACCGCCAACAGAAGAGTCGCTGGAACTAAGTACTTGGGCATGAGAAAAGAAAATTTGACTCCCCGATATTGCTGACTCAACCTTAGATAGACGAAAGTCACCCAGTACGCAAACCACAAAAACAAGGCTACAAATATTTCAATAACTTGATTAGATCCTGCGTAAAAAGTTACAAAATAAAGAAGGGGGATGTCGCTGATTGGAAGAAAAACACTTCTATCGTTAGGTGGAAGAAGAGCTACGCTTACGTATAGCGCCTCCATAAAAAAAGCAACCAAAAGAACAGTTATTAATAAGCTTGTCAGCAATCTCCAAAACTTAGACTTAATTTTAATCTGTTTCATACTTCTCACCTAGATGTTTCGTGAAACGCTACAGATTTGTTACAGAAGAAGCTATGGGAAAATGGCGTGGCGAGACAATTCATGGAGTAAGTGGACTCCTGCATCAATATTGACCAGGCAGGCTGGTCACTGTCTTTTATGTAGAGCTCGTGATTTGGAGCCAGCCTAAATTTATTAGTAATTGTGTAAGCTCCAGACCTTGCAATCCAAACGTCTGTCTCGTAATAAATGGAATCTGCTGCGATTGCAGAGCACATTGGATTCGTAACAGAATGATCCAGTTTGTAATGAACCAAAGTTGAAGAGTTCTGGAAATTCGTCAGTACCATTCCATTTGCACTAGCAGTTTTAGTTTCTAGTGTCGACAATATTGGTTTATCTGTTCCATCATTCTGGTATCTGCGTGTCGTCCCCACAGTCCTTGAAACGGAGAGATTGCCTTGATTCAACCAGTCGACAGTTACCTGGAAGCGCGTTTTGAACGCATTGCTAGCCGGATCAAAACCTCGGTTGTCACCTGCGAAAAGATAGTTTTTAGAATCGTTTAACGTACATGCTAGCGGAGGCGCCTCGACGTAAGGCCTGGGGATGAAGGTCTGGTATCTCAAGTAAGTCTTTGCAGCTGAGCTTGAAGCTGATGCTGGTGATACACCAAAACTAACCAAGTTGGAGTTGGGATTATCCACTCGTAGGAAAGTAATGTATTGAACGATCATTGGCGCTTGTGGCTCAGCACCGGGTTGCTGCGTCTCATTTATTGTCTTTTGAGCCTGAACATTGAACTCCAGCATTGAGTCTGATGAATGGATTGGAGTCTCGATTGCCCCTTCGTCATCCCCCGTCAAATTGCCTACAGAGTCACCAAAAATCTCAACAGTAGTTGAAGGATCTTCCGATTCCCATTCAAAATGAGCGTCACCCCCCTGGATTGACAACTCGATGTTGAACCAATCATTGCCCTCGGAATCAGACAAGTCTAGGGGCTTTGCGTTTCCCCCAACTACCACCGAATTGTTGATCAGAATTACTGTTGCTAAAAAAGTTAGAGCTTTCTTACTAAGAATGTATTTTTTCAATTTTCCCCCTTTTGATGATATGCATCTTCTAAGCGAAACTCTAGCACACCTTGTTTCCATAATGCACCACTCCACTACTGGGGAATGGAGCAACCATGATTTAAGTAGGCGCAATTTTGTAGACTAAAAAATTGGCTCAAAGTCGGCCATGGTATTCTAATCTACGGGGTTAGTCAGCGACCCGATGCCCTCGATGGTTACTTCAACCGATTGACCAGACTCTATCTGACCAATGCCTGCTGGAGTCCCTGTGAGGATTACATCTCCTGGTAACAAGGTCATTGCCTGAGATACATGCTGAATGATTCTAGGAACCTTGTGGATCAACATGTCTATGGATGAGTGTTGTCTAACTTCTCCATCAACACGTGTTTCTAACATTTGACCATCAACCACAAACTCTGTTTCAACCCAAGGTCCAAGTGGACAGAAAGTGTCAAAACTTTTAGCTCTGGTCCACTGAACATCTTTGTTTTGAATATCTCTCGCTGTCACATCGTTAGCGATTGTGAACCCCCAGACATAGTCCAGTGCCTTATCTTCAGATACATCTTTAGCTACCTGACCAATCACAATAGCTAGTTCGCCTTCGTGATCTACTCGCTCAGATATCTTAGGTAGCACGATTGCTTCGCCTGGACCTATGACTGTGGTTAGCGGTTTGATAAAAATCAGTGGCTCTGGTGGTAAATCTCCACCCATCTCTGCTGCGTGATCTGCATAGTTCTTGCCAATACAGATGATCTTGCTAGTTGGGAGAACTGGAGGCAGGAGTTGAACATCCTTAAGAGGAACTCTCTCCCCTGTTGTTTCATAGCCTTGGAATATTGGGTGACCTCTAAAGACAACTACTTCAGGTCCATCAACTACTCCCCAAGAAACCTTGTCTTGGACTATGAACTTAGCAATTCTCATTAGCTAAGTTTGACCAACCAGTTGTGACGGTCTTCAATCAAACCGTATTGGATACCAGTAAGTTCTTCACGAAGTGAAGCAGTTAGAGCACCTGGTTCTGGATTCTCAGGACCGATGGTGCCTTCTTTTGACTTGAACTGGCCAACTGGAGTAATCACAGCGGCAGTTCCACAAGCAAATACTTCGGTGATCTCGCCTGAGTTATAACCTTCACGGATTTCATCCAAAGTAACGGCACGCTCTTCAACCTTGATGTTTCTGTCTTTTAGAAGCTGGACGATTGAGTCTCTAGTGATACCTCTAAGAATGGTTCCATCAAGAGATGGGGTCACTACGTGACCGTCTTTGTATACGAAGAAGACGTTCATGCCACCTAGTTCTTCGATGTATGTGTGAGTCTCAGCATCGAGGAATAGAACCTGTGAGCAACCGTTCTCATAGCCTTCACCTTGAGCGAGCAAGCTAGCGGCATAGTTTCCGCCGGTCTTAGCCTCACCAGTTCCGTATCTACCTGCTCTTGCTGAATCTAAAGCGATCCAAATAGATACTGGCTTTAGTCCACCGGTGAAGTATGGGCCAACAGGAGATGCAATAACTCTGTATTCAACTCTGTTGGCTGCTCTAACACCTAGGAAGTTCTCTGCTGCTATTTCAAAAGGTCTGAAGTAAAGGGTCTTTTCGTTTACCGGTGCTGGAACCCAAGTTCCATCAACAGAGATAAGAGCTCTTAGGCTTTCAACAAAGACATCAACAGGTAGTTCAGGAAGTGCCATACGGTGAGCAGACTTTTGTAATCTCTCGCCATTACGGTGAGGTCTAAAGGTATGGATAGAACCATCTTGGTGTCTATAAGCCTTGATACCTTCAAAGATCTCTTGACCGTAGTGAAGAACAGCACTTGATGGATCCATCATGATTGGGCCATATGGCTCAACTCTTGCATTCTGCCAACCATCTTCACGAGTCCACTCAATGATGACCTGGTGGTCAGTGAAGTTCACACCGAAGGCAGGATTTTCAAGTAGTGCTTCGCGCTCTGCATCAGGCATCGGGTTATCAGATTTTATGATCTTGAATTCCATTAGCTTCTCTTTCTAAAGTTGAGCGAAAATACTTTGAGCTATCTCAGCAGTGGTTCTCTTCGAATCACCACGAGTTGATAAATCTATGGCAACTGCTCGTTCGATTCTGGCAGCAGCAACCGGGTTACCTAGGTGATCAAGCAACATGGCTGCAGAGAGTACTGCAGCGGTTGGATCAGCTAAACCTTTGCCTGAAATATCAGGAGCTGAACCGTGAACCGGTTCAAACATTGAAGGAAATGCTCCAGTTGGGTTGATGTTTCCTGATGCAGCAATACCGATGCCTCCACCGATAGCAGCAGCTAGGTCAGTCAAGATATCTCCAAAGAGGTTATCTGTGACAATGACATCAAATCTTTCAGGGTCAGTGACCATGTATATGGTTGCTGCATCAACGTGTTGGTAATCAACGCTTACGGCTGGGAATTCTTTAGCAACCTCATCAACAGTTCTTTGCCATAACCAACCTGCGTTGACTAGAACGTTGTGCTTGTGAACCAGGGTTAGCTTCTTACGATCTCTGTTAGCAGCTAGTTCAAATGCATATCTAACTGTTCTTTCAACACCGAATCTTGAGTTCACAGAAGTTTCGTTAGCAACTTCGTTGTCGGTACCAACACGAATAGAACCACCGTTACCAACATAGGCACCTTCAGTGCCCTCACGAACAACAACGAAGTCGATGTTGCCAGGCTCAGCTAATGGGCTAATAACTCCTGGGTATAACTTGGTTGGACGTAGGTTGATGTAGTGATCAAAACTGAATCTAAGTTTTAGTAGTAGTCCACGCTCTAGAACACCTGATGGAACACTTGGGTCTCCGATAGCTCCAAGAAGAATTGCATCATGAGCCTTTAGAGACTCCATGTCTTTATCGGTAAGGATTTCACCTGTTGCTGCATAACGCTTAGCACCTAGGTCATATTCGGTAGTTACAAACTCAACACCTGAACCACGAGTTGCAAGGTTCATCGCCTCAAGAGCAACGGCTGTCACCTCAGGGCCAATACCGTCGCCACCGATGACACCTATGTTAATTTGCTTAGTCACTTGAGATTATTCCTACTCGTTTTCTATAACTTTACTTGAGAGAGGTATCTCTAGAGGGGTCTGTGAGCCAATAAAACTAGGGTAACTGAAGGCTTCAAGCCTTCTTTGGTCTGGATTTGCCCATCTCTGTTCTCCAGAACTTCAATATCAAGACCAGTTCCAACTAAAGCTTCAGTGATTGTCGCTACATTAGGCAGAACCTGAGGATCTCGAGGTCCCCCGAAGCCATGCTCTAGGTTGTCTCTCGAATGCCAAACCCCAACCAAATTTCCGCCAGGAGCAACATGCTCACTCAAGCGTCTGATCGCTACTGCCAAATCCTTCTCAGGTATTTGCATGTATGCGATGACCGCAAGTTCCACTGGAGAGAGTTGAGGAACAAAAGTTAATCCATCAGCACAAGTAGCCAAAGTGTGCTCTGCAACACCTTCTTCTTTAGCAAACTGTAGGTATTTGTCTAAGGCAACTTGAGAGAAATCAATGTTCTCAACTTGCCAACCACGTTTTGCTAACCAAACGCTATTTCTACCTTCACCACCGGCAAGGTCAATTGCTTTTTTGTTTGTTCCATCTAGGTCTTTACAGAACTCAACGACAAACCTGTTTTCAACCTTGGTATAAATGAACTCTTCGGTTGAATACTTTTGATCCCAGGTATTGGAATCCACTATGGGGTTACACCTAGTGGCAAGACATTCTGAGCGTCTTCGAATGAGCCTAGGTTGACAACATTTGGATAGCCAAGATCTCTCATGTATTGAACAGCTAGGCCAACCTGCTCTTCTGATTTACCGTATAGATAGATAGCTCCCTCTTTTTTGATGGAAACCACTGTGATGATGAAATCCCCTAGTTCAATGTCAATATTCACAGCCCCAATAATGTGTGAAGTTTCAAATTCTTCGGCTGATCTCACGTCAATGATGGCTGTGACGTTATCCATGCTCAACTTCCCCGGAGCACAAGCACTAACACTGGTTAGCAAAACAACCGCTATTAGAGCAGCTAGTGAGGCCTGCAATTTCTTCATTTCAACCCTTTCAAGTTCTTTAGTTCTTAGAATAACTCAACAAGTTTTAGTTAAGATGGATAAAAAGATAAGGAACCCCATGGCAACTGAAGTAACTATTGACGAACTAGCCGATGTAATCGACCGAGGCGGCTTTGTCCTTGACGTTAGAGAGCAAGATGAATGGGATCAGGGCCATGTTCCTAATGCCCACCACATCCCTATGAATGAAGTGGCAGAGAACCTAGACAAGCTTGATGACGGGGCTAGAATCTTCATCATCTGCCGATCAGGTGGAAGATCTATGACTGTTGCCAACTACCTAGAAGCGCAGGGCTTAGACGTAGTTTCTGTAGCCGGTGGAACCGATGGTTGGGCTAACTCAGGCAGAGAACTGTCTTTTGAAGATTCGCTTTAGTCAAGCTTTAGATCAATAGCCTTCAAGACATCAGCTTCAATAGCAACGCGAACTGCCTCTAGGACTTCAGCTTCAACTTTTGAATCAACTGTGATGACAGAGAGTGCTTTGCCGCCCTTAGAGTTTCTAGCAATCTGCATAGCAGCGATATTGATGTTGTTTTCTGCAAATGCTTTTCCATAAACAGCAACGATGCCTGGTCTATCTGCATAGACCATCATCACTAGATGTTCGGCCATAGCAATCTCAACATCGTACCCATTGATGTTGGTGATCTTCTGCTGAAGCTTAGGGCCAATAACAGTCCCTGATACAGAAGAGGTGGTTCCATCTGCCATTACCGCTCTAATGGATGTAACGTTTCTGTATTCATCACTATTGGTATCAACTGAGAGCTTTACTTCCACTCCCCTAGATTCAGCCATCAAAGGTGCATTCACATAAGAGACTTGCTCAGTTACAGCGTTCTGATAGAAGCCCTTTAGACCAGCAAGCTTGAGAACAGAAACATCAAGAGATGCAATCTCTCCTCTAACTTCAACTTCAATAGAACTTACGTTGCCGCCTGAAATAGCAAAAAGTAACTGGCCCATGTTTTCCATGAGTGATATGCCAGGTCTAACAGCAGGATCAATGACTCCACCGGCAACATTCACGGCATCTGGCACTAGATCTCCAGCCAGAGCAAGTCTCACGCTCTTAGCCACTGAGATACCAGCCTTCTCTTGGGCTTCATCTGTAGAGGCACCTAGGTGTGGAGTAACGATGATGTTTTCTAGTTCAAGTAACGGTGAACCTGTTGGCGGTTCATTCACGAACACATCCAAACCTGCTCCCGCAATTCGGTTTGACTTCAAAGCAGCATAAAGTGCATCTTCATCGATGATGCCACCGCGAGATGCGTTAACAATACGAAGATTTGGTTTAGCAATCGCAAACTCTTCAGTTCCGATAAGCCCAGTTGTTTCTGGGGTCTTAGGAATGTGAATAGTAATGAAATCAGATCTCTTCATTAGTTCCTCAAGAGAAACAAGCTCAACACCCATTTGTTCTGCTCTTAGTTGAGTGACATAAGGGTCGTAACCAATCAAAGTAGTTCCAAAACCACTTAGTCTTTGGGCAACAAGAGTTCCAATACGGCCTAGACCAACAATTCCAACGGTCTTTTCATACAGTTCAACACCGGTGAACTTAGATCTCTGCCACTTACCTGCCTTGAGAGATGCATTGGCATCTGGGACAAAGCGAGCAAGTGAGAAGATGTGGGCAATAGCTAGTTCAGCAGCTGAAATTACGTTTGAGGTTGGAGCATTCACAACCATGACACCTGCATTAGTCGCTGCCTTGATATCAACGTTGTCTAGACCAACACCAGCACGAGCAATAACCTTCAGGTTAGGAGCAGCCGCAATTGCTTCTGCATCAACCTGAGTTGCTGAACGAACAAGGATTGCATTAGCAGTTGCAAGAGCAGCAAGAAGTGCTTTTCGGTCAGTGCCATCAACGTTGCGCACTTCAAAATCTGGCCCCAGAGCTTCAACGGTTGCAGGTGAAAGCTCTTCAGCAATAAGAACAATTGGTTTAGCCAAGGTATAGATCCTCGAAGTTAGTTGGGTTGGATGTTTGCTGCAACAGCGAAGCGTGCTTCAATCTTACCCAAGCCATGACTAGTCTTTTACTGTGACTGAACGCATCTTCTATGCCGCTATCTCAAGCGATGGCTATCTGGCAGGCCCTAATGGCGATATGTCTTGGGCTGAGAAGTACCTATCATCAGGCGAAGATTACGGCTATTTCAACCTAGTTAGCACCTCTTCAGCCATACTGCTAGGGCGCGCAACCTTTGACTTTGAGATCGAAAGTGGCGTTCAGGGACCAAGACCTCTACCCACATATGTCCTGACTCACATCCCAGAACTCTATGAGAACGTAGTCCAAGAGAACATCTATTTCACCGGAGGTGAGATAGAGCGAGTCGTTGAACTCATCGAAGAAAACCACCCAGGCAGATTATTTGTCATGGGCGGAGCAGATGTAGTCAGACAGTTACTTGATGCAGGACTCATCGACACCATGAGATTGTTTGTTTGCCCTGAAGAACTTGGTGATGGGGTCCTTGCTTTTGAGAGTGACTCCATTTACGACAACTTCAAGCTCTTAGAAGAAAAGCAATATGCCTCAGGAATCATTGAAGAGGTTTATCAACTAATAACTACCTAGATGAAAGCTAGTGTGTTTATTGTGTTTGTAAGCTCAGCGGTAAAGAAAATCATCAATAAGGTGCCCACTCGATAGAACAATCCCATGTTTGGCTTTTCATAGAACCTAGGCTCGCCTTCTAATCCATGACGCCCAAAAAGTTTTAGAATGCTCAGTATCAAAGTAGGTATTGGTAGCAACACAAAACCCAGTCTGGCTAAATCTGAGGACTCTTGGAAAATTCCTGTTATGGCAATCAGTGCTAATTGACCCAGCCACAGGCTGACACATAGGTTCACTAGACCTTGAGGCATTAGATGAAATAGTTTTCTTGAGTTTGGGAACTTGTTTTGGAACAGTGCGAGCAAGTTAGGCAACACGAAGATAAGAGCTCCAACAAATAGATGCCAACTCACCCCGATAAGTGCAGTAGCAATGAATGCGAAAGTTGCCGCACGCAGCACCGTCGAAACTACAAGCTGAACCATTGGCGGTTTCTCTAGGTTAAGGACTTGGACCTGCGAAATACGATTAGGGAAATAGCGTCCAGCAACTTCCTCGAGGGTAACTCGGGCAACCATTGCCACTGCAACTGTTGCAGGTATCACCTTGGCAAGTTCTTCTACTGGAAGTGCGATACCTGCCAAGAGCGGCAACAAGGTAATTATTTGATAGGAGGCCCAGGCAGCTAACATCGGTGCAACAAAGTAGTCAAGCAATCTCTCCCACGCGTAACCAGAGCCTGGGGTGACATCTCTGCGAAGGGATCTAAAAGCACCTGAAATTACTCGAGGAACTACACCTAACGCGATAACCCCACACAAGAATCGGATGTCTGCAGAAGTGTTTATCCCAGCAGCTACGGCAAGACCAATTGCAAGTGTTGCAGCTCCAACAAAACCCGCCAATACATCAAATGCCCCGATTACCACTATCGCTGCGATAACCAGTGTGCTTGGAAGAACGAGCAAACCATCTGCTTGACTGACACCTACTATTCCAAAAGTAAATGCCATGAGAATTAACAGCGCTGAGAAACTTCCGAACATTGCACGAAGATAGGTTCCATCTGCAAAAATCTTTGCACCAAGTGGAAGTACCTTTGCAAATGATTGGGAAATTTGCTTTGGTGGTTTATCGAAGGCAACTATTAGAGGTAATGACCAAAGCGCCAGGCGATCACCCCAGCGACCAGAAGAGCTAACTTCTGTCGCATCGTCAATTTTGCCTTTAGTTAGATCTCGAATGTTTTCTGATTCTGAAGCAGATTCAGGTTTCTCAGAGTTCTTTTCGGCGGTGGACGCTTTAGCTTCTGCTCTCGCACCACCGCCGGAACTTGAAGATGATGAACTAGAAGTTCCGCTTGAAGCAGCTCCACCTGCCGCACTTGCCGCGCCTGCAGCTCCTGCAACGGCCGCCCCCGCTGCTGCAACAGCACTGACCAGAGTGATCGCTGCCACTGTCTTTTCAGCAACACCAACTGGGTCATCTTCAACAGGGTTTATTGCCTCAAACGGCCTTGGGTCTTCGTAAGCCTCTGGTTCAGGAACGGGGGTTACTTCTGGCTCCGGTTCTGGCTCTGCAATGACAGGTAGCTCAGCTGCAGGCACAGTAAGACTTGTTTCTGATTTGATTGACTGAAGTTTGTCTTGGTTCGAAAGTGCAAATACTTCCACTGAATACGCCGTGCCCGCAGCCAAGCCTTCAAATGTGCATGTGAAAACTGTTACTGCGACTGTGCAAGTTTTTGTTTGATCAATGGATTTCAAGTTGACGGCATAGCTGGAGATGTCACTCCCACCATCATTTTCTGGTTTACTCCAAGTAACAGTCGCCGTAGTGTCAACAAGCTCAACCCCAAGGTCAGCTGGGGAATTAGGCGCAACAGGTAATACTAAAAGTGTCTTCTGGCTAGAAGCGCTTAGGAAATTAGCTGAACTCGCGACCTCTGCTTGGACCAAACACTCGCCCGCTCTAATAGCTGTAAGAATTCCGGTGGATGGGTCGATTGAACATATTCCCTTTGAGTCGATTGCGGAATAAGTCACGTCACCTTCGCCTGAAGAGATTGAAGCCTGCGCACTATAACTTTCACCATAAAGCCAAGGCGATCCTGGGCCAGCAACCCAATCAAGGGTCCTGGATGCCTTATTAACCTGAAGGTCTAAGTTCACCAATGCTGACTGATAAGTAATGTCGTCATCTGGCGTGAATTCCACTTGAGCTGAATATGTTCCTGCATTGGGTTGTATGTCAGGCTGAGTGAACCTAAATGAACCTTCAACATTTGCGGATCCCCCAATTAGTTGAGAATCAGAAACTTTTTCTCCAAACGTTATAGGAGAAAGTTGAGGAGAGGTCACCTGAGGCTTCAAAACACCAGTTCCAATACTCCGACTGATTTCTTGAGAACTCGGAGAAATCAGCCTTCCCTGATCGCTAAAGGCAATCACTGAAATCGTATATGTTCTCCCTGCACGCAGTTCGGTCAATTCACAGCTTTGCGAAGGAGCAGTTGACTCGCAGCTGTATGTTTGACCGAAATTGTCAGTGGCTAGAACCTCATATTTTGTAATTGGCGAACCGCCATCACTCTCAGGGGCATCCCAAGTCACATTTATTTCTAGACCATCAATAGTTGCAGCAAGGTTTCTTGGTGCTGAAGGTGCTATGGCTGGTAACTCCCAAGGAGTGAAGGTGTTGTTCTTTGTGTAAGCTTCCTTGGGAATCGGAAGCCATTCGTTACCTTGAATTGCTCGCAAAATGCTACAAGCCCCACCACCCCACTCAAAGAACCAAACATCTAGCTTCTGAGGTTTATTGGCAATAAATTCTCTTTGTACAGTTGAACCACTACAGCCCTTCATTGTCCAATCATTGATTACCGTGTCGCCATCTAAGGTCATAAAGAAGCCATCATCGGCGTAGCCTTGCAAAGTTACAGTTTCTGTCTTTGGCCAGGTCAAATATCCGGAATAGTGGATCATTACATTGTCAGTGTCGCAACCAGCTACCTTGCCTCCGAAGTCTCTATCAAATTCATGGTTGATTGACTCAACTGTTGTCCAGGTGTCAATGGATATAGTTGAACAGAGAACGTAATCTGGTTTGGGTTCAGGAACACTATCCAACTTGTAAACGTCAACCTTAAGTCCAGGTACTGGATCGGAAACCTCTGGGGTTGCGTTAGTTGAAAAGTTGAAATCCACTGCATAGTTAGTGCCAACTGTGCCATTCGGGAACTCAGATTGATTTGTGTACTTATAGAAACCATTGATCACTGTCAGTGGCCCAACACTTTGATTAGGAAAGGCATTTCCAGCATATCCATAGGTGGCACCGTAAACAGAAACCGTAAATGTTTGACCAGCAGCAATCTTCACTGGATCGTCTAAGACCACACTCTGCCAACCACTGGCTGATTCATCCGTGAAGTCTTGTCTACCTAAAAGTGTTCCGTTTGCTGACCAGACTTGTGCTGAATGAGGGCTCGTATCTTCTTGGTATTTGTAGAAATATACACGCTTGACCCAGCCTTCTTCACTTGAAGTAACTCGAACTCCAAGCTCAAGTGGAGATACCGCTCCTAACGTTCTTGGCTGAAAGCCTTCCATAAGCCGAATGGTGTTAGCAGGAAGAGCAGATGCTTCGCTAATTGGAATCCAAGCTGGAAGAGACAAAAAGCCTGCAACAGCAAGAACTACGGTCGCTTTTCTAAAAAGAAGAGCAAAAGACTTGAACATGATCACACCAATTCATTCAGGAAACTTCATAAAACGCACATTTTCAAAAAGTCTTTCGCCCTATTGTAGTGATGCGAAGTTACAAAATTGGCACTTAAATGGTGAATTCCCGAGTAACTTACTCGGGAATTCACCTTGCTAATCATTTTTAGCGAGCTGCTTTACCTTCTTGGTACTCGTCTGAGTTCTTGATCCAAGAGAAAAGCTTGCGTAGGCCACGGCCAACAGCTTCGATTGGGTGAGCTTCGCCCTTTGCTCTTAGCGCTAGGAACTCTGGAGCTCCTGCATCCTGGTCAGCAACAAAGCGGTTAGCGAAGGTGCCGTCCTGAATGTCAGTTAGAACATCGCGCATACGCTCTTTAACCTCTGGGCCAATAACTCTAGGACCTGAGATGTAGTCACCGTACTCAGCTGTGTCAGATACTGACCAACGCTGCTTAGCAATTCCACCTTCATACATAAGGTCAACAATTAGTTTTAGCTCGTGAAGAACTTCGAAGTATGCAACCTCTGGCTGGTAACCAGCTTCGATTAGAGTTTCGAAACCGTACTGAACCAACTGTGATGCTCCACCACAAAGAACTGCTTGCTCACCGAATAGGTCAGTCTCAGTTTCTTCGGTGAAGGTGGTCTTGATAGTTCCTGCTCTGGTTCCACCAATAGCTTTTGAATATGAAAGAGCTAGCTCCATTGCGTGACCTGTGAAGTCCTGCTCAACAGCAACAAGGTTAGGAACACCTCTACCGTCCTGGTATTCGCGACGAACAATGTGTCCAGGACCCTTAGGTGCTACTAGGAATACATCGACATCTGCTGGAGGCTTGATGAACCCGTAACGGATTGAGAATCCGTGACCAAAGACAAGTGCCTTACCTGCGGTTAGGTTAGGTGCAATCTCGTTAGCGTAGATGTCTCTCTGGCGAGGGTCTGGTGCAAGAATCATGATTACATCTGCCCACTGAGCAGCCTCTGCAACAGTTAGAACCTTTAGTCCTGCTTGTTCAGCCTTAGCCTTGCTTGCTGAACCTTCCTTTAGGCCAACCACAACATCAACACCTGAATCCTTCAGGTTTAGTGAGTGTGCATGTCCCTGAGAACCGTAACCAATAACAGCTACTTTCTTTCCCTGGATCAGCGATAGATCGGCATCCTTGTCATAAAAGATTTCAGCCACTTGTTTTCTCCTTGTTTGTTATTTATGAAATTACTTAAGAACCTTCTCAGTAATTGACTTTGAACCACGTCCAATAGCCAACACACCTGACTGCACCAATTCCTTGATGCCGAAAGGTTCGAGAACTTTTAAGAATGCTTGAAGTTTTGCAGTTTCGCCAGTTACTTCAATGATTAAAGAATCGCTCACAACATCGATGACGCGAGCACGGAATAAGGTTACTGCCTCCAGCACCTGAGACCGGGTAGCTGCATCGGTCTTGACCTTAATCAACATGTGATCGCGCTGAACTGTTGTTTCTGGCTCTAGTTCAACAACCTTGATTACGTTGATTAGCTTGTTAAGCTGCTTAGTAACCTGCTCCAAA
This sequence comes from Auritidibacter sp. Marseille-P8566, assembly GCA_945895375.1. Lineage (GTDB taxonomy): Bacteria > Actinomycetota > Actinomycetes > Actinomycetales > Microbacteriaceae > Rhodoluna. The sequence goes on from CAMDEE010000002.1 coordinate 149,462, forward strand.
GGAAGTCCTTCAACGCTCACCACAACAGTGATGCGAGATAGTCCTTCGACTTCAGTGGTACCTACAGCCAAAGACTCAATGTTGAAGCCACGACGAGCAAACAATCCCGCTACGCGGGTTAGTAGACCTGGACGGTCCTCTACTAGAAGAGAAAGTACGTGGTGAGTCATTTACTCCTCCTCCCCTTCATCCCAAACGGGTCTGGTATCTCTAGCGAACTGAACAGCATCGTTAGATAGGCCTGCTGGAACCATTGGCCATACCATTGCATCTCTACCAACAATGAAGTCGATAACTACTGGTCGATCATTGGTTGCAATGGCTAGCTTGATTGCTGCATCAACATCTTCTTCTTTTTCAACTCTGATACCTAGGCAGCCATAGGCTTCAGCTAACTTCACAAAGTCAGGAACCATTATGGTGTCTGTTCCAGTATTTAGATCTGTATTTGAATATCTTGAGTTATAGAACAGTGTTTGCCACTGTCTAACCATTCCCAAAGAAGAGTTGTTGATAATGGCAACCTTGATCGGAATGTTGTTAATGGTGCAGGTAGCAAGTTCTTGGTTAGTCATCTGGAAACAACCATCGCCATCAATAGCCCAAACCAAACGCTCAGGTTCAGCAACCTTTGCTCCCATAGCAGCAGGAACTGCATACCCCATGGTTCCAGCTCCACCTGAGTTCAACCAAGAGTTAGGACGCTCATACTTAATGAACTGTGCCGACCACATCTGGTGTTGACCAACACCTGCAGCAAACACTGCTTCTGGTCCTGAGATTTCACCAATGCGACTGATTACGTATTGTGGTGACATCTTGCCATCATCAGGCTGGGTATAGCCGAGTGGGTAGCGAGTACGAAGATCATTTAGGAAAGTCCACCACTCTGAGATATCTGGCTTAGTTCCCTTTAGTTCTGAAATAAGTTCTGCGTTTAGTTCAGTAAGAACTTCTTTAACATCGCCAACAATAGGAACATCAGCAAAACGAATCTTGCCAATTTCAGCTGGGTCAATGTCAACGTGAATAACTTTGGCTCCAACAGCAAAAGTTTTAACCTGGCCGGTAACACGGTCATCAAAACGAGCACCTAGTGTAATCAGCAGATCGCTTCGCTGCAGTGCAGTAACAGCAGGAACAGTTCCGTGCATGCCAGGCATACCTAGGTTCTGTTCATTTGAATCAGGGAAAGCACCACGAGCCATAAGAGTTGTAACTACCGGTGCACCAATAATCTTGGATAGCTCAAGTAGTTCTTTAGAAGCACCCGCTCTAACAATTCCGCCACCAACATACAAAACAGGACGCTTAGCTTCTTTGATTAGTTGAGCTGCTGCTTGAACTTGTTTACCGTGTGGCTTAGTAACTGGCTTGTAACCAGGAAGATCAACCTTTGGTGGCCAAATGAATTCCATTTTGCCAACTTGAGCATCTTTAGCAATATCAACTAGCACTGGCCCTGGTCGTCCTGTTGTTGCAATCAAAACTGCAGCAGCTAGAACACCTGGAATATCTTCTGCCTTGGTGACAAGGAAAGAGTGCTTAGTAATAGGCATGGTGATACCGACAATATCTGCCTCTTGGAAAGCATCGGTACCGATGGCGGTTGAGTTAACCTGACCAGTAATAGCAAGTAGTGGAACTGAGTCCATGTGTGCATCAGCAATAGCGGTAACTAGGTTGGTAGCTCCTGGACCACTGGTTGCAATACAGACACCAAGTTTTCCTGAGGAAGAAGCATATCCTTCAGCTGCGTGACCTGCACCTTGCTCGTGACGAACCAGAATGTGTCTAATCTTTGTTGAATCCATTAGTGGATCGTAGGTAGGCAGGATTGCTCCACCGGGTAAACCGAAGATATCGGTTACACCAAGCAGCTCAAGGCTTCTAACGATTGCCTGAGCACCTGTTAACGTTTCGTGCGCCATAATTCATCCTTGTTTCATAAAACCTTTGATGCCCGAACTAACTGCAGTATGCGCCTTCAGATGCTGAGTGCACTAACTTTAGATATTTAGCAAGGACGCCGCGAGTATATTTGGGTGCCAAAGGTACCCATTGAGTTTTCCGGGCTGCCAACTCTTCCGGCTCAACTAGTAGTTCGAGCGTTCGAGCTGCGATGTTAACTCTTATCAAGTCTGAATCGCGCACTAGAGCAATTGGACCGCCATCGGTCGCCTCTGGTGCAATGTGTCCGATACACAAGCCGGTTGTGCCGCCTGAGAATCGTCCGTCAGTCAAGAGTAATACATCTTTACCTAATCCGGCACCCTTGATAGCAGCAGTAATGGCAAGCATCTCACGCATACCAGGGCCACCCTTAGGGCCTTCATAGCGGATAACCACTACATCACCCTTAGAGATCTTGCCTTCAGATAGCGCCTGCATGGCAGCGACTTCCCTATCAAATACACGGGCTGGGCCTGTGAATTCAGTCAAGGCGAAACCAGCGGTCTTCACAACTGCACCATCTGGAGCAAGTGAGCCCTTGAGAATCTCAATTCCACCGGTCTTGTTAATTGGGTTAGACATAGCTCTGATGATCTTGCCATCAGGATCTGGTGGGTTAATTCCTTCTAGGTTTTCAGCAACTGTCTTACCTGTTACGGTCATGCAATCACCATGGATTAGACCTGCATCTAAAAGTGCCTTCATCAGAACAGGAACTCCACCAACACGGTCTACATCGCTCATTACATACTGGCCAAAAGGCTTTAGGTCTCCTAGGTGTGGGACCTTGTCCGCAATTCGGTTGAAGTCGTCAAGAGTTAGGTCTACTTCTGCTTCACGAGCAATAGCTAGGAAGTGAAGCACTGCGTTAGTTGAACCACCGAACGCCATGGTCACAGCAATTGCATTTTCTAGAGACTTCTTGGTAATGATGTCTCGTGCAGTGATGCCCTGAGCAATAAGGTTTACAACAGCTTCACCTGAACGATGAGCCCAAGCGTCTCTTCTTCTATCTGCAGAAGGAGGAGAAGCAGAGCCTGGCAGGCTCATACCCATAGCTTCAGCAGCCGATGCCATTGTGTTAGCGGTATACATTCCACCACAGGCACCTTCACCAGGACAGATAGCTCTTTCAATACGACCTAAGTCTTCTTCGCTCATGGTTCCAGCCTTGCAAGCACCAACCGCTTCGAAAGCGTCAATGATTGTCACTTGCTTTTCTGTGCCATCGGTTAGCTTGACCCAGCCTGGAGCAATGGTTCCGGCGTATAAAAATACAGAAGCTAAATCCAAACGAGCTGCAGCCATCAACATGCCAGGAAGTGACTTGTCACAACCCGCCAACAATACTGATCCGTCTAATCCTTCGGCCTGCATAACAGTTTCAACTGAGTCAGCGATGATTTCTCGAGAAACTAGGGAGAAGTGCATGCCATCGTGACCCATAGAAATACCATCAGAGACAGAAATAGTGCCAAATTCAAGGGGATATCCTTGAGCCGCGTGAACACCCATCTTGGCTGCATCAGCCAGACGATCAAGAGAGAGGTTGCAAGGAGTTACTTCATTCCATGAGGAAGCGACACCGATTTGAGGCTTTTCCCAGTCATCATCGCCCATGCCAACGGCTCTGAGCATTCCTCGGGCAGCTGCACGTTCAATACCTTCGGTAACAACGCGGCTTTTTGGCTTCATATCTCTAGTCATTTACTAAGTTTAGGCGAATTTGCATACATATAAGAAGTGAGCCTTTTGAGTGGTTTAGCCTAGAGATGTGCCAACACCTCAAGAAACCTTAGATAAGCAGAGCCTTGCTCGCTATACCCAGGCTGCCATTGTCTCCAGCCGTGAGGTCATTCGCTCATACTCAACCTCTTTTGGTCTCGCTACCAATCTGTTAGCTAAACCAATCCGCACTCACGTGCAGAACATTTACGCTCTAGTTCGCGTAGCGGACGAAATTGTTGATGGCGCTGCTGCTGGAGCACTAGGTCCAAACAGCCGTATTGAAGCCGGATCTCAGCTAAACAACCTTGAGCAAGAAACCTATAAAGCCATGAACCTCGGTTTCAGCACCAACCTTGTTGTCCACGCCTTTGCAACCACAGCCATTCAAACTGGAATTACAAGAAAAATAGTTGAACCTTTCTTCTATTCAATGCGTTTGGACCTGCAGAAGACCAAGTATGACCAAAAGGCATTCGACACTTATGTTTATGGTTCAGCCGAAGTTATTGGACTTATGTGTTTGCAGGCTTTTATCCAAGAGAAGAACTTTGCCCCTTCAGAACAAGAAACACTTAGAAAAGGTGCTCAAGCTCTAGGAGCAGCTTTCCAGAAGGTCAACTTCCTTAGAGATCTAGCTGCTGACTTTGAACAACTAGGTAGAAGCTACTTCCCTGATGTGAATGTCAAAACCTTCAATGAGGAAACTAAGAAGAGACTGGTATCGGATATCAACAATGACTTGGCTCACTCAGCAAGAACCATTCCGCTACTTCCTAAATCTTCCAGAAGAGCAGTAGTTGCAGCCCAGTTCTTATTCACTGCTCTAAACAAAAAGATTGAAAAGACTCCAGCTGAACAACTTATTCGTGCTCGCATTAGAGTCAACGACCTTCACAAACTATTCATACTTTTCAAAGCAATGATCGGAGTAACACCTAAATGACCCAAAAAACCGCAATTATCGTCGGTGGAGGTATCGCAGGACTAGCAACAGCTTCACTCTTGGCCAAAGCAGGAATGAAAGTTCAACTGTTTGAAGCCAGAGAAAAAGTTGGTGGCCGTGCATACATTTGGGAAAAAGATGGTTTCACCTTCGACATGGGTCCATCTTGGTATCTGATGCCAGACGCTTTCGATCAGTTCTTCAAACTGATGGGCACAACAGCAACTCAGGAACTAGACCTAGTTCGCCTAGACCCTGCATACAAGACATACTTCGAAGGTCAAAAAGAACCAATGGTCATGCACGAAAGCTTGGCTAAGAACCTTGCTGAGTTTGAAGCAGTTGAACCAGGTTCAGCCAAAATGGTTCAGAAGTATCTAGACAGTGCTGAAGAAACATACAACCTTGCCAACAAGCACTTCCTATATACAAACTTCCAGAACGCTAAGTCATTCATTCACCCAGATGTTGTGAAGAAGGCTGGAACATTTGTAAAGCACCTGCTTACCTCGCTATACAACTTCTCTGCCAAGCACGTGAAGGACGAGAGATTACGTAAGGTTTTAAACTTTCCTGCAGTTTTCCTAGGAGCGTCTCCTTACCAAACCCCAAGCATGTATCACCTGATGACTCACATCGACATGAACGTTGGAGTCTTCTACCCGCAGGGTGGCCTATACAAAATCATTGAGGCAATCGAAGCTATCGCTAAGAAGCACGGAGTTCAGATCCACACCAACTCTCCTGTTTCTAAGATTGAAGTCAACGCTGACGGTCACGTTAAGGGTGTCCGTGTTGGCGAGGCTCTGTATGAAGCAGATGTAGTTGTTGCTAACGCTGATCTGCACTTCGTTGAAACTAAGTTACTTGAGCCTAAATACCAGACTCTTCCGCAGAAGTATTGGGATAAGAAGGTACCTGGCCCATCAGCTCTTCTTATGTATTTAGGAGTTAAGGGACGAGTAGATAACCTCGACCACCACACTCTTCTATATACAGATGACTGGAGCACAAACTTTGCTCAAGTATTCAAGAGGGCTGATGGTAAGAGCAAGGTTGCTAACCCAGCTAGCTTGTATATCTGTGCACCGAGTAAGACTGACTCATCGGTAGCTCCAGAAGGTTACGAGAACCTATTCGTTCTAGTCCCTGCAGCAGCAGACCCTTCTATTGGTAGAGGTGGAATTGATAGAGCAGGAGATCCTGCTTTTGAGGCAGAAGCAGATCGAGTAATTGAACAGATTGCTAAGTGGTGTGACATTCCTGATCTAGCAGAACGCATTGTGGTTAGAAGAACCATGGGTCCAGCTAACTTCGTTGAAGAACTAAACGCATGGTCAGGTACTGCTCTAGGTATGGCTCACACCCTTAGACAGAGTGCATTCTTTAGACCAAAGAACCAGAGCAAGAAAGTCAAGGGTCTTTACTACGCAGGTCACCACTCAATCCCAGGTATTGGTTTGCCTATGTGTCTAATCGGTGCAGAGCTTGTATACAAGCTAATGATCGATGACAAATCCAGCGGTCCTACTGAAAAAGAAATTGCTCCTATCGGAGAAGGTGGCTGGAAGGGCCTGAACTAGTGCTCGAAGGATATACCTATCTAGCAGGACTAATCTTTTCCCTAGCAGGATTAGTCCTTATGGATTGGCGTCACAAGACAGCGTTCGCGATCAATAAGAAAGCAGCTGCTCTAGCAATATTTATCCCAATGGTGTTTTTCATCCTTTGGGATGTTGCCGGTATCGCAACAGGAATCTTCTTCAGAGGAGATACCACTCACCTAACTGGAATCCTGCTAGCTCCTGAATTCCCAATCGAAGAACTGTTCTTCCTACTGTTACTCAACTACTCATCGCTGACGATCTTCACAACCATAACAAGAGTGATGAACAGGAGAGCTAAGAAATGAGTGAATACACTTACCTAGCTCTAAACCTGGTTTTCATGCTCATAGCTTTTGTGACACTAAACCTAGTCAGCAGAAAGAGCCCATGGCGAGCCATTGGATTCACAATGGTTTGGATGCTGCTTACGACTCTTGTTTTCGACAACGTAATTATTGCTCTGGGAATAGTTGGCTACGATTCCGAAAAGATCAGCGGTCTGCTCCTTGGGCTTGCTCCGATTGAAGATTTTGCTTACACAATAGTTTCTGTATTAGCGGTTGCAATCATTTGGACTAAACTAACAAAGGCAAATAAGTGAAGGCCCTAAGCCAGCTGTTCTGGTCATCAAGGCCTATCTCCTGGATAAACACTGCCTTTCCTTTCGGCGCTACTTACCTTTTACTCAACAAGGAAATGGACACCACATTCTTTGTTGGAACTTTGTTCTTCCTAATTCCATACAACCTTCTGATGTACGGCATCAACGATGTCTTCGACTACGAGAGCGATCTAAGAAACCCTCGTAAAGGCGGAATCGAGGGAGCGCTTCTAAACAAGAAGTATCACAGGCTAACAATCTGGTCAGCAGTAATTAGCTGCATTCCCTTCCTTGTTTACCTATACGCAGTTTCAGATCTAGTCTCAGGACTATGGCTAACCCTCTTTATCTTCACAGTGATTGCTTACAGCGCTCCTAAACTCCGCTTCAAAGAGCGAGGCTTCTTAGATTCAATTACTTCAGCAAGCCACTTCGTAGGACCAATGATCTATGCCATGTCACTGTCTGGACTAGACATGTTGCAACCACAAGTCTTAGCAATCATCTTTGCTTTCACGCTTTGGGGAGTTGCATCCCATGCTTTTGGTGCTGTTCAAGATGTGAAGGCAGATCGTGAAGCAGGCATTTCAAGCATTGCCATCATGATTGGTGCAAGAGCCACCGTGTGGTTTGCATTCCTTAGCTATGCACTTGCTGGAGTTCTAGTTCTGAACACTACTTGGCCAGGTCCACTAGCCGCTATCGGTGCGCTTCCATACCTTTTGATTTTGATACCGCACCTAAGAATCACCGATGCCACCTGTGAGCAAGCAAACAAAGCCTGGCGTCAATTTATTTGGCTGAACTTCTTTGCTGGTGCTTTAGTTTCGCTAATTATTATCTAGCTGACCAGTCGATCATGTATCGGCTGTTGTATCCATTACTGCAGTGCTGGCAGCTGTATAACCGAGAAGGTTTTCTATATCTAAAGTGTTCGTGACCGTTAGGACATAGTCCTTTGTAAGGTGCATATGCAGCGGCAATCTCTTGACCGGTGTATTTGTCGTTACGATAGCCAATCTTCTTTGCAGTTGCTAGCCACTTCTTACTATGACCTTCTTTAGGGCCACACAAGGCATGAGCAATCTCATGAAGCACTGTTTGCATCACATCATCAATGGAATGAACTAAAGCAAGATACTTGCTGATAGTGATCTTCTTATCGTTATAAGAACACATACCGGCTCTTCTTCGACCACTATCAAAACCAAAGCTCCACTCACGGTCTTCCAGTTTCTCTAGCATCTCAGTTTCAGCCAGCGCTCTAATGTAATCCCAGCGATCTGCAACCAGGCGTATCTTTTTACCTTCATTACTTCTAGATTTCTCAACAAAGCCGAAGTCTTCAAGACAAGCCAGTAGAGATAACTGATCAACTGATGCCCTGGCGGTTACTTTCCCCAACTTGTATTCATCAAATGCATAGTCAAGAAGAACTCGAATGCCTTCAGCAATCCAAGCCATACTCCCCTGCTGGCTCCTGCCAACAACTAAAGAAGCCGATGGTCCTTGATCTTTGAACTCTGCCAAGCCAAGTTCAGCAACGGGTTCCCCAGATCTTGTCACCGCCCACAAGCACTCGCCAATAGGATCTAGCTCAAGCCCTGCTCGGCTTAGCCTCTTGGTTGGTCTAGTCAGTGTCGCAATCATCGCAAAGACAGGCTAACCCTGAAAGGGAATATCTTGTTGGAGTTATCCACCTATGCCTAAGTGTCGCTGAAAACAAGTAAGCCCCCGCATATTCTGCAGGGGCTTACTTTAGAGAGTTATAACTAAGCGCGCTTACGTCTACCTAGTGCAAACAAAACCGCTCCAGCCACGATTGCGTATAGAGCAGTCATGGTCATCCAGTCAGTTGTTTCACCAGTGTCGGCAAGTTCTTCACCTGGATTGGTTTCTTCCTCAACAGGAGCAGCATCGCAGTCCCACTGTGCATAAAGTGTTGTGTTAGCTGTAAGGGTGATGGTTTCGGTGTCTAAGAAATTGCTTCCAGTTCCATCAGTTCTTGTGTTCCAACCATCAAATTCACATTCACCATTTGCTAGATCACCCTGAGGTGCTGCAAGGGTAACAATTGGTGAACTCACTGTCGATGACTGTGAAGCAGGAACATCTCCAGACTCTGATTCGTTCGAGTCATAAGTCACGGTGTAAGCAACTAGGTCTGCTGTGGTCTCATTTGGTGCCACACTCCAGTCTGATTCTGCAAATTCAATTCCGAAGGTTGCTCCACCAGACTCACGAGCACCGACGGTAATGGTTAGTGTGCTTGCAGCAGCAAATTCGACAGCAACCCAGTGGTCTTCGTTATCGGAACTAGATCCCACTCCGTTTGGTTCCTTGAACTCAAAAACACCATTCTCACTAGACGCAACTAACGCAGTAGGAGGTGTAGCTGAAAGTTTGTATGAGGTGATTCCAGCAAACTTAACGAACTGACGGCTGTCAAGGTCAACAACATTCATTGCAATGTTTTGTAGCGTCACAGCTTTAGTGCTGTCTGCTTCCACAAAGTCAAGACGGAAGCTGACGCTACCTGTCTCGTTACTCTCAGGGTCGCCTGAATCGCCAAAAATGTCTGCGCTTACGTCAATAGATTTACCTGACTCTTCATCTTTATCGTCAAACTCGTCAACTTTGAGATCTTTTCCATTGGTCGCGTCGTCGTCTGAATCAATGTTCTGAATGTCAATAATGGTAGCCACTGCATCGACCCCCGCAAAGACGTCGTTGTAGCGGTGGGTGAAACCTAGTCCAGCGCCTTCACCAATTGTGGTCGGCTGGTTTGTGCCAGTAACAGCACCGAAGTTCATGCTTCCCTTAGCCACGTTGATTGTGGTAGCTGAAGCAGGAGTTGCAAAAATGAAGCTACCGAAAACAATGGCAGCAGTGGAAGAGATAAATAATTTATTTTTCATGCCAATATTATAAACGGGCTGTCTAATCAGTTGCCCTATTCCTAGCCGATCAGTGCGTTAAAAACTCATGGAAATACCTAATTACGAATCTTTTAGGCAGGAAACGGGACTGGCTTGCCCCGTGAGTACACATCAAGACCCGGACAATAGGATTGTGCCAACGAAAGGAACACATGAGTACCCAACCAAAGATTCTTGTTATCGTTCACGACATCGATGACCACCTCAACGAGATGGCTAACCCGATTGCTGAGGCTGGCATTGTCATGAATACTTGGGATGTCCAGAATGACGGTGATGGACTTCCTGAACTAAACACACTAAATCAGTATTCAGGGATCATATCCCTTGGTGCTCACGCAGGTGTATTAGAAGAAGCAGAACACCCTTGGATGAGTCACGAACGCAAGATCATGGAGTGGGCCCTAAAAACAGAGACTCCACTTCTGGGCCTGTGCTTTGGTTCCCAACTTCTTGCCTCAGCAGCCGGCGCTCGAGTCTATAAAGCTGATGCAGGAGAGTTTGCTTGGACAAAAGTAGACATGCTTCCAGAGGCTGCCAACGATCCAGTTATTGGATCATTAGGTGAAACAGCAGACGCTTTCCAATTTCACTACGACACTTTTGAATTACCAGAAAATGCTGTCCTTCTTGGCGAAAGCAATGGCACCATCGAAGCCTTCAGAGTTGGTTCCAGCGCTTGGGCAACTCAGTTCCACCCAGAAGTAGGTCTCTCCCAACAGCTAGCTTGGCTAAGCACCTATCGCCGCGCATTCCTTAGAGAAGGCATCGATCTCGACGAACAAATCGCCAAGTCACATGAACTAGCAGCCAGCTACAGAAAACAAGCCTGGCATCTATCTGCAGCATTTGCCAAGCAGGTTCTCGCTTTCTATAACCGCTAGGCCAATATTGAAGAAACCCCAGTCCTCGTGAGAAGGAACTGGGGTTTCGTGCGCTCCCCGGGAATCGAACCCGGAACCCACTGATTAAGAGTCAGTTGCTCTGCCGATTGAGCTAGAAGCGCGTATTGCCTTAGGCAACAGTTTCCAAGAATAGCAGTTAAAGCCATGGTAATCAAAGTTGGACACTTGCTAGATTAGAGCCATGGATCAACTTACTTCAGGCTCTAAAGCCCCTGCTTTCAAACTGTCTAACCAAGATGAGGCTTCAGTCTCACTGGCTACTTTCAAGGGTCAGAAGGTCATTGTTTACTTCTACCCAGCTGCCTCAACCCCAGGTTGCACCAAGCAGGCCTGTGACTTCCAAGAGAACATGAATGTTCTGAAGAAGGCTGGATATGTCGTCTTGGGTATCTCTCCTGACTCAGCTGCCAAGCTCACTAAGTTCCGTAAGGCTGAAGGCCTGAAGTTTGACCTACTGAGTGACCCAGACATGAAGACCATCAAGGCTTACGGTGCTTTTGGTGAGAAGAGCATGTACGGAAAGATCTATGAAGGTCTTATTCGCTCAACTTTTGTCATTGATGAAAAGGGCAAGATTGAACACGCTCTTTATAACGTCAAAGCAACCGGTCACGTGGCCATGTTGCGTAAGGTGCTAGGTCTCTAGTCTTTAGTTGCTTCAGCAACATCTTTCGTAAAGAGAGTTATTAGAACTGCTCCTGAAGGCAGTGCTATGGCTAGTGCTAAGAGAACACTAAAGTCATAGGTTCCAAAGGCTATGGTGATCTGCATCAGCTGCCAAAAGATACCTGCACTTCGAGCCCAACGCTTACCCTGCCTAATTGCTTTAGAGGCGAAGGTCAGCCATAGGCCAGCTCCCAGAGCAACCAGGGCTAAAACTGAGACTGTTATAAGGGAATTAGATTCTTCAGTGAATAGGGCCCAGACGGCAGCTCCTGCTGCCAGATAAAGAACAATGGCCTCGAGTAAAAAGGCTATTGAAAGGCCGTTTAGGGTCCGCTGAACTGATGGTTTAGGCATAGATACAAGCCTAAATCGGGTATTTACAAAAGTGCTCCAATGTGAAAATATAGGTCTTGTCGCTTTCGCGGATAAATCAAGAAATCAGTACTGATTTTGACTTTGCGGTGACAATTCTTATTCGATCTAAGGAACATAAATATATGGAACTGCCATGGCTAACCGAAGCTCGCTGTCGAACAGAAGACCCAGAACTGTTCTTTCCAGTGGGAAATACGGGACCAGCAGTAGACCAGATCGAACAAGCTAAAACCATTTGCAGACAATGCCAAGTTGTTAACAACTGCCTTGAGTACGCCATCAAAGAAAACCAAGACAACGGTGTTTGGGGAGGTCTTTCAGAAGATGAGCGTAAGTCTCTAAAGCGTAAGTACGCAAGAGCTCGCAGATCTGCTTAGGCTATTGGAATCTCCAAAGCCACAGTAGTTCCCCCAGTTTTATCTGATTTGAAATCAATCTTTCCTCTTAGCTCACCCTCAGCAAGGGTTGTAACTATCTGGGTTCCCAAACCATTTTGAATTTTGCCTGGCTCTAGCCCTACCCCATCATCGGCAACCGTAATGAACAGCTTCTTAGATTTCCTAGTTGCTGTCACGGTCAAGTGACCGGTCTTGTTTGCCAAACCATGCTCATAAGCGTTAGTTACTAACTCAGTCAAAACAACAGCCAGAGGCGTTGCTAACTCCGAAGGCAATCTGCCAAACTTTCCGATTCGAAGATTAGTGACCTTGGCGTTATAGCCAGCCGCTAGTTCCCCTACCAGGGCGATAATGCGGTCAAAGATCTCATCAAAGTCCACATCCTGCGCTAGTCCTTCAGATAGTGAGTCATGAACAACCGCAATAGCAGCCACTCTTCTCTCAGCATCGCCAAGGGCTTCTAGTGTCTCAGGAGACTTACTTCTACGCCCCTGAATCCTAAGCAGGCTAGCAACCGTCTGCAGGTTATTCTTCACACGGTGGTGAATCTCACGGATTGTGGCGTCCTTGGTAACTAGCTCTCGCTCTTGTCTCCTAAGTTCTGTCACATCACGACAGAGCAGGATAGCTCCAGTGTTCTTTTGGTTCTCATAGATTGGAATGGATCTAACTGACAGCGCTGCCGAGTTACCTTCTATATCTGCTCGCCAAGCAACTCTTCCGGATACCACCATAGGTAGGCCCTCATCGACATTTCTTCTGTCTTTGTTTAGCTTGTTGGTTACTTCAAGAAGTGATCGTCCTTCAAGCTCACCGTCAACACCTAGTTTCTGGAAAGCAGAAATACCGTTGGGTGAAGAAAACAGAACCAAACCTTCAGCGTCAATGTGTAAAAGCCCATCATTTACACGAGGAGTTCCTCTTCTAGGTGAACTTTGCTCAGATGGAACTGGATAGTTGCCATCAACCACCATGTTCAATAGCTTCTCCCCCAGAGCCGTAAGGCTGATTCTAGTTTTTGTTGGAGCAGCTGCATCACCTAGGTTGATGTGTTTGGTAACTACTGCAATTGGGCTTGGGGTGATATCTATTCCACTCTTCGCATTTAGCCTTCTGAAAACCGGAACTGCGCTCAATCGAGCTGGCATGCCCTGGTACTTGTCTAGTTCCCCAAGCTCAACAGATTTACCAGTCTTGAAAGCTTTAGAAACAATTTGTGACCAAGCCTTTTCAACTGGCTTACCAGTGATGTCTCGGTAGAAAACTGTTGCCGCAGATGAGGGTCTTGCGTGGCCTGCTGCTATGAACCCGTTCTTGCCATCTGAAATCCAAAGCACAAGATCTGCAAAACTTAGATCGGCAATAACCTGCCAGTCACCCAACAGGGCGTGCAACCATTCAATGTCAGCAGCATGGCTATTTCCATGCTGCTTCATTAGATCGGTAAGTGCGGACACTCCTAAAGTTTAGCCACGCTCCTTCTAGAAATAGAACCCACGCTTACCTGCTTGGCTAGTTCCGCTATGGCAACCCGAGCAGGTGAAGACCTTTTGAGTAGTGATAGCGGCAAGCCATTGAGCATCGCTCTATCTAGATTCTCTCGATCTTCTGGGATAAAGACATCGACACGAAGACCGGCAAGAGTTAGAAAGGTTTCTTCAAGTTCATCTTTAGCTCTCGAACCCAAGGCAGTTGTTCTAAACCTATTCACTGCAAGAAGTGGGTCAATCGCAGCTTCTAAATCATCTAAGAATTCTTTGGCAATAAGAAGCCTTGCTGCAGCTACTGGGTCAGATCCCGAGACCAGAATCACTTTGGCTGCTTTGCTAAGCACACTTCTGAGTAATGTATCCCGATTGAAATCATTTGTAGCCATCGATGATGGATGAAACAGGTGCGACCTAAATGCAGTTGCTTGAGGTAAGTCGACAACCACGTGATCGATTACACCTTGAAGATCGGTAAGTAACTTCTCAAATCGTTCAGGGGTTACTTCAGGCCATCTGTGAGCAGAACTAAGCCCTGGCATAAAGCTCAACTCGTTGCGACCTAAAGCAATAGAAATAGTTAGCCTCTTGTATTCATCTATTGAGAGTCTGTTCTGCTCAGCAAGTCTTAGGCAAGCAGATAATCCAGCTGGTGTGTCAACTAACCCAAGACTCAAAGCCAAAGACGGTGCGAGAGTATCTAAATCAATTAGCAGCACTCGCTCACCCTGAAGAGCCAGCTCAGAAGCCACATTAACTGCGACCGTGCTTTTGCCTGGTGATCCAGCTGGCCCCCAGACAGCAATAACGTTGACTGGGAAGGCAGGTTGTTTAGAAACAGTTGTGATGTTTGTTTGGGAATCGCCAACCACCGCTAGGTGCGCTCTTCGACCTCGTTGTTTGGTTTCCAAGGTTGCCACTAGTCCTGTGACCTTATTCCAATGATTGTGGACTTACGAGCCATTGCTGAAACAAGAGAGCGTATCTCGCCCGGAGAAACACAAATCTCAATCGTTTGAATAGATTGACTAAAGCTATCGGTTGCTAACTTGATACTCACAAGTTCACCAGCAGTCACAATCTGAGTGGGTATTGATTCCAGAGAGTTAGCCTGCTCAGCAGCCCAGAGATCGACCCTCTCCCCTTCTCTTACTGTGCTTGCCATACGTACCGCAAGGTCGACTACAACCTGAGCACAGTCACTGTTCTTAACTGGAGCAATAGCGCTCATAGGAATCAGTTCTCCAGCGCTTACTGGTCGCACTAGTACCCAGTTCTCTAGATTCTCATCGGTTGCCTTGAGATACTGGCTCTCGCCTTCTTTGAGGTCCATCTCTTGGGCAGAGAGATTAGATTCGCCGAGAGTTGAAGAGGTCGAAAGATTAGAGGTGGCAACCAGATACTTCTGCAGGGGAACTTCAGAGCCAGCAACAAGTAGCCAAGATGCAGCAGCTGCAAGGGTTAGAGACATTGCAAATAAGATGCGGTTTCTTCTTGAACCCCAGCGATTGTTGAGCTGGATAGTTCTCTTGCGTTTACGAACGAACATAGGCATCTAACTATGTTGGTCAAAGATTGGTTTGAGTGTTTATCTTTTCCACAACCAGATAACTCACACTGTCTAGAGGTATCCAGAATGTCTTAGCTTCAAAGGTCACAAACTCAAGAATCGATCCAGAGACTCTGATGATGTAACCGAGATGTTCACTTGAGGTATTTCTAAGTCCAAGCTTTACTGAAGCACCAATTAGGTGAGCTTGAACAACTCTCTTGAAAGATATCTTGGTCGACTGCAGGCTGGTTCCAACGTCCTGGGGTTGAAGAAAAACATAGTCCTGAATAATCATCCAAGTGCTCTTCGAATACTTGTTTACAAAGCCTGCCATGAAGTCCTTACCCAGCAAAGGAAGTGACAGATATAGATCAGTCAAGCTTTCTCGAATGACCAGCACTTGCTTGCAAATAGTTTCACTATCTTTGACTTCTTCGTTGTTACTACTCGCAAAATATCCTTCTGCTTCTAGGTCTTCGAGTAAGGCATCTATGTTCATGTTGTAGTTATGCCAGATGATTCAGCCTGCTATTTCACTTATCCACAGCCAACTAAAGTTTCTCTTGGGATTTAGAGTTTTTATCGGTATTTTGGCTCTATTCGTGCTGCGGGGGAAGATAAGTGCCAAATGAACGCCGTTACATCTGCAACAAGGAAAGTTAGCAAGCCCCTAGATTCAGACGATTACTTTGGCATTGAGTTTGTCAACTCAGATGAGTTAGGTGACCCAAGGCCTATCCTTGCCTTCCTAGCCCAATCAGTAATTGAGACTCTCGCAGGCATAAGAGACATAGAGCAATGCGCTAGATGGCTCTCTGATGGCGTTTATCAGCAGCTAAGACAGAAATCCTTGGCCTCATCAAGATCGAGGGCAGAGAGCTCGGTCAAAGCCATGAGACCCAATCTTGTGGTTGGCAAAATATCTGTGTTTAGCCCAAGACCAGGCGTTATTGAAGGCGTAGTCATAGTCCACAACATAGGTAGAGCCAGAGCTGTAGCCATCAGGCTAGAGGGATACAACAACCGTTGGCGGGCTAGAAGTGTAGCTGTTCTCTAGAGAGTTACTTCTTGAAGAACGAACTACCCTCGGTGCTCTCTGGTGGCTTCTTCCCCTGAGTCTTTACCTCTGTGTCGCCCTCTTCTGAAGGAGCTGAGAAGGTTAGGTTCTTTATTGGTGGCTGTGGAGCCTGCTCAACCTGAACATCTAGGTTGAATAGGAATCCAATAGCTTCTTCCTTGATTGCACCCATCATCTGAGTGAACATGTTGAAGCCTTCACGTTGGTATTCAACCAGAGGATCACGCTGAGCCATAGCACGAAGACCAATACCTTCTTTCAGGTAATCCATCTCGTATAGGTGATCGCGCCACTTTCTGTCAACAACAGAAAGAACAACTCGACGCTCTAGTTCATGCATCGCAGCTTCACCAACAGACTCTGAACGCTTCGCATACGCAATACGTGCATCAGCAAGAATTTCTCTTGCCAACCATGCCTTGGTCAATCTTGAACGTGTTCCAGCTTCAGCAAGAACTTCTTCAACTGTGATTCCGATTGGATAGATGGTCTTGATATCTGCCCAAAGAGTTTCAAGATCCCAATCTGTTCCAGCGTTTTCAACAATCTGAGAATCAACGATGTTTGTGATGACATCTTCCAAGAATGTGTCAACACGACCGGTTAGGTCATCACCACTAAGGATTAGTTTGCGGTCAGAGTAAATCGCTTCACGCTGACGGTTTAGAACATCGTCATACTTCAAAACGTTCTTACGTGTTTCAGCGTTTCTTGCTTCAACCTGTGACTGAGCGCTAGCAATAGCCTTGCTAACAACACCAGACTCGATAGCCATGTCGTCAGGAATGTTGCTTCTGTTCATTAGAGCAGCAGCTGCGCCTGAATTGAATAGACGCATTAGATCATCGGTTAGAGATAGGTAGAAACGAGATTCACCTGGGTCACCCTGACGACCTGAACGACCACGTAGCTGGTTGTCGATACGTCTTGACTCGTGACGCTCTGTTCCTAGAACATACAAACCACCAACAGCTACAACCTTGGCTGCCTCTTCAGCGACCTGTTCCTTCATCTTCTCGTAGGCAACTCCCCAAGCTTGCTCATACTGCTCGGGTTTCTCAACAGAGTCAAAGCCCTTCTTAGCCAAAGCCTCAAAGGTTAGATACTCAGAGTTACCACCGAGCATGATGTCTGTTCCACGACCAGCCATGTTGGTTGCCACTGTTACAGCACCTAGACGACCTGCTTGAGCCACAATAGAAGCTTCTCTCGCGTGGTTCTTAGCGTTTAGCACCTCGTGACGAACTCCGCGCTTAGATAGAAGTTTAGAAAGATACTCGCTCTTTTCAACCGATGTGGTTCCTACTAGAACCGGCTGGCCAGTTGCGTGACGAGCGGCAATGTCTTCAACAACCATGGCGAACTTGACTGCCTCGTTCTTATAAATCAGATCGGACTGGTCAATACGAATCATTGGCTTGTTTGTTGGAATTGGAACAACACCAAGCTTGTATGTGCTCATGAATTCAGCAGCTTCAGTAGCTGCTGTACCGGTCATACCTGACAAGGTCTTGTATAGACGGAAGTAGTTCTGCAGAGTCACAGTTGCTAAAGTCTGGTTCTCAGCCTTGATAGCCACACCTTCTTTAGCTTCAATAGCCTGGTGCATGCCTTCGTTGTATCTACGGCCTTCAAGGATACGGCCAGTGTGCTCATCAACAATAAGCACTTCACCCTTCATCACAACATAATCCTTGTCGCGCTTGAATAGCGCTTTTGCCTTCAAAGAGTTGTTTAGGAAAGAGATTAGCGGAGTGTTAGCTGCCTCATAGAGGTTTGAAATGCCTAGGTAGACTTCAACCTTGGTAATTCCTGGTTCTAAGATCCCAACGGTGCGCTTTTTCTCATCAACTTCGTAGTCAATAATTGGTTGAAGCTTTTCAGCAATCTTTGCAAACTCACCAAACCAACGGTTCGCTTCACCAGCTGCAGGTCCAGAAATGATAAGAGGAGTTCTAGCCTCATCAATCAAAATCGAGTCAACCTCGTCAACGATTGCGAAGAAGTGTTCACGCTGAACAATTTCAGCAGCACTCTGTGCCATGTTGTCGCGTAGGTAATCGAAACCATATTCGTTGTTAGTTCCATAGGTGATGTCGCAAAGATACTGCTGTCTTCTAACCTCTGGATTCTGACCCGAAAGAATAATTCCAGTTGACATACCTAGGGTTCTGAAAACACGACCCATAAGTTCACCCTGGTATTCAGCCAAGTAATCGTTGGTTGTGATTACGTGAACACCACGGCCTGCAATTGCATTCAGATAAGCAGGCAGTGTTGCAACAAGTGTCTTACCTTCACCAGTCTTCATTTCAGCAATATTTCCTAAGTGCAGTGCTGCTCCACCCATTAGCTGAACATCGAAGTGACGCATTCCAAGGGTTCTTCTTGACGCTTCTCTAACTGCTGCGAATGCTTCAGGAAGAAGATCGTCTAATGTCTCTCCTGCTACGTAGCGCTCTCTTAGCGAGGCTGTTTCGTGCAGCAGGTCTTCATCGCTAAGAGCCAAGAAGCTCTCCTCTAGGCCATTGACTTGGACGACTATCGCTCTGAGTTTGGCAAGAATCTTGCCCTCTCCGGCTCGCAGCAGACGATCAACTATTGATGCCAAGGTTAACTCCAAACACTCTTCGGGGGCTTCTATTCCATCTTAGACTGCACAGCATGGGGCCTTCTGCCCTTATAAACACAAGGCTAATGGGCTCCAGCCCTTGCAAATACGCAGAATCCAGCCACTTCAACCCCATTAGCCCTAAGGCAGGCCATAGCCTCAGCCATGGTTGCCCCTGAGGTCAGGACATCATCAACCAATACAACAGGTGTGACCCTGTCATGAAAACCCCTCAAATCTGCCCTAAAAGCTCCTTCAAGGTTCTTGACTCGATCCCCAGAGCTAAGCCCCACCTGATCTAATCTGACCCGTGCTGATTTCAATAACTCTCGATAGCCAGCACCAGGTAGTCTCCTAGCCAAAGCCCTGGACATTATCGAAGTATGAGAGAAACCTCGCTTTTTGGTATTCGAAGGCGATGAAGGTATCGGCACCAATATCGGTCTAATAAGTTCTTGCGGCCAGTGCGGCACTATCAGCTCAGCAAGATATGGAATCAAACTTGTGATTCCCTTTTCCTTAACTGAGTTCACCATCACAGCAGCTTCGGTGTTGTATGTAGAGATAGCAAAGCCTGGGACTCCTAGAATTTCAAAACCAAGACTGCTGGTTACAAAACTTTGCTGACAGGTAACACATATCGGTGCTCCGAGTTTGAGACAAACAACACATGGAGTTGGCAAAACCAAATCAAGTATTTTCTTCACTTGAAAAATACTGATTCATTAAAAGTTCTTTTGCTTTTTAAAGAAAGCTAATTGTTGATAACTAAGCTTTCAAAACCGCAAGCGGAAGTGGAGATTCAAAATCTGTAATGTCGTGACGCTTTGGAATAGTCAATCTAAAACATGCACCAAGACCAGGTTCAGCAGTAACTTCCAGTTGGCCTAGGTGCAGTTGAGCATCTTCGAATGAAATGGCAAGACCAAGACCTGTTCCACCGGTAGTTCTCTTTCGTGATGGGTCTGCTCGCCAGAATCTATCGAATGCTTGAGACAACTCATTCTGGTTCATACCAATACCTTGGTCAGTAACGCTAACCGCTACCGCTTTGTCATTCTGAGCTACTTTAATGAGAACCGGCTTTCCTTCACCATGTTCGATGGCGTTAGTAAGTAGGTTGTTGAGAATTCTTTCGATACGCCTTGAGTCCATTTCACACTGAACAGCACCCGATGGAATATCTGCTTCAAGATAAACATCCTTAGAGTCCGCAAATGGCTGAATGGCGGCTAGACAGACTCCCACCACTCCATTCATGTCATGAACCTCAAACATTGGTTCAACGCCATCAGCGTCATATCTAGAGATCTCAAGTAGATCGGCAAGCAGAACGTCAAAGCGGTCCATCTGCCCATGCAAGTTCACAATTGATCTTTCAGTGAACTGTGGCAAGCCGTCTTTGTTTTCATAGAGATAATCGGCAGCCAGCTTCATGGTGGTTAGCGGAGTTCTTAGTTCATGAGAAACATCAGAGACGAAGCGCTGCTGCATCTTGGATAGATCAGCCATGGCTGTGATCTTCTCTTGCAGGCTATCCGCCATGTGATTAAACGAGGTTGCTAGAACAGCAGCCACGTCTGTTCCTCTGACAGCCAATCGCCTATCTAGGTCGCCATTAGCCAGAAGCTCACTGGCATCGGCTGCTTCTTGAACTGGTCTAACTAGCCAACTGGTAACTAGGAAGGAGAAGAAACCAATAATCATCAAGGTTACAAAGCCACCTAGGACAAGAGTTCTTTGCACAAAGACAAGCGTCTGCTGCTCGTTATACATGTCGTAGACCAAATACAGCTCGTAGTTATGACCGCCAGGCAATACAAATTTCTGACCAATCAAGATAGCTGGAGTTGACTCCCCTGCTCGCAAGATTTGAACGGTTCGACTCTGCAATCCAACTTCACTTGAGACAAGTGTTCTAAAGTCTTCTGTAATCAAACTTAGATCCATGCCAGCAGATGTAGGGCTTGAGAGGTTCTTCTTGTTGGGTTGGTTTGTACTGTGTAAGAAGGCAACCTGACGGGTTTGTGAAACACCAATTGATTCAAGTTCAGGAACGACTTCAGCAAGAGCCTGCTCTAGTTTCCAAGAGCCTTGACCTGTGACACCTTCAAACAATCTAGAAACGGTGAATTTTGCTCTGTTGCTTTCAATGATTGCTTGTTCTGTTTTTCTGGTGAAAAGACCATTACCGATAGAAACACTAAGAACTCCACCCAGAACGATTAGTGCAGTGCCAGATAGAGCCACGGTATAAACCAAGGCTCTAAGCGTCAGCGAAGATCTAAAACGATCTAGTGCCGCCTTTGTGATGCGGCTAAATATCATTTACTCAGGCCCTGCTTTGTAGCCCCAACCTCTAACGGTTAGAACTAGCTTTGGATCTTCTTGGTCTTCTTCAATCTTTGAACGAAGTCTCTGAACGTGAACGTTGACAAGTCTGGTGTCTGCCTTATAGGTGTACTCCCAAACCTGCTCCAAAAGCATCTCTCTTGAGAAGACTTCGTTAGGGTGAGATGCCAAAGTCAACAGCAGCTTGAACTCTAGAGGGGTAAGTGCAATCTTCTTATCGCCCTTACGAACCTCGTGACTTAGTGTGTCCATCTCAATAGAGCCAATCTTTACGATTGGGTGCAGAACTTCCTTTAGCGGACGCAATCTGGCCTTGATTCTAGAAACTAGAACCTCAATCTTGTATGGCTTAGTGACATAGTCATCAGCGCCTGCTTCAAGACCACGAATCATGTCGGTGTCATCTGTTCTTGCGGTCAGCATGATGATTGGAACACCTGAGTTTCTTCTGATCTCAGTACAAATCTCGATACCGTTTTTACCTGGCAGCATCAAATCCAAAAGAATTAGGTCTGGCTTGTGCTTCTCAAATGCAGGTACTGCTTCTAATCCGGTGGCTGCGTAACAAACTTCAAAGCCACTGGCCATTAATCCAATTTCAAGTTGCTCTCTCAGAGCGTCATCGTCTTCGACAATAAGGATTTTAAACATGGATGGTTCTTTCTAGTAGCGGTAATGATCCGGCTTGAATGGGCCCTGAGGCTCCACTCCGATATAGCGACCCTGGTCGTTAGTTAGCTCTGTGAGCTCGACTCCTAGGGCGGAGAGGTGTAGACGAGCAACCTGCTCATCTAGGTGTTTAGGCAAAATGTAGACGCCGATTGGGTATTCCGACCTCTTAGTAAATAGCTCGATCTGAGCTAGTACCTGGTTGCTAAACGATGTGCTCATAACAAATGATGGGTGACCTGTTGCGTTACCAAGGTTCATTAGACGACCTTCAGAGAGAACTAGAACAGAGTTACCGTTAGGTAGCTGCCACTCATCAACCTGAGGCTTTACTTCAACCTTCTTGATGCCAGGAATTCTTTCGATGCCTGCCATGTCAATCTCATTGTCAAAGTGTCCGATGTTAGCAACCACTGCTAGGTGCTTCATCTCTACGATGTGTTCAGTTCTAATCACTGATGGGCTACCGGTTCCAGTAATAAAGAAGTCTGCTTCTTTGACTACCTTCTCAATTGTTGTGACCTGGTAACCATCCATTGCTGCCTGCAAAGCACAAATAGGGTCAACTTCGCTAATGATTACTCGAGCACCCTGACCACGCATTGCTTCAGCTGCACCCTTGCCAACATCTCCGTAACCTGCGATGAACACAGTCTTACCACCGATAAGAATGTCAGTTGCACGGTTTAGACCGTCTGGCAGTGAGTGACGGATTCCATACTTGTTATCAAACTTAGATTTGGTAACTGAGTCATTGACGTTGATGCCAGGGAATAGCAAAGTTCCACGCTTGAACATTTCGTATAGGCGCTTAACACCAGTTGTTGTCTCTTCAGTAACACCGTAGATGTCTGCAGCGATACGAGTGAAGCGATCTTTAGAAAGCTTTAGCTGCTCAGTTAGAAGATTAAGAATGACACGGTATTCCTCATTGTCTTCAACTCCTGCAGGAGGAACTGAACCAGCAAGTTCAAACTCGCGACCCTTGTGAACTAGAAGAGTTGCATCGCCACCATCATCCAAGATCATGTTTGGACCGATGTAATCTGCACCTTCAGCAATAGCTTCCTGAGTCCAGTCGAAGATTCTTTCAGTTGCCCACCAGTACTCTTCTAGGCTTTCACCCTTCCAAGCAAAGATTGGAACACCAGCAGGAGCTTGAACAGTTCCGTGCGGACCAACAACTGCAGCAGCTGCAGCCTCATCCTGAGTTGAGAAAATGTTGCATGATGCCCAACGCACCTTTGCTCCAAGAGCGACAAGAGTTTCAATCAGAACAGCAGTCTGAATAGTCATGTGTAGGGAACCTGCAATACGGGCTCCACGCAGTGGCTGGTGTGGCCCGAACTGCTCGCGCATTGCCATAAGTCCTGGCATCTCGTTTTCAGCCAAACGGATTAGGTGTCTACCGTATCCAGCTAGGCCTAAATCGGCTACCTTGTGCTCAATACCTGTGGTTGTCTTGCTGCTTGTAGAAGTCATGGACTCTATTATCGCCCTTATTCGACCTCGAAAGAAACCAAATTGTTATCTACGGATTAGCCCTAGAACTTCGTCCCGAATGGCTTCCATGGTGCCCTGAACCTTGGCTTCGACGTTTAGACGCAGCAGTGGCTCAGTATTTGAGGCTCTAACGTTGAACCACCACCAGTGGCCCTGATCGTCAGTTCCTGAGACAGTTACGCCATCTAGGCGGTCAAATGAAGCCCTAGAAACAAAGGCCTCTTCAATCCTTGCCCTGGCAGCAGGTACGTCAGTAACCGTTGAGTTGATTTCACCAGATAAGAAGTATGGGTTGTATTGCTTAGAGATGGCGCTCAGGGTTTCAGGTTGAGAACCGAACTCGGCTAACACATGCATCGCAGCAAGCATTCCGTTATCTGCTCCCCAGAAGCTCTTGAAGTAATAGTGAGCTGAGTGTTCACCACCGAAGGAAGCATTGGTAGCAGCCATACGATCCTTGATTAGAGAGTGCCCAACCTTGGTTCGCTCACCAATTGCACCTTCGGATTCGATAACCTCGGCAACGACTTTAGAAGTAATCAAGTTATACAAAATGGTGATATCCGCATTGGCATCCAAAGACTTCGCTCTAGCGATCTCGCGCTTAGCAACCATCGCTGCGACAGCGCTTGGGGTTACTGGATCACCATTCTCATCAATAACAAAACAGCGATCAGCATCACCATCGAACGCAAGACCTAAATCTGCCTTGTGTTCAACCACCGCCTTCTGCAGATCAACTAAATTCTTAGGCTCTAATGGATTAGCTTCGTGGTTTGGAAAAGTTCCATCAAGTTCGAAATACATTTCAACAATTTCAATTGGCAACTTAGAAAGTCCTGCTGCCTGACCCAACACTGCAGGAACTGTTAGCCCACCCATACCGTTAGCTGCATCAACAACAACCTTCATCGGCTTCACATTAGATAGATCAACCAGAGTTCTTAGGTAGGTTGCATACTCAACCAAGACATCTTGTTTTCTATATGTTCCAGGATTAGCAACTGGAGTAATGCCATCGGATAGAAACACTTTTGCTCTATCTCTGATTGCAGCAAGACCGGTGTCTAGGGAAATACCACGTGCACCAGCTCTTGAGAACTTGATTCCGTTATAGCTTGCTGGGTTATGGCTAGCTGTGAACATGGCAGCAGCAAGATTCATATCTCCCGATGCGAAGTAAGACTCATCAGTTGAGCAAAGACCAATAGAAACAACATTTGCGCCACGAGCCATCGCACCTCTAGCAAACGCTTGTTCAAATAGCGGTGAAGAGTCACGCATATCGTGACCAACAACTACTGACTCGCCAGCTAGGCCTAGTTCGTCTACGAAGCCTGCGGCTAACGCCTCAACTACTTCTTCAGTTAGATCGATATTTACTAACCCACGTACATCGTAGGTTTTGACCATTGCGTCCCAGTTGACACTCATGAAAGGCCCTTCCGCTCAACAAAGTAAAGAATACAATGTCCCCATGACCCTAAAACCCCGCGATAGAGACCGTCATGGTCGTGGCATCCGCCACTCACTATCGGGAGCCCTTTATAAGACTGGTGGTTCAGGGTTAGATTCCTTTGCTTCAATAGTGAGTTCAACCTGTGAATACCTGAAAGAGCGCTGGCCTGATGAGTTAGGTGATCTGAAGTATCGAATCATGGATGCACCTGTGCTTGGAGCTAATTCAACTTTTGTGAAGCGCTGGTCAGTTAGACCTGAGACCAAAACAATAGTGATTTACCGACTACCTATTCTTCGACTCAATAACAATCAAAGCTCTAATCCAGCCGAAGAACGTGTTCGCATTGAACACCACGTGTTTGAAGCAGCAGCTGAACTTATTGGCAAAGAGCCATGGGAACTTATATTCGGTGATGACGAATAGTTAGTGAACGCTAACTTTCACCAAACCTGAAATGTTCTTGTCATCAAGTAACGGCAGAACACCGATACGGCCATCGATATCAATTACTAGGTTCGCAAATACTTCCTTATTAGATGGAATGATTCCCATTGATAAACCAGAACTTGCTCTAATTACTTCAGTTGAACCAGCACCGATAGTTCTCTTGACTGTTTCGCCGCCTATTTTTATTGAAATAGTTGTTGGCTTATCCCCTGGGTTAGTAACAGAGACCTTACTGATACCTGATTTAGGGACAGCAACATATCGAGGGGTTGAAAAACCTTCAGCAGGATTAATCCAAGAGAAGTCGGTGTAAGCACCTGGAATTGATTTACTTCTAACTAAACGAACACTTGAGTGCACTGGAACATCTGAATCTAAAATTCCAAAGTAATCGCCATCAGTGAGCCCCGGTATTTCAAAGTCGCTAACCTTGCCTGCACTTGCTTTCACAGAAAGAACAGTTCCAAAAGTATCTTCGGTAGTTCCTAGGACTTGGAAAGTAATAGTTGCATCTTTAGTCCCTGGTACGAACACTCTGAGCATCTGAGCAACATCTGAATACTTCTCAGCTGAGTTCTTGAACTTAGCGCTGTCAACTGAACCTCTAATCAAAATGCCAGGAATGATGGCCTGCTTACTTGCAGCAGGCGCAGGTGCAACATAGTCAGCACCAGAAGCACTGTTACCTCTAACTGCCTTCTGCTGAATAAGAGCAGTAATTGACCCACCCCTACTCACAACATGAACAGCAATTGATTCAGCTCTTAGAACAAAGGAGGAGAGTGGGACAACGGTTGTGTCATTAGCTGGAACAGCTATACCTGAAAGACCAGCACTATTCGATGTTCCATTCTCGGTAAAAATCTCTAGGTCAACTGTTGAATCAATGCTGGTTGGGTTAGTAAGCACAAGAAGCGCTTCCCTACCAATGGCAGTTGATCCACCTACCAACCAGAACTCGCTCTGTGGTCTAAGACAAGGAGCAGCTAGCAAACCGGCGAGGGTCTTGCCCTTAGCCATCTGAATCTGATTAGCAGTAAGCAGTTCAGATCCTTGAGCGCTCTTGCCGGTTTTATCTAAGACAGAAAAGGATGTGAACTTGCTTAGCCGCTTAGTTAGGTCCTGTCTAACCCCAAAGCCAATAATTGGCTTGGATGATTGCCCCTTTAGTGAAGTGTTCTTAACCTCTGAGTAAGAAAGTGTTCCGCTAGCAGTGGAACTTCTCTTGAATGAAGAAACAGAAGTTTGGTTCTTACCACCGGCAATAAATGTTGGCCCTATGCAGGTAACCTGCAAATCTTTGGCACTAACCTCATGAACTGCAGATTCAACCTTAGGTGTACTAACCAGAGTCAACGGCGTTCCATAAACAACAGCGGCGCTAGCTACTCCTGCAACTAGAAGAAAGCGAAGAATGCGAATAACCATTACTGCTCCTCCTCTATTTGGAAACTATCCTCATTCATGGATTGAGCAGACTTCCTTGATTTGCGTCCTCGTGAAGTTGGAAGCGCTAGCAAAATGAAAGCAACGAGTATTCCTAATTGAACAGACTTAGTAATCGACCAGTAGGTCTGGTTGTCTTTGATATCAAAAGTGTCGCTTGCCTTAACTCGCCATAACTGGCCAAACTCTGTCGTGCCAACTTGGTCCAGTTCGCTAACTGAGTTCAAACTAACTGCAAGATCAGCATTACCTGGCTTATCAGTTACCAACACATAGCCAATGCCCGCTTGCTTTAGAGCTGGGCTTAGATCTTTGCCGTTAGCTGAAACTAGATTACCCACCAGTATTGAGATGGTGTTCTTTAGCTTGTCAGTCGAAAGATTCAATACATTTTCAGAGCTAAATCTGTATGCAGTTGAAACTGAATCAAGTCTCAGCCCGTTAGGTCTGACAAGTTCAGCTCTAAACTCTTGGCCTGACTCCGAGCCATCCTTAGAAATAACAAGTAGTCGAAGATCGTTGCCGGCCTTGGATTCCGCTTCGAAAATTGCAGGAAGATTCCTTGAATCCCCAAAAGTAATATTGGCTGGGGTCATAACTGCACTGACCATAAGTGGTGCTAACCCTCCAACGACAGCAAGAGAAACCAATACTCTTCTTAGCCCAACTCGAGTAATCGAATCTAGCCAGATACCTATTGCAACTATCACTAGCAACACCGAAATCATAAGCAACGGTGTTGGGCTAGCAAATACTTCAGTAGCTGAATCCAAGAAGATAGAGCCAGTTCCACCTGCAGTGAAAGGAATTCCCTGCAGTAACCAGAGATTTCCCAACGCCAATAATGCAATCAGCCAGAGGCTGAAGATTCCTTTGGCTTTGGACAAAAGAGAAAGTAAACCGAATGCCATAAACCCAATGGCAGCCCAACCAAGAATCTGGTTCTGACCGAATAACGCTTCAAACAAATTAGTTTGCTTACTTGGGTAAGAAATAGTTGGATCAGCCAAAACCGCAAGTGGGCTCTGGTTGATGAGCACCTGATGCACAAGATAAGGAGTAACCAGAGCGGCAGCAGGCAAAACCACTAGAGCAGCGGTAGCAAACCTACCTCTCGATAGCACTGCATAAACACCAGCTAAAACAAGTAGTAGCGGCAAAGCACTAGGAGCACTGACTGCTGCAACTGCAAACAATAATGCTGCAGCAGCTATCCAAGACCAGCTTTGCGCATTAGATCTAATCGAACTTGTAATTCCTATGCGACCTGCTCTTGCCAAGGCAAACAAGAGCCAAGGTAACGCAATGCTAAATATCAAAGCTGGAAAATTACCCTCTGATTGCGAAAGAGTAAACGCAGGCCAGAACACATAGATAAGCGCGAGTGGAATCTTCACCGTGTTTCTAAGCGTCACCGTTGAAAGTAGTCTCCACGCTCCAAAGTAAGCCAGTGGCATTGCCATGAAAAGCACCGCTGCTAACCCTAAGTTCGGCGCAAAGAACGTGAGCGAACCTATCAGGAGTAGCACCCAAGCAAAAGGATCACTAGGTGCAGCTAATCCAAAGCCAACGAATTGATAACTTGCGCCAGTGTTAGCAAATAGCTGCAGCCAGCTATCGCTTAGCGGAAGCGCAAAGCCACTTTTGACTGCCTGGCCCATAGGAAAGTATTGGAAAGAAAGAGCAAGTAATCCGAGCATTACCCATAAACCACCGCTAGCACCAAAACTTCGCTGCGTGAGATTAGTTCTAGTTGTTGGAGCTTCTTGGAAGTTAGCCAGGTTGGTCTTCTGCTCTTCAAGTTCAAAAGCTAAACGAGAGTGAGATTTCACTTGTGCCGAGGTTGCAAATAACGGCTTGATGGATTTTAGTGATGCCCGATGGCGATCACGAAGTCTTGCCCTTACTGAAAAGAAAGCCCAGAGATTTGCTCGAAGAGTAAAAAGTATTCGATCTGGCCTTTTCACAAACAACAGTGTTGCTATCTGCAGAACCGACAGTGCTGGCAGTGAAAGCCAATAAAGGAATGAAACAAACAAAGGTAAATGAGCTAATCTCAAGTGATTAGTGGCTTTAGCCATTGCGAACTTCACAGAGCCGCCCAGCCAATTCTTGGCTCTCTGACCTTGCAGTGATAGCTCTGCGTGACGAACTCTAGCTGTTGGAACAACAACGACTCTGAAGCCAAGTTGATGTGTTCTTATTCCTAGATCTAAATCTGCTGCAAGTTCTGGTGCGACTAGAGAGAATCCTCCAAGTTCTGCCCAGACATTAGCCCTAATCAACATCGCATTACTTGAAACAGCCAAGACATCGCTCATCCAGTCATGCTGCTTTTGATCTAGTTCGTCGTTGACAAGAGAGAAAGGCTTGATTGACTTAGTCAAGGTAAGCCCCTGTTGAACAATCATCTTTGGATTGTCGTAGCCAATTTGTTTTGGTGAAGCTATAGCAACTAGAGGGGAAAGCTCTAAGGCTCTAACAAGTTCTGCAAGTGCATGAACTTCCGGAAGTGAATCATCATGCACCAACCAGATTGAAACATCATCTAAGTTCTCGATACCCTCTAAAACCTGTTTGATAGCAAGAGCAGATAATTCAGCGAAAGTTGCTTTCTCTTGAATAGTTAGAACAGCATGTTTATTTGATTGAGCAATAAACCCATCAAGGATTGTTGAGACTTCAGTTGAGTTTGAACTATCTACGACAAGAGTGCGTTCGATTCTGAAACTCTGTTTTTCAAGAGCTTCTAAATTCTTTTGTAAATAGAGCGGTTGTTCATTTGATACAACTACCGCCACCACACGCATACTCATGCCGTGGCCAGTCCTTAGACTAAGCGCGCTTCTTTAGCTTGCGACGTTCGCGCTCGCTTAGACCGCCCCAGATTCCGAATCTTTCGTCATTAGCTAGTGCATAGTCCAGGCACTGCTTCTGAACGTCGCAACCAGAACAGATGCGCTTGGCATCTCTAGTTGATCCACCCTTTTCAGGGAAGAAAGCTTCTGGATCTGTCTGTGAGCAAAGAGCATCACGCTGCCAAGCTAACGGGTTGTGATCTGCACTTAGGTCACCACCTAGTAATGAACGGAGGAATGGGTCCTTAAACCAATCGTCTGGTACTTGGCCAAAGCTCTCGTTCATGGACATGCGGTTCCTCTCAAATCTTCAACTGTGTCGTTGGTAGATTTCACAGTTGTAATTACAACGCTGTAAGTATTGTGGTGTCAACTTGGGAATAGGTCAAATCGAGAACCGTTATAAAGCCTTAACATTCGGTTTTTGCCCTATTTTTAGGGCTTTTTGACCTGTAAACACAGATAACCTTAACCCATGAAGATTTTAGTTACCGGTGGTGCCGGATACATCGGATCCCACGTAATCAGACAGCTGATTGCTGCAGGACACGAGACAGTAGCCGTTGATGATCTAACCAACGGTATTCAGAAGCGCATCGGTGACACTCCCCTAGTGAAGCTGGATTTGGCTTCGCCTGAGGCAACAGATTCTCTAATCAAGGCCTTCAAGGAATACTCGATTGACGGAGTTATTCACCTAGCTGCTCGAAAGGCTGTTGGGGAATCAGTTGAACGACCTGAGTATTACTACCAGCAGAACATCAACTCAGTAACCAATCTGCTTTTGGCTATGCGCGAAGCCAAGGTTATGAATATGGTCTTCTCATCTAGCGCTGCAACATACGGTTCACCTGATGTCGACCAAGTCAACGAAGATTACCTAGCTCGTCCAATCAACCCTTACGGTGAAACCAAATTGGTTGGTGAGTGGATGATGGCAGATGCAGCCAAGGCTTGGGGTCTAAAAGTAGTTAGCCTTAGATACTTCAACGTTGCTGGTGCTGGCTTCGATGATCTAGCCGACACATCGATTGCCAACCTTATTCCAATTGCTTTCAACGCCATCAAAAACAACAAGCCAATCCAAGTTTTCGGAACCGACTGGCCAACTCCTGATGGCAGTTGCGTTCGTGACTACATCCACGTTCTTGACCTAGCCGATGCACACATCACTGCTCTTGATTACCTTGACCAAGACGTGAGAGAACACTCTGTGTTCAACGTTGGAACAGGTAAAGGTTCATCAGTTCTGGCAGTAATCGATACTATTCACAAGGTCATTGGCAAAGACTTTGATGTCGACTTAGTCGATAGACGAGCAGGTGACCCGGCAGCCCTAAGTGCTGATGTGTCGAGGATTGAAAAGGCACTGGGTTGGAAAGCTAAGCACGACTTGACTGATATCGTTTCAAGTCACTACAGAGCTAGTTCGAACTAACCGCCATAAACAAGGCTCCATTGCCGCTAAGGCTAAAAGATCTCGCGTCTCCTGCCATAAACACTGCTTCTCCAATGTTGATTACTTCTCGCTCACCCTGGCTATTGCTCACTGCTACAGAACCTTCGGTGCATAGCAGGATGGCGTCCCCTGGAAGATTGACATCCGCTAGCAAATTACTAGATCCCACACTTGCTCGATAGAAATCAAACTCAGGTGTTGGTAAGTCAAACTTCTCAAAGCCAACTGCCAGTTGCTTAGTTTGAACTAAGGCTGGGTCTGTGCTTTCGAAGACTAGAACTTTGGATAGTTCTTCAACATCAATGTGCTTAGGGGTCAGGCCTCCACGCAAGACATTGTCACTGGCTAACATGACCTCAACACCTAACCCCGAAAGATAAGCGTGTGGCATACCTGCCGGGACGAACACTCCTTGTCCCCTAGCTAGACTCATGTGATTCATTAGTAGAGCTGTTGCAATACCTCTGTCTTTGCCATGGTGCTCACTTAGGTGAACAACAAGATCAACAAGAGAGGGACACTGCTCAGCGGAATCAATCAAATCTGAAACAAAACTCTCATCGCAGTCTGCTGAGGTAAGCGCATCTAGGAAAACTTTTCTGATGCCTTCTTCACTATCAAGCCAAGAGATCCACTTAGATAGAACTTCGGTTAGCTTCTCGCTGGTGCTAACTTCCAACAACTCAGAGAACTTTTCTTTGATTAGCGCAGAAGAACTAAACCCCACTAGAGCATCAAAGCGCTCGGTAAGAGCAACAATAAGTTCAGGCTTAGCCTTGTCATCTTTGTAGTTTCTGTGGGATGCATCAATAGGAATACCAGCAGCGTTTTCTCTAGCAAAACCTTCAATTGCTTGAGCCGGGTTTGGATGAGCCTGAATAGATAGCGGCGCTTCAGCAGCCAAGATCTTCAAAAGAAAAGGCAGCCTGGAAGTTCTGCCAGTATCTTGAAGCACTGCCTGCAGAGATGAGTCTGTGCCAACCACCTCGGTAGGTGACCCATCATGGGTTCCAAACCAGATCTCCGCCATGGGCTCGCCTGTTTCAGTTATGCCAAAGTAATCGCTGATCAGGGTTTTTGACCCCCATGCGTAAGGTAGAGCTTGGTTTGTTAGTTTGACGAGCATTTACTAAGCCTAACTAAGGGCACTTCAGGTAAGCCGTTGCCACCCATAGACTTGGGGCAGGGAAAATGACTAAAACAAAGAAAAACAAACTCAAGAAGCCTGGGCCTTTGGCCCGTGCCGTGGCATACCTTTCCCTAGTCGTTCTTATTTCAGGGGATTCACTTTTTGGTGAGGATTACATCAGAGCTAACTTTGTGTGGGGCTTATGGCTTCTAGGGGCTATTGCAACAGTCGTTGGCGGCACATACTTTCTAATCAAAGCCGATTGGAGAAGGGTCATTAGGCAGATGCCTATTGAACTCAACCTTCTTCTTGCCCCAATGATCGCAAGTTCAACCTGGTCTGTATACCCACTGCAGACAGTGAGCAGCTTCGTCATTCAAATGGGTGTGACAGTCATTGCTCTTTTCTATGCTGCAACTTTCAGCTGGCGACAAATATTAGTTATCTTTGCCAACACCATCAGAGGCATTGTTTACGGAATGCTAGCAATCGCTGTCTTCTCAACGATCTTCCCCAACGCAAGGTATGCCTTTGCTGAAAGTGAAAACTATTTAGACGGTGGCCTAATCAGGTTGATGCTTGGTAACCCAAACCTGGTGAGCAATAACTATGTTGCCGCTTGGGCTCTAATTGGTGTGATTACTTTTGCTATTGAAGCAGCAGTAAAGAAAAAGACGCGCACACTCAGTATCATCAGCTTGGTTGCAGCAGTCATATTAGTTTTTGTCTCAAAATCAGCAGGAATGATTTTTGCGTCAGTAGCCGTTCTGCTCGCAGCTATTGTTTCTTTGGCTGCTGAAGGAAAAGACAAGGCAACTCGTCACAGGTATTACCACATCGCTTGGTCTATAGCTGGAATCGGTGTTTTCTTAGTTCTGGTATTTAGAAGACAGGTCTTTGAGTTCTTGGGTAAATCTCCTGATATGACTCACCGCACTGATATCTGGGAAAGTGTTGTCTCGCTTATTGAGCAAAGAGCTTTAGAGGGTTGGGGCTTCATTGGAGCTTGGGTGCCAGGAGTAAAGCCTTACGAAGGTTTGATTGTCATCAATGGCGAAAAGTATTACCAAGCGCATAACGCCTACTTGGATATTTGGCTTCAGCTTGGCGCTGTTGGGCTTATCCTTTTCGGGATTCTCTTAACTCGCGTCTTTGTGAAAACCTGGCGTTTAGGAGTTCACCACTCCAACGCGCTTTATCTCTGGCCACTTCTAATACTCATGACCCAGTTAGTAAGAGGAATCACAGAATCAAGATTCCTAATTGGATCAGCGATGATGCTGTTAATCCTGTTTGCAGTGAAGTCTTACGATCCAGAAAAACTCTTAGAAGAGAATTCAAAGAAGCCTAAGCGCAAACAGCTTGAGCAGATCGGTAGAGGCCCGATTACTCGTTTGATCAGACGCTAAGGCAGTTTTAGAACTTGGCCTATTCTGATTCGATCTGAGTTAACCAAATTATTAAGTTCCATCAGCCTTGCCACAGTTGTCTTAAATCTAGTTGCAATGAGCGTGAGCGTATCCCCTGCAACAATTGTGTATGTCTTAGGTTGAATAACTGTTGGTGGCTTTGGAACAACCGTTGACTTCACTGGCATCTGAGCACCGAGTGGCAGGTTCTTAATAAAATCATCATCAACCCAGATCAATGGTGGTTCAGTTAGATTATCCAGTTTGTACTGAGCAAGATTTCTAAACGGAAGTCGTTTACCCTTAACAATCTTGTAGGCCTTCTTTATTGTCTTCTTCGATACCGGATCAATGTATGAGTGCCCTATGTATCGACCAAAACTTTTATCCGTAATGGTTAGTTGAGAACAAATTGCATCACTCAACTTAGTTGAGACACCCGGTAATTCCTTGGCAACATCGAGCTTTGTCTCATGAAGAAGAGAGTTTGCCACAACATAAATCTGTCCAGCACAGGAAAGCTTGTATGGGCCAAAAGTTGTGGCACTCGGATAGCCAACTAACTCAATGGTGGTCAGCGTTCTTGCTTCGGCCAACTTCAGCCTCATTGACTTGTCATTGAATGAAATCATGCTGCTTGGAGAGTCAATGATTCCAACAACACCTGTTTGCTTGTTTTTAACGACCAAACCAGGAGGCAAAACCATGACGCTCTTAGGTATGAAGCTCAGCCCTGAAACGCTTACCGGTATCACTTTTGTTGTTGACAATCCAGTTGCCAAAATCGCTCTATCAGCCTCATTGAATGTGGCTCTAATTACACCGTCTTTCAAAAGGAACACTGTCTTTTGGGTGTCAGCCTTGATGAAGTTAGCCCCAGTGATGACATCCTCGGTGGTTGGGAACTTTTCAGCTAATGAGTTAGGGACTTCAGCTGCCTTCTTAACCCAAGTGGATGTGCTCTCCACCTTGGTCTTTCCGCTTTTACTTAGCAGCCAGGTTTGTTCATTATCATCAACGATCAAACTTCCCAGCGGCTTAGCTTCAGGAACCTTGCTCATCCCTGCGGTGCTCAAAGTTCCTGTTGTTGCTCTGAAAATCTTTGTAAAGTCAATTTCTTTTCTAGTTTCTGGGTCGATGTCATACATCACTCCACCAGCTAAGACTGCGTCTCTCTTTAAATCTTTATTAGCAAAGAGGCTTCCATCTAACGCAATTGGTAAACCCCATGGAAGATAATCAAAGTCTTTCAGTTTCAATGGAGATGGCGCAATTGAGCCAATTCCTTCAGCAGTCAGCGAAGCATCATCTAACACTTCACGTTTTTCACCAGCTCTCAATAAAACTCTGGAACCGTCTGCGAGATTTAGCATTGAAGATATTCCAAGCGCTGTCGCCGATAACCTCACGGTCAGCAAAGCATCGAGTTCTGTTTGTTTTAGGTCCTTTGCATTGGTGCAGGTAAAGCCCAGCAAATGAATCTTCGCGCAGTCAACCGGGTACTTCTTTGTCTCATTCACTAAGAAGAAAGATGATGTGG
Source organism: Auritidibacter sp. Marseille-P8566 (assembly GCA_945895375.1). GTDB lineage: Bacteria > Actinomycetota > Actinomycetes > Actinomycetales > Microbacteriaceae > Rhodoluna. The sequence continues at coordinate 184,579 of CAMDEE010000002.1, forward strand.
TCGCCGGAGCAACAGGAGCACCCTTGACTACCCCACTGATGTCAGATCTAAAAGGTCCGGTTGGTAAGGCATCTAATTGAACCTGCGTTAGAGCTACAGCCGCTTGACAATCAAGCCCAAGGTTTGTTGCCTGTTCGCAATTAGCAATTAGATACTTTTTACCGCCACTGATGAAGAAGTATGTACTTACGTTGTTGACTGGGGCTGTCTTAATAATGCGTGTTAGAGGAATTCCAGTTTTAAATGAATCTAGATATTCTTTCGAGATTTCACCCAGAGGACCCAGCGGTGCTAGTTCTTTGACTAGGTCCGGATCTGAAAGCGGGTACTTAATGTCATTGGAAATGAAGTAGGGATCGCTGGTAGCACTCTTTAGTAAGAATCCACCACCGATTGGACTTCCAAACCAATCCCAATAAAATCGCCAGAAGTTTCTATTGCCATAAGAAGAGCATCTGTCTCCTGTTCCACGCAAATTACCCAGAGATGCCTTGTTAGGCACAAATGGCGTGTAGTAATACAGGTTTGCTGTTGCTTGGCTCTTCAGGGTAAAGCTCTGCTTGCCACAGGCCCTTGCTGCATCAGGGTGGTAAGAAATAGAAACCTGTCTGCCAGGACGAAGGTAAGTAAATGAACCGTTTGGATCTCCGTACCACTGAAACTGTCCAGCCGCTTTGTATAGCTGGTTGAAAAGACCTGTCCAAACTTTTCCACAAATGCCTGGGTCACTATCCGGGCAACCATAACCCATCGCCGCCCTGTACATATATGGTGAAGGAATTTTTGCTTGGACAAGCCCCTGTTCCTTTTGCAGAGTGACTAGAAGCACTCGAGGATTAATGCCACAAGCCCTAGAGATGTTAAAGATTATTTGCGCAGCCGAGATATTCTTCTGGGCTGGCATGTATTGGCACTTGCCAACCTCAGCAATCTTTTCTGGGGTGTCAGTTTTGTAATTCTTGAGACATGGCATCCCGGTCGGACCCGATCCACACACCGGCACCTGAGAATCCAGGAATCGTTGAATATCTTCAGCGGTCATGGTTCCAAAATCAAAGAACACACTGTCGCTAATAATTAGCCCTGGGTCAAAATTCTTACCATCAAGTGCTGATGCACTTGTTACCGGGGTTATCGCGGTCAGACCAAGTGAAGTCAGCAGTGCTACAACCACTGCGACTACACCTTTGGTCAACCGGCTATAGATCACGGAATAACTACCGAGGTTCCTGAAGATAGACCAGAGTGAACAGCAGAGTCATATTTGACGGTAACTACACCGGCACCCTTAGCCAATACCCCCAAAGGAATCTCCATGGTTTTACACTGCGTATTTGAAGCGTTTGATTCAGAAGTCACTGTTACCGATGTGCTCTTGTCACCACCTGTGAATGTTGCTGTGCAAGTTCCACCATCCTCACTGAAGTTAGTGATCTGAGCCACGACCTGAAGAACACCAGCTTGAGTATCAACATAGGCATCCATGATTTCAACGGTGGCTGGAAGTTTGGTAGGTTCTGGGGTTTCAGTAGGTGTCTCGGTAGGTTCAGGGGTATCCGTGTCAGTAACTGTTGGCGTTGGAGAATCAGTCGGCTTACCCATATTTGGGTACAAAAGAGAGCATCCTGAAACAGATGCGGCCAATACAAGGGCAAGAACTGCAATTCGAAGGTTTTTCATAAACCCAGACTAACTTTTAGACCTGTTAAATCTCTTGTGCGAAACTGGGAGAAACCTATTTATACTTCTTTATTTTCTGTTGAATAAGGCTTCTCATGAGACGGAAGTCTGGATTATCGGCCTGAATGGTTGGATATGAAAGTTGTAAACTCTTCAAGCCTGCAGATCTGGCCTTAAGCGCTAAATCCATCAGTGTTGGTAGTGAGCTTCCTGGAATGTCCGTCTTGATTAACTTCGCCCCTGCCCCTGCCACCGCATTGAGTCTAAATAGCAGTGTCTGCAAATCAATTTTCTTCAACACAATTCTTTCAACTTCTCTTTGACGCTTCATGCGGTCATAGTCGTTAGTGTTGTGTCTTGATCTTGCATACCAAAGAGCGGTTCGACCATCCATGTGCTGTCTGCCTTTTTCAATCCAACCCAAAGCATCAGGGCAAAATGATTCATGTTCGTTATCAGCTGGAACGCAATCCTGCTGACCACCAATAGGCAGTGCTTTCTTCACATTCACAGTTATACCGCCAAGGGCATCAATGAGTTCAACGAAAGAGTTCATGTTGATCAGAACATAGGCATCAATCTCTAAACCGGTAACCCATTCAACTGCAGATCTGGTTGCTTCAACTCCAGCGGTTGAGCCCTTCTTAGCAATACCTGGGTAAAGATCTTTGTGATTGTCCATCGCTGTTTTGTAGATGGAGTTTAGGAAACACTCCCCACCACAATTGCTGTTGTATCCGTATGGGTAAACACTTCTAATTGGAGTGCCCTCTTTAAATCGAATGTTAGTTAGGTTTCTCGGTAAACCAATATTTACTGCAACACCGGTATCCGCACTAACGCTGAGAATAGAAATGCTGTCAGGACGAAGGCCTAGTCGGTTAGCTCCTGAGTCTCCGCCAAGGATAAGAATGTTATATCTACCCTTGCTGGGTTGAAAGGCTTCAGTGTTCTTGAAAGTGGTGGAAGTGAAATTAGAAGCAGCCAGTGCTGTTGATCCAATAGTTCCCGCCACATAACCATTGAATGTTCCAGTAACTAAAACAAGGACAACAAGAACAGCCTTGAATCTTGTTGTGATCCTGTGTGCATACATCAGCCTCAAAGCATCAAGAGTTGTAACAACAATCAACGCTGCATAAATCACAAAACCAATACCAATTGGCGTTGCCACCAATGGAGCTGATATAAGTGTGAAAAGAGCAACCTTAGAAACAAGACCAAACAGTAGTGACATCGCTAGAAACGACCAGAAACCCAAAGTGAACAGAATTCCAATACGACCAAGCTTTTTATTTCCTGCAACAACTTGAACAGAGCCTGGAACAAACAGGTTCAGTGCAATGATCCAGCCAGCTCGTTTGACTAGTTGTCTCGAGTCAGCTCGATCAACATTGCGAAATGGAGTATTCAGTTCGCGAGAATTATTTCTTGGGCTCATAACTTGGATTTAAGGTTCTTGTTTTTTGTTGCAACCTGGTCTGCAAGATCAGCGCTGAAGGCTTCAAGTGCTTTGGCAACCTTAGGGTCAAAAGACCCGATGATGCGAGCAGCCAAGATGCCAGCATTTCTAGCGCCATCAATAGAAACTGTTGCCACTGGAATACCTGCTGGCATTTGAACAATAGAAAGAAGTGAATCCATTCCATCTAAATTCTTTAGCTTTACTGGTACTCCAACAACAGGAAGTGTTGTGACAGAAGCAATCATGCCTGGTAGATGAGCTGCCCCGCCTGCTCCAGCGATAATTACTTTGATTCCACGACCTGCAGCTGCCTTACCCCACTCCATCATTCGATCAGGGGTTCTGTGAGCAGAAAGAACTTCAACTTCATACTCAATACCAAATTCTTTGAGAGCTTGAGCTGCATCACTCATAACTGCCCAGTCGCTGTCCGAGCCCATTACAACACCTACCAGTGGTTGAGTCATGGGGTTCTCCTAAACAGATGCCTAAATGGCAGATAACTTCTTCCCTTTGATTTTAGATTCGCATCTAAGAAAAACTGGTTAGGCTTGCAGCCCTTTGAAGACTCTGGTCGCTATTTGCCTAGCGTCAGCGAGAGATTCATTTGATATAGCGGTGATGTGACCCATCTTCCTGCCAACCCTAGGTGCCTTGCTATAAACATGAATACTGGCTCCATCAAGCTCTCTATCCACCAAGCCAAAGTCATTAGCATCGTTTGGCCCCAGAAGATTCAACATCACGGAGTAACTCTTTAATGGGGAAGTGTCCCCCAGAGGCATTCCTGAAACTGCTCTAATGTGTTGCTCGAACTGGCTGGTTACAGATCCTTCAATACTGAAATGCCCTGAGTTATGTGGACGCATTGCTAATTCATTAACCAAGAGCCTGCCATCAGCTGTTTCAAACATTTCAATCGCAAGAACACCTGTGACATCAAGGCCTTCCGCGATGGTCTTAGCAATCTGAGAAGCAAGTTCAAAGTTGGCATTCGGTGCAGGTGAGTTAACCTCTGCACAGACCCCATCTTTTTGAATTGTTTCAACTAAGTCCCAACTAGACCATTCACCTGAACGGTTTCTAGCTGAAAGCTGAGCGAGCTCTCTCACAAAGTTAACTTTTTCTTCAACCAGCAAAGAATTACCGTTAAGCCAATCAGTTGCATCAGCGCTTGATCTAACTACCTTGACACCTTTACCGTCATAACCACCGGTTGGGGTTTTCAGAATTGCAACTCCACCGTGGCTCTCAATAAATGCATCTAACTCTTCAGCAGTTGAGACCTTGGCCCAATCAGGACAAGGAACTCCTAGCTGAGTAAGTTTGTCTCTCATATTTAGTTTGTTTTGAGCAAAACGTAGTGCTTTCGATGAAGGCTCAACAACAAAACCTTCAGCTTCCAAATGTTCAAGAATATGAAGTGGAACGTGCTCGTGATCAAAAGTGATGACATCGACAGTTTTGGCAAACTGCAGAACAGTGTCTAAGTCCTTGTAATCGCCAACTTGTGTGGCAGCCGCTTGAGCTGGGCTACCTTCTGATTCGGCTAGAACTTTGATATCTATGCCAAGCGCTCTAGCAGGAGCAATCATCATTCGGGCTAATTGCCCACCACCGATAACTCCAACAGATTTAGTCACGCTTTATCTTCTCATTCCAGAAGACTTGGATCTTTTGCCCAAGAACTGTTCAAGCTCACGAGAGAGCTTCTTAGCTTTTGGCACTCGCTTCAAAACAATGTCTTGACCAAACTCACGGTGCAAGCGAACATCCCCTGCTCCTTGAAGCCAAGCGCTAACACCTCGAGAAATGCTCACACCGGTCACTTCACCCCAGGGAACTTCTTCAGTCTTTGTTCCAAACAACCCTGAATGAACAACTGCCCTAGTACTAGTGAGTTCATACCTATTAGTAAAGAACCTGAGAGAAGGAATAAACCAAAGCAATAAGCCAACAACTAAAACAGCTCCTAGCAAAGCTTGTCTTTGCCAAGTTTCAGTAAGTCGCCATTCAATAAAGAAGTAAAGGCCAGCATCAACAAGCAGAAAGACAACTGGGTAGATTAGTGCCGAGCCATGCCTTCTGAGTATGACAAAGCTCTGCTCTTCAAATGACTGCGATGTGGACACAACACCTATTGTCGCAAGTGTTGAATGTCCCCCGCTGCAACGGCACGAATCTCAACTGGGTCAGACATGGCGACCAAGAGCCTCCCCGTGCCATCCAGACCAACTGCCTTTCCTGAGAAATCAGAGCCATCTGGCAGAAGAACTTTCACGAAAGAACCAATAGTCGAAGAAACTTCCTGAACAGAAAGACGAAGGCCGGAGCTGTCAGCATCACCCGAGGCATCCGAAAATTCTTCATAAAGTCTTCTGAACGAAGCAAGGTATCTAACCAGAACATCGTCTAGTTCAAAGTTTGTAACTCCATGCAACCCTAGAGATGTTGCATTCTCAATAGGGAGCTCTTCTTTTGTCTGTTTGAGGTTAAGCCCTGCTCCAATAACTACACCTTGACCGTTAGGCAGAACCTCAGCTAGAAGACCAGAGATCTTCTCTCCATTGACTAGAACATCGTTTGGCCACTTCAAACTAACCTCTTGTTCTTCAATCAAAGATGAAACAGCATTCTTCATAGCTAGACCTGCAAGAAGGGGAAGCCAGCCAAATGCTTCAATACCAAAAGTGCTTGGTCGTAACAACACAGAAACAGCTAGAGCTGACCCTGGTTGCGTGACCCATTGTCTGTCTAGTCTTCCTCGACCTGCATTTTGGTTATCTGTAAGGAGAACTGAAAAATCAGCCCATAACTCAGGTTTACTTACTGCAAACGCCAATAAATCAGTGTTTGTGGAGCCTGTTTCAGGTAAATACTCAATTCTGGAGGCAAATTCACTACTCAGTTTTAGTTCCATAGCCATAAGGTTAGACCCTCCAACCGACACCTCTTGGATAGAGTTGAATTTGAGCCAAGAGACCCATTGCACAACCTCAATTGGAGAACAGATTTGACCGAGAAGAACACGCCTGACCTTTCAACGACTGCAGGCAAGATCGAAGACCTACGTAACCGCTACCACGAAGCAGTGTATGCAAGCGGTGAGGCAGCTATTGCTAAACAGCACGCTAAGGGCAAGAAGACCGCTCGTGAGCGTATCGAGCTACTACTAGACCCAGGTTCATTTGTTGAGATGGATGAGTTTGTTAGACACCGTTCAACTGCTTTCGGCATGGACAAGAACCGTCCTTACGGTGATTCTGTAGTAACAGGTATTGGAACTATTGGTGGCCGTCAGGTCGCCCTATTCTCTCAAGACTTCACTATCTTCGGTGGATCTTTAGGTGAAGCAGCTGGAAATAAGATCATCAAGATTATGGACCTAGCTATTGCAACAGGTGTTCCACTTATTGGAATCCTCGACTCAGGTGGTGCCCGCATTCAAGAAGGTGTCATCGCTTTGGGTAAGTATGGTGAAATCTTCAAGCGTCACACCATGGCATCAGGAGTTATCCCTCAGATTTCTATCATCATGGGCCCGGCTGCCGGTGGTGCCGTTTACGGTCCTGCGCTTACTGACTTTGTGATCATGGTTGATAAGACTTCAAACATGTTCGTAACCGGTCCTGATGTCATTAAGACTGTTACTGGCGAAGTTGTGGAGATGGAAGAACTTGGTGGAGCACTTGCTCACAACAAGACATCGGGTGTTGCTCACTATCTAGCAAGCGATGAAGATGACGCATTGGATTATGCAAGAACACTGCTTAGCTTCCTACCGGAAAACAACCTAAGTGAAACTGTTCACTATGAGGGCGAAGAAGCATTAGAGATTACCGATGCTGACCGTGAACTGAACACAATCATTCCTGATTCACCTAACCAGCCCTACTCAATGATCAAAGTCATTGAATCAATCGTTGATGACAACCAGTTCTTAGAGGTCCAACCACTATTCGCACCTAACATCCTGATTGGTTTTGCTCGTGTTTCAGGTCAGTCAATTGCAATTGTTGCTAACCAGCCAAGTGCACTTGCTGGAACTCTAAACATTGATGCTGCTGAGAAAGCTGCAAGATTTGTTAGATTCGCAGATGCTTTTTCAATTCCAGTACTAACCCTTGTTGACGTTCCAGGATATCTGCCAGGAGCAGATCAGGAATGGGCTGGAGTTATTAGACGTGGAGCTAAGTTGCTCTATGCCTATGCAGAAGCAACTGTTCCTCTGGTAACCGTTATCACCCGTAAGGCTTACGGAGGCGCATACATTGTTATGGGCTCTAAGCAACTAGGTGCAGACATCAACCTTGCTTGGCCAACAGCTGAGATTGCAGTTATGGGTGGACAGGGTGCTGTTAACATCTTGTTCCGCGACAAGATCAAAGCAGCTGAAGAAGCTGGTGAAGATGTTGCCAAGGTGAGAGCTCAACTAGCAGCTGAATACACCTATAACGTGGCTAGCCCATACCTTGCAGCTGAACGTGGTGAGCTAGATGGAATCATCGAACCAGCTGCCACTCGTGTCAGCGTCATCAGTGCTCTAGCTGCATTGAAGACCAAGCGAGCTACCACTCCCCCTAAGAAGCACGGAAACATTCCACTGTGATGAACCCTGAACCTATTGGCGAAAACATCAAGGTAATAGCCGGTAACCCTAGCCCTGAAGAGTTGGCTGCCGTTGTGGCCATCTTGGAGGCAGCTCATGCTGAGCAGGTTACTGAAGGTAAGAAACTTGCCAAAAAGCCGCCCTCTACTTGGAATAGAAACACGGGTATGTTCAGACATGACCTACTGCCAGGCTCTGGACAGTGGCAGGCCCAGTACCGCCCTGGCTTGGACTAAATCCCCCTTAAAACGGCACTAGATTTATCGTAAGTAATTTCGCCTACCCGAAAGGTACCAAAATGACCCGTGAACCATCAAAGCTAGATCTGTTAGCTGAGGACTGGGTAAAAACCCTCGTTGATCTAAGCCCTGAATTTGCTACCTACGCAGGTTTCAAAGTTGGCGAAGACAGACTTGAGGACACCAGCCCAGAAGCTGCAGCGCACCACAACAAACTTGAAAAGGAAATGCTTGCCAAGGTTGAGGCAACTGAGATTCGCGACGAAGTGGACAGAGTTACCAAGCTGGCAATGACTTCAACTCTGAAGCTAAGCGGAGAGATCTACGATTCAGGAATGGGTAATCGTGACCTAAACCCAATCGCATCTAACGCTCAGGGCATCAGAGATATCTTCGACCTCTCTCCAACTGCAACAGAAGAGAACTGGTCAAACATCTCTAAGCGTATGCAGGCCGTTGATGGAGCTGTTGAGGGTTACATCCAAACTCTTCGTAAGGGTATTGAAGCTAAAGACACCCCTGCTACTCGTCAGGTTGTTTTAGCTATCACTCAGGCAGAACAGATTCTTACAAGCGATGGTTTCTTCAGAAAGTTTGCCAAGAACGCTAAGCCTGAAAGCGGCGATCTGCCAGCTTCCCTAAAAGCGGAACTTGAATCATCTGCTGAGGTAGCAACAGCAGGTTATGCAAAGCTAATTGACTTCTTCAAGAATGAACTACTTCCTGCAGGTAACACTGAAGATGCGATTGGTCGTGAGCGTTACCAGTTGCTAAGTGCAAGATTCCTAGGTAAGCGAGTAGACCTTGATGAAACCTACGAGTGGGGTAAAGAAGAACTTGCTCGAGTAATTGCAGAACAGAACGCAGTTGCTAACGAAATCAAGCCAGGTGCAACCGTTAAGGAAGCAATCGAAGTTCTTGACAACGATCCTTCAAGAAAACTTCACGGCACCGAAGAACTGCAGCGCTGGATGCAAAAGCTAAGTGATGCTGCAATCGCAAAACTAAGTGGCACACACTTTGATATTGCAGAGCCGCTAAAGAAGCTAGAGTGCATGATTGCTCCTACCCAACACGGTGGTATTTACTACACCTCCCCTACCGATGACTTCTCAAGACCAGGAAGAATGTGGTGGTCGGTACCAGTTGGTGTAACCGAGTTCAACACTTGGCGTGAAACCACCACTGTTTACCACGAAGGTGTGCCAGGTCACCACCTGCAGATCGGTCAGAAGGTATTCAACAAAGCTGAACTGAACTCATGGCGTCGACTAGCATCATGGTCTTCAGGCCACGGTGAAGGTTGGGCTCTATACGCTGAGCGTCTAATGCAGGAACTTGGCTTCCTAGATGATCCAGGTGACCGCCTAGGAATGCTAGATGGTCAGCGGATGCGTGCAGCTCGTGTTGTTCTAGATATTGGTGTTCACCTAGGCAAGCCAAAGCTAGATGGCACTGGCAAGTGGGACTTTGACTACGCACTTGATTTCATGAGCCAGAACGTAAACATGAGCCCACAGTTCATTAACTTTGAAGTTCACCGTTACTTTGGCTGGCCAGGACAGGCCCCTTCATACAAGATCGGGCAGAGAATATGGGAGAACATCCGTGATGAATACAAGGCTCGCGAGGGTGCTAACTTCAACATCAAGGACTTCCACATGAAAGCTTTGAACCTAGGAAGCATTGGATTAGATACACTAGAAACAGCGTTGCTGGGATAGCACACGACGGTCCGAAACCCCCTTCGAAAGAGGGGGGTTTCAACTTTTAACTTGTCCCCCAAAGTGGGGACTTAAATCAAGGCTCGATTTCCACAATATTTATCCCAATGGAAATAGTTTTTCATTAGGTAAATGCAAGTAGATCTAAGGGGTCTAAGCATTTACCACCAGGGGACGGGCCTAGCTCTTCGAAAGATGAGTAAAGGCCCGTTGGGGTTTAAAGCCGAAGTGAAAGAACTGGTTCAGCTTGCCCAGGAGTAGTTGCAACAACAGTTAACTTAAATTCATCGGCCTTAGGACTTCTAATCGTTACTCGACCTTGAGTGACAATCTGAAGAGCTGTGACTGCTTTATTGAGTAACTCATTTCGCTCTGCCGAAGAAAGTGACTCTGTTCCACCCTCATCAAGAATCAGAACTTCAACACCTAAATTACGAAGGCGTTGAACTTCGTTAGTCATAGCTAGGTTTAGTAGGTCTCTGCCACGAAGGTTATCTCTAAGAGTTGCTTCAACCAACTTTGCTGACTGCCTTAGGTCATCACTTAGTGGAGATTGCATGTCTTTGATTACAGAGAGCAGCGGAACCGCCGTTCCTAGAACCTGAGATAAACGCTGCTGTCTTTCTAAAGACGCCGCTTCAAGTTCGGCAATCTTAGATCTAGATTCAACTTCTTTAGCTTTGAACTTAGCCATCTCTCTAGTAGTTCTTGCAATACCCCTCGAAACTCCTAAGCCTGCCAGAACAAAAACTAGCGCTCCGGCTAAACCAGCGGTGGAAGCTGCCGCTGGACCGTACTCAACAATTAGAACTCCGAGTAGAAGTGCCAAACCAATAAGGGCGAATCGAGCCTGCTGCCTAACAGCTGTGGCAGTCAGAATCAAAGCAGTTCCCATAACTACCCAGGCACCAATGCTGTGATCATCAATCAGTTCTCGTTGGACGATAACAAGAGTTGGCAGGGCAAACCCTGCAACTAGGTTTATAGCTGCCTGCCAACGAGGCAGTTGCAATCCCCTGAAGAACAGCAGAGTTGCAGCAGCACAGTAAACATAAAGAAACAAGGCGGCAATCTCAAAGTATCGATTAGTAAAGCCAGGGACATTCATCGACTGAACAGGCAAATACAGCGCATATACAAAGGGAAGGATGGATGCGATAGCTCTGTTAATGGAGATCATTTCTTACTCCATTCCAATACGACTGTTGTTCCTTTGCCAGGCTCACTCATTACGTGCGCAGATCCTCCAACGGATTCCATTCGACCGATGATGGAGACCTTGATACCTAATCTGCCTCGGTTTACCTGGCTTACTCGAAAACCCTTACCGTCATCAAGAATTACAATCTTGATTCCCGACTTACTTGATTTGAGGCTTAATTCTCTAGATGCATTAGTTCCGGCATGTGTAATCGAGTTATGAATGGCCTGAATGGTTGCTTCAGTCAGAGCGGAAACCGCTGCTGAGTCAACCGCGGTACTGGTCTGACAGTTCTTCTTAGCCTTGAGAATAGGGTCAATACGTTCAGCTGCCAAGATAATCGAATCAAATAGCTCACTGCAGAAAACCTGCTCTTGAGCATAAGTTCCGCTTTGCACCTCAGAAAGTTTCTGCAAAGCCGAGGCTGCAAGAGCAGAGCTCGCCTTAGCCTCTTCCTCGTTCTTAGCCTGGGCAGCACTGATCAAAGCCGTCAATACAGTGTCGTGAATAAGTCCATCTAGGCGAAGCTTCTCTTTAGCCTTAGCTTCCGTTTCAGCCTGCAAAACTTCAGCTCTAATTGCTTCAGCATTTGCTTCGTCCGACTTGATAGCAGCATGTCTGATCATCAGAGCAATTACTGAAATAGAAGCGTTGGTCAAAAATGTATACAAACCATCGGTTACTAGCGAGAGCGGTGGATGGGATCCACCCATAGGTTGAGAAAAGATGTACTGCATAATCCCAATAAGGCCTAGGTAGTACGCAAGTGCAAATCTCCAGCTAAAGCTAATGGCCGCGGCAACCCAGCCGGTGCCAAGTCCCCACCAAAGCCAAGGATAGAAAGTTCCGCCTTGGGGAACATCTGAGGTGAGTATGAAAGGCCAAGTCAATAGAAGTACAACCATGTATAGAGCATGGATCCGAAGATAAAGGTAGTTGGCTTTACCAAACCAGAAGGTGTACACCACGGTGACTAATGTCCCCCACAGCCCTGCTGTTAGAAGCCAAGCAACCGGTTGGTTCAAGTATTGAAGTTGACTATAGAAGTTCAAACCACTTTCAATACTCAGAACTATCGATCCTAAGGCGAGGGTCCTGCCGAGTAATCGGTCAACACGAGCTCTAGCGATGGTAGTTGAAATGGCCATTAGATTAGCTCTTCCCCGAAAAGGCCATCTTCAATAAGTCGGATCAAAAGTTCAGACTTTCCAGTGACAGGTCTTCCAACCTTGGAGTATTTATCTCTAGCTCTATCGATGTGTTCTTTGACTGTGTATTTACTCAAGGAAAGTTCGTAAGCAACGCTCTTGAGCGTCATGCCAGATGCATACAGCTTCACTACTTGTAATTCACGTTCAGAAAGGTTCGCTCGAAACGAAACATCGTTATCTATCGCGGCAACAGTTTCAGTTGTGTTGATGGTAATTCCATTTGCACTTAGCCTGATGGCTTCGAAGAGGTAGCTCATGTCCTGGCCTTTAGCAACAAGACCTTCAGCTCCTTCTCGAAGAGCTTCATTGACTTTATCTTTGTTATCAGCAATCGAATAAATCAAAACTTTTGTTCCATACTCAACAAGCTTCTGCACATTGCTTGCTGGAGTTGACCCATCAGCCAGAGAGAGGTCTAAGACAACTACCTTAGGTGTTTCTTTCAGCTTAGAAAGAAGTGATTCAACTGAGTCAGCATGATCTAAAACTACGTAACCTGCTTCTTGAGCTCCTGCTTTAACGCCAAGCCTCACCGAATCGTGGTCATCCACGATTGCTATGGTGATTGGGTCTTGGCTTGAACTCATCGGACCAGGCTCACCACAGTCTCAAAGTGATGGGTGTGTGGGAAAAGGTCAAAGGCTTTGATGCTAGCGATCTTGTATCCACCTTGAGTTAGTGGAGCTAAATCCCTAGCAACAGCAATCGGATCACAGGCAACATAAATCAGATGATCTGGCGAAAGAGTTAGAAGTCTTTCAATGACGTGCTTACCAGCTCCTGATCGAGGTGGGTCAATGATTACTGTGCTCTTTGGTTTGAGCGGACCGTGGGAAGCAAGTTCATCTAAGAATCTTTCAACAGGAGTGGCAACTGATTTCGCACCTTTGATATCAATCAGGTTCCTTCTGGCATCTTCGGCTGCACTCTTACTGGCTTCAACAGTTGTGATTTGAATATCTAATCCATAGGCAGCAGCTAATGCACCACTGAATAAGCCAACACCACCATAGAGGTCATAGTTCTGAGCATTCTTATCAAAGCCCTCAGCTTTGGTCATAAGAACTATTTCTTTAGCCAGCATGTTTGCTGCTTCTTTATGAACTTGCCAGAAAGCACCAGCGGATAACCTAAAGGTTCGACCACCGGCACGCTCTAAGAACTTTTCTTCACCTTTGAGTTTCTTGTCAACTGTGTATTGGATCTGACCAGTACTAGAAGCTGCAATCTCAATCTTTGAGACATCCTGCCAATTCTTTAGATGCAAACCTAGTTCTTGAATTTCAGGAACTGCTAATGGCAAAGTCTTTACTCGAACTACTTCGTGTGTGCGTTCCTTGTATGGACCAACATCACCATCTTCATTCACATGTAACTGAATACGAGTTCGATATCCCAGACCATTGTTTTCATCATCGCCAGGAGCAGCAATAACTAGAACTCTCATCTCTATTCCAGCAAAGCGCTGTAATGCTTCAGAAAGAACATCTGATTTCAATTCACGTTGACGAGAGAGTTTGATGTGCCCAAACTCAGCACCACCGGCTTGCTCCGCATTTTTCCAGAAGTGCTTCACTCGATCTGGTGAAGCAACAAGAATCTCAGTTGGCTCAGCACGACAGAAAGAGCCGCCCTTATCTTCATAAACCTTTGCTTTAACTTTTTCCCCTGGCAACACGTGGGATACGAAAACAACCCTGCCCTCATGTCTGGCTACGAAGATGCCGCCATGGGCTACCTTCTCGATATCGAGCTCTAATATCTGGCCAAACCAGTTAGTTGATTTATTCACTACACAAGTGTTCCACACCTACTTAGGTAGTCTGGACCTGTGACCAAACTAGTTTTAGCTTCAACCTCTCCAGCCCGCCTGCGACTTCTTCGTGATGGTGGAATCGAACCTATAACCATCTCCCCTGAAGTTGATGAAGAACTATTGACCCAGCAGGGTCTCGAATCCGGTGAGATTACAAATACCCAAGACGTGGTTCTGCTTCTGGCTAGAGCCAAAGCCGAGGCCGTCGTAAATCACCCAGATGCCCAAGGTGCTCTAATCATCGGCTGCGATAGCTCTCTAGATCTTGACGGCGAATCACTCGGCAAACCCCATGAGGCTGAGGTAGCCATTGAGCGCTGGAAAGCCATGCGAGGACGTTCAGGCAGACTATACACCGGTCATTGGCTCATTGATAACCGTGAGAAATGCCCTAATCCTGAGGCTGTTGGCAAGGCAACAAACACCACAGTTCACTTCGCAGACCTCTCAGATTCAGAGGTTTTGGCCTATGTGGGCACCGGAGAACCCCTCAAAGTAGCAGGTGCTTTCACCATAGATGGCCTTGGTGGAGCCTTTATTAGGGCTATTGAGGGTGATTCTCATACCGTTGTTGGCCTTAGTTTGCCTACCCTCAGGGAGCTTTGCATCAAGCTTGGGGTCGATTACCCGAGCCTTTGGAGCAGTAAATAGGTAGGCTTAAGCCTTATGACTGCCTCAAAATCAGCCAAGATAACCAAAGTCCTCATTGCTAACCGCGGTGAGATTGCCGTCCGTATCATCCGAGCCGCCAAAGATGCCGGAATAGCGACAGTTGCAATCTATGCTGACCAGGACAGAGATGCCATGCACAGCCGCATGGCCGATGAGTCTTATGCACTCAATGGCACAACCAGTGCTGAAACATATCTTGTAATTGAGAAGATTCTTTCCATTGCCAAAAGATCAGGCGCTAACGCCATTCACCCGGGCTACGGCTTCCTAGCCGAGAACGCAAGCTTTGCTCAAGCAGTAATCGATGCAGGCATCATCTGGATTGGTCCATCACCTAAGGCAATCGATCAACTAGGTGACAAAGTATCTGCTCGTCACGTTGCTGAAAAGGTAGGCGCTCCCCTAGCCCCAGGAACACTAAACCCAGTAACCGGTGCAGAAGAAGTTCTTGAGTTCGTAGCCAAGCACGGACTACCAATTGCCATCAAAGCTGCCTACGGTGGCGGTGGCCGTGGAATCAAAGTTGTCCACAACAAAGAAGAAATCGCAGAGGCCTTTGACTCTGCTACCCGTGAAGCAGTTGCAGCTTTTGGTCGAGGTGAATGCTTTGTTGAAAAGTATTTAGAGAAACCACGTCACGTTGAAACTCAATGTCTAGCAGATGCCTATGGAAACGTAGTTGTTGTTTCAACTAGAGACTGTTCTCTGCAGAGAAGACACCAGAAACTAGTTGAAGAAGCACCTGCTCCTTTCCTTTCTGATGATCAGATCAAGAGACTCTACGATTCCTCAAAAGCCATCTTGAAAGAGGTTGGTTACCAAGGAGCAGGAACCTGTGAGTTCCTAGTTGCTCAAGATGGAACTATCTCATTCCTTGAAGTAAACACTCGTCTTCAAGTTGAGCACCCCGTATCTGAAGAAGTAACTGGCCTTGACCTAGTTCGCGAACAGTTCCGTATTGCTGAAGGCGGCAAGCTTGAATACGGAGATCCAGTAGTCACAGGTCACTCCTTCGAATTCAGAATCAACGGCGAAGATGCTGGTCGCAACTTTATGCCAGCACCAGGATCTGTTCACACCTTCAAGGTTCCAGGTGGACCTGGTGTTCGTGTAGACACCGGAGTTGAATCAGGATCAGAGATCTCAGGTTCATTCGACTCAATGATTGCCAAGCTTATTGTTACCGGTGCCACCCGTGAAGAAGCACTAGAGAGATCTAGAAGAGCTCTAGCTGAAATGCATATCGAAGGTATGCCAACAGTTCTTCCATTCCACCGCAAAATCGTGAACGACCCAGCATTCATTGGTTCTAAAGGCAAGTTTGGTATTTATACCCGTTGGATTGAAACCGAATGGAATAACGACATTGAGCCCTGGTCAGGAGTATCCCAATCTGGATCTCAAGCACCAGCTCGTAACAGCGTTGTTGTTGAGATTGATGGCAAGCGTATTGAAGTGAGCCTACCTAAGCAGCTATTCCTAAGCGGTGGCTCTAAGCCAGCTGCTCACGCACCGAAGCGCAAAGCTCACACAGATGTTCAGGTTGACTCAGGTAAGCACCTAGCGGCTCAGATGCAGGCAACCGTTGTCAAGATTGCAGTAGCAGAGGGCGAAAAGGTAGCCGCAGGTCAGCAGTTACTAGTTCTCGAAGCCATGAAGATGGAATCACCTCAGAACGCAGTTAAAGACGTAGTCATTAAAAAGATCCACGTAGCAGTTGGTGCAACAGTTCCTGCTGGCACCATGCTTATTGAATTCGAAGAGTAGCCTGCGCAAAGTCGACTCTTATATTTCTCAGATCGCCGCTCATGAAAAATAACCTAAGTGTTTAGATAGTCACATGAAACTCAGACCTCTGACTTTGGCAGATGAAACACAAGCTCTGCAAGCACATTCAGAACTTGCAGCTGACAATTTCGAATTCCTTCTTGGCTACACAGATGGCATGGCATGGCCTGACTATCTTCAGATTCTCGACAATCTACTTACTGGAACTAATTTGCCGGAAGATAAAGTCCCAGCAACATTTCTGATCGCTGAAAATAATGGTGAACTAGTTGGCCGAACCTCTATCCGACATGAGCTAAATGACTTCCTGTTTAGTGTTGGTGGCCACATCGGATATGGCGTAAGGCCGAACTATCGCAGACAGGGGTTCGCAACCGAAATCTTAAAGCAGTCACTTACCTATATAAATCAACTCGGGATTACAGATGTTCTGGTTACTTGCCTTGATGACAACGTGGGCTCATTCGAAGTCATTCAGTCGCAGGGTGGAATTCTAGAAAACAAAGTTGAGTATGAAGGTGCTTTGTGGCGTAGATATTGGATTAAGAAGGTCTCTTAAAGACGGCCCTTGTTTCAAGCCCTAATTAGCTTTAGAGAACCTGCACCTGCGCCAGTAATGACAAGATAGGGTCATATTTGTTGCAGATTGCTCCGCTCCTAAACGTGCCGAAGATTTGAAGATTAGACTTGACCTATGAGCAATCCATTAGATGATCCAAAGGCGGATCCATTCCAAATCGCCCAAGAGGCGGCCCAAGTTATAGCTGAGAGATCAGGTATCGCCCAACACGATATTGCTCTCACCCTAGGTTCAGGATGGGCTAAAGCTGCCGACCTGATTGGTGAAACTGTTTCCACCATTGATGCTGCGGACATCCCTGGCTTTACTAAGTCTCAGGTCGTAGGCCACGTTTCAACTATTCGCTCAATACTTTTGCCATCCGGTAAGCATGCTCTGGTGCTGGGAGCTAGAACCCATTACTACGAAGGTCATGGAGTTAGAAGAGTTGTTCACGGAGTTAGAACTGCAGCGGCAGCTGGAGTGAATACCATGATCTTGACTAACGGTGCTGGCGGAATCAAAACCACTTGGCTACCTGGCACACCGGTTCTAATCAGTGACCACATTAACTTCACTTCAGCTAGCCCTATTGAAGGTGCTAACTTCGTGGACCTAACCGATTTGTATTCTCAGCGTCTAAGAGATCTAGCTAGAACTGTTGATGCATCTCTTGATGAAGGTGTCTACATGCAATTCCGTGGACCACACTACGAAACTCCAGCTGAAGTTCAAATGGCTAAGCACATGGGTGCTCACATCGTAGGTATGTCAACCGCTCTTGAAGCAATTGCTGCTAGACAGTCTGGTCTTGAAGTTCTAGGTCTATCTCTTTCAACTAACTTGGCTGCTGGTATTAGCGATACTCCACTGAGTCACAAAGAAGTTCTAGAGGCAGGTAAAGAAGCAGAGCCTAGAATTAGTGCTCTTCTTGCATCGATTGTTGCCAAACTCTAAACATGTCTTTGCAAGAACTGAAGGCTCAGGCGTTAGCTTGGTTGAATCAAGATCCTGATCCTGAGACCAAAGCTGAATTACAAGAACTCATCGATAACGATGACCTTGAAGGTCTGGAGAGTAGATTTCATACTCGCCTAGAGTTTGGAACAGCAGGTCTACGTGGTGAATTAGGCGCAGGCCCTAACCGCATGAACAGAGTCCTAGTTGCTCAAACAGCAGCAGGACTAGGAAACTACCTCCTATCGCAAAGCCCTAAGGCAAGCGTTGTCATCGGTTTTGATGGTCGTCATAACAGCGATATCTTTGCTAAAGACTCTGCTGAAGTTCTAGCTGGCATGGGGATCGAAGTTTTACTTCTTGATGAAATGGGTCCAACTCCACTGGTTTCCTTTGCCACTCGTTATCTAGGCATGAGTGCAGGTGTGATGGTTACTGCCTCACATAACCCGCCTAGAGATAACGGATACAAGGTTTACCTAGGTGGCGATTTCAACGGATCACAAATAATCTCCCCTGTCGATAACCAGATAGCCGAGGAAATCACAAAGGTTGCTCAAACTCAGACCTTTGAATCATTACCTAAATCAAACCAATACAAAATCATTGGACCTGAGATTAGAGCTGCTTACCTAGATAGTGCTCTTGCAGCAGGCGGCAAGGTCATCAATCAATCTCTCAAGATTGTTTACACTCCTATGCACGGTGTTGGTTGGGGAACCGTAGAGCCACTATTCGCTAGAGCTGGATCAGAAGCATTGATGACTGTTGATGAGCAGTTACAACCAAACGGTGACTTCCCTACTGTTGCCTTTCCCAACCCTGAAGAACCAGGGGCCCTTGATCTAGCAATGAAGTTAGCCAGTGATCACAACGCGGATTTGATTATTGCAAATGACCCAGATGCTGACCGTGTTGCTTTGGCTCTTCCAACAGCTAACGGATGGCAGAGACTTACTGGAGACCAGGTAGGGCTTATCTTGGCGGATGAGATTGCTAGCAATGCATCTTCTGGAACTCTAGCTTGCAGCATCGTTTCAAGTTCAGTCTTGGCTAAAGTAGCGAAGCACCATGGCTTAGAGTTCAAAGCAACACTGACCGGGTTTAAGTGGATCAGCAAGATTCCTAACCTAATCTTTGGTTACGAAGAAGCTCTCGGTTACTGCATCGACCCTAACCAGGTTGCTGATAAAGATGGTGTGAGCGCAGCTCTCATGCTTGCGAATATCGCAAGACAGGAAAAAGCCAAGGGAAGAACTCTTTGGGACTTACTTGATGATCTAGGAAACAAATATGGTTTCTATGCAACCGGTCAAATCTCTATTCGAGTCAGTGACCTGAGCATCATCGCGAAGGCGATGGCAAGTATTAGAACCAATCCGCCTACAGAACTAGCTGGGCTTCCAGCGGTCTTCACAGATATGAAGTTAGGCAGCAAAGACCTTATGCCAACGGATGGTTTGAGATTTGATTTGGCCGATGGGCGAAGAGTGATTATTAGACCTAGTGGAACTGAACCTAAGCTGAAGTGCTATTTGGAGGCAGTATCTGATTCTAAGGAGAGTGCTAAAGCTCTTCTAGATGCTCTAGAGCAGAGCTGCCGTGAGCTTCTGGCGGATTTCAGTTAGATCAAACACGTGCTCAATAGGGACAATCTTCCCTGGCAGGTCTTCAAGTAAAACAACTAGTTCAGGGGTAGTCAGAATGATATCTGCCCCTTCACCATCCCGCTTAGCCTTTGTGATATCTGCTGCAATAACTTCAGCATCAATCCCCATTGCTTCAAGAACTTTCTCGGCGTTCATCTTCAAGAGCACTGATGTGCCGATGCCCATGCCACAAACGGAAAGTATCTTCATACTTCAAGTTTAACTAAGGTAACTGCGAACTTCGCTCTCATTCGTCGCATTGAGTAACAAAGTTACCTTATCTTCACTCATTAGTAATTCTGCGAGTGCTGACATCAAATCAACGTGACTGTCGTGATCAACTGCTGCTAAACCAATAACCAGAGAAACAGGATCATTTGAAGAATGACCGAATTCAATTGGATTGCTCAATGTGACGAGTGATAGACCCGTTTCCAATACAGAATCTGATGGCCGACCATGAGCAAGTGCGATACCAGGAGCAATAACCATGTATGGGCCAAGCTCTTCAAAAGCCTGAATCATTTCCTGAATGTAATCTTCAGTTGTTCTTTTGCTCTCAACTAGAGCAGAACCAGCAACCTGAAAACTCTCTTTCCAGTTCAAACAATTCTGCTTGAGCCTTATCGAGCCTTCACCAAGTGCCTGGTCTAGAACAGAACCCATTACTACAGAGCTGCCTCAAATGCATCTGAGATACGTTCGATGATCTCTGCTCTTGTGTCCATGTCCATAAACCCTGCGTTAGCAGCGTTTAGTTGGAACAGTTCGATGTCATCAAGGTCATAACCAAAGGTTTCGGTTAGTAGCTCTAGTTCACGAGTGAGAGTAGTTCCACTCATCAAACGGTTATCTGTGTTCACAGTTACGTTGAATCCAAGACCATACAAAATGTCGAATGGGTGATCGCTCATCTGTGGCTGGTCAATGTCTGGCAGTGCTCCAGTTTGTAGGTTTGATGAAGGGCTAAGTTCTAGAGCAACCCCGCGCTCTAATACCCAAGCGGCAATATCTCCAAAGGCCTTTTGGTTCTCATCTTCAGCATCAACAAAGATGTCTTCAATGATTCTTACTCCGTGACCAATTCTTAGAGTTCTACCGTCAACGATTGCATCTCTAATTGAATCCTTACCCGCACCTTCACCTGCGTGCAGGGTCACTGGCATCAGTTGCTCATTGAGCCACTTGAATACTTCAGCGTGACGAGATGGACTAAATCCTGACTCAGGTCCTGCATAGTCAAAGCCAACAACTCCACGATCACGGTAAGCAACTGCTAGCTCTGCTACCTTCTGAGCATTGTTGTTCTGACGCATTGCTGTGATTAGCTGACCAGTGACTAGGTATCCACCCTTAGCCTCAACTTCAGCTCTACCCTGGCTTAGTCCTTCTTCAACGTATTCAACTACCTCTTCAAGGGTTAGCCCCTTTTCTAAGTGTTGCTCAGGTGCATAACGAACCTCACCATAGATAACACCGTCTGCTGCTAGGTCTAGAGCGAACTCACGAGCCACTCTGATAAGTCCTTCTTGGGTTTGCATAACAGCACAGGTGTGAGCGAAAGTCTCAAGGTATCTTTCAAGAGAACCTGAATCACAAGATTCTAGGAACCACTGGTTTAGGTCTTTAGCGTTATCTGCTGGAAGTTCGTGACCAATCTCTTTTGCCAAATCAATGATGGTTTGAGGTCTCAATCCCCCATCGAGGTGATCGTGAAGTGAAACCTTAGGCAGGGATTGGATATTTAGTTTAGACATTATTCGTTTCTCTTTAGGCGTTGATACGGTCAAGGATAAGTGGAGTGTAACTTGATGAGGCTACATCCTCAATCTTGATTCCTCCGGCAAGAGCTTCAATTGCTCTCTCGAAGCGTTCTGATTCATCTGTGTACAGAGTTAGTAGTGGCTGACCCTTTTCAATCTTTTCTCCACGTTTGGCGTGAATAACAATTCCTGCTCCGAATTGAACTGGATCTTCCTTGCGAGCTCTACCAGCTCCGAGTCGCCATGATGCTGTTCCAACAGCAAGAGCATCTAGCTCGTTCACGAAGCCAGAAGCTTCTGCCAAGATTACATGCTCATGCTTAGCAACCTGCATTTTGGCAACTGGATCACCTTGCTGAGCTCTAATCATCTCGTTCCACTTGTCCATGGCACGACCATCATTTAGTGCAGCCGCCACATCAACATCAGTCTTACCTGATAGACGAAGCATCTCGGTAGCAAGAGCAACAGTGATATCAATTAGGTCCTTAGACCCACCACCGGCAAGAACTTCTACAGCTTCCTCAACCTCAAGTGCGTTACCGACCTTGCGCCCGAGTGGTGTTGACATGTCTGTCAAAAGCGCACTGGTCTTCACACCAGCATCAGCACCTAGCTGAGTAAGTACCTGAGCAAGTTCCTTTGCTCTATCCAGCGTCTTCATGAAAGCACCTGAACCCACCTTGACATCAAGAACTAGAGCTGAGGTTCCCTCAGCAATCTTCTTACTCATGATGGAGCTTGCAATAAGTGGAATAGCCTCAACTGTTCCAGTTACATCTCTAAGTGCATAAAGCTTCTTATCTGCAGGAGCAAGCCCTGCTCCCGCCGCACAAACAACAGCGTTGACCTTATCTAACTGATCGTGCATCTGCTGATTAGTTAGTGATGCCTGCCAACCAGGGATGGCCTCTAGTTTGTCTAGAGTTCCACCGGTGTGACCAAGGCCTCGACCAGATAGCTGTGGAACAGCAACTCCGAATACTGCAACCAATGGAGCAAGCATCAGAGTGATCTTATCGCCAACTCCACCGGTTGAATGCTTGTCAGCAGTTGGCGTGCTAAGTGAGCTAAAGTCCAGTCTCTCTCCGGTTGCAATCATTGCAAGAGTGAGATCTTTGATCTCTCTTCTGTTCATGCCATTTAGCAAGATCGCCATGGCCATCGCCGACATCTGCTCATCAGCAACAACACCAGAGGTGTAGTTAGAAACTAACCAGTTGATTTGATCGGTTGTAAGTTCTTGCTTTTCACGCTTTGCAACAATTAGTTCAACAGCGGAGTATTCCTTAGACAATTGTTTTCCTAATTTCTTTGCTCATTGCCGAAACCTTCGGCTAGATCTCTAGGACCAAATGCATCAGGTAAAACCTGCTCGATAGTTTTGATCCCTGAAACAGTTTGGAGCAACATGCCCTCTTCAGAGTGTTCAAACAATAGCTGACGACATCTTCCACATGGCATCAAGACGTTCTCTGCTCCATCAACACAGTAGAAAGCAACAAGCTTTCCACCACCGGTCATACTCAGGTTGCTCACCAAACCACACTCAGCACAAAGACAAATACCGTAGCTAGCATTTTCAACATTGCAACCAGAAACTATTCGACCATCATCAACTAGAGCGGCTGCTCCAACTGGAAAGTGACTATAAGGAACGTATGCGTTCTTCATGGCTGCAACAGCAGCATCTTTTAGCTGGTTCCAGTTGATCTCATTAGTCATTTGACTATCCCTTTACATACGGTTGGCCTGAAGCTGCAGGAGGTCTTACTTTTCCAGCAAAACCTGCAACAGCAACAAGGGTCACAAGGTAAGGAACCATTGTGATGAAGTCCACTGGGATACCAGGAGAAACCTGGTTAGCCCAAACCTTCAGAATGATTGTGAAACCAAAGAGCAAAGCTCCAAGGGTCACATAGATAGGCTGCCAACGACCAAGGATCACAACGGCTAGGGCAATAAATCCAAGACCTGCTGACATTTCACGACCGAATGAACCTACGTTTCCAAGAGTTAGTGAGGCACCACCGAGACCTGCAATCGCACCACCGATGGTAACCCACCAGAATCTGGTCTTAGCCACGTTGATACCGACAGTGTCTGCAGCGAGCGGGTGCTCACCAACAGCTCTAGCTCTAAGGCCTAGCTTGGTTCTGAATAGGACATACCAAAGAAGCGGAACAAGGATAAACATCAAGTAGACAGTGATTCTGTTGTTGAAAAACACCTGACCAATTAGTGGAATATCTGACAGGAATGGAAGTGGGATCTTTTCAAATGTTCCTGGGAAGTTTAGGTTGATGCTGTCATCGTCCACCCAAGCTGAGTAAAGGAAGTTGGTAACACCAATAACCAAAACGTTTAGAAGAACACCGATGATGATTTGCTCAACCAAGTATTTGATTGCCAATGATGCTAGAACAGTTGAAAGTAAACCTGCAGCAATCATTGCGGCAATCATTCCAACATAAAGATTTCCAGTTATGGTTCCAACAACTGAAGCCACGAAAGCACCGCTAAGTAGCTGTCCTTCGATGGCAATGTTTACAACACCAACTCGTTCAGACATGATGCCGGCCATACCACCGAATATCAATGGAATTGCAAGAACCAAAGTGTTACTGAGGATAAACACCATCTGAACACCCTGAGTTGCTTCTGTTGCTAACCAACCGAGTAGAGCCATCATCGCACCAAGTGCATAAATACCAATCAGCCATACCGGTGTCTTTCCACCGCGAATGGTCAGTCCAACTGAAAGCAAACCAATCATTAGTAGCAGTGCGCCAACTACTGTGCAGAAGAACATCGAGTTCACAACAAATGGTGGAAGCTGAATCACTTCACGCTTATCGCTCCATACAAAAGTGATGTCTCCTGACTTTCCTAGGAAACCAAAGAACATTAGAACCACCATGGCAGCTGCCACCAAAGTAATCGGGGTCTTCAGGCTTGGCTTCACTTGAGCCGACGAGAACATTCCTGGGGTAACTTCAACGTTCTTCATTATTTGATCACCTTCGCAGCTTTAGCCTTCTGTGCTGATTCGAAAACCTTAGGACCAGGAACTGGTAGTCGGTAGAAAGCTCTAATAATTGGCGGAGCTGCAATGAATAGAACAATCAGAGCCTTCACCACACCTAGAACTTCTGGCGAAACACCGGCAACCTGCATAGTTGATGATCCAGCCTTGAATGCTCCAAAAAGCATTCCAGCCATCACAACACCACCGGCTCTGGAGCCACCTAGCAGAGCAACAGTAATTGCATCAAAACCAATACCTGCTTCAATGCTCGTGGTTAGCCCACCGTCAACACTTAGCCCCTGGTTAGCTGCAGCCAAACCTGAGAAACCTGCAGAGATAGCCAGTGCCCAAACAAATGTGTTTTCCACCTTGATACCAGCAGCTCTAGCTGCTGACGGGTTGTGTCCAACCATACGGAATCTAAATCCGAATGTCGATTTCTCCATCAACCACCAGTAGAAGACAACGGCCAAAACCGCAAAAATCAAGCCGTAGTGAAGCTGAAACTCAGGACCAAACAAAAGACCTAGGCGTGCAGTTCCATCTGGTTCATCAGACTTAGGCGTTCCTCCACCGTTTTCTTCCAATAGAAGATTTGGTTGTCTCAAAAGGTAAGTGAACAGCGACAAGGCAACGTAGTTGAGCATGATTGTCACGATAACTTCGTGAGCACCTGTTCTTGCCTTCAGGATTCCAACAATCATTCCCCAGAGCATTGCGCAAACAACTGCTGCAAAAACAGAAGCAAGCATGTGAATGATAATTGGCATCTCTAGGCGAGTTGAAACAAATGTTGCACCAGCAAGACCTACCAAGATCTGACCGGTTGCACCAATGTTGAAAAGACCTACGCGGAATGTGAGAGCAACTCCGAGTCCAGCCATGATCAAAGGAGCTGCGAATCGAAGAGTCTCAGTGAACGGGCGAATGATGGTTGCGAAATCGTCGCCATTGAAGTTAAGAATGGAACCACGGAACAACGCTCCATAACCATCTGAGATTGTCCACCACACAGTTGAGAGTGCATAGTTAGGGTCTGCTCCGAAATCAGCCCAAGCCTTTACAACATTCTTGTCAAAGACAACCATGAAGATTGCTCCGATTATGAATCCAAGTAGGACTGACAGAGCAATACGAACCGGGTCACCGGCCATGATCTCGTGCAGAACAGAGGTTGCCTTATCTTGTGCTGGCTTTGTTACTTCAGCTTCTTTTTTCTTACTCATGCCGCAATACCTGCCATCATCTTTCCAAGCTTTTCTCTAGTGGTTTTGGCATCAACAATTCCAACAATGCGACCTCTATACATAACAGCTATTCGGTCAGCTAGAGCAAGAACTTCATCTAACTCTGTTGAGATGATCACGACAGTCTTGCCAGCATCACGGGCTGCAACAATCTGCTCGTGAATGAACTCAATAGAACCAACGTCAACACCACGGGTTGGTTGGGATGCGATAAGAACTCTCAGATCACGGCTCATTTCGCGAGCAACAACTACCTTCTGCTGGTTTCCACCAGATAGCTGCTTGGCCAGAGTTTCTTTAGAAGGTGTTCTGATGTCAAATTCTTCAATTAGCTTGTCGGCAATCTCATCACGTTTAGAAAAGTCAATCTGAACACCCTTAGCAAAAGGCTTTCCGAAAGAGCCATCGAGCATTAGGTTCTCAGCAATGCTGAATTGTCCCACTAGACCATCTTTCTTACGGTCTTCAGGAATGTATCCAACACCGGCTTCAAGAACCTGTCTCACATTGCTCTTGGTTAGATCCTGGCCAGCAACTTCAATGCTTCCGCTTTGGATCTTTCTAAGGCCAAGGATTGCCTCAGCCAATTCTGTTTGACCGTTACCTTGAACTCCAGCGATGGCAAGAATTTCACCATCGTGAACCGAGAAACTAATTCCATTAACCATCTGTTGGTTACGGTCATCTAAAACAGTTAGATCTTTGACAACAAGTGTTTCAGCACCAATCTTCGGTGCCTTCTTCGTTGTGTCTAGATCAACTTCACGACCAACCATAAGTGAAGCTAACTCCCCTGCTGTTGCCTTAGGGCTAGCCTCTGAAACAACTTTTCCTTGACGGATAACAATTATGCGGTCAGCTACCTTTTGAACTTCACGAAGTTTGTGAGTAATAAAGATGATGGATGTGCCGTTGGCTTTTAGCCCTCTCATGATTTCCATGAGTTCATCAGTTTCCTGAGGAGTTAGAACGGCAGTTGGCTCATCTAGAACAAGAATCCTTGCATCACGAGCTAGAGACTTTATGATTTCAACTCGTTGCTGAGCTCCAACTGGAAGATCTTCAATCTTTGCATCAGGATCGATATCAAATCCAAAACGATCTGAGATTTCTTTAACAAGTTTGCGGGCAGCATCTAGATCTAGGTTTCCAACTTTTCCAGTTGGTTCGTGACCTAGTACTACGTTCTCAGCAACAGTGAAAACTGGAATCAGCATGAAGTGTTGGTGGACCATACCGATACCGGCAGCCATGGCTTCACCTGGACCTGAGAATTTAACTTGTTTATCGTCAATCAGAATCTGACCTTCGTCAGGTTGGAGAAGTCCATAAAGGACGTTCATAAGAGTTGATTTACCCGCGCCATTTTCACCCAACAAGCTCAAAATCTCGCCTGGAGCGAGTGTAAGGCTGATGTTGTCGTTGGCTACTAGGGTGCCGAAGCGCTTGGTGATATTCCTGAGTTCTAGCTTCATTCGGGGTCTAGGCTCCTTTGCTTTTCCTTGTACTAATCTACCCCAAGATGCTAGAGGCCAGATTAAAGCAAGAACTGCCGAGGCCTGAGCCTCGGCAGTTCTCTAACTACTTATCTAGTGATTAGCTAAGTGGGTTGATGCTACCGTCGATGATGCCTGCTCTAAGTTCTGCAAGCTTCGCCTTTAGTGTCTCATCAATGAACTCAGTCTCTGAGATGTCAGTTCCAGCGTTAGCTAGAGTACCTGTGTAAGCGTTGTCTCCACCACCAGCGAAAACTTCCTTGTCAACTGCAAGTGCCTTCACGATGTCGTAAACTGCTGAACCCATTCTCTTCTCAATTGAGGTAAGAGTGATAGGTGCGTACTCTGGGCTGGTAACGCTGATGTTCTTGTCAACACCGATCATCTTGGCGTCAACGCCAGACTCGGTGATTGCTTCCTGAAGAGCACCGAACTGGTCTCCACCAACTGGAACAAGAACGTCTGCACCTGCTGAAAGGTGACCAGCAGCAATTGTCTTACCTTCTGGAGCGTTTGGAGCGAATCCACCAATGAAGTCACCCTGCTGTGTAGTTGCATCCCAACCAAGAACGGTCACTGGTGTGCCAGTCTCAAGTTCGTATGCCTTAGCACCGTAGTAGAAACCATCCATGAATGCTGTAACAGCACCAATCTGAAGACCACCGTAAACGCTAACTACCTTTGTTGTTGAGTAGTACGCAGCTGCATAACCAGCTAGGTATGATGACTCAGCCATGTTGTAACCAACTGGCTTTAGGTTTGTTGCTCCGTTTGACCAACCATCGATGGTTACGAAGTTAACTTCTGGGTTTGCCTCAGCTGCTGCGTTTACTGCGTCAACTAGGTTGAAACCTACTGCGAAGATAACGTCACAACCTTCTGCAACCATTGCATCTAGGTTTGGCGCGAAATCTTCAGATGAGTTTGATTCAGCTGATGCAAGAGTTACACCGAACTCTGCTTCAGCCTTCTCCATACCATCCATTACAGATTCGTTGAATGACTTGTCTGCCCATGAACCTTCGTCAGAAACACCACATTCGATGAATCCAGCGCCTGGCTTTGGTGATGCACAGCCTGAAAGAACTAGCAAGCTGGCTGCTGCCATTGCTACTCCTGCTACGGCCTTACGTGAAACTTTGTTCACTTGTATCCTCCTGATTTATTTAGGTTGGTGCCGATCACCAACCACACACAACTAGACACTACTAGCCCCCAACGACACTTTTGGCCACGAACACAAGGTATTTACCTAGGCGTTACAATTCGAGGTTTTTAGCGAGCCGCCAGTTCTTGCTCATAGGCAGACAGGATCTCAAGTAGGTCCCCGTCTATCGAATCAGGCTGGGTCAACCTGAGTTCAACGGTCTGGAACTTCAAAGCGCCTGGCTTTCTATATAGAGGGTCAGAATCAAACTTGCGGTCCAAAAGACTAGAAACAGCATTTAGGACGTATTTACTGGTATTTCTCTCAACTGAGGCTTGGACTCGTGATTCAAGAGCAAGAACCGAATCACCCAACTGAAGATCAGCTCCGATAAGGTACGGGGCGTCCAACTGTTCAGCATCCAAGCTCTGCCAAATACTCTTTCCCCCATAAATGGCCGCAACGTTGCTTGAATCTAAGTTCTGAAGTTCAGCAGTCAAAACCTTGGAAGATGGGGTGCTGACAAAGACCGTCTTGGTTGTTGTTTGCGAGACGCGATCAAAGTCTTTGACGCCTTGGATGAATGATGTTCGTATTGAGCTTGATTGAGCAAAAACAGGTTGAACGAATAAGTGCACGTCACCTGAAGTTGATTTACCTGCTGCAAAGAAACCAGCTAACCGAGCGCTACTCAGTGCATCATCAGCAACCCACCTGAAGTTCGCTGGCTGATCTGAAGCAGAGATGTTGCCACCGATAAACAGGACTATCATCCTTGGGTGATCCTTTGCAAACTGAGCAAGATCTGAAATGTATTCGGTGTTGGCAGAAACCATTAATACACAACCAGCCTGCAGAGCTTGTAGCAACCTAGCCGGAACCTCTTCAGTAGCTGGGTCAATCTTCACTTCACGAGCTGCTAACCCGTAAACAATTTTTGCCTCAACTAAATCTGCTGCCAGTTGATTTTCTGGAGTTCCAGGAACAACAGTCGTAGATCGAATTAGGCAAGCTGTTGTTTTAGCTTTGTGATCTGGTTCAGTGACAGCCGCCGGAGCACAAGAACTAACGCCAACAGCGATGCTTGTAACAAGCATTGCTGAAACGATGGTTCTAACAGTTCTCATGGACAAATACTTATAGAACTTCGCTGTGACCAGTAACCTTGAGCGAATCAACTAGATTCTTCACTCGTTGAGCATGCTCCTTGGTGGTAACTAGAAGTGCATCAGGGGTGTCAACAACGATGACATCGTCAAGACCGATAAGCGCAACTAAGCGACCTGTCTCAGATACTAGGATTCCGCTGGACTTTTCTGAAAGAACTGTGACATCGCCAAGCACCGCTAGGTGATTACGCTTGCCACCGGACTGAAGTTCTGCAATAGCGGCAAAGTCACCAACATCGTGCCAACCAAATTTGGCTGGAACAACAGCAACTAAGCCTTTGGCTGCAGCAGGCTCTGCTACCGAGTAGTCAACGGCAATCTTCTTGAGAGTTGGCCAGACATCTTCAAAGACTTTTTCCTGCGATGATGTGTCCCAGGCATCAGCCAAAGTCATAATCTTTGAGTGCAGCTCTGGCTCTGTCTCTTCAAGGACAGAAAGAATTAGCGCGGCAGGAGCGATAAACATACCTGCGTTCCATAGGTACTTACCTGAGGCAACATACTTACGAGCACGTTCAATATCTGGCTTCTCAACGAACTTGGCTACCTCACGAGCATGCTTAGCAAATGGTAGATCCATCTTGTCGCCAGCCTTGATGTATCCAAATCCAACAGAAGGTTCGCTTGGCTGAATACCGATAGTGACAATCTTTCCGGTTGCAGCAACTGCAACAGCTTCCTTAACACATTCTGTGAATTCTTTGTTATCAGTAATAACGTGATCAGCCGCGAATGACCCAATGATTACATCTGGTTCACGCTTGACAAGAATGGCCGCCGCTAATGCAATCGCAGCGGTTGAATCCTTCGGGCTTGGTTCTAGAAAAAGATTGTTTACTGAAAGATCTGCGCACTGTTCGGCAACAGCATTGCGGTGCGCAACGCCTGTGACAACAACAATTCGGTCATTGCCTGAAAGCGGAGCTAATCTCTCCCAGGTGTCCTGAAGTAGGGTCTGACCTGAGCCTGTTAGGTCATGCAAAAACTTAGGCGCAGATGCTCGTGATAGCGGCCATAGCCTGCTACCAATCCCACCAGCTGGAATTACAGAATAGAAACGAGCCATTGGCTCTTTAGGATCACTCATACTCCCAAAAGCCTAGCCCAGAAGCATGGTTAGACGATTTTTGTCTGAAATCGTGGGTTATCATTAAGCCAATTAGGTGAGCGATTTGCCGCCAATCAAGGAGGAGTTTCGTGGCTAAAAGACCTGCGGGTACTTTGTATCGAGGCAAAATAGGCATGTGGTCTTGGGTATTACACCGTATTACTGGGGTTGGAATCTATTTCTTCCTCCTAGTCCACATCCTTGATACCGCTCTGGTGAGAGTAAGCCCTGAGGCTTACAACACGGTTATGCATGTTTATAAAACCCCAATAGTAGGTATTGCTGAAATTGGTCTGGTTGGAGCCATCCTCTTCCACGGATTCAACGGTCTTCGCGTAGCCCTTATCGACTTCTGGAGTAAAGGTGCTAAGTACCAAAACCAGATGTTCTGGGTAGTTGTAGTTATCTTTGTTGTTCTAATGGCCGCCTGGATCCCACGCCAGCTTATGCACACGTTTGGAGAGTAAATGAGCGTCGTTATTGAACAGCCAAACCAGCCAAGAAGTCGCAAGAATGCTCAGTGGGAAAAGCGTGCATGGGTTTTCATGCGTGTCTCAGGTCCACTTCTAGTTGTCCTAATCCTCGGTCACTTAATGGTGAACCTAGTGCTGCCTGAGCGTGGAGTTAAATCCATTGACTTTGCCTTCGTTGCTGGAAAGTGGGCAGATCCGTTCTGGCAGGTTTATGACGGCATCATGCTTTGGTTAGCCATGATTCACGGAACCAACGGTATGAGAACTTTGGTCAACGACTATGCAGAGCGTGAATGGGTTAGAAAATCATTCAACATAGCACTATGGGTTGCAGCGACAGTTCTAATCATTCTTGGAACTCTAGTCATCACAACTTTTGATCCATGCATCGATCCAGATGTTGAAAGCTATCTACCTGGCGTTTGTAAGCCGTAAGGAAAAAATTGTCCGAAGTTAAAGTTCATCACTATCAGTACGACGTAGTTATCGTTGGTGCCGGTGGTGCAGGTATGCGTGCAGCTATTGAAGCAGGTCCGCACGCTAAAACTGCCGTTATCTCAAAGCTCTTCCCTACTCGTTCACACACAGGGGCCGCTCAAGGCGGAATGGCAGCAGCGCTAGCCAACGTTGAAGAAGACTCTTGGGAATGGCATACCTTCGACACAGTTAAAGGTGGCGACTACCTAGTTGACCAGGATGCTGCAGAGATTCTTGCTAAGGAATCTGTTCAAGCAGTTATTGATCTTGAGAACATGGGTCTTCCATTCAACAGAACTCCTGATGGCAAGATCGACCAAAGAAGATTTGGTGGTCACACTCGCGATCACGGTAAAGCTCCTGTTAGAAGAAGCTGTTACGCAGCCGACAGAACCGGTCACATGATTCTGCAGACCTTGTACCAAAACTGCGTGAAGTTAGGTATCGAGTTCTATAACGAGTTCTATGTTCTTGACCTAGTCATGAACACCGTTGATGGTGAAGAACGTCCTGCAGCTGTTGTTGCCTATGAACTAGCTACCGGCGACCTCCACGTCTTCCAAGGCAAATCAATTGTTTTTGCAACCGGTGGTTTTGGAAAGATCTTCAAGACAACTTCAAACGCTCACACTCTTACCGGTGATGGTGTTGGAATCATTTACCGTAAGGGTCTTCCACTAGAAGACATGGAGTTCTACCAATTCCACCCAACAGGGCTAGCAGGTCTTGGTATTTTGCTATCTGAAGCAGCTCGTGGTGAAGGTGCGATCCTTCGTAATGCATCAGGTGAGCGCTTCATGGAAAGATATGCTCCAACCATCAAGGACCTAGCCCCTAGAGACATGGTTGCTCGTGCGATGGCTAACGAAGTGCGTGAAGGAAGAGGAGCAGGTCCTAACAAGGACTACGTTCTTCTAGACCTTACTCACCTAGAGCCTGCTGTTATTGATGCCAAGCTTCCTGACATTACTGAGTTTGCAAGAACCTACCTAGGTGTTGAGCCTTACACAGAGCCAGTGCCAGTATTCCCAACTGCTCACTACGCTATGGGTGGAATTCCAACCAATATCAAGGCTGAGGTTCTTAGAGATAACGACACAGTTGTCCCAGGTCTTTATGCTGCTGGTGAATGTGCATGTGTTTCTGTGCACGGAGCAAACCGCCTAGGAACTAACTCACTATTGGATATCAACGTATTCGGTAAGCGTGCTGGTATCTACGCAGTTGAGTATGCCAAGGATGCAAAGTTTGTTGATGTTCCAGCTGACGCAGTTGCTGAAACTGTGAAGCTAATCGAACACATGCGTAATGCTCGTGGAACTGAAAAGATTGCGGTTATCCGTAAAGAACTTCAGGACACCATGGATAAGAACGCTCAGGTTTATAGAACTGAAGAATCGCTAAACGAAGCACTAGATAAGATCAAAGAGCTACGCGTAAGATACGAGAACATTCAGGTCCAAGACCGCGGCATGAGATTCAACACAGATCTACTTGAAGCAATCGAACTAGGTTTCTTACTAGACCTTGCTGAAGTTCTTGCCTTCACTGCTCGCGAGAGACGCGAGAGTAGAGGTGGACACTACCGTGAAGACTTCGAAACAAGAGATGACGAGAAGTTCATGGTTCACTCAATGGCATACAAGAACGGTGACCAGATCGATATCGGCTGGAAACCTGTAGTAATAACTAACTACCAACCAATGGAGCGTAAGTACTAATGGGCGCAATTACTGAAACTCAGGAAATTGGAGTGATTCCTTCTTTCACTGTCACTCTGATGGTTCGTCGTTTCGATCCTGAAACAGATGATGAGCCAAAGTGGCAAGACTTCGACGTCACCATGTATGGCACCGACCGTGTTCTTGACGCTCTGCACAAGATCAAGTGGGAAATCGATGGAAGCTTAACTTTCAGAAGATCATGTGCTCACGGTGTTTGTGGTTCAGATGCAATGCGCATCAACGGTAGAAACCGCTTGGCTTGTAAGACTCTGATCAAAGATCTAGATATCTCTCAACCTATTTATGTTGAACCAATCAAGGGACTAAAGATTGAGAAGGACCTTGTTGTTGACATGGAGCCTTTCTACCAGGCCTACAGAGATGTGAAGCCTTTCCTTATTGCATCAGACAAGCCAGCGGCTGAACGTCTTCAGTCCCCAGAGGATCGTGAACGCTTTGAAGACACCACCAAGTGCATTCTCTGTGCTGCCTGTACTACCTCTTGCCCAGTGTTCTGGACAGATAACCAGTACTTTGGACCTGCAGCTATTGTGAACGCTCACCGCTTCATCTTTGACTCAAGAGACGAAGCAGCAGAGGTTCGCCTAGACATTCTGAACGATAAAGAAGGTGTCTGGCGCTGCCGCACTACCTTCAACTGCACCGAAGCTTGCCCTAGAGGTATTGAAGTTACCAAGGCAATTGCTGAGGTTAAGCAAGCAGTTCTTCGCGGACGCCGTTAACACCTGAGAGTTATCTAAAAGATACTCAAATAAGCAGGCCTTGATTTAGAGGCCTGTTTATTCTTTTAACATGTCTGAATTTAACTCCTGCCCCGCTCACGATAAGAGCGCTGAGCCTAAGGAGTCCAGAGCAGGTCTAAGCCGAAGAAACTTCTTCACCAGCCTTGCAGTTGCAGCAGGTTCAATTGGACTGACTTCCATCGCATCCAGTGCTGAAGCAGCATCAAAGAAATACAAGATTTGCGCAACTAAGGACATTAAAGTCGGTGGCGGCAGCTCCTTCCGAATCCCAGGACGCAACATGATGGTTCTAATTACCCAACCTAAAGTCGGGGTATTTAGAGCATTCGATCAACGTTGCACCCACGAAGGTTTTGCGGTCAACAAGATTGAGGGAAAGAACCTGATCTGCCAAGCTCACGGAGCGTTATTCGATATGAACACCGGTGCTGTCAAGAGAGGTCCCGCAAGAAAAGCTCTCCCGACATACACAGTCAGTGTTGAAAAGAAACTGGTTTACGTAACAATCAAGAGCTAAGTTCTCTGGCCAGTCCTGGAATCAAAGCTGGGGAAAGCGATAGTGAACTAACCCCATACTCAATAAACAACTTGGCTGATTCAAAATCGCTAGCTGCTTCCCCACAAATCCCAATTGGTTTTCCAGCCTTCGTAGCAAACTCAGTAACCCTCCGAATCAGTTCAAGAACTTCAGGCTCTCTAACCATGGATAGTGCTTGGGTGGAACCTAGACGATCTTGATTCAAGGTGTATTGAGTTAGATCGTTTGTTCCAATACTTAGAAAATCAACTACGTTGACTATTTGCTCTAATACTTCAGGTTCACAAACTTCAGGAACCTCAATCATCACGCCAACAGTTTCTAGACCGAGTTTCTTGGCCATCTCAACAAACTGAACAGCCTGCTCTGCGTTAGAGACCATAGGTGCCATTACCCATAGCTTCGCTTCAGGATGCTTTTGAGAAGCAAGAGACAGTGCTGTTAGTTGAGTAATCAGCGCTTCTGGATTAGCAAGCAGTGCTTGGAATCCCCTATTGGCATACTTACCTGTTTCAGTGAGCTTTAGGAAAGGTAGCGGCTTATCGGTATCTAGATCTAAGACTCGAACAATTACTACCTGGTTAGGGAACTGATCTAAAAGTCTTGAGTATTCCAAAACTTGCGTTTCCAGTGAAGGGGCAACTTTCTCCCCAAGAAATAAAAGCTCTGTTCTGAATAAACCAACACCTTGAGCTCCAAAAGATAAAGCGGCAGCACCTTCTGAACTAGAACCTAGGTTGGCGTATAGCTTCACCGGAAGTTCAAGAGCTTGAACATCAACAACCTCTTGGGCTATATCAGCAACAGCATTTACATATTGAGCAATCTCTATTTCATCTGGCTTTACAAATACCTGACCACTAGAAGAATCCACGATCAACTGATCCCCTGCTTGAATAAACTCAGCTCCACTAACCGAGACAACAGTTGGTAGGTTCATTCCTCTAGCCAGAATAGAGGTGTGTGACGTTGGGCTCCCCAGACTGGTCACCAATCCAACAATCGAACTGCTCTGCAGTTTGACCATTTCTAAAGGACCTAGATTGTCGGCCACTAAAACGAAAGGTTCACTTGGCCAAACCGAATCCTGTTTGCCATTTAGTTTGTCAATAACTCTTTCACCGAGTTCGATGATGTCATTTGATCGTTCAGCAAAGTAGTCACCAAGTTGAGCAAGAACCTGAGCTGCTGATTTGAAAGCCCCGATTACTGCACGCTGAGAGTTAGCTCCATCAGCCAAACGAACCTTGATATTTTCCATCAACGATTCATCTTCTAAAACCAGTTTGAGGGCATCAAGGATATCTGCCGATTCTTCATCGGTTGATTCCCTAGCCTTATCTATCTCTTGGGCAACATCAGCTAAAGCTGCTTTGATGGCTATTAGCCCCCTAGTGCTACCTAGAGCTTCGCTATCCCAAGGCACATATCTGTCAGTTCTATAGATGAACGCACTGGCGATAGATACACCGGTGCCAACACCTGCACCTACTAATACGCGTTCACTCACCCGACAAGTCTAAGATGACCTTAAACTTGTCCCATGCCAACTAATCTCTCCGTAGTAACCATCAACGTCAATGGCGTTAGAGCCGCCTTCAAGAAAGGCTTCGCTGAGTGGGTTATTGAGCACTCCCCTGATGTGATAGCCCTTCAGGAGGTCAGAGCAGAAACAACAGATTTGGAAGAGATCTTCAAGGCCATTGAAGAGCAGCAGAACGATGGCACCAAGTGGCATATCCTTCACGACAACGCCTCATCTAAGGGAAGAGCTGGAGTGGCTATCGTCTCTAAACTTCCAGCAGCATCATCGAGAACCACGCTTGGCCCAAAAAGCTTTGATAGTGCGGGTAGATGGCTTGAAGTCGATTTCAAGATCAAATCCAAGACTGTAACTGTCATCAGCACATACGTTCACTCCGGTGAAGTTGATACCCCAAAGCAAGTTGAGAAATACAAGTTCTTAGATGCCATGACCAAAAGAATGTCTGAACTTAGAAAAGAAGATGGTCTGGTAGTTGTGGTTGGCGATCTAAACGTCGGTCACACAGAACTGGATATAAAGAACTGGAAGGGCAACCTCAAAAACGCAGGGTTCTTACCCGAAGAACGTGCTTACTTTGATACCTGGATGCATAAACAAGGTTGGGTTGATCTAGGTAGAGCTGCCCACCCTGATGTGCCAGGGCCATACACCTGGTGGAGTTATCGAGGTCAGGCTTTTGATACTGACACCGGCTGGAGAATTGACTATCAACTAGCTACCCCGAAGCTTGCCAAGCTTGCCTCCAACTACAAGGTTCACAGAGCAGCTAGCTACGACACCCGCTTTACTGACCATTCCCCTGTGGTTGTTGAGTACGCTATCTAACATGACTGGCAAAGCGAACCTTCTAAGCGGCATGCAGCCGAGTGCATCTTCTCTGCATTTAGGTAACTACCTTGGAGCCCTTGTTAACTGGGTCAACATGCAAAGAGACTTCAATGCCTTCTATGTCATTGTTGACCTGCACGCCATTACAGTTCCTCAAGACCCTAACGAACTTAGAACCAACACCAGAAGAACAGCTGCTCAATATATTGCAGCTGGCATCAACCCTCAAGACTCAGCACTATTCGTGCAAAGCCATGTTCCAGCTCACGCTGAACTAGCTTGGGTATTGAACTGCATCACAGGTTTCGGTGAAGCTAGCCGTATGACTCAGTTCAAAGACAAATCACAAAAAGCAGGAAGTGATTCTGCTTCTGTTGGACTATTCACTTACCCAATCCTTCAGGCAGCAGACATCTTGCTGTATCAACCAAAGGCAGTTCCAGTTGGTGAAGACCAGAGACAGCACCTTGAACTAACTCGTGATCTAGCAGAACGATTCAACACAAGATTTGGTCAGACCTTCACAATTCCTGAGGCTCATATCCTCAAAGAGACAGCAAAGATTTATGACTTACAGAACCCAACAGCAAAGATGTCTAAGTCAGCAGCTGACCCTAAAGGTCTTGTTAACCTTATGGATGATGATTCAACCATCATGAAGAAGATCAAGAGTGCTGTAACAGACACTGATGCAAGCATCAGAGTCGATTGGGAAAATAAGCCAGGTGTTTCTAACCTCTTATCTATTCACTCTTCTATTAGTGGTGAATCTCTAGTTTCACTTGAAGACAGATTCCAAGGTGCTGGCTACGGAGTCCTAAAGGGTGAAGTAGCGGATGTAGTCATCGCTGCTCTAGGCCCCATTAGAGACAGAGCCAACGATCTTATGAGTGACCCAACAGAGCTAGACAAGCTCCTAGCCTCAGGTGCAGATAAGGCTAGAGCAGTAGCCGAGGAGACCCTGGCTAAGGTCTATGACCGCATTGGGTTTATCAAGGCAAACTAGGCACCTCGGGAACGCTCCCGAGACTCAAAATTTAGACAAAAAGCCGTATTTCATTCAGAATCTGGGGACTTGCTAAATCGTTATCGCAGTGTGAGAAATTCTCCAGTTTTTCCCAAGAATGTTGCCGTATATTGTTGCTGAAGCGTAATCTACGCTTCGCCCATTACTATCAAGGAGAAATTAATGAGCTTTAAGACAAAGCGCGTTCTAGCTGCTACTGCTTCTGCAGTTGTTGCAACGTTGTTTCTAGCAGGCTGTGCGCCAGCAAGCGATGACGCTAGCGGTAACTGTGATGCTTATGCAGATTACAAGGGCTTCGAAGGTACTGAGGTTGAGGTATACACAACCATCATTGCTCCAGAAGCTGATCTATTCGTCGAGTCATTCGCTGACTTCGAGCGTTGTACAGGAATCACTGTCAACTGGAACGGTACTCAGGAGTTCGAAGCTCAGATTGCTGTTCGCGTTGAAGGTGGAACTGCACCTGATCTAGCGATCTTCCCACAGCCAGGCCTACTAGCTAAGTTTGCTGACAGCCTAATTCCTGCATCTGCAAAGTTGAGCGAGTCAGTTGACGCTAACTACTCACCAGACTGGAAGAACTACGGAACTGTAGACGGAACCTTCTTCG
Source organism: Auritidibacter sp. Marseille-P8566 (assembly GCA_945895375.1). Taxonomy (GTDB): domain Bacteria; phylum Actinomycetota; class Actinomycetes; order Actinomycetales; family Microbacteriaceae; genus Rhodoluna. The sequence goes on from CAMDEE010000002.1 coordinate 223,094, forward strand.
CTGCTCCACTAGGAGCTAACGTGAAGTCATTCGTTTGGTACAACCCGAAGGTCTTCGCAGACAACAACTACACAATCCCAACAACTTGGGATGAACTTCTAGCTCTATCTGACCAGATTGCCGCAGACGGACAGATCCAGCCATGGTGTGCTGGTTTCGGTTCTGGTGAAGCAACCGGTTGGGTTGGTACTGACTGGATGGAAGACATCATGCTTCGTACCGCGTCAGCAGAGACCTATGACGCTTGGGTTACACACGGTATTCCTTTCAACGACCCAGCTGTTGTAACAGCGATTGGTGAAGCTGGAAAGGTTCTAAAGAACCCTGACTATGTTGGTGACGTAGCTTCTATCGCTACTACTACATTCCAGGATGGTGGAGCAGGAATCGTTGATGGTTCATGTGCAATGCACCGTCAGGCATCATTCATTGGTGGAATCCTAGCTGCAGACCACGGAGCAGAAATCGTTGAGCCAACAGATACATCAAAGGCAAACGGAATCTCAGTGTTCTACTTCCCAGGTACATCAGCAGACAACAAGCCAGCACTTGGTGGTGGAGAGTTCGTAGCAGCTTTCCAGGACCGTGGCGAAGTTGCAGCTCTACAGCACTACCTAACCACTCCGCTATGGAACAACGCTAAGGCAAAGCTTGGTGGTTGGTTCTCAGCTAACAAGGGTCTAGACGAAGCAAACGTTGCTGACCCAGTGAACAAGGTTGCTGTTCAGATCCTAAAGAACGCAACAACCTTCCGCTTCGACGGCTCTGACGTTATGCCAGCTGCTGTTGGTGCAGGTACTTTCTGGAAGGAAATGACCGCATGGGTTGCAGAAGACAAGTCTGACAAGGCTGTTCTTGATGCAATCGAGAAGTCATGGCCTAAGAACTAAATTAGGCTAGTTATACCCTTGTAGTGGGGTGTGGTGGACACGAAAGTGAAAGCCACACCCCATTTCAATAAAGTCAGGAATTAAATGATTAACACCGCGTTCATTGCAGCACGCAAGACCCCCTGGGAAGTGATTTTCCCAAACCTAATTCTGCTTATTGTTTCACTAGCAGCATTCGCTGCAATTGTGTACTTAGTTTTCCTATTGGCCTCTAGGGTCAATGTCAAAGTTCAGGAATGGTTGAAGTACGCGGTCTTCCTAGCTCCTGCTGTTCTACTACTTCTTATTGGACTTGTTTATCCAACACTTAGAACTCTCGTCATGTCGTTCATGAACGCAGATAGCACAGAGTTTGTCGGCTTGGACAACTACGTATGGTCTTTCACAATCCCTGAGATTCTGGTAGTTCTTAGAAACACAGCCATCTGGGTATTAGTGGTTCCTATTCTTTCCACACTGCTTGGACTTGCTATTGCTTACATGACTGACCGCATGAAGCGTCCCGGCATTGTGAAATCACTCATCTTCTTACCAATGGCGATCTCATTCGTAGGTGCCGGTGTTATCTGGAAGTTTGTTTACAGCTTCCAGCCAAACCTAGAAAAGCCCGACATTGGTCTATTCAGTGCTATTTCCAAAGCTATTGGAGTAAACCCTCCTAACTGGTTACTCGAAGCTCCGATGAACACCATGTTGCTAATCCTTGTCATGATTTGGATTCAGACCGGATTCTGCATGGTTGTTATTTCAGCAGCTATGAAGAATGTTCCAGATGAGGTAGTAGAAGCGGCCATGCTTGATGGGGCTGGCAACTGGAAGCGCTTCATTAGAGTAACCATCCCAATGATCAGATCAACGGTAATCGTTGTGCTAACCACCACCGCTATTGGAACCCTAAAGGTCTTCGACATCGTTAGAACCATGACCGGTGGTAACTTCGAGACCAACGTTATTGCTAACGAAATGTATTCACAGAGCTTTAGACAGATGAACTATGGCCAGGGAAGCGCACTGGCGGTAATCCTTTTGCTTTGTGTTCTTCCAATCATCGCTTACAACATCAGACAGCTTAGACGTGAGAGGACTGAACGCTAATGGCTATGAACAAAAAAGCTAAAGACATATTTGCATCCCCAGTAGCTTCAGCAATTGCAGTAATCATCGCTGTTCTTTGGACCATTCCCACCTTTGGTCTATTGGTTTCCTCTATCCGACCAGAGCAGGACATCAACCAATCAGGTTGGTGGACTTTCTTTACTAACCCAACTTTCACATTCGATAACTATGCCCAGGTGTTATTCCAAGGATCAACTACTAACCCACCGCTGTTCCAGTTCTTCTTTAACAGCTTCGCTCTAACAATTCCTGCTGTGGTTTTCCCAATCACTCTGGCCTTGTTTGCAGCCTATGCTTTGGCTTGGTTCAACTTCAGAGGAAAAGACACAATCTTCTTCATCATCTTTGGTCTCCAGGTTGTTCCACTTCAGCTAACCCTGATTCCACTTCTTCAGTTGTTTGCTAAGGGTCTTGTTATTGGCGATACCGTCATCATTCCGGATCTTGGTATCACTGGAACCTTTATTCCAATCTGGATTGCTCACACAATCTTTGGCTTGCCACTAGCTGTATTCCTTCTTCACAACTTCCTCTCTCAGATCCCTAAAGAACTGATTGAGGCAGCTCGTGTTGATGGAGCTAACTGGTTCACCCTGTTTAGCAAGATTGTCCTTCCACTATCTGTTCCAGCTATCGCATCTTTCTCCATCTTCCAGTTCCTCTGGGTATGGAACGATCTGCTGGTAGGTCTAACCTTCGGTGGTGGTGTGAAGCAGGTTGCTCCTATGACAGTGCGTATCGCTGAGATGGTTGGTTCTAGAGGAAGCGGTTGGGAGCTACTAACAGCAGGAGCCTTCGTATCCATGATTGTGCCTCTGATTGTCTTCTTTGCCCTCCAGCGTTACTTCGTAAGAGGCTTGCTGGCAGGCTCTGTAAAGGGATAGGTTCAAGGAACCCTTCCTCGCTTGAATCTCTGGTGTGTCCAAAGTGGAACAACTTGGTTCGAATCCAGTAGGCTTGCATCAAATTCTGGATGAGTTCCAGTTAGGGGAAAATGATGCGCAAGACTTTGAGGTTGTGTCTAGCTAGTGCCTTGGCGCTGGCCACGGTGGCAATAGCTTTTGCAGACGAGCAGAATCAGGCCGTTGTCTCACTGAGCAATACAACGACATCCATTCTCAGCCAACCTCTAGAGGCCGATGAACCAGATGCCGCCAAAATTGAAATGGTTGAAACAGACCTTGATGCAACAGACGTCGAACCAGAAACTTCCTATGTCTCTCCAATAGAGGTTCGTCAAGATGAGCGACCAGACAGCGTCGATGAAGAATTAGAGACTTCGGATCCACTTGACCTGATTCCAACACCGTCAAATGTCTCGACCATAGTGTTCAAAAGGCTTCTTAGCTTCCCTAGCGTCCTTGAGAATACAGAAGTATCAAAAGTTGTGTTTATCAACGGAGAGTACTGTGTTGCCGGTGACATGTACGTGCTCTGCTACAACGAGTCAGACGATACCTTCAACACCTGGAACGACATAGATCCAACTCCATTCTTTGGCGGTGAGATCTCAGATTGTTCCACTGTGGTTTCTGAAACAAGCTGTTGCTCAGACGAGATCAATGGGTGCCTTTTCCATAGTTTCACTGAAATTGCGATGAGTGGCGAGATTCTTCCAGAAGCGTCTCTAGCTCTTGAGGCAGTTTCATCAAGCGATGGGTGGGAACATGGATCAGTGCCGTTTTCTCGGGAGTTCGGAGCTTGTTTACGCTCGAGGCTATACGAATATTGCTTTGAATACATTTCAAAAAAAATCCTTGTCTTCGACTGGATGAGGAGCCCAGAAGGGCCAGTTGAAATTTTCAACCCACGAGAATTGGATGCAGAGCATTTCAGATGGTGAAATAGAGCCTTGGGGCTAAGTAATCCCAGGGGATTTGTGGTGCGATAAGGATTTCCCTGTTTTTTTCGGCCTCAAGGCTAGGAGATAGCCCATAAACCCAACAGTTCTTGGAATCGCCGGCTGCTTATGCATAGAGAGACCTAAGGAAAAGGGAAAGAGCTAATAATCCTTATCTTTTAGCCTTTGGCGTATTAGGTCGCATTTAGACCCCCAATCTGCCATGATTTATCAGTAACAAACAGTTCTTCGGGGTCAGTGTAAATCTGAACCGGCGGTTATAGTCCGCGACCCGACAAGCTGCCTTCAATGGCAACGAATACCTAGGTATTTGGTTTGGCGGTTGATCTGGTGAAACTCCAGAACCGACGGTTAAAGTCCGGATGGTAGAAGAACATAAGGTTTGGCCTATCTTGGCCTGACCTTAGGTCGTCTATTCGACCCTACCCCGAGGTACCTTATTGAAAGGCTCGGGATGACCGATACTAGGCAGTTTGAACCGATGATGCATCGGGCACTTGAACTTGCCCTACTCGGACCTGCCTACGGTGCTAACCCTCAGGTTGGAGCCATCATCCTCGACAAAGATTTGAATGTTATTGCCGAAGGCTGGCATAAAGGTGCGGGAACTCCACACGCTGAAGTTGATGCCCTGAGCAAACTACCTAACGGAGTTCCAGCAGGATCAACTGCTGTTGTGACTTTGGAACCTTGCAATCACACTGGCAGAACCGGTCCATGTGCTGTTGCTTTGATTGAAGCTGGCATCTCTCGAGTTGTTTATGCAAGTAAAGACCCAGGCGATGAATCAGCGAATGGAGCTAAGACTCTGACTGATGCGGGCATTGAAGTCATCCAAGGTGTTCTTGAAAGAGAAGCTGATGAACAGTCAGTGATTTGGCTAACTGCAATGAAGAAGCAGCGTCCATTCATTACTTTGAAGTGGGCTCAGACTCTTGATGGCAGAACAGCTGCAACTGATAAGACCAGTAAATGGATTTCAGGTTCAGTATCTAGAGAAGATGTTCACCTAAGAAGATCAAACCTTGATGCAATCTTGGTTGGCACCGGAACTGTCAAATACGACAACCCTGATCTAACTGCCAGAAAACCTGATGGCTCAAGATACGAGCACCAACCGCTTCGTGTTGTTGTTGGCATGAGTGAACTAGATCAAGATCTTCGTGTCTTCAATGAAGATGCTCCAACGGTTCAACTAAAGACACAAGATGTTAGAGAAGTTGTCTCACAACTTTGGGATAGAGGTATGAGACACATCCTTGTTGAAGGTGGTGCTCAGTTAGCGAGTGAGTTCATCTCGCTTGGACTATTTGATGAGATTTTGATTTACCAGGCTCCCCTGCTTGTCGGTGGAACCAATGTTGCTGTTACTGAGATTGGTGTTGCAACCATGACCAATGCTGTTGAGCTGGACTTTGTTGAAGTAAAACAGCTAGGTGCTGACGTATTTGTCCGAGCCATTCCAAGGAAGGGAAACTAATGTTCACAGGGATTATTGAAGAACTAGGTGAAGTTGTTGCTATTGAGCAGCAACCTGATGCCATTAGGTTGACTGTTAAAGGCCCGCTTGTGACAAGTGACATCAAGCGTGGTGACTCTATTGCCTGCAGTGGGACATGCCTTACCGCAGTTGAGATCGAGAATGGCACTTTCAGTGCTGATGTGATGCACGAGACTTTGAGGCTTACCAGCTTGGCTGATGTGAAGGTTGGCGATCCAATCAACCTAGAGCGTGCCATGACTATGCAGACCCGCTTTGGTGGGCACCATGTTCAAGGGCATGTTGATGGTGTTGGTGAGTTTCTGTCCCGTGAACCTAGTGAGAACTGGGACTGGGTAAGAGTATCTGTTCCTAAAGAACTTATGAAGTATGTAGTACTAAAGGGTTCAATAACCCTTGATGGTATTTCACTGACTGTGAATGAACTTGGTGAAGACTTTGTTGGATTGAGTCTGATTCCAGAAACCCTAAAACTTACCACCTTGGGCTATAAAAAGCCTGGTGACAAGATCAACGTTGAAGTTGATGTAATGGCAAAGCACATAGAACGATTACTAGAGATGAGAAATAACTAATGGCACTATCAACAATCGAGCAAGCATTGGATGCTTTACGAAACGGTAAGCCGGTTCTAGTAGCGGATGATGAAAACAGAGAGAACGAAGGCGATGCCATCATCGCAGCTCAGTTCGCAACTACCGAGTGGATGGCATGGATGGTCAAGCACACCACTGGTTTCCTATGTGCACCTATGGAAGATGGCAAGGCTAACGAACTTGAACTTCCTTTGATGACTACGGATAACCAGGACCCTCATGGCACCAGCTACACCATCACTGTTGATGCTGCTGCTCGTGAGTCAACCGGTGTTTCAGCTAGCGATAGAGCGCTTACTGCTAGAACTCTTGCCAGTGACTCTTCAGGACCAGAGTCTCTTATTAGACCAGGTCACATCATTCCACTGCGTTCTCACCAGCTAGGAGTTCAAGGTCGTGCTGGACACACAGAAGCAACCGTAGATCTTCTAAAACTTGCGGGTCTTATTCCAGTTGGCATCATCGGTGAGATGGTTACAGCCAATGGCTCAATGATGCGTTTACCTGAACTTATTGAAGTTGGTGAGCGAGAAGACCTTCCAGTAATCACTATTGCTCAACTGGTAGCTCACCTAAATGAACACAACATCAACTATGTGCACCGTGATAACAACAGAATCAGGTTTGAAGCTGAAGCTAACATCCCAACTATTCACGGTGACTTCCGAGTTCGTGGTTACTACGACATCAAGACTGGTGCCGATCACGTAGCCATCATCAAGGGAAACCCAACTGGTGATGATGTTCTAGTTCGTATGCACTCAGAATGTATTACCGGTGAAGCATTTGGGTCTTTGAAGTGTGAGTGTGGACCGCAGCTGCAGTATGCATTAGACATGATTGAAGCTGACCCTAAGGGTGGAATTGTTATTTATCTACGAGGTCAAGAAGGTCGCGGTATTGGACTTCTAAACAAGCTCAAGGCTTATGCTCTTCAAGAACAGGGTCTAGACACAGTTGAGGCAAACCTTGCTCTTGGTCTTCCTAGCGAAGCTAGAGAGTATGGAGCTGCCTCATCTATCCTTCGTGAACTAAATGTCAAGAGTGTTCGCCTGATGACTAACAACCCAGCTAAGGCTAACTTCCTAACCGATGACGGTATCCCAGTGAACTCATACGTTCCAGTAATCGTTGGTGAAGCATTGCAGAACCTAGGTTACCTAGAAGCTAAGCGATCAAAGATGGGTCACCGTCTTCCTGAAATAATCGCAGAAATGGACAAATAATGGCAGGCCATGCACCAAAACTAGAAATCGATGCGAGTGATTTAGCAGTAACAATCTTGGTTACTAGCTGGCATACCGAAATTACCGATGCACTTCTTGCAGGCGCAGAACGCTCTCTTAAGAATGCCGGTAACGACGTTTACACCATCGTTCGAGTGCCAGGAGCATTCGAATTACCTCTAGCTGCTAAATGGGCTGCTGAAGATCAAGCTGATGTAATCATCGCGCTAGGTGTTGTTATCCAAGGTGAGACACCTCACTTTGAGTATGTCTGTGATGCAGCTACCCAAGGCCTTGCTCAGGTTCAATTGGAGTATGGTGTTCCAATTGGCTTTGGTCTACTGACTGTTGACAATGCTCAACAGGCTCTAGATAGAGCCGGTTTACCGAATAGCAAAGAAGACAAAGGCGCGGAAGCCGTAGAAGCTGCAGTGATGATGGCTCGTCTTCGCTAAAGTTGAAATACATTCAACTAAAGGAGAATCATGGACGATTCAACCCGCACGCTAATTGTTAACATCTTCCTAGTCATACACTTTCTAGGTATCGCTGCACTACTAGCTGGCTTCTTCACATCTATGAAGGATATGAAGACAGGCATGAAAGTTAACGCTGGAGTATTCCACGGTACATACCTCATGCTTTTAACCGGATTGGTAATGGCAGGAGTTACTAAGCCTGAAGAACTAAACGCAATTGTGATTGCTCTAAAGAGCATTGTCCTAACTGTGATCTTCTTTGTGGCTTACACATACCGTAAGAAGGAAGTTACACCTATGTGGGCTATGCCAACAATCTTCCTGCTAACCACTTTGAACATCGCGCTAGCTGTCTTCGTTGGAGCAGCTGCCTAAGGATTAGCGCAAGAACAGTGCTGTTAGTCGGCGGGTTGTGAAATACAGCCCGCCGATTATCAATACCACGAAATAAAGCACGTGACCTAGCATCGCCCAGTTCATGATTCCTAGAGTTAGCCCTCTGATCAGTTCAATAGCCTGCCAAAGCGGAAGAGCTTGAATAAACCATTGAACAGGTTCCGGGTAGATATCGAGTGGAAAGAATGTTCCAGAGAATAAGAACATCGGAAGCATAACCAGCTGAATGTATTGCATCTGCTGACGGTGCTTCAGATAACTTGTAATTCCCATACCCACAGCAGCAAAGCCAAAAGCCACCAATACAGAAGCAGGAATTGCTAGTAAGCCCCACCATGACGGCACTAGTCCGAGAGGTGTGACGATAGCCATAAAACCAATCGCATAGGCAAGACCTCTAAGTAGCGCCCAACTAATCTCCCCCAGAGCAACATCTAGAGTTCCCATAGAAGTTGACAGCATTCCGTTATAGATTCTGCCGAAATGCATCTTGAAGAACACATTCCAGGTTGAGTCGTAGATAGCACCGTTCATAGCACTAGTTGCTAAAAGAGCAGGGGCAATGAACTGAGCATAAGAAATAGGATTCCCGTTGCCATCAAAAACACCATCAATGAACTGGCCAATGCCATAACCAAAAGCAACTAAATAAATCAATGGCTCAACAAATCCAGAAGCAACAACCATCCAGGTTGAAGACTTCAGCGCAAAGTAACCACGTTCAAGAACTACTCGTGCTCTTCCTGAGTAAACCCCAGATCCAAACTTGCCTTTTCTTCTTTCAGCAATTTCGATGGCTGACTCAGCTTTGATGTTCATCGAACTCATGAAGCCAACCTCTTCTCAAATACTCGGTGGGCCCAGATCATTCCAATGAAAGTCATACCAAGCATCACTACCCAGTGCAGAAGGCCCAGCCATAGCTCGATAGGCATTCCGTAAGACATTGCCCTTCCAAGGTTGGTCGCATGCCACTGAGGAGAAATCCATCCAATCCACTGCAAGTACAGAGGCATTGAAGTAATCGGATAGAAAGTTCCAGAGAACATAAACATCGGGGTAACAATAAATCTGCCAACAAGAGCAAAGACACCGTCATCTTCTTTGACCTTCCCCGCAAAGGCCAACATAACAGCCGCAAAACCTAGACCTGCTGTACTGGAAACCAAGATCAGTATCGGCAGTGTTGCCCAGGTAACAGCACCAAAAGCCAAGAGACATAGACCATACAAACTGACCTGCAGTACAGCTCTTGCTGTTGCTGCAAGCAGGATTCCATTCACGATCTGCTTACCTGTGATGGCAGTTGCATTCATTGAGTAGAAAGTCTTATCCCAGTTGAAGCCTTGAAGAGTAGGCCAGGTAACCTCATCCATCGCACCCTGAATACCAGCAGTTGCTAATAGTGCAGGAGCTAAGAAGGTTAGGTAACTAACTCCATCAATAGCGTTGGGGCCTAGTGAAGCATCAACTAGCGATCCAACCCCAATACCAATAGACAATAAATAAAGTGTTGGGTTACCTAAACCAAAAGCAATGATGGATTTCCACCACTTAGCCGCGTTCAATAGACGGTTCTCTGCAATATACAAAGCACCGCGCTTCATGCTCACCTTAGGGTCAACTAAAGTAGCCGCCCCAGTCCAAGTCATCGCAACTTTAGATTCAACATCCATAGCCATTAGTCGACCAGTGTCCTACCGGTTAGACGAAGGAAGACATCTTCTAGTGAAGATCTTCTAACCAGAGATGTGACTGGGTGAAGACCCTTCTTGATGATCTGCTCAAGACACTTCTCACCGTCTTCTGCATAAACAAGAATTCGGTCTGGAAGGATTTCTAATCTTTCGCCAATACCTTCAAGCTCTCTAGCAACGTGAGCGTTGTTATCGCTACCAAAACGAACTTCAAGAACTTCCTTTGAGGAATACTTCTTGATTAGTTCAGCAGGAGAACCTTCGGCCATGATCCTGCCTTTATCCATAACCATTAGGCGATCGCAAAGCTGTTCTGCTTCATCCATGTAATGGGTAGTGATAACCAGGGTCACACCCTGTTCCTTTAATCTAAACAATCTGTCCCAAAGGATATGCCTTGCCTGAGGATCAAGACCTGTGGTTGGTTCATCCAGCATCAAGATCTCAGGTTCATTGACTAAACCTCGAGCGATAGTAAGTCTTCTCTTCATACCGCCAGAGAGTTCTTCAGTCTTGTTGTTTCTCTTGTCTGCTAGCTGTGCGAAATCTAGTAGCTCTTCAATCTTGACCTTGAGCCACTTGCGGCTTAGGCCGAAGTAACGACCATAGATCATTAGGTTTTCCCAAACCTTTAGCTCACGGTCTAGGTTGTCCTGCTGAGGAACAACACCTAGGTGTGCCCTAATCTCAGGACCTTGGTCGTTAGGGTCCTTACCCAAAATCAACAACTCGCCACCACTTCGTTGGCTGGTAGCTGCAATCATCTTCATGGTTGTTGATTTACCAGCTCCGTTAGGACCTAGAAGCCCGAAGGACTCTCCCCTAGTTACTGTGAAGTCGATACGGTCAACTGCTTTGAAATCCCCATAAACCTTTGTTAACCCCTTGGCAACAATCATTGCCTCAGGTGTTTCGTTCTTTTCCGCCAAAATGCGTGTCTTCCTGCTTAGGTGTTCAACCTTACAAGTGTATTCAGTGGGAGTGATATCCTTATGAGCATGACCCCTGCCCCAAGCGACAAGGTTCGCCCTGGTAACCGCAGGGTGACTGGCAAGGAACAGTTCTATACCCCAGCTGATCTGGCCCTAAAGCTAACCCAGAAGATAAGTTCCCTAGTTGGTGGGCTAGCTGGCAAACAGGTCATTGAGCCAGCCGGAGGCACAGGTGCCTTTATCAAAGCAGCCAAAGAACTAGGGGCCACCAAGGTGGTCAGTTTTGATATCGAACCTAAGTCCAAAGGCGTTCAACTAGGAGATTTCCTCCTTGCTGACCTAACTGGGATAAACGGTGCAGTAACAATCTCTAATCCCCCATTTGGCAGAAACAATTCCCTTAGCATTCCCTTCTTCAACAAAGCGGCCAAACACAGCGATTACATAGCTTTCATAGTGCCAAGAAGCTGGCGCAAATGGTCAGTGATAAACCGTTTGGATAGAAACTTCCACCTGATTCATGACCAAGATCTAAGCATTGACTATGTTGATGACCTAGGTGAAATGGTCTGGCAGAAAGCAAACTTGAGAACCTGCTTTCAGGTCTGGCAAAGAAAAGACGTTGAGAGAGAAATAGTCAAGGTTCAAGATCTAGGACTAATTTCTAAAGTAACTCCAGAAGAAGCAGATGTTGCCCTCACTGTGTTTGGCTATAGTTGCGGTCAGATTAGAACTGAGTTCGAAAGAGTTCCAAATAGTACTGTTATGTTCCTAAAGACCCATGATAAAAGAGTGCTTCCAGCACTTAGAGCCGTGGACTTTAGTAGGTTCTATAGAAACACTGCTTATACAGAGGCCTTATCTTTACAGGAAATAAGATTCTTAATTAACGAAGAAATACTGGGAGATCCTTCCCTAGTAAAAACGAAAGACTAATTTATGAGCATGACCGGTAGAAGAACTTCAGGACCAGGAGTAAAAGACACTGGCCCTAAAGCCAAGTTCAGTCAACTACTTCCATATATGAAGGAGCAAAAAGGTCTTCTAAGTGTTGCTGTCTTCTTTAGCATCATTGGTGCCGGTGTAAACCTTGCCCAACCTCTAGTTGTTGGAAACATCATCTCAACTGTTCAAGAAGGTAAAGATGTTCTTCCTCTAGCAATTGCTCTTCTAATCATTACTCTTTTGAGCGCTGTCCTCAGCGGAGCGATGTATCTAGTCCTTGCCAAAGCCGGTGAAGGAGTTGTGCTCTCAGCCAGATCAAGTCTTTCAACAAGATTGCTCAGACTCCCAATTCAGGAATACGACCTAAGGAGAACTGGAGACCTAGTTTCTCGAGTTGGCTCAGATACAACTTTGCTAAGAGCGGCACTTACCCAAGGTCTAGTTGATGGCGCTGGTGGAGCACTCATATTCGTCGGTGCTGTTGTGGCTATGGCCTTTATCGACTGGCTTCTTCTGGTACTTACTCTGCTCATGATTTCTGTTGCTGTTGCAGCAATTGGAGTAACCTCTAGAAAAATCAAGGCAGCGACCACCAAGGCTCAAGAACGTGTTGGTAACATGTCTGCCTCCGTTGAACGTGCTCTATCTGCAGTAAGAACCATTAGAGCTGCCAGAGCAGAGGGCAGAGAATCTGACCAGATTAGAAAAGACGCTCAAGAAGCATATGAGCAGGGTGTGAAGATTGCCAAGATCAACGCTTGGGTTACCCCTATCGGTGGACTTGCTGCCAACGGAGCATTCATTGTTGTTCTAGGTGTTGGTGGTTACCGAGTTGCTACTGGTGAAACCCAGGTTGCTTCTCTAGTTACCTTTATTCTTCTAATGTTCCTAATGATTAGACCAGTAGGGCAATTCTTCTCGGCCTATGCCTCAGTCCAATCGGCCCTCGGTGCTCTTGCCCGTATTCAAGAAATACTTGATGTTCCTTTGGAAGATACCGATGCTGAAAGAGCTCAGATCACTAAGCGCAAGGCAGTGAACTCAACAGCAATTGAGTTTAGAAAGATCAAGTTCAACTACCCAGCAAGGCCAGAGGTAGCTCTTGATGCCAATGGCAAACCAATCAAAGATGCTGAACCAATCATGAGCGAACCGAAGGAAGTTCTCAAAGGTATCTCCTTCAAAATTGAACGTGGTTCACGAGTTGCAATTGTCGGTCCATCAGGAGCAGGTAAGTCCACCATCTTCAGTTTGATGGAAAGATTCTATGAACCAACAAGTGGAGACATTCTCCTCGATGGGCAATCAGTTCATTCAATGCTGAGATCAGACCTTCGAGCACAGATTGGCTATGTCGAGCAAGATGCTCCAGTGCTAGCTGGAAGCATCAGAGAGAATCTTTTGATTGGCTCACCTGAAGCAACTGAGAAAGATCTGAAGCGAGTTCTAAACGAAGTGAACTTAACTACAGTTCTCAAAAGAGATAAGCGAGGGCTTGATGCTGAAGTTGGTGAACAGGGCATCATGCTTTCAGGTGGTGAGCGTCAGAGACTAGCAATTGCTCGAACACTACTTAGTGCTCCGCCGATTCTTCTGCTTGATGAATCAACTTCAAGCCTTGATGGTCTGAACGAACAGCGCATGCGTGAAGCTATTGATGCTGTTGCCAAGAACAGAACAATGATTGTCATTGCTCATCGACTTTCAACAGTTATTGATAGCGACCAAATCATTGTGATTGATGGCGGTAAGGTCATTGGGGCTGGAACCCATAAACAGCTCCTCAAGAGCACCCCTCTTTATAAGGAACTGGCCGCCACCCAGATGCTCTCTTAGCCGATGTCCTAGCTTGGGGATAGTGTTGCAATTACAACTATCCCAATTGGAGACATAATGGCTACTAAGAGCATGATTGAACGACTAGCCCTACCGATGTTTGTCTGTGGCATTATTGCCATGGTTTCATCGGCTGGCATTTCACTAGGAGCAGCAGCTAACGCTTCTAGCCCTATTGAATACAAGAAGGTCACCTTGACCTATTTGAGCACTGGTTATTCCACTAGCGACAGCGGATGTGGATCTAGCCAGGACCTCTACTCGGCCAGCCGCAGTAGCTCCTCATTTAGGGCTAGAAACCTAAGTAATTCCAGTAGCGACAAGACTTTTGAGTGCACCGCGACCTTCTACATGGTGACCAATGTCACTATCCCAACCCCGAAACCGGTGCCTACGGTGACCATTATTCATAAACCCCAACCAACCAGCGTTCCTAGGCCAACAAAGACCTCTAGGCCCACTCCAACCCCGACCAGGACCTCTTTCCCAGTGCCCACCTTTGAGCCAACCCCTGTTCCTAGGCCAAATTGGTGGCAAAGACCTGCGCCAACACCTACAAAAGCACCCAGACCCTAGATTTTCGTGAGAAACTATTACTTAGACGGTTTTCCTAAGTAAACAGACCCTCAGAACGGAACTAAAGTGAAGAAATTTGTTTTCCCTGGCATCATGGCAATTGCTGGTGTCTTGGCAATTTTTGTGGTTTTCACCAACGTAAGTGCAAACACATCCACGAAGCTAACTTCAATTAGAGTCGGCGATGGAACCACCTTCACTGACGTTGTTGCAGGAGACACCTACGAACTTCCTACTGGAACAGTTGAACTTACAGTTGAGGCACTTCCAGAAGATCCAGATGCTGAAGTTAGCATTGAGGGAACCTCAGGGTTCGTTCCTGGGGATAACACACTGACCATCACTGTAAAGGGTTCAGATGGTAAGTCATCAGAGACTTACACCATCACTTTGGTCCAGCCAGAACTATCTGGTTGGTGTGAAGAGAACGCAGAGAAGATCAAGCTATACAACGATGACTTCGAGCTAGCAGATATTTACCAAGACATGTCTCTTGCGTATCTAGACGAACGTCTTCCTGAAATTGAAGCTAACCTATCTTGCTTCAGTCAATTGATTCAGGACTACGTAGCAGCAAACTAGTTCTCGAACTAAAGATTAGCTAAAGGCTGTCAATCGCTTAGCGGTTGGCAGCCTTTACTACATTGCGAACAAGCATTGCTCTGGTCATAGGTCCTACTCCACCTGGGTTAGGAGAAAGGTAGCCAGCAACTTCAGAAACTAAAGGATCAACGTCGCCAACCAAAATCGTTTCGCCATCTTTGTCGACTCTGGTAATTCCAACATCCAAGACAACAGCTCCTGGCTTAATCCATTCAGGCTTCACAAAGTGTGCAACTCCTAGAGCAGCCACAACAATATCTGCTTGCCTGATTGAACCAGCAATATCTTCTGAAGCAGAGTGAAGTGAGGTAACGGTTGCATCCACGCCCCTCTTGTTCAAAAGAAGCCCTAGCGGTCTTCCGACTGTTACGCCTCGGCCAATGACAGCGACCTGTCTGCCTTTTAGTTTGATGTCATAGCGGTGCAAGAGTTCTAGGATTCCAGCTGGTGTGCAAGGTAGCGGAGAGGTTATATCTTCAGAACCAGCAACCACTAATCTTCCTAAGTTGATTGGGTGTAAGCCATCAGCGTCTTTACTTGGGTCAATCATCTCCAGCATGGCATTGGTGTCAAAGCCAAAAGGCAAAGGCAACTGCAGGATGTAACCTGTGACATCAGATGCTTCATTTAGATCTCTAATGGCTGCCATTAGATCTGCTTGCTTAGCGTTAGCAGGCAGATCAATACGAACTGAGTGAACCCCCACTTCAGCACAGTCCCTATGTTTACCGGCTACGTAGCTGTGTGAACCTGGGTCATCGCCAACTAGCAATGTGCCCAAGCCTGGGGTTATCCCTTTTTGCTTGAGCTCAATAACTTCCTTAGCAAGCTCTGCCTTGATCTCTTTAGCAACAGCCTTGCCATCTAGTAATACAGCAGCCAATGACCTACCAGTTCTCTAGGCCGTTATAAAGAGGGAATGCACTAGTCAATGCTCTTACTCGATCAGCTAGTGCATCAATGTCAGGGTTTGCCATTACAACGTGAGCAATAATGTCCGCTACCTCTGTGAACTCAACATCTCCAAATCCCCGGGTTGCCAGAGCTGGAGTTCCAATACGAACACCAGATGTTGTTAGTGGTGGTCTTGGGTCATTAGGAACTGAGTTTCTGTTCACAGTGATACCAACATCGTGAAGTAAATCTTCACAAGTCTTACCGTCAATTGGAGAGTTACGAAGATCAACTAGAACTAGGTGAACATCAGTTCCACCGGTTAGAACGTCAACACCGTTGGCTCTAACATCAGCCTGCATTAATCGCTCCGCAATAATCTGAGCACCTCTGATTGTTCTGCGCTGTCTTTCCTTGAACTCTTCGCTCATAGCAGCTTTGAATGCAACAGCCTTTCCCGCAATAACGTGCATCAGCGGTCCACCCTGTTGACCTGGGAATACCGCAGAGTCAATCTTCTTTGCATACTCTTCTTTACAAAGAATCAAACCTGATCTTGGTCCACCAAGAGTCTTGTGAACAGTTGTTGAAACAACATCTGCGTAAGGAACTGGGTTCGGATGAACACCAGCTGCAACTAGACCTGCGATGTGTGCCATGTCGACCCAAAGGATTGCACCAACTTCATCAGCAATCTTTCTAAACTCAGCAAAATCAATGTGACGAGAATAAGCTGACCAACCAGCAATTAGAACCTTAGGCATTACCTCATGAGCACGCTTACGAACAATGTCCATGTCCATCAAGAAAGTATCTGCGTTTAGTTCATAAGCGTGAGCTTCATAGGTCTTACCTGAGAAGTTCAACTTCATGCCGTGGGTTAGGTGCCCACCGTGAGCGAGCTCTAGACCTAGGATGCGATCGCCTGGCTTACAGAAAGCCTGAAGCACCGCAGCGTTAGCTGTTGCACCTGAGTGTGGCTGAACGTTAGCGTGCTCAGCACCAAAGAGTTCTTTTGCTCGATCGCGAGCTAGGTTCTCTGCAACATCAACTGCTTCACAGCCACCGTAGTAACGCTTACCTGGGTAGCCTTCTGCATACTTATTTGTTAGTACTGACCCTTGAGTTTCTAGAACTGCTCTTGAGACAAAGTTTTCGCTGGCAATCATCTCCAGGAAGTTGCGCTGACGATCTAACTCAACCTGCAGAACAGCAGCAATCTCGGGATCGGTAGCTGAAAGCGGCGAGTTGAAATCTACTGGTAATTGGGACATTGGGAACTCCTTAACGGCTTGTGCTGGTTTGGCCCAGGCGTACGACCAAAATGCCTTCGCTCCCTGATGGCAATCCATCTTTAACGCCAGTTGCGATAAGGCAATTCTAGTGCAGAGCCAAAATATGGCTTAACCAGACCATTTGCGACACGACTGGCAGGTAAACAATCGGTGAACTGAATGTTGATTACCCTTGGAGTAGGTAAAACGAACACAAATAAAGGAATTTACGTGCCAGTAGGAACAATCATCGGAATCAGCATGGTCGCTGCGGGCGTCATCTTTGGAGGCGGAGTGATTTGGCGAGGAGTTAGCTATCCGCGCCGCCAAATGGACCTCCAGCGTGGTTTAGACCACTAGCGAAGCCTAAACTTGACCCATGAATACGCCTACCAACCATTGGGTCCTAACCTTTGTCTGCACCGATCAGCCAGGTATTGTCCACTCCATTTCAGGCGCTATTGTCCAAGCTCAGGGAAACATCACCGAGAGCCAACAGTTCACCAGCACCGAATCAGGCAAATTCTTTATGCGCCTCCAGGTTGAGGTCAAAGCCTCCAAGGAAGAGTTCTCAGACAAAATCGCAGAGGTAGCTGCCAAGTATGGAGCAACCTTCCACATCGATGCAGTCGATCGCAAAATCAAGGCTGTGGTTTTAGTCAGTAAGAGCGCTCACTGCCTCAATGACCTGTTGTTCAACCAAAGATCTGGCCAAATCCCAATTGAGGTTCCAGCTGTCTTTGGTAACCACTCAGACCTAGCTGAACTAGCTGGCTTCTATGGCATTCACTTTGAGTCACACAACATCTCCGATGCTTCAACTAAGCAAACATTTGAAAAGATGCTACGTGAATACATTTTGAAAAACGAAATCGAAGTCATTGTGCTTGCGAGATTTATGCAAATTCTGAGCCCTGAATTCTGTCGCGAATTCGAAGGCAAGATTATCAACATTCACCACTCCTTCTTACCTGGCTTCAAAGGCGCTAACCCTTACGCCCAAGCTCACAACCGTGGTGTGAAACTAATTGGTGCTACCGCTCACTTTGTAACAGCTGATCTTGATGAAGGTCCAATCATTGAACAGAACGTAATTCGTGTTGATCACGGGAAATCAAAGCAAGACCTGGTTGCTATGGGTCAAGACGTAGAGTCAAAAACCCTCGCCCAAGCGGTTAGATGGTTTGCTGAACATCGAGTATTACTCGATAACGAGCGCACCATCATCTTCCACTAAGACGAGGGTTTTCAAACTTCTTTAGTGCCTTCTTCTCTTACTGCGCATAGAACTACCTGCTGCAAATGCACTTAATGCAATTGCAAAGGTAAGAAGACCAATCACCATAAACATCGGCTGAGCCTGTGTTTCGGTGAGCAGGAACTTCTTAGCCGCCTCTTCCTTTAGTTCCTTAGTCACAGGCTTTTGCTCTTCAGCTACTCCACCACTAGGGGTCTTGATGCCCTGTGAGTTCTTTTCAGCCAAGAGCTTTTCTGTATCAAGGGTTTTCTGTGGATTTCTGATCACAGGCTTTTTGATCACTGCACCAGTTGGTTGACCTGATGCATTGAGGTTTTGATTGACAATCTCATCAGGGGTGATGTTAATCACATTAGAAGCCAGAGCCGCTGTTGGACCGGTGTTACCTGCTGTGTCAGTAACCGCATTAGCCGCAAGGGTTACCTGAGTTGAACCAATGCCACAGCCAGTCAAAGCTACCTGCCAACCAAGTCCTGGTCTAACCACTGTGTAATTCATTACACAAGAAGTAGCAGTTCCTGAGAAGGTGAACTTATTAGCAGCCATACCTGTTGTTGGTTCTTCGCTATCGAAGACCCAGATCGGTAAACCACCAACGCCAGGAGCGGTAACGTCAGTCACTCGCAGAATCGGAGCAGTGGTATCAATCTTGGTAACTGGGGTTTGATTAGCAAGGCTAGGGCCAATATTTCCTGCAGCATCAACTACCGCTAGAGGATTTAGCACAAGACCAGCTAGGTTGCCATCAACACAGTTAGCGATAGTAATTGTGTAATCAGTTCCAGATCCTGTCATGAACTGAATCACACAACCGGTTCCCTTGACTAACCAGTCAGTGCTATCTGCAACAAGACCTGTGACTGGTTCAGTAAAGACAGCCTTATAGATAATCAGATCGTTTGTGCTTGGTTGTTTGATTAGCGTATTGATTTCAGGAACTGTTCTGTCCAAGATAATCGATGTTGTTGAAACTGTCCTCACAGGACCAATAGCATTTCCAAACACAGTATCTGCTTTCAATGTCAAAACAATAGTTCCATCAGAACATCCAGAGACTGTCGCTGCATAGTTGGCACCGCTACCAGTCAAAGTTGAGATGTAACAACCGGTTACGGTTCCAGAAATAGTAAAGTCATCAGCAGTTAGACCAGTAACAGATTGACCAAACTTAATGTTGAACACCGGCGCAGCTAGTTTGCTAGGTGATGCAGGAGCAGTAAACGAAGTAACGCTTGGACCAAAGTTGTAGGTAATACTTGCAGCACCATTAGCAGGCTGCCAAGCAGCTGTGTAAACAACATTCTGGAATCTAGTTGCATTGGTGAAGCTAGATCCACCACCGCCACCACCACCGTCAACGCCTGCAGCCTCAGTATCAGCTCCACCGCCACCACCGCCGAAGTAGCCGCCTCCACCGCCACCACCA
>CAMDEE010000003.1 GCA_945895375.1 Auritidibacter sp. Marseille-P8566
GGTCGGCATCCTTTCGAGCTTGCTGCACTGCTCTGATGACATCTCTAGCGATACCTTCAACTTCAAGTTCCTTGGTAACTCTTGAATCAAGAAGAACAAAGCCACCTGAAGGCAAAATGCCGATTAGGTTTACTGACTCCGAGGTATCAGTAAGGTCTGCAACTAAATCAATCTCGTATTCACCTTCGATTAGTTCAACCCCACCACAAACAACCTTGTCGCCATCTTGTGACCAGTCGCCCGACTTAGAGGCACCAATAACCTGCTGAACTTGCTTACCAACACGAGGACCTAGAACCCTCGAGTTCACAGTCAATCGCTTGATAACACCGAACTCGGTTGTTGAATCAAGAGATAGTTCAACTAAGTCAATTGACTTCACGTTCAGCTCTTCAGCGATAATGTCAGCAAACTCAGCTAGTTCATCCGCATTTTTAGTAACCACAGTCAACTTAGCCAGCGGCAAACGAACTCTTAGCCCATTGACCTTTCTAAGACCATTAGCAACAGAAGAAACAACTCTGACCTGGTCCATAGCGGTCATCAGCTTGTCATCAGCAACTAGTGCTTCATGATCAGGCCACTCTGTTAAGTGAACTGAACGCATACCGGTTAGGCCCTGGAACACTTCTTCAGAGATAAGCGGAAGCATAGGAGCGGCAACACGAGTCATGATCTCAAGTACTGAATACAAGGTGTTGAAGGCTTGAGGGTCGCCATCCCAGAATCTAGCTCGAGATCTTCTGACATACCAGTTGGTTAGAACATCAGCGAAGTCTCGAAGCTTGGCAGCTGCACCGAAAGTATCGAAAGCATTTAGATCTGCTGAAACTCCGGCAACCATCTCGCGAGTTTTCGCTACTAGGTATCTATCTAGAACATCTTCACTTGATAGATCGAACTTTGCTTCATAGTTAGAAGCGTTAGCGTACAGAGTAAAGAAGTAATAGGTATTCCATAGCGGAAGTAGAACCTGTCTAGTTCCTTCTCTAATGCCTTGTTCTGTAACGGACATAGTTCCACCACGCAGAATCGGAGATGAAAGCAAGAACCAACGCATTGCATCTGATCCATCACGATCAAATACTTCATTCACATCTGGATAGTTACGAAGTGACTTAGACATTTTCTGCCCATCGCTACCCAAAACAATTCCATGAGAAACAGCTGTCTTGAATGCTGGTCTATCGAATAGTGCTGTTGATAGCACGTGCAGGGTATAGAACCATCCCCTAGTTTGACCAGAGTATTCAACGATGTAATCACCTGGTGAATGTGAATCAAACCAGTCACTGTTTTCAAATGGATAGTGCACCTGAGCAAAAGGCATTGAACCTGATTCAAACCAGCAGTCCAACACTTCAGGAACTCTAACCATCATTGACTTACCAGTTGGGTCATCAGGGTTTACACGAGTTAGGTGATCAATAGTTGGTCGGTGGAAATCATCAACACGAACGCCGAAGTCTGCTTCTAGCTCGTCTAGAGAACCATAAACATCCATACGTGGATAGTTAGGGTCAGTTGATTTCCATACTGGAATAGGCGCTCCCCAGAAACGGTTACGGCTAATCGCCCAGTCTCTTACGTTCTCAAGCCACTTACCGAATGAACCATCTTTAGTGTGCTCTGGAACCCAGTTGATTTCCTGGTTTAGTTCCAACATTCTGTCTTTGAGCTTTGTGGTCTCAACAAACCAAGAAGATACTGCTTTATAGATCAAAGGGTTCTTACAGCGGTAACAGTGCGGGTATGGGTGGTCGTAACTAGCTTGCTTCAGAAGACGTCCCATGTCTTTGATCTTCTGAGTGATTGGCTTGTTTGCTTCAAACACGTGTTGACCAACAAAGTCAGTGATAACTGAGTTGTATTCACCGCGTTCATTGACTGAAACGTAAACCGGAATACCTGCAGCTTCACATAGTTTTTGGTCATCTTCACCATATGCAGGTGACTGGTGAACGATACCGGTACCTTCATTATCGGCAACATAGTCCCCAACAATGATCTGCCAAGCATTGCCAACATCAAACTTAGATTCATCAGCGTAGTAATCAAACAGTCTTTCGTATTTGATTCCAGCTAGTTCTTTACCAAGAACTGTTTCTTCAATCGCAGCACTTGCTGCTTCCATATCCTCAAAGCCGAAGTCCTTGAGGTGATTACCAATCAGTGACTTAGCAAGAAGATACTTACCTGACTCAGTATTGATAACTGCATATTCAATCTCTGGTCCAACTGCTAGTGCAAAGTTAGTTGGCAATGTCCATGGAGTTGTTGTCCAAGCAAGAGCTTTCACTCCAGCAAATCTTTGTCCAACAAGTATTGGGAAGGTAACAGTTACTGTTTGATCTTGTCTGTTCTGATAAACATCCTCATCCATACGAAGCTCATGGTTTGAAAGAGGAGTTTCACATCTCCAGCAATAAGCAAGAACTTTGAAGCCTTCGTAGATCAAGCCCTTCTTGTGAAGTTCTTTAAAAGCCCAGAGCACGCTCTCGGTGTATGGAGCATCAAGAGTCTTATAGTCATTCTCAAAGTCAACCCAACGAGCTTGACGGGTTACATATGTTTCCCACTCTTTGGTGTATTTCAGAACTGAAGTGCGGCAGTAGTCATTGAACTTATCGATACCGAACTTTTCGATTTCAGGTCTTCCTGAGATCTTTAGTTGTCTCTCAGCCTCAACCTCAGCTGGCAGACCATGGGTATCCCAACCAAATCTTCTTTCAACACGATATCCCTGCATGGTTTTGAACCTAGGAACAGTGTCTTTGGCATAACCAGTTAGCAGGTGACCATAGTGTGGAAGCCCATTAGCAAAGGGAGGGCCGTCATAAAAGACGAACTCAGGAGCGTTTTCGTCCTTGCGTTGGTCTATAGATGCCTGAAAAGTCTTGTCTTTAGCCCAAAACTCAAGGATTGACTCTTCAATGGCAGGAAACGATGGGCTGGCCGGAACCTGCTCGCGAATGCCAAAAGAAGCTCCATTATTCTTGGGATACATGGCTTGCTCTCTGGGTTTAGGGGTAAAAGGTCTAATCTCAATGTTAATCTTAATGAACACTAACTTTTGGAGAAGCACAACGTGACCTCAAGCCACGAAACCCCTGATTTCAGAGCCCCAGCCTCAACCCCAGAACGCGTAGGCGTGGAAGGGCTTGAAGAGAAATGGGCTCTTGCTTGGGAAACCGACGGTACCTACAAGTTCAGACGTGAGGTCGATAAGTCTCAGGTCTACTCAATTGATACCCCTCCTCCAACCGTTTCAGGGTCCCTGCACGTAGGTCACGTCTTTAGCTATACCCACACCGACGTAGTTGCCCGTTTCCAACGTATGCGTGGCAAAGAGGTTTACTACCCAATGGGTTGGGATGACAATGGACTACCAACAGAGCGTCGAGTGCAGAACTACTTCGGTGTTCGATGCGATCCATCGTTACCTTATGTTGAGAATTTCACTCCTCCTTTTGAAGGTGGCGACAACAAGTCCTCTAAGGCAGCTGATCAGATTCCAATCTCAAGAAAGAACTTCATTGAGCTATGCGAAAAGCTAACTGCTGAAGACGAACTTCAGTTCGAAGCGCTATGGCGTCAACTAGGTATCTCAGTTGACTGGGACCAGACCTACCAGACCATCTCACCCGCAGCTCAAAAAGTTTCTCAGCAAGCCTTTCTAAATAACCTCTCTAGAGGTGAGGCTTATCAGTCAATGGCTCCAACACTTTGGGATGTCACATTCAGAACTGCTGTTGCTCAAGCAGAACTAGAAGATAGAGATCAACCAGGTGCTTATCACCGTGTTGGCTTCGATGGACCAGATGGCAAAGTTTTTATTGAAACAACTCGTCCTGAACTAATCCCTGCGTGTGTTGCTCTAGTTGCCCACCCAGATGATGAGCGATACCAAGGACTATTCGGTAAGAGCGTAAAGACTCCTCTGTTTGGAGTTGAGGTTCCTATTCTTGCTCACCGCCTAGCTCAGATTGATAAAGGTTCAGGTATTGCGATGATCTGTACCTTTGGTGACCTAACAGATGTGATTTGGTGGAGAGAACTAGATCTACCTAACCGAGCGATTATCGGTTGGGATGGACGACTGCTAGAAACTGCACCTGATGTTATTTCAACTCCTGAAGCGCTAGCTGTTTATGCAGAGCTTGCTGGTAAAACAGTGTTCTCAGCAAAGACAAGAATTGTTGAACTACTTCAAGAATCAGGTGACATGGTTGGCGAACCTAAGCCAATTACCCACCCTGTTAAGTTCTTTGAAAAGGGAGACAAGCCATTAGAAATAGTTTCAACCAGACAGTGGTACATCCGTAATGGTGGCCGTGATGCTGATATTCGTACACGCCTACTAGAACTAGGTAAGGAACTAAAGTTCCACCCTGACTTCATGAGAGTTAGATACGAGAACTGGGTCAACGGACTTACTGGTGACTGGCTCATCTCTAGACAGCGTTTCTTCGGTGTTCCGATCCCTGTTTGGTATGCCCTTGATGCAAACGGAGAACCAGACTTCGACCGAGTACTAGTTCCTGCAACCGAACTGCTGCCTATCGACCCATCAACAGATGTTCCATCTGGTTACACAGAATCACAACGTGGAGTAGCTAATGGTTTCATTGGTGAAGTTGACATCATGGACACTTGGGCCACATCTTCACTAACCCCACAACTAGCCGGCGGTTGGTTAGATGACCCAGAGAAGTTCGCCAAGGTCTTCCCTTACTCACTTAGACCTCAAGGTCAAGACATCATTAGAACTTGGTTATTCTCAACAGTTCTTCGATCTCAACAAGAACACGGCGTGCTGCCCTGGGCTGATGCTGGTATCTCAGGTTGGATTCTTGATCCAGATCGTAAGAAGATGTCTAAGTCAAAGGGCAACGTAGTTACCCCTAACGATCTTCTTGTTGAACACTCTTCAGATGCTGTTCGTTACTGGGCGTCTTCTGCTCGTCTTGGAACAGATGCTGCATTTGATACCGGCATGATGAAGATTGGTCGAAGACTTGCGATCAAGGTTCTAAACGCAGCCAAGTTCGTGCTTAGCTTCGATGCACCTTCCAAAGATGCCAAAGTCACTGAACCAATTGACCAGAGTTTGTTACTAAACCTTGCTGAGGTAGTAAAGGATGCAACAACTGCATTTGAAAACTACGATCACACCAAGGCACTAGAACTAGCCGAGAAGTTCTTCTGGAACTTTACAGATGACTATCTAGAACTAGTCAAGGAACGTGCCTACGGTCAGGGTGGCTTCAATGCTGACGAACAAGCGTCTGCTCTAGTGGCTCTCCGGCAAGCACTACTAACACTTCTTCGCCTATTTGCTCCATTCCTGCCCTTCGCAACAGATGAGGTCTGGTCTTGGTGGCAGGGCAAGGGCTCTATTCACAGAAGCTCATGGCCTAAAGCTGAAGAACTTGAAGCTGGTCTAGATTCCACAAACCTAGATCTTCTTCCCCTAGCTTCTCAGGCCCTGTTTGGAACTCGTAAGGCTAAGAGCGATGCCAAGGCTTCTATGAAGGCTGATGTTCTATCTGCAAACCTTGTTGCACCTAAGGACATGATCTCTCGACTAGAGCTGCTATCCCCTGATCTAAAGGCTGCTGGACGTATTGCTGAACTCACCTTTGTTTCAGGTGAAGAACTGGCTGTTACCGAGGTTGTTCTAGCCCCGACCGAGTAACTTTTCGGCAAACATCTATTTGGTCACCCTTTTCGAAGGCTAGGCTTTTGCTCATGACCTTTGAAAACGAAAACCCATTTGCCCTTCGTTCAACTCTTGAGTATGAGATGCCTGACTTCTCTCGCATCAACGATGAGAGTTACCTCCCTGCCTTCTATGCTGGCTGCCAAGAGCAGCTTCATGAGGTTCATGAAATCATCAAGCAGGATGAAGTTACCTTCGAGAACACCATCGTTGCGATGGAACGAAGCGGACAGCTGCTTATGCGTGTGCTTGTTGTTTTCTATAACAAGTCTTCAAGCGACACAACCGATCGCTTAGATGAAATCGAAGAGGAAATTGCTCCTAAGCTATCAGCTCACACCGATGCAATCAGATTGAACCAGGCTCTATTCGGAAGAATCAAAGAACTATACGGTAAGCGTGACTCACTTGAACTAAACACAGAAGACGCTTGGTTGCTTGAGCGCTACTACATGGACTTTACCCACGCAGGTGCTCACCTAACTGACGCTCAGCGTGAAGAACTTACTAACCTCAACGAAGAGCTTTCAAAACTTGAAACCCAGTTCGGTAAGAACCTACTAACTGACACTAATGATCTAGGTGTGCTTGTTGATGACGTAAATGAACTCGATGGCCTATCAGAGAACGAGATTGCTGCTTGTGCGGCAGCTGCCAAGGCAAGAGGACTAGAAGGTAAGTGGCTCGTTGGCATGGTGAACTTCACTGGTCACCCACTTCATGCAAGCATGAAGAACCGAAGCCTACGTGAGCGCGTTATGAAGAACTCTCTAATCAAGGGTGCCCGTAACAATGAGAACGACAACCGCCCAGTAATCCTTCAGATTGTGAAGCTACGCGCCAAGCGTGCTGAACTCTTTGGTGTGAAGACTCACGCTGAACACGTTCTCCAGGACCGTAATGCTCAGAACCCTGAGAACGTCCACAAGATGCTCAAGCAGATTGCTCCAGCAGCAGTTAGAAACGCAAGAGCAGAAGGTGCTGATCTGCAGAAGGCTATTGATGCAAGTGGCGAGAATTTCACACTTGAGTCATGGGATTGGGACTTCTATACAGAAGCAGTTCGTATGGAGAAGTACAACCTAGACACAACTGCTATGCGTCCATACTTTGAACTTGAAAGAGTTCTAAACGATGGTGTGTTCTTCGCAGCTAACAAGCTCTTTGGAATCTCATTCAAGGAACGCAAAGACATAGTTACCTATCACCCAGATGCCCGTGCATTTGAGGTCTTCAACGAAGATGGCTCAAAGCTTGCTCTATTCATAGGAGACTTCTATACCCGTGATTCAAAGCGCGGTGGAGCATGGATGAACAACCTAGTTGATCAAAGCCACCTACTGGGTCAGTTGCCTGTTGTAGTTAACAACCTAAACGTTCCTAAGCCGCCAGCAGGTCAACCAACTCTTTTGACCTACGACGAGATCACAACCTTGTTCCACGAGTTTGGTCACACCCTTCATGGAATTCTTTCAGATGTGAAGTACCCAAGATTCTCTGGAACCAGCGTTGAAAGAGACTTCGTTGAGTTCCCTTCCCAGGTAAATGAAATGTGGCTAACCTGGCCAGAGGTGCTAGATAACTACGCAATTCACTATGAAACAGGTGAAAAGATTCCTCAGGAATGGGTGGATAACCTAAAGGCTGCATCCACCTTCAACGAAGGACATGCAACCACCTCATACATGGCTGCAGCCATCCTAGATCTTGCTTGGCACTCACTTGAAGCTGATTCAACTGTCGAAGATGTTGAAGAGTTCGAAGCTAAAGCTATTGAAGCCTACGGTCTGAACTATGGACCTGTTCCAACAAGATACCGTTCAACATACTTCTCACACATCTTTGCTGGCGGATACTCTGCTGGATACTACGGATACATTTGGTCCGAGGTTCTAGATGCTGACACAGTTGACTGGTTCAAGGAAAACGGCGGTTTGACTAGAGCTAATGGAGATCACTTCAGAAAGACACTACTTGCACGAGGTGGATCTATTAACTCAATGCAAATGTTCAGAAACTTCAGAGGACGTGACGCAACAATTGAGCCACTTCTAAAGCGCAGAGGCCTACTTTAAACCTTTGAACTAAAAAGGTTTTCTGAGCTTCAAAAGCTGGATAACTACCATCCCTGCAAGAATCGCCCAGAACGCTGCTCCTACCTGGAAGAACGCAATTCCACTGGATGCAATTAGGAAAGTGATTACCGCAGGTAAGCGCTCATCAGCCTTCTCAACCATCACATTGAAGGCATTGACGATAGTTGGTAGCAGTGCCAAGCCGCTAGCAGCTAGGAGAAGCTCTCTGGGGGTTTGATAAACAAATGCCACCGCTAGGCCTGTGAGGAGGGCAAAGATGATGTAAACCGCTCCTCCACTCACAGAAGCTATCCAGCGCTTTGAAGGATCCTTGTGAGCCTGCTCGTTAGCGTTTAGCGCAGCAGTTATGGCAGCAAGGTTCATCACAAAACCACCAAAGAAAGATGCAATTACGGTTGAAATTCCAGTTGTAGTCAAAACCGCTCTGAATGGGACTTGATACCCGTAGGACTTCATAATAGCTATTCCAGGTATGTTTTGTGCAGCCATGGTCACTAGATACAGCGGCAGTGCGATTGTGAATATAGAAGCCAAACTAAAACTTTGCTGAACTACTTCCAAAGTAATCAACCAGTCCGCACTTGAAACGGACAATCCTTGATTGAATCCGATAAGTGTGAAAGCCAAAACAATCGCTACAGGTGATGCCCAAACTGGAGCAAGCCAGTAGAGCAAGACCCAAACAGCAATCACTGGAAGCACGAGTGCTGGATAACTAGCACTTGCTGCAAACGGTGCCACACAAAAACTAAAAATGACACCAGCCAACATCGCACTGGCAATTGATTTAGGAATTGCAGAAATAAGTTCACCAAGCTTCGGCCACAACCCTGTCAAGGCTAGAAGGAAACCACAAACAAGGATTCCGCCCATTGCATTGTTGAAACCGATTCCTGATACAGAAGCCCCAGCAAGAAGAGCCGCACCTGGCGTTGACCACACTATGGACAGCGGCATCTTGAACTTCCAGCTGAGAGCTATTGAAAGTGCACCATAGAACACCAGTAATATCGCGAGCATTGAAACGGATTGTTCTTTAGTTGCACCAATAGCTACACATGCGCTCAGCAAGATTCCTGTCGATGCCGCGACCCCAGTGACACTGGCAACTGTTCCAGCGAGTATAGGAGCTCTTAGATCAGAAATGGCTTTTAGTGCCAATTACTAAGCCGACTTTTCTTGTCTTGAAGATTTGATTGGGGTGATTACTGCTTGCTCGGTTCCTTCGACAACACCCTTGGTGATACGAACTAGACCCTGAGCTGCACTACTTGGAATCTCAAACATAATCTGACCAAGAGTCTCTTCAAGAATTGATCGAAGTCCTCGTGCACCGGTTTCACGCTTGATTGCCTCGTCAGCAATAGCCTCAAGAGCATCGTGATCAAACTCAAGTTCGAAACCATCAATTTCGAACATTCTTTGATACTGCTTGACCAAAGCGTTCTTAGGCTCGGCAAGAATCTGAATTAGTGCCGGCTTATCCAAAGGCGTTACAGCAGCAAGCACAGGAAGTCGGCCGATGAATTCTGGAATTAGACCGAACTTGCGAAGATCTTCTGGTTGAACCTGAGTGAAGATGTCTGTCTCTTCATCCTTGTTTCTAATGTCAGCTCCGAAACCAATCCCCTTTTTGCCTACACGAGCCTGAACGATTGATTCAAGACCTGCAAAGGCACCAGCAACAATAAACAGAATGTTGGTGGTATCTAGAGAAATGAACTCCTGTTGAGGGTGCTTACGTCCGCCCTGCGGTGGAATAGAAGCAACCGTTCCTTCAAGAATCTTTAGCAGTGCTTGCTGAACTCCCTCACCAGAAACATCTCTAGTGATTGATGGGTTCTCAGCTTTTCGTGAAATCTTGTCAATCTCATCGATGTAAATGATGCCGTGCTCTGCTCTCTTGACATCGCCATTGGCTGCTTGAAGAAGTTTTAGCAATATGTTTTCAACATCCTCACCGACGTATCCAGCTTCAGTTAGCGATGTTGCGTCAGCAACTGCGAAAGGAACATTTAGCCTCTTGGCTAGGGTTTGCGCAAGGTAGGTCTTTCCGCAACCGGTTGGACCGATCATAAGAATATTTGACTTAGCAATCTCGATTGAATCGTGAGCCTTGCCTGAGTTGGTTAGAGTGCCTGCTGCACGAATTCTCTTGTAGTGGTTGTATACGGCTACCGACAAAGCCTTCTTAGCTTGGGTTTGACCAACCACATATTCATCCAGGAAACCATAGATTTCCTTTGGTCGAGGCAATTCAAAGTCTTCAACTTGCTTGGGGGTCTTCCCCATTTCCTCTTCGATGATCTCGTTACAAAGATCAATGCACTCATTACAGATGTATACGCCAGGGCCGGCAATAAGCTTCAGCACTTGCTTCTGAGTTTTAGAACAGAAGTTGCACTTAAGCATGTCCCCTGATTCACTGAGTCGAGTCATGGATAAAGCCTACCTAGCCTCAATGACATAACTGCGTAGGCAAGGGTAACGAAAAAGAGCCAGCGGAGCTCTAATTGAACTCCAACTGACTCTTCTTACAGGAAATTACTTAGTCCAGTAAATCTTTGTATCAGTGCCCATTGGTGCACCATAAACCTTGGCTCTAACAACCTGGAGCCCTAGGGTTCCCTTCGGTGCTGAGACCTTGATACTGACCATGCCTTGGGCGTTTGAAACTTCAGACCATTCTTCCAAGTCATTACCTTCACCAAATGATTCAAAAGTAACTGTGGTTCCAGAAACGACCTTCTTAGCTAGGTTAGTTAGCTTGAAAGTAATAGTCTTTGTTGTTCCTGCTTTAACCTTTAGAGACTTGGTTGTAGCAGTTACCTTAGGGTTTACAAAGGCCAGGAAGATTAGGTCCTTGTCTTCCCCTCTTTCTTGAGCCTCAGTTGGGTGAGCGTACAAGCTCGGGGCGATTGTGGTCTGGAGACACATGGTGTCATCGCCACATGGAATTCCCTTTGAATACTTGTTCATTTTGTTCAATGCAGTTGGAAACATCTCACCGGTGAGGTTGTAGTTCTTCATGGTGAAAGTTGCCTTACCAAATGAATCTGTAGTCGAGATGATTGCGGTCTCTCCTGCTCCAAGCTGAGGCTGATCTCCACACCAGTCACGAACAATAGCACTTGTGTTAGGTCGGTTACTACCTGGGTAGTTAGTTGCTTGGGTGGTAGAGAATGTGGTCTTTGAACAAGAGAACTTCTTGTTGACGATCATGTAAACAGTGCGGTTGGTGTATGGAACACCTGCAGCGTTTGTGTACTTGAAGGTAAGAGAGACATCTCCCTTAACGTCTGCATACATGATCCTGGCATTTAGACCCTTACCGTAATACTGGTCCCAATCACCCTTAGCATCGAAAGTCATGTTAACGCTGTTTGTGTCTCCCAGAAGCGGAGCAGTCAGTCTCATGATGCTGGTTCCAACTACCGGAGCGGTATAGGCGTGTGCGGGTTGAATTGCGATTGCGCCAAGCAAAGCAATAGCGGTGGTTGCACCGATTAAGGTTCTTCTCGTGGTTTTCTTCATTTGTTGCCTTTCCTTATTTATTGTTTTGCTCGCACAAGCTTTTTATCGTGGGTTTACTTTTCCAAATCCGTCAACCTTGTAATAGCGTACCCAGTCGATGTTTAGAGATGATGCATTCAAAGATGAATCGATAGCCCCACCGAAATGACCACCCATCGCTAGGTTGAAGATTGCATAGAAACTTGGGTCAACACCTTGAGCGTTAGGGCCAAACGGCCATCTCGTTAGGCCTGACTCCGATTTTTCTATTGTGTAAACCAAGATATCGTTGAAGTAGAAGGAAATCTCCTCTGGCTTCCACATCATGCCGTATCGGTGGTAATCCTTACTTAGGTCTACACCAGTGTTTCTTGTTGACCCTTTGTATGAGTGACCACCACCAGAGTTACGGTAGTGAACGGTTCCGTATGTTACTTGCGGGAAAGTTCCCTTGAATTCCATAATATCTAGCTCACCACAACCAGGCCACGGCACTGTTGCGATGTTGTTCCCCAGCATCCAGAAAGCTGGCCATGAACCGTTTCCTGGAGAAAGCTTCATTCTTGATTCAAGATATCCGTAGGTGAAGCCAACCTTGTCGTAGGTAGTGATCTTTCCGCTCAACCATTCACATCTTCCGAAGTAACAGCTGTAGTTAGTATCACCAGTTTGTCTTGTTGCAGAAATTGTTAAGTTTCCTTGTGTGCTTCCATCGTGGGTGTTCTTAGAAGCCAAGTAATACTGACGTTCGCTGTTACCCCAACCACAGTTGTTATATGGAGGACCACAGCCATCAGTTACATCTGCTGTCCACTTAGAGGAATCTGGTGCAGTTCCAGATGCACCATTGAATTCATCTGCCCAAAGCAGTGTTCTTGTCACAGGAGTAACCGGATTACCGATAGAAAGTAAACGATCTACAGGAACTGCAGCTTTGAATCCAGCACCCGCAGGTGAGCTTGCACGAATGACACAGTCCCCAAGTGCTAAAGGTTTAACCTTGTCACCTGTAACTGAGCATTGGACAGGGGTCAAAGATGTGAAAACTAGAACTTCACTAAGTGCATTTCCAAATAGTGTTTGGTCTTCGTCGTTTAGGAACATGTCCGCTGGCTGACCAAACTCAATGGCGTTATCCTTAGAAGAAGCTTTCGGGGCTGAAGTGATTGCAATGGCAGGAGATAAGAATCTGCCACTCATAGCCGAGATCAGGAATCTGTAGTTGGTGTTATTGGTAAGCCCGGTAAATCTAAATGTTGTTGCAGAAGCTGAAACTTTCTTGATTGACTTCCAGCTACCCTTGGACGCTGTGATCTGATAGCCACTGATCTTGAACCTCGAAGTGCTAGTCATTTTTAGCCACTTCAAAGTCACTACCTTGTCAGAGCCAACAGCAGAGAAGCTCTTGACTCGAGACATGCTGGAATTCACAGTGGCGGCGTTAGTTACAGAGGTTATCCCCAGAAACCCGACGCTCAAGGCGACGATGGTGAGATAACGAACAAAGATGCGCAAGCGAGCCTCCAGATAAAGAGTGACCGTTTCGCACAAAACTTACTAACAGATTAGCAGAGAGCCCCTGCTTATGAGATAAACAGGGGCTCTATCAGTGTTTACACAGAAAGGGGTTTAGCCCTTACGTGAGGTCAATACTTGGTCAATCAGACCATATTCAAGAGCCTGAGCAGCTGTGAGAATCTTGTCACGCTCAATGTCCTTGCTTACCTCTTCAACAGACTTCTTTGAATGCTTAGCGATGGTCTCTTCTAGCCAAACTCTCATTCGCATGATCTCAGCTGCCTGAATCTCAATATCAGAAGCCTGACCACGACCGCCACCACCTGATGCTGGCTGGTGTATCAAAATGGTTGAGTTAGGAAGTGCTAGACGCTTACCTGGAGCACCACCAGCAAGAAGAACAGCCGCAGCAGATGCTGCCTGACCCAAACAAACAGTCTGAATCTGAGGCTTGATGTACTGCATGGTGTCATAAATGGCAGTTAGAGCTGTGAAAGATCCACCAGGTGAGTTGATGTACATGGTGATGTCTCTATCTGGGTCTTGGCTTTCTAGAACCAATAACTGAGCCATGATGTCATCAGCGCTAACATCGTCAACCTGAGCACCTAGGAAAATGATGCGGTCTTCAAAAAGCTTTGTGTATGGGTCTAGGTAACGAGAACCGTAAGGAGTTCTTTCTTCAAAGGAAGGAAGAATGTAACGAGCTTCTGGCATGTTTTCTCTATTCATTAGTCTCTTCCTTACTTCTTGCCAACGCCGGTTGAAACTGATGCAAACTCTTGAATGTGATCAACGAAGCCATATTCCAAAGCCTCTTGAGCGGTGAACCAACGGTCACGGTCACCATCAGCCATTACTTGATCAACAGTCTTGCCAGTCTGTTTTGCAGTGATAGCTGCAAGCTTCTTCTTCATGTCATTGATTAGGAAAGCCTGTGTCTGAATGTCTGCTGCTGTTCCACCGAAACCACCGCTTGGTTGGTGAAGTAGAACACGAGTGTTTGGAGTAATGAATCTCTTACCCTTAGCTCCTGATGTAAGTAGGAACTGCCCCATCGATGCACACATACCGATACCAACTGTTACAACATCGTTTGGCACATATTGCATGGTGTCGTAGATTGCCATACCAGCGGTGATAGATCCACCTGGAGAGTTGATGTATAGGAAGATGTCCTTGGTTGAATCCTCAGCTGCTAGAAGAAGCATCTTGGCGCAAATCTCATTGGCGTTGTCATCGCGAACATCGTCACCTAGCCAAATAATGCGGTCTTTCAGTAATCTCTCAAAGACGTTGCTCTGTGGTGTGTTTTCAGCCATTTACTGCTCCTCTAATCTGTTTTGCATAATCAAGATAACCGAGGAAACCCACAAAACATTCTCATGTTCGCCACAGGCAATAATCGCCTAGAGATTAGTTGTGGTCGTGACCTTCGTGGTTGTCAGGGCTGAAGCCGTCATCTGTCTTGGTGAATTCAGCCAAATCGACCTTCTTGCCATCTGAGTCTGTGACCTTGGCATTCTCTAGGACAACAGATAGAGCTTTACGTCTAGCCACTTCAGCTACAAATGAAGGGATCTGGCCCTGAGCATCCACTGCCTTTACGAACTCGTTTGCATCCATGCCATAAGACTGGCTTGCCTGCATTAGGTACTGCAAAAGCTCGTTCTCGTTGACTCTAACTTCTTCCTTTTCAGCAATTGCATCTAGCAACATCTGAACCTGGAAAGACTTGGTTGACTCAACGATTACTTCTGCTCTGTGCGCGTCGTCAGCCTGACGACCTTCGCCTTCTAGGTGACGCTCAACATCAGCGTTGATTAGTTCTTCTGAAACTGGAACATCAACAAGCTTTAGAAGTTCTTCCGTTAGAAGCTCTCTCGCCTGAAGACCCTGGGTGTAAGACTTTGACTTCTTGATCTGGTCTTCAAGGCCTGCCTTAAGTTCTTTCACAGTGTCGAACTCGCTAGCCATCGCCGCCCACGCATCATCGATTGCTGGAAGCTCGCGCTCCTTGACTGCGTTTAGGGTAACGGTGATTTCAGCTTCTTGCCCGGCCTTGTCGCCACCGACCAACTTGCTCTTGAAAGTTGTGGTCTCACCAGCGGTAAGAGTGTCTAGTGCATCATCAATTCCATCTAGAAGTGAATCGCTACCGATTTCGTAAGAAATGTTTTGTGCCTGGTCAATCTGCTTGCCGTCAACATTTGCAACCAAATCGATTGAAGTGAAGTCGCCTTTCTTAGCAGGACGCTCAACAGTAGTTAGAGTTCCAAAGCGTGCACGAAGACGATCGATTTCTCCGTCAACCTCAGCGGCATCAACCTTGATTACATCTACAGTTACCTTCATGCCCTTGTATTCAGGAAGCTTGATTTCTGGACGAACCTCAACTTGAATCTCAACAACTAGGTTGCCAGCGAATGTCTTCTCATCTGGGGACTGCTTCACATCAGCTGAAGGCTGACCTAGTGGACGTAGTTTTTCTGCTTCGATTGCTGAACGGTAAATGCTGTCAAGACCATCGTTAATTGCGTGAGCAAGAATTGCTGGACGGCCAACTCTTTGATCAAGGATCGCTGCTGGAATCTTGCCCTTACGGAAACCAGGAATGTTTACGCTCTCAGCAATGTGCTCGTATGCGTGATCAAGGCTTGGCTTGAACTCTTCTGGAGTTACATCAATTGTTAGCTTGACTCTGGTTGGGGTTAGGCGTTCAACAGTGGTTTTCACAAGTGGCTCCATTAGACGTGGTCAGCTACAGCCGACCTAATTATTAGCAAAAATGGTCGGGGTGACAGGACTCGAACCTGCGATATCCTGCTCCCAAAGCAGGCGCGCTAGCCACTACGCTACACCCCGGTGGTTTTTATCCTGAATTTCTCCAAAACAAAACAACCTCCGTAATCCTAACCCATAGAATGTATGAGAGCAGAATCAAATCCACAAATGCGGGTGTAGCTCAATGGTAGAGTCTCAGTCTTCCAAACTGATTGTGCGGGTTCGATTCCCGTCACCCGCTCCACAAGGCTTATAAACAGGCCTAGAACTGGCAACCAGGGCACCAATAAAGCTTCCTGGTTGCCATTAGTTCTATTGAGACCAGACCCTCACAACGAAGGCACTTCTGCCCTTCTCTCTTATAGACATAGTTCCGATCAGCCTTCTTAGTCCTCTTTTTGAGGCGCTCTTCCCTAGTTGTCATGAACCCGGTGGCAACTCCAACTTTCATGAGTTTTACAGAATCTAGCCATAGTTCTTCTATCTGAAAAACCGATAAAGCCTTACCTGGAAGATGCGGGCTTATCTGAGCCCTGAACAAAATCTCAGCTCGATAGACATTTCCAATGCCGCTAATCACTTCCTGATTCATCAGAAGTATTCCAATTGGGCTAGCTGAGCTTTGAACTCTTTCAATAAACCTTTGTTTCTGCAATCCCCTAGGGTCTGTATTTGTTGGGTCAGGACCTAGACGATTCTCAATGTCTTTGACTGCTCGCCTATCGATAACTTCACAAATAGTTGGACCACGAAGATCGGCTAAAAAGTCTTCGTTATAGAACCTTGCTCGCACCTGCCCATACATGGCCTTCTCTATCTCATCAATAAAACGCCATTTGCCATAGATACCTAAATGAACTCGGCAGGTTAGACCATTATCAAAATTGAGAAACAACTGTTTACCAATTGCTTTAGCGCCTTTAAGAACTCGTCCATCAATTAACTTGGCTTCCGATGAGAATCTTCCTTGCGGAGAATCAACTCGAACAACCTTGCCCTTGAATTTCTTATTGAACTCGTTGGCAGTTCTTTGAACGGAGTGACCCTCAGGCATTTATAACAACAAGCCCTTAGAGAATTTCAGAGGTTTGCTCGTAAGTGGCAATCTTGCCAATTCGTCTTACGTGACGCTCATCATTTGAAAAAGGCTCAGCGATAAATGCCTTGATCAGTTCCAGAACTTCTTCTTGAGAATGCTGTCTTGCACCAACAGCAACAACATTGGCATCGTTGTGCTGACGGGCTAACTTGGCGGTATCTAGATTCCAGACCAGAGCAGCTCTAATGCCCTGAACCTTGTTAGCAGCAATCTGCTCACCATTACCTGAGCCACCTAGAACAATGCCCAAAGCCTCCTGGCCGGCATCTTCATCTGCTCTTACCGCTAGGGCTGCTGTGATGCAGAAACCTGGGTAGTCATCCAATGGGTCATACTCTTTAGGCCCGTGGTCAAAGACCTCTAGGCCTATTGCCTCTAGTTCCTTGATGAGGAAGTGGCTGAGCTCTAGTCCAGCGTGATCTGTGGCTATGTGTATGCGCATCTTGATAAAACCTTCTAGCAGTGTTGTTGGTCAATACTAGGCTAGTTGCTGTTGAAATAAACCTGACATAGGAGTTGTAATGCCTGCTGAAAATCTCACCCGAATTGAAGCTACCGAGCGCGCTGAGCTCTTGGAAGTATCCTCATACACCGTTGAGTTAGACCTTATGAGGGGTGAAGAAGTCTTCGGGGTTACTACAACAGTGAAGTTCACAAGCAACCAGATCGGAGCTTCAACCTTTATTGACGCTATTACCAAGAAGGTTCACCGAGTCACCCTGAACGGCAAAGACCTAGATGTTTCAGTTGCTGACGGAGTTCGCATCCAGCTAGATAACCTAGAGGCCAACAACGAACTTGTTGTTGTTAGCGATAACCCTTACATGCACACCGGTGAAGGTCTGCACAGATTCGTGGACCCAGTGGACAACGAGGTTTATCTATACACCCAGTTCGAGGTTCCAGACTCAAGGAGAATGTTTGCAGTCTTCGAGCAGCCAGATCTAAAGGCAACTTTCCAGTTCACGGTTACTGGCCCTAGCAACTGGAAGATGATTTCTAACTCCACTACTCCAACTCCGGTAGATAGAGGAGATGGAACATCAGTTTGGGTATTTGCCCCTACCCCAAGAATCTCTTCATACATCACTGCTCTTGTTGCAGGTCCATACACCGAGTGGAGAGATGAACTAACTTCAAGCGACGGTAGAACCATTCCACTTGGAGTATTTGGTAGAGCATCACTTGCGAAATACATTGATGCTGATTACATTTTCGAAAAAACCAAAGAAGGTTTCGTATTCTTCGAAGAACAATTCGATTACCCATACCCGTTTGAAAAGTATGACCAGCTATTCGTTCCAGACTTCAACGCTGGAGCTATGGAAAACGCAGGTGCTGTAACAATTACTGAAACCTACGTGTTCCGCGGAGCAGTTAACGGCTTTATCAAGGAAAGAAGAATCATTACTGTTCTTCACGAACTAGCGCACATGTGGTTCGGAGACCTTGTCACAATGCGCTGGTGGAATGACCTTTGGCTAAACGAGTCATTCGCTGAATACGCTTCATACCTAGCAACAGCAGAGGCAACTGAATACAAGGAAGCTTGGACAACATTTGCCTCTCACGAAAAGTCATGGGCTTACCGTGAAGACCAAATGCCTTCAACTCACCCAGTGGTAGCAAACATTAGAGACCTTGAAGATGTTCAGGTGAACTTCGATGCAATTACCTATGCCAAGGGTGGCTCAGTTCTTAGACAGCTAGTTGCCTGGGTAGGTCAAGAGAACTTCATGAAAGGTCTTGCCTCTTACTTCAAGAAGCACGAGTTCGCTAACGCTGAACTAGTTGATCTACTAACAGAACTAGAACTAACCTCTGGTCGTGAACTTCGTGAGTGGTCAAAGCTATGGCTTGAAACTTCAGGAGTAAACACTCTTCGCGCAGAACTAGATGAAACTTCAGAAGGTAACATCACCTCATTCTCAGTGCTGCAGTCTTACCACCCTGACTACCCAACTCTTAGACCTCACCGTCTAGGCATTGGTTACTACAACCTGGTTGATGGCAAGGTCGTTCGCACTCACCGAGTCGAGATCGACATCGATGGAGCTAAGACCGAAGTCCCTGCACTTATTGGAACCAAGCGTCCTGACCTTATCCTTCTAAACGATGGTGACTTGGCATACGCCAAGCTACGCCTTGATGAGAGATCATGGCAGACCACCCTGCACAACCTTGCAGTTGTTGATGACTCTCTAGCAAGAGCACTGCTATGGGGTGCTGCTTGGGATTCAACTCGCGATGCTGAAGCAGATCCGAAGGACTTCATCCACCTAGTTCTAAAGAACATCGCTACCGAGTCAAACGCAACCGCGATGATGACACTTCTAAACCAGTTGGTAACTGTTCAGAGCATGTACCTAAAACCTGAGCACCGTATGGAATACAAGGTCAAGATTGCTGATGCTCTAATCGAGATGGCAAGAAACGCGGAAGCAGGATCTGAAGCACAGCTACAGTTCCTCAAGTACTTCCCTCGCTTTGCATCAAATGCAGAACACACAGATGCACTTCGTGCACTGCTAACCGGTGCCGAGAAACTTGCTGGTCGTGAAATTGATACTGACTTGAAGTGGGATCTACTTACTGGCCTTGTTGCAGCTGGTGCTGCTGATGAAGCAGAAGTTGATGCAATGCTAGCTACCGATAACACTGCTAACGGACAGAAGGCAGCAGCACTTGCTAAGGCTGCTATTCCAACAGCAGAGTCGAAGGCTAAGACTTGGCACACCGCAGTTGAAACAAACGAATGGTCAAACACCATCCTGCAGTATTCAACTCTTGGTTTCTCAAGAGGTGCAACAGCTGATCTCCTAAGCCCATACGTTGACAAATACTTCGAAGATGTTTTGAAGATTTGGAACACCAAGACATTCAAGATGGCTGAGTATGCAATTGTGAACCTCTACCCAATCTCGCTAGCAACATCAGAACTAGCCGAGAAGACTAGAGCATTCTTAGACACTCCTGAAGTTGTTGCAATTCCTGCGCTTAGAAGATTGTTGGTTGAAAACCTTGACCCAATCGACAGAGCGCTCAAGGTTCAAGCTCAAGACAGATAGTTTCAAAAAAGAATAGGCGGATAACAAAATGCCAGCTTGGCTAACTGACTTCTATGCAGACTGGGGTCCAGGCCTGCGCATTTTGTTGAGCGTTCTGGCTGCCCTACTTATTAGAGCCTTACTTCAGGTTGCCATCAATCGTGTTGTCATCTCAGTTACCAAGAGTGTTCGCAAGATTGAAGGAATAAGCAAAGAAGAATCTCCTCTAGCTCAAGCCCGTCTTCTGCAAAGAACCAGAACAATCGCATCTGTTCTTGGCAACCTAGCAACCTGGGGTCTTTCCTTCACTGTTATCAGCATCGCTCTAACTGAAGCAGGCGTTTCCCCTGGAGCCATTGTTGCTGGTGCAGGCATCTTGGGTGCTGGTCTTGGTTTCGGTGCTCAGTCCCTGGTTAAGGACCTAATCTCAGGTCTGTTTATTGTCTTTGAAGATCAATACGGTGTTGGTGACTCTGTTGACCTAGGTCAAGCCGAAGGTGTTGTTGAAAGCGTTGGTCTTCGTGTCACCCAGGTTAGAGACCTTGAAGGAACTCTTTGGTTTGTTCGTAACGGTGAAATCATGCGTGTTGGAAACCAATCTCAGGGTTGGGCTCGTGCGGTGATTGATGTTGCAATCGAATACCAGACAGATATCTCTCTTGCTCAAGAAGCTCTTTCAAGAGCAGCCAAGAGCATCGATGGTAAAGCACTTGGTGAGCCTGAGATCTGGGGAATCAACGCTCTATCAGGTGATCAGGTAGTTCTTCGCTTGGTGCAAAAGACAAAACCTGAAGATAAAGATGCAGTTGCCAGAATGCTGCGTCAGGCTGTGAAGGTTGAGTTCGACAAGGCAAACATCAAGCTTGCTTCAAACCCAAACGCCATTCACATCAACGTCAAAAACTAATGACCGAAGAAAACTTCGAAAATAGAGAACGAGTAGAAACTGTTCGTCTCACACACCAAACTGGTTCAAACGTTGAAGGTGACATCTATGAAGCTGTTGGTGGCAAAACATTCTTCGTGAACCTTTGCGCAAAGTT
Organism: Auritidibacter sp. Marseille-P8566; assembly: GCA_945895375.1. Taxonomy (GTDB): domain Bacteria; phylum Actinomycetota; class Actinomycetes; order Actinomycetales; family Microbacteriaceae; genus Rhodoluna. The sequence continues at coordinate 20,823 of CAMDEE010000003.1, forward strand.
CTACGAAGGCGTCTCTGAAGATCCACTTCTTAGACCTATGTATCCAGAAGAAGACTTGGGCCCTGCTGCTGAAAGATTGCAGCTGTTTCTAGAACAGTACTGGGGTGGACCAACTACCTACCAAGAACTACGAGGTCATCCAAGACTTCGTATGCGTCACATGGACTTCAAGATCAACCCTGCAGCAAGAAAAGCATGGCTTACACATATGGAAGCAGCTCTAGTTGCTCAAGCGTTGCCTCCGCTTTATCACGCGCAGATGTGGGCTTATCTTGATCGAGCAGCAACAGCCATGCTCAACACCATGGAAGACTAAGGCTTTAGCGGAACGTAGTCTTTAGCAAACTTTGCTAAGACGTGACCGTGCTCTGAGGAGAGTCTTACCCAATCCCCCGATACATACCAAGGAACTATTTCACCTTCGGTTAGAAAACCAAGACCTGCAGCAACAAACGCTGAACCCATCGGTAGTGGGAACTTATAGTCAAATGCTCTGCCCCATATTTCGCTTCTAACTCTGGCAGCAATAGGTCCACCAACTGATGCTGGAAGAGTTTCTGATACTTCAGCTATTCCCTTGCGAGCAATCTCAGTAAGTTCAGCCTCAGGAATCTCACCACCTAATTCCCAACCTGTTCTAGTTGGCGTTTCAGTACTCCAAGAAACCTGAGCTAATTCAAAATCAAGTGAGATCTGATTTGGAATAGAAGCGCTCTTGCTACTTAGATTAAGTAGTCGATCAGCAAGGCTGAGTTGTTCTTCCTGAACCTCACCTGCTGCCACAGATTGAACTCGCTCTAGTAAGTGGGCAATAAAAACGGTTACATCAAACTCGGTTGCCTCTGCTAATTTCAAAGTTCTCAGGCCTAGTACTAAAGGCGAATCTTCTTCATATTCACCGCTAAAGATAGGCGCTACATAAACGGTTAGGACATCGCCATAGGCCCTCAAACGAACTGCACCCTTCGGGTCCATGCGCTTAGCTCTATCTAGGTACTTACCGAGATCAAATACATCGGCGTTGCTGGGTAAAACAAAACTATTCTTCATACCTAGTCTCTGGTCAAGCGTCTATAGGTTGAACGATGTGGCTTAGCAGCCTCTGGTCCTAGACGAGCAATCTTGTTCTCTTCATAGCCTTGAAAGTTACCTTCGAACCAGTACCACTGGTCTGGGTTATCGTCTGTACCCTCATACGCCAAGATGTGAGAGGCAACTCTGTCGAGGAACCATCTATCGTGAGTAATCACAACAGCACAACCAGGGAACTCAAGAAGAGCGTTCTCGAGAGAACCAAGAGTTTCAACATCCAAGTCGTTCGTTGGCTCATCGAGAAGCAATAGGTTTCCACCCTGCTTCAAGGTAAGAGCTAGGTTTAGACGGTTTCTTTCACCACCGGAAAGCACTCCAGCAGGCTTCTGCTGGTCTGGACCCTTGAATCCGAAGGCAGCAACATACGCTCTTGAAGGAACAGTAACGTTTCCAACCTGTAAGAAGTCCAAACCATCAGAAACAACTTCAAACAAAGTCTTGTTTGGATCAATACCGCCACGAGACTGGTCAACGTAAGAAATGCTTACAGTCTCACCAATCTTTAGTTCTCCACCATCAAGCTTTTCTAAACCAACAATCGTCTTGAACAGAGTTGATTTACCAACACCGTTAGGACCGATGATTCCAACAATTCCGTTTCTTGGCAGTGAGAAAGATAGGCCGCTGATAAGCGATCTACCTTCAAAACCTTTTTGCAGGTCTTTAGCTTCCAAAACAATCGAGCCAAGTCTTGGGCCAGGTGGAATCTGAATTTCTTCGAAGTCTAGTTTTCTAGTTCTGTCTGCTTCAGCAGCCATCTCTTCATAACGAGCAAGACGTGCCTTTGACTTAGTCTGACGAGCCTTAGCTGATGATCTAACCCACTCAAGTTCATCGGTAAGACGCTTAGCTAACTTGGCATCTTTCTTTCCCGCGACTTCTAGTCGCTCACGCTTTTTCTCTAAGTAGGTTGAGTAGTTTCCTTCGTACGGGTAAGCACGACCTCTATCTAGTTCCAGAATCCATTCAGCTACGTTATCGAGGAAGTATCTATCGTGAGTAACAGCAAGCACAGCACCTGGATACTTAGCTAGGTGCTGTTCAAGCCAGAGTACTGACTCAGCATCAAGGTGGTTAGTTGGCTCATCAAGAAGAAGTAGGTCTGGCTTTTCTAGAAGCAATTTACAAAGAGCAACTCTTCTTCTTTCACCACCTGAAAGATGTGTAACTGCAGTATCTCCTGGCGGGCAACGAAGAGCATCCATAGCCTGCTCTAGTTGGTTATCAAGATCCCAAGCATCTAGGTGGTCAATCTCTTCTTGCAGCTGACCCATCTCCCCTAGCAGTGTGTCGTAATCGGCATCTGGGTTAGCAAGCTCAGCACTGATCTCGTTGAAACGATCAACCTTGGCTTTGATGTGGGCAACAGCTTCTTCAACGTTTCCAAGTACTGTCTTCTCTTCATTAAGCGGTGGCTCTTGAAGCAAGATACCAACTGTGTGACCTGGGCTCATTCTGGCTTCACCATTAGAAGGAGTGTCCATGCCAGCCATGATCTTTAGAACTGTTGACTTACCTGAACCGTTAGGACCAACAACACCGATCTTGGCACCTGGGTAGAAGGCCAAGGTTACGTCGTCAAGAATGACCTTGTCGCCGTGGGCTTTACGCGCCTTAATCATCTGGTAAATAAACTCAGCCATTTTGGTCCCTTAAAGATAAATGCGACACTCACAATCAAGTCCGCTCGGGATAAGTATATCCGACAGTAATCAGTGCTTAGGTGCCTAAATCTGCTTCGTTGAAGGTGAGTGTCGCATACCAGCAGCCGAGAGTTAGGGGCAGGCGACTGCTGGATCCTTTGGACTAGATCTTAGCTAGAGCTTTCTCTTTGCCTTTAGTAACTGGCTCGTCATCTTCGTGTTCATCAGGAGCTGGAGCATTATCCTGATCACTCTCGCGGATGTTCACTGTTCTGGTGAAAGTGCTAGACCCCCACATCAAGTCATGGCCGACGCTTTCGGCTTCTAGTTCAACTGATGTTCCTGCTCGTTCTCCGTTATCCCAGTCTCGAACTCTTAGTCGACCGGTTACTAGAACGCGGTCTCCCTTGGAGATTGAAACAGCAGAGTTGACTGCAAGTTGACGAAATGAAGTGATGGTGAACCAGTTGGTTTCAGCATCAACCCAACGGTTAAGCTGCTTGTCATATTTACGCAATGATGCTGCTAGACGAAATGAAGTGATTGGTAAGCCATCTTGGGTTACCAGATGTCTTGGAGTTGTTGCGACTAATCCGGTGACTGTGTACTGATCTGACATGTGTTGCCTTTCTGAAAAGTTTTCATAACTGATTCAGAAAGATTGCCAAGAAAAAAGAAAAGCTGCTTTAGTTTTCCACAGCCCCAAAAAGACTTACTTCAAATACTCGGTGAATGAAGAACTGGTTTTTGCCATCTTGCCGCTTACAACCGTTTGGCAGTAGGCGTTACCTGGATTGTTTGAGAAATAGTTCTGGTGGTAATCCTCAGCAGGCCAGAAGATTTCAAGTGGTTGCAAGGTGGTGACTATTTCGCCATCCCACATAGTTGCTGCTCGCTCTAGAGCTTTCTCAAATAGTTCTTTTTGCTCTTCACCTTGGTAGAACATAGCTGAACGATAGCTTGAGCCAATGTCGTTACCCTGACGGTTTAGCTGCCTTGGGTCATGAACTGTGAAGTAAAGATCTAGGACAACTTCAGCACTAATGATTGACTCATCGAAGATGACCTTGGCAACCTCGGCATGGCCGGTCTTTTCACTGCAAACCTCTTCATAGGTTGGGTTGGAGGTATGCCCACCCGCATAACCACATTCAACATCGATGATTCCCTTGAACTGTGAGTAAGAAGAGTCAAGGCACCAGAAACAACCGCCGGCAAGTACAAATTCAGTCATGGCTCTAGCCTAGGGTTATTAGGTGAACAGAGTTGCAAATAGAAACCCAGTTGTTGGAGTTACCGCCGTATCCTTTGCAGCGCTAATGTTCGGCTTCAACGCTTCAAGCGTCAAAATAATCCTCGGTACTGAAATCAGCCCTGAGCAGCTGGTGCTCTTGAGATCAACCTTCACAGCAGTGCTGGCTGGATTTTTTCTTCTACTTACAAACAAGAAGGCCTTTAGGGTTACTAAGAAAGAACTACCAGTCCTTATCTTCTATGGAATCTTCGGCATCGCTTTGATGCAGTGGTCTTACTCAAATGCAGTAAGTCTTCTCCCAATCAGCGTTGCCCTACTTATTGAATACACAGCGATCGTCATAGTCCCACTAGTGTCACTTTTGCTATTCAAAGACAAGGTAAGACCGAGGCTTTGGTTTGGTATTGCTGCTGTTCTTATGGGCTTAGCGATAGTTAGCAATGTATGGGATTCAGATTTGAACCCAGCTGGAGTTGCTTGGGCCTGCATGGCAGCCGTATGCCTAAGCATTTACTTCCTGATCGGAGAGCACACTCAGCGTAAGCGTGATGCAATGTCCACGCTGTTTTATACGTTCGCTGTCGCAGCTGTGTTCTGGACAATCCTGAACTTGATAAACCCAGCCAAGATGATTGACATGAATCTAGTTTTCAATTTGGGCGGAAACCTAGATCACATCTCCATGCCGGTATGGGCAGGACTTCTATGGATAGGCATCATGGGTTCATTTATCCCTATGCTTCTTGACTACATTGCCCTAGGCAATTTATCGGCCACAGCTGTTGGAGTTATCGCTACCGCTGAGACTGTGTTTGCAACCGTTTTTGCTTGGGCTTGGCTCGACGAATCAATGACAACACTTGAGGTCATTGGCGGTTTAATAGTGGTAGCAGGAATTGTTCTTGCTGAAACATCCAGAATGAACTCGATTAAGGTCTAAATGTCTAAGCGTGAAATCAGCAACAACTCTCTAGCCATGATTGCAACGGTTGCCCTGGTGGGCATCCTGGCTTCAGCTATTGGGTTCTTTAGCCCTGATTGGTGCACTGTTCCCCAGCAAGATGACTGGACTAGCTGTGCAGCTATCGCAGAGCAGAGAAACATTGGTTCAATAGTTCTGCTTGTTGTCTGTGTCCTAGGTTTTGCCCTTTCGATAGCCAAACGAAGTAAGCCTTCACGCGATTAGGCTTTAGTCATGACAAGCAAAGCCGCTGCAAAGATGCATAGCTCAACTCCTGAGACTATTGCTCTTCGCGAAGATGTAATCAATTACGCACGCGAACGAATGGCTCTTGATCCTGCTCCCCTTGATGGACCACAAACTCTCAAGTTCTTACAAAAACATGCCAGTGGAACTATCTCTGAAAAAGGTTTGGGCGGCAAGAAAGCGCTCAAAGTATTTGAAGATGTTTTAGCCCCTGCGTGCATTTCAACAGATCACCCTGGTTACCTGAGTTTTATTCCTGTTGCCCCAACTAAAGCTGCAACACTATTCGACCTAGTTGTTTCCGCTACATCTGTTTACGGTGGTTCATGGCTTGAAGGTTCGGGTGCAGTATTTGCTGAGAATGAGGTTCTCTCATGGTTAGCCAAAGAAGTTGGTTTACCTAAATCAGCTGGCGGAGTATTTGTTCAAGGTGGGTCTCTGGGTAATCTATCTGCACTTGTCACAGCGAGACACACAGCAAATGCTGCTCGAAAGAAGGAAGGAAAGAAACTTCCTAAGCGCTGGTCCATCATTGCCTCTAAGGAATCACACTCTTCCCTTAAGGCAGCTGCAAGAGTCATGGACATTGATGTTGTCATAGCTGATGTTGATAGCGATGGCAGACTTCGTGGCAAAGCAGTATTGGATGCAGCAAAGAAAATCAAGGATGGCCTCTTTGCAGTTGTTGCTACCTCGGGAACCACAAACTTTGGAATAGTAGATCGCCTAGATGAAGTAGGTGCTGCTGCTAAGAAACTAGGTGCTTGGTATCACATTGATGGAGCTTACGGTCTTGCGGGAATTCTAGATCCAGGAAGTAAGAAGCTATTCAAGGGAACCGAAAAGGCAGATTCGTTTATTGTTGATCCACACAAGTGGCTCTTTACTCCCTTTGATTGCTGTGCTTTGGTTTATAGAAAGCCTTCTTTAGCAGCTGCTGCTCACACTCAACACGGTGAATACCTAGACACTCTTACTGATGGCGGCGATTACAACCCAAGCGATTACGCATACAACCTAACTAGAAGAGCACGGGGTTTACCGCTTTGGTTCTCTCTTGCTACCTATGGAGTCAAGGCGTATAGAACTGCTATTGCAGAGAACATAAAGCTTGCCCATCAGATTGCCGATGTCATCAGAAAAAAGCCAGATCTAAAACTAGTCAGGGAACCAGAGCTTTCTATTGTTGTGTTCGAAAAACAAGGTTGGAAGTTAGCTGACTATGAATCCTGGTCAGATCGAATCTTGAAGCAGGAACTTGGCTTTGTTGTTCCTAGCTCACACAACGGCAAACCAAATGCCAGATTTGCAATAGTGAACCCAAGAACTGATTTGAAACTTCTTGTTCGTCTTCTTGATTCAATGGATGAAGGTAAATGAAAGTAACAATTGCTCCTGCTCTCCCACCGCTAAGCCGAGTGAAAGATCAAACTAGAAAACCAATCAGAGTTGCTCTAGTTCAGATGCACTGGGAAGAAGATGAAAAGCTTAACCTAGCAAATCTAAATAAAGGTATTGAGCTGGCAGCAAACGCTGGAGCACAAATGGTATTCCTACCAGAACTCACTCTAAGTAGATACCCAGCAGATAAATTGCCTAACGGTAAACCTTCCGCTATTGCAGAAGACCTAGAAGGCAAAACTTTTCAGTTTGCTAAAGCAGCTGCTGAAAAACACAGCATCTATGTTCATGCCTCTCTCTATGAAGACACCGAACTAGAAGATGGCAGAGGAACAAACGTTGCGATCATGGTAAACCCTGAGGGTGAACTAATTGCATACACTCCTAAACTTCACATTCCGGTTACCGCTGGTTACTACGAAGATAAATACTTTGCCCCTGGCCCTAACACTCCAGATGGCTACCCAGTTTATGAACTTGAGATTGGCGAGGATGCAACTCTTGCTAGCTTCGGCCTGCCAACCTGTTGGGATGAATGGTTCCCTGAGGTTGCCAGAGCTTATTCACTTCAAGGAGCAGAAGTTCTTGTTTATCCAACAGCCATTGGTTCTGAACCTGATCACCCCGATTTCGACACAGCACCGCTATGGCAGCAGGTAATTGTTGGTAACGGTATCGCTAACGGAACCTTCATGATTGTTCCTAACCGCTGGGGTCACGAAGGTGCATTGAACTTCTACGGTTCTTCATTCATCTCAGACCCGTACGGTCGAGTATTAGCAAGTGCTTCAAGAGATCAAGATGAAGTTCTTGTTGTTGACCTTGACCTAGATCAGCGCAGAGACTGGCTAGACCTATTCCCTTTCCTCGCCACCAGAAGACCTGATACCTACCAAGCTCTAGTCAATCCCGTTGTCAATCACAGAACTGAATCAGGTGACGGCATTGATGGTGGCATCGCAGGTGTTGAGCAAAACACTACAGAGGATCTGCAATGAGCTGGAAGATGCCTGCTGAATGGGTAAAGCACGAAAGAACTTGGCTAGCTTGGCCAGCAGCTGATTACGCTCAAGAAGAAGATGCTTTTCTAGCTTGGTCAGAGGTTGCTAACACTGCTGCCGAATACGAACCAGTAACAGTTCTGGTTAATGAAAGACACCTATCCACAGCCAAGAAGTATTTATCTAAAGACATCGAAATCGTTGTCTGCCCTATTGATGACAGTTGGATCAGGGACAGTGGTGCAACTTTTGTTGTGAACAGCCAAACCAATGCCCTTGGTGCAGTTGACTGGGTCTTCAACGGCTGGGGTGCACAAAGCTGGACTCAGTATGAATTAGATGACAAAGTCGCATCCTTCATGGCAAAGCATGTGAGTGCAGAAATCATCAAGAGTGAGATGGTCAATGAAGGTGGTGGTATCCACACCAACGGAGCAGGATTACTGCTAGCTACTGAAACTGTTCAACTTGGTATTGAACGCAATCCAGATTGGTCAAGATCTGAAGTTGAAGCAGAACTTAATTCAAAGCTTGGAACAGAGCAAGTTATCTGGATTAGACGAGGTCTAACCAGAGATTATGAAACCTATGGCACCAAAGGACACATTGACATCGTTGCCTGCTTTGCCAATGAAGACACTCTCCTAGTTCATGACCAGCAGGATGCAACTCACCCAGATAACTCGGTAACCCATGAGGTAATTGCTCGTCTAGAAGATCAGACCAATGCTCGAATTGTTAGAGTTCCAGCACCAAAGCTTCTCAAGGACGACCTAGGTTTCGTTGACTACTCATACATCAACCACTACATCCTCAATGGTGCTGTGTTGCTATGTGCATTTGATGACCCTAACGATCAGGTTGCCAAAGGCATCCTCGAAGAGGTCTATCCAGGCCGTGAAATCAGACTCATTGACGCTCGTCCAATCTTTGATAGGGGTGGCGGAATCCACTGCATAACCCAGCAACAGCCTGCTGTGTAGCGATTTCGGCGTGGGGTCAAAACCCATCCCCAACTTGGCGTAAATTAGCCATATGCCTCAAACCCCTTTGCACGCTGAACATGCCCGTCTAGGGGCGAGCTTCACCGATTTCGGTGGTTGGGACATGCCAGTTAGATACTCAAGCGATCTAGCCGAACATGAGGCTGTTAGAACTAATGCAGGGGTATTTGACATTAGTCACATGGCAGAAATCTTTATCAAAGGTGATGGAGCAGCAGTTTTCCTTGACTATTCACTAGTTGGTCAAGCATCACTTATTGAAAATGGCAAAGCTAAATACTCTTTGATCTGCAATAACGATGGCGGCATCATCGATGACCTTATTGTTTATCGCCTTGAAGAAGAATCATTTCTGGTTATCGCTAACGCAGGTAACCGAGAAGCTGTCGTTAGTGCTTTGAAAGAACGAGCAGCAACCCTTAACTTTGCTGGCGTTCAAGACAGAAGCGATGACTTCGCTCTTCTTGCAATTCAAGGCCCTAACGCAACGAAGTATTTGCAATCAATCACTGACAAAGATCTATCCACTCTTCCTTACTACTCAATTGGAGAAGGCACTGTTGATGGGGTGAATGCCTATCTATGTCGAACTGGTTATACCGGTGAGGATGGATTTGAAGTTCTATTTAGTAGTGATGATGCAGTGAAGGTTTTCAATTCGCTTATTTCGGCAGGCGCTGTGCCATGTGGACTAGCGTCTAGAGATACTTTGCGACTAGAAGCAGGAATGCCACTATACGGACATGAACTAAACCTAGATGTGAATCCTTACGAAGCTGGATTTGCCAGAGTCGTCAGACTAGAGCGCGATGACTTTGTTGGTAAAGATGCTCTACAAGAACTATCAGCCAAGACTCCTTCAAGAAAGCTTGTTGGTCTTGTTGGCGAAGGCAAGAGAGCAGCCAGAGCCGACTACCCGCTATTTGTTGACAGTGAATCAACAGTCCAAATAGGAATCATTACTTCAGGTGCTCTATCTCCTACCCTGGGTTATCCAGTGGCAATGGGCTACCTAGAGACAGATCTTTCTGAAATTGGCAACACTGTGAGTGTTGATATCAGAGGAACCCGCCTACCAATGACTATTGTCAAACTACCTTTCTACAAACGTTCAAAATAACCCAAAAGGAAAATCATGAGCAATCCAACTAACCGCCAATACACCAAAGAGCACGAGTGGGTCCTAGTAGAAGGTGATGTTGCCACAATCGGCATCACTGCATACGCAGCTGAAAAGCTAGGAGACGTAGTCTTCGTAGATCTACCTAAGGTAGGAACTTCGACTACATACATGAAGATTTGTGGCGAGATTGAATCAACTAAGTCTGTTGGTGAACTTTATGCACCACTAGATGGAGAAGTAGTTGAGATCAACGATGTAGTTGTCTCTGCTCCTGAAACTGTGAACACCGATCCTTTTGGTGCAGGCTGGCTAATCAAGGTGAAGTTCACTTCCCTTCCTGAACTTATGAGTGCTGAAGAGTATGCAGCGTTGACCGGAGAAGGCTAAACATCGATGGTGCTTGCTCACGAGGACTTTCAGTACCGTCATATTGGGCCTAACGCTCAAGACCAGAAAGACATGTTGGCTACCCTCGGGTATTCAACACTTGCAGAACTACTAGATGCTGCTCTTCCAGAAGCAATTCGCTTTGAAGGGGGCTCTTTACTTCCTGCAGCGATTTCAGAAGCTGAAGCCATTGCTGAACTTAGAAAGATTGCTTCTAAGAACCGCGTAACCACATCTTTGATGGGTCAGGGTTACTACGGCACCAACACTCCTTCAGTTATCAAGAGAAATGTTCTAGAGAACCCTTCTTGGTATACCGCTTACACTCCTTACCAACCTGAGATCTCTCAGGGACGTCTAGAAGCAATCATCAACTTCCAGACTATGGTCACTGACCTAACTGGAATGAAGACAGCTAACGGTTCAATGCTTGATGAAGGAACTGCAGCAGTTGAAGCAATGCTTATTGCTAGACGTTCATCATCAAATGAATCCAACATCTTCTATGTCTCAAGCGACATATTCCCGCAGACTAAAGCACTTCTAGATCACAGAGCAGAACCAGTAAACATCGAGGTACGTTACTTTGACCTAGCAGAAGCTTCAAAGAACCCGGCTCTTCTTTCAGAAGAGTTCTTTGGAGTCTTTGCTCAGTACCCAGGTGCATCAGGTCAGATCTATGACTTAACTGCTTTGTTTGCTCATGTGAAAGAACACAACGCAATCGCTGTAGCTGCAGCTGACCTACTAGCTCTAACTCTTTACACACCTCCAGGCGAGATGGGTGCTGATGTGGTTATTGGTTCAACCCAACGCTTCGGTGTTCCTATGGGCTTTGGTGGTCCGCACGCAGGTTATCTAGCGGTTAGAGAAGACCTAGAAAGATCAATGCCAGGACGTTTGGTTGGTGTTTCAATTACCTCTGATGGCTCCCCTGCATATCGTTTGACTCTGCAGACTAGAGAACAACACATCAGACGTGAGAGAGCAACATCTAACATCTGTACAGCTCAGGTACTTCTTGCGGTTATGGCAGGAATGTATGCCGTCTATCACGGACCAGCAAGACTAAAGGCCATCGCTGAAGACGTGCTTTCAAAGACTCACTCACTAGCTAACGCTCTTCGAGATGCTGGATTAGAAGTATCAACTAGTAACTTCTTTGATACCTTCACTGTTTCTAACGTTGATTCAAAGAAAGTTTTTGAAGCAGCAAGAAGCAAGAACATCACAATGCTTGTCCTGGATCAGAAGACCATCGGTATCTCCATCGATGAAACAACTTCTAAAGAAACACTTGAACATGTGCTTGCAGCTTTTGGTGTTTCAGCAGAACTCAAAAACACCAAGGTTGATCTGGCACTTGCTCGAAAGACTGAGTACTTAACTCACGAAGTCTTTAATTCTTATCATTCAGAAACTGCAATGTTGAGATATCTGAAGCGTCTAGCTGACTATGACTTCGCTTTGGACAGAGGAATGATTCCGCTAGGTTCTTGCACCATGAAGTTGAACTCAACAACAGAGATGGAAGCAGTGACTTGGCCTGAGTTTGCTGGACTTCACCCATTTGCACCTAAGGAAGATGTTCAAGGATATCTAGAACTAATCAACCAACTGACCTCATGGCTTTCAGACGTCACTGGTTACGAAGAAGTCTCGCTGCAACCTAATGCTGGTAGCCAAGGTGAACTAGCTGGTCTATTGGCTATTCGTGGCTATCACCTATCTCGCGGAGACAAGCAGAGAACCATCTGCCTAATCCCTTCCAGTGCTCACGGCACTAACGCTGCTTCTGCTGTTCTTGCAGGTATGGAAGTAGTAGTTGTTGCCTGTGATGAGAATGGAAACGTTGCCGTTGCAGATCTTGAGACCAAGATTGCAGCTACTGGGGACAAACTAGCTGCTCTGATGGTGACCTACCCAAGCACCCACGGTGTTTATGAGGAAGCCATTGTTGATATCTGTGATCAGGTGCATTCTGCCGGTGGTCAGGTTTACATCGATGGAGCAAACACCAATGCTGTTGTTGGTTATGCGAAGTTCGGTCTATTTGGTGGAGATGTTAGCCACCTAAACCTACACAAGACCTTCTGTATTCCTCACGGTGGTGGTGGTCCAGGTGTTGGTCCAGTAGCAGCTAGATCTCACCTAAAGGGATTCCTACCAGGTCACGATAGAGCTCAATCAACTCTGCCTAGTTATGGACCTGTTTCAGCTGCACCATATGGTTCAGCAAGCATTCTTCCTATCTCTTGGGCATACATCAGAATGATGGGTGCTCATGGTTTGCAGAATGCAACAGCAGTTGCTGTTCTGTCAGCTAACTACATTGCTAAGAAACTAGATCACGCATTCCCTCTTCTATACACAGGCAAGAATGGCTTGATTGCTCACGAGTGCATCATCGACATCAGAGGTATCACTAAAGACACTGGGGTTACTGGAGAAGATGTTGCCAAGCGTTTGATTGACTATGGTTTCCACGCTCCAACCATGTCCTTCCCAGTTGCTGGAACTCTAATGATTGAGCCAACCGAATCTGAACCTAAAGAAGAAGTTGATCGCTTCATTGACGCCATGTTGGCTATCAAAGCTGAGATTGATGAAGTTGCCTCGGGCAAGTATTCAATCGAAGAATCCCCTTTGAGAAATGCTCCCCACACAGCCAAGAACATAGCATCTGAATGGAACAGGAAATATGACCGCGAGACTGCAGTCTTCCCTGCCAAGCAGTTCAGAAACAAGTATTGGCCAATCGTGAACCGTATTGACAACGTTTATGGTGACAGAAACCTAGTTTGCTCATGTCCTCCAATTGAGTCATTTGCTAATTAGTTTCAAACGCTGGGAGCGGAGGTTTAGAGCCTCCTAGCCGTCTGCTCTCTCGGGTAAGATTTATCCATGACAACTCCATCAATGAATGTTCCACTAGAAGTCTGGGCTATTACAGCAATCATCATCACTGCTGTGATCTTCATCGACCTTGTTTTTCAGCTAAAGCGCAAAGGTGACCCGACCTTCAAAGAGTCGGCCATCTTTACCAGCGTGTTTTTAGCTGCTGCGATTGGTTTTTACTTCTATGTAGACCAGGTTTGGGGTAAACCTTTTGGCAGCGAATACCTAGCCGGCTTTATTACCGAGTACAGTTTGTCCATTGACAACCTATTCATCTTCCTCATCATCTTCACCAAGCTTGCCGTTCCTGAAAAGGCAAAGCGCCAGGCTCTAACAATTGGTATTTTGATTGCTCTAGTACTTCGATTTATCTTCATTGCTATCGGTGCAGTAGCTATCGCGAGATTCTCATGGGTGTTCTACCTATTCGGTGCGTTCTTGATTTACACCGCATACACACTAGTTCGCGACCACTTCAAGAAACATGGATCTGAAGATGCCCCAGGCGGAAAGTTCATTGACTTCATCAAGAGAAGAGTTAATGTAACCGAGGAATATCACGGTTCGAAGATCTCGATTAAGCAGAATGGTAAGCGTTACTACACCCCGCTACTTTTCGCGATGATTGCTATCGGTAGCGCTGACTTACTCTTTGCTCTAGACAGCATCCCTGCTGTTTATGGTCTAACTAAAGAACCATACATTGTCTTCACTGCTAACGCTTTTGCTCTACTTGGTCTTCGCCACCTGTTCTTCTTACTAAGTGGACTGCTTTCAAGACTTGTTTACCTGGGTATTGGTCTGTCAGTAATCCTTGCTTGGATTGGTGTCAAGCTAGTCATTCACGCATTGCACGAGAACGAGTTGCCATTTATTAACGGTGGAAAGCACTTCGAAGGCCTACCTGAGATAAGCACCAACACTTCTCTTGGCGTGATTCTGGTAACCATCACTATTGCTACCGTTGCATCGCTTATCAAAACCCGAGTCAAGAAGTAGTGCTAACTCTTCCTAAAACAGACCTAAAGGTTTCTAACCTTTGTTTTGGCGGAAACGTTTTTGGCTGGACAGCAGACCAAGAGCAATCATTTGCTCTGCTAGATCTTCTTAGTGAGCATGGCAATAACTTCATTGACTCAGCTGATGTTTACTCTGCTTGGAAAGAGGGTAACCAGGGTGGCGAGAGTGAAACAGTAATTGGTAACTGGTTCAAGAAGTCAGGCAAAAGAGAGCAAACAGTTGTTGCTACCAAGGTAGCAATGCTTGAGACTCGTAAAGGCCTAGGGGCAAAGAACATAGCTCTTGCCTGTGAAGACAGCCTTCGAAGACTAAACACCGATTACATCGACATCTACTATGCACACAGTGATGACTTAGAAACAGATCTCGAGGAAACACTCTCTGCATTCAATGAACTAGTGACTTCAGGAAAAGTTCGATACATCGCTGCATCTAACTACACCTATGAACGTCTTGAGCTTGCTCTAAAGATCAGCAAGGACAATAACTTTGCAAGCTACATTGCTTTGCAGAACAGATACAGTCTTGTTGCTAGAGAACCATACGAGTCTGATGGTGCTAGATCTGTTCAAGACTTTGGAATCTCAGGGTTACCTTATTCAACTCTTGGTAGTGGTTTCCTCTCTGGAAAATACAAAGAGGGTCAGAATGTAGACTCTGCTCGAGCTGTGGCTGTTGGCAATAACTACGCTAATCCTGAGAACTATGCACTACTAAGCCGAGTTGAAGAGATTGCCAAGAGACACTCCGTATCAAACACTGCTGTTGCTCTTGAATGGCTTAGAAATCGACCTGGCGTAACTGTTCCAATCGCTTCAGGAAGAACAGTTGAGCAATTGACTGCTTTAATTCAGAGTGTGACTCTAAGTTCGGATGAAGTGAACTTCCTGACCGGAAGCAACTAGTTCTATTTAGCTAGGTTTGCTTCGATTGCTTCAATAATTGGAGCAGCATCAGGCTTGGTGGTTGGTCTAAATCTCTTGACCTCACCGTTTTCAAGAACTAGGAACTTCTCGAAGTTCCACTTCACATTTCCTGCATTACCTTCAGCATCTACTGACTTAGTTAGCTCTTTGTATAGAGGGTGAGCATTCTTACCGTTTAACTTTGACTTCTCAGTCATTGGGAAGGTTACTCCCCAGGTAGTTGAGCAGTACTCAGAGATGTCATCTGATGACTTTAGTTCTTGGAAGAACTGGTTGGATGGCACACCAACCACTGTGAATCCCTTGTCCTTGTATTTCTTCTGCATTGCTTCAAGGGTTTCATACTGTGGACTAAGGCCACATCTAGAGGCAACGTTGACAACCATGGTCACTTTGCCTTGGATCTCACCAAAGGTCTTGGTTGAGCCATCAAGCATTACAAGTTCAATATCTTTTAGATTCATGCTCTAAGGTTACTGGATTGTTCGCTTGCTCCTAAGTGCCTAAATGCCTGGGGCAAGCTTCTAGAGGAACCGGGGATAAACTCAAGACAAGATAAAGGAAAAACTTGAAGTTAGCTGGAAAAGTCGTTGTAGTTACAGGTGCTGGCAGTGGCATGGGTCGTGAGCTTGCATTAGAGCTAGTTCGTAAAGGTGCCAAAGTTGCTCTGGTTGATTTCCGTAAAGAAACTCTTGCTGAAACCACTGCTCTAGTAAAGGGCTTAGCTGGCACATGTTCTGAGCACATCCTGGATGTTTCTGACGCTAAGGCAGTAGCTGCTCTCCCAGCTGAAGTAACCAAGGCTCTAGGTGCAGTTGATGCGCTAATCAACAACGCTGGAATCATTCAGCCATTTGTGAAGGTAAATGATCTTTCCATGGATGATGTTCACCATGTAATGAATGTGAACTTCAATGGCCCAGTAATGCTCATCAAAGCATTTCTACCTGAATTACTTCAACGACCAGAAGCACACATTCTGAATGTTTCTTCTATGGGTGCTTATGCACCTGTTCCTGGCCAAAGTGTTTATGGCGCATCAAAGGCAGCTATCAAGTTACTGACCGAAGGTTTGAGATCTGAACTTATGGATACCAAGGTAGGTGTGACCATTGTTTTCCCTGGTGCAATCGCAACTAACATTGCAGCTAACTCAGGCATGGCAAACATGCAAGCAGATTCAAGTGCATCTTCTTTCCCAACAACCGCAGCTGATGTAGCAGCAAAACTTATGGTTGATGCAATAGAGAAGAACACCCCAAGAGTAGTCATTGGTAAAGACGCTAAGACCATGGACTTCCTATCTCGATTGAACCCATTGTTTGCTGCGAAGCTGATTTATAAGCAGATGGCTTCCTTACTTAAGTAGAGGTTTCTTTCAGATTCAGATTCGTAATAACGAAGTAAGTATCTCGTTTATTCGTTATATAGATTAAACAAGGTTTGCCTTGAATACGAAATGAAATGATTCAAGCCATGAGACTAAATCGCCCATTTCTTTCAAGAGTTCCTGCTGTCGCTGCCACATTGGCCCTAGTCACAGGGGCGGTGGCATTTATTCCTTCTATAGCCTCCGCAGCTCCAACTGTGTCAAATACCCTATCGGTGAATAGCGTGGAATCAGGTGGCAAAGTCCTATTGTCAACGACCATGCCTATGGTCACCTCTACGGACAACTCGACTCAAGAGGTCATTCAAACTATTGACCCAGCCAAGGTTCGATTAACCTCTCCTGATGATGTCATCGCACCAACTGGTTGGACTGTTAGATACTCACAAGACGGTGTGAACTTCCTATCAACTCCTACCAATTGGGCTTCTGTTATAAAAGTGAAGGCAACTGGACCTATCGACTCGGCAGGTTTAACTACTGAAGGTAAACAGATACTTTCAAGAAGCGTTCAAATCCCTGCAAACGGATCAACTAGAACTGCTACAGGTTCTAACGGGGATGGCTATGACGTGGTATTTGATTCGCGTGGTTATCTATTCAATACTTACCACCACGGTTCACCGTCGGCGACAGATTGTCGAAAGAGAATAGATGGGACTTCCTGTGGATCTAGCTGGCCACTGAGCCTCACTACTTGGGGATTCGTCTCAAACGACCGCCCGTCAAACTTTGTTGACAATGTAAACAACCATCTTTGGTTTAATACGGCTGACGCAAGTGGGCCTGGTTACATGTGTATTGACATCAACGTCATCAACTCACCTAAACCATGCGGTGGATCAAAGGCAACCGCGTATCACCCAATGCTAACTGCCGCTGCAGGTACAACAGCATATTCATCCACTAATCTTGTTGAATCAAACGGAATGCTATTTAGTTGGGCAAACACTGCTGGAGTTCTAACTTGTATCGACTACCTAGCCAATGACGGTCTAGGAGCCGATTGTGCAAAGGAGCTTCCCTCAACTACAAGAGTTCCAGTAAATCAAGGTGATGCTGTACAGAACCTTATTAGCTGGCGCGGGCTGGTAATTGGTTACCAAGCAGATACAGCTGTTTGTGTTGATAGTAGGACACTAGAGACTTGTGCTGGATGGCCAAGTGCGGATCACAAATTTTCTGCAATACAATCAGCCGTTTATATCGAGCCTGACGCTCAGGGAAATCAACTCGGTGTCTGTTTCCACCCATCTGCAACTTGTTTTAACTACGCAGGAGCTACATTCAAAGCTAATTCAACTTTGCACAGTCAAATGAGTAAGAACTGGTTCTACTCGAACGAAGGTGTAACCTCGGGATCTAAGGTCATTTATAGCGATGTATACACATCAGGTAACTTGTGGTGTTTTGACGTTGCAACCAACGCTGGTTGCGCAAAGTGGAACGACAGTGGCATCGCTGGTTACAAGTACGTGCCAAAGGTTTACACTCGCCAATTAGACCCTGATAACCCAAATTGTTTGTGGACTAACGGCGATGATGGTGTCATCAGAAATATTGATATCACATCTTCTGATTTCGGCTGTCCTTCACCATCTCCTAGATCGACTTTCGATGGTGCTTTGCTTGTTCCAAGAATGGCTTGTGATGCAAGCGTGAGCCTGGCTACATATAACAAATTTGTGCTAAGCAACGTTGTTGCTGGAACTGACTATTCTTCAGCGAGCTTGACCGTGTTGGACAAAGCAGGCGCGCCAATAGTTAGTAGTGGTAAGTCATGGCTAAGTATTCCACTTGTTGTAAATGGCGCTACGGCTACCGCAGATCTAAGTGGTCTAAAGGTATCTGATGCAGGCAATGACCCTACCTTTGTAATTGACTTTGTAAATAGAGCAACAATCACAACTGCGGTCGGGACTATTTCAGTTAGTTCCGAAGCTGCGCAACTTTGTATGACACTAACCACAAATGTTATTTGCCCTAACCTGGTTCAGTACGTAACTCCAGTAGATGGTTCAACAACTTTTGCTGCTGCTGGTGTAACAATTAGTCAGGCTGGTGTGCGAACTACTTACACAACTGCAAACGCAACCCTTTCAATCAAAGCTCCGACAGGTTCACAATGTGGTTCGCTGGTATCCGGAACGGTGACGAACGGATCCTCGGGGCCCGCGATATCAGGGGCAAGAATAAGTTTGAATGATGGTGTTACTGGAAATCCAAAACTTGGCTCGAATAACCAGCCAATCACAACAACTTCAAATGCCCTAGGTGAATTTAGCTTTGGTTATCTAGAACCTGGAAGTTACAAAGTCAACTTTGCAGACTTAGACGCAGTTGGAGGGGTTGGAACGGGTGACGCAACTACAGCTCGTCTTTGTGCTGGAAGTGCAGTTACATGTGTGTCGACTGCATCTGTGAACTTCACGGCTCAGGCTTCTCTTGACTCACCAGCATTTACAACTACCGTTGGCAATAACCAAGCTATTCAGGCACTTTACACAGTTCCTGCGGATGCGAACGCTGACTCTCTTTATGTGGGTAAAAATACCGCAACTGCTTTAGATATTCTTGCGAATGACAGACCGACTACTGGAGCGGCTTGGAGTCAATCGACCCTTAAGCTTTGTTCTGGTACACCTGCAGTTTGTGCAACTACTGCCGTCACAATAGATTCTGCAGAGGGAACTTACAGCCTGAATGGCGCAGGTAAGGTTACTTTCACTCCCGTATCTGGTTTCACAGGTGTTGCCAAACCAATCACCTATCAAATTTCAGATGACAGAGGACGTACAGATTCCGCAGTGCTAACCCCAACTGTGCTTGAAGCTCCTACCGCCAACAATGACACTCTTACCGGAGACTTTAGAGCTCCGATAACAGTTAACGTTGTCACGAATGACGCTGCAACTGCTGGAACAACCATTGATGCAGGCTCAGTCAAGCTTTGTGCGGTTGGAACAACTACCGTCTGTGCACTTACCTCAGTGACAGTAGCTGGTCAGGGAACCTATGCAGTTGCCTCGACCGGAGTAGTTACCTTCACACAGGTTGCAAACTGGACAGGCAACGCGAATGCCGTTACTTACATGATCAAAGACGCTCTTGGATCACCTGCATATGCAACAGTGGCAGCAACAGTTCAAGCTGTAGCACCTGTTATCAATACAACTGCTTTACCAAGTGACCTAATCAACACAAGTTATTCACACACTCTTTCAGGTACTGCTGGTAGCGCAACTATGCCAGCGAGCCCTTGGAATGTCACAGGATTGCCAACAGGGCTTACTTACAACCCTTCCAATGGTTTGATATCAGGAACCGCAAGCGTCGCAGGAACATTCGATGTCACAATTCAATACACCGCGAATGATGGACGACGCGCGTTCAAGACCCTTCCAATCAAGATCGGTACAGCGCCAGTTATCTCGAACGTAGTTGAAGCTGGTCAGACTAAGACTTGGCTGCCATATGTGCAGTTGAATCTGCCAATTGAACCGTTTGCCGTTACTGTGAACCCTGGCACATTCCCTCTTGCAGCCACTGGTGCGTGGGCAATTACCAGTGGTGCTCTACCAACGGGTCTGACTCTTAATCCTGACACCGGTGTGATCACTGGAACTGCAACTGTTCCACAGATGAACAACAGTGGAATCGTGGTCTTTACAGTTACCGTTACCGACTCTATTGGGCTGACAGATACACATGTGTTTAATATTGACATCTTGACACCACCTACTATTACTACTGGTGTTTTGACATCTATTGCCGGAGTTGCAGATACAGAATCAAACTCATTTAATGCTGGGTCAATTTACGCCTATGCCTACTCAACACTTGCTGTCAACGGTGCATGGAGCGCTACTGGACTACCGGCCGGTGTCACCATCAACGCGAACAGCGGTGTGATGAGTGGCACTCCTACCACTCCTGGCATCTACACTCCGTTGGTAAAAGTAAGAGATAGTTACGGAGCCGTTGGTTCCAAGACTCTTACTTGGAATGTCATTGAACGACCTTCCGTAGCATCCACTTCTCTGCCAGTTGCTCAGATTGGTTTGGCTTATCCAAACTTCCTACTTGCAGCGACTAAGGGCACAGATCTAATTAGGACAACTGGAACAGCATGGAGCGCAACAGGACTTCCAACTGGACTGACCCTGAATGCCACTACCGGCGCGATTACAGGAACAACTTCTGTAGCTGCAGGAAGCTTTAACATAGTTGTAACTGTATTTGACGTCAATGGAGTGGCTTCGCTTCCTAAGACTCTCATACTTACAGTTACAGGCCCAAGTGCTGTAACCACCCCAAGCCCATTGGCTCAAGCTATAGCCAGATCAGCAATCCAGCCAATTAACCAAACTTTCACTTTGGCTTCGGGTGCAAGTGTTCCTGCTACAGGAGCTTGGAGTTCGACAGGCCTACCTAATGGCTTGGTTATCAACCCAGATACTGGTGTAATCACGGGAACCCCTACCCTAGGTGGAACATACACAAATATCGTTGTGTCTTTAACTGATTCACTTGGATCAAAGAGCTCGAAGACATTGACCATGGTTATAGCAGAGCCACCATCAATTCTTGAACCGAGCCCATTCCGAGCAATCGTTCAGAATGTTGCTCTCACTGCAAATCAAATGGGGGTTCTGGCTTCGCCTGGAACTGCAAACATTACAAGTTACGCAATCAAAGCGCCGGGTGTGATTCCTGCTGGATTAACTTTGAACGCAGCAACTGGAGCGATCACAGGAACTCCGACAACGATTGGTAACTACAGCTTTATTGTTGTTGTCACCGATGCTGCAGGTTTAAGCGATGAGAAGCAGTTTGCGCTCTATGTCGGGACAAAGCCAACCATCACCAACACAACAACTCCAGACCGAGTAACTGGAACTCCTGCAGTGGAACCGCTGTCGACACAGGTTCCTATGTCACCTTTCACCCAGACAGCAGAAGTGGGAAGTTCACCTCTTCCAGCGACAGGTGCATGGTCTGCCACTGGTTTACCTGCAGGGATGGTCATTAACCCCGACACAGGAGTGATCAGTGGAACTCCAACAGCTGTTGTTACGAATGCTTCCGTTGTTGTCACACTCACTGACAGCAAGGGGCTTACGGCTACCAAGACATACACAATCAGCACAATTGCCCCACCAACTGTGACAACTGTGAACCCAGCCGCAATGATCCTGAACTCTGCTATTGCAACTTGGACTCAGACAAAGACTGCTGGTACTGGTGCACTGCTAAGTGCAAATGCTTGGTCAGCAGTTGGTCTGCCAGCTGGACTCACACTAAATACAACTACTGGTGCAGTGACTGGAACACCTACAGTGTCTGGAGAGTTTGACGTTACCTTTACAGTCACAGACGTAAATGGTCTGTCTGGCACAAAGCTTGAGCAGGTAGTTGTTGCTGCTCCCCCAACTATCGCTACTGGTGCTGATCTTGGAATTGTTGCTCTCAACAGAGAGATGACTCAGGTCCCACAGATTGTAACTAAGGGCACCGGAAACATTCTTACAACCGATGGTTGGGTAGTAACCGCGCCAAACACTGGATTACCAGCCGGTATGTGGGTAAACCCAAATACTGGTCGAATCATGGGTATTCCAAGCGTTGCTGGCGTTCAGAAGTTCACTCTTAGAGTCACTGATGAATACGGCTTGAGCGCAACCAAAGAATTCACAATCACGGTTGTTACACCGCCAACCATAACTACCGCCGACCCACTTCCAATAGTAACTTCCGGTGTTGCAATGACACCTGTAACTTTGGCTGCAACCAGAGGTACTGGAACTATTCCAACAACTGGAACAGTTTGGACGGTTGATCCAACCACTCCTCTGCCTGCGGGTATTTCTCTCAATGAGGCAACGGGACAGCTAACCGGCACAGCCACACAGGCTGGACTGTATCCGATCAACTTCATCATCACTGATTCAAATGGTGTTAAGAACTCGAAGACCCTAACTCTTCCAGTGCTCAACGCTCCACGGATTACTTCAGCAACTGCAGTAGCTCCTGCTGTAACCGCGCTACCGCCTGTTGGAAGAAACATCGTTATGTCACCTGCCCAACTAGTTGCGGCAGAGGGTAGCTACCCGCTTCTAACTGCTGCTGCTTGGAGCATCACTGCTGGATCTCTTCCTGCTGGGCTAAGCATGAGTACCACAACCGGTGTGATCTCTGGAACACCTACAACACTAGGAACAGCCACATTCACTGTAAAAGTAGTAGACCAGGCAGGTCTATTTGCCACAGCTCAATTCAGCATCTTGGTTGCAGCAGCTCCTACAGTTACAACACCAAGCCCTGTTACCCCAACCGCGATTCAGGGAACTGCAATTAGTCCTGTTAGCCAAACTTTCACTTTAGGAGTCGGAGCAACAGTTCCTGCAACTGGTGCTTGGAAGGCAATTGGTCTTCCTGCAGGCTTGAGCATTAACCCCGACACAGGTGTTATCTCAGGTACGCCTACAGAGGCAGGTTCATTCGTTATTGGAGTTACCTTGACCGATTCAAATGGAGTCCCTGGAAGTAAGAATCTGAATCTGACAGTGGCCGCTCCGCCAACTATTGAAACTCCATTGACATTGCCGCCAACAGTTGCGAGTTCTGTAATGGATGCCGTCACACAGCTATTCACCCAAGGAACCTCAGCAATTGGCGCTACTGGTGCGTGGACTGTTTCTAATGGAACCCTTCCTGCTGGATTAAGCCTCAACCCAGACTCTGGTCAAATCACGGGGACCCCAACTACTGCCGGTTCATTCACATTCACTGTGAAGCTAACCGACTCCGTGGGGGCAAGCGACACAGCAACATTCAATCTCACAGTTGTGGAATCGGGTAAGAACCTAATTGCGTTCAACCTGCCAGCCAATATTATGGATGGCGTACCAGCCGATCATCCAGCTATTGCCCTTACCGGAAAAGCTGTTGATGCGATGAAGCTGCCAATTACATACAGCGCAAGTCCAAGTAGTGTTTGTGTCGTTGACTCATCAAACATGTTGAAGGTTGTTTCTGGTGGTAGTTGTACAGTTAAGGCCTCAGCTGGTTCAGGGAACACCCTAGCCGAAGATTCTAAAACTTTTGTGGTTGAGAAGCTTTCACAAACTCTAAGTTCAGTATCACCAGGAGCAGTAATTCCTGGCGGAACCACTTTAGCTCCGGCTGCAACAGATCATCCTGCCGGCTTCCAGTTCATTGCTTCATCAAGTTCTGGTTTGACTCCGATTTACACATCACTTCACCCAGAAGTCTGTGATATCGATGAGTCAGGTTTAGTGATTTGGAATGCTGACCTAACTGTCGTTCCTAGAGTTGATAGTGACTTCGTTTGTAACATTCAGGTCTCTCAACCGGGTAATGGAAGATACAACGCAGCAGTAAACAGAGTGGTTGAACTTCGAGCTACCCACATCGAACCAACACCTCCTCCAGGCGGTGTTACACCTGAGAAGCCACAAGTTGCTGCATTGCCAGCTACTGGCGGCACCACTCCGATGCTTGGAAGCAACGCATTTACTGTCAAGGTTGATAACAAGAAGAAGACCGTTACAGTGCAGCCTCTTTCTAAGGGTCGCTGGATTGGCCCTATTTACGCTGACATAACTATCTCGTACACACCTAAGGGCAGCACAACTGGCAAGGTACAAGTCTGTAAGCGCAACTCTTTCGGTATCGCAGTAACTGATGCGAAGACTAAGAAGATAATTACACCAGCGCTTGGTGGAAACAACCTAGTTGTTCCGGAGGCAAAGCTCAACGCTAAGGGTCTAGCAGCTCTTATCAAGACTTACCAAGCCATGTCGAGCAAGTACACCACCACAAAGATAGTTAAGGGTAAGCCAGTCAAATCTCCTGGTTACTTGGACTTCAAGAACTTCACCGGAGAGGCAACATGTGTTCTAGATAAGAATGCATATGCAGCTTGGAAGTCTGGGGTTCAAATCACAGCGAAGGCGAAGGTAACCAGAGATCGCCGTTGGCCAACTACCTACACTCGCTACAAGTCATACGACTGGAAGAAGAAGAGCAAAAACGGCGTGATCTACCCAACAGTTGTTGATTGGACTCTGACAATCGGCTAACTTCAAAGCAAGAAGAGGGAGTGATTATTCACTCCCTCTTTTTATTAAACTAAAGTCTTTACGGGGTTGTTTCCTTGACCCAGGTAGCAACCTCTGAGTTGAAGATGTTTGGCTGCTCTTCTTGGGGCAAGTGAGCGCTCTTAGGTACAAGAACCAGCTTGTTGTTCTTGATCTCAGTGGCTAGTTTCTCGGTATTAGCAGTTGGCACTACTTCATCAAACTTGCCTGTAATCAACAATGTTGGCTGGTTGATTGAAGCTAGGTTTTCAACCAGTTTGCTGTCTCTAGGGGCCGTTGAAAACTCCCAGAATGCCCTTTCCCAGCCCGTTATCTGCAGTGGAGCGGTGTAGCCCTCGCGAACCTCTTCAGTCAGTTGAGACTGGTCGTAGTAGCTCCTTACCAGCAGGTCTTGGCCGCTTGTTGCTATCTCACGGACTAGGAATGGCCCTAGACGGTCAATCTGTGGGATGACCTTTAGTGGGTTGATCCAAGAGGTCCCTGTGCCATTTGAATAGACCGCAGGAGCCACGAGAATGAGTCTCTGGACCTTGTCTGGGTTCAACCTTGCATACTCTGCAGCTAGGCTGCCTCCGGCTGAATGGCCAACCAGGATGACTTCTTGGTCCGCCCCGAACTTAGCGATGAGTCCATCAAGAATCTCGAAGTTACCTTCAAAGCCATATGGGTTAGCCCCACTCCAGCTGGTCGGTCTATCGGTGAATCCAAAACCTGGTCGGTCATAGGCAAGAACTTCGCCCTGCTTACTCATAGAATCCATCACATAGCGCCAAGAGAAGGTGCTAGCGCCAAAGCCATGAAGCAAGATAAACAACGGGACATTCTCTAACTTGTTACCTGAGTAAGGTTCGGTATCGATGTGGACATTGATGTCATTGATCGTCGCAAACTCAGCATTAGCGCCAGCTGCTTCAATGTTGGTTTTAGTTCCACTGGAATCAAATGGAATAACCATTGGAACAATAAGGAAAGCTGCAATACCAAGCAGTAATGCTCGGGTCATAAATTTACGGAATGCTCGCATGAGCCCTAGTTTATGGTTTGTAACCGCTAAATCAGGCTATGAAACTACTTCTTTGGAAGCTCATTCTTCTTAGTAGGACCTGTTTTCTTAGTCGCATAGGCAAAGATAGCAAGACCTGTAACCAGTGCTCCTGCACCTAGACCATAAGAAACAACGTCAGCTGCTCTATCTGTATCAACAAATACACCAACGAAGATAACGGCAATAATCGCCACAACAACACCGATTAGCTTGGACTTGAGATCATCTAGGTCATTGACCTGAAGCCAAGTAGGAACCTCAAGATCTGTGTCAACAAACAACTCGTAGAGACCATATCCAATAACCAAAAGCACAGTTCCAAGAAGGATTGCGTCCACTGCTGTTAGAACCTCAACGATGGTTACCTTTAGATATGACTTACCCACCACGCTGTCATAAACAGCTTCAATCATTGCTATTGAACCCTGAGCCATAAGCAATAGAGCTCCAATGATGGAAGCAACAGCAGGAACAAATACCACGTATCTTGTCAAACCTAGAATTTTCCTCATACCCCTAGTCTATTGTCGTTGACTGGCTTCTAAAGGAATGGGCTTTAGTTGTTTACCCATTGATTTCAGGATGTTATTCAATTGCTGAAAACATTCGCCAAAGGCTCTATGAACCTTAGTATTTTCAGTTGAATCTGCTCTACCTAAGGCTCTTCAGCCCCAAACTACCTTCAAATATGGATATTCTGCGAGCGCTTACAAGATATCTAGCCGGCTATTTCCTGTCCTAATAGAAACTGTGCTGCAGTACGCTGGGTAACATGCTTGGTGCTATTGAATACTTCAAGTCCAAGAAGCTGCTGGTTGGCCTACTAGCAGCGTTGGTTAGTTTTCAACTTCCAGTAACTTGGGTTGTTTGCGCCTACTGCTTTCCAGTGTACGACAGCGTGGCGCAGTCCCTTAGTGAACTTAGCGCTGACGATTCGCCCGTGAAATGGGTGGTTAGAAGTTCAATTATTTTTCAAGCAGCCCTGATCGCTTTGATATCACTTACAGCGACTTCAATTGCACGAGTTGGAAAGATTCTTCTCTTGCTCGCAGCCTTGTTTATGTTGGCGTCAGCACTTGTTTCTTCACCTTCGCAAACAGATTATTCTCCCGCTCATCGTGTTGCATCATTTTTGGCATTTGCTTTAGGTTGCCTCTGGCCAGCGTTTTCAAAGCGCAGGGGTGAGAACGGTGCAATTTCAAGATCCACTGGAATCCTAATTTCTCTGGGTTTCCTAGCCTTCACCTTGGTTGGTTGGTCATTCTGGGCGTTTGCCAGCCAGACCTATTTTGGAATTCTGCAGCGGCTAAACATTCTGGGCCAATCTATATTTCTTGGCTGGTATTGGTGGAGTAGTTTCAGAAAGCTGGGTTAGCCTCTGGTGCATAGCCGAGGAGGGATCTTGTTTCGCTAATGTCATAGCTGCGATCGTAAGCCAGTTGTGAAATGGAATACCTTGACCGTTTTGGCTCTCTGCCGCCTAGCGCAAACAATTCACCAAAAAGTCCCGCAGTCATTGCAATAGGCAGTGGAACTGAAGTTATGTTTACTGAATCTGGAAGAAGTGAATTTTTGATTGCATGAGCGATAGAAGTTGCCTTGCCGTCAGAGACGTTCAGTGTGATGTTTCCATTCCAACCGGAACGGAATTTACTGATAGATAAATCGATTGCCTGACTGAAATTCTTCAACGAAGTGAATTCGTGCATTGCTCTTCCGGCATTAGGCAGGCGAAGAGCACCATTTCTGATAGCTCCTTTTACTCTAGGCAGAAGGGTCTGATCGTCTGGGCCAATTAGTGCATGTGGTCGCAGGATGATCGCCTCTCGCTGCGTCCTCACATAGATCTGCTCGGACTCAAACTTCGATTGCGAGTAACTGTTTAGAAATGGATACATTCCCGTGGCTTGGTCAGTACTCACCTCAACGCTCGGCTTCCTCAAGTCGTACACACTTGAGGAACTTACTAGGATTTGCGGCCCAGTTGAAATTGCAAGGCAGTTAGTGGCAATAGCAAGATTTGTGTTCAATATTTCTTGACTAAAGCCATCCCTTGTTACGGCAGCTGCATTTATAACAATTGACTCTTTCAAGTCATTTAGTTTGATTGACTTAGTCAGATCATGACAAATGAATTCCAACCCAGAGATACCTGGATCAGTTCTAGAAATTCCAGCAACTTCATGCCCTGACCCAATGAGCTCCTTGGCAATATAAGTTCCAAGGGTTCCACTGACACCGGCGATTACGATTCTCACTGCTTAGCCTCGGCCAATTCTTTTTTGGCTATCTCGAAAAGTTTTGTCATGTCCCGCTTGTTATCCCTACCGGTGAGCGGCATTGTTTCAAGGAATACCACCTGATCAGGCAGAGCCTCCTTGTCCACATGGATTGGTAGCTCAGAGCGTATGAGCTCTCGTAACTGCTTGGAGTCAGGTACCTGCTGGTCTAGCAAGATGAAGAGAACAATTTGATCATCTTGAAATTCATCTGGGACTCCGACCATGACGGCGTCTTGAACGCCAACAATTGTGGTGATGCCAGGTTCATAAAGGCTTGGATAAATGTTCATCTCACCACGAATCATCATGTTTTTCTTTCGTGCCAGCATGAGCAGGTTGCCATGATTATCTACCCTCATGAGATCACCTGTTGGGTGCCATTGCTCTGGAGCACGACCAAGATAGTTTTTCATCAGACCAGAACCCCGCACTTGAAGTTCACCATCACTTGCCAAACGCACTTCTACGCCTTCAATTGGTTGTCCAAGAAAGTCTCCCTTTACATTCAAGAACTTCTCACGACCATCACAATAGGCAACTGGCAGAATCTCGGTCATACCGTAAAGGCAAGGGATACGCGTGTCCTCGCCCACCACGTCAATAACCCGTTGCACCAAACTCGGCGGGATTGGTGCACCACCCATTCCGAAGTACTCAATTTGATTCTTCGGAGCTCCCTGAATTTCAAATTCTTTCATGAGATCAAGTGCAGCTGTTGGAACGGCAAAATACTTGTTGCAGGTCAAGTTTGGCTTTCGCTCAGGAATAAACCAGGTGGCACCAGAAGACATGGCCACCATCCCCACGGTGATTGGCCCACAGTAAAATCTATCTTTCGGTTTGAAATCAAAGATTCTTGAAGTTTCATCAAAATTAACTGAAATTGATTCCAGTGAGTGAACAACACCTTTTGGATCAGCCGTGGTTCCACTGGTGAACACGATTATTGAGTCCGAATTCAGAACTCTCCCAATTGACGAAACTTGACCTACTGGACTAAAGAAATCTCTGCTAGCACTTCTTGCTCTTTTTGGTAGAAAGGGTAGCCTTCGACCCGTGAAATAGAAATCAGCACCTTGGATAGCGCCATAATCGGCGATAGTAATCTTTAGCAGCCTTCGCAGTAACGAAGCCTTGTTCGAACCGATTGTAAAGAGTGTTGATTCTGCAATCACGAACTTAGGTTCTAATAACCCGATTCGAACGTGAAATGAGTTGAGAGCAGTAAAAGGATCTAGAAAGGAAACTCGAAGACCAGCTCGAACTAGACCTAACACGAGACTTATTGAATTAGGTGTCGGCTTACTTGCAAAGATAAAAGTGTCTCCTGGTTGGTATCCCAAACGATAGGCATTTGCCGAGACAAGCTCGATGTTTCTCCAGAGTTCTCTGAACGTGATGGACTCTGCCGAGAAGACAATTGCTTTATCATCAGGCTGTTTTTGGGCTAGTGTTTCCAAATTGTCTAAGAAGGTCGGCATTGAATCACCAGCTTTGAGTAACCTGCAGTTAGAGTGCCCTTGCGTATTTTTGATTCGATGATTGTGAATTTCTTACCGCTGAAGCGATTGATAAGTTCCTTAGTAACTTCTAGGATTTCCAGCTGTGCTAGCGGCATTCCAATGCACAAATGAACCCCTGCACCGAACCAAAGATTTCTAAGTACCTTGGGCATTGGGCGCATGGGATCAAAGCCACCTGCTCTTCTGCAAGCTAAAGTAGTTGCCAGCAGGATGCGGTCTCCCGGTTTCACCGAAACCTTTCCTATCGTGGCCGGTGACACAACACCGCGCAGCATCACCGGTGTCGGAACGGTAACACGAAGCCCTTCTTGAACTAGCTCATCGAGATCTAGGTCTTTTGCTTCACCGCTTTCGATTACTCTGCCCGTCACCAGTAATTGAATAAATCTTGGCAGGTGAGAGATTACAGTTTCGGTTCCTGCGATGATTAGCGCGGTGATGATTGATGTAACTTCGTCCTTACTGAATCCATGTTGTTTCAGAAGATAGGGAATGGTTGCTACCTGATTGCGCTCGTACGCCTCACTGATTCTTAGATGGATGCTTTCAAGTTCTGAAATAGCTGTTTTGACTTCATGGGGAAGCATTTGCTTTCTAGTTAACTTCACAAAACGTAGCAAGCCCCTTGCCCTGTCCAATTGCAGTAATAACTCTCGCTCTTCGGTTTCAGCGATGTCGTATCCGCTCAAGGTGCAAACGACTCTAGCCGCCATGAGTTCTATGTGAGAAACAACATCTACTTTTTCACCTGAACTAAGTTGGTCTGCTAACTGTCTAGCTGACCGACGTATGGTATCGCCAACCATTTCGTCTAATACCTTGCCATTAAACAAAGGAGTTAGTTTTCGTTTCAGTTCAAGATGATCAACACCTGACATGTTGAGTAAGCCTGGGCCACGCAAGATAGGATCCCATAGGTCACTGGTGCCTCCAGGGGCAGTTTTACTAAAGTTCTGGGTGTCCATCAAGACGCTTCGGAGTATATTCCCATCTGAAACCAAAATACCTATGAATGGAATTCGGACTACTGGCCCAAAAGTAGACATCCATCGAATGAATGACAGTTCCAGCGGCCTCGATAGGAATGAAACCCAACGATCGTTTTTAGTTGCGCGCCTTAGACCCTGATTAGTCATCGAATATCTATCTCGTTGCCTTGAAATGAATGGCTCGCGTACCATTTTAGGGAGTTGGCCAACCCCCAGGCATTGATTCTTCTGGCAGATACCTGAACTCGCATCGACCTCACTCGATAAACTTTTCCCCCCTTGGAACGCAAATCATTCACTAGAGCTCGATCTTCGTGAAGTTCTTCAATTTTGCTTCTTCTAAACCCTCCTGCAGAGAGGTAACTCTGGCTATCTATAGCCAAATTATTACCATTGGTCATCACATATCTTCCACGTCGGCCTCCTCCGTAGTTTGAAGGTCGTAGCAGACCAAAGGTGGCAGCTAGAAGAGATGCTGCTCTCAGAACTAAATATCTACCTCGAGTCAATTCATCTGCGATAGGCACTGTAATGCCGGAAGCCATTCCATGTGGATGTTTTCTAAAGTGCTTTTGAATGCTTTTTGTCCAAAGTCGATCTACTAACGCATCAGCGTCTGTTCTGGCAATCAGATTGAAGCCTTGAGTAATCGCTTTGCGAAAAGCCGTATCTGATGCTGACCCTGTCCCCTTTGCGTCTTCATGAACTACCTCTAAATCAAGTTCTAAGGACAGTGCTGTAGCTATCGCAATCGATGCTGTTTGATCAGTTGAGCCATTGTCACAAAGAAATATCTTGAAGTTGCGATCTTCTTGCAAACTCAGTGATTTCAGAGTTTTTGCTATGTAGTTGGACTCGTTGTAGCAAGGAATGCAGATTGCAAGCTTCATAGCCTGAAAATTCCCAAACCTGTGGAAATACCACCCGCTAGACCGATGTATGCAAACAAATCACCTTTGCGCAGTAATCCGCTTTCCATTCCAAGTTCAATTTGTAACGCCATCGTGGCAGTTGTCATGTTTCCATAGTCAGCTACCGTCTTTATGACTTTTTCAGTTGGAACGTTAAGTACCTTACAAATGTCATCTATATAAGGTGCAGCCACTTGATGCATTCCAATCGCCTTGAAATCTGCCCAAGTGTAACCATTGGCTTCTAAAGTCTCATTTAGAATTCCAGGACCGAGACTCATGAAGGCCTCGGCAAGTTTACGCCCATCCATATCGAAGTAAGTTGTTTCGATGTCCCGTGGGCTTCTAGATCCACCCATGCCAAGTGTGCCAACATCCCAACGGTTCGAATCTGATCTGAACTCAATGGCTAAGATTCCTTCATCGTCCTCCTCTGATGCAGCTAACACGGTTGCTGCTCCGGCGTCACTCATGGTAAAACCAGCGAATGATCTAAGGAACTGATCTTTGTCTGCAGAGGCCCAACGAATAGCCATGCTTGGTGTCTCCCCGCTGACTATCAAGACTTTCTTGTATTGCCCTATCTTGATCAGCGCATTGGCTACCTGCATTCCATTTAGAAAGCTGTTGCAGGCATTTTTGACATCCATAACTGGAACACCTTCGGCACCTAATAGCGATGCAACAATGTGACTTGTTGCAGGTTCAATCAAATCCTGACTAGCCGAAGCAAAAATCAATAAGTCAATGTCACCTATTGTTAGGTCAGCTCTCTGCAAAGCTTTTCGACCAGCCATAGCCGCAAAGTCTGAGGTGTTTTGTCCCTCAATTCTTCGGTAAACAGTTTCAACCCCGGTTAGCCTAGTTACATATCCGACTGGAAATTTTTTAGGAAGAGACTCTTCCGCCACACGGTCTAGTACCTCAGACATTTTGGTTTTGATTGGCCCTAATTCGCTGGCCATGGAAATTATCTTTGTTGTTATCATCGCCGCCCCCAATGCTGTTATTGATTCAAATTAGGCTCTCATACTAGCACTTAGCAAAAGCAACATATCAAAATCGTGTTGTGTTGATTTCTCGCTTTTTAAATGGTGCTAGCTATCTAAAATCTTTAGAAAACTAGCCAAAAGAACAAAAGTTATTACGTTTTGAAGCAGGTCTAGCCGAATCGGCCAGTTACGTAGTCCTGAGTTCTAGGGTCATCAGGGTTCTGGAAGATCTTGGTGGTATCACCCTGCTCAACGATTACACCAGGGGTTCCCGCTTCAGCTAGGAAGAATGCGCACTGGTCTGAAACTCTGGCTGCCTGCTGCATGTTGTGAGTAACGATAACGATGGTAACTTCACTGGCTAGCTCCAAGATGGTCTCTTCAATACGGAAAGTAGATGTTGGGTCAAGAGCTGAACATGGCTCATCCATTAGAAGCACTCTAGGAGTCACTGACAGTGATCGAGCAATACATAGTCGCTGCTGCTGACCACCTGACAGACCTCCACCTGGGGCATCTAAACGGTCCTGAACTTCTTTCCAAAGTCCTGCCTTGGTTAGAGACTGCTCAACGATGTCATCGAACTCACTCTTGCTCTTCTTGATTGAGGTAAGACGAAGCCCAGAGATCACGTTTTCGTAGATGCTCATCGCAGGGAATGGGTTTGGCTTCTGGAACACCATACCAATTTCACGCCTAGCATCAGTTACGCGCTTGGTT
Organism: Auritidibacter sp. Marseille-P8566; assembly: GCA_945895375.1. Classification (GTDB taxonomy): domain Bacteria; phylum Actinomycetota; class Actinomycetes; order Actinomycetales; family Microbacteriaceae; genus Rhodoluna. Next base: position 53,755 of record CAMDEE010000003.1, read on the forward strand.
GGGTCGTAGATGTCCACTCCATCAAGCAAAACCTGGCCTGCCATAGAGGCAGTTGGGACTAGTTCGTGCATTCTGTTTAGAACTCTTAGGAAAGTTGACTTACCGCAACCAGATGGTCCAATCAACGCGGTAACTTTACCTGGCTGCATGGTTAGGTTGATGCGGTCAAGAACTTTACGCTGACCAAACCAAGCAGAGACATCCTCACCTGTGATGGTTGCCAAGCTAGCTGAACCTGAACTCTTCTTACCTGCAGAGCGACTCATGGTAATTGGCTTCACTGCAACTCTTGAGTCGCTTGTTGTTGGCGACTTAGGTCCTGATGCTGGGCTCACTTTGAGTTCCTTTCCTTTGTGATTTCTAAAGCAAATTCGGTAGTAGTTGAATGATCTGACTCGCCCAGACGCCTCCAAAGAAAGCAACTGCTGGGGTTCCTGCAATCCAAGCCTGCACTCTGCCCCACTTCCTAGAAAGCCAGCTAATGGCGAACATAAGCAGTATCAAGAACTGAGTCATAAAAATTAGCGGTGTCACAGCATCCATGTTTGATGCCAGTGCAGCTTCATTTTCGGCAATTGCTCTGTTTGGAATGACACGGTTTGGAGTTGCCTTAGGTGCACCGTCAAGAGTTGCTTCAACTCGAATAACATCTGTTGCAAAATATGGAAGACCGGATGCAGAGACAAGAGTTAGTCTGCCCATAGACGAACCAAGACCGTTCGTGGCTTCGTCCCCAGCTCTTCTTATGTTTGAGACTGTGTATGAACTCTCACCCTGACCAGTGATGGCTTCGATCTTATCGCCGACAGTTAGCTCGCTAAGTCTGGAAAACACACCGCTGTAAGAAGACTGTCTTCCATAGATAACTGATATTCCAGCTTGACCAGGTAGAACTGTGTCTCTGCGGTGACCAGGTCCATCCACAGTTACTGCTGAAGATGTTCCTTCTAGAACGATTTCGTTCACGTCTATCTTTTTAATTTTTAATACTGCAACCGGGGTGCCCTGCTCGATAAGGTTGCCTTCAGAATCCACCTGCCCGACAGGAGCAGTACCGTTAGCTAATTCGAACCTAAAAGTTTCGTTAGCTTTGAATTGAGCACTCTCATACTGCACGTGGGAAACAATAAACAATTGGCCCACCAAAACCAGTGCCGCGGCACCAAGACCTACTAGCGCTCTTCCTGCAAAAAATCTGATGTTTTCAGGTTTCGGTGTAGGCACCATGTTGTCAATGAGGTCAGAGCTCGGAGCGCTCTGGCCAATAGTTGGTAAAGAAAACTTAGGTATAGCGGATTTAGGAACGAGGCCCTTAGAAAGCTTCACTCGATACACCGTTCTGTCCGTTTGCCTAAATAAGCCTATATCGTGGCCCCCTGTTTAGGGGGCCACGATACCTAGACTTTGGTGCTTTTTGTTACTTTGTGACCTTGAAGGTCTTTGTTGTTGTGGATTCGGCTACATCTGCGCTACCACCGTAGAACACCTTGACGGTGTATGTACCTACAGTTGTGATCTTCGCGAACTTTAGTGTTGCCTTACCAGCTGATAGCTTCACAAGTGCAGATGAAACCTGAACTGGAACCTTCTTTGAGTTGTAAACAACTGCAAATACTGTTCCTGTGGCTCCTACTGTGCTTGTGCTCTTTCCCGCCTTGATTGTTACTGAAACAGTCGGAAGAGCTGATGTCTTATAAGACGCTCCAACTGTAATCAATGTGTAGCTGGTGTTCTTTAGCGCTACCGGCAAAGCAGAAGTTGTTCTGCTTGAAGTTGCAACTTCAGCGTTTGAAGGCACGAACTCACCAACAAGGTTGTAAGAGACTTTCTCACCCTTAGCCTGGTCGATGGTTACAGTAGCGGTTGCACCTGTTACAGCAACAGTCTTCAAGATTGCTCCTGAGAAGTCTGTGTTGTAGATATTTAGGTTACCGTTCTGTCCACCAGTGAAGGTAGCTGTGAATGTTGCTGAAAGACCGTTTGATGCAACAGTTGCCGCACCGAATGAAACACTAGTTTCGGTCTTTGCTACAGCTGGAGCAGCCAAGGTGATTGTGGTTCCGTTTAGAGCGCTTGAGCTTACGTCAACACCTGTAAGGACAGGTACGAACTGAGCTGTAACAGTCTTTTCGAATGCTGCTTCAGTGGTGTTTGTAACAGTGATGTCAACAGTTGTTGCACCCTTTGCTACTACACCTGATGCAACTTCTGCCTGGTCTGGAGTTCCAAAGCCTGAGAACAGAGTTACTGTTCCACCCTGGTTACCGTTTGAAGCAACAGTTGCAGTCACAGTAGCGCTTGATCCGCTAGCAGCAACAACAGGAGCTCCTAGAGTTACTGTGCTTGCTGAAGGAGCGTAGACACGGTTGGCTGCAATGATGTTTCCACAAATTGTTGACTGTCCGCCAGTGGTCTCACCAAGTTCTGCGTCAACACCTGTGTAAGAAAGCAGACCGTAACCAAACTTCTGAATTACTGCCTTTGCTTGGCAAACTAGAGAGTTAGTTCCTCTGAATGCGCGAGTGTAAGCATTTTCTTCATCTGCGTTGATTAGTGCTGTAGGAACAATGTTGTACACAGCTCTCTTGATTGCAGACCAGGTTGGCGCTGTTGCGTAAACACCGTCAGTAACTACAACAGGCTCTAGTCCGCCAATTGAACGAAGGATTGCACCAGCAGTACGCTTTGGAGCAACACCGTTAGTCTGTGCAACCCACTGTGAGATTGAGAAACCAACAAGTGCGTATGGGTCAGTCGCTACTGCAGTTCCATCGTGCTCCTGAACAGTTACTCCACCTGGGGTGATGTCCTTAGCAGGGAATGTACCGTTTGTGATACCTGCATCGGTGATACCAACAGTTGAGTTCCAGAATGAACGTGTGCCAGATCCAGCCTGAGGAACGTATGCACGGATTGTGGTAGCAACTTCACCTGCAGCAGGTGTGTAGCTTGGAGCAGCAAGTTTGATGAAAGCACCAGTTGATGCGTCCTCAATTACCTTGGTGATGTTTCCCTTGTAGATGTTCATCAAAGAAACTTCAGAAGTGTTTCCTGCTGAGCCTACTGGAATGTCTGAAGGGATCTTTGTGATGTTTAGAGGAGCAGTTGCGTAAGTCATGTTGTCCTGGGCGAAAGGAACGTATGTTACAACACCGTTCGCAACCGCACCGCTAGGACCTGAAGATGAACGTGCGTAGTGGAATTTTCCAGCTAGCTGAGCAGTTGTAGGGCTAACCGCACTTCTTGACTTACCAAGGTCATCTGGAGCGATTGCAACAGAACCTGAGTTAATCTGACCGATCGCGATACGAAGTGCGTCACGTCCTGCACTTGAACCGTTAGCACGAGGAATTGCAATTCCATCTGCAGAAACTACTACGTCAGCTGAACCGATTGCCTTGTAGCTTGCAAGCTTTAGTCTTGTGTCAGAAACGCTGACATCTCCTAGAGCTAGAGAAATACCATCCATGACATCCATGGTTGTGTCAGAGCCAAGACCGACTAGCTCTGCATACTTGTTTACTGAAACTGGATCAGCCATTACCGGCATTGCGGTTCCTGCTGCAATAACAGCTGCACCGCTAAGGGCGACTGTTACTTGAGCGAACAACTTGTTCTTCAATGTAGTTCCTTTCGAAGGTTGGACTCTGCTGTTCCAAGGTGGAAAGCATGTGTTTATTACAAGTTCATTCTTAGTTTGCTTAGTGAACTTGAGTGGTAATTCTGGTATAAATCTGGTTAATCAAAAGTGTACAAATGATTAACTAAGCCAAATCTAGGATTCCGCTTGTTTGCGCTTACTAGCCCTAGCGATAAGGAATTGTCCAAACACCAGTCCCGGGAAACCAAAGATGAGAGACGCCAAAACAACCGATGAACTCACTGAACTGCCCTCAGACATTGTCTTGAAGGAGTCTGCTCTTGGTCCTGAGCCTGGGTCAACAGGATTTACTGGGTCAATAGGTCCAGGTCCTGGGTCAACCGGCTCTGTAGGTGTAGGAGTCGGAGTTGGTTTCTGCTCTTCAGGAAGATTGGAGGGGCAATTCTTGGCAACAGTGCTGCTCTTGAGCAACTTAACTGCTTGCTTAGTTTTGCTAGCAAGGTTTGCTTGCAGAGGCACGTAACCGTAAGGAAGCATGCCCTGCGCTTCGCCAGTTATTTGCCCAGGACCAGCTGCATAATCCAACATAGATGCATACTCAGAGAGTGCCTTACTAGTTTGGGTACAGACGTTAACCACTGCATAGGTCATAGAGGTCCATGGATAAGCATTGCCCTTAATGGACTTGCCATCGTTAAAGTAAATACCTGTGCTTCGATCTGTTGGCATAGCTGCAACGGCTGAGTTCATGTTGCTGGCGGTAGGTTTACTCTCTTGGCCATCGGAGCTAACCAAGGTCGCAACGCCTAGACCATATCTCTCCGCTGCAGGAAGGTCTGTGATTGCCAGCATAAATCTTTGACCAATCGGCTGAGCACCACCTGAAGCGAAGGCAGGAGGGATCTTGTTTGGGTCCCAGAGTGTCTTGCTCTTTGGATCACCTCGCCTAGCCGCAGAAGCTGCATCTAACATGTCGTGAGAGTACGGTCTCATGTCGAGAGTTGAGAAACCTGGCTCAGGGGTATTGGAGTTAGGCCTAAAAGTTGAAAGGTCTGCCTTAGGAAAAGATTCGATTTCGGAATCGGTTGCTAATTCGAGAGCTGAGTAGAACTTGTTTAGCTTCATGCCCCACTGATCAGGTGTGCCTTTGAGGAACGCGTTGGCTTTGGTGTCATTTTGAAGCCAACGCCAAACAAGTGCTGCCGAGTCAGATGCGCCTAGAGCTACCAAAAGGCCGCCGGGCTCAATTCCTCTTTGAAAGTATTCAAAGTCTGGATTCAATCCAATGAATTCTGGGTCATTGATAATGCTTCTAGGGTTGTCTTTGACATATTCTTGAGTGTTTCCACCTGGAACATCGTTTCGATAAGACTGAGTTAGAAGCTTTGCGACCAACCTGGCATTTAATTTCAATTCAGTGACTAGTGAACCGTTTTGTGAAACAAGTGGTGAGTCTGACTTGAAGTTCTTTTCAATGTTGAACGCAATTACCACAGCAGAGTTAGCAACCGGAGCATAGATAAGTTGGTTCTTGCCCCTCAGTTCTTCATCAATAGGATCAGCTATGAACGCTAAACCAGATGAACCAAATAGGGAACCTGTGATCTGTCTTCTTGCTTCACCATCACCGATTTGCGAGTAACCAAAGGTTGCAATGTCTTTGCATAGTGAAGGCTGCCAAGAATAGAATGCCGCTGAAATCATTTCAGTTCCGACAACTCTTCTTTCTGAATTTCCAAGTGCACATGAGACAGTTAGTGGAGAAAAGCTTAGGGGAATCTGGACTCGGTTTGCCCAGTTCGAAGCTGACAAAGGGGAACCGTCAAGTCTTTCATTCTGCAGAATCCTAGTTCCATTAGCTCTCAACTCACCCCTAGGAATTACAACTAGCCAGCAATCTCTAGGGCCGTTTGCTGTTTGAGCTCCACAGCCTAGATGAGGTGCTTCAAGCGCAGTTTGAACTTCAAAAACAGCCTCTCCTCCTCCGCTCACTCCGGTCGGGGCTGCTGAGAATTCGTTGCTGGTCTCGTTTGAGAAGTATCTGAAATAGTTGAAGGTGCTTTCACCACTAACGGCCTTGAATGGCACTCTGTAGGATTTCAAAAACGGTTGGTTTACAGGTGGCGGAATCAAGAATGAAGAGTTATAAAGCTGCTGAGGGTCCTCACCACGCATCAGGTCTCGGTTGGCCGTGAAGGAACCCATTAGGTTTTCTGTTGCTGTGATTGGAGAACCCCATTGGCACTGCTGTGGGGTTGGACCAGTTTCGTCGCCCCAACACTGCATTATTTGAACATAGTTGCTGGCAAACTCTCCAGGCATGGTTCGGTTCAAACCTGACCAGCTAACTGTGACACCCTGATTAGATAGGTTGCGTGTTTGCGAAACGCTCACTTCAAAGTTTTTGAACTCGTCATAGAAGTGACTGCTCTGATCTCTTGTGTCAGACAGCCAAGTCTTGTTTACTTCACTTCCCACTTGAGCGGTGGATGCAGAAGGTGAAACTAGAAATGTCAAACCAATTGCTGACACTAGAAGAAATCTCAAAACCATTCTTGGCTTCATCAGTTTTGCTTAGCTCTTCTCATTACGGATAAGACCGGAACAGCGAGCAAAAGGGACATAAAGAGCACGATCAGCAATATGATTTGTACTTGAGCGAAAGTTCTTCCAGATGGGTCTGGCGGATTGATAGCCTCTGCAGAAACCGCCTGACAGATTCCCGTGTCGTTATCACAAAAGCCTGGGCCAACGATTCCATTGTCGACAACTCCGCCGTTATCTACCCAGCCGCCAGTGTTACCTCCACCGGTGTTGCCATTGTCTGTGCCGCCACCAGTATTACCTGAATCAGTTCCACCACCAGTGTTGCCATTGTCTGTACCGCCACCAGTATTACCCGAATCAGTCCCACCGCCAGCACCTGTATCGGTTCCGGTGTAACCCAACTTGTCTGCAGCTGGAGGCATTGGTGCGTTCTTGGCTAGCAAGTTAGTTCCATCGGCAGAGAAAGTTGGGTTGTTGCACTTGGCTACGTCTTTATCCTTAGCGCTAACGCCAGGAATCTTCTTTACTTGCTCAAGACCTGCTTTTACTAGGTTGATAGGTAGTGGCGAGTATCCAAGAACTTCTGCCTGCTGCTGACCTTCACAGAGATAGTAGTAGGCAAAGTCTCCAAGCGTTGCACCTTTTGCCGCTGTGAAAGATCCAGAAACTGCAGTTGGAACAATCAAGTATGAGTAGCTAGAAAGTGGATATGATCTTGGATCCTTGGAGTCGTAAACTCCAGTAAGGATCTGAGTCAGGTATGAATTACCAGGACGCTTATCGATCTTTGCTTCTAGAAGTGCAACAGCTACGTTAGAGGCCGTTGGCAATACATAGTGGTTAGAGTCATTCAAAAGTTTGACTACCGGGAAACCTGTCTTTAGAGCATAGGAGTACTCAACGTAGGTAATAGTTCCCTCGTTAGCATTCTGAGACACATAGCCAGATACACCTTGTGATCCAGGCTGAGATACATAGCCCTTGCCGGATACAACCGGGTAGTTTGATGTCAAACCACAAGGAATACTTCTACCGGCTAGCTTGCAGTAATCATCCCAAATCTTGGTGTGCTCATCTGCCATCCATGAAGTGAACTGAGCGGTGGAGCCGGAACCATCAGAGCGCACTACAGGAACAATCTTTCGCTTAGGAAGGGAAACACCTGGGTTCTCTTCAGCAATCTGTGGGTCATCCCAGAAGGCAATTACTCCGGTGAAAACTTTAGTCAGGGTCTCTCCCGACATCTTTAAGTTGGTGAATCTCTTGCCACCAATCTTCAAGTTATACATAAGAGCTGTTCCACCAGCAACAAGTGGAATGTAAGCGAACGCTCTTGATGGAAGTGCATCAACAACTGTTCCATCTTTAAGTCCGTAAGGGATTTCGGAAGACGCAAAGTCAACAGTTCCAGCCTTGAACTGGTTTCTACCATCAGATGAACCGGTGCTGGCATAGTTCACACGCATACCGTACTGAACAACGTTTCTGCGCCACTGATCGATAGCGTTAGCCGACCAAGAAGAACCAGCACCATTTACTGGAACGTAGTCAGCGGCCCAAGCTGCTGAGCTTGAGAAACCAAAAACGACAACTGCAGTTAGTAACCCTGACAGCACTCGCATTCTTAGCTTTACGTTCACTATGCAACCTTCTTCTTTGTTAGCTTCTTTATGTTCTTTACTAAATTGCCGAATACGTTCTTATCTGAACCCAGGATTCTGGCAAGCATGAAAAGAATTAGAACTAGGAACATCAGAACAGCAGCCGTTCCAAAACCACGAGCAATCATTGTTGGCTCTGGTGATTTCACAAACTGGAAGATAGCCAAGGGAAGTGAAACCATCGGCCCATTAGTCGGATCTAGGTTCATGCTTGCTGTGAAACCAGATGTTAGAAGGACCGGTGATGTCTCTCCGATACCTCTAGCGGTAGCCAAAATAATTGCAGTGGTAAGACCTGATCGAGCTGTAGGAAGAGTAACCATCCATGCTGTTCTCCAAGCACCTGCACCTAAACCTAGAGAAGCTTCCTTCAATGTTCCAGGCACAATTCGAAGAACAACATCCGATGCTCTAATCATGATTGGAAGCATCATCACGCTAATGGCAAGGGCTGCAGCAAAACCTGACTTCTGAACGCCAAGCAACAAAATTGCTGTTGCGTAAATAAACAGACCAGCAACAATCGAAGGCAGAGCAGTCATAGCCTCAACCATGGTTCTAACAAACCTGCTGTATTTGCCTGGGATTTCGTTTAGGAATACTGCGGTGATTAGGCCTAGAGGAATAGTGATAGCCAGAGCAATCGCAATCTGGATTAGGGATCCCATGATTGAGTGCAGGATTCCACCAGAACTTAGTGGATCTAGCGGACCGGCCAAACTCATGTCCTCAGTGAAGAAGTTCAAGTAAGGAAGGGCCTCAAAGCCTCTAGAGATTGTGAATACAACAATAAAGACCAATGCCGAGAAGATAACAACGGCAGCCGATCTAATGACGACAGATGCAACTCTGTCTTTGACACCTTCACGGTCATCATCAATAGCTGTTATCAAAGCAAAGAATACTATGAACAAAACATAGGCAATCAAAACAAAAGTAAGTGGACCATTCAAAGGAGCGATGGAGAATAAGAATCCAGTTGACGCAATTGCTGACGCTGCCGCGGTAACGGTAGTAAGAAGATCACGGATTCTAATTCCGTGTAGTTGTCTCTTCTGTTCTTCAGCCATGTTTGGACTAGTCATTAGCTGCTTGCTCCTGATCTCGAACGAGCAACAATGGATGAAGCAGCGAAGTTAACAATCAAAGTCATGATGAACAAGGCGAGACCTGCAGCCATAAGAGCTGACATACCCATCTGAGTTGCTTCACCATAACGAAGAGCAATAAGGCTTGATACAGAGTTCGCTCCGTTTTCAAGAATCCTTGGCTGCACTACGAACACTGGAGAGATGATCATGTAAACCGCAATGGTTTCACCTAACGCTCGACCAAGGCCAAGCATCGTTGCACCGATGATTCCACCCTTACCAAAGGAAAGAACAACGTTTCTAACCATTCCCCATCTCGTAGATCCAAGACCTAGGGCTGCTTCGCGTTCACCAATTGGAGCCTGGGAGAACACCTCACGCATAACAGATGTGACGATTGGAGTAATCATCAGACCAACAACAATTCCTGCAATCAAGCTTGAAGATGTAAAGACAGTGTTTGGAGTTAGTGGATCAGATGGGTCGCTTCCTTGAACTGAAAGGAAAGGAATCCAACTAAAGTTCTGCGATAACCACTTAGCAACTGGAGTTACCTCGTTTTGTAAGAAGAAGAAACCCCATAGACCGAAAACTACCGATGGAATAGCTGCCATCAGGTCAACCATGGTAATCAACATTCTCTTTATGCGTCTTGGCGCATATTCACTTATATAAAGGGCAGTTCCTAGAGAGAAAGGAACAGCTACGAAGATCGCAATCAAAGCGATAATCACGGTTCCTGCAATAACCGCAGCAATACCGAAGTTGCCTGAATCAGGCTCCCAAGCCTGAGTTGTGAAGAATCCAAAACCAACTGTGCCTAAGGCTTCGGTTGCACGAAGAGTGAGGAACAAACCCACCAATGCCATGATGATGAGCACTGAGCTTCCAGCGCTTCGCATAATTCCGCGGAAAACCTGATCCTGGAAGTCCCAGACATACTTGAGTTGACGGGGTTTTTGGGTATCTGCCGCCATCGCTGGAGTGTCCTTCAAAGGGGACTTATTTTTGGTAGCGGCCATGTTTAGATTATCGCCTGAACCAATGACTCAAACTGGCTCCAAAGGTTAACGAGAGTTGAATTCTTTGGTGAAAACAGCCTCTTCAAGCAACCAGAACCCCTAATATTAGGCTTTTTCTCTCAGGGACTGTTCGTTATGTCTACTGCATTTGAGATGCCAATACCCCCAGATGAAGACTTGACGATGGCCGCAATGGTTATTTTCGCTCCATCGGTGTAGTTAGCTCCAGTCAGGATCATCTTCCAGTCAGGAGCATCATCCACACCCAGAACCTGCCATGTTCCTTGCCCAACCTTGATAACAAAGGTGCAGGTTGATGGGTCATCCCAGCTGGATATGGCTGCTCTAGGCTTCCAGATTGCAAGACCCTGGTCTTTAGTAACTGTGAGGGTGATTGCGTCAACGGTTGATTTCTGTGGCAAAGCACTCTGAGCCTTTAGAACAACTGCTTGACGGTCACCAACAGAAATAGTGACGAAGCCTTGAGCATCAGAGGTTACGCTCTGGCTCTGGCCCCAGACTTGGCTAAACAAGGTATTAGGACTAGAGGTCTTGATTCTCAAACCTGTTCTTGTGCTCTGAGAGTTATTCAAAGCAACTAGGTATTCCATTCGGTTGGCTGAATCAATGCGACTAAAGGCAATTACGTTGTTGCCTGAGTATCTCTGAATTTGAGCACCAAGTTTTAGAGCTGGGTGTTCAGTTCTCAAAGTGTTCAGTGCAGCAATTCGTTCTTGGATTGGATGATTGCGCTGAGTTAGGTAACTTCCAGTTCCAATAGCAGTTGCTCCGATTCTTGTTTCTGAACGCCAAGCTGAAACACCTGTTGGGAAGAGATCCTGTCTGGCTTCTTTATCGCCACCGGTTCCGATAATTCCTACTTCATCTCCGTAGTAAACATTTGGAATACCTCTAGACATATACATAAGGTCATAGCCCAGAAGAGCATCTCCCCAAAGGTCATTCTGCGGTGAACCAGCGTTTTTGAGCATCAGACCAAAGCGACCCATGTCATGGTTGCCTAGGAATGTTGCCTGGTTGTAAACATTGGTGTTGTTCGTGGTGTACCAGTCATCTGCAGCAAAGACGTTAGTGATGTCAGTGATGTTGTTACCTGAAGCAAACTGAACAGCTGCGCCTTGGAAAGCAAAGTCCAGAACAGATGGAATACCTCTGTTTCTAACAAAGTCAGTAAGGTTACCTGTTCCAAAATCATAAACTTCACCAAAAGCAAAAAGATCTGGCTTCTTCTGATTAGTTAGTTCAAGAACTCTTGGCCACCACTTACCCAAGAAAGCATCATCAACATGCTTGGCTGTATCAATCCTGAAACCATCGATGCCATAGTCGTTAACCCAGTCTGCATAAACTTGCGCAAAGCCCTCAACAACTTCAGGCTTTTCAGTAGCAATATCATCAAGACCGAAGAAGTCTCCGAATTGTGCCTGCTCTTTGTTGTTCCAGTTCTGAACATCTCCACGGTTGTGATAGTTAGAAAGGTCATTCAGGAAAGCAGGCTTTCTTAGGTTGGTATTATTAGGGGAAACCGCTGGGGTTCTAGGTGCTCCAAAACTGTAGTTGCCCGATGTGTAGTAGTTCACATCTCCGGTGTGGTTCATAACAATGTCTAGAACCACTTTCATATCTTGAGAGTGAACACAGTCAACAAAGTCCTTGAAATCAGCCTTAGTTCCCAGGTGTGGGTCAATATCTGTAAAGTCTGTGATCCAGTAGCCGTGATAGGAAGCACTTGATCCTTGAACATAACGCTGCTTGAAAGGTGGGGTTATCCATACTGCAGAAAAGCCCATGTCCTTTAGCCTCTTGACTCCATTGCCCGTGGTGCAACCATCAGTAAGACCAGCTAGGTCTCCACCGTGATAGTAAGCCGTTGATGCTGGATCAAAACCAGTCACATCTCTCGAACCAGAAATACCCATTCGGTCATTGGCTGTGTTGCCGTTTTGATATCTGTCGGTCATCACAAAGTAGATGTTGTCGCCAGCCATGGCTGAACGAATAGATGAAGTTGCTAGTTCCTGTGCTTGTGAAAGTGTTGGAGCAATACCAGGAACCGGTGGCAGTGGTGGCTCTGGGTCAATAACTACAGGTGGATTATCCATCGGAACAGGGATTGTGAATCTAAGTGACTTGTCTGTGTTTACAGAACCAGACTCGAACCAGATTTCACCCTTGGTTGCAGCGATGTTCACAGACTGATCTAAATCAGAAGGGTCTTTAAGGTTTCCCTTATGCATGATGATAGGAATAGTTTTTGAGTTTGCAACTAGAGGAATCTCATACTTCATTCCCCAAGGTCCAACATTTGGACTTACCGGAAGAATCGGGCTTGCCCAATTCACCGTGAGAGTTGTGCCACCGTTGGCATCTTTCCAAGCATGCAAACCCCAACCGCTGTAATCACCATCTGCACGGTGATAGTGAACAGTCAGTTTGTCATTAGCCCATGACTCAGAAGTTCTAACTCCAGTGAAGCTATCACCCACCCAAACCTTGCCAGCTTTACGAGGGTTTACTGTGTATGTCTTACCTGATTTGGTTTTGTTATAGACAGTGAACTTCACAACCGATGTAGTTCCTGAAACAGGAACAAATACATATCGCTTAGATCCTGACGAACTGAACTTGTAAGACTTTGTACTATTACCAATAGTTACCTTGACTGAACGATTAGATAAAGCTGCACCCTTAGCAACTAGTGAAATCTTTAGTTTCTGGGTAGCCGAAGTTTCATTTAGAAAAGGAACTCCCTTGGAGCTCAACCAAAGCTCTCGAGTTGAAGCGGGGTTGATTGCCACAGAAGAGGTAGTAAGCCTTGTTGCCTTTATTCGAACTGAGGTTGATCCAGAAGGAATACTCACAACCCCGAACCATCCGAAGGAATCCTGGCCAATGAACCTGGACTGAGTGTGAGAGTTTGCATTAGCAGCATCAATAAGAGTGATGCTTGCATCTGCTGGAACCACACCTGAAACGCTAGGTACGTGAACTACTATCTGATAGCTCTCCTGTGCTGAAGCCTGAGGTGCTAGACCTAAGGTTGGCAAAGCAAGGGTTAGTGCTAGAAGTAGGAATTTAGGCGTACGTAAACGTTTACTGATGCTCATGAATAAAAGCCTAACTAAGAGCTGAAACTTGGTTTCTGGGAAAGTTCTGGGAGGCGCTAACTAAGCCCACCTGTCCTCGAACATAGCTAGGCGGTCTTGGTTCGACCTATGCCCCTGAGATGGATCCTGAAAATGACACGCTCATCAGTGTTTTGGGATCAGAGCTTGCTATAGAAATGTTAAAAGACTTGCTAACCGCTCCACTTGCAAGAAATGCGTTAGAAGTTAAATCTAAGCAGAGCAGCTGTGGCGGCCCCCGCTAGGACTATGACGATAAATGGTGCTTTGAATTTCAAAAGCACGAAAGCCACAATAAGTGCCGCGAAGCGAGCGTCAAAAACTATTTCCTGCCTGTTCGTTGCGCTGTTTGTGCCGATAAAAGTCTGCACGCCTACAAGACCAGCCAATAGTGCGATTGTGAGATAGCCCGCGAGTTTTTGCAGAAACTTCGATTCCAATAATCTGCGAGGCACAAGGTGCCCTAGATATTTCCAAGAAAACACGGCTGCAGAGGCAGTAATGATTGCAAACCAGCTATTCACGCTTACCTCGATTCAGCGCGAATCCAACCAAAACGGCGCAGAGCGCTCCGAGCAGGACTGGTGGGCCGGATGGCAAAACCATAGAGAAAAGCACGCTTGCGATTATGGCCGTTGAGGCAATCACCGCTCCAGCAGAGCTCTGGATTCGTGGCCAAACCAAAGCAAAGAGTGCTACCGCAGCCGCTGCATCTAAACCAAATGTTTCGGGATCGCCGATTTGCTCCCCGAGAAAAGCTCCTAGGACAGTGGCGAGATTCCAGAAGACGAAAACTGAAATCCCGGTTAGCCAAAATCCCTTGCGCTGTTCGTCTAGGGTTTGACGTGAGGTTGAGACTGCAGCAGTCTCGTCGATTGTCAGTTGCGCTGCAACTATCTTGCGAAGACCTTTGGTCTCAAGCATTGGGGCAAGGCTAAGAGCATAGAAACCATTTCTAACTCCAACTAGCCAGGCTGAAGTTACCGCTGTGGCGAGATCCGCGAAACCGACAGCAACAAAGGCAAATTGTGAGCCCCCACTAAACATGAGGACGCTCAACGCAAGAGTCTGCCAGATGTCAAAGCCAGCCGTGACAGAAAGTGCGCCAAACGAAATCCCGTAAACGCCGGTAGCGATTCCGACGCTCAACGCGACACTAGAAACTTTCCCAGCAGAATTAGTCATACCCTAAATTCTCTCAGAACTATCAAAACCATCTTGTGGTGAATGCCGATAGAACTCTCTGTACAGCACTACTCAAACAACCAACGCACAACCCGCTGTTCACATTCTGAAAGCGCCCTCGGCAGGAATCGAACCTGCGACCAAGAGATTAGAAGGCTCTTGCTCTATCCACTGAGCTACGAAGGCTTGCCTATGAAAAACAAGGCTCCTCTAGTTTAGCCTCTCTCTGTGGTTAGAGTTAGGTGTGCTCAAAAGACTAATCACTATTTCAAGGCCTGTGCTGTGGGTCAATACCATTGGCACGACCATGATGGGTCTTTGGCTGACTGGGACTCTATGGAGCTGGGATGCTATTTGGTTGCTTCTTTGGGTGACTTTACCTTTTAACCTTCTTATCTACGGCATCAACGACATCTTTGACCAGGAAACTGACAACATCAATATCCGTAAGGGTGGCTATGGCGGAGCCAAGATTGACCCTAAAGAGGTTCCTTGGATTTCTTGGGGTGTCGTCCTCCTGAACTCACCTTTCCTAGTGTTCTTTGCTTTGAACTATTCATTAGAAGCGAACCTTTGGATCTGGGCATACAGTTTGACCTTCCTTTTCTATTCAGCACCACCAGCAAGATTCAAGGGAAGACCTTTCCTTGACTCAATCAGTAATGCTGACTACGCCTTCCCACTCGCAATTGTTCCTCTGGCTTTAGGTGAAGAACCTATCTGGCTTGCTGTCTTTGCTCTTATGGCATGGAGTTTGGCTAAACACACCTACGATGCAATTCAAGATATTGAAGAAGATGAGTTTGTTGGTATCAAAACCACGGCAGTTTACCTAGGGGTAAAGAAGTCTCTGGTTTGGGTTGGTTTCTGGTGGCTAGTTTCAACCATCATGTTTGCCTTTGTAAACATTCCTCTAGCTATTGCTAACGGTGCTTATGCATTCTGGTTAATCTGGCTAATGATCAAAGATGATTCTGCGACTAATGCAAAGAGAATTTACAAATACTCAGTTGCTTTCCCTTATGTAGTTGGAACCGTTGCAGGTTTTCAATTAGTTTTCTTCATGGCTTTGGAGCTTGTGTAATTGAAGAAAAGAATCATCATTGTTGGTGCTGGCCTTGGTGGTCTCACAGCAGCTTCACTCTTAGCTAAAGCAGGACATGACGTCACTGTTCTAGAGAAGAACAATTGGGTTGGTGGCAAATCAAGAAGAATCGAAGTAGCTGGTCAAAGAATCGATACAGGTCCTTCACTTGTCACATTCCCAGGTGTACTCAAAGAACTCTTCTATCGCTATGACAATCTTGGTGAAGCTAGCGATGCAACTTCTATTGCTGATCTCAACCTTGAAAGGCTTCCTGAGGTTGGTAAGTACTTCTTTGGTAAAGAAGTTGTAAACCTTCCTGTTGAAGAAGGTCACCCTTGGTTCTCTGCATGGCAGAGGTTTGAAAAAGAACATGGTGGCCTTGGCCCTCAGATTGTGAAGCTGCTAACCTCAGATCCCTTTGATGCCAAGACTCTACCTGCGGTCACAGCTATCTCCAAGAACTATGGGGTTCGTCTTTCAACTAGTTCCTACCTCAAGCATCTGGATTGGATGCCTGCAGGGTTGAAGGAAGTAATTGCTATTCACACCCTCAACGCAGGTATTGCTCCGGAGAGAACACTTGCTCTTTATGCAACCATGCCTGCAGTTATGGCTAACGAAGGAATCTTTGTTCCAGTTGGTGGAGTTTATGAGATTGTCCTTTCTTTAGAAAAACTTGCTGTTGAAGCAGGAGCAACAATCAAGACTGGTGTTCAAGTTTCAAAGATTACTAAGGGTTCAGTATTTGTTGAAGGTGAAGAACTAAAAGCTGATTATGTAATTGGAGCAGCAGATGCTCAAGTAGTTGATTCACTACTTGGTAAGAAAGCTAAATCCCCTAAGCGAGTATCTTGTTCAGGGGTGGCACTCTTTGCTGTTCTCAAAGAACCGCTTCCTGAAGAAACAGTTACCCATTCGGTGATTATGCCTAGTTCACCTAAGTCACTGCATGAAAGCCTTGATCAAACTCAGCTACCTAAAGAGACCATGGCCTTCTTGAACTATTACAAACCAGGTCACATTTATCCGAACTCCAAGGCAACTGCTGCTATCTTGCTAACTGCTCCGGCTAACGGAGAGCGTTTCAGCTTAGAGAGTGATTTTGTTCAGGGAGAACTAAAGAGAATCAGTTCACTGATTGGGCTAGAGGGTAACCTTGCGGATCTGATTCTTGATTACCAGATTTTGGACCCGATGTACTTTGCCGAGTTTGGTGCTAAGGGAGGTGCTCTTTACGGGGCAACTAGACCTATCTGGCAGGGCGGACCATTTCATAGCCCTGGTTATTCATCAATGCTTCGTCCTTGGCTTTGGCGAGTTGGGGCTTCCGTTCACCCAGGTGGAGGTATCCCAGCTGTTATCGGTGGGGCCATGAACTCAGTGGCTCGCCTGCTAAAAAGCATAGGTAACGCCTAACTCCTTTGTTCTCAACTGAGGGCAGGCTATAAAGTAGTTATGACCTCAATATTTTGTTATTCTTTGAGTGCGGGGTAATTTCCTTACCTCGGTAACTAATAATCATCGGAGATTCATGTTCAGCCTGTCAAAGATAAGCCTTGCCAACCGTTCAGTGGTAGCGCTACTAACTTCCATCCTTGCCGTATTCGGCTTCATTTCAGTTGGTTCGCTAAAGCAAGAGCTATTCCCTTCTCTTGAGTTCCCTCAGGCAGCGATTGTCACTACCTATCCAGGTGCTGCTCCTGAAGTAATGGACACTCAAGTCAGCCGAGTGATTGAAGCAGCGGTTGAATCTGTCGAAGGTGTTACCACTACTTCATCGACAAGCCAGAGCAGTCTCTCAACTGTTCGAGTTACCTTTGACTTTGGCATCACTTCAGCCAAGGTAACTGAATCTCTTAATGCAGCTCTGGACTCTGTTAGATCAACTCTTCCTACAGGCTCTAATGCACGAGTACTTAGCGGTGGTCTGGGTACTATCCCAGTTCTAGTTCTTAGCGTGGCTGCTGACTCAGGTGATAACACTGAGATTGCCAAACTACTTCCAGATATCGCACCAACACTTTTCAAGAAAGTTCCTGGTGTAAAGGATGTTCAAATTGGTGGTATTCGTGAATACCGCGTAAACATGAAACTTGATCAAGCTTTGATGGCTAGAAATGGTATTTCTGCTCAAAGCATTAGCACAGCACTAAAAACAAACGGCTTTGTGCTGCCAGCTGGAACTCTTGAAGACAGCGAAGGACAAATCACAGTTCAGGTTGGAACTCCGGTTGAGTCTGTTGCTGCACTAAAGTCACTTCCTGTTTCTGGCATGAACCCAGCACAGGTTCTCACCATTGGCGACATTGCATCAGTCACCTACGAGCTAGCACCAGTTGAATCAATCTCCAGGGTTGATGGCAAGCCATCACTAGCTATCTCAATCACTAAGACTCAAGAAGGAAACACTGTTTCTATCTCTAGAGGCATCAAGCCTTTGGAAGAAGAACTAGCAACAAAGCTAGGTGGCAATGTAACCATCAAGGAGACATTCAACCAGGCACCATTCGTTGAGAAGTCCATTAATGACTTAGTTAAAGAAGGTCTACTGGGCCTTACCTTTGCAATTCTGATTATCTTGGTCTTCCTTAGATCATGGCGATCAACCCTTGTCACAGCTATCTCTATTCCAACCTCGCTATTGGTTGCATTCATTGGTCTGGCTGGCTTTGGTTATTCCCTAAACCTATTCACACTTAGCGCACTAACTATTGCAATCGGTCGTGTAGTCGATGACTCGATTGTGGTTATTGAAAACATCAACCGACACTTGGCCTACGGCGAGAAGAAGAAGGAAGCTATCCTCAACTCAGTCAAGGAAGTTGCCGGTGCAATTACCGCTGCGACACTGACAACCGTTGCAGTATTCCTTCCTATTGCGGTCGTTGGTGGTCTCGTTGGTCAGTTGTTTAGACCATTCGCACTAACCTTCGCTTTGGCTCTGGTTGCATCACTGTTTGTGTCATTGACTATCGTTCCTGTTATTGCTTACTGGTTCCTAAAGACTCCAGTTGTTGAAGCAGGTATGACTGAGGCTCAAGCCAAGAAGTTTGCTGAACAGGCACGTAAAGAAGAGGAAGAGCACGAACGCAAATCAATTCTTCAGCGTGGATACATTCCTATCCTTACTGCAACTCAGAAGCGCCCTGTGATCACCATTGTTGCTTCAGCATTAGTTCTAATCTTCACCTTTGGTCTTGTGCCATTTATCAAGACCAATTTCATTGGAAACTCAGGATCAACGACTTTCAGCATCAACCAGGAAGTTCCACTTGGTTCTTCTCTTGAAGAGAAGGCCAAGGCTGCAGAAGGTGTTGAGAAGATCCTTCTAGCTAGTGGTGACACTGTTGCTGTGACAACCACTATTGGTGGGACAGCAGACAGCAGAGTAGCCTTCGGTCAATCAGCTGGTGGTATTCAGATTCAGGTTTCGATCAAGGAAACTGTGAAGGGTGATGCATTCCAAACCAAGATGCAGGAACTGTTTGATGCAGATTCAAGTCTTGGAAAAGTCAGCTTCCAGAGTGGACAGTCATTCGGTTCAAGCGGAACCATTGACCTTACCGTCACAGCCAAAACTGATGAACAGCTAAGAGAAGGTATCCAAATTGTTCAGGAAGCACTTGAAGGAAAGATTGACAACGTCTCCCCTGATATTGTGACTACTCTTTCTCAGAAGCAAAGAACTCTTAAGGTAACTGTTGACCGAGAAGCGGCAACCAGAGTTGGCCTAAGTGAATTTGCCGTGTCTAACCTGGTTTCTAGCGCAATGAGCCCGCAGAGCGTTGGAACTATAAACATCGACAACAAGCAGACTGACATTTACATTAAGTCTGAAAATGTGCCGGAGACAATTGCAGAAGTAAAGGCCATTCCACTGAGCCCATTTGGTCAGGTCAGACTTGGTTCTATTGCAAAGGTCGAGCTTGTCTCTGTCCCAACCAGGATCACAACTCAAGACGGTGACCGCGCGGCAACTGTTTCTCTAACCCCTGACGAAGATGCCAGCCTTGGAGCAATCACAATGCAGGTAGCAGAAAAAGTAGATTCTCTGCAGGACAAGATGCCTGCTGGAACCACACTTCTTCCAATCGGTGGTGTTTCAGCAGATCAGGCAGAATCATTCAGTCAGTTGCTTCTAGCATTGCTAGCTGCGATTGCGATTGTTTACCTAATCATGGTTGCAACATTCAGAAGCTTGGCTCAGCCACTAGTTCTTCTAGTGTCAATTCCATTCGCTGCTACCGGTGCTTTTGTTGCTCTGCTAGCAACCGACACAGCCCTTGGTCTTCCAGCGCTGATTGGTATGTTGCTTCTTGTTGGAATCGTGGTTACTAACGCTATTGTTCTGATTGACCTCATCAACCAGTACCGACTGCAAGGAATGCCCTTTGAAGAAGCCATCATCAACGGTGCTCGTCAGAGACTACGTCCGATCTTGATGACTGCTTTGGCAACCATTGGAGCTCTAAGCCCACTAGCACTCGGTTTCACAGGTTCTGGAGGATTTATCTCCCAGCCACTTGGAATCGTAGTTATTGGTGGTCTCTTCTCATCAACAATCTTGACCCTGGTAATCGTTCCTGTTCTATACCGCTTGGTAGAAGGACGTAAAGAACGTAAGGCTATGAAAAAGGCTGCTAAGACTTCAGCGAAGTCTGAGTCTAAGAAGCCAACTGCTAAGAAGGTAGCTACCAAGGCTGCTCCAAAGAGCAAACCAGCTACCAAGAAGCCTGCAACTAAGGCAGCTCCGAAGCGCAAGCCATCAGCTAAGACTGCTTAGCTCTAAAAGGTAAACTATGTGGAGCCCTCGATGTCGGGGGCTCTACCTAGTTTGAAGGAATGATGAACATACCCGAATACCTAGTCTGGATTGACTGCGAGATGACAGGTCTAAACCCTGAAACCGAATGCATCGTAGAAATCGCAGCAATAGTCACCGACTTTGATCTAAACGTTTTGGATGAGGGCATTGATTTAGTCATCAAGCCTCGTGAAGGAACTGTTGAAGCGATGGGTGATTATGTTCGTCAAATGCATACTGACTCAGGTCTTATCAACGAGTTTGATTCAGGTATTGACCTAGCCGATGCTGAAGCCCAAGTCTTGGAATACATCAAGAAATACATTCCGAACCCAAAGACTTCTCCCCTAGCCGGTAACACCATTGGCACAGATCGTATGTTCATTTCTAAATACATGCCTAATCTGGATGCTCACCTGCATTACAGAAACATCGATGTTTCAACTATCAAGGAACTGTCTAAGCGCTGGTATCCAAGGGTGTATTTCCAAGCTCCTAAGAAAGATGGTGGGCATAGAGCGCTAGCGGACATCCTTGAATCTATTGAAGAGCTCAAGTATTACCGCAGCACGGTCTTTGTTGAGACTCCTGGCCCTTCTACTGAAGAGGCCCAAGCACTAGCGGAAGCCCTCAAGACTGATAAACTTTAGAAGTTGATTTCGGAGTAATCCGAGAAGCACATGGTGGGTATAGCTCAGCTGGTAGAGCGCCTGGTTGTGGTCCAGGATGTCGCGGGTTCAAGTCCCGTTACTCACCCCAAATAAAGAAAAACCCGAGGTTATTAGCCTCGGGTTTTTTTCACTTTTAAATTACTGATTAGCTCTTTCAAGAACTAGTTCTCTAACACGAGCAGCATCTGCTTGGCCCTTCATGGCTTGCATAACAGCACCAATGACAGCGCCTGCGGCTTGAACTTTACCTTCACGGATCTTCTCAAGAACATCAGGTTGTTTAGCTAGGGCTTCATCGATAGCTGCAATTAGAGCACCATCGTCTGAAACAACTTCAAGGTTTCTAGAAGAAACAATCTCGGTTGGAGATCCTTCCCCTGCTAGAACTGCCGAGAGAACTTCACGAGCAATGCGGTCATTGATCTTGCCCGATTCAACCAGTGTTGCAATTTCTGCTACCTGTGTTGGGGTGACGTTCATTTCTGAAACATCTTTGTCTTCAGAGTTAGCGATGCGAGCAATCTCACCTGAATACCACTTACGAGCTGCCTGTGGTTTTGCTCCTGCTGCTACTGCCTCTTCAATGAAATCAAGGAGACCTGCGTTAACAACATCTCTGAACTCCATCTCAGCAAAGCCCCATTCACCAGCTAGACGCTTGCGTCTATCGGCTGGGTTCTCAGGTAGAAGTGATCTGAGTTTTTCGATTAGTTCAGTTGAAGGTTCAACTGGAACTAGGTCTGGCTCTGGGAAGTAACGGTAGTCATCAGCATCAGACTTAGGTCTTCCTGCACTAGTTGAACCCTTGTCTTCGTGCCAGTGTCTTGTTTCTTGGGTGATAGTTCCACCAGCAGAAAGAATTGCTGCCTGTCTTTGGATTTCGTATCTAACTGCACGTTCAATAGATCTAAGTGAGTTGACGTTCTTAGTTTCTGTTCTGGTGCCAAGTTTCTCTTGACCCTTTGGTCTGATTGAAACGTTAGCGTCACAGCGTACGTTACCTCGCTCCATACGGGCATCGCTCACACCAAGAGCCTTAACAATCTCTCTAATAGAGCGAACGTAAGCAGCTGCTAGTTCAGGGGCTTCTGCTCCTGCTCCAAATACAGGCTTAGTAACAATCTCAACAAGTGGAACACCCGCACGGTTGTAATCAACTAGAGAGTATTCAGCTCCTTGGATACGACCAGTTGAACCACCAATGTGAGTTAGCTTTCCAGCGTCCTCTTCCATGTGTGCTCGTTCGATCTGAACTGTGAATTTGTTACCTGAAGGAACTTCCACCACCAGCTGACCTTCAAAAGCAATTGGGTCTCTGAACTGTGAGGTCTGGTAGTTCTTAGCTAAATCTGGATAGAAGTAGTTCTTGCGAGAGAACCCGCCAGTTGGAGCAATTGAACAACCAAGAGCAAGACCAATAGAAATAGAAGATTCGACAGCCTTTCGGTTAACTACTGGCAGTGATCCAGGTAGGCCTATACAGATTGCGCAGACGTTAGTATTTGGCTCATCGCCAAAGTCATTTTTACATCCACAGAACATCTTGGTGTTGGTGTTTAGTTCAACGTGAACTTCTAGACCAATAACTACTTCATAAAGCTCTAGAGCCTTCTCGTAGTCCATCAGGTTTGCTTTAACCATTAGTTGACCTCCAATACTGGTGCGAAGTCCATCATGCGCTTACCCCAAACACCTTCAAGAATTCCTTCAAGGGCCGCTCCTACTTCATACAAAGCAGCGTCTTTGTGAGCTGGTGCTAGGAACTGAATACCAACTGGCAAGTTGTCTTCATCCGCTAGACCAATAGGAACTGAGATACCAGGGATACCAGCAAGGTTGGCAGGGATAGTTGCAATGTCGTTTAGATACATAGCTAAAGGATCAGCAACCTTTTCACCGAACTTGAATGCTGTGGTTGGAGCAGTTGGTGAAACAAGAACATCTGCCTTAGCGAAAGCTGCATCGAAGTCTCTTTGGATAAGTGTTCTTACCTTTAGAGCGGCTCCATAGAACTTGTCGAATGATCCAGCTGAGAGTGCATAGGTGCCAAGAATGATTCTTCTCTTCACTTCTGGACCAAATCCTGCTTCACGGGTTGCAGCCATTACTCGTTCAATGGTTGGGTTACCCTCTGGGGTCACTCTCATTCCAAAACGAACAGAGTCAAACTTTGCTAGGTTGCTTGATGCTTCCGCCGGAAGGATTAGGTAGTAAGCATCAATTGCATATTCAAATGAAGGACAGTCAACCTCAACTATCTCAGCACCTGCATCGGTAATCAGTTTTAGTGCTTCAGCAAATCTGTTCTGAACACCTTGCTGGAAACCTTCACCAGATAGTTGCTTGATAACTCCAACCTTCTTACCCTTGAGCGATCCATTCTTAGCTGCCTCAACCATTGAACCTAGAGAGTCCTTTAGTGAAGTGCTGTCTCTAGGGTCATAGCCACCGATGACATCTTGAAGAAGAGCTGCATCTAGAACGTTTCTAGCTACTGGGCCTACTTGGTCAAGGGAAGAAGCAAGGGCAATCAAACCGTATCTTGAAACAGCTCCATAAGTTGGCTTGATACCAACGGTTCCTGTAACAGCACCTGGGAATCTAATTGATCCACCGGTATCCGAACCAATTGCTAGAGGTGACTGGAAAGAAGAAACAACAGAAGATGACCCACCGCCGGAACCACCAGGGATTCTAGATAGATCCCATGGGTTCTTGCTTGGCCCGTACGCCGAGAACTCGGTTGACGATCCCATTGCGAATTCATCAAGGTTGGTCTTGCCGAGAATAGGCATCATTTCATTACGAAGCTTGGTCACAACCGTTGCATCGTATGGAGCAATCCAGCCTTCAAGAATCTTTGAACCAGCTGTAGTTGGTGCATCGGTTGTTGTCAGGTTATCTTTCACAGCAATAGGAACACCGGCTAGAAGTGGGAGCTTCTCTCCCGCTGCTCTTTTGCGGTCAACTTCTTTAGCAACCTCTAGAGCGCTCTCTGGGGAAAGGTGAAGGAATGAGTGAACAGCGTCACCGACCTTAGATATCTGGTCGATGTGAGCCTGGGTGACCTCAACTGAACTGACCTCGCCTTTGGCTAGGAGTTCGACAAGTTCAGAAGCATTTTTTCTAATTAGCTCTGACATTTTCTACTCCTCATCCAATATCGCAGCGACTCGGAATCTACCTTGCCCCTGATCTGGAGCACCTGATAGGGCCTGTTCTTGGGTCAGGGAAGGCTCAATAACGTCTTCCCTGAAGACATTTGCCAGTGGAATTGGGTGGCTTGTGGCAGGGGTATTTTCATCGATAGCCGACGAAATCTTGGCCACTGAATCAAGAATTACGCCGAGTTGTTCCGTAAATCGCACTACTTCGGCTTCATCAAGCTCGATTCTGGCCAAATTGGCTAGATGACGCACTAAATCAGGGGTCACATCAGACATTGGGTTCCTCAAAACTGTGGTTGTAGGCAGTTGGAATAAGTATATCGGGGCTTACCCAATCCCGCTTACTGCACTAAACTTACAGAGTTGCTTGGCCTTCACAAAGGGCCATGAACTTTGCATGTTTCAGGAGAATACACAAATGGCTGAAGAAGAGAACTTCGACAATGTTATGCGCGGTTACGACCGCGAAGAGTTTGACGTAGTGATGCGCGGGTACGACCGCGACCAGGTCGATAAGACTATGGAAGAGATGCGCCTTGAGATTGAACACCAAGCTACCTATAACGAAAAAGCAGCCGGTGAGATCTCTATCCTCAAAGCAGAAGTTGACAACCTAAAGGTCCAGCTAAAGACCGGTGGCCCTAATGGCTATGCAGCCCTAGGAGCTCAGTTCGAACAGACTCTGCGTCTTGCTGAAGAGCAAGCAAAGAAGATGATTGCTGATGCAGGCCAAGACGCTCTTCGTATTCGTGAAGAAGCTAAGGGTGAAGCGGACGCACTAAAGAGAAATGCCAAAGACAAGGCAGATCGTGTTGTTCAAGAAGCTGAAATCAAGATGGAAGAAGCTCGCCTAGATGCTGACCGCCGTCACGGTGAAATGTTGAACACTGCTTCTGCAAGCGTCAGCGAAGCTCAAGAAAGAATTCAAACCGCTCAGCGCGAAGCTGCTGCTATCAAATCTGACGGTGAGCGTTACGCTGCTGAACTTCGTTCACAGGTTCACCGTGAGACTGAAGAAGCTCGTGCCCTTGCTACCGAACTAAGCCAGAGAACTGCTCAGGCGAGAGTTGACCTTGAAGCAGAGATAAAGGCTAAGCGCGATGAAGCTGAGCAAGAAGCTCTAAGAATTTACCAAACAGCAGTTGGTCAGGCTCAGGCTATTACTGAAGAAGCTAACCGCTCTCTTGCTGAGTCATCAGCAAGAGCATCTGAAATCCTTACTGAAGCAGAACGTGTTTCAAGAGAAGCTCGTTCAACTCGTGATGAGATCCTTGCTGATTCACAGAAGCGTTCAACCGACTTGATCAACCAGTCTCGTCGTCGTGCTGAGATTCTTTCTCGCAAGGCCCAGGGTTATGCTGAAAACGCAATCAAAGACAGCCGTGAGCGTCTAAACAGACTTTCAGAAGAACGCGAAGAAGTTGCTGACTTCCTAGACTCAATGAGCAAGTTGATGTCAACCGAGAGCATGGTTGCCGTTGATGAATCAGAGATTGACGAAAACAAGTAACTAGTTCAGCTTTAGAGCGAACTCTTCTTCAGATATCACAGGGACACCCAAGGCTTCAGCCTTGGTGAGTTTAGAACCAGCGTTAGTTCCCGCAACAACAAACGCCGTGTTCTTTGAAACGCTTGATGCAGCCTTACCCCCATTAGAGATAATCAACTCTTCAATATTCTCTCTGGTGTAATTCTGAAGTGTTCCAGTAACCACAATGCTCATGCCTGTGAAAACACCATCGGCTACAACATTGGCACCAGGGCCAGCATGTCCAGGAATTTCTAGAAGCACTCCTGACTTACGCCAAGACTCGACAAGTTCTTTATGCCAATCAACTTTTATCCACTCCAAAAGTGACTGAGCAAGAATAGTGCCAACTCCATCAACCTCGGACAGCTCCTGCTCTGTTGCATTGAATATGTTGTCGAGAGAGCCAAAGTGAGTAGCCAGCGATCTAGCAGCAACTGGACCAACGTGTCTAATTGATAGAGCAACGATGATTCTCCAAAGTGGCTTAGTCTTCGCTTCTTCTAAATTCTTTAGAAGTTTGATTGCAACTTCAGAAGGAACGGTCTCCCCCTTGACTGTCTTACTAAAGAACTGAACAACCTTTGGCTGACCATTTTCATCTAACTTTGGTAGACCTGTGTCTGGATCCAAAACATGAGTCTTAATTGGAAGCAACTGATCCATAGTCAGATTGAAAAGTTTCGCCTCAGATTTAAGTGGAGCAACTTTAGGTTCAAGTGGCTGCGTCAAAGCAACTGCTGCAACATAACCAAGTGCTTCGATATCCAAAACACCTCTTGACCCAATGTATGCAACACGTTCACGTAATTGAGCAGGGCAGCCTTCTGAGTTCTGACAACGCAGATCAACATCACCTTCAGTTGATGGGGCTAGCTTTGCATTACAGTCAGGACACTTGGTTGGCATGACGAAGGCGCGTTCTTTGCCCGTTCTGAGTTCAACTACTGGTCCCAAGATTTCAGGAATAACATCTCCTGCTTTGCGAAGAACAACGGTATCTCCAATCAGGATTCCCTTAGCCTTCACAACATCTTGGTTGTGAAGAGTTGCAAACTCAACGGTGGAACCTGCAACTTTGATTGGTTCAACTACTGCATAAGGAGTAGCTCGACCTGTTCTACCGACAGATACTCGAATGTCCAAAAGCGTGGTGTTTACCTGCTCAGGTGGATACTTGAAGGCAACCGCCCAACGTGGAGCGCGAGCTGTGAAACCAAGTTCTTTCTGTGCACTTAGGGAGTCAACTTTGACAACGACACCATCAATCTCGTGCTCAAGATCATGTCTTTGGGCTTGGAACTGGGAGATGTATTTGATGACACCCTCGATTGAGTCAACTACTTCGTATCTAGTAGAGGTAGGTAACCCCCAGCTCTTTAGAAGTTCATATAGATCGCTCTGGTTCTTGAAAGGTGCGTCTGGCCAAGCGCCAACACCATGCACCAACATCTGCAGAGGTCTGCTTGCTGTGACTGAAGAGTCTTTCTGGCGCAAAGAACCGCTTGCTGAGTTTCGAGGGTTAGCAAAAGGAGCTTTACCTTCAGCAACAAGTCCTGCGTTTAGGTTTGCGAAGTCTTTGACCCCAAAGAAGATCTCTCCCCTGACTTCTACTACATCTGGAATCTTTGAGCCCTTTAGGCGATGAGGGATCTGCTTGATGGTCTTGACGTTGTTTGTGACATCTTCACCAACGACACCATCACCTCTAGTGGCTGCTGAAACTAGTTCACCTTTTTCATACCTTAGGTTGATGGCTAGGCCGTCAATCTTTAGTTCACATAGGAAACGTTCTTCGCCAACTCTCTTGGCCCATGCTTTGAGTTCTTCATCGTTGAATGCGTTATCCAGAGACCACATTCTTTCTAGGTGTTCAACTGGTGAGAATGCTTCGTTAGCTGAACCACCGACACTTTGGGTTGGTGAGTCTCCCGTTATGAGTTCTGGGTGCTTTGATTCAAGGAGTTCCAGCTCAGACATGAGTGCGTCATACTCTGCATCGCTAACAAGAACGGTGTTCTCTTGGTAGTAAGCGCGACGGTGTTTGTTGATTTCATCAACTAGATAAGCAATACGTTGGGCTGGTTTCTCTGGCACCTGATAAGCCTAAACAGCACCCTCGACACCGGAGAGGATGCTCGCCGAGGCTGTTGAAAAAGAGTCAACCGCAGACACTGTGTGATCGATTGTGGTCTGAGCAAGAACTCTGGTGCCTAGGTAGATGACTGCAGTCTGACCTGGAGCAACACCATAAATTGGCTCTTCACAACGAATCACCATGGATCCATCTACTACTGCTACCTGACAGGCAACCTGTTCACCATGAGCTCTAACCTGAACGTGAGCATCAAAGAACACTTCTGGGTCAGCTTGGGGCTTCCCACACCAGGTGAACTTATTCCCAACTAATTCAACAACTGCTAGCGCTTGCTGAGGTCCAACAACAACCTTGTTTGTCTTAACATCGACAGCTAACACATAACGAGGTTTGCCATCAACTGCTGGTCTTCCTAATTGCAGCCCCTTACGTTGACCAACAGTAAAGCCGTGAGCACCTTTGTGCTCGCCTAGGACATTGCCCTGCATGTCAACAATCTCACCTGTGGTGTTTCCTAGTCGATCTGCTAACCAATCTTGGGTATCACCTTCTGGGATAAAACAAATGTCATAAGAGTCAGGCTTAGCAGCAACAGATAGACCACGCTTAGCAGCTTCCTCGCGAATCAAATCTTTGCTTGCTGTGTGACCTAGAGGAAACATTGAGTGCTGAAGTTGTTCTGCAGTTAAGACACCAAGAACATAACTCTGATCTTTAGCTAAGGCCATTGACCTGTGTAATTCTAGGTTGCCTTCATCATCTTTGATGATGCTGGCATAGTGCCCTGTGCAGACGGCATCAAAACCAAGTGCTAGACCCTTTTCTAGTAGAGCTGCAAACTTGATTCGCTCATTGCATCTCATGCAAGGGTTAGGAGTTCTACCTGCTTCGTATTCGCTAATGAAGTCATCAACTACCTCAAGCTTGAATCTTTCACTGAAGTCCCAGACATAGTAAGGGATACCAATAACGTTTGCTGCTCTCTGAGCATCCATGCTGTCTTCGATGGTGCAGCAACCTCTGGAACCAGTTCTAAGGGTCCCTGGCATACGAGATAGGGCTAGGTGAACACCAACTACTTCATGGCCTGCTTCAACGGCACGAGCAGCAGCAACAGCGCTATCAACGCCACCACTCATTGCTGCTAATACCTTCATGCTCTAATTCTCTCTTAACTTGTCAAACCAGCACGAAGTGCACCATCAAGTGCTTTAGGTAGCGCTTCTAGGAATACGTCAACATCAGCATCGGTAGTTTCTCTACCTAAAGTCATACGAAGACAACCATTTGCTTCACGTTCATTTCTGCCCATGGCCAAGAGAACATGAGAAGGCCCATTCACACCAGCCTGACAGGCTGAGCCAACTGAAACACAGACACCTTGCTGATCTAGAAGAAACAGCAGTGAATCCCCTGAACAACCTTCAAAAGTGAAATGAGCATTGTGTGGCATACGCAAAGCTTCTGCAGAAGTGTGATTCGCCAAAGGTGATATTGCCAAGACACCTCGAACTAACTTGTCTCGAAGAACGTTTAGTCGCTTAGCTTCTGCTTCTAATTCTTTTACTGCAAGGTCAGCAGCTAGTGCAAAGGCCTTGGCAACTGGAGCGTTCATGGTTCCAGATCTCATGCCGCGTTCTTGGCCACCACCGTGAATTATGGAGACAAGTTTGGTTGCTCTTGAAACAATGAGTGCTCCTGCTCCTACTGGGCCACCAATCTTGTGGGCCGAGATACTCATGGCACTAAGACCAGAGTTAGCAAAACTGATTGGAATGTGTCCGAAAGTAGCAATTGCATCGGAGTGCACAGGGATACCAAGAGGTTTAGCTAAGGCAACTACTTTTTCAATATCTGTGATGACACCAGTTTCATTGTTCCCCCACATCAAATTGATTAGAGCAACCTTGTTGTAATTTTCTTTCAGGTATTCTTCTAAGAACTTGTAATCAATAACACCCTGGTAATCAATCGGTAACCAAAGTATTTCTGCACCATCGTGCTTCTCTAACCACTCCATCGGATCAAGTGAGCCATGGTGTTCGGTTGCTGCAGAGATGATTACCTTGCGGTTTGCATCCTCACCTACTCGTTGCCAGTAAAGACCTTTGATACCTAGGTTTTCACTTTCAGTTCCACCTGAGGTGAAAATAACTTCACTTCTATTGCAGTCAATACTTTTTGCTAGTGACTCCCTGGCTTCTTCTAATGTTCGTCTTACTAGTTGTCCTGAACTGTGAACGGATGAAGGGTTACCTAGGGTTTGTAAATGTTCAACATAGCAATCTAGAACTTCTTTACGAAGAGGAGCAGTTGCTGCATAGTCAAGATAAACAGTCATGACTAGAACATCTTTGCGGCTAGTAACTTACGTGCTTCAACAACAGCTGGGTGAGATTTACCCACCACATTGAATAGTTCTAGAAACAGTGAGGATAGTGCTTTGCGCTCTTCCCCATCAGCTTTATCAAACCAGGCCAAAAGCAATTCAAAAGCTTCCTCTGATTGACCAACTGCTAGATGGAAATCTGCTTTACGCATAGCCATGGCAACACTGGCTGGTTCAACTGAGAGTTCTGTTTCAAGATCGGCGTTATAGGTTCGCTCAACTAGCTTCACTTGAGCAAGTCTTGCTGCCAATTCTTCGTTACCTGGGTTTTGCTTTAGTTCTTCTTCATAAATCTTGACTGCTGCTCCGAAATCACCCTTGTCCATAGCATCTAGGGCAGCAATCTCTGATTCAGATAGCTGAGGTTCAACTTCTTTAGGCTCGACCCCATCAACTTCTAGAGTTCCATTGAGTCCTTGAGATGAAGCAGCTTCAACTAACTTGCCTAGGAAATCAACAAGAGCACTCTCTGGTTGATCACCTTGGAATAGTGGCTTTGGTTCACCTTCTAGAATCACCGCAATGGTAGCTGGAAGATTGATGCCAAACGCTGAGGCAATCTCAGGGTTAGCATCAAGATCAATCTTGGCTAGAAGCCATTTACCTTCGGCTGAATTTGCTAACTTCTCTAATTTGCTGTTGAGAGTAAGGCTCTCTTGGTTTGCTTGGCTATAGAAGCTAACTACCACCGCGACTATGGAAGACAGTTCAATGATTGGCTTTAGGTTTGCTTGGTTTACTTCAATCACAAAGGCAGGAACCTTGACTCTTCTGCCTTGGTCAACTTGAACACTGCTAGTGCTAGCCAACTTCTCTTTCACAACTTTGTTAGCAAGTGCTGAGAGGTCCACCCCACCTCGCATAGCTGAATTCATGTCGCTCAATCTATGGACCTAACTGTAAGGAGTCCCTGAGATGCTCCAACTAGTCGAATCTTCTCCTGTGAACCGGCTACTGGAACATAGAACAAGAGCATGTTGCTATAGACAATTCGAAGTCCCGTGGCACTTCCTGGAGCATCCAACAGAGTCTTCTGATCTAGCTGGGTAACCGATACAGCTGCACCTGAGATCTTTGGCCTAATCGTGGATGTGTCATTCATGGTTAGTGCTACCAGTCCACCTGACTCAACGGTTAGCATGCCCAAGATGTTTTGGTTACCTAGAGAGTGCTGGAACTTGATGGTTGCACTTACTTTCTCAACGTCATTTTTTTGTTGAATCTGAGACTCAGATACCGCTGCATAGAACTCATCTGAAGCTAAATCAAATTCAGATGCATACTTACTCTCGCCACCCTTATTCAGTGTGTCACCATACTTAAACGGGATGCTCTTCAAAGGAGTTACTAGGTATTCGGTGTCTTTAGCAACCGGTAGTGCTCCTGTTGCTTGGGCTGCCACATTAGGGAACTTAGCCGCTGGCAGTAAGTCAATTAGATACCAGAGCTTGTAATTATCTCTAGGTGTAGCCTGCTGTAGAACAAGCATCTGTGGCGCACTGGTCGTTGATTCAGATTTGGTAACCACCATTAAAGTTCTTGGCTGCCAACCAAGGCTTGGATCTGGCAGTTCCATCGGCAACGCTACAGTAATCGGATTAGCAATAATCTCTGGCAGCTTAGGGATCTTGTTACTTTTTGATTGCAACAGATACTGAACTCTTCTAAGTTCAAGAGCAGAACCTGCCACTCTCGTAACTAGAATCTTGTCATCTCTTGTTCCATCAGCATCTTTAACTGTTGTTGCAACATCGGTAACAATTCTTTGCAGTTGAGATTCAGTAACGACAACATTCACAGACTCATATTTAGGTAGAGTCTCTTCAGTTGTTGGAGCAGCTGTCGTGCATCCAGCCAATAGTGATAGTGAAACAACTGCGGCAGGAGCAACCATGAACCTTCTTCGGTTGGATTTACCAACAGCTCTTCTACCGCGAACTGGAACGTCTTGTTTGACCTTGCGACGGTACCTAGGACCCTTAGGCGACTTAGGAATTCTTCTTCTCGGTCCGCGAAGCTTTCTGATGTTACGGAAAGCCAGGTAGTTCATGATTATGGCAGCAAGCAGGAGAATGAAGCCACCAATTATTAGAACTTGAGGCCAGTTCACCAGTGGTTTCGCGTCCCAGATCACCGCGATCTTGTCTGGAGCTCTACTAAAGCCATTGCTTGCCAGAAGAACTGCAGTGTCGTCAAACATGCTGACAACATTCAGCAGTTTTGTCTTTACAGTTAGCTGGCTTCGCCACATGTCACTGCCGGCTGGGTCGGCGTTTAGGCCACCTGAAGTAATTGTTGAGATATCAGGATCGAAGGTGTTTGGCTTTAGGTTCAAACGAGTGTAGTTTGAGGTACCAATCCAGTCCTGAATGTCTTTCTCTCTGGCATCTGCATAGAAGATTTCATCAACTCCGGAGGCTTCAATAGAAACCTCACCCTCGAAGGCTGTAAGGGTACTGGTCGGGATAACCACATAGGAATAGGCCGAATCGACCTGATATTCGACCCTGTGGCCTGAATCTTCGGCAAACTGGGCTCTAGTGGCATAGCCCAGAACTACGCTGAATGCCGAGGCTACAAGGAGCACGGTGGCAATAACAAAACGCATAGTGCTCCTTTCAGGCTAAACTTGGGGTGATTGACGACCCCGTCTATTCTACCTAAGCCCTCTGGAGAGCACCCTTGGCAGCCGATGAGACTGATTTCCCGCTGGTAATGCGAGGCTACGACCGTGGCCTAGTAGATGACACCATCAAGGATTTTCGTAAAGAACTGATAAATCTGACCAATTTGAACACCCAATTGGCCTCAGAGCTCAGAGAAGCCCAAAACCGCCTAATAGAGCTAGAAAGTGAAGCCGCTGAAGCTAAGAGCCCTAGCTATGCCGGTGTTGGTGCCAAAGCGGCCCAAATCCTCAGCACAGCAGAAGAACTCTCCCTGAGGCTAGTAGTTGACGCTGAAGCAGAACGTGACGGGGTGCTAGCTAGCGTTAGTTCAGAAGTTGAACAACTCAAGGCAGATGGCCAGGAATACTATGACGAACTAGTCGCCGAAGCCCAAAGAAGATCTGAACGCATCATCAACTCAGCAAGAACTGACTATGAAGAAACAATGGCTAAAGCCAAAGTGGAAGCCGAAAGAATTATTGAAGAAGCCACCCGCGAAGCAGGAGCTATTAGAGGGGCTATTTCGACAGAAGTAGCCAGAATGCGGGCAAGTTCAAAGCGCGAGATTGAAGTTAGAGAATCAGCATCTGCTCGAGAGCTGGCAGAGCGCAGACTAATTCTTGAGCGTCAACTAACCCAACCGCTTGATGATGTTCTGAAAACCGCGCTTCTATCTGAACAGGCAAGAATTGATTTAGATCTTGAACTCACTGCCAGAAGAGCTGAGGCTGCGGTCAAATACCAAAAGAAGTACCAGGAAGCAGTGGCTCAAACCCAAAGGTATCTCGATGATGCAAATGCCCAACTCTCTGCTGCTCTGACTAAAGTTACAGCAGCCAGATTAGAAGCTGAGACTCTTGAAGCTGCTGCCCGATCAATCAATAAGGCAACAACCGAAGAAGCTCGTAACACAGCTGAAGAAATTATCACTGCTGCGGAAAGTGAAGCTCGAGGCATACTTGCTGCCACTCAAGTCAAGGTGACGCAGAGACTTCACTTCATGGAGAGTGCTGAACGTAAACTAAGCAACGAACGTGACAGCATTATGGTGTATCTCAATAACCTGAAACAGGTTATTGATCAGGTCAGTAAAGACATTGAGTAAGACTAAGGAGCGGGGATGCCAGAAACTAACAACAGAAAGATTACACACGCGTATCAAATTGGATTCTTGGGTGGTCTAGGTGTTCTAACCGCTATTGCTCTTGGTAGCGCTGTTGTTTCCTTGGCAGGCATCATCACCTCAATCATCACTGCCTTATTTATAACCCTTGGGCTTGAGCCTTTGGTTCAGTTGCTGCAGCGCAGGGTGAAAAAGCGCGGTCTTGCTATCGGCATCGTAGCCCTTGGTGTACTCGGTATACTAACTGCGGTTTTCTTCGCCATCCTGCCTCCACTAATCTCTCAGGCCAGCACATTTATTACCAACCTTCCTGAACTTCTGAAAGAGTTCCTCAAGCTTCCATTGGTCGAGAGCATAGATTCAAGACTTGGCGGCAGTATTGCTACAGCTCTAAATAGTGCTGGTGAATTCATCACTGACAGCAAGAATTGGCCAAACCTTTTAGGTGGAGTTGTCAAGGTTGGCATCACTCTTCTGAACGGTGGGGTTGGATTCCTAACTGTAACCATCTTGACCCTGTATTTCATGAGCTCCCTTCCTAGCATCAAGCGTGTGGGAATCAACTTGGTAGCAAAGTCTCACCGTCAAAAACTTGAAGGTATTGTTGATCAGGTCATCGGTTCTGTTGGCCGCTACGTAATGGGTCAGGTTGTTGTTTCTTCTATCAACACAACAATTCTTTTCACCGTGTTGATGATTGCAGGAGTCGAGTTTGCTGTTGTTCTAGCCTTCATTAACTTCCTACTGGTACTAATCCCAATCATTGGTTCGATTACCGGTGCATCGATTGTGATCTTGGTCACTGCTGCGACATCACCAACTGAGACAACCATTGCTGTTGCGATAGCGCTTCTTGCATACATTCAGATTGAAGCCTATTTAGTTGCTCCAAGAGTTCTCAAGAAAGCAGTGAACGTACCGACAGCCCTCATCATTGTTTCGGCTCTTGCCGGTGGTGCCTTGGCTGGAATTCTAGGATCACTTCTTGCAATCCCAACGGCAGCAACGATTCTGCTGATACTTCGAGAAGTTTGGGTTCCTAGGCAAGATAAACGCTAGGCAGTATAAAACTCAGGTAGTGGATATCTAGCTGGGTTGGTTACTCTCACGATTTCATCAAGAACACGCTTGGTAGCAGTTTCACCTACCCAAAGATGCTTAGCATCTTCAACATTTATCAATTCAATGTCCTTGATAACTAGGAACCTAACCGCAGCTTCTTGCGGTTTTAGATAATCATCGTGTTCCGGGATAAGAGCAACTAGTTTCTTATCAACAAAGTTCCAGCGCTCAAGTTCTTCTACGCTGGTTCTGTGAAGTGGTGGGGAAAGCAGAATTGCTCCAAGGACTTTCTGGTCAGGGCCATACTTCAGAGCCAACTCTGTGCCAAATGACCAACCAACAAGCCAAATGTTTGGCAAATTGTTTTCAAGCGCGTAGGCAACAGCTGCCTCAACATCGAATCGCTCTGACACTCCACCATCAAAAGAACCCTGGCTTGTCCCATGTGGAGAGGTTGTCCCCCTGGTGTTGAATCTAAGGATGGCTAAATCGGCAAGGGCGGGTAAGCGGTTACTAGCCTTTCGATAAATGTGTGAGTCCATGAAGCCACCGGCTGTTGGCAGTGGATGCAACATAATCAGGGTTGCAACTGGAGTTTTATTCACAGGCATCGCTAGCTCAGCAACAAGATCTAAACCATCAGAGGTACGAAGAGTTAGCGACATTCTGGTTGAAGGTAATTCAACAGAGGAACGTATTTCGATAGAACTCAAAACAGTCTGCCTTGAAACTTTTTCCAGCACTGGTTATGAAAGTGTCTTCTCTTCTCAGGTCCATAGGCACTCTCCCAAGCAACGACATGAGAGATACCGGTTCCAAAGGTTAGTGAGCAGAAAGGGCAGATCCACTTCTTGGTTTCTTCAGCATTGTTACCCGAGGTGGTCTGAACGAAGAACTCAACACCGTTTTTGATCTCTGATTTCTTTATGCCATCTCTAAGGCGAACGATGTCCATAGGCTCATCTTCTTCAGTTGCTTTTTTGAAGCCTTTAGGTTTATTGTTTCTACCCACGGTTTAGTACCAGTTGAACTTGTTTGAGTGAGCCATCGCTCCACAAGGAGCACCGTAACGGTTCTTGATGTAATTCACACCCCAGCGAACCTGAGTTTCAGGGTTGGTAACCCAGTCAGCACCCATCTCTGCCATCTTGCGTCCTGGCAGAGACTGAGGAATTCCGTAAGCCCCTGAGCTCTTGTTCAGAGCATTCCAACGCCAGTTAGATTCTCTTTCCCAAAGCGCTACTAGACATGAGTACTGATCTCTTCCCCAGTTGTTTGAAAGAACTAACTCATAGGCGAAAGCTTTAATGCTGCCATTTTCAGGGGTCTCAGCATTAGCAACATAGATGGCTGCTGCTTCATCTCCTGTGACGATGGCCCAGCCACCTCTCTGGAAGCTAATCTTCTGCTGAGCGGTAAAACCATAAATCTGATCTTCTTCACCGGTATTGGAATATGTTGAGTTATAGGCATAGGCGGAGTTAAGTGCACCACCGTAAGGATCGATAACAGTAACCATCGCATAGCTGGCAACAAAGGAAATGGCGATGGTGGTCACAACAAGTCGCTTTAGTTTCTTAGCCAACTGAAGGTTATGAAGGTTGGTAGCTAGGTTTTTACCCAGGATGCGACGACTAATGCGTTGACGAAGAGTTGGTCTGACCAGCTCGTATCTACCCATTTATTCACCGCCTTAGTAACAAACACTAAGTTTACCGCAAGGGCCTGCTTGAGCCTAGAGGCTGGTCGCTAGCCCCTAGGAACTAGTTGATTAGGGCATGTTTTCAAGACACGAGCCATGGCGTCTCGTTCGGCTCTAGTTACCCAGAGCTTGTATTTATGTTTGACCGCTATCTGTCTCGAGACGTATGAGCACCAGTACTTACGGTTTGGTGGTAACCAGCTAGCCGCATCGCTATCACTCTTTCGGCTATTTGTTGGACCATCGACGGCTAACAGGTTTAGCGGGTCGTTATAGAAGGAGTATCTCTTCTGAAAAGAAAGTTGCTGAGCGCCTTTCTGCCAAGCATCACTAACGGCAACGACGTGATCTATTTGAACAGCGTTGGAAGTACCAACACCTCGAACAAAGTAAATCTTTTTGGCGGTGTATGGATCGTTGAGAATACCCTTGGCTACTGTGCATCTTGGAGATGACTTCCAAGTAATTGACTTCAGATCTCTCTTTAGGATGTAGTTCCGAACATCACACTCGCCGATATCTCCCCAACCATCACTAAAGAGTTCTCTGTCGTAACCAGTCTTTGGAGCTCTACCCTTTATGGCAATCTTGGCCAATAGGACATTTGCTTTAGTTCCAGTGCTAGCGCTAACAACCAGTGGTTCGTTTACAGATGCGCTGAAGCCAAGAACTAGGGAAAGAGCTATTGAACTAGCGGCTAACCTTGCTGAGCGCTTGCTCACGTTGGAGCCCTTCAACAACTTTCTCAAGGAATGCGTCGACTTGATACTCTGCATAGCCGCCTCTTTTCAACTTGAATGTTGCAACTCTAAGTTCTTTCACTGTTAAGTTTGCCTTATTTTCAACCTTATTCCCCAGTTGAGAACAAAATGCATCGACCTGTCTAGTGCTATAACCCTTGTTTGGCCACTTGCGCTTGCGAAACTTTTTCTTGTTTTTACGACTACAGCGGCCAAGCACAAGCTCTTTGACTTCAGTCAAGTCCTCTGCAAACTCAAAATACCCTTGATTCTTTAGTTCTTTACCAAACTCAGCGGCAGCAAAAGCATCTTCAAGCTTCTCTAAAGCCGCATCCACTACCGAGATCGAATAGCCGTTTCTCTCTAATTCAAAGCGAGTTGCTCTAACGTCCATTGCCGTTACTAAAGACATTGAAGGGTTGTTGTATTGCTCACGAGCAGTCTTGAGGAACTCATCAACCTGGCTAATGCTATAGCCAAGTCTTCTTTTGCCTGCTCGGTTAAATGTGTAACTCACGTATCTATTCTCTCAATACCTTTTAGAAGAATCTGACACTTATGGCCATGAGCAGATATGAGATCAAAGCCGCTGGCAGCATCGAATCGAGGCGGTCCATGATGCCACCGTGACCTGGAATTAGAGAAGACATGTCTTTCACTCCAAGATCACGCTTGATTAGAGATTCCGCAAAGTCACCTAGAACAGCAGATACCAAAATGACTAAACCGAAGATAACGCCAAACCACCAAGGAAGCTGAAGGAGCCATACAGTCTGGAACACAGCACTGGCTAAACCAAACACTGCAGAGATGGCGAAGCCTTCCCAGCTCTTTTTAGGGCTTACCTTAGGAAGCATCGGATGCTTGCCTAGTTTTCTGCCAAACAGGTACGCGCTGCTGTCAATAAGAATGACGGTTGTTACAAAAGTAATAATCCAATACTTCCCCTCAACAAAACCACCGTGAGCAGGCTCTCTAAATAGCAAGGCTGCAAAACTCATGGTCAGTGGGAGGTAAATTACAACAAATGCTGATGCAGAGAAATCCTTGAAAGCTTCAGAGAATGTTCTCTTTAGGGTTCCACGCTTGATTAGAAGTTCAAGGCTTCGCCATAAAACTAGAGCTCCAACAATAGCTAGAACACCCAGCCACTGAGCACGTTCCCCACCGTAATAAGTCAATGGAATAACAATTAAAGATCCAACCGTCACTGGAATTCTAGGGACGTGCCAATTTTTTTGCCTTAGGGCGGTTGATAATTCCCAAACCCCTCCGGCAACTGCGACGGCTAGGACAAATATGAAGAGTTCCTTAACTACCAGGACTGAAGCTAAAAATAGAAATGCCAGAAGTAACCCATAGATTACTGACTGGGATAAAGATCTACCTTTAACTTCTTCGGTACTCAACTAGACCTCTAGCAGTTCGGCTTCTTTACGCTTTAGCGCTTCATCGATGTTGTCAACGTGAGTCTTAGTAATTGCCTCAAGTTCTTTTTCACCACGCGCTAGATCGTCATCTCCAGCAAGGCCATCTTTCTTGAGAGCATCAAGATCATCTTTAGCCTTACGTCTGACGTTTCTAACGGCAACCCTGTGATCTTCAGCTTTCGTCTTGACAACCTTCACATACTCTTTACGACGTTCTTCAGTTAGATCCGGAAGTGTCACGCGAACTAGCGCACCATCGTTAGTTGGGTTAGCTCCTAGGTTAGGCATATCTCTAATTGCCTTTTCGATAGCGGCAAGAGCACCCTTGTCATAAGGAGTAACAACAATAGTTCTAGCTTCAGGGTTAGCAATTGAACCTAGAGCAGAAAGAGCTGTTGGTGTGCCGTAGTAATCAACCATTAGCTTCTGGAATAGAGCAGGGTTTGCTCTACCGGTTCTAATAGTTGCAAAGTCTTCTTTAGCTGACTCGACAGCTTTACCCATCTTCTCTGTTGCTGTTGCCAAGATTTCGTTGATCATGTTTCTCCTTATTTGTGAATCTAAAAAAGCCTACGCTCTTACGCGAGTTCCGATGTTTTTACCTAACAGGGCCTTGGTGATGTTGCCTTCAGGCTGCATACCAAAGACCACCATAGGCATGTTGTTATCCATGCAAAGGCTAAAAGCAGTTGAGTCAACAACCTTTAGCTTCTTGATAAGAGCTTCCTGGTAAGTAAGTTCTTCAATCTTCTTAGCCTTTGGATCCTTCTTAGGATCTGCTGAGTAAACTCCATCGACACCGTTCTTAGCAACCAGAACTTCAACTGCGTGAATCTCTAGTGCTCTTTGAGCAGCTACTGTGTCAGTTGAGAAGTATGGCAGACCAGCACCTGCACCGAAGATTACAACTCTTCCCTTTTCCATGTGACGAATAGCTTTTAGCGGAATGTAAGGCTCGGTTACCTGTGCCATTGAGATAGCTGACTGAACTCTAGTATCACAACCTGCTTGTTCTAGGAAGTCTTGAAGAGCAAGAGCGTTCATGACTGTGCCCAACATACCCATGTAGTCGGCGCGAGCACGATCCATACCTCGCTGAGATAGTTCTGCACCTCTAAAGAAGTTACCTCCACCAACAACAACGGCGATTTCTACTTTTTTAGCAGCATCTGCAATTTCTCTTGCAATAGCTGAAACAACATCTGGGTTCACTCCCAGGTTGCCAGCACCAAAGGCTTCACCGGATAGTTTCAATAAGACGCGACGTGGGGTTCCTGGCATTTTCATCCCTCTCAAAGACCTGTTCGTCTCTAGTTTAGGCCCGCAAATGAAAAGGCTCGGTCTTTATAGACCGAGCCAATTCAATTTCAAGCTATTTGACTTATGCGCCTACGCGGTAACGGACGAAAGCAGAGACGGTTAGACCGTGCTGCTCTAGTACCTTAGCAACGCTAAGTTTGTTGTCCTTGGCAAAGTCCTGCTCCAATAGACAGTTTTCCTTGAAGAACCCCTTAACGCGACCTTCAACGATCTTCTCTAGGGCAGCTTCTGGCTTGCCTTCGTTACGAGCAGTCTCTGTTGCAATGCGACGCTCGGTGTCAACGATATCCTGAGGGACATCTGCCATGGTTAGGTAGGTTGGGCTGAATGCTGCAATGTGAACTGCAACATCGTGAGCTGTTTCAACATCTGCACCCTTGAACGCAACTAGAACACCAACCTGTGGAGGTAGGTCCTTTGATGTGCGGTGTAGGTAAGCATCGATGTTGTCATCTGCAACAACTGATAGACGGCGAAGTTCAACCTTCTCGCCCATGATTGCAGCCTCGTCAGTGATTGAATCGCCAACAGTTCTACCAGCTAGTGGAGCAGCTAGAGCTGCCTCTACTGTGTCTGCACCAGCTGCTGCAATAGCATCAGCGATGGTTTCACCAAGAGCTACAAACTTTTCTGCCTTAGCAACGAAGTCTGTCTCACAAGCTAGTTCGATTAGGTAACCTTTGCCTGAGGCAACACGAGCAAGAACGATACCGTTACTTGTGGTTCTTCCTTCACGCTTGGTAACACCCTTTAGCCCCTTTAGACGAAGGAACTCCATCGCCTTATCGATGTTGCCATCAGCCTCATCAAGAGCACCCTTGCAGTCCATCATTCCAGCGCCTGAGCGATCGCGCAGAGTCTTCACATCTGCTGCTGTGTAGTTAGCCATGATTATTCAGCTTCCTTTGTAGTTTCGGTTTCAACAACTTCTGCAGGTGTCTCAACAACTGCTTCTGCTGCAGGTGCATCAGCAACTGCTGCTGCTTCTTTAGCTAGGTACGCGTCCTTCTGAGCTGCGTTGTCTAGAAGAGCTTGCTCCCAGTCAGCTAGAGGCTGTGCAGTCTCTGGCTTTGAGTGACGTTCCTTTAGACCTTCAGCAACTGCATCAGCAATAACGCGGGTAAGTAGGTGAACTGAACGAATTGCATCGTCGTTACCTGGAATACCGATTGTTACATCATCTGGATCACAGTTGGTGTCTAGGATTCCAATAACAGGAATACCAAGCTTCTTCGCTTCAGTAATTGCTAGGTGCTCCTTGATTGTGTCAACAACCCAGATAGCTGAAGGAACCTTAGTTAGTGTGCGAACACCACCAAGAGTCTTTTCTAGCTTTACCTTTTCACGGCTGAGAATTAAAAGTTCTTTCTTTGTGTATCCGCTTGACTTCTTGTCGTTGAAGTCCATGACTTCAAGTTCCTTTAGTCGAGCAAGACGCTTTGAGACAGTCTGGAAGTTGGTCAATAGACCACCCAACCAACGCTCATTGATGTAAGGCATGTTCACACGCTGTGCTTCAGTAGCAATAGCTTCTTGAGCCTGCTTCTTAGTTCCAACGAACATGATTGATCCGCCTGAAGCAACAAGGTTCTTAGTGAACTCATATGCCTGGTCGATGTGTGTCAGAGACTTAGCTAAGTCAATGATGTAAATGCCAGAACGGTCAGTTAAGATAAATCGCTTCATCTTAGGGTTCCAGCGTCTGGTCTGGTGACCAAAGTGAACACCGCTGTCTAGCAGCTGGCGAACGGTTACTACTGCCATGGCAGTATCTCCTTTATGACGCAATAGTGCGTCGATCAGTTGATTGTGAAAAGCGGTTGCTCAACACACCTGGTGCCGCATCCGATTTACCCGTAAAACTTTTGGGACTGACAAACCGGTATGTTATTCGACACGCGAAGTCGGCCTGCACATAGAAATTCAAGGGATTTATTCTTGGATTTATACGGCTGACCGCTAGTTATAAGCATAGCAGCCGTGTTTAGAGGTTTTCCACCCCTAAACAGCCTTGCCTAACCCCGGCTCAGTGGGTCTTGAATACTTGAGCCATGAACCTAAGAAAAACCCTTGTTTTAGTCCTTGCCTCTGCCCCAATAGGCCTAGGACCTGCCCAATCCTCAACTATTGAGACCCTTCTAGCCATGCCTTTGGCTTACCAAAGCCATGAGGACGTTGTGAACCAGTACCTAGCCCCTATGACTGAGTATGGGCAAGGTCATAGGGGTATAGACCTGCCTGCCCTCATGGGCGATCAGGTTCTCTCCCCTGCCACGGGTCAGATTAGCTTCGTTGGCAAGGTTGGCTACCGCAACCTCATCTCAATCCAGTTCGGCAATAGCTACACTGCCTCCCTTGAACCCGTCTGTTCTGATTTGGTTGAGGGAATGAGCGTGCAACTAGGAGATCCAATCGGATTGGTTTGTGAACCTGATCCTGAATACATTTGGCACTGCCCACAAACCTGCCTGCACTTTGGGACTCGTTCTGAATCCGGCTACTTTTCACCACTGGCAATCATCGGAGGTCTAACTCCTTCAAGGCTTGCTTACTACGCTCGAGGGTGAGCGCTCTTGTATCCAGCTCTAAGTCTGTCTACCGAGACGTGAGTGTAAATCTGAGTGGTTCCCAAACTGGCGTGACCTAGTAACTCTTGAACCGCACGAAGATCTGCCCCACCATCAAGTAAATGTGTTGCTGCTGTATGCCTCAAAGTGTGTGGGCCAGCAACGCCGGTTGATGTGCCAGCAAGAAGAGTTGCTACCAGTTGATAAACAGATCTAACCCCAAGTCTTTTACCTCTGGTGTTTAGAAGTAGCGCTTGTTCACCAGGAGCAGGGTTTAATGCTGCTCTAACATCGAGCCATCTATCCAGAGCATCTCTGGCAGGTAAACCAAATGGAACAACTCGTTCCTTTGAACCTTTACCTATTACTCGTAGAACATTTCTCCCTAAATCAGCTGAAACCAAATCAAGGCCACACAGTTCACTAACACGAGCACCTGTTGCATACAAAAGCTCGAATACCAGTAGGTCTCTGATTGCAGAAGGGTCACCTTCACTGGCTAAGGCTTTCAACTGACCAAAGACGTCATCTAGAGAATCTTTGGTCACTACCTTAGGAAGGTGTCTGTCGGCTTTAGGAGACTTTAGTCTTTGACCTGGATCTGCAACAACTAAATCTTCTGCAGCAAGCCAAGCAGTAAAGGCTCTAATTGCTGCACTCTTTCTAGCCAAGGTGCTCTTAGCTGATTGGCGTTGGCTAACTTCCCATAACCAGTCACGAAGTAGTTCAAGATCAATCTCTTTGACGTCGGTAACTTTTTTCGATTCAAGGTAGCCAGCAAGGTCTAGAACATCACTGAGATAACTCTTCACGGTGTTTGGCGAATAGCCGCGAGCAGCAGAAAGATTGTCAGCGAAGCGCTGACCCTGCATTGCTATTTCACTTGCCATACCTCAAAGCGTATTTGAAGTTTTCATCCAGCCACTGGAGGTTCGAACAACTAGCCCGATTCTCTCAAGAGAGTCCAAGGCAAAATTGGCTTCACTCATGGTCATTCCTGAGA
The DNA here is from genome assembly GCA_945895375.1 of Auritidibacter sp. Marseille-P8566. Classification (GTDB taxonomy): domain Bacteria; phylum Actinomycetota; class Actinomycetes; order Actinomycetales; family Microbacteriaceae; genus Rhodoluna. The sequence goes on from CAMDEE010000003.1 coordinate 97,365, forward strand.
TAGCAGCAACTCTTTCAGTTCCTTGCTCGAAGTAACCAAAGCTATCCAAAGCCCTAGTTTGGTTACCAGTTAGCCCGAAGTTTGCTGATGCATGCAAAGTATCTTGGCCTAAGAGTTCAAAGAGTTCACCAGGGGTGCTAATTAGTTCTGCTCTTCGCTCTTTGATAAGGCGATGGCAACCAGCTGATCTAGTTGAGTTGATTGGCCCCGGTATTGCCCCAACTGGACGATCAAGTTCATTAGCGTGACCTGCAGTGTTGATAGAACCAGATTTGTATCCAGCTTCAACAACTATCGTTGCTTGACCGATAGCGGCTATCAATCTGTTGCGTTGTAAGAATCTCCAACGGGCAGGTGAGGTGCCAGGTGGCATCTCAGAAATGACTAGTCCTGAGTTCTTGATCTCTTCAAACAGGTCTAGATTTCTCGGTGGATACAATCTGTCCAGACCTCCAGCCATGATCGCAACCGTCTCGCCTTTTGCATCCAGAGCACTTCGATGAGCTTTCGCATCTATACCCAATGCTCCTCCCGAGACAACGACATAGTCTTTGGATACCGCCGACTGAACCAAATCTCTAGTTACTTCAAGCCCATAAGGACTCGCTATCCTCGCTCCAACAACAGATAGTGTCTTTTGATTCTTGAAGGCACTTCGTTTTCCCATCGCCCACATCGCAGCAGGTGCTGAGTCTCCTAAATCAAGAAGCCCTTTAGGCCAATCGGGAGAATCTGAATTCATTAGAAACCCGGAGAGAGCATCAAGGCTATCGAGTGATCTATTCACATTGACTGTCGCTAGCCTTCTCTTCCAACACTCTAATGAGTCTTCGAGTGTTGATAGAAATGCAGGTGCTCTGAAGAAGTCTTCGGGTAGTACTGAAGCTAATTCTTTGGCAGTTTTTGCTCTTCTAATTTCATAGAGAGCTTCTTCTGTTCCAAGTATTCGTCGAAGCATTCCTGCCATCGAATCCCCTGGCTCACAGAGAAGGGTCCATGTTGCAGATGCTAATAGTTTTGAATCGTTCACAGCATGAGTGTGAAGGAAGAGCTAAATGTTTGGATCTTTGCAGTTGAATCTGTGGAAAAGCTTTAGTTATTCGCCAACTGTTAGTTCTTTTGGAATGTCAAAAGCTTTGCCAGTAAGTTCTTCAATGTTTACATCTTTGAAGGTTAGAACTCTTACGCTCTTTACAAAGCGGTCTGTTCTATAAATGTCCCAAACCCAGACATCGCTCATTACTAGTTCAAAGTAAAAATCGGTGGCAGTATCAATGCGCTTGAAGTCAACTTCGTTAGCTAGATAGAGTCTGCGCTCTGTTTCAATAACAAATCTAAAAGTGTCTGCGACAGTTCTATACTCGCGGAACAGAGCTAACTCTGCCTCGCGGTCGTAATCGTCAAAATCGTTCTCGTCCATGTGGCTAAAAGTCTATCTCGCAAGAATCTTAGTTAGCCAACTTAGGCGATGAACTGGGGATGGGCCATGTTCCCGAAGTGCTGAGATGTGGGCCTCTGAGGCATAACCCTTGTTTGAGTCCAAGCCGAAACGTGGGTGCTGCTCGTGAATCTCAAGCATCAGGCGATCTCTAGTGACCTTGGCAAGGACCGAAGCACACGCAACTGAGACGCAGTCACGGTCAGCCTTGGTTTTCACTGTTACCGGCATACCCAGAGACTTACTGCCAAGCCAGTTATGAGAACCATCAAGAATCATCATCACTCCCTCTTGAGCGATGGCTTCTCTAAGGGCTGGATCTCTAACTAGTTGCTCCAGAGCACGGTAGCCAGCAAGGCTTAGCGATTCAACTATTCCTTTGGTTTCAATCTCTTCTACGGTAGCCATACCTACAGCCCAACCACTGACCCAAGAGGCAACCTGAGGATAAATCTCTTCACGAGTTTTTTCGGAGATGAGTTTGCTGTCTCTGAGTTTCTCTGGCCAGCTTTGGATATCTCTTTTGCTGTCTATTAGAGCAACGCCCACTGCAACTGGACCTGCGATAGATCCTCTACCAACTTCATCAATGCCGATTATGAATCGAGTTCCCGTTTCAAAGAACGAGTTCTCGAAACTAAGGCTTGGGTGCTGGGACGTCTTTGAAGACATTCGGGTAATTATCTAACCAAGTGAAGTTTGTGAAAGGCCATGAAATAACAAAAGCTCTACCAACTACATAGCTCTTTGAAACAAAGCCACGACCTGGAGTGTCAGGGTGATATCTAGAGTCTTCACTGTTACCTCTGTTATCGCCCATTACCCAGAATGAGTCCTTAGGAACAATCACATCAAACTCAGTGTTTGAAGGATTAGAACCCTTGGCAAGATATGGCTCAATGATTGCCTTGCCATTGATTGTGATTCGGTTATCTAGATCACAGCAGATGACTCTGTCTCCACCCTTACCAACAACACGTTTAACTAGATGCTGATTGTTATCAGGAGCTGTGAGCCCTACTACAGAAGAAATGAAGTCACCAATTTGCGAAAGTGCATTACCTGCAGGCTTCTCTGGTGTGCTACCTAGCCAACCACCTGGATCCTTGAACACAACAACATCGCCACGCTCTAGCGGAACTATGTTCGGAACAAGTTGATTGACGATGATTCGGTCGTTGATCTGCAGAGTGTCGAACATCGACCCTGAAGGAATGTAAAAGGATCTAATCAAGAATGACTTAATGACAAAGGATATAACCAGTGCAGAAACAATGATTACGACGGTGTCAATTAAAAAAGCAAGCAGGAAGTTCTTGGACTTAATCTTTCGCAACTTCTCTCTTGAAGTTTTGAAAGGCCCCTTGATTGGCTTCTCTTGCTTTTCTTTTTTAGCCATGATGGAAGGTTAGTGCCCTTACCTGTGAACTATCTAAAACTAGTTAGCTGAAGTGGTGTTGTCGCGCTTTTCGCGGATCTTCGCCTTCTTACCACGTAGGTCACGTAGGTAGTAAAGCTTCGCACGGCGAACAGCACCTTTAGAGACAAGTTCAATCTTTTCAAGCACTGGGGAGTGAATTGGGAAAGTTCTTTCAACACCAACCTGGAAAGTTACCTTACGTACGGTGAATGTCTCACGGACACCGGCACCTGAACGACGGATTACTACACCTTGGAAAACCTGCACACGGCTACGGCTACCTTCGATGATGTTTACGTGGACCTTAACGTTGTCTCCGACGCGGAATGCTGGGACATTGTCTCTAAGGTTTGGTAGATCTACTGAATCTAGAATTTGCATTTTTCTGCCTTCTGTTCTTGCCTGCAGGTCAATAACGGGTATTTGTTAGTTTCTTGATTTGGTGCTTTTGCCTAATCTCCCCTGCGGCAGAGCTTTATTTAGGCAACCTGTACATCTTGCCACAAAAACCAGGCTCAAGCAACGCCTAGTCCTCTAGAAGGTCTGGTCTAACTGCCTTGGTTCTCTCTAGAGACTGCTCTTTACGCCATTTGGCTATCTCAGCGTGGTTACCGCCTCTAAGTACCTCAGGGACATCCAGCCCTCGCCAAGAGGCAGGCTTTGTATAGCTTGGATACTCCAAAAGGCCATCTGAATGAGATTCTTCGGCAAGGCTTTCAGCATTACCGATAACCCCAGGAATCAGTCGAGCAATAGCCTCAATCATGGCTAGGGCTGCTACTTCCCCACCGTTTAGGACATAGTCACCAAGGCTTATAAGTCTCACCTCAGCCTTGTCCTTTGCCCAGTCAAAGACTCTCTGATCAATACCCTCATACCTGCCACAGGCAAAAACTATGTGTTCCTTACCGGCTAGTTCTTGAGCAGTTGCCTGCTTGAATAGTTCACCTGCAGGAGATGGAACTATCAACACAGTTGAGCCATCAGGATTTAGGAGTTCATCTAAAGCTTCACCCCAAGGTTCTGGCTTCATGAGCATTCCCGCTCCACCGCCATATGGGCTGTCATCAACAGTCTTGTGTTTGTCGTGGGTGTATTTGCGAAGATCAATAGCTTCGAACTCAATGACCTTGTTCTCTTGAGCTTTACCCAAAAGCGAAATGTCTAGGGCTTCGAAATACTCAGGGAAGATGGTTACTGCTTGGATCTTCATTACTCACCGTCTATTTCTTCGAATAGACCATTAGGTGGGGTAACGGTCAAAGTCTGAGCTTTGATATCAACCGAAGGAACAATCGCCTTCACAAAAGGAACCATTACTTCTCGTTCATCTTTAGTTAGAACAATAAGCATGTCTTGAGCTGGGAAGTGTTCAACTCGAACAACTGAACCAACTTCAACCCCATCACGAAGAACACTTAGTCCAACTAGTTGCTGGTCATACCAAGCATCTGGTTCAACAGGGAGTTCTTCAAGGTTTTGATCAACTAACAGAATTGCCTTGATTAGAGTTTCAGCCACTTCCCTGGTCTCTACTCCTTCTAGGAATAGCACTGGGTGGGAGTTATACATTTTCATCTCTTTGACGGTTATGGATTTACCGAACCATTCAGAGGTTTCTGGAACTTGAAGTTTGAAAGTAGCACCTGGAACAAAACGTTCATTAGGGGTGTCGGTGTATAGCTCTAGCTTGATAGCACCTTTTAGGCCGTGGGCCTTTAATAACCGACCGACCCGAAGGGTGGTCTGCTTAGAAATTGTTATCTACTACGTCTACGCGCACCTTCTTGCCATCGGCAAGAGCGTTAATGATGGTGCGCAGTGCTTTGGCGGTGCGTCCGTTGCGCCCGATCACTCTTCCAAGGTCGTCAGGGTGAACGTGAATCTCTAACAAATCTCCACGATTAGTTGAGCGTTCGGTGACGGTGACATCCTCAGGATGGTCAACAATACCTTTGACTAAGTGTTCGAGCGCAGCGGATAACACGTATTAAGCCTCTTTGGTTTCTTCAGCTTCAGCAGGAGCTGCTTCTTCAGCAACTGCTTCTGCTGCAGCTTCTTCTACAACTTCAGCAACTGCTTCTTCAGCAACTGCTTCTGCTGCAGCTTCTTCTACAACTTCTGCAACTGCTTCTTCAGCAACTACTTCAGCTGCAGCTTCTACGATGTCTTCTAGGTTGCCTTCAGCAACTGCTGCATCAACAACTGCATCGATAACCTCTTCTGCAACCTTGTCAGGCTGCTTCTTACCAACGATCTCGTCACGAGGCTTTAGAACTGGCTTCTTCTTTGTGTCAGCTTCGAAGACTGCCTTAGGAATCTGAGGTAGGACGGTGTTCTTTGCAGATGCGTCACCCTTCGACTTCTGGTAGTCACCGGTCAGCTTTAGAAGAGCCATTACCTGCTCGGTTGGCTGTGCGCCAACACCTAGCCAGTAAAGTGCTCGCTCTGAGTTAACTTCAATGATTGATGGGTGGTTAGTTGGTACGTAACGACCGATCTCTTCAATAACGCGACCATCACGTGCTTTACGTGAGTCGGCTACGACGATACGGTAGTGAGGCGTCTTTAGTTTTCCTAGACGCTTTAGGCGGATTTTTACAGCCACAATGCTCCTGTTTATGAATTGGGGCGAACAATCAACCGTGAGCGTGGGGGCACACTCGGTATAAAAGCTCTGATGGGTTGCCCATTCAGCTTGGTTAGAGGGTCAAGCTGCAGGCAACCTCTCTATTCTGCCAGAAATAACTGGCAGGAGCAACCAACTATCCACCTAAGCCGAAGGATGACCCTGAATTTCCTTGCTTTGGAGGTTCAATACCTGAAATCTCGGCAGCACGCTTAGCTGGATTACCAGACTTAGCCTTCTTCTTTCCCTTGTCTTTCTTGGCCTGAGGTCTAGGCATAGCTCCCATCCCCTGAGGCATACCGGGTAGCCCTGGGTTTCCACCCTTAGCCATGACCTTCATCATCTTGGCTGCTTGCTCAAATCTGTTGACCAAAGAGTTCACATCGGTAACTGTCATTCCTGAACCCTTGGCAATACGTAGCCTTCTGGAGCCATTCAAGATCTTTGGATCTTTGCGCTCTTTAGGAGTCATCGCTCTGATGATTGCTTCGGTGCGGTCAATCTCTTTTTCATCGATGTTATCTAGTTGACCTTTGAGCTTGCCTGCTCCTGGCATCATCGAAAGCATGCTCCTGAGTGAGCCCATCTTCTTCAGTTGCTGCATCTGGTCTAAGAAGTCTTCAAGTGTGAAAGCATCCTTAGCCATCTTCTCAGCCATGACCAGAGCTTCTTGCTCATCGAAAGACTTCTGAGCTTGCTCAATCAGGCTGAGAATATCTCCCATGTCCAGAATCCTTGAAGCCATGCGATCTGGATAGAAAGGTTCAAAGGCATCCATGCCTTCACCGGTTGAACTAAAGAGAATTGGTTTACCAGTTACTTGAGCAACAGACAACGCAGCTCCACCACGAGCATCACCGTCAAGCTTTGTTAGAACAACACCAGTGAAACCAACACCATCTTCAAAAGCCTTGGCAACATTGACTGCATCTTGCCCAATCATTGAGTCAATAACAAAAAGCACTTCATCAGGGTCGGTAGCTTTTCTGATGTCGTTAGCCTGCTTCATAAGTTCTTCATCAATACCAAGGCGACCTGCGGTGTCAACAATGACAACAGAGAACTGTTTCTGCTTTGCATGCTTTATGGAGTCTTTAGCAACGCTTACCGGGTTACCTTTGCCGTTACCTTCTTCAGGAGCAAAGACTGGAACACCAACGCGTTCACCAATAACTTGAAGTTGGTTTACAGCATTTGGTCTCTGTAGATCACAAGCAACAAGCAAAGGAGTCTGGCCTTGCTCTTTTAGCCACTTGGCTAACTTTCCAGCAAGGGTTGTTTTTCCAGAACCTTGCAAACCTGCCAGCATGATTACTGTTGGTGGGTTCTTAGCAAACTGAATTCTTCTTGCTTCTCCACCCAAGATGACTATTAGTTCTTCTTGAACAATCTGAACAACCTGTTGAGCAGGGTTCAGAGCCTTAGATACTTCATCGCCCAGTGCTCTTTCACGAACAGCAGCGATAAAGGTCTTTACAACTTCGAGAGCAACGTCTGCTTCTAGTAGAGCTTTTCTTATCTCTCTTAGCGTTGCATCAATGTCAGAAGCAGATAACTTACCCTTGGCACGAAGACCCTTGAACGTTTCGACTAAACGATCTGAAAGATTTCCAAACACTAGTTCTCACCTACTAACCCAATTGCAAACTCTTTGGCATCAAAGAAACCAAAGTCATTGATGCCTTCACCAACCCCTACAAGTTTGACAGGGATGTTCAACTGATCTTGGATGGCATAAACAATGCCACCCTTAGCGCTGCCGTCTAACTTAGTTAGTGCAATACCGGTAACCGATGCAACCTCAGTAAAGGCTTTAGCCTGAGTCATAGCGTTTTGACCAGTGGTTGAATCAAGAACTAAAAGAACTTCAGAAATAGGAAGGTTCTTTTCAATTACTCTTCTGATCTTGCCTAGTTCATCCATGAGACCCTGTTTGTTCTGCAGACGGCCGGCTGTGTCAATAATCAAAACATCACTGCCGTTGGCTACAGCCTTTTCAACGGCTTCAAAAGCAACTGCTGCAGGGTCCTGGCCTTCGGTAACCGGCTTCACAATTTCAGAGTTGCTTCTCTGAGCCCAGGTCTCTAACTGTTCAACAGCAGCAGCTCTAAAAGTATCGGCAGCACCTAGAGTCACCTTTGCTCCACCTTCAACTAGGTAGTTAGCTAATTTACCGATAGTTGTGGTCTTACCCGCACCGTTTACTCCAACAACCAAGATCACATAAGGCTGCTTACCTGAATCAAGGTTGAGTGAAGAATCTGCTCTGGTCATCTTCTCGGTTAGGAGTTCAGTCAGAATGGTCTTGAGCTCTGCTTCGCTTCTCGCACCAGCCTTCTTTGCTCTGGTCTTTACTTCAGAAACAATCGCTTCAGCAGCCCCCACCCCAAAGTCCGCTTGAATCAGAACATCTTCTAGTTCTTCTAGGTTCTCAACATCAAACTTGATTCTTGAAAAGACTGACTTGAAACCCTTGGTTAGGTTTCGCTTAGGAAGCTCAACGGCAACTAGATCTTGGGTTGCTGCAACAGATGGAGTCTCAACGACTACTTCTTCAGTTACTTCTAACTCTTGGACAATTGCTTCTTCAACAACCTGGTCGGCTGCATTGTCCTTTTTGCGCCAGAACATTAGCCCTGCCAAGGTTAGTCTTCGCTAACTTCTAAGCGCTGGCTAACAACAGCACTGATACCGTCTTGACGCATTGAAACACCGTATAGCGCGTCAGCGATTTCCATCGTGCGCTTCTGGTGAGTAATGATTACAAGCTGAGATGACTTCTTTAGATCTAGGAAGATATCCAATAGACGACCTAGGTTGGCATCATCTAAGGCAGCCTCAACCTCATCAAGAACATAGAACGGTGAAGGACGAGCCTTGAAGATAGCCACTAGAAGGGCTAGTGCTGCAAGTGAACGCTCACCACCTGAAAGCAAGCTCAATCTTTCAATACGCTTACCTGCTGGCTTGACGTTAACTTCAAGACCTGTGGTGAGCATGTTGTCGTGGTCGGTTAGATAGATAGAACCGGTACCACCAGGGAATAGCACTGGGAATACTTGTTCGAATGCTTTCTTAGTGTCTTCGAAAGCCTCTTCGAAGATGGACTGCATCTTGCTATCTAGTTCCTTGATGATATCCATCAGGTCAGCACGAGTCTTTGTTAGGTCAGCAAGCTGCTCAGTTAGGAACTTATGTCTTTGCTCTAGTGCAGCAAACTCTTCCAGAGCTAGTGGGTTTACTCGACCTAGACGCTCAAGCAATCTCTCTGCTTCATGCAGTCTCTTCTGCTGTTCTGCTTTGACGAATGTCTTAGGAGTCTCAGGGTTCTCTGGATCTGGAATTAGTTGATCGGGTCCATACTCATTGACTAGCACCTGCTGTTCAAGTCCTAGATCTTCATTAGCCTTAACAACTAGGTTCGCTAGGTTCAGTCTCTTCTCATGGTTAGAAAGTTCAATGTCGTGAACTGTTTGAGTAAGGGCTGAAAGTCTGTTCTGAATAGTTGAGGTTTCACCGCGAAGACGAACCAGTTCTTCGTTCTGGTTTCTTCTCTTGCTCTCAAGATCATGAAGAGCTAACTTGGCGACCTGTGCTGATTTCTCAATTGCTGAAATAGCAACCGGTAGCAGTTCTAGAACACTCTGTGCACTGGCCAGTTGTCTAGCCTGTAACTGGGCTGCTGCTTTAGATCTTTCAATAGCATCCAGAGCATCACCGATTTGAGAACGAAGAGCAGTTGCTCGATCAGTTTCAACTCTTAGTCGATCAGTTGCTGAACCTAGTTCCACTCGAACATCTAGTTCAGCTTGTCTGGCATTATCTAAGGCCAGAGCGAGTTCCACTCGAGCAGAAGTATCTAGGTTTGGTCGCTCACGCTTTGAGAACTCTAGGTGATTACCAACTGCTAGTTCAACAGCACTCTTGGCAACGGCAATACCTTCACGAGCAGTGTCAGCGACTCTTTCCAAACGAGCACGTTCACCATCTAGTGCTTCAACCTGAACACGAAGACGGCCTAGCTTTTCTGCATGAGATGCAAGTTCAGCATCGTTCTTCTTTAGTTCAGCAAGAGCACGAGCAGTCTTTTCTTTAGCTGAGGTTTCTTGAGCACGAGCACTGTTTAGATCTGACTTTAGTCTTTCAATGCTCTCGGTTACTGATGAAAGCTTTGACTCAGCGCTGTCGCGCTCTGCTACTAGTTCAACCTTCGAAGGCTTCTGACCAGACCCACCGCGAATAACAGACTCGGTTAGAACATCACCTTCTTTGGTGATTACTACAAGCTTGGCAACACTTGGCTGGGCTGTGTAAAGGTTTCGAGCAGCAGCAATGTCATCAACGATTACAACGTTGACCAGGTTTGCAAGGATTCCGGTTGGTGCATCAACAACGTCAACTGCGTTTCTGGTGCCAGGAATCTGTGGCAGGTTAGTTGGCTTGACCTTGCTTTCAACATCAGCAACAACTAGTTCAACGCGACCACCGTTGTTGCTCTTTAGGTGCTCGATAGCACTTAGAGCATCTGATCTGTTATCCGCAACAATCGCATCGGCAAGAGTTCCAAGAGCTGCTGAGATAGCTGCTTCAAAGCCAGCATCAATTCTCATGTGTGAGGCAACTAGTCCTCTAATACCTTGGAGACCTGCAGAGTTCAGCTCTGTAGTTCCATCTTTTTGTTCAAGGGTTAGATTCAGTGCACTGCGCTTAGCAAGAAGAGAATCTCTTTCACGCTCTGCAATGTGTAGTTCATCACGAAGAGATTCAATCTTGGCTGCAACTGCCGTGACTTCATTCTGAGCTTCTTCATAGGCCTGCTCGTAAGAGCTGTCCTTAGGAGATGCAAAGCTCAACTCTGATTCCAAAGACTCATAGCTTGATACTGCTGCCTGGTGTCTTGAGTTAGCTTCCTGCAGAGCCTCTTCGTGACGAGCAAGTTCTTCCCCAGCTGAAGCAAGTTTTGCTTTAGTGAGGTTTGCTTGGCTATCTAGTCTTGCTAGCTCAACATCGAATGCTGCAATCTCAGCACTGCGTTCAGCTGCTTGGTTATCAAAGCTTTCAAGGATTGCTCTGGCTTCATCTCTGTGTAGCTCTGCATCACGCAGTGCTCCTCTAAGAGTTTCAACAGCAACGGTAAGTTCAACAACTGATGAGTCGGCAGCCTTAGCATCAGCTTCAATAGCAGCAGGATCAACCTGAGATGCAGTCAAAGTCTTTTGTGAGGTAAGAAGAGCAACTCTTTGGTTGGCGATAGCCAACATGGTGCGGAACTTCTCAGTAACAGTGTCAAAGGCAAAGGCAAGAGATCTTGCTTCTTCAACTTCGCTAGACATCTGCTGATTCTCAAGTTCAGTAAGTCTGGCGTTATTTTCATCTAACTGGTGCTGCAGTATGTTGCGCTCAGCTTTTCTATCTGCTTCTGATTGAGAAGTTTGATCAAGTCCTTGCAGTAAACCAACAACTTCATAAGCCATCAGTCTTGCTTTAGCATCTCGAACAACAGATGCAATACCTTGAGCTTGACGAGCAGTTTCAGCTTGCTGACTTAGTGGCTTTAGTTGTCTTCTAACTTCTCCTGCAAGGTCATTTAGACGAGTTAGGTTTCCCTGCATCGCTTCAAGCTTGCGCTCAGTCTTTTCTTTTCTTCTGCGGTGCTTCAAGATACCGGCAGCTTCTTCGATGTATCCGCGACGCTCTTCAGGTGTTGCTCTTAGAACACCATCAAGCATTCCTTGACCAACGATGACGTGCATCTCACGACCGAGACCGGTATCGCTTAGCAGTTCTTGAACATCAAGTAGTCGACAAGGTTCACCGTTGATTGCATACTCAGATCCACCGTTTCTAAACAGTGTTCTTGAGATACTGACTTCGCTGTAATCAATTGGTAGAGCACCATCGGTGTTATCAATGGTTAGAGAAACTTCTGCTCGACCTAGGGGGCCCTTAGTAGCTGTACCAGCGAAGATGACATCTTCCATCTTTCCACCGCGTAGAGTCTTAGCTCCCTGCTCACCCATTACCCATGCAAGAGCATCAACAACGTTAGATTTACCTGAACCGTTAGGTCCGACGACCGCGGTTACACCTTTTTCAAGGATAAAAGTCGTTGGATTCGCGAACGACTTAAAGCCCTTGAGGGTCAGGCTTTTCAGATGCAAAACAGTTCGCTTTCGTAGGAGGGTGTATAGGCTAAAGCCTAAACATTAGGGGTCTTTATAAAAATTACCTTATCTAAGGGCCTCACTTGGCCCTTAAGCCAGAATTGAGGTCTCTAAGGGCTATTTATCGCCTAAGTCTTTGGCAAGACGGGCAGAAATGGGACCCTCGGTTCATCCAGTTCTCCCTTTTTATAGCCCTACCGCACCTCTTACAAGGCAAGCCGGTAAGCCCATAGGCATTGAGGCTAATGCTGAAATAACCCGATTCCCCATTGATGTTCTTGTATTGCTCATCAAAGCTGGTTCCCCCAGCCTCACAGGCATTGGCTAGAACCACCCGAACATGCTCCAGGAGTTCTTTAGCCTTTGGTTTAGATAAAGAGGCAGCTGGCTGGTCATAGTGGATCTTGGCTAGCCATAAAGACTCATCGGCATAGATATTGCCGATCCCACTTAGAACACCCTGATCTAGAAGAACTCTCTTGATGCCCGAGTTCTTCTTTTTGAACTTAGTCAAAACATCATCAACACTAAATACCGGGTCCAATGGATCTCTTGAAATGTGAGCGACCTGGTTAGGAATCATATTGATCCAAGGCTCAGCCGAAGTATCCAGCCCGCTGTAACCTCCGTGGAAACCATCCTCGGTTGGCTGCATCACATCGATAGCTAAAGAGCCAAAGATTCGTTGGTCAACAAATCTGAGTTCATACTTTTCACCATCTTGAGCCTTCAAGTAAATAGTTACTCGAGTTAGAGCATCCTCTGTAAAGCCAGGTGTTCTCAGCAGCATTTGACCGCTCATACCTAGGTGACCAATAAGAGCTAACTGAGGCTCATTCCTTTTTCGGTTTAGGGGAAGCCATAGGAACTTCCCTCTTCTAACTGCAGCCTGAACAGTTCTTCCAGTTAGGGTTTCAACAAAGTCACCTGAAGATGCAGGGTGACGCTTGAGGCTTCTAACATCATGAATCAGAACTTTAGTTACTTTAGCTCCTGCAACAACTTCAGCAAGACCTGCTCTAACAGTTTCAACCTCAGGTAACTCAGGCACGACTAACCTCTAAGAGTTTTGAGTGATCCGATAGCAGCTTGAGCTTCAGCAGCCTTACGAGTTCTTCCAGAACCAGAAGCAACAGCTTCACCATCAACGATTACCTTGGCAAAGAATGTTCTGTCGTGATCAGGACCTTCGTGAGTAACCTCAAAGGTTGCATCTGACTTACCAAGAGATTTCAGTAGTTCACTAAGAACAGTTCTAGGTTCAGAAGTTTCTAGGCGTTCATCTTCTGAACTTAGAAGAGGTAACACTAGTGAATCAATAATGTGTTTAGCCGGGGCTAATCCACCGGAAAGGAAAGCCGCACCAATGATTGCTTCAAAGGTGTCAGCAAGAATGTTTGTTTTTGTTTGACCACCGGTAGCAAGTTCACCTTTACCGAGGCGAATGAATTCACCTAAGCCAATTTGATCAGCTGCAACAGCTAGGGTCTTCGCAGAAACAGTTGCACTTCTCAATCTTGAAAGTGAGCCTTCATCAAGATCTGGGTTCTCTAAATAGACATGCCCAGTTACGACAAAACCCAACACTGAATCGCCTAGAAACTCTAGGCGTTCGTTGTTGGGTATTTTGCCATTCTCGTAAGCGTAAGAACTGTGAGTTAAAGCTAACTCGAGTAGATCCGCTTCAATAGTTATGCCAAGTCTTTGAGTGAGCGAGGCGTAGTTCAAGGTGTGAACCGAAGTTTAGGCGTCTGCTACCTTGCGGCCCTTGTACTCGTAGAACTGAACAACGCCATTAGCGTCTTCTACGGCACGAGCACGGTGAGGCAAGCTGTAAACGGTCTTACCGTTTTCAACTGTCTTAACCAACTGAGTGTTAGTTGCAATCCATGCTGAACGACGGTGACGAGTGTTTGATCTCGATAGGCGTCTCTTTGGTACTGGCATCAGTCTTCACTTTCTTGAGCAAGTTTCTTTAGTTCATTCCACCGCGAATCAATCGGGGCTTCGTGAGCGTGATCTGGGTTTTCATTCAACCTAACACCACACTCAGAACACAAACCAAGACAGTCTGCACTACAAATTGGGGTGAACGGAAGATTGAGAACTACCGAATCAATGATTATTGGTTCCAAGTCGATTTGCTCATCCTGGATGACCAAGTCATCTTCTACCTCTAAAGAATAGGCGAAAAGCTCCTGAATATCTACCTGAAGGGGCACTGTTACAGGCTCTAGGCATCTAGAACACTCTGCTTCTGCCACTGTTTTCAGTCCACCAGAGACATAAATGCCCTCGTGAACGCTCTCTAGGCGTATTTTCAGGGCTATTTCACCGCCCTTTGGGACTTGGGCTAGGCCTTCGCCAAGCTTAGCTGCTAGGGGTACTCTACTCTCCAGTTCGCGCATGCGGCCTGGCTTGTGCATTAGATCATGCGCTGGGATAAGGAAAGTGTTCATTATTTAGATAGAGCCTTAACTACTTCTTCTGGGACGTATTTACTGATGTCTCCCCCTAGGTCGAAGACCTGTTTGACCAGAGAAGATGACACAAAACCATGGGTTGGATCAGCTGGAATAAAGATAGTCTCAATGCCACTTAGGTCCCTATTGACCTGAGCCATAGGCAATTCATAGTCCAAATCAACGTTGGTTCTAACACCCTTGACTAGAGCATCTGCCTTGAGGCTCTTGCAGTAATCAACCAATAGTCCTGAATATAGGGAGCTAACAACATAGCTCCCTGGCTTGCTCTCAAGAATCTCAGTAATCAGATCAACTCTTTGAGTAGTAGTAAGTCTCGGGTTCTTAGCTGGATTATGAACAACCACGATGTGTACTGTTTCAAACATCTTGGCAGCACGGGTAGCGATATCTAAATGACCGTAGGTGAAAGGGTCAAAGGAACCTGGATAAACGGCAATGGCCATGAGATTAGGTTAGCCGACTATGACTTAGTTAGAAAGGCTTGTCTTTGCTTATCCAACTGCTCAAGGCACTGAGCCAACGAAGGATGCTTTTCTAGGGTTGGATCTGCTTCGAAAAGCTCAATTACTTCAGCCCTGGCCTCTTGAATCATCTTGCTATCGGCTAATACTCGAAGGAGTTTCAGGCTAGATCTGCCACCTGATTGGTTGGCTCCTAAGACATCTCCCTCACGCCTTAGTTCAAGGTCAATCTCACTTAGCTTGAAACCATCGATGGTTGCAGCAACGGCATTTACTCTCTCAAGCGCAAGGGAATCTTGTTCAGCACTTGTCAGCATCAAGCAAAGACCAGGCAAACCGCCTCGACCAACACGACCACGAAGCTGGTGAAGTTGAGAAACTCCAAAGCGGTCAGCATCGAGAATCACCATGGTGGTCGCATTAGGCACATCAACGCCAACTTCGATAACAGTTGTTGAGACTAGAACATCAATCTCTTTATTGGAGAAGGCTGTCATGATGTCGTTCTTTTCTTCAGAGGATTGTCTACCGTGAAGAACAGAAATCTTGAGACCCTGTAGAGCTGGGTTCTTCTTCAGAGCCTCGGCAACACTAATTGCTGCTGCTAGTGGCCGCTTAGGTTTAGGTGTCTTTCCTTCTTCTAAGAACTCTTCATCTTCTTGAGCTGCACCACCGCTAGCGATTAGTTCTTCACCTTCATCAGACTCATCAATGCGCGGACAAACTACAAAGGCTTGTCTGCCATTAGAGACTTCTTCAGCAACTCTTTGCCAGACCCTGGCAACCAGTGCTGGTTGGTCATCGGTAATCACGTGCGAGGTTATGGCCTGGCGTCCTGCTGGTAACTCTGTGAGTATCGAAACATCAAGATCTCCAAAGACAGTTACAGCGAGGGTTCTAGGAATAGGAGTTGCTGTCATGGTCAAAACATGAGGAGGTAATTTACCTTTGAGCCTTAGTGCTTCCCTTTGGTCTACACCGAATCGGTGCTGCTCATCAATGACAATGAGTCCTAAATCGAAGAACTCAACTTTGCTTGCAAAGAGGGCATGTGTTCCAACCACTATCTTGGCTTTGCCTGAAACCAGGTTTAGGAGTGCAGTCTTTCTATCTGCTGCATTCAACTGACCGGTTAGCAGAGTTAGACCTAGCTCTTTAGCTAACTTTGGTCCAAGTGTTCGCTCAATTGATTTGTAATGCTGGGCAGCTAAAACTTCGGTTGGAGCAAGTAGATCTGATTGTCCATCACTATCTGCAACTGTGAGCATTGCTCTAACAGCAACCAGAGTTTTACCAGAGCCAACTTCACCTTGAAGAAGGCGATTCATGGGATGTGATTGTGAAAGATCTTCGGCGATATCTTGTCCAATGGATATCTGACCATTGGTCAAAGTAAATGGCAGACTTTCATCGAACTGTGAGAGGTAGCCCTTTTCTTTTGAGACTCTGCTGGTGCTCTTCTGGTGTTTGTTCTCGAGTCTTCTTTTCACCAGGGTTGATTGCAGGATAAACGCTTCGTGATACCTCAAGGTATCTCTAGCTGCCATCCAATCCCCCATGTTGGCAGGTTGATGAATCTTTACAATGGCATCGTGCAAATCTAGAAGATCATGTTTCTTTCTAAGTTCTTCTGGTACTTCATCTTCAATAGTTGGAATAACATCAAGAACTACTCGCATCGCTCTTTGAATCATCCAGGTTGAACAAGTTGATGATGCCGGATAAATAGGAATAGGTAACTCAGCCCAAGCTTTAGCAACCTCATCTTCGATTTCATCACCAAAGAGTTCATAGTCAGGATGTGCTAGCTGAAGTTTGTTTTGGTAGCTGCCAATCTTTCCAGCCCATAGACCTCTAACCCCTGGTCTTAGTTTCTGAGCACGCCAGGCTTGGTTGAAGAAGGTGGCTGTTACAAATCCCTCACCGTCAGTAAGTTTCACTTCTAGGATGACTCCGGATTTACCCTTCATGCGTCGCTCATAAACTTCAACTACATCGGCCACCAAGGTCACAGTCTCACCAACCGGTATCTCTTTGATTGGGGTTAGTTCTCCCCTTGAGGAGTATCTGCGTGGGTAATGCTGCAGTAAATCGGCTGCTGTCTTGATTCCTAAGTTCTTAGCCATAGCCTTAGCTGTCTTGTCGCCTATCAGGCGGTCTAAGGGCGTTAGCGGTAACAGCATGAGTCAATCTTCGCCGAAGGCTAGGACAAGTTAGGCTAGGGACACTATGACCAGAATCATTGGCGGCATTGCCGGATCAAGAACCCTAGCCTCTCCAGCAAAAATTACGAGGCCAACAAGCGACCGTATTCGCGAGAGCATCTTCAATCGATTAGAGGCTTTAGACCTTATCGATGGAGCGGATGTTCTAGACCTTTATGCAGGAACAGGTGCCTTAGGTTTTGAAGCCGCTAGCCGTGGAGCAAGATCGTTGCTGCTGGTTGAAAACAACAAGCAGGCCCTGGGTGGAATCATTACCAACCAGAGAATGATTAAGGCAGCTCTTCAGAAGGAAGAACTGGACTGTGACATTAGAGCCGAAGGGAAGACTGTTGCTAGTTACCTAGCCACCTTCTCTAGCAAGTTTGACTTGGTTTTCATTGACCCTCCTTATGAAGTATCAAATACGGAAATCAATGAAAACCTAACTGCACTACTTCCTCACTTGAAAGAAAATGCAGTGATTGTCTTGGAGCGATCTTCGAGAACCCCGATTCCTGAACTACCAGAAGAATTACAAGTAACAGAAGAAAAGTCTTACGGAGACACTATCGTCTACTGGCTAGAAAGCAAGTAATAAGTGATTGCACCAACTAAAACACAATGGGGAAAGATACAGGCACTAGCTCTAGCTCGAGCATTCAGCATCCTTGGTAGCCAACTAACGGTTTTTACTCTGGTCTTTAGAGAAAAAGAAGCAGGGCCTGCAGCAATTGCAACCCTGTTTATCGTTGGAACTCTTCCAGCTATCCTCTTTGCCCCATGGGCTGGAACCATTGCTGACCGCTTTAGCACTAAGCAGGTAGTTCCATTATTTTCAATCATTGGTGCTAGCGCTATTTTCACCCTGAGCCAGGATGTCGATCACTGGTTGATGTTGACACTGTTGTTTATTGCCAATACCTGCCAATCCATCATTGGCCCAACTTGGGGAAAGCTCACTCCTATTCTTGCGATGAAAGAAGACATTGGTCGAGCGATGGGAACCATCCAGAGTTACTTTGCTCTAGCAGGGCTTGCTGGTCCTTTTATTGCAGGAATTCTGGTTGATAGAACTGGATTCGTTATCACCTTCATGATTGATGCTGCCCTCACAGTGATGATCGCATTCATCCCTTTTGTCTTGAATCTGAACCACGAGCCTGAAGAACTTGCTGCTGGTGAAAAGACCAGAGCGACAGAAGGTTTCCGCTTCCTCATGAAGAGCCCACTGCTTCGATCTCTGGTTATCTTGGTATTCGGCCTGGTCTTTTGTGTTTCTGTAATTAACGTTGGCGATGTGTTCCTCATTACCGAAGAGATGGGTGGAAATGCTTTCATCTATGGCTTGGTTGGAACTAGCTTCGCAGTTGGCATGCTGCTTTCTAACGTGATGATTGGTAAGACCAAAGTAACTCTCACCAAGGAACTGCAGATTCTAGGTATTGGTATGGGAATACTTTCGGTATCTGGTGCCTTCGTAGGTATTTCACCTAACTACTGGGTAGTCATGGTTATCTGGTTTATCGCAGGTGCTGCTAACGCAACGATTAACAGCTATGGCGTTGGAATGATGATCAAGGAAACTCCACACGAGGTTCAGGGCCGAGTGTTTGCGGCCTTTGGAGCACTTATTTCAGTTGCAAGCATTAGCTCAATGGGCATTGCAGGACTTGCTGTTGGAGCCTTTGGAGTAAGAGAAGTGTTCGTGGCTTCAGGCATTGCTGCTGCCGCTGCCTTCTTGCTGCTCTTCCCTACTGTTTATAAAGAACAGATGAAAATTATTAAGGCTAGTTAAGGTCTCTAGAAGTTTCACCAATGTATAGCTGCTGAGGGCGGCCAATCTTGGTTGAAGCGTCGTGGTTCATTTCACGCCAGTGCGCAATCCA
This sequence comes from Auritidibacter sp. Marseille-P8566, assembly GCA_945895375.1. Classification (GTDB taxonomy): domain Bacteria; phylum Actinomycetota; class Actinomycetes; order Actinomycetales; family Microbacteriaceae; genus Rhodoluna. The sequence goes on from CAMDEE010000003.1 coordinate 116,053, forward strand.
ACCAGGTAGACGACCCATAGCAAACAGAGTGGTAAACATTCTGGTTGGGAAGCCCATCGCCTTGTATATAACACCTGTGTAGAAGTCAACGTTTGGATAGAGCTTCCTAGAGATGAAGTATTCATCAGCTAGAGCTGCTGCTTCCAGTTCTTTAGCAATGTCTAGTAGTGGATCACTAACACCAAGGTCAGCTAGAACCTTATCTGCAGTTGCCTTGACGATAGTTGCACGAGGATCCATGTTCTTATAAACACGGTGACCAAAGCCCATGAGCTTGATGCCATCTTCTTTGTTCTTTACTCGTTCAATAAACTTCTGAACTGATTCACCAGAGTCTCTAATCTCAGCAAGCATTTCAAGAACAGCTTCGTTAGCGCCACCGTGTAGTGGACCAAACAGTGCAGAAACTCCAGCTGAAACAGAAGCGAACAGGTTTGCCTGCGATGAACCAACCAAACGAACAGTTGATGTTGAACAGTTCTGCTCATGATCTGCGTGTAGTACCAATAATGTGTCTAGAGCCTTAGTAACAACTGGGTTCTGCACAAAAGGTTCAGCCATGTTGCCAAAGCTCATGCGCAAGAAGTTTTCAACATAACTTAGGGAGTTATCTGGGTATAGAAGCGCCTGACCCAAAGCATTCTTGTGTGAGTAAGCAACAAGAGTTGGCAACTTTGCTAGAAGACGCACAGTTGATAGTTCAACCTGGTAGTCATCGTGTGGATTTAGTGAGTCTTGGTAGAAAGTTGATAGCGCTGAAACGCTTGCTGAAAGCACAGACATTGGGTGAGCTGACTGTGGCATTGAGTGGAAGATGTTTTTTAGATCTTCGTGAATCAAAGTGTGTCTACTTAGACGCTCTTCCCAATCAGAAAGCTCTTTAGAATTTGGCAGTTGTCCATAGATAAGAAGGTAAGCGGTTTCAACAAAGCTTCTTGATCCTGCAATCTGCTCGATTGGGTAGCCACGGTATCTAAGAATTCCAGCGTCACCATCAATGTACGTGATTGCAGATCTGGTGCTTGCAGTGTTTACGAAACCAATGTCGAAAGCGTTGAGACCAGTTGTGGCATTGAGTTTAGAGAAGTCGATTACTGAGTCACCATCGGTGGCTTGAATAATAGGGAATTCGGCAGTTCCACCTGGGTAATTCAGGGTGACTTTCGAGTTGTTATCAGCTGACAAAACTTGCTCCTGTGTATCTTTTGGCTAGTGAGTTAACCCTAGGGCATTGGTCAATCTTGCGGCACCCTCGGCTATTTTCTCGTCGGTTGCGGTGATAGAGAACCTTACGTATTTGCTGCCACCAGCCTCATAGAACTCCCCTGGCACTACCAAGATGCCTAGTTCTGCCATCCTTTGGACGGTTGCCCAGCAGTCCTCCCCTAGGGTTGCCCATAAATAGAGCCCTGCCTCAGAGTCCGCTATCTCAAAGCCATAGGCCTTGACTGCTTCAAGAAGAACTTCTCTTCTCTTGCGGTAAATCTCTCGCTCTGCTGCAACATGCTCTTCATCGCCCAAGGCGACAATGACTGCCTTTTGAACAGGTGCAGGCATGATTAGACCGCTGTGCATTCTGATGTTTACTAGCTCTTTGATTAGTTCCTTAGGTCCTGCTGCAAATGCTGCTCGGTAACCTGCAAGGTTTGATTGCTTACTCAAGGAATAGATTGCTAGAAGATTCTCGTAAGAACCACCGCAAACTCTTGGATCTAAAACTGATGGGATTCTTGTCTCTGCCCATTTACCCCAGCCAAGTTCGGCATAGCACTCATCGCTTGCAAGAACTGCTCCTAGTTCACGAGCTCTAATTACTCTTGCCTTCATTTGATCAACATCTAAGACTCGACCATCAGGGTTACCTGGAGAATTAATCCAAATCAGTTTTGTATTCGCAGGCCACTTTTCTGGATCATCTTCACTGATGATTTCAGCGCCACACAGAGCAGCACCAACAACGTATGCGGTGTATGCAACTGAAGGTTGAATAATGACATCGCCTTTTCCAAGACCAAGCATTAGCGGAAGGAATGAAATGAACTCTTTAGAACCGATAGTTGGCATTACTTCATCAGGGGTAAGCGCGACTCCCCTTCTTCTACCAAACCATTCAGCAACTGCAGTTCTGAATTCTATAGAACCAGCTGTTGATGGGTAACCTGGTGCATTAGTTGAGTTCTTGATTGCATCTTGAATAATCTGTGGAGTTGGATCAACCGGTGAACCAACGCTTAGATCAACCATGCCTTTGGCATGCTCTTCAGCTATCGCTTGATAAGGCTTAAGTTTCTGCCACGGATATTCCGGCAAGCGATTAAACATGGACTAGGCCTGAGGTGGCAGAACTCTAATTACTTCGTGGTCGCCTTCGATAGGACCAGTCTTTGCTGCTCCACCAGGAGAACCCACAACACTGAAGAACTCAACGTTAGCTTTGTAATAGTCAGCCCACTGAGCTGGCAGATCGTCTTCATAGTAAATAGCTTCTACAGGACATACTGGCTCACAAGCGCCACAGTCCACACACTCATCAGGGTGGATATAGAGCATGCGGTCACCTTCATAGATGCAGTCAACTGGGCACTCAGCTATACAAGCTTTGTCTTTGACATCAACACAAGGTAGAGCAATTACGTAAGTCACTTAGATAATCCTTTTGTAGTTCTTGGCTTCAATTATCTCTCTAGAAGTGCACTCTTTTGGACCTAGCACGCCATTTTGCGACATCAATCTTTGGAAATACTGCTGCCACGATACAAATAGCCAGTGCAAATAGGACATAGCGGTTGCCATACTTATCATCCGCAATAAAGGCATCAAAGGTCTTGTTGCGAGAAAGCCACCAGATAGCGATCATCATCCCGGCATTCAGAAGGTATAAAGCGCCTCTTGAGTGACGCCAAGTCCTAAGCCCAAAGGCTATCGATGCAGTTGCACCTAATGCCAGATAAAGACCTAGCGGAGACTGTCTTTCATTGGCTGCCACGATGTTGTGCACAAAAGCTCCTGCGTAAGCCAAAACGATTCCCAAAGGCAAACCAAACAATGCTCTAAAAGCCGGTTTGAACCAAGGTAAAAAGTTCGGGTTAGCTTGGCGCAAACGCTCAGGGTCTGTGAAGTTGAATTCAATGCCTGGCGAAACAGAGAAGGTATCTCTCTTCAGAGTGACCTGACTAGCGTGAGCTTGGAGAGCTGCTTTCTTTAAATCAGCGGTTGCTTCTCCACCGATAGAAACTGTTGCTCTTTCACCTGGTTCTGCAATTACCCAAAAGGTTGGCTTTCTACCTCTGACATTTTTGCGATATCTACGCATGGCCATGGCGGTTGCATCGTGAGCCTTCTTGTGATCTGGATGTCCGTAGCCACCCTGAGAGTTATAGGTAATTACAGCATCGGGTTTGAACTCGACCATAGCTAAATAGATATCATCTGCAACAACAGGAGTTGAAACAGCAGCTAGCGACATCTGATCTAGCTTTAGTGGAGTTGTTGGAACACCTAGGTTTCCCATTCTCATTCCACTATCTAGATACGCTCTAGTTCCTGCAAACTTGTAATTCTTCACACCAAGTGCAGCCATTGCATTCTTTAGCTCCCCCGACCTAAAAGCGCCCATTGCTGAAGGGTTAGCTTCTAAAGACTTGAGCTCTTCAAGTTTTGCTCTGCCTCGCTCACCTCTGGTAAGGGTTAACAGGAAGACTTCGGCTCCACGCAAAACAGCATCGGCCATGAGGTGGCCAGTCTGAATGGTCTCATCATCTGGGTGAGCATGAACCAAGAAGATTCTTTTGGCGTTGAAAGATTGTTTGGCCATAGACAAATGTTAGTTCAGTTCTAGCCACAGCCACGAACAAGTCCTTAGATATAGGCCAAAACCCCCAAAGCAACAGGCTCTGAGGGTTTATTTGGCACTTAGTTAGCCAGCGTTTTCGTTGGCACGCTTTTTCTGCGAAAGGTTACGAGCACGAATGTTGGCATCGAGTTCGACCTTGCGGATACGAGTTGCCTCAGGGGTAACCTCAACACACTCGTCTTCACGAGCAAACTCAAGGCACTCTTCAAGTGACATCTTGCGAGGAGGTGTTAGTGACTGGAACTCATCGCTAGAAGCAGCACGCATGTTAGTTAGCTTCTTTTCCTTAGTGATGTTCACATCCATGTCATCAGCTCTAGAGTTTTCACCGACGACCATACCTGCATAAACCTCGCTGGTTGGCTCAACAAAGAATGATCCGCGCTCTTGCAGAGCGATCATCGCAAACGGTGTTGCAACTCCTGAACGGTCAGCGATGAGAGATCCATTGACACGGGTAACAATCTCTCCTGCCCAAGGCTCATAGCCTGCTGAGATGGCGTTAGCGATACCGGTTCCCTTGGTTGAGGTTAGGAACTCAGTTCTGAATCCAATCAGACCACGTGAAGGAACTAGGAACTCCATACGAACCCAACCGGTTGAGTGGTTAACCATGTTCTTCATGCGGCCCTTACGGGCGGCTAGCAGCTGAGTCATAGCACCAAGGAATTCCTCAGGAACATCGATGGTTAGATCTTCAACTGGCTCGTGGAGTTTGCCATCAATCTTCTTGGTAACTACCTGAGGCTTACCAACAGTTAGTTCGTAACCTTCACGACGCATCTGCTCAACCAAGATAGCTAGAGCTAATTCACCACGACCCTGAACTTCCCAGGCATCTGGACGCTCAGTAGGGAAAACCTTAAGAGACACGTTACCGATAAGTTCACGGTCAAGACGATCCTTCACTAGACGAGCAGTAACCTTAGCTCCCTTGACACGACCTGCCATAGGAGAAGTGTTAATACCAATAGTCATCGAGATGGCTGGGTCATCAACTGTGATCATCGGTAGTGGACGAACATCGTTTGGATCAGCAAGAGTTTCACCGATGGTGATGTTTTCAATACCTGCAACCGCAACAATGTCACCAGCAGAAGCTGAATCAGTTGGGAAACGCTCTAGAGCTTTGGTCTTTAGAAGTTCAGTAATCTTAACGTTCTGTGTGGTGCCATCCTGACGAACCCAAGCAACCTGCTGGCCCTTCTTGATAGTTCCGTTGAAGATACGAAGAAGAGCAAGACGACCTAGGAATGGTGAAGCGTCAAGGTTAGTTACGTGAGCCTGTAGAGGAGCTTCATCGTCATAGACAGGTGCTGGGATGTGCTTCAAGATTGCAGCGAACAGTGGCTCAAGATCTTCACTGTCTGGCATAGAGCCATCAGCAGGCTTGTTCAAGCTCGCACGGCCTGCACGACCTGATGCATAAATAACAGGAAGCTCAAGAATTGAGTCAATGTCAAGATCTGGAACATCTTCGTGAATGTCTGATGCAAGGCCTAGAAGAAGGTCGTGGGTTTCTTCAACAACCTCATCGATACGAGCATCAGGACGGTCAGTCTTGTTGACTAGAAGAATAACTGTGAGGTTAGCCTCAAGAGCCTTACGCAATACGAAACGTGTCTGCGGCAGTGGACCTTCAGAAGCATCAACTAGAAGAACAACTCCATCAACCATAGATAGACCACGTTCAACTTCTCCACCGAAGTCAGCGTGACCTGGGGTGTCAATTACGTTAATGGTGATTTCTTTGCCATCAGCAGCTGCGCCTTTGTAGGCGATAGCTGTGTTCTTGGCAAGGATGGTAATACCCTTTTCACGCTCAAGATCTCCAGAGTCCATAAGACGCTCACCTAGGTTGGCGTGGTCTCCAAAGGAACCGGTTTGGCGAAGCATGGCATCAACCAGTGTGGTCTTGCCGTGGTCAACGTGAGCCACGATTGCTACGTTACGGATGTCATCTCTTGTTACTTGGGCCATTACTTTGGGTCCTTTAGGGCGTTGTTCAGCGCAAAACGAGTAATCACTTCAACGCTTGATTATTGTGGCTTCGGGCAAGCAGGTGCAAGAGCCTTAGTGTCTCAAGTCTAACCGAGTAAGCCCTAAAAGTGAGCCTTCGGTTAGATAAGAGACCTGAGGCTTTTACTTACCTATAGAGCCCATTAGCTTGGCTCTAGCCTCACGACGTGTCTTCTGCTCCTTAGGATCTGGAACAGGAACAGCAGCAAGCAGGCTCTTGGTATAGAGCTCGGTTGGGTTGTTTAGAACCTGGTCACGGGTACCAACTTCAACTAACTTACCGTTTTGCATAACTGCTATTCGGTGAGCAAGAATCTCAACTACGGCTATGTCGTGGCTAATAAACAGGCAGGCAAACTTGAGCTCTTGTTGTAACTCTTGAAGTAACTCAAGGAATCTAGCCTGAATAGACACATCTAAGGCTGATGTTGGTTCATCAGCAATCAAGAGATTAGGACTTAGGGCTAGGGCTCTTGCGATACCCACTCTTTGTCGCTGTCCACCAGATAACTCGTGAGGATAGCGGTTTCTATAAGAACGGGGAAGTTCAACCTTGTCCAATAGATCTTCAACCATCTTGTCTAAGGCTGCACCTCTGGCAACATTAGCCAAAAGTAATGGCTCGCCGATGCTTTCACCAATAGGAAGTCTTGGGTTCAAAGACGATGCAGGGTCTTGGAAAACAATTCCAGTGCTCTTTCTAAAATCAGCTAGATCCCTGAGGCTTGCTCCACCGATTTCTTTGCCATCGATAGTTATTGAACCTGACTTGATTGGTAGTAAGCCAATGGCTGCTCGACCAACAGTTGTCTTTCCTGAACCTGATTCACCAACTAGACCCAATACTTCACCTGGCATGATGTCGAGGCTCACAGAGTCAACAGCAATAAAAGCCTTTACTTTGCCGCGCTTTGGATATTCAACGGTGACATCGGTAAGGGATAGTACTGGCGCTGAGCTACTGTCTGCTGTTGAGAGGATACGAGTTGAAACTGAACCAAGTTTTGGAACAGAGCTCAACAATGAAATTGTGTATTCGTGCTTTGGCTTATTGAAGACCTGGTCTGCAGTCCCCTCTTCAACTGTTACGCCGTCTTTCATCACCATGATGCGATCAGCTAGGTCAGCTACCACACCCATGTCGTGGGTGATAAGCAAAACTGCTGAGTTGAGTTTGTCCTTCAGGTTTCTAATCAAATCCAAGATCTCAGCCTGAACGGTGACATCAAGTGCTGTTGTTGGCTCATCAGCAACGAGTAACGAAGGATTACAAGCAAGAGCTTGAGCAATCATTGCTCGCTGTCTCTGACCACCTGATAGCTGGTGAGGATACTTACTAAAAGAATCTTCAGGGTTAGGAATCTCAACCATTCCAATTAGTTCAATAGCTCTTTCCTTGGCAGCTGCAGGAGAAATGTCTAAGTGAGCACGAAGAGTCTCAACAATCTGGAATCCAATTGTGTATACCGGGTTCAAAGCCGACATAGGTTCTTGGAAGATGTAGGCAACTTCTCGGCCACGGAACTTTCTCAAAGTGGCAGGACTAGCTCCTTGCATTTCTATGCCCTTGACTAGAACAGATCCTCTAGTCCTAGCATTCTTAGCAAGTAGGCCCATTAAACCAAGAGCTGAAGAGCTCTTACCTGAACCAGACTCACCAACGATGGCAAGAACTTCACCTGATTTGATGCTGAAGTTCATGTCAACTACAGCTGGATACCAGGTGCCATCAACTAGGAAATCAACTTCATACTTCTTAACCTCAAGAATTGCTTGATTGGAGTTTGTAAGAGTTTGGTTAACTTCGGTAGCAGCAGACTTGTCGGAACCACTTGAACCTGTAGCAAGCTTGCTGCGCTTGATACGCTCAGTCTGTCTTGGGTCAAAGGCATCTCTCAAACCATCACCAATGAAGTTGATGCTCAAGGCAATAATCACAATGAACACACCAGGCATCCAAAATAGCCATGGTCTAGTGCTGAAAGCTGCCTGGTTCTCAGAAATCAAAAGCCCAAGGGATACATCAGGAAGTTGAACACCAAATCCAATAAAGCTCAATCCTGTTTCAAGGAGGATTGCAGAGGACATCAGTAGCGTTGCGCTAACAATCACAACACCTAAAGCATTAGGAAGGATGTGCTTGAAAATGATTCGTGGGTTCTTCGCTCCAGCAACTCTTGCTGCATCAACGAACTCGCGTTCGCGAAGACTCAGGAACTCTCCTCGCACCAAGCGAGCCAAGCCTGTCCATGCAAAGAGACCTAGGAAAACTGCTAGAACGAATGAACCTAGGTTGCCAACTGCTCGACCGATAACGGCACCAACAACAACTACAGGGATTGTGATGATTAGATCGGTGAATCTCATAAGCAGAGCATCTACCCACTTACGGTAAAAACCAGCAATCGAACCAATGGTCACACCAATAAGAGTTGATACTCCACCGAGGATGAACATAACCATCAGTGACTGTTGGGTTCCACGCATAACGCGGGCGAAACCATCTCTACCAATTTCATCCTGACCGAATGGGTGATTACCCAAACCAGACAAACTAAATGTTGGTTTTCCAGAGTTTTCTACTGGACTGGTTTCAATCCAGTCGTAAGGCCACCAGCCGTTGATCTTCACGGTGAATGAGCCAGCTCCAAAATCTAAACCAACTGAGCTAAAGGCAAGAACAATGACAAAGGCTAATACTCCAATTGAGCCGACCGCAGCTTTGTGCTTTCTGAAGCGTTTGCGAACTAATTGCCCTTGGCTTAGGCCCTTTTCCAAATTGTTAGTACTCATGTTTAACTAACTCGAATTCTTGGGTCTAGAAGGGAATAAACAATGTCTGCAATCAGGTTGAAAACAACCGCCACAATACTTGTGACTAAGAAGAAGCCCATAACTGGATTCAGATCCACTCTCTTCAGTGATTCAACAAAGAGGGAGCCCATACCGCTCCAGCCGAAGACTGTTTCTGTGATGACCGCGCCTCCAACAATTCCAGCAAAATCAAATGCAACCAAAGTGGTCATCGGAATCAAAGAGTTTCTGAAAGCATGTCTCATTACGACAGTTCTTTCATTCAAACCTTTAGCCCTAGCGGTTCTAATGAAGTCTTGGTTCATGATTTCAAGCATGCTTGCCCTGGCGTAACGGGTGTAACCGGCAAAACCAATAAGTAGCAGCGCAAGTGTTGGTAAAAGTAAGTGAGTGAAAGAGTCCACACCTTGAACCCAGAAACTTGAGACAAGGTTAGGAGTCTGTGAACCTACCGTTGCGAAAGGTCTGCCGTTTATGAAAGAGCTTTCTGAGTAAGGCTTCCAAGCCTGCATAAATCGATCTAGAGAAACTACCGCTGTCATAGCAAAGCCTGCAAGAGCTGCTGTTCTGGCAACAGCGTGTTTGTCTTCGCCACCAAAGTAGTAACCTATGGCCCAGCCAATTAGGGTCAAAGCAATAAAAATCAGAACTAGAAGAATAGGGCTCACAAACAGTGAAACCATGTTGAATGGAATCCAATTCGCCAAACCAATGGCAACCTGAATTAGAGCTAGATTTCTTGCTCGCTTATTTTCAAGTCCTACCGAGATAGCAGTTATAAGCAGAGCAAGCCCTGATCCTATGACTGCTCCTGCGAACATGCCGATGCCTGGGTTATTGAACCAGTTAATCCAAACCAAAGTCTGGATAAGGGCGATGCTTCCCGTAAATGCAATCGCGAAGACTATTAAAAGTTTCTTTCTGTTACCTTGAATGATTCCTGCCCAGAAGAATCCTGTAACTATTCCGATGGCGAGTAGAGCTGGCCAGCCAATATTGGGGTTCTGTAGGAAGTCGTTGAAACCAATTGCAAGATACTGCTTCAACAGAATCGCAACCCAAAACACCGGTAGTGAGAAGAAGATGAAAGCTAGCAGGGTCACGCTGTAGTCAAATCTGCTGTACTGTCTCAACGCAGTCAAGATACCAATGGTGATACCGATAGTGATGGCAATGAACGTAGCTGTAGTAACCAACTGAAGAGTTGAGGAAATAGCCGCTCCGACCAGGTCAGTTACTTCTTGACCGTTTAGGTTCTTACCTAAATCAAATTGGCCAATAAAAAGTTTTAGGACTCCCCCAAGCCAGATGAAGTATCTGAGGAAAGGGTTCACATCCAGATTTAGAAGTTCAACTCGACGAGCAATTAGCTCTTCTTTGTTTCTAGCAGTCGAGGTTCTTAGATCCTCTAAAGGATCTCCTGAGTATGCGGTTAGCACATACATAAAGTAGGTAGCTGCGAACAGCACCAAAAGTGTTACGCCTAAGCGTTTGAGGATAAAACTTAGAAAGGTGTTCATTTAGATCTGTCTATTCTTTAGGGAGGGTCAAGGTGGGAAGAAACCATTTGATTTCTTCCCACCTTGCAGTGCTTCAGCTAGAAACTAGCCTTGAACAGCATTTCCCTTGGCAGTCCACTCCCAGAAGTTCCAGAAGAACATCGGAGCTAGTGGAGCAGGCACAACGCCATCTACCTTGTTTGTGTTCCAAGCAGTGATGCCTGGGAACTGGAAGATGGTTACACCATATGCATCAGCCCATAGTTCCTTTTCAGCGTCAAGCTTTAGAGCAATCTGCTTCGCAGGATCCATTTCGGTCTGGATTGACTCATAAGCGGCGTCAACCTTTGCGTTTGAGTAACCGTTTAGGTTGTTTCCGTTTCCAGTCTGGAAAGTAGAAATTGAACCTGATACTCCAAGGCTGGTCATCTGCCACGCAAACTCAACTGCGTCGTAGGTACCAGAACCTAGTAGTGATCCCCAGTTCTCGTCACACTTGTTGATTACGTTGAAGCCAGCCTTCTTTGCTGATTCCTGGATTAGAGCGAAGGTGTTTGCTCTACGAGTGTTTGAACATCCGTATAGCCACTTCACATCAACCTTGCTAACACCAGCTTGAGCCAGAAGAGCCTTAGCACCAGCAATGTCAACAGCTGCATACTCAGATGCGCCGTTAGCTGCAACAATGTCGTCGTAACCAGCAGCACCAGGCAAAGTTGTCTGTGAATCAACAACGTTAGCGTTGGCGTTGATTGGCTTGATTAGCTTGTCAACGATGTCCTGACGAGGAATAGTCTTCAAGAACGCCTGTCTAACAGCTAGAGCCTTAGCCTCGTCGCCACCGTATGTTGCAGCGTCGAATGGACCCTTGTTGTTGAAGGTTAGGTCAATGTGCTCGTAGGTTGAGTCAGGTGTGCTTGCAAAAGTAATTCCCTTGCTAACAACATCGCTTGCTTCTAGAGCTGTAACAATGTCAGCTGTTGCTTGTGGAGAAATAATGTCTACTTCACCGTTTGCTAGAGCTGTAACTGCGGCTAGAGGATCAGCAATGATACGAACTGTGATCTTCTCAATCTTTGGTGATGGACCCCAGGTGTATCCCTTACGTGCAGTAAGAGTTACGTACTGGTCCTTCACTAGATCGGTCACAACATAAGCACCGTTAGATACCAATAGTGAGGTGTCTTCAGGCATGTCCATGAAGTCGTAAGCTGTGCTCCAAGCAGTTGCGATAGGAGCTAGAACTGCAGAGTCGTTAGCAGCAATAGCATCAAGCAACTTCTTCTTTGCATCAGCAGCACTTAGAGCCTCATCCTTGAATGCCTGCTGAACAGTTACGTGAGCAGATACACCAATACCAAAGTTCAACTCCCAGTCAACAACTGGCTTGTCATAGACAAGTGTTAATGAACGACCGTCATCGCTGATAGTTGGAGTCTGTGTGATTTGTGAAAGGTCTCCACCACAAGCAACTGAGTCGAAGAATACTCCGGCATCAAGTTCATCTTGGTTGGTGATTTCACCAGTGTTCTCGTCATAGGTTGGCTCAACGTTGTTGAAGTTACAGCTGTTGGCCGCCCAAGCAAGCATCATGTCTGCTGCATCAACTGCAGTGTCATCTGACCAAGTAACGCCAGGCTTAACTGTGTACTTGATTGTTAGTGGACTGTCTGAAACCTTTTCGTAAGTTCCGAACTGCTCATTCTTGATGAGCTTTGGCTCTGAGTCGTAGTAGTTAAATCCTGAGTTAGCTAGGTACAGAATGTTCGCGTTAGCAGTAGCGTTACCATCGCTGGTTGAGCTGTTTGCTGAATAGAACGATTGGTTCCAAGCTACTGAAATGGTTGAACCTGCGACAACATCGCTTGCCCCTGTTGCACAACCACTCAATGCTGTGGTCACTGCAGCAACTGCTGCAACGACCATTGAGGTGCGTTTGAACTTCATAATCTTTACTCCTAATGTAGGTTTCGGCTTCTTTGAAGCCATGTTGAAACCCTACTCCTGATATTGACTATCAGGAACAAAAGGTTCGTTCTGCCCACACAAGAGGGTGATTTGGTGAGTTTTACTCGCCGATTGAAGCCAAAAGCTTTGCTCTAGCCTCACGACGCTTCTTCTGTTCCTTAGGATCTGGAACAGGCACAGCTGCCAGCAGGCTCTTGGTGTATAGCTCTGTTGGCTTGTTTAGAACCTGGTCACGAGGACCAACTTCAACAAGCTTTCCGTACTGCATAACAGCAATACGGTGAGCCAAGATGTCAACCACACCAATATCGTGAGTAATGAACAAACAAGCGAACTTTAGGCGGTCTTGAAGTTCAGTTAGTAGTTCTAGGAACCTAGCCTGCACTGATACGTCAAGAGCAGAGGTTGGCTCATCAGCAATAAGAAGCTTTGGAGATAGCGCTAGCGCACGAGCAATACCTACACGCTGCTTCTGTCCACCAGATAGCTCGTGAGGGTAACGGTTACGGTATGAACGAGGAAGTTCAACAGAGTCCAGAAGTTCTTCAACACGGTTGTTTAGTTCTTCACCGCTTGCCTCACCAGCAAGTAGCAAAGGCTCACCGATGCTCTCACCGATTGGCAGACGAGGGTTTAGAGATGAAGAAGGGTCTTGGAACACAATTCCTGTGTCGCGACGAATAACCTTCAGCTCTCTCATTTTCTTACCGGCAATGTCATTACCAAGGATCTCAATCGAACCTGAGTGAACTGGCAATAGACCGATAGCTGCACGACCAACTGTGGTCTTTCCAGATCCTGACTCTCCTACTAGACCTAGGATTTCACCTGGCTGGATAGAGAATGAAACACCATCAACCGCACGGAATGCGGGGATGCGTCCACGCTTTGGATACTCAATTACAAGGTCCTTGATTTCAAGAACCGGCTGAGCCTTCGTTGCCTCAGCTGCAAGGGTACGAACCTTTAGTGAGCCAAGCTTTGGCACAGCAGCAAGTAGTGACTGTGTGTATGGGTGCTTCGGCTTGTTGAAGATGATGTCTGAGGTGTTCTCTTCAACTGTTAGGCCATCCTTCATAACAAGGATTCGGTCGCTAAGGTCAGCAACAACACCCATGTCGTGAGTAATCAAAAGAACAGCTGAGTTCAACTTGTCTTTCAGGTTACGCATTAGGTCAAGAATTTCAGCCTGAACAGTCACGTCAAGAGCAGTAGTTGGCTCGTCTGCGATCAAGAGTGATGGGTCACAAGCCAAAGACTGTGCAATCATTGCACGCTGACGCTGCCCACCTGAAAGCTGGTGTGGATACTTGTCAAAAGACTTAACTGGGTCTGGGATTTCTACCATGGTCAGTAGTTCAATGGCGCGTTCTCTAGCCTCACTAGGCCCCATTTCAAAGTGGTTACGAAGAACCTCAACGATTTGGAATCCAACTGTGTAGACAGGGTTTAGAGCAGTCATTGGCTCTTGGAAGATGTAAGCAACTTCCTTACCTCTGAACTTACGAAGTAAATGCAAAGGCTGGTTCAGCATCTCAACACCCTTGACCAGAACGCTACCTGAAGATCGAGCGTTAGGAGCAAGAAGGCCCATCAGACCCATAGCAGTGGTTGACTTACCAGAACCTGACTCACCCACAATGGCAAGCACCTCACCGGCTGCAACCTCGAAGTTCATGTCGATAGCTGCTGGATACCAGACACCCTCAACCCAGAACTCAACATTGAAGTTCTCGACTTTTAGAATCGGATCTTTAGTTGCCATTAGATTAAATACCTTCCTTAGTGACTGCTTCTTTTGAAACTTTGGTGTTGCTTGTTGTAGTCTGGCCATCATGCCTGACAAATATGTTTATCGCCCTAGAACTAACTGGGCTTACCTTGCTTTGGTAGTGACCATCCTTGGACTTGCTGCTGGATCTTTCTACGCAGCAGGCATGGTTAATGAAGGAAACATCACCCTCATCAACAGCCTTGCCGTTGTTGCGATTTTCTGGGTTTTCATCGTTCACCCAAAGGTTGTTTTCACCACTACCGGAATTGAGATTCATAATCCATTCCGCACCGTTAAAGTCGGTTGGCTTAGAGCTGATGATTTCGTCACCAAATACTCTTTCACCGTCTTGGTCAAGGAATCCAGATACTCTGCTTGGGCAGCACCAGCTGCTAACAGATTCATTACCCGAAGATTCCACAACACTGATTACAGAGGTACCGGACTGGAAACCAGAAAGGTTATCGCTCCCAGCGACTCCCCTAAGTCCGAATCCGGCGTTGCTCTCATCCTTGCTAACAAGCACAGTCAAGAAGCCATCAACAAGGGTACGGCTAGCGATCACCTGGTCAAACAGTTGAACTGGTTGGCCATTGCGGTGTGCTTGAGCAGCGTAGCTGTTCTGCTCTTTACCCTTAGTCAATGATTCTTTCCTTTGTTACTTGCGCTTGTTTACTGCGTCGCGAGTGCTGGACTTAGCTAAGAAATCTTTACGGTTGATTCTTCTAGCCTGACGAGGGTCGAATGCATCGCGAAGACCATCACCAATGAAGTTGATGCTCAAAGCAATCGCGATAATGATCACACCTGGCCACCAGAACAACCATGGTGCGTAGATGAACTCACCTTGGTAATCGCTAATCAAACGTCCAAGAGACACATCCGGCGGTTGAACACCGAAGCCCAAGAACGATAGACCTGTTTCAACCAAGATTGAGCTCGAAAGAAGCAATGTGGTTGAAACGATAATTACACCAACAGAGTTTGGCAAGATGTGCTTGAAGATGATTCTTCGGTTAGATGCACCTGCAACACGAGCTGCGTCAACAAACTCTCTTTCACGAAGGGTTAGGAACTCTCCACGAACCAATCGAGTAAGACCCGTCCACGAGAACAAACCTAGGAAGACAGCTAGCGGTAATACACCGAAGTTTCCAACGTTGTAACCGATAACTGCACCGATAAGAATTACTGGAACGGTGATGATGAAGTCTGTGAAACGCATCATGACAGCGTCAATGATTCCACTGAAGAAACCTGAAACAGAACCCATAACAGTTCCGATAAGTCCAGCTAGACCTCCGATAACAACCATGATCATTAGAGAGATTTCAGAACCCCTCATAACCAGTGAGAAGTAGTCTCTACCATTTGGTAGCTGACCCATTGGGTGATCAGGACTTGGACATCCATCAGCACAACTTCCTTGAGGCAGGATGTCTTCGTGTGAGTACTTCCACCAGCCTGGGATGCTGATCTTGTTAGCTTCAGTACCAAGGTGAATACCAGCGGCAGAATAAACAAAGATTGTGAAGAAGATCATGAAGACCAGACCTGCGATAGCAGGCTTGTGCTGGAAGAATCTCTTCCTAATGATCTGACCTTGGCTTAGACCAACAACTTCAATGTTTTCGCTTCCGGTCTCGCCGCCTTCCATTACTGGAGCGGTGTTTTTCTTTTTACGGAAATTAGTTGCCATCAGATTCTCTACTTTCTAATTCTGATACGAGGATCAAGGGTCGAGTAAATTAGGTCGGCTGCAAGAGTCGCCATTACCGCTAGGAACGCTGTGATGCTGAAAGTTCCCATTAGTAGGTTTAGGTCTTGAGTTACGATCGCCTCGTTTGCAAGGCTTCCCATACCACGCCAGCCGAAAACAGCTTCAGTGATGATCGCCCCGCCAAGAAGGCCTGCGATATCGAAGGCAATCAAAGTAGTTAGAGGAATCATCGCGTTTCTCAGTGCGTGACGCAGAATAACTTCACGCTCAGGCATACCCTTTGCACGAGCTGTTCGGATGTAATCCATGCTCAGAACTTCAAGAACTGAAGCTCTTGAGTAACGAAGGTAACCAGCGAATGAAATCAGAGTCAGCGCTGTTGTAGGCAAGATGAGGTGAGTCAGAAGGTCAAGGTTTACAACCCAGAAGTCGTTTGACTGCAATGTGATGTTGTATGAACCCATGGTTTCAATAGGACGACCGTTTGACAGCTCGTAATAGGTGTCCCATGTCTGCATGAGCTTATCTAGGACGGTGAACAGGCCTACGAAGAACGCAGACAGCATCGAAACTCGAATTACAGGACCCTTATCAATCTTTGTGAAGAAGTAACCGACAAAGTAGCTAGATGAAAGCATCAATATCGCCATAGCGAGCATGAGTGGGTAGTTTGTACCAGGTCCAGCAAGTGCGCCGAATGGGTAGTAAACAGCCGCACCAAGAGCAACCGATGTTAGACCTGCCCCTAGAGCCTTCTTGTTTGCAAGACCTGTAAACACGTGAGTGAATCCAACAGCACAGGAAGCACCCAGCAAGGTGATTCCGAAGATGCCTAGGCTTGGGTAACGGAACCATTCGGTTGCACCGGCTGCAAAGAAAATCAAGAATACAGTTGAGAATGAAACACCGAAAGTGATTAGCACTCGTTTTCTAGTTCCACTCACGAAGCCCGTAATAATCACCGCCAACAATGTGGCTATAACTAGATTGCTGGCCAGGTCTATCGTAGGTCGGGCAAGGAAGTCGTTGAACTGAATTGCCATGAATTCCTTTAGCAAAACCGCTACCCAGAAAATTGGTAGCGAGAAGAGCAAGAAGGAAAGGAAAGTTAGTGAGTAGTCAAGGCGTGAATACTGACGAATAGCACTTAGAACACCGAATGTGATTCCTAGTACAATCGCAAGAATTGTTGAGATAAGAAGCAAACGAATAGTGATTGGAATCGCAGCTGAAATCTGATCGATTACAGGGAATCTCAGAAGAACTGTGTTTCCAAAGTCAGGAGTACCGGTTGCAAGACCGAGAGCTTTTTGTAACCACAAGAAGTAACGAGCAGGTGGCGGGACATCTAACTGGAGTGTACGAGTTAGCTCTCGGATGATTACTTCCTTGTTAGGGTCCGTGGATTCACGCACACCCGCGAGAGGATCTCCTGAGTAAGCTGCCAACTGGTAGGTCAGATACGTGGACCCAAACAAAATTAAAAGAGCAAGAGAAATTCTTCGACCAATAAAAGCTAGCAATTGCTGTCCGTTCTATTTTTTCTTTCAGGCAATAGTTCCTAACGATAGTTTACTAAACATTAATCTTGACCGTCGGCAACTGAGTTCAAAATTCCCAGTTAAAAAGAATCTTGGCGGCACTCCTTTCGGAGTACCGCCAAGATTAGGCTTTCGGTTTCTAAACCATAACTAAAGAGTTATGAATTAGTAACCAAGCTGCCAGTAGTTCCATGTGGTGTTTGGGTTCAGAGGGTTCGGAAGAACATTCTTCACGTCCTTGTTCCACGCTGCCACACCTGGCCACTGGTATTGCTGTAGTGTCCAGTAGTTTGACCATAGCTGTCTCTCAGCAGCGATCTTCGCTGAGATCAGCTGAGTCGCGCTTAGAGTGTCTTCGAACTTCTTTAGCAGTGTGTCTAGTGTTGGGTCGCTCCAACCTGCACGGTTGTTAGAGCCATCGCTAGCGTACTGCGGGGTGGTTCCAGTCTGTGAAATCGCAGACTTTGACCACGCGAAGGTCGATACATCGTAGTTGTTACAGTTCAACAGACCTGACCAACCAGTTGATGCAGTGTTAGTTAGCTTGATACCAACCTTGTCTGCCTGTAGCTGGATCTGAAGAGCGATGTCAACACGACGAGCTGCAGTGCTTGTGAGCATCTTGACGCTAATGCTGTCAGAGCCTGGTCCTGCATTCGGGTAGTACTTCTTCATAAGAGCAAGAGCCATTGCGTTTCTAGTGGCCTGGTCCTTAGTGAAGTCGTTTACGTATGAGCTTGAACCAGCAACAACCTTAGAGTAGTCACCTTCAGTTGTAAGCGAGAATGAGCTGTTTAGCATCGGTGAGTTACCAGTGAATCCTGGGTCGAAGACCTTACCAATGTATGTGTTGGCAATTGTCTGACGAGGAACAACTAGCATCATCGCCTTACGAAGATCCTTAGCTCTCTGGGTTGAACCCTTGAATGGACCGTCGTATGGAGCAGCACAGTTTCCATCTGAGTTCACAGTTGAGTTCGCAGCAGATGCGTCACCTGTACGGATGTCGAAGTGCTCGTACAGAAGAACTGATGTTCTTGAAGCAGTGATGTCTGGGTCACCATTTACGGTTGACCAGAAAGCAGCAGTTGCTTCACCTGAGAATAGGTCTACTTCACCGTTCTTGATGGCCTGGCCAACTAGGTTCGGGTTGAAGGTAGTACCTGTAGCAGGGAACTTGAAGATCAGTCTTTCCATGTTTCCAGTCTTCTTTGGTGATCCACCAACAGAAGCTAGTGGGTTTCTGTCCAAAGTACATGAAGAAGGACCACATGAAGTGATCTTGAATCCACCGTTAGAGATAAGCAATAGAGGGTTTGTGCTTGAAGTCACTGTTGTGATGTTCCAAGCTGTAGACCACTTCTGAGCCATTCTTGACATAAGAGTACGAGCTGCAGTTCTGTCTTCTAGAGCTGCTTCGTAGTCTTCGTCATCTGTTGGAGGAAGAGCTTCGATTGATGTGTAGTAAGCGTTCTCAAACTCAGCCTTGTAGGTTGCGTTTGTACGAGCAGTCTGAAGAGACTTCTTACCCTTTGCAAGACCTACTAGAGCGTGAACAGCACCTGGACCAGGGCCCATGATCTGCCAGTCTGGCATGAACTTTGCGTAGCTCAAGGTAACTGAGTAGTTGTCATCGCTTAGGTTCATTGAGGTTGCGCGAGTGTTCTCGTCGTATGCGCCACCGTAACCTAGTGAGTCAAACTTTGAACCAGCGTCAGAGTTAGGGTCACCTAGTCCAGCTTTGATTGAGTAATCGCTGTTTGAGACTGCGTGACTTAGAAGTAGGTCCTGACCGGTAATTAGAGTTCCGTCAGAGTACTTCAAACCCTTCTTGATTGTGTAGGTAACCTTGAAACATCCGAACACTAGGTTTGTTGCACAAGTGTTCTGGGTGATCTTGAAGGTACCAAAAGCTGTGTTACGGATTAGCTGAGTCTTGTTGTTGTAGTAAGTGAAACCTGCACCTGTCGGAGCAGTTACTTCTACGTTAGTAACAAGGTTCTTTCCGTTAACTGAGCTGTTAAGACCTGAAAGTGTGTTACCCGACTGGGCAATCACGGTCTTGTTAGCAGCAGTTGCATTCGCTGGAGAGAGGCTAAGGCCTGTTACTCCAAGAATAGAAACTGCGACTAGGGCTACGCCCTTGACCAGGTTTTTCTTCATTGTTTCTCCTTATTAATTTAGGTACAGGTACGCCAAAATTGCTCTCAGCCCACAAGTTCCTTGGGTAATGAAACTTTATAACTAAAAACACACCCAACATATACTTTTCTGTCAAATCGTTACATTTCTTTACCTAACTGAAACCTATTGATTTTCTGAAGCTTTTTAGGGTTTTGGCATGTTGTTCAGGTAGTGCAGATCTCGGTGCTAGTGTTATGGAACGCTCAACCGAGCTAAGTTGCTTTTCGCAGGGAAAACTGGTGAAAACCCAGTGCTGACCCGCAACCGTAAATCGGCTAAACCCAGTGTTTATAAGGGGTTTAGGTCCGATGAGTCGGAATGCCTGCCTAAATCAATGACTCCAAAACAAACCGTCGTGGTCTACGGGTGGAGTCGGGTAAGTACCTTTTACCCGTCTATCGCACAAGGATCGCACACACCGAAAGGGTTGCGATGTCAACAAAAACAAAGGAAGTGCGCCGTTTCGCACTATTTATAGCAGCAATTACCTCTATATCAGTAGCTCTAACCGGCTGCTCAAGCCCTGCCCCTCAAGTTCTGGATAAGAACCCTGAAACAAGCAAATTCGTCCTAAATGCCTTCCAGGGTGGTCAGTTCCTAGACCCATTCGAGGACGGCAAAGCCGATATGGGCTTAACTCTGGAGGGAATCACCAGTCTGAGCACTCTTGGCTATGGCGAAGCTGACCTAGAGAGCGCAATCAACTGGGCTAAATCCAACACTGAACTACTTACTTCTACTGGGCTAAAGGCTCACTACGTATTCACGTCATATGTTGCTGGTTTCTCAGAAGATCCATCAGTTGTTGCTCAACTGCAAATCATGAAGGATGCAATCGCAGCAGATGGAACGGTGAAAAACACCAACAACTATTCCTACGCTTACGTTCTCTTCGCGCTTCTAGCAAGTGAAAAGAATGATCTTGCCAACCAGGTTGCTCTAAAGATGATTAATAACGCTGAGGTTTCAGGTGGTTACAAATACACCAAGGGTGACACTACAAGCTCTGAATCAGCAGACGTGACATCTATGTCTCTTATGGCTATCCAAGCAAGCCTTGGGATGGGCACAGAAGAAGATGACACTGCTAAACAGTTCTCGATTGAAAAATCTAGAAATTGGTTGTTGAAGAATCTGATTGATGACGATCACTTTGAAGCTTGGGAAAACGTTGACATAGCTGGAACATCTTTTGGCATTATGGCTTTGATTTCAACAAACCAGGACTCCACAAAACCTGAAGCTTGGCTTGCAGCCAGAGTCAATAAAGAAGACTCCGGTATTCCATCTCCATATAGTGGAGAAGCAAGCGATGTCTTCACAACTGTTCAGGCGTTACTTCCTCTTTCGAGAGTCACATTTGTTGATGTGATGGACAAAGTAAAAGCCGGACGCAACGGCTAACCAATAATCATGAGATCATTCGTCAGATTTAGCCTCGCTGGGCTAGTCGCACTCGTCGCCATTGGTTTTGTTGTTAATCAACAGCAAACTAATGGCGACGGGGACGAAGTCTTACCCACTGTGACTAACGGTCAATGTGATGATGCCGGTACGAGTTTGATAATTGACTTTGGAACTGGACAGCCTCAAGAGCTAATTGAGAAGTGCATTCAAAACTTTGAAGGTTACTCATGGGATCTTTTCGAAGCAGCATCAATTGGGCTATCAGGGACTGAAAAGTATCCGGTTGGTTTTGTCTGCAGAATTGAAAACTTCCCTAGTAAAGAACAAGAAAAGTGCATCGACACTCCTGGCACTAAAAATGGCAGTTGGGCCTATTTTCTAAGTGAACAAGATGGCTCATGGAAATACAGCCCCATAGGTGCCTCCACTCATAAAACCAAGTGCGGTGTCAGCGAAGGTTGGCGTTTTCTATTGCCGGGCGAACCTGTTGAGACTCCCCCGCGTGTAGCACCGAAAACTTATGCCTGCGGCAACTAGAGCAGTTCACCTTTTATCTGCAAATAAAACAAATCCACTTTCTTGGTGGCTAGCTGGAATTAGCCTGGCTGTTACAGCGTCACTCACCAGCAATGTATTTATCCTGATTGCAATCTGCACAGGCTCACTTCTAACCATCAGGCTTTGCCGAGACGATTCACCTTGGGCTCAGTCGATTGGCTTTTACATCAAACTAGCTGCAATCGTTGTTGCCCTTCGAGTTCTGTTTCGAATCATCTTCAACTTAGGCACATCAACCAAAGATGCTTTTCTACTTCTACCTTCAATAGATCTAAATCTTGGGTTTGGTAATTCACTCAGATTGTTTGGACCTGTTTCTCAAGAGGCCTTTAGCTTTGCTCTAGTAGATGGATTTAGATTAGCTGCCATTATTTTGGCTATTGGAATGGCCAACTCGTTGGCTAATCCAAGAAAACTGTTGAAATCAACTCCTGGGGCGCTCTACGAAATAGCAACAGCAATATCTATTGCGATCAACTTAGCCCCACAACTCATCGCTAGCCTAGGCAGAGTAAGAAGAGCAAGATCTCTTCGAGGCCAGTCAAAGGGAATCAAGGCCATGGCTGGAATTGTTATTCCAGTTCTTGAAGACACCATAGATCAGTCCATGGGGCTAGCTGCCAGCATGTCTGCAAGAGGCTTTGGCAGAAAAGGTAACCGAACATACCTGCAAACTATTGGCGCAAGACTATTGGCCTTTGTGGCAATCTGCCTGATCATCACTGGCTCTGCTTTACTTCTGTTCTCTCCTCAAAATCAAGGATTCCCATTGACTCTGCTGGTAGTTGGAATCATCACGGCTGCCCTATCGGTCAAACTCTCTTCAGCTCGAGCAACGATTACTAGATACCGCAAAGAGCCTTGGCGCTTAGGCGACCTAGTACTTCTAGTTGCTGCACTAATACTTGTATCGCTGGCTTTTAGTGGGGTGTTCGCAAGATGATTGAACTCAAAGACCTTACCTTTAGCTATCTGAAATCAGATGGCTCTAAAGTTTCTGAAACTCCTCAGCTGAACAACGTGAACCTAAGCATTGGTGCAGGTGAATTTGTTTTGGTGTGTGGCCCAACTGGTTCTGGTAAATCAACTTTTCTCAAAGCACTCAATGGCCTTGCTCCTAGTTTTACTGGTGGAGTCATAACTGGAGAGCTAAAGATAAACGGTGTGAACTATATAGGTTCTGAGCCTCATGAGTTTGCTTCCTTGGTTGGCTTTGTTAACCAACAACCAGAGAACGCTTTTGTTGGCGACACAGTAATTGATGAGATTGTTTACTGTGCCGAACAACTTGGTTTACCAATCGACCAGATAAGAACTTCTGTTGAAAACATTTCTGAAATCTTAGAGATCTCTGATCTTCTTGAAAGACCTTTAGCGACCTTGTCCGGTGGACAGCAGCAAAGAGTCGCTATTGGTTCAGCACTGGTTGCTGGTCAAAAGATACTTCTGCTTGATGAACCGACTTCAGCGCTAGATCTTGACGGTGCCGCTGAAGTTCTAAGGATTCTAAAGAAACTAAGTGCTGAGCAGGCAGTCACAGTGTTACTTGCCGAACACAGAATCTCACGAGTAATAGCTGAAGTGGATTCGGTGTTAGTAGTTCACGGTGATGGCAGCGTAACTAAGGGTGCTCCAGCAACACAGTTCAATGACTCTAGGTTCGCTCCCCCGATTATTGAACTGGGTCTCAAGCTCGGTTGGAAACCACTGCCAGTGTCAGTTAGTGATGCCTCGTTGATGTGGAATAAGAGCAATACTTCTTTTGAGCAGAAAACTTTCTTTGAGCCAAAAGCAGAGGTTCTAAAGATAGAGAACTTAGAAGTCAGCTTTGGTGCTGTTCAGGCGATTAGACCAATCTCATTTAGTCTCTTTGGAAATCAGATCACTGCTTTGATGGGTGAGAACGGTTCTGGCAAGACGACTCTCTGCTGGGCCCTGCAAGGATCGGGAACTAAAACCAAAGGGAGTGTCACCTCTTTCAAAGGTGACACCGCAGAACTAGGTTCTAACGAAAGACTAGAAGTTCTCACCATGGTCCCCCAGCGTGCTGCTGACTTACTATTCTTGCCAACTCTTAGTGCTGAGTTAGAAGAATCAGATCGATTCGCTAACGTTCAGTCTGGTAGCACAGCAAAACTATTTAGAGATCTAGCAGGTCGTATCGACACATCTATTCATCCAAGAGATCTATCTGCTGGTCAACAGCTATCCCTTGTCCTAGCCATACAACTAGTCAAGCAAGCAAAAATTGTTGTTCTTGATGAACCAACCAGAGGCTTGGATTACTCAGCCAAACATGCTCTTGCTAACCAACTGAACAGCATCAGATCAGAAGATAGATCCGTTCTTATCGCCACTCATGACATTGAGTTTGTTGCCATGGTCTCGGACAGAGTGCTTGTTCTTGAACAAGGGTCATTGATTATTGATGACTCACCTCTAGAAGTTCTTGGTTTCGGAAAACCTTTTGCATCGCAGCTTGCTGAGATCACACAAGAGCCAGGGCTCATAAGTCTTGAGCAGGTGAAGCTATGAAGATACTGATTTCAAGATTGAGTATCACAATGGCTGGCTTCGGTAGCCTCCTGATGTTTGCCTGGCCTTTATTGATTACACAGAGCACAACAAGTGAAACTCAGTTGTCTCAAAGTGTGTTCATTGTTTTGATGCCGCTAATCTTGCTTCTTATTTTGGTTGAGTTTGCAACAGGTGATATCGGTTCCAAACAGCTAGCCCTGCTTGGAGTCTTAGTTGCTCTGAATGCAGTCATCAGATTGTTAGGTGCAGGAACCGCAGGTATTGAAACTTCCTTCTTCCTAATCATCTTGGGTGCATATGTGTTTGGCAGTGGCTTTGGTTTCATTCTTGGTGCCGGGTCCATATTTGTCTCTGCTCTAATCACCGGCGGCGTTGGGCCTTGGCTGCCATTCCAGATGATGGCTGCTGCACTAGTTGGTTTAGGTGCGGGACTTATTCCTCATGTGAAGAGATCTTGGCTTACCAAGACCTACCTAATTATCTATGCAGTCATAGCTGCCTTTGGTTATGGCGCTTTGATGACTCTTTGGAACTGGCCATACCTTGCAGGAACTGGAACTCAGATTAGCTACGTAGCTGGAGACCCATTAATGAGTAACCTAACGAGATTCCTGCAATACGAGATTGTCACTGGTGGCCTTGTTTGGGATGCAGGCAGAGCAGTCACCACCTCTGTTCTAATCCTGTTAACAGGCACAGCCCTGATCGCCACTCTGCAAAGAGCAGCAACCAGGGCTGGCGTTGGACGAAAAGCTTAGACAGTCGGGTAGAAAGCCAAGAGCACTGTTGCAAGAACAGTTGCTGCTAGCAGCATCAAGCCAGTCTTGTATGTGTATTTGAATTCCTTACGAACGATGTGTATGAGGTTAGCTAGCACCATAACCAAAGTAAGACCTGCACCAGCAGCAACACCCAGAGGCAGTGCCCAGTCAAAGTTGAATACTGTTACAGCAACCGGAGCCAAGATAACTCCTAGACCACCAAGAAGTTCTGCCAGACCGATGAACTTAGTTGAACCTTTAGGGAACTTCTCAACCCAACCCCAACCTCTCTTGAGTAGATCAGCGTCTGAGGTGCGCAGTTTGTCTAACCCAGCCTTGATGAATGCGTAGGCAACGTAGAGCGATACTGCTAGAGCTGCGACCGTAATAAAAATGTTCATTGGTACCTTTCAGAAAACTTGATCTAGATGACTTAGCAACCTTGAGTCAATCACACATTACCTTTGTGCCTGACCAGAATTAAACTCAAGTTAAAGCAATGTTGGCGGCCACCTAAGTGACCGCCAACACTAAATGCTTGATTACTGAGCAGTTAGCGCAGGAATGATAGCTCCTGAGAATACCTGCCAAGCAAGAAGAGACTTCGCTACGAAGCTAAGAGTGATGTATACACGCTCACCGAATAGGTAGTCCTTCCACTTACCAACCTGCTTGTACTGCAGAGCCTGGTTGATACCGAATGTGTTGAAGGCAATGAAGATGGTGACGATAATTCCATAGACGAATCCAGGAATCTCGTTAGCGCCTTCGTAACCTGGGCGGAAGACAGAGATGAAGATGATGATCCAAGGAACAACACCGGTCATACAACCCATGATGAATGGAAGACCCTTGCCGTTACCCGGCTTCTCGTACTTCTCCTGAAGTGCACCGAACAAGATCATGCTTGCGTTCACCGCGAATACTGCCATTAGACCTGCGAAGTCTGTGAAACCGTTCAGCAGCATGATTGAAGTAATCATGATTGAAGATGACAGTGAGTACTCAGTCCAACGGAAGTAGTTGTGAGTGTTAGCTAGACCATCGAAGTAACGCTTCTTGAACCAAGGAGAAATGATTAGGAAGTGGAAGATAGCTGAAAGCAATAGGAAGGCAATGATTGCTCCGCCTAGGTTGATTGTGAACAGTTCAACTGTCACAGGCTCTGGGAAGGTGAATGTCTGACCACCCTGAGTAAATGTTTGACCTGGTTTGAATCCCGGAGGGCCATCCATCCAAGTTGCTGTTACAGGGAAGTAACCCTGCACTTCTACCTGCACAAGAATTGCAGTTAGGGAGATTGCGGAGAACAAGTGCAATAGACCTGCAACTAGGTTGTATCTAGTTAGACCCTTTTCACTTATCTTTCCTGCTGCCTTGGCAGCTTTCTTTTCGGCTTTAGCCATTTGTTTCACCTTTCATAGTGTTCTAATTCAGTGTATTGGGAACTAGAAGGAAAGCTCGGTAACGGAAACCGCCCTAGATTCTCTTCCTGGCAGGGAATAACCCATAAAGTTCGTGTTTTGTTCATCAATAACCCTTGCCGCATCAACGATGTAGCCGTTCCACTCAAAGCCAGTGGTGGTGTGGGCATCTGTTATCAGAGTCAGGTCATATCCCCTCTCTAGAGCTGCGTGACAGGTATGCCGAATGCAGTTATTGGTCTCTGCTCCACACACATATAGATGTGAAACACCTAGACCACTTAGAACCTCTTCAAGGTTTGTTTCTTCAAACGAAGATCTGAATGTTTTTCTAACTGAAGACTCACCTGGACGTGGTTCGAGTTCAGGAACTATTTGCCACTCTGGGCTTTCAAGAACTAACTCTTCATCAGAGTGTTGAATCCAAACTATTGGAACGAAAGCAGCTCTCGCTTTATCAATTGCAAGGCGCATGTTGGCAATCTTAGAATCACGCTCATAAGCATCAGCCATCACCCCAACCTGCACGTCAATAACTAAAAGAGCAGAGGAAGATCTATCTGTGAAATTAGACATACCTAGATGCTAGTGGGCTAGCCAATGGAGTGGAGCTAACTTTACTGCTCAAATACTGTAGGTATCAATGTAAAGCTATCGCTTAGGATTTGGTCTCTAACCTTTGTATACAGGCTTCCTGCATCTTCGTTCACAGGTATAACCATTGGATACATAGCACCATCGGTCCCTTGAACAAGCAGTCGGATGCCTTCTGCATCTGAACTTGATGCGATTTCACTTTTGAGGTTGGCGACCTTTCCGTCTGTGAAAAAATCACCAAGCGATTTAAAGTTTTCATTGTTTGGCGAATAAAGGGCATCGGTTACCACATAGACATATAAGGTGCCGTTCTGGCCATCTGCCCTGTCTTGCCAGGTTTCATCAATATATTCAGTTGCTTCGCTTGGGGTGTAACCCGCAGCTGCACGCAACCCTACTTCATATAGTGGCACGCTATTGCTTGAGAGTAATTCCTCTTCTGTAAATTTTTTATCACCCATAGCCAAAGACATTTTTGGCATGTCTCTGAGTGAAGATCCTTCGGGAGAAGTGGAAAGAGAAGTTTCATTAATCTGGCTAAAAGGGCTTGTAAAGACAAATACTCCAGCAAGAACAGCTGCTCCACCGGCAAGGTTAAACATAAGAGCAGGGGTCAAGAACTTTCTTGGGCCAAACTTTGGCTTACTCAACATGGCAGATTGAATGATACTCTCATCAAGCTTCGGAGCTTTAGTCTTTCGAGCGGCCTTGCTCAACTGAGCTAGTACCTCATCATCTTCAAACTTGTTTTTCATATCTGGTTTATGTCCCTAATCTCTAGTTTCTGACAGTTGATCCTTGAGATTCTTGGCTAGTCTCTCTCGTGCTCTTTTGAGTCTCTGACTGGTGTTGTTCTCAGTGGTTCCCAGAACAACTGCAATCTCTTTGATACTTAGCTGCTCAAAGACCAGCAGTGCTAGCACCTGCCTGTCCTTGGCTGAGAGTTCATCAAAAGCCTGAGCCACTGCTGAGCCATCCAAAGCAACATCCTCGGCCGAAGGTGCTGACCTATCGTGATCTAGTAGCGGAACAGTAGCGGCTCTTCTAGAAAGCTTCTTCCGGTGATTAGAAACCACAAACCCAGCTATTTTGTATAGCCAAGGTAGTTCAAACCCTTCAGGGCAGCTCTCTCGCTTGCGCCAGGCTATTTCAAAGATTTCGCTGGCCAAGTCCTCAACCTGGCTTAGCTCTACTCTTCTAGTTAGGTACTTAGAGATATCTTGAAGATGAGATCTAAAGGTGGCCACAAACTGCACTTGATCCACGCTTATTCACCTTTCTATATCCTTTACTCCCCTAAACAAGGAAATAGAGTTCACACATCGCTTATGTCCCAGACTAGGTCAATCTGACAATCACAATCAGGGAATCTTTATTCAAGCCCTTCAATGATGTCAGCCACCTCAGTACTGAGCAGGCCGTAACAAACCTTCCATTGAATTGGAATATTCATGGTGCCTTCCAAAGCATCCACGCTGGTGCCAAAAGAGTTGGATGTTCCCCTGGCATATCCGATTCCTAGAAATCCTCCTCCGATAACCACTGCGTATCTTGAAGCAAGGTTGGTAACTACTGCTTTTGCCTCGTCCGACATTGGCGGCAACTCTGACCAGACGGGTGGAGTCTTGGGATTCAAATAGATTGTGGGTGAATCCAATTCTGGCAAGGATACATAAACAAACAAGTGCAGGAATTGGTTCCATCCATTTTCAATCAAAGGCTTGCTGCTTGAGTCCCACCATTGGTGAGTCAAACCAAAAGCAACTTTAGGTTCCTGTTCATACTTCAAAGTGAAAGATGCCCTATAAATCGGTCCTCGATTTTTAGGGTTTACTAAGCCGCCCGGGATTTTGTAGTTGAACGGCAAAAGCGCCAAGCCATTCTTTTCACACGCTTCTTCCAATCTCTTAACTTTGGCCCTGTATATCTTTCTCCCAGATATCCATAAGACAACAGAGACTATGCTCCAGATCAGAAATATCCAACCAAAATTGGCTCGAATCCAAGTTAAAACCGGGTCGTCAAAGTCTTGTGGGTTGTCTTGGCCAAAGGAAGCCAGCACCAAAACCGGGACAAGGGAGACAAACGCTAGTCCGATACCTCGCCCAACACGAACACCGTATTTTCCGTGGCGGTCGTAACCTTTCATAGTTTCTTGACCAGGATATTCGCCCGTTATAAAACTAAGGTCCAGTTTGCTGAACTGCATTCCCCGCAGAGTTTTCACGAGTTCATCGCGGTTACTTCTAGCCCCAATAGTCATGTCTAAAGCCTAGGCCTTTCAATGAAATAGAGATGTGATGCATCCATAACAAAACTTTGAGTCTCGAACTATTCATTCGAGTTTGAACGCCTTTGACGTCAAAGCGACTTAATTTGAGGACTGTGCTGCCTTACGTTGGCGATACCGATAGACAAAGAAAGTCAAGATGATCATTGCGGCTGCAATACCTGCTATAACCAAAGCTACGCCCGCCATCGACTCGCTGTTACCAGCTGGAGGTTGGGGGCGAAGCAGGTAACCAAGTAACCCAAAAACGAAGGGCACCCCGAAGATTATGTACGAAATGATTGCAGACCACTTCTTACCAATAAGCGGAAGAATCAAAACAAGCCCAGCAAATACAAGAAGAATAACGAGAAAGCTCAAGTCCATAGTTGCCCCATTCAACGATCTGAAATAATTAAAGGAATTTTACTGTTGCCGTTCGGTTAAACGCAAAAACCCCTATTTCTAGGGGTTAATGCTTAATTGGTGGAGATGGGGGGAATCGAACCCCCGTCCATGACATCGAAACGAACTCTTCTACGGGTGTAGCTTCACTAATGATTTTCTCGGCCACGGTTTTTGCATGAAGCGACTAAACCGACCAGCCCAGCCTGAGTAAAAGTCCCGAGAAGCCCTAAGGCGTAACTTCTCAGCAAGATTTCTAAATGACGCTAGGACCCAACACGAAATCTAATGTTGGACTAACGGACTTCGGGCTAGCGCTATTAAGCAGCTAGGGCGAAGTCAGTGCTCTTAGATTTAGCACTTATTTTTTGCAACGGACATTTACGTGTTGACGCTGCATTCACGACCCGCTTCTTTTCGCATCAAGATACCTTGTCGAAACCGATCATCCCCATATTTAGTTACCAATTACCCTTGCGGGCTAGACAACTCTAAAGCCATCTAGTTATAGAAACAACAGCTACTGGCTATTTATTCCCGTATTCACGAGAAATTACCAGTCTTTGCCCTTAGTGGACATCGCTCTGGCAGCTTCTCTAGTGTCTTGCTGCTCTTTGAGGGTCTGACGCTTGTCGTATTCACGCTTACCCTTGGCCAGAGCTAGTTCAACCTTGGCTCTGCCATCTTTGAAGTAAAGAGACAGTGGAATCAAGGTGAAACCTGATTCTTTGATCTTGCCGGAAAGCTTATAGATCTCGGTTCTGTGCAGAAGAAGCTTGCGCTTTCTTCTGGTGTTGTGGTTATTCCAGGTGCCTTGGAAGTACTCAGGGATGTGGACATTCTCAAGCCAGGCTTCTCCGTTTTCGACGGTTGCATAGCCATCAACAAGGCTTGCTCGACCTTCGCGAAGAGATTTTACTTCTGTTCCGGTTAGGACAATGCCAGCCTC
Source organism: Auritidibacter sp. Marseille-P8566 (assembly GCA_945895375.1). Taxonomy (GTDB): domain Bacteria; phylum Actinomycetota; class Actinomycetes; order Actinomycetales; family Microbacteriaceae; genus Rhodoluna. Next base: position 146,333 of record CAMDEE010000003.1, read on the forward strand.
AAACACGTCTTCGATTGCGTAGTCGTGTCGGGCTTTACGATTAGTGGCAACTACCTTCTCGCCACGCTCTCTAGGCACGATGTTCTCCTGAATAGATAAATAATGTCTTGTATATCAAGACAGCCAATCAGTCTAACTCTAAACGCGCAAATATCTTCTAATTGATGAGGCAGCAGCTATTGCTGCTAGTCCTGCTCCAACTAGAACTAGGCCAGGTAGCAGAGCTAGGGCATCGCCTAAACCAACGAAGGTTGTGAAAGGTAGTTGGGTGGCTAGGAAGCCTTGAACGAAGAACTGAACAATGCCGATAATCGCTGCTCCTGACAGCAAGCTACCGATAACTCCTGCTACAACTCCCTCAAGGATGAACGGTAACTGGATATAGAAGTTACTAGCTCCAACTAATCTCATGATTCCGATCTCACGTCTTCTCATCACTGCTGAGAGCCTGATGGTGGTTGAGATTAGCAGTGCTGCTGAGAAAAGCATCAAGCCAGCAATAGAGATGGCTGCAAGGCTAGCGATGTTGAGCATGCTGAAGATTTGATCTAGGTAGGTTCTCTGATCTTTGACTTCCTCAACACCGGCTAGGCCGTTGAAGCTTTCAATGATGATTGGTGCCTGGTTAGGGTCTTTGAGGTTAACCCAGAAGGTTTCATTTAGCTGTTCAGGAGTTACATACTTAGCCACTGAGTTGTCTTTGAATTCTTTCTGAAAAGTTTCAAAGGCTTGCTGGTGGTTCTCGAAGTAATACTGCTCGATGTACGGGGCTAGGGTTGCTGATTCAAGTCTTTCAGTGATGGTTCCCTGAACATCTTTACTAGCTTCACCCTGAGGACATATCTCTTGAGGAGAAGTCTTAGTACAGAGGTAAATCGCTACCTGAGCTTTGTCATACCAGTAAGTTTTCATGGAACCGATTTGCTGCTGTAGTAACCCTGCAGTTCCAACAAAGGTAAGAGAAATAAAGGTAACCAGGATGACTGAGACAATCATGCTTAGGTTACGCCTAATGGCAATACCCATTTCACTGAATACGAAACTAAACCTCATCGTTCAAGCCCATAACCTGAACTGCGTTCATCTCTAACGATCTTGCCTTGGCTAAGTTCAACTACTCTTCTACGGCCTCTATCAACAATTCCAACATCGTGAGTTGCCATCACGATGGTAGTTCCAGATAGATTGATTCGCTCAAGTAAAGCCATGATGCCTTCACTTGTTGCAGGATCTAGGTTTCCAGTTGGCTCATCGGCAAGAAGAATTGCTGGCTTATTCACGATGGCTCGAGCAAGAGCGATTCTTTGCTGTTCACCACCACTTAGCTCAGATGGCAGGCTGTTTGCTTTTTCTTCAAGACCTACAAGTCTTAGAACATCTGGAACCGCTTCAGCAATGAAACCTGCTGATTTACCAATAACTTCTAAGCTGAAGGCTACGTTTTGAGCTGCTGTCTTATTAGGTAGCAATCTAAAGTCCTGGAAAACTACTCCCAGTTTTCTTCTGAAGTGCGGAACTCTTCTGGAAGGAATACCAACTAGGTTCTCCCCTAGAACATGGATGCTGCCACTAGTTGGCATATCTTCTCTAAGGATCATTCTCATCAGAGATGACTTACCTGAACCAGAGGAACCAACTAGGAAGACGAACTCCCCTTTATCTATTTCAAGAGATACGTTATCGAGCGCTGCCCTTGGGGCACCGCGATAGGCCTTGGTTACTTGAGAAATAGAAATCATTAGGTTTTTAGCCTAAATTGACTAGTGCCCTAGAGGGCTCTGATTGGCTGTGTGTCTTTACTAAATGGTGCCTGTTTTACGCCATCTAATGCCTGCAGCAATGAAACCAGATAGGTCGCCGTCAAACACAGCATCAGGGTTATTCACTTCAAAGTTAGTTCTAAGGTCTTTCACCATTTGATATGGAGCTAAGACGTAGGAGCGCATTTGATCACCCCAGGAAGCAGTGGCATCTCCAGCAAGTTGTTTCTTAGTTGCTTCTTCTTCAGTTCTTCTGATTTCTAAAAGTCTTGATTGCAGAACTCTCATCGCTGAAGCTTTGTTCTGCAATTGGGATTTCTCATTCTGACAAGAAACCACAGTTCCAGTTGGAAGGTGCGTAATACGAACAGCAGAGTCTGTTGTATTAACCGATTGGCCACCAGGACCGGATGATCTAAAGACATCAACCCTGATGTCATTTTCTGGAATATCAATCACATCGGTCTGCTCAATCAGTGGAACAACTTCAACTGCAGCAAAGCTTGTTTGTCTCTTACCAGCAGCATTGAATGGACTCATGCGAACAAGACGGTGCGTGCCTGCTTCAACTGAGAGTTGACCATACGCGTAAGGAGCATCAATCTCAAACGTTGCTGACTTGATGCCAGCACCTTCAGCATGAGAGATGTCCAACACTTGAGCAGGCCATCCTTGCTTTTCTGAGTATCTCAAATACATTCTCATCAGCATCTCGGCAAAGTCGGTAGCGTCATCGCCACCAGCACCTGAACGAATAGTGATGATGGCAGCTCTTGAGTCATACTCACCATTGAGCAAGGTCTCTACCTCTTGCTCAGCAACAAGCTTTCTAAGTGCCTCAAGTTCGTTGGTTGCCTCAGTGGCAGCTGACTTATCTGATTCACTGTTAGCCAGTTCAATCAAAACCTCAAGATCATCTAAACGGCTAGCGATGCTGTTGATTCTGTTTATCTGGGCTTGCTTTCTAGATAGTGCACTAGTGAGTTTTTGAGCCTTATCTGGGTCATCCCAAAGATTAGGGGCTTGAACATCTCTCTCTAGCTGCTCAATCTCGGTTTCCAGCCTAGGTAGGTCGGTTACCTCAGCAATCGTGAGGAAGATTTCACGGATTTGCTTGATTTCAGCGGAGAGATCAAGGTCAGACATGTTCTCTAGTTTAGGCGTGAGAAGGCCAATACTCCTTCGGCTTAGGACCTAGGCGATAATGGGCTAATGGCTTCAAGTGCAGAGTTCTCTAAACGCAAGTTAGTGCTACCTGTTTACCTGCCATCTTTCCTATTCTCTTCAGCCGAATTCGGAATCATTCCGAGTATCCCGGCCACCGCACTTTTACTAGGTGCAGATCTAGCAACCGCAGGTCTGATCACCGGTTTACTCATGATTGGAAGACTCGTCGCAGATCTACCTGCCGCCAAGCTAATTGACTTCCTCGGTGAACGAAGAGCCATGATTGTTGCCGCCGCTGCTGGAGCTATTGGAATCCTGCCAAGCCTTTTTGCTGCCAACCTATTTATGCTCGGTGCCGGTGTCTTCATTGTTGGAGCAGGGTCTGCTGTTTTTGGTTTAGCAAGACTCTCCTGGATGACTGAGCATGTTCCTATCGCCATTAGAGCAAGAGCACTATCTGTTCTTGGTGGAATGTTTAGAGCAGGCTCATTTGTTGGTCCTTCATTAGCTGCTGGTGTGATTGCTTTATTCTCTGTTCAAGCTGTTTACTATCTGCCACTAATTCTTTGTGGTCTGGCAGCAACAATCCTGCTGTTTGTTAGAGGCAGCGAAGATGTTGCTAAGAACAGTTCTTCCTTCAAAGACACCTTTGCAGTTGCAAGACGTGAGGGTAAGAAACTAGCAACTCTTGGAGTTGCGTCTTCTATTCTTAGCGCTCTTCGAGGAACCAGAATGATTGGTCTTCCACTTATTGCAGTTGCGCTAACCATTCCAACCGAACAGGCATCACTAATCATTGGTATTGCCGGAGCACTAGATTTCGCGATGTTCTACCTAAGTGGTCAAATCATGGATCGCTTTGGGAGATCTTTTGCTGCAGTGCCAACCCTTGCTGGTCTAGGTCTTGCGCACCTAATAGTAGGTATCGCAATCGATGCCAATACCTTCTTATTGCTTGCACTTCTTATGTCGCTAGCTAATGGAATAGGTAGCGGCGTGATCATGGTTCTAGGAGCTGATCTTGCCCCACCTGATAAACGCAGTGAGTTCCTAGCTTCATACCGACTGCTCGTGGACTTCGGTGATGCCGCAGCACCACTAGTTCTAGCCCCTATGGTTCTAGCAGTCGGGCTCACAGGAGCCATGGCAGGCTTTGGAATCCTGGGCTTTATCGGAGCAGGACTTATGTATAAATACATTCCTGTTTACGCAGTATCTCCAAAGAAGAAGCCTTAGCGGGCTAAGGCCATCTCACAGATAGTCCTTGAAGCACTAACTTCTCTAAGTGGTGAAACCCACTCAGCACAAAAGACAACTCGAACCGTGTCTCCTGCCTCCAGACTTACTTGCCCTAGGCGAAGGCTAGGAAATGAATACTGAGAACTAACAGCACTGAGTAAGTCTTGAGCAACAAATGCGACAGGCACGGTTTCTTCAAGCTGAAGTTTGGTTTTTACTGCAACTGCAAACTGCTCGGTGAAGTCAATCAGTTCTCTAGCGAATAGATACTGATGAACACTTGTGACAAGAGTTAGGACAACTAAACACAACAAGGCAACAAGAAAGACAAACCAAATCAGGGCCGTTCCTGCATCATCTCTAACCACCTTGAACACCAAATGCTTTCGCATCTAAACCAGAGCCAGACAGTTCTAACCAGATCAGGGTCTTTGGAACAGAACAGTTAGCTGAAACACAGTTCACTTCCACTGCTATTCGCTCTTCACTCCAAAGCCTGCTCGCTGACTGCAATCTAGATACTTCACCAAGAATGTCATTTGAGTTAGAGAGCAGATACGAACGCATAGAGTTTCGAGCGATGCCTTGAAGTTCTAGCACCTTGCGTTCTTGCTCAAGCATCTGAAACCCTAGGGTCAGCACTAAACCAAAAGCAACAACAGCGAAAGCTACTACCTCTATCAAAGTGCTGCCCTGATCTTCGAGTAACAACTTAGTTTTCACACGATGCCCGAACTTCAATCGGAACTCTGATGAGCTCAGGCCAAAACGTAACTGTTCGCTGTATTTCTCGGCTCGTGAGAACAGAGCAAGAACCAAAGCGAGTATCAGTTATCAACTTGCTACTGGGTTCCTTCATTTGCCTATAGTTTTCAGCATCCATTGGTGAGAGATCGGCTAAGGCAGCGAATCTGGCTATGTCGAAACTTACCTGCTCCTGCACTATGGCCGACTGGTATAAACCGAAGACCTCAAGCAGAGGAATGGCAAGAAGAGATGCAGGAACAACTAGCAATACAAACTCTGAAACTGCAGAACCACTTTCGCCCTTGAACCTAGATGACAACGACCTTGGAAACTGCATTGTTGAACAAAGTTCTAAGTGCAGGACCGGCTACAGCCCAAAGCAGCACTACAAGTCCAGCTGTCATTAGTGTTATTAGAACCCAACCTGGCACATCGCCTTGCTCGGACATTATTTTGTTTTTCATTTCTCTCCTTGTTATAGAAAACTGCCTTGGATTAAGGCAAGACTTGGATACAGGGCGAACATCACCGTGACGGGCAAGATAACGAAGACCATCGGAATCATCATCTTGGTTTCGTTCTTCCCCGCTTTGGCTAGAAGCTCTGTTCTTAGGGACGCTGTAGTGGACTGGACAAAGTCGCTCATCAGATCTGACAGTGCTGAACCATTGGTCAGAGCAACAGCAAGTTTGGTCGCTAGCTCTCTAACTGGTTCCGACTTAGATTCGACTGCCAGATTGGATAACTCAATCTGCAATAGAGCACCATGTTCAACATTTCTGATTACTCGTTCAAATTCCGAAGAGACGTATCCCCTAGACCTACTCACAGCAATCCTCAGTGAAACATCTAATGACTCACCCGCACTAACCGCGAACCAAAGAATGGAAGCAAAGTCGGGTATCTCCATTAATGCAGCTAAGTGATTGAACTTACGTTTAACTGCTATTCGCTCTGTTACTTCTTCTCTGGGAGAAAGTCGTCGAGTCAGTTTCGATGAACTAGATATTCCTAGACTCCAATACACTGCAAAAGCTGCCAGAACACTTGAGCCAATAGCTAGATACTGCATCAGACCCCCAGAGTTCTTACTCGTTCAGGAAGAGCGCCTAAAGCTTTGACCAATCTAAAAGCCAAGAGTGATGCGACAAGCCCGATAACTAAAACTGCAATACCCACTTCGGTTTGAAATGCAATGGCGGTCTCAGGTCGCAAACTCAATAGCACTAGAACTAACCAAGGCGCTAACACTGCTAACTTCGCTGTTCCTAAGATCCAGTTCTGTTTGACCTGAATCTCTGTCCAGGTAGCGTTTTCCAATCTCAGTTGAAGAGATTGATTTCTAAGTGCATTTAGGTATCCCCGGCCTCCAGAAGCACTAGCCAATCTGGTTATCTCAACGAACCGATCAGCTACAGGATTAGCCAACCTAGCTTTGAGGTTGTCAAGGCTCTGCGTAAAGGCAACTCCTGCGCTCAGGTCCTTCTCAAATTCCAAAAGAGCCCAGGCTAACTTGGGAGGTGCAAAAGAGACTGAATCCAAGATGGCCTGCTCAAGTGAAGCACCTGCCCAGGCAGCTGAGTGAATGGAATCTAAGTACTTAGGCCATTGGCTATTTGCTTTGAAGCTCTCGGCCTTGATTTTGTTTTGGAAAGTATCAACAAGTTGAACAGCAACACAGAAACAAACACTGCTGGCAATCAAAAGAGAGTTGGTAATTAGAGTCAAAAGAGTCAGCGAAAGAACTAGCGCAGCCATGACCAAAAGAACGAATTGGGCTGGTTGAATTCTCGAAATGCCGGCAGCACTCAGGCTATTGGCGATCTTTCTCAAAGGCTCACCTCAATCCAAGTTTCAATTCCCCTAGATTGGATTACTTGAGCAACTCTTCTCTTGCCAGAACTATCCATCTCACAGTGAACAACTAAACCAATTGTTCTCTCAACGGTTTGGGAGACGAATAGTGAGGGTATGTTCTCTCCCGCTAGAAGAGGTAGCAGCTTTAGTTTCTCTAAAGCATCAAAGGCCGAGTTAGCGTGAATAGTGCAAAGACCAGCAATACCTGAGTTCAGAGCAATTAGTAGATCTAGTGCCTCTGCTTGTCTTACTTCGCCTATTACTAATCGACCTGGTCTCATACGCAAGGCTTCCTTTACTAACCTGCGAAGAGTTATCTCCCCTACTCCCTCAAGGTTTGCTTGTCTTGCCTGTAAAGCAACCCAGTCAACATAGTTGGTTCTAATCTCAAAAGTTTCTTCAACACTTACTAGACGCTCGCTCAGGTGACCAACATTCAAAAGAGCACAAAGCATTGTTGTCTTGCCTGCTTGAGTGGCACCGGAAACCAGAATGTTTATTCCTAGCTGGAATTGTTCAGTGAGAAAACTAGCCATAGCCTGGCTCATCGAACCAAGAAGAACTAGATCCTCAAGAGAATAAACCTTGGTTGGAAACTTTCTAATGTTTACTGACCAGTGCTCGCGGGTCACATCAGGGATAACAACGTGCAGCCTGGAACCATTGAGCAAAGTTGCATCAACAAATGGTTCAGAACGATCTAGCCTTCTGCCAGAATCCCGCAGCATTCGCTCAACAGCTTGCCTGACATCTAATGCGGTTAGGTTCAGATCCAGCCTTCTGGTCTTTGAGCTTTCAAAGATGAAGACCTGATCTGGAGCGTTGATCCAGATCTCTTCAATGGCAGGATTAGCAATCAAATCATCCAGTTGGCCATAGCCAGACATTGCGCTTCTAACCTCCCCTGCCAGAGTTGCCTCCACGGACTGAGATAGACCTTGGCTAGTTTCATATGCTTCATCAATGGCCTGAGCGATGGCTTCATCAAGGGAATTAGGGCTAGAAACCAAGATAGAGCGTGCTCGCTCTGTGATACCTAGGACTGCTTCTTGGGCCATAGCCCATGTTTACAAATCCTTAGAAAATCTGCTTTGGTTCTCCACAGGCAGAGCATTGATTTTTGGCATAGAATAGGAAGGCTCGCGGGAGTGGCGAAATTGGCAGACGCACTAGATTTAGGTTCTAGCGCCCTTGGCGTGTGGGTTCAAGTCCCACCTTCCGCACCAGCAACAATAAAAGCTGGCCCTTTAGGGCTGGCTTTATTTGTTTAATTTCTGAACTGCAAGAACAGCAGCTTCGGCATCGATAATCCCAATTCCGCACTCACCGGTAGTCAAGATAGAACCATCGTTCATCTCAGTATCTACCATCTGATATTCACAGTCAGAGTCTGGGTTGAATGAACTAGCTGTGCCACTGAGTATGTCCCAAACTTGATCGACAGTAATGCTTGGCCTGATGGAATACATCAACGCAACAACACCAGCAGCTATTGGTGAAGCCATGCTGGTTCCCTGTTCACCACCGTAAGTGGCTCTCCCTGGTGTTGTCTTTCCGTCGTTGATAGTTGACCAGATAAGACCATCAGCCGTTTTATTGATGCCGACTCTGTCATCACCTCCAGGAGCAGAGATGTCAACGCCGATGAATATTTCTTGTGTTCTCGAGTAACCACCGTAGTTGCTGAAATAAGAGCGATCTCCTGTGATACCGGTTGCACCAATAGTTATGTTGCCGTAGCAGTTGCCAGGATAAGAGCTAGTCGCGAACTTATTGTCATTACCAGCTGATGTCACAATCGTGACGTTTCTGCGCTTTGATTCATCAATAGCAAGCTGAGTTGGAGAATTGGAGTAACAAGTGGAAAAAGAAGATGAACCAATCGATAGGTTGATGACTTTGGCTGGTTTGGGATTCAGTGGGATGCCATTTATCTTTACTCCCATAGCCCAGTTGATTCCAGCCGCAATGTCGCTCTCTGACCCGCCTTTGATTCCAAGAACCCTAACTGGCAAGATCTTTACATTAGGTGCTATGCCTGAGATCCCTATTTCATTAGATTCGGCTGCAACTATTCCTGCAACGTGGGTTCCATGCCAAGAACTAGGGGTTGTGGTTCCAACAAAATCCCCTGGGTCTGAGGCATCTGCATCTCGACCATTACCGTCTCTAGAGTTGCTTGGATCGGTAATCATGTCGTAGCCAGCAAGCATGTTGGCATCCAAGTCTGGATGGCTTGTAATGCCTGTGTCCAAAACTGCTACCACGATGCTCGGGCTACCCTTAGCAACCTTCCAAGCCTCTGAGGCATTGATCCCGTACTCCCCATCCAGATACCACTGCTGGTCTATCATCGGATCTAAAGTGTCCGTCACTGGTAAAGATGATGCTGAACCACGTTTGTTTGTAGCGGTGACAACTACTTGATACCGCTTGGCTGCCTCCAGCCCACTCAAATTACAAGAAACGCCAGATGAAGAACAGTTCGCTTCAGATGAGTCTGGTGCTGTTGCTGTGACTGTGTAAGTAACTGGTAAACCACCACGATCAACCAGGCTTTGGGTTACCCAAGAAACAAGTGTGTTTGCTGAAGTGATGTTTCCTGCTGACTGCAGGATTGGGGCGTTAGGCAATCCGGTTGGAATAGTTTTAGCAACCAAAGAGTCCTTGCTGATTGCCATGTATTTGGAATTGCTGGTCTTGGTAATGGTTGCAACTTTGAATCGAGCTTCTTCACCTGCGATAAGGCCTGTAGAAATGAGCCTGGATGTCGCTCTACTTTTGGTGTTACTAACAATGACTACATACTTTTCTAAAACCTTGTCATAGCGACTAATGCGATAGCCCCATAAAAGACCGCCACTTAGTTTTTGAGGCGCTGTCCAACTGAGAGTGACTCTTGCCTTATCAGGAAAACTTGCTGACCAGCTATCTTTTGCAACAACCTTGGTTGGAGCAGGGCTTGCTTTTAGAACTGCAAGCTTTGGTGTTGACAAGTTGTATCTCGCTTTGGTCAGAAAGTGATCTAGATAAACCGCTTCAACACTTGGGCTTTTGGCAACCTGATTAGCAACCTCCAAAGCCTCAACTTCGGTTAGTTGTGTTTCAAACTTTGCAGAATGCATGCCCAAGCCAATGTCTACACCAGGGATTAGTTTCTCTTTCGCTAAGTTCAGAGAAACTTGTTTACCGAACACATCAACAGGCACAACACCAGCACGGTATTTGATCACTAAGCCAACGACTGGCTCATCTTTATAAGCAGGGTCACTTGAAACGGTTGCAGTGCCAACAGAAGAAACCAGGGCCGTTAGGTAGCCGAGAGCCAGTAGCAGCACTAGCGCTATCGCCGTTATCTTCGTACCCCGCTTCATGCTCTTACTCTAAACCCAACGTCTGAGAGGAGTCTGAAGTTAATCACAGACTTTTCTGTAAAAGGACTGTTCCCAACCAGCGGTTGAACTTGAAGCCCACCTTGGCTAGATGCCCCTGCTTCTTGAACCCGAAAGCCTCATGCAGAGCGATAGAGGTATCTGCTCCTTTGTCGCTGATGACAGCAACGATTTCTCTAACCCCAGCGGCCTTAGATTGAGCAATCAGTTCAGCAAGCAACTTCGTTCCAAGGCGCTTACCAATAGCAGCAGGTCTTAGATAAATGGTGTTTTCAACGGTTCGTCTATACGCAGCTTTTGCTCGCCATGGAGCAACGTAGGCAAATCCCAACACATCCCCTGAAGCCGATTGAGCAACTATAAAAGGAAGATCTAAACCATTGAGGTATTCAAGTTTGTCTAGCCAGGTTGCCTCTGTGGTCTTTTCAATATCAAAGGTGACTACTGAGTTGATGACGTAGTAGTTATAGATGTCAGTGATCTCTTTGACGTCGTCTTTAGTGGCAGGTCGCAAAGTAGAGTCCTCAACGGATATCTCTTGGCTACCCTTGGACTTTAGTAACTTAACTAAACGCCAACGCGATTCTGAATCTAGAGGCAAATCATCACTTCCTTATAGGGACCAATCTACTGGCTCTAAACCTAGAGCAACTAAATGTTCATTGGTTTTACTAAAAGGTTTAGATCCAAAGAAACCTCGATAGGCAGACAGTGGAGATGGGTGAGTCGACTCTAGCAAGACACATCTCTTACTAGCCCCTGCAGCTATGTGTCTTCCAAGCTCAATGGCTGGTGTTCCCCAGAGAATGAACACTAGGTCATTTCGGTTTGCTAGTTCCCTTAGAGCTGCTGCTGTGAACTCATCCCAACCCAACTTTGAGTGAGCTCCTGCCTTACCAATCTGAGTAGTGAGGGTTCTATTTAGGAGTAAGACCCCTTGGTCAATCCACTTAGAGAGATCGGCTTGAGTCTTAGCCTCTATACCTAGATCGCTTTCAAGTTCTTTCATGATGTTGACCAGGCTTCTAGGCATCTTGCTGTCTGCGTTCATAGCAAAAGCCAAGCCAACTGCATCCCCTTTAGTTGGATACGGGTCTTGCCCGATAATCACAACCTTTACCTTGCTTGGGTCTTGCTCAAAAGCCCTCATGACTGAAGGCAAATCTGGGGTAACGTCAATTTCCCTGTTCACCCTGTCCTCTATCTGTCTGAGCACAGGTTCTAGCTGGGCAAGCCAGGCTTGCCAATTAGGGTGCATCGCTTCAAAGAACATAAGTAAATCGTAGGCATAAACTTATGGATACCAAGTGCCAAAATTAGGACTACCTCCTAGAAAGAAGATGTCATGGACCAGAACGAACTCAAAGCCCAAGCTAACGCTAAGCAAGATCACCTAGTTTCAGTTAGACGTGCTTTGCACCAAGTTCCTGAATTTGGTCTGGACCTTCCAAAGACCCTGGCTATTGTCCTCAAAGAAGTTGAAGGCTTAGGTGAAGTAACCCTAGGTAAAGATATGACTGCTGCTGCAGTAGTTATTAGAGGTAGCCAGCCTGGTCCAACAGTTCTACTTAGAGCAGACATGGACGCTCTTGCTGTTGAAGAAGATACCGGTTTAGATTTCGCATCAACCAATGGATACATGCATGCTTGTGGTCACGATCTACACATGGCTATGGGTATCGGTGCAGCTCATCTAATTGCAGAGAACAAAGACAAGCTCAAAGGTAATGTCGTGATGTTCTTCCAGCCTGGTGAAGAAGGTCACGATGGAGCAGGACTCATGCTTGCTCAAGATATGCACCTAGCTTCAGGTGAAATGCCAATAGCTGCATTTGGTTTGCACGTATTCTCTATTCCTGAACCAGGTTTGTTCCTATCTCGTAAGGGAACCATGATGGCTTCTGCAGGAGATATCTTGGTAACTCTCAAAGGTCGTGGTGGTCACGGTTCTATGCCTTGGGCAGCTAAAGACCCAATCACAGGAATGATTGAAATCCTAAGTTCATTGCAGTCATACATTGCTAAGAACTTTGATGCCCTAGACCCTATCGTTCTAAACGTTGGTTGGATCAAGGCAGGTAATGATCACACCACCAACATCGTGCCTGAGACAGTGAGCTTCGGAGCAACCGTTAGATCATTCTCTAAAAAGGGTTATGACGATACTCGCACCAAGATTCCTGCTTTCATCAAGTCCATGGCAGCAGCCTTTGAACTCGATGCAGAGATCGAATTCACCCCTGCAACCAAGGTGCTTATCAATGACCACCCATCAGTTGACCGTGTTGAGCGTGTAACCAAGGAACTCTTCGGAGATACCCGTTACATCACAATGCAGCAGCCAATCCCAGGTGGTGAAGACTACGCCAGCATCGTTGAGGTAATCCCAGGAGCATTCGTCTTCCTAGGTGCAGCCTTCCCAGGCACTAAGCCTGAAGAGCGTGAGGCTAACCACAGCAATAAAGCCAAGTTCGATGAAAGTGTTCTAGCCGATGGAGCCGCTCTACTAGCAGCCCTAGCTTTTGACACTCTGAATGAGGCAGCTGCTAAATAAGCACCCTTACCTACAGGTAAACAAAAGTTACATAAAGTTTCAGTCCAATGTTGGGCATTGAAGGGTTTTTCCTTACCCTTAGAACACACTTCACAACAACCAAGAGAGAACACTATGAGCAACCAACCTTCAGAATGGGGATTCGAAACAGCACAGATTCACGCTGGCGCTACCCCAGATCCAACAACCAATGCTGTTGTCACACCTATCTATAACACCACCGCGTATGTCTTCAACTCATCTGAGCATGCGGCTAAGTTGTTTGGACTAGCTGAGTTTGGAAACATCTATACCCGCATCATGAACCCAACTCAGGATGTTGCTGAAAAGAGAATTGCTGCTCTTGAGGGTGGAACTGCTGCCCTACTACTCTCTTCAGGTCAGGCCGCTGAGACTTTTGCAATTCTAAACATTGCTCAAGCAGGAGATCACATTGTTTCTTCATCATCCATTTATGGTGGAACATACAACCTCTTCAAATACACCTTGCCAAAGCTAGGTATTGAAACAACCTTCGTCGAAGATCAGGATGATGCAGAAGCTTGGGCTGCTGCAGTTAGACCTAACACCAAGGCTTTCTTTGCTGAAACTATTGGAAACCCTAAGGTCAACATTCTGGACATCCAGAAGGTTGCCGATGTTGCCCACAAAGCAGGAGTTCCCCTAATCGTGGATAACACTGTTGCTACTCCTTACCTAGTTAGACCACTTGAGCATGGAGCAGACATAGTTATTCACTCTGCTACTAAGTTCCTTGGTGGTCACGGCACAGTAGTTGCCGGTGCAATCGTTGATGGTGGAAAGTTCGAATGGTCTAAATCAGATAAGTTCCCAGGACTTACTACTCCAGATGAGTCTTACCACGGAGTGAACTACACAGCAGCTCTAGGTGATGGTATTGCATACATCATCAAGGCAAGAGTTCAACTACTTCGTGACCTTGGTTCATCTATTGCTCCAGCAAGTGCTTGGCAGTTACTTCAGGGAATTGAAACTCTGAGCCTAAGAGTTGAAAGACATGTTGAAAACGCTAAGAAGGTTGCTAACTGGCTAGCTGCTCACCCGCAGGTGGAGTCAGTGAACTACGCAGCACTGCCAACATCCCCTTGGTTCGAAGCAGCTAAGAAGTATGCCCCTAAGGGACCAGGTGCCATCGTCTCATTCGAAATCAAGGGTGGTAGAGAAAAGGGAGCTAACTTCGTTGACTCACTACAACTCTTCTCACACGTAGCCAACATTGGTGATGTTAGATCTCTTGTGATTCACCCTGCCTCAACTACACACTCTCAGCTAACTCCAGAACAGCAGCTAACTGCTGGTGTTACCCCTGGGCTTATCAGATTGTCTGTAGGTTTAGAGTCCATCGAAGACTTGCTTGCTGATCTAGAAACAGGATTTGCTGCAGCTAAATAGGAAAGCCAACCACACACTATAAATGGAATTCCAAACACCTGAGGACACCGTTCCCTCTGAGCTCATTACCGAAGAGCTTGCCCGACAACTAGTTGGCAAGCCTAAGGCAACTGGTGCTTGGCGGGACGGTGATCCAACCGGTGATAGATCTTTTGCAAATCTAGGAACTGTTGGTTTGGAATCAGGCAAAGAACTTAGCCAAGTAAAACTTGCATTTGAATCTTGGGGAACCCTAAATGCAGATGCCTCAAATGCTGTCTTGGTTCTGCATGCACTTACCGGTGATTCACATGCTGTTGGCAAAGCAAGCAAAGAACATCCAACTGAAGGTTGGTGGAGTGAACTCATCGGTCCAGGGCTAGCTATCGATACCGATAAATACTTTGTTGTTGCACCTAATGTTCTTGGTGGCTGCCAAGGTTCAACCGGTCCAGCCTCTCTGGATAAATCAGGAAAAGAGTATGGTTCAAGATTTCCTTACCTAAGCATTAGAGATCAGGTAAGTGCTCAGGTAGCACTAAGTGATTTACTTCAGATTGATTCTTGGCATGCCATCATCGGTGGCTCTATGGGTGGGATGCATGTCTTGGAGTGGGCTATCAGCTATCCCAAGCGAGTGAATCGTATTGCTGTGATAGCCGCCCCTGCTGTTACCTCAGCAGATCAGATTGCTTTGAACTCAGTTCAGATTGAAGCCATCAAAACAGACCCGAACTTTGCTAAAGGTAACTACTATGACGCTAAAGCAGGTCTTGGCCCTCATGCAGGCCTTGCACTAGCCAGAAGAATGGCGCTACTGAACTATCGCTCACCTAGTGAACTCAATGAGAGATTTGATAGAAGTTGGCAGAGTGAGATTAGCCCATTGGGTGATGGTGGCCGCTACGCTGTTGTCTCTTATCTAGATTTTCACGGCAATAAGTTCACTAGAAGATTTGATGCCAATTCATACATCACACTTCTCGAAGCCATGAACTCCCACGACATTGGTCGAGGTAGAAAGTCAGCCAAAGCTTCACTCAACAAAATCAAAGCCAAGACCTTGGTTATCGGTATCGATAGCGATCGACTATTCCCTATCGAGAATCAACGCTTTATTGCAGAGAACATTACCGCAGAGTTGGTTGGCGGCAAGCTACACACCATCAAGAGTGAATACGGTCACGATGGGTTCCTAATCGAACACAAAACAGTAGGGCCGCTTTTAGCTAAGCTACTGAGCTCTTAGGTTTATTTCCTAGTTTTGTGAGCTGGATGTTTCCAATCACCAGAAGCGCAACAAATCCTAAGTTCTTCAAGATTGTAAGGCTTACACCTAGCGGTGCACCATTTAGTAGCGATCCATAGAAGATTGGGAATAGTAGCCAAGAAACTGCTGAGGTGCCTAAGGTAATCAAAGTAACTAGCCTCCACTTTGCTGTTCCAGCAATGAGTCCAAACATCACTGCACCAATTACCCATAGGTGATACTGCGGTGAACCAACCTTGTTGAAAACAAGTAAGTCCATGGTTGCCGTTAGAAACATCCAAGCAAACAATGTGTTGGCATCAACACCGTTACGCTTTGCTCTGAAGCCTAGGAACATTGTGATAGCAAGAGCACCGAACTGAATCAAAGTCATCAGACTGGCGATCTCAGTAACACCAAACCCTGATACCTGGAAGGTCAGGATGGTGTTGTCGTAGTAAACATCTGCTCCACTTATTCCGAATAGCATCTGCACCAGCCAGATGATGGCAACAGTTGATTCAACCTGTATGCCTCGACCAGACTGCAAGCCAATAAAGCTAAACATGCTCTCGTTGCCACCAAGCAGTAATCCAATAAGAACAAGAATTACTGTTGCTATTGCTAGGTGCAAAACAAATCTGATCTTCTTTTCAGAAATAATAAACCCTGTGAAGATACCTGCTACCGGTGAAACCTTGATCCAGGTGGCCAAGTTGAAGAACTGCATCGAGGAGGATTCTCTTCGTTTCACGAAAGAGATAGCAGCAAGAACAGTAAGGGCCAAGCTGAATACTTCTAATCTGCCAAGAGCTACTGGACCACAAAGAAACACAGCACCGATGAAAAACCAAGCTGCCTTTGATTGTTGCATTTGCTTACCCCAACCAAGTAGGTAAGCGATAAGTAACATGTTCACATTCACACAGAGAATAAACCAACCGGTCATGTAATCAGCTGGCCATATCCAACTTGCTAACCAAACAGGAATGTTTGCAATGTATGGATAAACCCAAGGCTCGTTAATTCCTAGGATGAATCCGTTTTGAATACTTGTGGTTACCCAGGCTGAGTATGTGTATCTAACATCACCGTAAGGATCTCCGCTTGCTGTTCCAAGCCATATCAAGGTCAGCTGCGAAATAAGTGCAGCAGCCAGAATAAACCAAAACTTTGCCGGCAGAGCCCTGATGCGTGGCATAAGTGAAGTTAGCAAAAGTGTTCTCCTAGAAATTGTCCCTTTCGCAAGTCTAGGCGTGAAGACTTAGAGCCTTGACTAGGCTGGGGCTATGACAAAGCTCTTTGAACCTCTAACAATTCGTGCCAAAACTTCTAGAAACCGCATTTGGATAGCCCCAATGTGTCAGTACTCATGCGAAAACAAGGATGGAATGCCATCCTCATGGCATGTTGTTCACCTAGGTTCAAGAGCTGTTGGTGGAGCAGGCCTTGTGATGTGTGAGGCAACAGCTGTGAGCCCTAAGGGAAGAATTAGCCCTTGGGATACCGGTATTTGGAACGATGAGCAGGCTAAGGCTTGGAAAGAAGTAACTGACTTCATTAGAGAGCACGGTTCTCTTTCTGCTATTCAGTTAGCCCACGCAGGACGTAAGGCAAGTAATTACAGATCTTGGTCAGGTCAAGGAGCTGTATCAATAGCAGATGGTGGTTGGGAACCTGTATCGGCAACAGGTGAAGCTTTCCCTGACTGCAATACCCCTCATGAACTATCCACCGAAGAGGTTTACGCATCTATTCAGGACTGGATTGATGCAGGTGTTAGATCAGTAGCAGCTGGATTTGATGTTATAGAAATACATGCAGCCCACGGTTACCTAGTGCACCAGTTCCTCTCTCCTATCACTAACCAAAGAACAGATGAGTTCGGAGGTTCTCTAGAAAAGAGAGCTAAGTATTTGGTAGATATCGTAAGTGGAATAAGACAAGCAGTTGGTGAAGATATCCCAATCATTGTTAGATTCTCAGCAACTGACTATCGCGAAGATGGCTTTACTGTTTCTGACTGTGCTCAGGTAGCCAAACTCTGTGAAGAAGTTGGCGCTGATGTGTTTGACATCTCAAGTGGCGGACTGGTTCTAGGAGTGAAGATTCCTTTTGGTCCTGGCTACCAGGTTCCTATGGCTGACGAGGTTGCAGGTGAAGTTGATTCACCAGTTGCAGCAGTTGGACTGATTACTGATTCAAAGCAAGCTGTAGAAATCTTGCAGACTACCGATGTTGAAATCATCATGATTGGCAGACTCTCACTAAGAGATCCATACTGGCCACTTCGTGCAGCTCATGAACTAGGTGTTGAGGTCGACTACTGGCCTAACCAATATGTCAGAGGAACTTATCCTGCTTAGTCGCGCCTGGTAGCGTCTTTTACTTCACCAACAAGTTCTTCCAAGATATCTTCAAGGAATAGCAAACCAACTAGTTTGCCATCGTCGTTGAAATTAGCCATTAGGTGCTGTCTGTCTCTCTTCATAAGAGCAAGAGCATCTTCAAGTTCAACTGTTCCACCAATAGACTTCACAGTTCTGATTAGCTTGCGCGGAACTGGCTGATCTGCTTCTTCTTCATCACTATCAATAACGTCTTTGAGGTGAAGGTATCCTTCCATCTCTCCCTGATCATCAAGGATGATGTATCGACTAAAGCCATGCTTAGCAACAGCTTGTTCAATGTCTCTCGGTGTGACATCAAGTTTGAAAGTAATCAGGTTTTCAATTGGAACCAGAATGTCTTGAACTTTCTTGTCAGTGAATTCAAAAGTATTTCCAATAGCACCGGTGGCATCAACCAAGACACCCTCACGAGTTGAATGCTCGACGATAGTTTCAACCTGATCCAGTGTGTATGCGCTGTTCGCTTCGTTAACCGGCTTGATACCCATGAGACGAAGAGCAAAGTTAGCAATACCGTTCAAGATTCCAACCACAGGCTTCAGGAACAATGACAAACCATAAGCGATTGGAACTAGAACTAGAGCTGCACGCTCAGGAATAGAGAAAGCGATGTTCTTAGGAACCATCTCACCAATAAGAACGTGTAAGAAGGTAACTACAACAAGAGCGATCACGAATGATGTTGCATAAGCAGCATCTTCACCAAGTCCCAACGCTGCTAAAGGTGACTTCAATACCTTCTGAATGCTTGGCTCAACAACGATAAGAATCAACAGAGCACAGATAGTAATACCAAGTTGACAGGTAGCAACAATAAGGCTTACGTTCTCCATGCCCTTGATGGTTAGCTGGGCAGGTCTTGAACCTGCTTCTGCTCTTGGTTCAATCTGGGCTCTTCTTGCAGAGAAGATAGCAAACTCTGAAGCAACAAAGAAAGCACTACCAACTAGTAGTCCCATGAAGGAAAGCAGTGCGACTAGTAGATCATTCATCTTTCTCTCCTTCCTGTGGAATAACGTCATCTGGAACAAAGCGAATTCGATCCACTCGACGACCATCCATACGCTCAACTCTTAGCTTGCCGCCATCGATTTCAACTTCATCGCCAACTTCAGCAACTCGACCCAGTTGAGCCATAAGGAATCCTGCAACTGTTTCGTATGAACCATCCTCAGGAACCTTGACCGCTAGCTTCTCTAGCACTTCATCAGGTCGATACATACCTGGGAAGGAATAAGACTTGTCCTTACCACCAGTGATCTCAACCTTGGCTCTATCGTGCTCATCGCCTAGTTCACCAACTAGTTCTTCAATTAGATCCTCGAGGGTAACAATTCCTGCGGTGCCACCATACTCATCAACGACAATGGCTAGCTGCAAACCATGAGATCTGAGCACACCCATTAGCTTCTCAAGTGACATGGTCTCAGGAACTCTGAATGGTTCAACCATCAAAGCTGTGGCTGGAACACTGCTGCGCTTTTCTCTAGGCACCGATGCTGCTGCCTTCACGTGAACAATTCCATCAACATCATCGGTTGAACCAGTAAATACTGGGAACCTTGAGAAACCTGTGCTGTGAGATAAAGCAATGACATCCTGCACGGTTGCTGAAGCATCAAGAGACGTCAACTTAGTTCTTGGAGTCATGACTTCAGCTGCAGTTAGTTGTGATAGTTCAAGAGTCTTAGTAATAAGGTCTGCTGTTCTCTGCTCAAGAGCGCCTAGGCTTGCTGATCTTTGCACCAAAGAGCTCAGTTCCTCAGCAGTTCTTGAAGAACTTAGTTCTTCTTTAGGCTCAATTCCCATAGCTCTAATAATTTTGTTTCCAGTGGTATTTAGCGCCCAGACCAACCAACCGAAGATAAAGGTGAAAGCTAGTTGAAAACGAACGACGAACTTATTGATTGGCAGCGGGGATGAAATGGCAGCATTCTTAGGAATTAGCTCACCAATAAGGAATGAGAAGACTGTTGCAGCAGCTAGAGAGATACCAATAGAAATAGCACTCACTGTGCTTGGTTCTAGGTCAAAACCGGCAAGCGATGGCTCAATGATTTTGGCCAGCGATGGCTCAGCCAAGAAACCGGTAAGC
Organism: Auritidibacter sp. Marseille-P8566; assembly: GCA_945895375.1. GTDB lineage: Bacteria > Actinomycetota > Actinomycetes > Actinomycetales > Microbacteriaceae > Rhodoluna. The sequence continues at coordinate 166,196 of CAMDEE010000003.1, forward strand.
ATAGTGGTCACGGTAATACCGATTTGAGCACTTGATAAATGTGTGCTGGAGCGCTTCAGCGCTCTAATAGTAGGAGCTAGTCCTCGCTCACCCTGGTCTTGACGTTTCTCAAGTTCTGATCTTTCCAGGTTGATTAGGGAGAATTCGCTGGCGACAAAGAAACCTGTGCCGATAGTTAGAAGAACAGCCAGTCCAAGTAAGTACCACTCGGTCATCGGGTCAACGCTTCAGTTAGTGAAGGATAGGGGTCATAATCCATAGCCCTTAAAGCATACAAGACCCTCAAGAACCCTATCCAGATGGGGATAACCCTGAATATCCAACCTTTAGGGGCTTGGTAGGCTTGGAAGGCATTGTTTCCGTGAAAGTAAGAGGTGATCCGTTGTCCGACGACAACTCACAATCTGGACAAGAATTCGGCGCTAACGAGTGGCTTGTAGATGAAATGTATAGCCAATGGCTAGCCAACCCAGATTCAATCGACAAGGAATGGCAACCGATCCTCGAGCGTTACCACCAGCTCAAGCAGGGTAACCAACAGTCAACTCCGGTAACCCCGATGACTTCTGCACCAGTTGCACCTATTACTCCTCAGGCTCCTTCAACAAATACTGGCTCTCTTCCACTAGTTGCTAAGACAACTCGTGTTGAACCTCAGGCTCAACCTATTCCTGCTCAAGCCCCAGTAGTTGATGCTGCTGACACTGATGAAGATGCAGAAGACCAAATCAACATCCTTAAAGGTATGTCCAAGACCTTGGCAGCCAATATGGATGCATCTCTTACTATTCCAACTGCAACAAGTGTTAGAGCAATCCCTGCGAAGCTTCTTATCGATAACCGAATTGTGATCAACTCACACTTAGGTAGAACTCGTGGCGGCAAAGTATCTTTCACCCACATCATTGGCTACGCAATTGTTAGAGCTCTCAAAGAGTTCCCAAGCCAGAATGTTTACTACGAAGAAATTGATGGTAAGCCAGCTGCGGTTTCCCCTGCGAACATCAACTTTGGCCTAGCGATTGACATCCCTAAGCCTGATGGTACACGTGCACTTCTAGTTCCTAACATCAAGAAGGCTCAGCGACTGAACTTCGCTACCTATCTCAAGGCTTATGAAGATCTAGTAAAGCGTGCAAGAGATAACAAGCTAACTGCTGAAGACTTTGCTGGAACAACTGTTTCACTTACAAACCCCGGTGGAATTGGAACAGTTCACTCTGTGCCGAGACTTACCAAGGGTCAGGGTTGCATCGTTGGTGCTGGAGCGCTTGATTACCCAGCTGAGTTCCAGGGTATGAGCGAAGAACACCTAGCCAAGATTGGTGTTAGCAAGGTTATTACCCTCACTTCTACCTATGACCACAGAGTCATTCAAGGTGCAGGTTCAGGAGAGTTCCTCAGAAAGATAAATGAACTACTTCTAGGTGAGCGTGGCTTCTATGATGAAATCTTTGCTGACCTACGTATTCCTTACGAACCAATTCGTTGGGCAACTGACTTTGAAACAACCGATGCTGACAGCAGAAGCAAAGAAACTCGTGTTCAAGAGCTAATCAATGCTTACCGTGTTCGCGGTCACCTTATGGCTGATATTGATCCACTGGAATACCAGCAGAGATCACACCCTGACCTAGACGTACTAACCCACGGTCTAAGCCTCTGGGATTTAGACAGAACTTATAAGACCGGAGGCTTTGGCGGTAAGTCAAAGATGATGGTTAGAGATGTTCTAAAGATTCTTCGTGATTCATACTGCCGAACAGTCGGTATTGAATACATGCACATCCACAACCCAGCCGAGCGCAAGTGGATGCAGGATCGGCTAGAAGTTCCTTACGTAAAGCCATCTCGTGAAGCTCAGCTTCGTATCCTAGAAAAACTAAACGAAGCAGAAGCTTTCGAAACTTTCCTTCAAACCAAGTTCGTAGGGCAAAAGCGATTCAGCCTTGAAGGTGGAGAATCAACCATTGCTGCCCTAGATGCAATCTTGCAGGCAGCAGCAGATCATCACCTAGATGAAGTAGCTATTGGTATGGCTCACCGTGGTCGTCTAAACGTTCTAACCAACATCGCTGGCAAGACATATGGTCAAGTCTTCAGAGAGTTCGAAGGCAACACTGATGTGAAGACTGTTCAAGGTTCTGGAGATGTGAAGTATCACCTAGGAACCTCTGGTGTATTCACAAGTGCAACAGGTAACACCACCAAGGTTTACCTGGCAGCTAACCCTTCTCACCTAGAAGCAGTGAACCCAGTTCTTGAAGGTATCGTTCGAGCAAAGCTTGACCGAATCAACAAGTCCCCTGAAGAGTATCCAGTATTACCAATCCTTATTCACGGTGATGCGGCATTCGCAGGTCAGGGAGTTGTTCCAGAGACTCTAAACATGATGAGCCTTAGAGGATACAAGACCGGTGGAACTGTTCACATTGTGATTAACAACCAGGTTGGTTTTACTACCCCACCTAACATGTCTCGTTCAACTGTTTATTCAACTGACATTGCCAAGGGAATCCAGGTCCCTATCTTCCACGTGAACGGTGATGACCCAGAGGCTGTATTCAGAGTTGCATCCCTTGCTTTCGAATACCGTCAGACCTTCGGTAAGGATGCGGTTATTGACCTAGTTTGTTACCGTCGTCGTGGGCACAACGAAGGTGATGACCCTTCGATGACACAGCCACTTATGTATAACCTGATTGAAGCTAAGCGTTCAGTTAGAACTCTGTACCTAGAGTCTCTAGTTGGTCGAGGAGACATCACTCGTGAAGAGTTCGAGCAGTCAAACGCTGACCTTCAAGCCAAGCTAGAAAAAGCTTTCACTGATGTTCACGAAGCAATGGCTCAGCCTATTGAACTTGTTTCAAGACCTCAGGGTATTGGAACTACTGCTAGCGATCACCCAGAGATCAACCACGAGACTCGTATCGCTAAGGACATTGTTGAACTTATTGGTAATGCACACAGCAACATTCCACCTGCATTCAACGTCCACCCTAAGCTTCAGCAGCTACTTGCTAAGCGTTTGGAGATGTCTAGAGAAGGTGGCATTGACTGGGGCTTCGGAGAGCTTCTAGCTCTAGGTTCACTACTTGTTGAAGGTGTAAACGTCCGTATGTCAGGTCAAGACACTAGACGTGGAACCTTCGTGCAGCGTCACGCTGTCTTCCACGACCGTGAGAATGGTCAAGAGTGGATTCCACTCAGAAACCTTTCAGCTGAACAATCTAAGTTCTACATCTACGACTCACTATTGAGCGAGTACGCGGCTATGGGCTTTGAGTATGGTTACTCTGTTGAGCGTAAGGATGCACTAGTTCTTTGGGAAGCACAGTTCGGTGACTTTGCTAACGGAGCACAAACCATCCTTGATGAGTTCATCTCTTCTGCAGAGCAGAAGTGGGGTCAAAACTCTTCTCTAGTTCTACTTCTTCCTCACGGTTACGAAGGACAGGGACCAGACCACTCTTCAGCTCGTATCGAAAGATACCTTCAGCTGTGTGCTGAAAACAACATGACTGTGGCTCAGCCTTCAACACCGGCTAACCACTTCCACCTTCTTCGTCGTCAAGCATATGCAAGACCAAGAAGACCTCTGATTGTCTTCACACCTAAGTCAATGCTGAGACTGAAGGCAGCCTCCTCTAAGGTCGAAGAATTCACTACCGGCAGCTTCCAGCCAGTGATAGATGATGAGCGTGGACTAAACAAGGCAAACGTAAAGAGAGTTCTCTTCTGTTCAGGAAAGATCTATTGGGATCTATTGGCTGAGGCTGAAAAGCGTAATGACCAGACAACAGCCATCGTTCGTGTTGAGCAGCTATACCCAACACCGGTTGATGAAATCAAAGCAACCTACGCTCAGTATCCAGGGGCCGAGTTGTTCTGGGTTCAGGATGAACCAGCTAACCAAGGTCCTTGGACATACATTGGTCTATTCCTGCCTAAGTACATGGGTGGTCAGGTAGCTCAACTTGTTTCAAGACCAGCTAGCGCATCTCCTGCAACTGGTTCAGCTAAGCGTCACGCTGTTGAACAAGCAGACCTAGTTGAAAGAGCATTCAACTAAATCATGGAAGAGCCACGTCGCAACATACGAGTCGTCATCTTAGGTGACGACATCGTTGGCGCAGGTGGCGACCCTAAAGGTCTTGGCTGGGTAGGACGCGTTATCGCTAAGACCCAGAGCGATTACCCAAGAATCGACTTCTATGTTCTTTCAACTCCTGAGATCACAACAGCTCAGATGAGCGACCAGTGGTTAGAAGAAGCATCTAAGCGCTTTGCTGCAGATACCGATAACAGATTGATTGTTGCCCTCAATGCAAACGACATCAATGCCGGAATCACAATGTCAAGATCACGCTTGAACCTAGCCAACATCTTGGACACGGCAATAAGCAAAGATGTGAAGCCATTCGTGCTCTCCCCTATTCCAAGTCGTAACCCTCAGCTGAACTATGACATTGAGCACCTGGCAGCGGGATTCGAAGATGTTGCATCAAGAAGAAGCTTGCCTTTTGTTGATGCATTCAGACCACTGGTTGATCACCCAGGTTTCAACGAAGAGATCAAGAACTCTCAATTCGGACTACCTGGTCAACTAGGCCACGGACTTTTAGCTTGGCTGGTTCTAAACCAAGGTTGGTACAGCTGGCTCGATCTTCCGGAGCAAGAGATTTAAAGCAAAATCCCCGCCACTAGGACGGGGATTTCTTTTTCAAATCTCTGACTGTATTCGGCTTTGCAATTTTGATGCAAAACTCGTCTGAGCTTCTATTGAAGAGCTAGAAATAATCTTGGAAATCTTGCTTTCGATTGCGTACTCTTTCTTGCAAGCTTGGCAGCCTTCCAGGTGATCTAGGACCTTAGTTCGATCCGCTTCTTCAAGTTCGTGTCCTAGGAAATCAAAAACTTTTCCTAGAGTGTCGTTGCAGTTGTACTCTGACATTCATTAACCCTTTACTTTTTCTTATCTTCATTTAAGCCGATTCCGTAGCTAGCCGCCATCTCTTTCAAGACTTCGCTCAGCTTTTCACGGGAACGGGAAAGTTTAGTACCAACGGTGTTCTGCTTGATGTCTAGTAACTCGGAAATCTCCTTGTTCCCTAGACCTACAACAAACCTTAGGAGCGCAACTTCTCTAAACTCTTCATCAAGAGACTCAATAGCTGATTCGATTTCAGCCATACCGAACTTCTCAATGATCAGCATTTCAGGAGAATCCGCAGCATTTTTGAAGTCGTAATCGTCGAAACCATGGTCGACATTGCCATCTTCGTCCTCGTAGGCGAATTCTTGATTGTTGTCTAGCTTGTTCTGCTTGATTCCCGCAGAAATAAGTTCACGATGGGCAATGGTTATTAGCCAACCCTTAGGTCCGCGACCAAAATCAGTGAACGTGTCCCAGGATTTGAAAGCCTTGAACAAGGCGTTCTGGGCAATGTCCTCACCACGTTGTTTGTGGCGGGCACGTGAAATACAGAAGCGACGAACGTCTTCGTAAAAAGGTGAGGCAGCTTCTTCGAAAGACTGGCGCTTTGGCGCTTTGTCTTCGGGGGTTCCCATTTGGTTACTCATCGATTGTGAGTTTAGTAGTTCTGACATGTGATTGCTGCTAATTCGTGCAGCTGAGCCATAGACATGGCGGCGAGGTGCTAGGTTTACTGGGCTTTGAGTAATGTAAATAAGTATCTTCCTTCTTGTCGGTTTGTTCTTCTTTGAACTGCTTATTTGGCCTGGGGCACCGCTAGAGCATGCCGCTAGACTAAGAAACACATGACGGACCACATTTATTCCCGCCCGGCGAAAAGTTCTTGGCTTGCCCCAACAATTCAACATGCCGTCTCCGGATCTGTCTCATTGCCAGGCTCCAAATCCCTAACCAACCGAGAATTAGTGCTGTCTGCCCTTGCTACATCACCCACTCACCTTAGAAACCCCTTAGATTCAAGGGATTCCTCGCTGATGATTGAGTCCCTGATCAAGCTAGGTACTCAAATCAACGTCAGCGAAAGGAGTGACATTCTTATAGTGTCACCTACCACTGACATTGACTCCAGAGCACCCCTGAATGCCCGTATTGACTGCGGTCTAGCCGGCACGGTGATGAGATTCGTTCCTCCGCTGGCTGCCCTATTTGCTGGTGAAATCACCTTTGATGGGGATGAAGCAGCTCGTAGAAGGCCTATGAAGACCACCATTGAGTCTCTAAGAGCCCTAGGGGTATCAGTTGAGGATCATGGGACAGGATCACTGCCCTTTACTATCAATAGCTCAGGAGTAATTGAGGGTGGCTACCTAGAAATAGATGCCAGTGCCTCAAGCCAGTTCGTTTCAGGTCTTTTGCTAGCGGCACCTAGTTTCACCAAGGGGCTATCGCTTAGACATGTGGGCAAAGACCTGCCAAGCCTTCCCCACATTGAGATGACTCTTGAGTGCCTGAGACAAAGAGGTGTACAGGTATCCCAACCTGAAGAAACTCTTTGGGTGGTTGAGCCAGGACCTATCAACGGTGGCGAAGTAAGTATTGAACCAGACCTTTCTAATGCTGGACCTTTCCTAGCAGCTGCTCTAGTTCTAGGTGGTTCAGTAACTATTGGAAACTGGCCAGAAACAACTACTCAGGTAGGTAAACACTTTGTTGAGATTCTTACCCAAATGGGAGCTAGCTTTAGCCGATCTGGTGATGACCTAGTCATCACAGGAAACGGAACTATCAAGGGAATAGATATAGACCTATCTATTGGTGGTGAACTAGCACCTGTAGTTATAGCTCTTGCAGTTCTAGCTGATGGCCCATCAAGAATTACAGGAATCGCTCATCTTAGGGGGCATGAGACAGATCGTCTTGCTGCTCTAACGAATGAAATAAATAACATCGGTGGCAAAGCAGCAGAACTAGAAGATGGCATTGCCATAGAACCTAGCAATGAACTACACGGTGGAATTTGGGGAACCTACGAGGATCACCGGATGGCAACTGCTGGAGCAGTCATCGGACTAAGAGTGCCAGGCATCACAATTGAAGATGTGAGTGTTGTTAGTAAGACCATGCCTGAGTTTGTTTCACTATGGACAGGCCTGTTAGGAACTAACTCTTGAGTTGGTTGTATGAACCAGAGCCTGGTCAGCACGATATCGATGAAAGTGATATCAAGTTCAGACCAAACCCTAAGGGTAATAAGCCAAGAACTAAAACAAGACCAACATATAAAGACGCTCCTATCGGCATGGTGATACAGGTCGATAAGGGTCGTTACACAGTAATCGTTGATGACTCCCGAGAGATCACAGCAACTCTTGGTAAAGAACTTAGAAAAGAAGGAGTTGCCGTAGGTGACCTAGTCGCTCTAGCCGGTGACACCTCTGACACAGTTGGCGCTCTGTCTCGAATAGTTCGAGTTGAACCAAGAACTTCACTACTTAGAAGAAGTGCTGATGACAGTGATCAGGTTGAGCGAGTCATGGTTGCGAACGCAACTCAGATGCTCATCGTTGTTGCCATTGCTAACCCAGAACCAAGAACCAGGCTTATCGATAGATACCTTGCAGCTGCTTTTGATGCTGGGCTAAGGCCTGCTCTATGTATTACTAAAGTCGACCTTGCTGATCCAACTGAGTTTCTAGCTAACTTCTCTGGACTATCAATTCCTGTAATTCTCAACAAACAGGAAAGTCCGTCTCTTACAGAACTCAATGACTTCTTAGCCAATGAGATAACGGTTGTGGTTGGTCACAGTGGTGTTGGTAAATCAACGCTAGTAAATGCCGTCTCCCCCGGAGCACTTCGTTCAACCGGTGGTGTAAATGCTGTTACCGGTAGAGGTAGACACACCAGCAGCTCTGTTAGAGCTATCAACCTCAACGAGGCAACTAACACCTGGATTATCGATACCCCTGGAGTTAGATCATTTGGCTTAGGTCACATCAAACTAGAGAACCTGCTCAAGAGCTTTGAAGACCTTTGTGCTATAGCAGTTGACTGCCCCAGAGACTGCTCACACCTAGCCGACTCCCCTGACTGTCTATTAGACGAAGCCATAACCAATGGAGATATTCAGCCAGGTCGAGTTGATTCACTTAGAAGACTGATGTCTTCTCTGGCCAACTCATCTAGCGAGTAGGTTTTATACATGGACGCAACCATTGATTTAGCTCTTGCCCTCGAGATGGCAGATATCGCTGACCGTATCTCTCTAGAGCGCTTCTATGCTCAAGACCTAGTCGTTGAAACTAAGCCTGACTCTACACCTGTAACAGATGCAGACAGAAGTGTTGAAGCAGCCCTCAAAGCCAAGCTTCAAGCAGAGAGACCAAATGATTCCCTAATTGGTGAAGAGTATGGAACTGTTGGTGAGAACCTGCATGGGCAAGGCAGCAGAACTTGGATCATTGACCCTATCGATGGCACGGCTAACTTCATGCGTGGAGTTCCAGTCTGGGCAACTCTCATTGCTCTAGCCATTGATGGCAAACCAACAGTGAGCGTAGTTAGCGCTCCTGCTATGGGTAGAAGATGGTGGGCAGCTCCTGGTGTTGGAGCACACACGCGTCACATCGATGGCAGAGAAACACAAATCTCAGTTTCTAAAATCAATAACCTTGAAAACGCATCACTTAGTTATAACAACCTCAAGCTATGGGATCAGATTGGCCAACTAGATCAACTCATTGAACTCTCTAGAAAGATTTGGCGAACCAGAGCCTTTGGAGACTTCTGGTCATACATGCTCTTAGCTGAGGGAACCCTAGAAATAACAGCAGAACACAACCTGCAGATTTATGACATTGCTGCCCTTGTTCCAATTGTTGAACAGGCCGGTGGAATCATCTCAGATCTTGACGGTGAACTAACCACGACAAGCTCAAGTGTTCTAGCTACGAATGGAATTCTTCACAGAACAGTAGCTGAGCACTTTAGACACCCGAATATCAAGAACTAGTCCTTAATAGTTAGTTTCTGGCCCCAGCTACGCAAGATGTTCTGTAACTCCGGAACAGAAATGTCCCACACCGATTTCTTATCCCTGATAGCCAGAGCACTGGCAACTCCTGTTGCCTGACCGATAAGCATGTAGTGCGGCTCCATTCGAATCGAACCGTATGCAAGAGGTGAAGTAGAAACCCCAACAGCTACCAAAAGGTTCTTAGGCCCATACTTCGGAACAGTGATTGAGAACGGGATCTGATAAATCATCGACTTCTGGAAAGTCGTGTAATCACGATAGATCTTGTTCTTGTGACGAATACGGATAGAGAGCTTGTTATCGATGTGATACTTCGCAATACCAATCGAGTCCCACTTAAGTAAGTTGGTCTTCTGATCTGATGTGAGTAACACCGTCTTACCAACTACTCTTCGACCTTCTCGGATATAAGGCTCGTAAGGGACATTGTTATTGTCCGTAAACTCATCAGCACACATGCCAAAGCCAGCAATAGCCTTCCGCTCAGCAGCTGGAACCTGAGGGTCAGTTTGTAAGAAGGAAATGAATGACTCAATGTATCTAGCCGCATCGGCATTAGTTTTAGCTCTTGATGGCTGGTCCGTGAAATAAGACTTAGGCAAGATCAAGTTAGTAAAGGAGTTAAACGAGTTTAGGTCCCACTTCTTATCATCCAGGTTCGCTATTCTCCAGAACCTAGTAAGCACTCGCTGCTTTGTTTCTTGACAATCAGGGCATGGAATCTTGGCTGATGCCTGAGCCACCATCCTCCATGCTGGAACGTATTTCACATCCTGCTGAGCCAACTTGAATGGTCGCTTGTTTTCCTTAGTAACACAAAGACGATAGGTGTATGAAGGCATACCGTCAGTGAGCTTTACCTTAGAGACCTTGAAGTCTTCAACATGCTGCATGTATGGAAGTAAGGAAAGACTCTTCTCTTGCTCCTTTGTCATATTCTCTGGAAGAGGAACCCTAGCTTCAACAGTTATCTTCATGCCAGCATCATCGCCGTAATCAAAGAGATCTTCTTTACCTAACTTGAACGCAGTGTTAGACATAGGCAATAGGTCTGCTGTGTAAGAAGCATCAATGAACTGCTTGCCACAAATCTTGGCCTTTGACTTTAGAGATAAGCAGGTAACCACACCAGCAACCACAGTTGCGTCCACTGCCACCTGATTAGTCCATGTGCTCACCCTAGATTCACGAAGCATATTTCTAAAGATGCCTTCAGCTAACGCTGGTGTTACTCGCCAAGTATCTTTGCCACCGCTTGCCTTCTGCACTGCTCTAAAAAACTCCAAAGGAATACCAGAGACGTTTGCTGGAACAATCAGATCGGTAGCACCTAAACCATTGGACTTGGTTCCACCAACTGTTGGACCTTGAGCCAGTAGAGCAACGTTCAATCCTCTGCGACTTGCTGCGATAGCAGCAATAACTCCACCAGGAGTTCCCCCATAAACAACTAGATCAAAAGATGAGGTTTTAGGTATCTTCACTGCCTGTTGGGTCTGAAAATTTTCCCCAGAACTACTAGAAAGAGCTACCCCAAAAACCAGCCCTAAAGACAAAACCAATACAGTAAGACGTTTGGCTAGTTTGTGCTTGAAAAACAACTACTTCTCCCCAAAGGTAATTAATACGCTTTACTTCTATTCGCCCCTAGCCTAGCCAGATAAATCATCTAACTAATCAACTAGACCGGATGACTGGATAATCTCTTCTAAATACCTGCCGCTTGCCCGTCTACACGAACATCGCTACCCCAGGCCTGAGTGCCATTATCCAGAATCTTCAACAACTGAACAGCAGAACCATGACCATACTCAGGCAACATCATCACATCGTGACCCTTCGCTTTGAGTTCAGCAATCACTTCTTCAGAGATTCTTGATTCAATCTGAAGCTTTCCTGCTCCTGTTTCAAACGCAGATGAATCTCCGATTAGGTGCTGCCACCTAGCTGATTCACAGGCTTCTTGAACGCTCATGCCTAGATCAATTAGAGCAACAATCAACTGGAAGTTGGTCTGCACCTGAATGTTCGCTCCTGGTGTTCCACCAACATAGGCAAGTGAACCATCAGCCTTAGTAATAGTCCAAGCATTTAGAGTATGAGCTGGACGCTTACCTGGTTCGATCAAGTTAGGTGAATCTGCTTCCAAACTAAATCCAGTTCCACGGTTATTTAGCAACACACCAGTTCCCTTAGGAACAAAGGCAGCACCAAAGCCATGGAAAACACTTTGAATCCATGACACAGCATTACCTTCGCCATCAGCCACGATGAAATACGTTGTGTCACTACCTTCATGAGTATTACCTTCAGGTCCGTTATAAGCCTTAGCAGGATCTATTTGCTTACGACGCATAGCAATGTGTTCTGGAGAAAGAATTCTTTGAGTATCAACTGGAACAAACTCCGGGTCAGCAATAATCTCATTGCGATCCATAAAGCCAATCTTCTTAGCTTCAACCATCAGGTGAATACGCTCTGCTTCAGATAAAGAAGTTAAGTCTTTATCTTCAACCAGAAGTAGTTCTTCAAGAAGAATCATTCCTTGGGTTGGTGGTGGCTGACCATGAACAGAGTAACCACGGTAGTTAGCTGTCAACGGAGCTTCAACACGAGTTTCATGATTAGCCAAATCTTCATGGTTGAACCAACCATAAGTTCCAGAAACAATCTTGTCCGCTACCTCACCCTTATAGAATCCATCACGTCCATTAGCGGCAATCAACTTCAAGGTGTGAGCCAAGTCCTTTTGAATAACCACATCACCAATAGCAAGGCTTACATCAATACCCATGTCAGCAAAGAATGTGGAACCTGGGAACTGTTCTAAGAACTTCTGAATACGAAGAACAAAGTCTCTAGATGCTGGGAAGCCATGTTCTGCATATCTAATGGCAGGAGCAAGAATCTCAGCCATTGGCAACTTGCCATATCTATCGTGAGAAGCAAACCAGGCAGCTACCGTGCCCGGCACAGTTGAAGATCTATACCCGTGGTGATCAATGGTGTCTTCGAACTTATCTCTTGTAGCTGAGTGCCCTGCTTCACCACTACCGTTGAAGGCTAGGTTCTCTTTGGTTTTAGCGTGATGGGTAATCATGAACGCATCGCCACCTAGTTGAGAAGCACCTGGCTCAACAACAGATATCACAGCACTGAGTGCGATACCAGCATCAACGAAGGTTCCACCTGCTCTGAGTATCTCTAGGGCTGCTGAAACAGCTAGAGGCTGGCTAGCAGCAGCTCCACCATTTCTTGAGTAAACGACTCCGCGATGTGTTTTCATGTGCCTATTCTGCCCGAGTTTAGGAAGACTGAACTGCCAATACCCTAAATACGGCCATAATTGAGAAATGGAATTCACAGGTAACAACGTATTGGTAATCGGTGGCTCAGGTGTACTAGGGGCTGAACTAGTAAGACAACTAACATCGCAAGGCGCAAGCGTCATGGCAACAGCCAGAAATGCTGAAACAGCAGCCAAGATCCCTAACGAAGCAACTCTGAAACTAGTTGTTGACCTTGAAAGCCCAGAGAGCATCAAGACTCTTACCGACTACCTACTAAACCTCAATAGCCCGATCCACGGCATCATCAATGCTGCCGGAGTTGTTGGCTTTGCTAAGGCAACTGAAACATCAGCTCTAGATGCAGCAAAGCTAATGCAGATCAACAACCTAGGTCCAGCAGCCATCATCTCAGCTCTGCATCCACTTCTAGTCATAGATAAAGATGCTGGAGTATTCGTGGCTGGAATAACAGGTGTTGTCTCAGAAAAAGTCTTCCCTGGCATGTCTGCATATACAGTGTCGAAGACTGCTCACGCTAGCTACCTAGCAACCATTACTCAAGAGTTCCGCAGAGACAAGATTCAGGTAACTGACGCTAAGCCTGGTCACACCGAAACAGGTCTTGCTTCAAGAGCAATCTTTGGAACAGCTCCTGCTTTTCCTGAAGGCATGACAGCTTCTCACGTAGTTAGTGTCTTACTTGAAGGAATCAAGGAGGGTAAAGCAGTTATTTCAAGCACTGAGTTTTAAATCTGGGCTTTGTTGGCTACCTTATACAAATAGTTTTCACCGTGGCCAGACACATAGAAGTTTTGATTCCCAGAAGCATCAACCTGATGAACAACGATAGTTTTTAGTTTCTCTTTGATTTTGCGCAGGGTTTTGGCAGAACTCACTACAACAATTGGATGACTAAGTTTCTGGGACTCAGAAATTTTTAGCAAAGTTGGACCAAGTACAACTAATGATCTAACCGGTTCTTGTAGCCCAACGCCATCAAACAAGTAAAGACTGTATGCAAATAACAAAGCGCCAAAGACAGTTAGCCCAATAAGTGAAATTCCAATTCTTGGCCAAAACATGACATTGGACATAATGAAGAATGAAAAGATGCCTAGTAAGACAACAAAAATAGCGGCTAACAGCCAAAAGAGGAAAGTGCGACGACCACGAAACCTTATTTTCTCTGTTGACTCGTGGGTCACCAGTTGCTTTGCATCTCCATAGAGTCGAGTCCTTCTTGTCGGGAGCATCACAAGAGCTGCTACCAACAAAGAGAACGTTCCTGCAGTGATTGGATTAGTCAAAATATTCTGAATAACAGCACCAGTTCCAGGTAGGACAACTGCCTGCTTACCAAGAATATTTTCAGGAGGAACCTTCCAACTATCTGGGTACTTGTTGTTGATGCCTTTAGTCGCAAATGATTTATCAGTGTTCACTGTCACTATCTTGTGTATTACAAACCCACCGAAACGTTCGTAAATAATGTTGTCGCCAACACCATATATGCTTTCACGGTAGGCGACAACAAGATCTCCAGATTGGTACAGAGGCTGCATCGATGAGCCTTTGACAACAGCCAAAGTAATTGGGCCACCTAACTGGTGTGGGGCCAATAGAAGCCACCAGGCAAAACCAAGCAATACGATGGTGCTAAACCTCAGAGCCCAATGTTTTGGGTGAACCTTAACATGTTTAGCCGAAGCTACAGATTGACGCAGTTTTTACTCAAAACTTTGGGCAATCAGCAAATCAACCAAACCGAAGTCCTTAGCCTTAGGCGGGTCAAGTCGTTGACCAACATTTACTAATTTGCCATCTAAGGCCTGTGGAGGGCTATCAGTAAAGTCGCCGGTTGTCGCATCGAATGTGAAGGTAAGTGCACTTACATTGTTGCCAATAACTTCGCTCGCGTAAGCATGAGCACCATCTGGCAGATCGATTTCGAGCCGAATAGTTTCCCCTTCGCAAGCTGTCATGTTCCCGTCGACATAGACATTGACAATGCGGTTGTTGTCGTGTCCACCATTTTGAACTGGATGCGTTATCGTGAGATTCCCTGCACACGCTGCCTCCGTTTTGCCTTCGCCTGGAGCTCTATCAGAACCAGCCAGATTCAAAACTGATGCTCCTGCTACTGAAATTGCGAATACGGCAGCCAAAGCTGCTAGTGCGATTAGTACTCTTCTGTTCATTTGATTGCCCCTGAGGTCATTGATTGCTTGTATCCCAAGACTACCAACATAACTCTGGACAGGAACACTACATAAATCTAACCGTGGTAGAGCCCTCTAAACCAGGTGTTTACGCACTAAAACAAAGCCATCCTCTAAATTTGTTACCTTCTCGAAACCTCTCCTAGAGAACATCTCTAAAGAACCTCGATAGCTCTTGTCGCCATAGGAATTCTCATTAGGCCCTGCTTCAGCTGCCTCAAAACCTCTAGAAGAAAGATCTTCAAGTATCAGATCCAGCATCATGCCGGATAAGCCTTGACCTCTATGAGCAGGGTCAACATTGAAACAAAGTATGCGTGCAACTTTTTCATCTGCTCCTGGTAATCCTGGATAAAGAAGTGAACTACCAGCTGCGCACCAGCCAACGACCTTGTCACCTTCGTAAACTAGGTAGCCATCCATATCGCCAGTCTCAACTCTGGAACAAGCAGATGCTCTGTTTGTTTCAGCCTTACCCCCCTGAACATCGTTCTGCTCTGGGGTATTCAGATAAAACTGACAGTAACAACCATCCCAGTTAGGGTCATCTAGAAAAGCACGGTGATCAAAGTAAGCAAGGAAATCATCTAAGGTTTCAACACTTAGTCTTTTGATTTCCATGTAACTACTTAAACCCAAGCTCCAAGGATTACACCAGCGATAGT
>CAMDEE010000004.1 GCA_945895375.1 Auritidibacter sp. Marseille-P8566
CCTAGAAAGCGCAGCTAAGGCCCTGAAAAGCGGAGGATCGCTTCTATACGTAACCTGTTCTCCACACGTGTCAGAAACAACAGCAGTCATCGATAAGGCTCAGAGAGTTCTCGGGTTGACAGTCCTTGACCTGACAACCGAGCTGAACAGCAAGTTCATGGACAACAGCCTGCCTAGGGGTCGAAAAACAATCCAGCTATATACCCATCGAGACAACACAGACTGCATGTTTATGGCCATGCTAACTAAAGACTGATAGGGCAATAGGCTTAAAACTATGAGCAAAAGAATCCAACCAAGCATACTCAGCGCTGACTTCGTCAACTTTGAGAGAGATTTCGCAACAATCTCCAGCGCTGACGGTATCCACGTTGATGTTATGGACGGACACTTCGTACCAAATCTCACCTTTGGAATTGGCATGGTTAAGCGTATGCAGCAGATCACCACTCTTCCCCTTGATGTTCACCTGATGATTGAGAATCCAGATCACTGGGCACCTATCTACGCTCAGGCAGGCGTTTTCTCGGTGACTTTCCACTACGAGGCTGTATCCAACGCAATAGAGACTGCAAAGGAAATCAAATCTGCGGGGTCTAGAGCAGGGCTTTCCATCAAACCAAACACGAGTGTTCCTGAGATTGCTGATTTTGTAGAGCACTTCGATCAGATTCTTGTCATGTCCGTTGAACCTGGGTTCGGGGGTCAGTCGTTTATGCCACTAGCTCTCGAGAAGATTTCGGCAATTAGAAGGCTCATTGACTCTAAAGGTCTTGACACCTGGCTTCAGGTTGATGGAGGTATTGATCTTGAGACAATCAAGCTTGCGTCCTCATCTGGCGCTGACACCTTCGTAGCGGGTAGTTCAGTGTTTAGTGCCACAGATAGAAATGAAATGATTAGCCAGTTGCGTGAAGCAGCTGAATCAGCGGTTCCGTCTTTGTAGTTTCACAAGTAAAATACATAAATGAAGTCCTTCGAATCCCTGTATGCAGAAATAGTCACTAAAGCAGATGCGTCTGCTGTTGACTCCAACACCAAAAACCTATTGGACCAAGGTGTTCATGCAATTGGGAAGAAGGTCGTCGAAGAGGCTGCAGAAGTATGGATGGCAGCTGAGTACCAATCAAAA
Organism: Auritidibacter sp. Marseille-P8566; assembly: GCA_945895375.1. Classification (GTDB taxonomy): domain Bacteria; phylum Actinomycetota; class Actinomycetes; order Actinomycetales; family Microbacteriaceae; genus Rhodoluna. The sequence goes on from CAMDEE010000004.1 coordinate 1,133, forward strand.
GAGGACTTAGCTCTCGAAATCAGCCAACTTATCTATCACCTACAGGTTCTGATGGTTGCCAAAGATATTTCGATTTCAGACCTAGAGGAGCGCTTCTAATGAGCATGCTTAGAGTTGCAGTTCCTAATAAAGGCATTCTGGCGGAGTTCGCTACAGAGATGCTTGCCGAAGCTGGGTACGCTGTTCGAAAGGACAGCAAGACTCTCCGCGTAGTTGACTCAGCGAACAACATTGAGTTTTTCTACCTTAGACCTAGAGACATTGCTACCTACGTCGGCACAGGTGCTCTTGATCTTGGAATTACTGGACTTGATCTATTGATGGATAGTAGATCAACGGCAGTAAGAGTTGCTGACTTGGATTTTGGACAGTCAACTTTCACCTTCGCTGGGGTTATCGGTGAATTCAGCTCAATTGAACAAATTGAAGGCAAAAGAGTTGCAACTGCCTATGGAAACATTGTTGAGGACTATCTCAAGAGCAAAGGCATTCAGGCAACCGTTATTCGCTTGGATGGCGCAGTTGAAACTGCAGTAAGTCTCGGCGTTGCTGATTTGATTGCTGACGTTGTTTCAACAGGAAATACTTTGCGACAAGCTGGCTTAGAGCCTTTCGGTGAAGTCATCCTAGATTCATCTGCATATCTGATTGCGAATGCAGGTAGCGCCGATAAGCACACAGCTCTTCTCAGAAGACTCAATGGAGTTGTTGTTGCTAGAGAATACGTAATCTTCGATTACGACTGCCCAGCGAACCTAATTGAAAAAGCTTCGCAAGTTACACCAGGTATTGAGTCTCCGACTGTCTCACCTACTAAGGACCCAAACTGGGTTGCTGTGCGAGCACTTGTTCTACGAAGCGAGACCAACTCAAAGATGGATGAACTGTACGATCTTGGCGCTCGTGCGATATTGGTAAGCGCTATTCACGCAGCAAGAATCTAACAGTGTCCTTATCCATTCGCATCATTCCTTGCCTTGACGTCAAAGACGGTCGAGTAGTTAAGGGAGTCAAGTTTCAAGGTCTTGCGGATGTTGGCGACCCAGTAGAACTAGCCAAGATGTATTACGAGGCTGGTGCTGATGAAATTACTTTCCTAGATGTTTCGGCGAGCCTAGAAGGTCGCAAGGCGATGCTTGACGTCATCGAGAGAACAGCCTCTAGTATCTTCATTCCTCTTACTGTTGGTGGAGGAGTAACAAAGATTGAGGATGTTGCCAGCTATCTAGACGCAGGTGCGGACAAAGTAAGCCTTGGATCTTCTGCTGTGACAAACCCAGGTCTTGTTGATGAAATTTCAGGCAAATACGGTGACCAGATTGTAGTTGTCTCACTCGACATTCTTGAAGATTCAAACTCTGCTTCCGGTTACACACTCACTACTCACGGTGGGACTAAAGCAACTGGAGTTGATGCACTCGATTGGATAGCTGAGAATCAACACAGGGGAATAGGTGAGCTACTCATCAACAGTGTTGATGCTGATGGAACCAAAGAGGGGTTCAATACAACGCTGCTTGCAACCGTTAGAAAGGCCACCAACTTGCCCATCATTGCCAGTGGTGGAGCTGGTCAGGCTAGTGACTTCCTGCCAGCAGTTACTGCCGGTGCTAACGCTGTATTGGCAGCATCTGTCTTCCACAACGGTTCGTTGACTATTGGACAGGTTAAAGAGTTCCTCAACTCCAATGATGTGAAAGTTAGAATGTAAGAATATGTTCAGCCCAGATTTTGTGAAGCAGCCTCTGATTCCAGCAGTCGTTCAGAACGATGAGACTGGAAGGGTTCTTATGCTTGCTTACATGAACGAAGAGTCCTTTGAACTGACTAAGAGCACTGGCATTGCGCATTTCTGGTCTAGATCGCGTCAGGAGATCTGGAAGAAGGGTTCTACTTCAGGTAACTATCTTGAGGTGAAAGCCTTGCAACTGGATTGTGACAGCGATGCAATTCTTGTCCTGACACAACCTCATGGGCCTAGCTGTCACACAGGTTCTGAATCCTGCTTTGATACCAGCGAGTTCGTTATTGATGGGGAACTGAACAATGACTAATCAATACAACATCTCTAAAGGGAATTTCCTTGCAAGTGCAGAACTTGGACAAGTCTGCCCAGTATTCGTAACAGTATTCGGCGGCAATGACACTCCAGTAGGTATCTATGAGAAACTGTCTGCCGGCAGAACTGGCACCTTCCTTCTTGAATCAGCAGAACAAGGTGTCTGGTCGAGATATAGCTTTATTGGTTTATCAAGTAGGGCAAGTTTCATTGAGACAGATTCCGAGTTTCTTATCCATGGCCAAGCCAAAGCCCTTCCTGATGCAGGTGAACTTCCGGATTCGCCGTTAGATGCAATTCGTCTCATTCAATCTTCTTGGAACACTGTTGCTCTTCCAGACCTTCCACCTCTTACCTCAGGGCTTGTTGGTTTGTTCTCATGGGATGTCATCAGAGACATAGAAAACCTGCCGTCAGTTCCTGAACAGGACTACCAAAGACCAAGGATTCACTTAGAGATGGTTCAAGATGTGATTGTCTTGGATCACAAGACAAACTCAATCTTGATTGTTTCAAACATCTACTGTGACAGCAGTTCTGACTATGCGCTTGCTTATGACCAGGCAACGCTAAGAATCACAGACCTCTTTGAAAAATTAAGCCAACCCACACCCCAGAATCTTTCTCATTCGTCTGAAACCACACCGTCGAGACGTACTCCGAGAACGACCCACGAGCAGTTCCTTGCGGCTATTGAAGTAGCGAAAGAGCATGTTAGAGCTGGGGATGTCTTCCAAGTAGTGCTTTCGCAAAGAATAGACATTGAAGTTACAGCAAGACCTATTGATGTTTATCGTGTTCTGCGAGCTCTCAACCCGTCCCCGTACATGTACTTGTTGAACTTTTCAGACGCTCATGGCGATTACGCAGTAGTAGGTTCATCACCAGAGGCACTTGTCAAAGTGTCCGGTAGCAAGGTAGTCATGCATCCAATTGCTGGTTCTCGTCCTAGAGGAGCTGACCAGGGTAAAGATGAAGCATTTGCAGAATCACTTTTATCAGATCACAAGGAGCGAGCGGAGCACCTAATGCTTGTTGACTTGGCACGGAATGATCTCTTGAAGGTTTGTGAACCATCATCAGTGACAGTGACTCAATTTATGAAGATTGAAAGATTCAGTCACATCATGCACCTTGTTTCGACCGTTGAGGGAGATCTTGCTCACGGTAAAACTCCAATCGATGTCTTCAAAGCGACCTTCCCTGCTGGCACGCTGTCTGGAGCACCAAAGCCTAGAGCACTAGAAATAATTGACGACCTAGAGTCTGCCAATCGAGGTATTTTTGGTGGGGTAGTTGGTTACCTTGACTTTGAAGGAAACGCAGACCTAGCAATTGCAATTAGAACTGCTTTCATCAGAGACGGAGTGGCGAGGGTTCAGGCAGGAGCTGGAATCGTTCTTGACTCAGTGCCTGAATCTGAGTATCAGGAGACTTTGAGCAAGATGGGTGCTGTCATCGCATCTATCGATAGAGCAAACTCTCTTTTTGGCACCAAATAGCCCATTTTTCAGCAATACCTCGTTAGAACTCTTGTTAAGATTGACCCTAGGAAAGGCAATAATGAGCAACCACGAAAACGAACCAGGTCACGGCCATTCAGTAGCAGCTTGGGCTGCAGTTATTACAGCAATCGTTGGGGTGACCATTGCGACTCTAGGTGTAGTGCTTCCTGATGGCACACTCGTAACTGTTGGTTCAGTTCTGACTGTTCTATCGATCCCAATGGGTCCAATTCTTGCCAAGCTCGGTTACGGCGTTAACCGAGAAACTAGCTCTAAAAAATAATGCTGCAAGATCTCTACGCTGGCGCTGAGGCAGATGCACTCGCACGGCTAGAGCAAGTGTCGATTTCGGCACTAGAGAAACTAATCGGTTCTGCGGTTCCTGCCATTTCATGCCTTGAGCACTTTGGCTCTGGGTCTAACATCGAAGTAATCGCCGAGATCAAGCGAGCTAGTCCATCCAAAGGTGACCTAGCTCCAATTCCTGACGCAGCTGCACTTGCTGTGACTTATCAAGAAGCTGGCGCATCCGCTATCAGTGTTTTAACTGAAGAGCGTAAGTTCAAAGGCTCCCTTGCAGACTTAGTTGCTGTGCGTTCAAAGGTATCGATTCCCGTGCTTAGAAAAGACTTTGTCTCACTTGAACAACAGGTTTTGGAAGCAAGAGCTTATGGGGCAGATCTTGTTCTTCTTATCGTTGCTGGCTTGGAGCAGGACAAGTTAGTAAAGTTGGCACGTTTTGTTGAGAGCTTCGGTATGACACCATTCGTAGAAACTCATAACAGCGAAGAGGTTCTCAGAGCAATCGATACTGGAGCAAAACTTATAGGTATCAACGCACGTGACCTCTCAACATTTGAAACAGATCGTTCGCTTTTCCAGGAACTAGCCGGATTGCTATCAGATGACTGTATTGCGGTTGCCGAGTCCGCTGTTCGTAATACCCAGGACGTTGAGGACTATGCTCAAGCGGGTGCTGACATGGTCCTTGTTGGCGAAGCACTAGTAACGGGTAAAGCCAAGGAATTGCTCGGCGAGTTTACTTCAGTAGAAAAGATTAGACTTTAGAAGATGACAGCCAAGACAAACCTTAGAGAGCAAGACGGACCGTACTTTGGTGATTACGGAGGCCGCTTCGTGCCTGAATCTCTTATTGCTGCTCTAGATCAGCTCGAAGAGGTTTACTCGCAAGCAAAGGCTGATCCGAGCTTTGCTAAAGAACTTGATGAACTGAACCAGACATATGTTGGCAGACCATCAATCATCACTGAAGTTCCTAAGTTCGCTGCTCTTGCTGGCGACATCAGAGTTTTTCTAAAACGTGAAGACCTCAACCACACAGGCTCACACAAGATCAATAACGTTATCGGGCAAGCTCTTTTAGCCAAGCGAATGGGTAAGAAGAGAATCATCGCCGAAACGGGTGCTGGACAGCACGGTGTTGCTAGCGCAACTGCTGCTGCCTTGTTTGGACTTGAGTGCGTTGTTTACATGGGAGAAGTTGACACTCAACGTCAGGCTCTAAACGTAGCCCGAATGAAGTTGCTTGGTGCGGAGGTAATTCCAGTTACCACAGGTTCAAGAACCTTGAAAGATGCAATCAACGAAGCACTTCGTGACTGGGTAGCTAATGTTGATGACACTCACTATCTTCTCGGTACTGTTGCAGGACCACACCCTTTCCCAACAATCGTTAGAGATTTCCACTCAGTCATCGGTCGTGAAGCCAGGGATCAGATGCTGAATGACTTCGGGTTCCTGCCTGATGTTGTCGCAGCATGTGTTGGTGGTGGCTCAAACGCTATTGGTCTATTCCATGCCTTCCTAGACGATGAAGAAGTAGCACTGTGGGGATTTGAAGCAGCAGGAGAAGGCATGGACACCATGCGTCACGCTGCAACATTGAGCAAAGGTAAAGTCGGAGTCCTTCACGGAGCCAAGAGCTACATGCTTCAAGATGAAGATGGCCAAACAATTGAAAGTCATTCAATTTCAGCTGGACTTGACTACCCAGGTGTTGGCCCTGAGCACTCATGGTTGAAGGATCTAAACCGTGCACAGTATTTCGGCATAAGCGACGACGAAGCTATGCAGGCACTTAGAGCACTTTCTCAGACTGAAGGAATTATTCCTGCCATTGAAACAGCTCACGCGCTAGCCGGAGTTATTAAGTACGGATCAACACTTCCATCTGGTGCAACTGTCCTCCTGAACCTAAGCGGACGTGGCGATAAAGACATGGAGACCGTCGGCAAATACTTTGGATTCCTGGAGTAAGCAATGAGCAAGACCGAAACCTTACTAAATACTCTTGCCCAAAAAGGTGAGGACGCACTCATTGGTTATTTCCCAGCAGGTTACCCGACAATGTCGGACTCTGTTGAGGCCTGCGTTGCGATGTGTGAATCAGGTATCGACATCTTGGAACTCGGTGTTCCATACAGCGATCCAGTTATGGATGGTTTAGTAATCCAGGTTGCTACAGAGCAAGCACTTGCCAACGGGTTCAAACTAAATGGGTTCTTCGAGCTACTCAAGGAAATCAGTTCCAGAGTTGATACCCCAGTTCTAGTAATGAGTTACTGGAATCCAATTCTTCAGTATGGTGTTGAACGTTTCGCTAAAGATCTCAAGGGTGCAGGGGGAGCAGGACTTATTACACCTGACCTTATTCCCGACGAAGCAACTGATTGGCTCAAGTTCTCAGATGAACTTGACTTAGACAGAGTTTTTATGGCAACGCCTTCATCTTCTCAAGAGCGACTAAATCAGGTCGCTCGTCTATCACGTGGTTTCATTTACGCTGTTTCTACTATGGGCATCACAGGTGCACGAGAAGATCTTGATGCTAAAGCACGGGGAGTTGTTTCAGGCGTAAAGAGCACAACAACCAAAGTTCCAGTCTGTGTTGGAATTGGTATTTCAACAGCCGAGCAAGTTTCAGAAGTTAACTCATACGCAGACGGAGCTATTGTTGGCAGCGTATTTATAAAGGCTTACCGCGATGGCGGAGTAGAAGAACTTAAAAAGACAGTAAGAAAACTAAAGGGCGGCAAGTAAATGTCATTTCTATATGCACTTCCATCACCAACTGTTTCCACATTTGAGTTGGGGCCAGTGGTAATCCACTTCTACGCGTTGTTTATCCTCGCGGGAATCATTGCTGCGGTTGCTATAACAGCTGGGCGCATGAAGGCTCGCGGTATGGAGCCGGGCCTTGCGATTGACATTTCTATATGGGCAGTTCCGTTTGGAATTATCGGTGGAAGACTTTTCCACGTGGTTACTCATCTGAATGATTACTTTGGTCCAGGTAAAGACTGGACTTCGATGTTCAGACTTTGGGAGGGTGGCCTCGCTATCTACGGCGCAATCATCTTCGGTTCCATCGGTGCATACATCGCATGCCAGGTCGACATCAAAGCCCTAAAGATTGAATCAGCGGGCATTCGCTTCCTAAGCTTTGCTGACGCACTCGTGCCTGGACTACTTGCAGCGCAGGCATTGGGTCGTTGGGGTAACTACTTCAACAATGAACTTTTCGGTGGACCGACAGATCTACCTTGGGGAATTCTGATCCCAAGTTACAACCCGAGTTACCCACTTGGCCTGCCTGATGGACTTGCCTTCCACCCAACATTCCTTTACGAGTCTCTTTGGTCACTTGTAGGTATCGCTGTTCTATTACTTCTAGAAAGAAGATTCAACCTTCGCTGGGGCCGTATGTTTGCTCTGTACTTGATGTGGTATTCATTCGGAAGATTCTTTATCGAGTCCATCCGACTAGATCCAAGCGATATTTTCCTTTGCCTACGCACCAACCAGTGGTCAGCAGTTGTTGGTTTCCTCGTCGGCTTCGCACTACTTATGGTTCAGCGTTATAGGCACACTGGGGAAGAGACAACCGGGTACCTGCCAGGTCGATCTAACAGGTCACTTGAGCAAACTACCCCCGAATCTAGTGATTCTGCAGAGCCTGTGAGCCCTGTGGATGCTGAGGATTCCGCTGAAGTCAAGGAGTCTGAAGTAGGATTGACCCAATCGCCGGAAAAGAATTAGACTCGTTTCCCACCCCAACCAGGGCCACTGTCGTCCCCATCACACTATTGAATGGAGCTCGACATGTCTGGTCAGTCGCCGTTTGAGCGGTTTAACACCGCTCCAGCCGCAGCAGGCCTATATGACCCTGCTCGCGACAAAGATGCTTGTGGGCTTGCCATGGTTGCCACGTTACGTGGAACACCAGGTCACGACATCATCGAGACAGCTCTAAACGCACTTCGTAATCTTGAGCACCGAGGCGCTGTTGGGTCAGATGCCGGTACTGGCGATGGCGCTGGAATCATTACTCAACTGCCAGATCTGTTCTTTAGATCAGTAGTGGACTTCGTTTTACCAGCACAAGGTTCTTACGGAGCAGGTCTAGTCTTTCTCGGTCTTGAAGACGACTCAAGAAACTTCGAGGCAGCATTTTCTAAGCTCGCAGCAGCAAGGGGACTGAAGCTACTCGGAACAAGAGATGTGCCAACGAACCCAGATGTTCTGGGTGAGCTAGCTAGAGATGCAATGCCTCAGATCGTTCAGGTGTTTGTCTCATCCTCTAACAAGTTGTCAACAGACGACCTAGAACGTGAACTCTACTTCCTTAGAAAGAGTTCTGAGCGTCAGCTTTCTGTGTACCATCCTTCTCTGTCTGCGAAGACAATCGTTTACAAGGGTATGGTTACTACTCTTCAACTTGAACCATTCTTCCCTGACCTAAGCGATGCAAAGTTTGAATCAAAACTTGCCCTAGTGCACTCACGTTTTTCAACTAACACTTTCCCTTCTTGGCCACTAGCTCACCCATTCAGAATGATTGCTCACAACGGTGAGATCAACACCGTCAAGGGAAACAGGAACTGGATGAAGGCGAGAGAGTCTCGCCTTTCATCTCCAAACCTCAAAGACATAGACCAATTGAAGCCAATCATTACCCCGGGTGGAAGCGACTCAGCTTCCTTTGATGAGGTTCTTGAACTTCTAGTTCAATCTGGTAGATCATTGCCGCATGCCATGATGATGATGATTCCCGAAGCTTGGGAAAAGCAAACCGATATGGATCCTCAGCTTCGTGACTTCTACGAGTATCACTCAATGCTCATGGAACCCTGGGATGGACCAGCGGCTGTGATTTTTACGGATGGAAATCTTGTTGGAGCAACACTAGACCGTAACGGCCTTAGACCAGGGCGATACATTGTTACTGAAGACGGACTGGTAGTTCTAGCATCTGAGATTGGTGTTGTTGATATCGAGCCGAGCAGGATTGTTCGTAAGGGTCGACTCCAACCAGGTCGTATGTTCTTAGCCGACACTTCGACTGGCCGTTTGATTGATGACTCAGAAATTAAGGCAGAGATTGCAGCAGCAGAGCCATGGGGTAAATGGCTGGAAGAAAACCGCATCAACCTGAAGGATCTTCCAGAGCGCGAACACGTTGCATACACAAAGTCTTCAGTCGCTCGCAGACAGAGAACATTTGGCTACACCGAAGAAGATCTGAGAGTGCTAGTGGCACCTATCGCCAAGGCTGGTGCAGAACCACTTGGTGCTATGGGCTCTGACACTCCGATTGCTGCTCTAAGCGATAGGCCAAGACTTCTATTTGATTACTTCGTGCAACAGTTCGCCCAAGTAACGAACCCACCACTGGATAGCATTCGCGAAGAGATTGTCACATCTCTTGGAGTGGGAATTGGTCCTGAGCAGAACCTTCTTAGCGCAACACCAGAGCACGCTCAGATGGTGGTTCTTGATTTCCCTGTCTTGAACAATGATGAGATTGCAAAGATCAAGTTCAGTGAGGACTCGGGTATCGGCAAGTCTCACATCGTCAAAGGCTTGTTCAGAGTCGACGAAGGTGCTGACGCTCTAGTTCAAAGACTCAAGGACATCAACACTGAACTAGATGGAGCAGTTGCTGCTGGTTGCAAATACATCGTGGTTTCAGATCGTGACAGCAACAGGGAACTAGCTCCCATTCCTAGCTTGCTTCTGACTTCTGCTGTTCATCACCATCTGATTAGAACTGGTAACAGAACTAAGGTCGGTCTGGTTGTTGAAGCGGGGGATGTTAGAGAGGTTCACCACGTTGCAGCTTTGATTGGTTATGGAGCAGCAGCCATCAACCCATATCTTGCAATCGAGTCTGTTGAACTTATGGTTCGTAATGGAGCTATTCAAGGTGTGACCATCGAGCAGGCAACCAAGAACATCATCAAGGGTCTTGGTAAAGGTGTTCTAAAGATCATGTCCAAGATGGGTATCTCTACCGTGTCTTCATATTCAGGTGCTCAGTGTTTCGAAGCGATTGGTTTATCTCAGGAGTTTGTTGACGCTTACTTCACTGGTACCACCAGCCAACTTGGTGGAATCGGGATTGAAGTAATCGTTGAAGAGATTACAACTAGACATTCAAGTGCTTATCCAATTGAGCGCGCTATCCGACCACATGAACAACTTGAAGTTGGTGGCGAGTATCAGTGGAGACGCGAAGGTCCACCGCATCTTTTCAACCCAGAGACAATCTTCAAGTTGCAGCACGCAACCAAGACCAAGCGCTTTGACATCTTTAGGCAATACACCAAGTTGATTGATGATCAAGCTGAACAACTAATGACCCTGCGCGGGCTTTTCCTGTTGCGTGAAGGTGTTCGCCCTGCAGTTCCTCTCAACGAAGTAGAACCAGCAAGCGAAATTGTAAAGAGATTCTCAACTGGTGCAATGTCTTACGGCTCCATTTCACCAGAAGCGCACGAAACTCTTGCGATTGCTATGAACATGCTCGGTGCTAAATCAAACACTGGCGAAGGTGGCGAGGAAGTTGGCCGTCTGTTAGACCCAACTAGAAGAAGTGCTATCAAGCAGGTCGCTTCTGGCCGATTCGGTGTGACAAGTATGTATCTAACTCACGCTGATGACATTCAAATCAAGATGGCTCAAGGAGCTAAACCTGGTGAAGGTGGTCAGTTACCACCAAATAAGGTTTATCCATGGATTGCAGAGATTAGACACTCAACCCCAGGTGTTGGCTTGATCTCACCACCACCGCATCACGACATTTATTCAATCGAAGATCTCAAGCAACTCATCTTCGATTTGAAACGAGCTAACTCAAGTGCTCGTATTCACGTGAAGCTAGTAAGCCAGGTTGGTATTGGAACTGTTGCTGCTGGCGTTGCCAAAGCTAAGGCTGATGTGATTCTTGTCTCCGGTCACGATGGTGGTACCGGGGCATCTCCATTGAACTCTCTAAAGCATGCTGGAACACCTTGGGAATTGGGACTAGCCGAAACTCAGCAGACACTAATGATTAACGGCTTGCGCGACCGAGTTTCTGTTCAAGTTGATGGCCAGATGAAAACGGGAAGAGACGTTGTCATTGCAGCGCTTCTCGGCGCAGAAGAGTTCGGTTTTGCAACAGCTCCACTAGTAGTTTCTGGCTGTGTGATGATGCGAGTTTGCCACCTGGACACTTGCCCTGTTGGTGTTGCAACTCAGAACCCAGACCTTCGAGCACGCTTCACCGGTCAAGCAGAGCACGTAGTTAACTTCTTCATGTTCTTGGCAGAGGAAGTTAGAGAGTACTTGGCAGCTCTTGGTTTCAGATCACTTGATGAAGCTATTGGTCACAGTGAGTTACTTGACGCTAATCGTGCGATAAGTCACTGGAAGGCGGATGGATTAGATCTAACTCCGATTCTTTCAGCGCCAAAGCCAAACACCGGACCTTTGCGCAGATTCACCTACCAAGATCACGAACTAGAGAAGCACTTCGACCATGAACTAATCAAGCTCAGCACAGTAGCGCTTGAAGACGCTCAGAGTGTTGTTATTGAAATGCCGATCAACAACACAGCTCAAGCAGTTGGAACCATGCTTGGTCATGAAGTTACTATGCGTTACGGGGTAGCAGGGTTACCTGAGGCAACAATCGACATTCGTGTCACAGGATCAGCTGGACAGTCATTCGGTGCATTTATTCCTAAGGGAATCAAGCTAACCATCTCAGGCGATTCAAATGACTACGTTGGTAAGGGCTTATCTGGTGGAATGATCGTGGTTAGGCCATCAGAGAGTTCGGTTTTCCCTGCCGATAAGAACGTTATTGCAGGAAACGTCATTGGCTATGGCGCTACAAGCGGAAGTATGTTCCTAAGCGGCATTGTTGGCGAAAGATTCTTAGTTAGAAACTCTGGGGCTGTCGCAGTAGTCGAAGGTGTTGGCGATCACGGTCTTGAATACATGACTGGAGGTACTGCAGTCATTCTTGGTCGCACAGGAAAGAACTTCGCTGCCGGTATGTCTGGCGGTGTGGCTTATGTATACAAACTTAGAGCAGACCTGGTGAACCACAGCGCTCTAACTGACGGCGAGATTGATTTGATGCCACTTGATGAGTCTGATGAAAAAACCCTAAAGGTTCTTCTTGAAAGACACACACATGAGACCAACTCAAAGTTGGCTTCAAGTCTTCTGGCTAACTTTGATGTTGCTTCTAAGGAGTTCACCAAGGTTCTACCTCGTGACTACGCGAACGTGAAGAAGATTCAGGCTGCAGCTACTTTGAATGGTGAAGATCTTGACGGCAGCGTTGTCTGGCAAAGAATTCTGGAGGTGAGTACAAATGGCAGATCCTAGAGGCTTTCTTAAAGTCACTGAGAGAGAAACAGCGAAGCGTAGACCAATTGAGGTTCGCATCAAAGACTGGAAAGAAGTTTACGAGCCTACCGATCCTGCAGTTCTAAAGAATCAAGCAGGTCGCTGCATGGATTGCGGAATTGCTTTCTGTCACCACGGTTGCCCTCTTGGAAACTTAATTCCTGAATGGAATGATCTGACCTGGCGTCAAGATGGCAAGACTGCAATTGAGCGTTTGCATGCAACAAACAACTTCCCAGAGTTCACTGGAAAGCTTTGTCCAGCTCCATGTGAGAGTTCATGTGTTCTTGGTATCAATCAACCTGCAGTGACAATCAAAGAGATTGAAGCATCAATCATTGAACAGGCTTTTGATAAGGGCTGGGTTGAGGCTCACGCTCCAGAGCGTATGACCGGTAAAACGGTTGCCATTGTTGGTTCTGGTCCTGCTGGACTTGCAGCGGCTCAACAGTTGACGAGAGCAGGACACACTGTCGCTGTCTACGAAAGAGATGCTCAAATTGGTGGGCTTCTTCGTTACGGTATTCCAGATTTCAAGATGGAGAAGTACCACATCGACCGTCGTCTTGAGCAGATGGAAGCTGAGGGAACAAGATTTAGAACTGGTATCACAATCGGTGAAGACATAACCTGGGATGACCTATTCAGAAGATACGAAGCAGTTCTTGTTGCTACTGGTGCTCCAAAGCCTAGAGATCTAAACATCGAAGGACGCGAACTCGAAGGCGTTCACTTCGCCATGGATTATCTAACTCAGGCAAACCAAGTCGTATCAGGCCTAGATGTTGAGAACCAGATAGTGGCCTCAGGTAAGAAGGTTGTAATCCTTGGTGGTGGAGACACTGGAGCTGACTGTCTTGGTACAGCAACTCGTCAAGGCGCTGTATCTGTGACAACGCTTGCTATTGGAAACCAGCCTCCGGCTGAAAGATCGCCTGATCAGCCTTGGCCAACATTCCCTAACCTTTTTGAGATTGCTAGTGCTCACGAAGAGTTCGGTGAAAGAAAGTATCTTGCCAACACCGTTCGTTTCGTTGGAGAGAACGGCAAAGTCACCGGCATTGAAGTCGCTGAGACAGAGTTCCTCGATGGAAGAAGAGTTCCTAAGGCTGGAACTGAACAGATCATTGAAGCAGACCTAGTCCTATTAGCACTTGGCTTCACTGGCCCTGAGTCAAACATTCAGGTAGATCAAACTCCTGTTGAACTAGATGAGAAGTCAAACCTTGCTCGCAACCAGAAGTATGCAACCAACATCGACGGTGTCTTCGTTGCAGGAGATGCAGGACGGGGAGCTAGCCTGATTGTCTGGGCTATTGCAGAAGGTAGAGCAGCTGCAGCAGCTATCGATGAGTACCTGGAGGGCTCAACAACACTTCCAGCACCAGTCAAACCGACCGATACGGGAATTCACACCTAACCCTTGGGTAGGCTAGTACAAGCAAAACAAGTAAAAAGGAAAATATGAGACGCGCGAAGATCATTGCGACCCTGGGACCAGCAGTTTCCACCTACGAATCCATCAAGGCAATCGTTGAAGCAGGTGTTGACGTTGCCAGAATGAACCTCAGCCACGGTAGCTATGACGTTCACGAGGGTCTATACAAGATTGTTCGCCAGGTTGCAGCAGATCTAAACAAGCCAATAGGTATTTTCGTTGACCTCCAAGGTCCAAAGATTCGTCTCGGTAGATTTGCCGACGGGCCTGTAACGCTCGTTAAGGGCGCAACTTTCACCATCACAATTGAAGACATCCAGGGTGATGTCAACATCTGTTCGACTACCTTCAAAGGCCTAACGGGTGATGTGAAGGTTGGCGACGTCTTGCTAATTGACGACGGAAAAGTAGGGCTCAGAGCAACAGCAGTTGCTGATAAGTCTGTAACAACAGTTGTTGAGGTGCCAGGTGTCATTAGCAATAACAAGGGAATCAACCTTCCTGGGGTCGCAGTTAACGTTCCTGCACTAAGCGAAAAGGATGAAGATGATCTGCGCTGGGGTATCCGCCTAGGTGTGGACATGATTGCCTTGTCTTTCGTTAGAAACGCTTCAGACATCGTTCGCGTTCACGAAATTATGAAAGAAGAAGGCAAGTTCCTTCCAGTTATAGCCAAGATAGAAAAGCCTCAGGCTGTTGATGCTCTTGAAGAGATCATCGATGCTTTTGATGGAGTAATGGTTGCTCGTGGAGACCTTGGTGTTGAGCTTCCATTCTGGCAAGTACCTCTAGTTCAGAAACGCGCTATTGAGCTTTCAAGAAGATGGGCAAAGCCTGTAATCGTTGCAACCCAGATGCTTGAGTCAATGATTTCTGCTTCTAGACCAACAAGAGCAGAAGCAAGCGACGTAGCTAACGCTGTTCTAGATGGCGCTGACTGCCTAATGCTTTCTGGTGAAACTTCAGTAGGAGAGTTCCCAGTTGAAACCGTAGCTGCTATGGCTAGCATCATTGAATCAACCGAAGAGAATGGTCTAAGCCGTATCCCTCCTTTAGGCACTAAGCCACACACCCACGGTGGAGCAGTGACCCTTGCAGCCACCGAAATCGCAGACTTGCTTGGTTCTAAGTTCATTTGTGTGTTCACTGTCAGTGGAGATTCTCTGAAAAGAGTTGCGCGTCTTCGCCACGAGATTCCAACCATTGCCTTCACGCCTTCGGATGAAACTATGCGTCGACTATCACTGGTTTGGGGATCAAACGTTCACCTAGTTGAAGAAGTAACTCACACTGATGACATGATGCACCAAGTTGATGAAATTCTCATCGGCAAGGGTATTGCAAAGATTGGTGATGAAGTCGTAGTTGTTGCTGGCACTCCGCCAGGTATCCCTGGCTCAACGAACTCCCTTAGAGTTCACAGAGTTGGCGATGCAATCAACGGAGCTGCTCCGGCTTACGCCAGATGAAGAAAAACCCCCAATTTGTTTGGGGGTTTTTCTCTTTGGTGCCGAAGGTGGGAGTCGAACCCACACGCCCTTTCGAGCAAAGCATTTTGAGTGCTCCGCGTCTGCCATTTCGCCACTTCGGCTTGTATCGATGAAAAGTCTAAACCATTCCAAAGAATTCCGTTTGTCGGAGTAATCTAAATCTATGAACGAAGCCATCCGCCCAAGTGTTGTTGTCGCTGAGGATGAGGCCATTATCCGCCTAGACATTGTTGAGACTCTTACCGAGTCTGGGTTCGATGTAATTGGTCAGGCTGGCGATGGGGCAGAAGCCGTTCGGTTAGCCCTCGAACTAAAGCCACACCTTGTCCTCATGGACATTAAGATGCCAGGAACCGATGGCTTACAGGCCGCTGAAATCTTAGCCGAACATAAGGTTCCGGTTGTTTTACTTACCGCCTTTAGTTCACCTGAACTTGTTGAGAGAGCAAGCGAGGCTGGTGTTTTCAGTTATGTAGTCAAGCCGTTCAACCCAAGTAACCTAATTCCAGCTCTGCGTATTGCTTTGTCTTTGCACGAGCGCATGACTTCTGCGGCCAACGAAGTTGATGAGATCACCGAGAAGCTTGAAACTAGGAAACTTGTTGACCGAGCAAAGGGTCTTCTAACCGAGAAGATGAAGCTCAACGAGCCTGAAGCCTTTAGATGGATTCAAAAAGCGTCCATGGACAGACGTCTGTCTATGAAGCAAGTAGCTCAGACTGTAATTGAGCAATTAGCAGAGAAGCCTTAGCGGTTATCTCTCAGGAAGTTCGTTATCCGAATAGTTGACAGTCTGTTACCCTGATCGTCTTCAACAGCAACCTCATGGGTCGCTAGATTACGTCCTATATTAACAGCCTTGGCAGTTGCCTTGATTATTCCCTCACGAGCGCTCTTGGTGTGTGAAGCGTTGATTTCTATGCCAACTGCGTGACGGCCAGGACCTGCAGCCAAAGTAGCACACATGCTTCCTAGAGTTTCAGCCAAAACAACATACGCTCCGCCATGAACTATTCCTAGTGGCTGGGTATTTCCATCAGCTGGCATGGTGGCGATGCCGTGGGTTGCATCGAGGGCGAGAATCTTGATTCCCATGCGATCGGCTAGGACACCTAAGCCACGCTTTCCAATCCATTCGGCGATTTCCGGAGACATTTCAGAAGACATAAATTCCTCGTAGCCCTGTTGGCGGTTGTTTGGAACTGGTCAAGTTAGGCTATTTCAATGACCAAGTCCAAGCCTACTCTTTTGCTAATCGATGGTCACTCTTTGGCCTTCAGAGCTTTCTATGCGCTTAGCCCTGACTCTTTCAAGACTCCAGATGGTCAGCACACCAACGCCGTTCATGGCTTTATTTCCATGATGCTGAACATTCTGCAAAATGAGAAGCCAACTCACCTAGCCGTTGCCTTTGACATTTCAAGACATTCATTCCGAACGGATGAATATCCGGAGTACAAGGGGACACGTGGTGAATCACCACCTGAGTTCAATGGTCAAACAGAACTGCTACGCGATGCACTTGCTGCCATGAACATCACTACTCTGACAAGAGAAAACTACGAAGCCGATGACATAATCGCAAGCCTCGCTGATCAAGGTGCAGCAGCAGGCTATAAGGTTCTCATCGTTTCAGGGGATAGAGATACATTCCAGCTCATACAAGACGATGTAACGATTCTTTACCCAGTAAAAGGTGTGATGAACCTTGCTCGCATGACAGATGAAGCAGTTCTAGAAAAGTATGGAATCCATGCCAAGCAGTATCCAGATCTAGCAGCTCTTGTTGGTGAAACATCAGACAACTTACCTGGTGTTCCAGGTGTAGGACCAAAGACAGCCGCCAAGTGGTTGCAACAGTATGGTGATCTCCAAGGTGTACTAGACGCAGAGAAAGATATCCCAGGCAAAGTAGGCGAGAGTCTAAGAGAACACCGCGAACTTGCAATCAGAAACCGAAGACTCAATCATCTCGTTAGAGACTTGGATATCGGTTACTCATTCGACGCATTCCACCTAGTGCCAGTGAACGAGACTGCAGTTCGAGATTCATTTGCGAAAATGCATTTCAGATCACTTCTCGAGAGGGTGCTACGTGCTCTTGGTGTCGAAGCAGGAACATCGTCAGGTCCTGCACCAACAAACACAGAAGTCCAAGTGGTTGTCGAGGAAGTAATCACTCAAGTCGACCTTGTGCTCCCGAAGGAACCTAAAAGTGCTGCCGATGCACTCGAGAAGATCTACTCATCTCCTAAACCAAGCGCAGTGTTCTTTGACTTGGGAGACGAGAGTATCTTGGCGGCTGGTATTGCCAATCAGAGCTTGAGAGTTTCACTAAAGGCTACAGACTTTGATAAGAAGTTCTACACATGGTTAGCTTCTGCGCAACCGAAGATTGCCTTCAATGCCAAGTCTGCAGAGCGATTCCTTCTGGGTTCAGGTAAGACTCTTTCTGGAGTTGCCGATGACCCGATGTTGATGGCATACATTGATAATCCACTTCGAAAGGGCTTCTCAGCTGAAGATCTAGTTTCTGAGTACCTTGGCGTTCAGTTGGAAGAAGAGTCAGCAGAAGAACTGGTTCAATCTGATAAAGACCTGTCCGCTATCGCTTGGTATGTTTTCCAGCTAAGCCAAAAGCTCACCAGTGTTTTGGCTAAGAGCAACCAAACCAACGTTTACAAGCAAGTAGAACTCGCTTCTAGTTCGCCGCTTGCCAGGATGGAACACACCGGCATCACACTAGATGTTGACGGTATGAGCAAGTTAGTTAAGAAACTCGACAAGGAAGTCGCGAAGATCGCCTCAGAGTGTTACGAGATTATTGGTAAAGAGATAAACCTTGCATCACCTAAGCAACTGCAGACAGTCTTGTTTGATGATTTAGGCATGGAGGGAACCAGCAAGGTAAAGACTGGGTTCTCAACCAACGCTGAAGCACTGACAACACTATTCGAACAGAATGGTCATCCATTCCTAGAGAAACTTCTTGCTCACCGAGAAGTAACCAAGATTAGACAAATTGTTGAAACCATTAGCAAGGCTGTTTCAGCCGATGGACGAATCCACACCACATACGTTCAAACAGGAACTTCAACAGGACGTCTTTCTTCTGAGAACCCAAACTTGCAGAACATCCCGGTCAGATCGGATCGAGGAAGACTAATTCGAGATGCTTTTATCGTTGGCGATGACTTTGATACATTGCTTACCGCAGACTACTCGCAGATTGAAATGAGAATCTTGGCTCACCTGAGCCAAGACGAAGGTCTAATCGAAGCATTCAAGTCAGGCGAAGATCTCCACAAGTTTGTTGGATCTAGAATCTATGGTGTCCCACCAGCAGAAGTGACAGGTGCGATGCGTTCGAAAGTAAAAGCTATGTCCTATGGACTTGTCTACGGTCTAAGTGAGTACGGTCTAGCGAAACAGCTTCGAATCACTAACGCCGATGCCAAGCAACTGATGGCTGACTACTTCGACCGCTTTGGTGGAGTTAGAAGATACCTGAGCGAAGTTGTGGAAGAAGCCAAGGACCGTGGTTACACCGAAACCATTGCTGGACGAAGAAGACCTTTCCCTGATTTGAAGAGCAAGATTTTCGCCGTTAAGGAGAATGCTCGGAGAGCAGCATTGAACGCCCCAATTCAAGGAACTGCGGCTGACATAATGAAGACAGCCATGATCAATGTTGATAGGGCATTAGTAACTGCCAAGGTAAAGAGCCGCATCTTGCTTCAAGTCCATGACGAATTGGTTATTGAGGTTGCTAAAGGCGAGCTGGAAAAGGTTCAGGAGTTAGTCATCAAGGGCATGAACGAAGCGGCGCAGCTGGCTGTTCCTCTGGAAGTAAGCGTTGGAGTTGGCAAGAGCTGGGATGAGGCTGCTCACTAGTGGCTAAGCGCTCCTGCATAGTTGGGCCTGCGGTTGGCCTACACGCTAGACCTGCTGCTGATTTTGTGCGTGTTGCTACCTTGAGTAAGCACCAGGTCACTGTGACCAATAAACACGGCAAAAAAGCCCAAGGAAACAGCATTTTGGGGATATTGAGCCTTGGAGCTAAGCATGGGGAAGAGCTTGTAATCGAGGTTGATGGACCTGACGAGGATGCAGTCTTGGAGGCTCTTTTACGCGTTGTTTCGGGAGATAAGACCGTATAGACTTTCCCAAGGCCCAGTTTTGGGTCTAAACAATCCAGTCCAAGTTCAATTGTTGTGAGTTGCTACGCCTGTAGTGACAAATGGTAATTGGCCCGAGTAAAAACAAGATCGAGACAACCTCTCTATGACAAGTAGCACCAACAAAGCTCCTAAGCAGGTAGCAGTAAACGACATCGGTTCAGCAGAAGAATTACTTGCAGAAATCGAAAAAACCCTAAAATCTTTCAACGACGGCGATTTAATCGCGGGTATCGTTGTAAAGATTGACCGCGACGAAGTTCTTCTCGACGTAGGTTACAAAACTGAAGGTGTTATCCCTTCACGCGAACTATCAATCAGACACGATGCAGCCCCTGGCGACATTGTCGCAGTTGGTGATTCGATCGAGGCCCTTGTTCTTCAGAAAGAAGACAAAGAAGGCCGTCTAATTCTTTCCAAGAAGCGTGCACAGTACGAGCGCGCATGGGGCGATGTTGAGAAGATCAAAGAAACTGATGGCGTCGTTACCGGTTTGGTTATCGAAGTCGTTAAGGGTGGTCTAATTGTTGACATCGGTCTTCGTGGATTCCTTCCAGCATCTCTTATCGAACTACGTCGTGTTCGGGACCTTACTCCTTACCTTGGTCAGAATGTTGACGCAAAGATTTTGGAACTAGACAAGAACCGTAACAACGTTGTTCTATCTCGTAGAGCTCTACTTGAAGAGTCACAGTCTGCTAACCGCAGCACATTCCTTGCAGATCTTGCTAAGGGACAGATTCGTACAGGTGTTGTTTCATCTATCGTAAACTTCGGTGCATTCATTGACCTTGGTGGTGTTGATGGTCTAGTTCACGTAAGCGAGCTTTCATGGAAGCACATCGAGCACGCGAGCGAAGTTGTTGAGATCGGTCAGGAAGTAACTGTTGAGGTTCTAGAAGTTGACCAGGACAGAGAGCGTGTTTCACTATCTCTGAAGGCAACTCAGGAAGACCCATGGCAGGTATTCTCTAGATCACACGCAATCGGTCAGTACGCACCAGGTAAGGTCACCAAGATTGTTCCATTCGGTGCATTCGTCCGCGTTGCAGATGGCATTGAAGGCCTAGTTCACATCAGTGAACTATCAGCTAAGCACATCGATCTTGCAAGCCAGGTTGTAACAGTTAACCAGGATGTATTCGTGAAGGTTATCGACATCGATCTAGATCGTCGTCGCATCTCACTTTCATTGAAGCAGGCCACTGAGGAAGTTAACCCTGAGGGAACTGACTTCAACCCAGCGCTATACGGATTGGCTACCGACTTTGATGACCAGGGTAACTACAAGTACCCAGAGGGCTTCAACGCTGAAACTAGCGAATGGAAGCCAGGTTTCGAAGAGGCGAAGGCTAAGTGGGAGAAGGAATACGCTGAGGCTCACGCACGCTGGGAAGAGCACAAGAAGCAGGTTAAGGCAGCTAACGAGCTTGCAGCAACTCTTCCTGATGCAAAGCCAGAAGTTCAGGCCAGCACCACTACTTCATCTTCATCAGAAGGTGCCAACTCATCAGAGGGAACCCTTTCTGAAGACGAGGCACTATCTGCTCTGCGCGACAAGCTAAACAGCGCTGAATAGTTAGAAGTACTTAGGACGGGTTGGGCTAAGGCTCAACCCGTCTTTGCTTTAAGGACAAGTTAGGCTTAGAAGATGTTCTTGATAGGTCTAACCGGTGGTATCGCAGCAGGTAAGACAACTGTTGCTGCCCATTGGGTTTCACTTGGTGCTATCGAGATTGACGCCGACAAACTAGCAAGGGAAGTAGTTGAACCAGAAACAAACGGTCTGACTCAGATCGTTGAAACTTTTGGTCCGCACATTCTGACAAGAACAGGCGAATTGGATCGCAAAGCTTTAGGTGAGATTGTCTTCAATGAGCCAGCTAGAAGAGTTGCACTTGAATCAATAGTTCATCCACTGGTTCGTGAAAGAGCTCAGGAAATCCTCGAGTCACTTCCTGAGAACTCCATCGTTGTGTATACGGTTCCTCTGCTTGTCGAAGCCAAGGTTTCGCTACCGTTTGACGTAATCGTGAGTGTTGAAGCCCCTGAGTCTGACAGAATTCAAAGACTCGTTGGCTCTAGGGGAATGACCCCTCAAGAGGCGCAAGCAAGAATCAAGGCTCAGGCATCTGCACTGGAGCGCGCAGCTGCGGCTGATTTTGTTTTGAATTCCAACCAGACATTGCCAGGTTTACTTGCCGATGCAACTGCCTTATGGAATAAATTCCTGTTGATGGCGCAGGAGAAATCTCAATGAAGGGTCCAACCAGAACCTTTGCCCCCTTTGAAGTAATAAGTGAGTACACACCATCGGGAGATCAGCCAACAGCCATTGCAGAATTAACAGACCGAATAAATAATGGTGAGAAAGATGTTGTACTACTGGGAGCAACCGGTACAGGTAAATCAGCGACTACGGCTTGGCTGATTGAGAAACTTCAACGACCAACTCTTGTTCTTGCTCACAACAAGACTTTGGCAGCACAACTCGTCAACGAATTCAGAGAGCTTCTTCCAAACAACGCAATTGAGTATTTCGTTTCTTACTATGACTATTACCAGCCAGAAGCTTACGTTCCTCAAACCGATACCTTTATTGAAAAGGACTCTTCCATAAACGAAGAAGTTGAGCGTCTACGTTACTCGGCAACTATGAGCTTGCTATCCAGAAGAGACGTTGTCGTAGTTTCAACTGTTTCCTGCATCTATGGACTTGGTGCGCCAAGCGAATACTTGGACATGGCCCTTCCTCTACACAAAGGTCAGACAATCGATCGAGCTGAACTCATTCGTGAGTTCGTAACCATGCAGTACCAACGTAACGACTACGACTTCTCAAGGGGTAACTTCAGGGTCAAGGGTGACACCATTGAGATCATTCCTGTCTATGATGAACTAGCCATCAGACTTGAGCTCTTCGGAGACGAGATCGAAAACATCTACCAATTGCATCCCCTAACCGGCGAGATAGTTCGGGCCATGGAGACCATATCAGTTTATCCAGCTAGTTACTACGTAACCTCTCAAGAACGCATGGGAGAAGCTCTCGAAGCGATTGAAGAGGAAATGGTTGCTCGAGTAAAGGAATTCGAAATTCAAGGCAAACTTCTTGAAGCCCAAAGAATCAAGATGAGAACAACTTTTGATCTAGAGATGATTCGAGAACTTGGTTTTTGTAGTGGTATCGAGAACTACTCAAGACATCTAGATGGCCGTGAGCCAGGTTCTGCTCCATCATGTCTTCTTGATTACTTCCCAGAGGATTTCCTAACGGTAATCGATGAATCTCACGTAACGGTTCCGCAGATTGGCGCGATGTATGAAGGTGACTCTTCAAGAAAAAGAACATTGGTTGAGCATGGCTTTAGACTGCCATCAGCTATGGATAACCGACCACTGAAGTGGGCTGAGTTCCAAGAGCGAGTAGGTCAAACTGTTTACCTTTCAGCAACTCCTGGAAAATATGAACTAGGCGTTGCTGATGGTTCTGTTGAGCAGATCATTAGACCAACAGGGCTTATTGATCCTCGAATTGTTGTTAAGCCATCAAAGAGTCAGATTGATGACCTGTTAGAAGAAATTCGCATTAGAACAGCCAAAGATGAACGAGTGCTTGTCACTACCCTGACAAAGAAGATGTCTGAAGAACTAACCGAGTTCCTAACCGAAGCAGGGGTTCGAGTTAGGTATCTACACAGCGACGTGGACACCCTTCGAAGAGTAGAGCTACTGAGAGAACTTAGAAGCGGTGTTTATGACGTGCTGGTCGGTATCAACCTGCTGCGTGAAGGTCTAGACCTACCTGAGGTCTCTCTAGTTAGCATTCTGGATGCAGACAAAGAAGGCTTCTTGCGTTCTACTACTTCGCTGATTCAGACCATCGGTCGTGCTGCTCGTAACGTCAGCGGTGAAGTACACATGTATGCCGATCGAATCACTGACTCTATGGCTAGAGCTATCGATGAAACCACCAGAAGACGTGAGAAGCAGGTCGCCTATAACGTAGCCAACGGGGTAGATCCTCAACCTCTACGTAAGAAGATTGCTGACATCACCGACAGCATCCTCCGTGAAGAGCAGGACACAGCAGAACTACTGGATAACGCCAAGAACAAGAGAACTGGAAACAAGGGTATTACCCCACTCAAATCCAGACCTAACCAGAACGCCAGCTACGACGAACTTCTTGACCTGGTTGTGGACCTTGACCAGCAGATGAAGTCAGCTGCAGCCGAGCTCAAGTTTGAACTTGCGGCAAGGCTCCGAGATGAGATTAGCGAACTCAAATACACCCTGAGGCAGATAGATAAGGTTTAGCGCTAACTGGGGGGTTAAACTAAACCAATGCCACACATCAGCATTCCCACCAAAGACAAGCTAGTCATCAAAGGTGCCAGGGTTCATAACCTAAAGAACCTAAACCTTGAGATACCTAAAAACGCCATGGTGGTCTTCACGGGCCTCAGTGGATCGGGTAAGTCTTCGCTAGCTTTTGACACCATCTTCGCCGAAGGACAGCGTAGATACGTTGAGTCGCTGAGTGCTTATGCAAGGCAGTTCCTAGGTCAAGTTGATAGACCTGATGTTGACTTCATTGAGGGCTTGAGCCCTGCTGTTTCTATTGACCAGAAATCAACCAACAGAAACCCAAGATCAACTGTTGGAACAATTACTGAGATTCACGATTACCTCAGACTTCTTTGGGCACGAATTGGAATTCCTCACTGTGCTGAGTGTGGCGAGAAGATTACAAAGCAAACTGCGCAGCAGATTGTTGATCAGATCATGCAGTTCAAGACCGGCACAAAGTATCAAATACTTGCTCAAATAGTGGACCAGAAGAAAGGTGAGTTCTCTGACTTGTTTAGAGAACTAATTAGCCAAGGTTTCGCAAGAGCTGTAGTTGATGGGGAAGTGATCCAACTAACCGATGCCAAACCACTAAGAAAGACTTTCAAACACGACATCTCAGTCGTCATTGACCGACTTGTAGCCAAAGATGACATCACTCAACGTCTAACTGACTCAGTTGAAACAGCGCTAAAGGTGGCTAATGGTCGTTTGACTATTGATTTCGTTGATGTGAAGGGCGATGGCAAGTATCGCAACTTCAGTGAGAAGATGTCTTGCCCTAACGAACACACACTTGCTCTGACCGAGATTGAACCTAGAACCTTCTCTTTCAATGCTCCATTCGGTGCTTGTCCTAAGTGTTCAGGACTTGGAATCAAGATGGCCGTTGATAAGGAACTCATCATTGGCGATGTCTCTGAATCAATCAACGGTGGCGTGATTAGACCTTGGTCCACCCAAGGTAAAGGTCTTTTCACCTATTACACAAGATTGCTAACCGGGTTAGCTAAAGACCTTGACTTCTCGCTAAACACTCCATGGCAAGATCTACCAGAAGAAATCCAAGACGCAGTTCTTTACGGTAACAACTTCGAAGTTCAAATGAAGTGGAAGAACAAGTACGGAAGAGAGCTCAAGTACACAACTGGTTTTGAGGGCGCTCTCAATTACATTGAACGTAAATACCTAGAAGCAGATAATGACTGGGCAAGAGGTAGATGGTCTGAGTATCTTCGTGAAACCCCTTGCCCTGACTGCAATGGAGCCAGACTTAGACCTGAAGTACTTGCAGTCAAAGTTGGCAATAGTTCCATAGCCGACGTCTGCTTCTTGAGTCTTGGAGAGTCATACGCATTCTTCGACAAACTAAAACTCGATAAGCGTGATGAGAAGATTGCAGCTCAAGTACTTAGAGAGATTCGTTCACGACTTGATTTCCTTATCGCAGTTGGACTTGATTACCTATCCCTTGAGCGAGCAGCTGCAACACTTTCCGGTGGTGAAGCACAAAGAATTCGTCTAGCCACACAGATCGGTGCTGGACTTACCGGTGTTCTCTATGTGTTGGATGAACCAAGTATTGGTTTGCACCAAAGAGACAACATGAGACTAATCCAAACACTTCTTAAACTTCGTGATCTAGGTAACACTCTGATTGTCGTTGAGCACGATGAGGACACCATCAGGGCAGCTGACTGGCTAGTTGATATAGGACCTGGTGCGGGTGTTCACGGTGGGGAAGTAGTTCACAGCGGAAGCTACAAGGCAATCTTGACCAACAAGGAATCAATCACAGGCGCTTTCCTTGCTGGTCGCGAGTCAATCGAGACTCCAAAGAAGAGAAGACCAGTAGATAAGGACCGCCAAATCAAAGTCGTTGGGGCGAGAGAGAATAACCTCAAGAACATTGACGTTACTTTCCCGCTAGGTACTTTCACAGCTGTAACAGGTGTGAGTGGTTCTGGAAAGTCCTCTCTAGTAAATGACGTTCTTTATGAAGTTCTAGCTAACAAACTCAATGGAGCAAAGGGTGTTGCTGGAAAGCACACTCGAGTTGAAGGCCTAGACCAACTAGACAAGGTCGTTCACGTTGACCAGAACCCAATTGGTAGAACACCAAGATCAAACCCTGCTACCTACACCGGTGTTTTTGATCACATTCGCAAGCTATTTGCCGACACCCAAGAGTCAAAGGCAAGGGGATACCAGCAGGGTCGATTCTCCTTCAACGTAAAGGGTGGTCGTTGTGAGGCCTGTAGCGGTGACGGAACTCTAAAGATTGAAATGAACTTCCTGCCTGATGTTTACGTCTCTTGTGAGGTTTGTCACGGTGCTAGATATAACCGTGAGACCCTTCAGGTCAAATACAAGGGAAAATCAATTGCCGAAGTGCTAGAGATGCCAATCTCTGAGGCTGCCGAATTCTTCCAAGCAATCACTTCAATCGCCCGCTACCTAGACACTCTGGTGGACGTTGGTTTGGGTTATGTGCGTCTTGGCCAAAGCGCAACAACTCTTTCAGGTGGTGAAGCTCAGCGCGTGAAGTTAGCTACTGAACTTCAAAAACGTTCATACGGTAGAAGCATCTACGTTCTTGATGAACCAACAACAGGTTTGCACTTCGAAGATGTTAGAAAGCTCTTGCTTGTTCTCAACGGATTGGTTGATAAGGGAAACACTGTGATTGTCATCGAGCACAACCTAGATGTCATCAAGTCCTCTGATTGGGTTGTTGACATTGGCCCTGAGGGCGGTTCTAGAGGTGGCGAAGTTGTCGCGGTTGGAACTCCTGAGCAGATAGCAAAGGTTGCTAAGTCTCACACAGGAAAATTCCTCAAGGAAATCCTTAGTTAGAAATGGCCAACGACCTTAGCTTTAGACCAAAGAGCTCGGAGATACCTACCGACCCTGGCGTCTATAGATTCTTGGATGAAAATAGTCGAGTTCTTTATGTTGGTAAGGCTAAAAACCTAAGGGCGAGGCTTACCTCTTACTTTGCACCGATCAACACTCTTCAAGAGAAGACCAGACGAATGGTGCTATCGGCAAGAGATGTGAACTGGACCATCGTTAAGACTGAGTTTGAAGCGCTGCAACTTGAGTTCACTTGGATCAAAGAATTCAATCCACCTTTCAACGTTCGCTTCAAGGATGACAAGAGCTATCCGTATCTTGCGATCACGATGAGTGATGCTGTGCCAAGAGTCTTCATCACTCGCAACAGAGACTTCAAGGGAGCTAAATACTTTGGCCCTTACACAAAGACTTGGGCGATCAGAGACACTCTAGATAGCCTCCTGAAGGTTTATCCGATACGTTCCTGCTCTTCAGGTGTCTATAACACCGCTAAGTCCACTAACCGCCCATGTTTGCTTGCTGACATCGGCAAATGCGCAGCACCATGTGTTTCTAGAGTCACTCCTGAAAAGCACAAAGATCTTGCTAAAGGTTTTGCGGACTTCCTGCAGTCCGGTGATGAATCCCATGTCGAAACACTTCGAGCACGAATGCTCAGCGCTTCAGATGAAAGAAATTTTGAACTTGCAGCAAAGCTCAGGGACAATATCATCGCCCTAGACACTGTTCTTGAAAAGAGCACAGTTGTTTTCACAGATCAAACAGACGCTGACCTGTTTGGAATTGCTGATGACGAACTTGCAGCAGCAGTTAGTTTGTTTCGAGTTCGTGGTGGTCGTATCCGAGGTGTGATGGGTTGGGTAGTTGATAAAGAATTAGAGCGAGACCAATCTGAACTAGTTGAGTATCTGCTGCAGAATGTTTACGGCAAGGATGCAACATTCGCTAGCGATGTTCCTAAAGAAGTTCTTGTTCCAGTTTTACCAGAGGATGCGGACGCACTGAGTCAATGGCTATCTGGAATTAGAGGGGCCAAAGTTGATCTGCGAATACCGCAGCGAGGGGACAAGAGAGCTCTTGCGGAAACAGCTTTGACCAATGCAAGACATGCTCTTGGGTTGTACAAACTTCGTAGAACAGCTGACTTCACTGCTCGAAGTGAAGCTCTTGCTGATTTGCAAGAAGCATTGAAGTTGCAGACAGCGCCACTGCGTATTGAATGTTTTGACGTTTCTCACCTTGGTGGAACTGGCATTGTTTCTTCGATGGTGGTCTTTGAAGATGGTCTGCCTAAGAAGAGCCAGTATCGAAAGTTCAACATCGAATCATCTAGTGATGACACTGAGTCGCTATATCAGACTTTGACTAGAAGACTGAAGTATCTCAACGATGGTATTCCAGATAACGACAACAAGTTCAGCTATCGACCTGGGCTTCTAATTGTGGATGGTGGGCAGCCTCAGGTTAATGCTGCGGCTAAGGCCATGCAGGACAGTGGCATCAGCGACATCGCCGTGATTGGGCTAGCTAAACGTCTAGAGGAGATTTGGCTGCCCAACAACCCATTCCCGGTGATCCTCCCTAGAGGATCTGAAGCTCTGTTTTTGCTACAGAGAATTCGTGACGAAGCTCACCGATTTGCCATTACTGCCCAGCGTGCTCAACGTAAATCAAGCATCGCTACCGAGCTCGGTACTATCGAGGGTCTAGGGGATAAGAGGGTTACAGCCTTACTTAGAAGGTTTGGTTCGGCTAAGCGACTCAAGCTAGCAACCGTTGAGGAAATAGCCGAGGTGGCTGGAATAGGGCCTGTTTTGGCAGCTTCCATAGCCCAGAGGCTAGCTGAGGCGGATAAGTAGCCACTAGGGCAATTTGGCTTTTGGAACTCGGGCGTGTCGCAAAGTGGTTAGAGTTATCACTAGGCAAAGAAAGGTCCAAGTTGAACACAGCAAAGTCATACGAGTTACTGGTGGTAACTGGGATGTCTGGTGCTGGACGATCAACCGTGGCTAATGCTCTTGAAGACATGGATTGGTATGTCGTGGACAACCTGCCACCTCAAATGCTCAAGCCGATGGCTGAACTGTTCTCAATGGCTGAAAAGAGTTTGCCGAGACTGGCAGTTGTGATTGATGCCCGTGGTGGTGGTCTTTTTGAAGATCTATCTGGGTACGTCAGTGAGCTGCAGAGTAGCAACATTGATGTCCAGGTTCTGTTCCTAGAAGCTAACGATTCCTCTCTCATTAAGAGATTTGAACAAGTGAGACGACCACATCCACTTCAGGGCGATGGGACAATCTCAGACGGTATCGCTATAGAGCGAGCGAGATTACTTCCACTTAGAGAACAAGCCGATTTGATTATCGACAGCAGCGACCTAAACGTTTATCAGCTAGGTTCCAAGATTGCCGAATCTTTCTCAACTGAGCAGTCCAGCAAACTCAAGCTAATGATTCAGAGCTTCGGTTTCAAATACGGATCTCCAAGTGATGCTGACCTCATTGCTGACATGAGATTCATTCCAAACCCTTATTGGAACGAAGAACTTAGACCCTACAACGGCGAAGACAAACAAGTTGCCGATTACGTATTAGGTCAAGAAGGCGCTGAAGAGTTCATCAGTAACTATGTTGCGGCTCTAAAGCCTGTTCTTCTGGGTTACCAAAGAGAGAATCGTAAGCGAGTTTCTATTGGCATCGGCTGCACAGGTGGAAAGCATCGATCAGTTGCGACCGCCATTGAAATAGCAAAGAGACTTTCAGAGTTAGACGGAATTGAAGTAAGCATCAAGCACAGAGACCTAGGAAAAGAGTAGTAATGGCATTAACGGCAGAGCTTAAAGATGAGCTCGCAAGAGTTGAAATAACCAAGAGCACAGTACGTGCAGCTGAGTTAGCAACAATTCTTAGATTCTGTGGTGGGCTTCATTTGGTTGGCGGAAAGATAGTTGTTGAGGTTGAAGTCGATACAGCACAACTAGCGCGCCGTGTAAGCAAGGATCTCAGCGAAGTCTTTGGTGTTGAGAGTGAACTGGCGGTTATCTCTGCTGGTGGGATTAGAAAAACTGCTCACTACAGAATCAAGGTCACTGAGAACGCTGAGACACTTGCTCGTCAAACCGGATTGATTGACACTAAGAACCGCCCAGTTAGAGGCCTGCCAGCTGCCTTGGTCTCTGGTAGCAAAGCAGATGCCGAGGCCGTCTGGCGTGGAGCGATATTAGCTCACGGCTCTCTTACTGACCCAGGACGATCAGCAACCTTAGAGATTACCGCCCCTGGTAACGAAGCTGCGATGGCGCTGGTTGGTATTGCTAGAAGACTTGATGTCTTTGCAAAGGTCAGAGAAGCTCGTGGCGTTTACCGAGTAGTTGTGCGTGAAGGCGATGCCATTGTTGAGATTTTGAAGCACGTTGGAGCACATGGCGTTGTGCTGAAGTATGAGGAACTTAGAGTTCGACGTGAAGTCCGTGGCAAGCAAAACCGACTTGCGAACTTTGATAACGCTAACCTAATGAGGTCTGCTCAAGCAGCAGTAGCCGCAGGGCAAAGAGTAAAGCGCGCGATGGAGATTCTTGGTGATGACATCCCGGAGCATCTAAGGGTAGCCGGTGAACTTCGCCTGAATAACAGAGATGCCAGCCTTGATGATCTAGGTAGATTAGCTGTTCCACCGCTTACCAAAGATGCAATCGCAGGAAGAATCCGACGTTTGCTGGCTTTAGCGGATAAAGTTGCAGCAGAGCGTGGAATTCCAAACACTGAACTTGAAACTCAAGAGAACGATTGATAAGGAGCTAATCATGAGCAAATACGTATTGCCAGACCTGAGCTACGACTATGGAGCTCTAGAGCCGAACATCTCTGGAAAGATCATGGAATTGCACCACGATAAGCACCACTTGGCTTACGTCAACGGTGCAAACTCAGCACTTGACGCTTTAGCTGAGGCTAGAGAGAAGAATGATCTAACCATGGTGAACAAGTTCCAGAAGGATCTTGCATTCAACCTCGCAGGTCACGTCAACCACACGGTTTTCTGGAAGAACATGTCCCCAGAAGGTGGCGACAAGCCAACCGGTGAACTAGCAGCAGCCATCGACGAGTACTTTGGCTCATTTGATGCCTTCAAGGCTCACTTCAGCGCTAGCGCACTTGGTATCCAGGGCTCAGGCTGGTCTATTTTGGTTTGGGACATCCTGGGACAGAAGCTGATTATTGAGCAGCTTTACGACCACCAGGGCAACTTGTCAGTGGGCTCAATCCCACTTTTGATGCTGGACATGTGGGAGCACGCCTTCTACTTGGACTACCAGAATGTGAAGCCAGAGTACGTAAAGGCCTTCTGGAACATCGTTAACTGGGCAGATATCCAGGACCGTTTCCTAGAGGCTAGCAAGAACACTTCTACTCTTCTGCTACCCTAAGAACTAGGTATCCCACCCGACGTTGAGTGGTTACAAGCCAATACACCCCTCAAAACGCACCCTTTTGTGGTGCCAGAAATAACGGAGCAAAAAGAATGACCACACGCGTTGGAATCAATGGTTTTGGACGTATCGGAAGAAACTTCCTAAGAGCGGAACTAGCTAAGGGCACAGACCTAGAGATAGTTGCAGTAAACGACCTAAGCGACCCTAAGGGACTCGCTCACCTTCTAAAGTATGACTCCGTAATGGGTCGCCTAAACATGGATGTCAAGGTTGATGGTCAAAACATCATCGTTGGCGGAACAATCATCAAAGTTCTTGCAGAGCGTGACCCAGCAAACCTTGGTTGGGGAGATCTAGGTGTTGACATCGTTATTGAATCAACTGGGCGCTTCACAGACGCTAAGGATGCAATCAAGCACATTGAAGCAGGTGCAAAGAAGGTAATCATCTCTGCACCAGCAACTGGTGAAGACGCAACTTTTGTTATCGGTGTCAACGAGCACCTGTATGACCCAGCAAACCACCACATCATCTCGAACGCTTCTTGCACAACCAACTGTCTAGCTCCAATGGCTAAGGTCTTCAACGACACCTTCGGAATCGTTAATGGCTTGATGACTACGGTTCACGCATACACAGCCGACCAGAACCTACAGGATGGCCCACACAGCGATCTACGTCGTGCACGTGCAGCTGGAATTAACATCGTTCCTTCGTCAACTGGAGCTGCTAAGGCACTCGGTCTAGTTCTTCCAGAACTAAAGGGTAAGTTGGATGGTTTCGCGCTTCGTGTTCCAGTTCCTACTGGTTCAATCACAGACCTAACCCTTGTTTCAAAGGTTGAAGTTACAATCGATGAAATCAAGGCAGCATATAAGGCCGCAGCCGCTGGTCCACTAAAGGGAATCCTGATGTATACAGAGGACGAGATCGTTTCAAGCGACATCGTCACCGACCCACACTCATCAATCTTCGATGCAGGTCTGGTTCGTGTCATCGGTGGAACAACAGTCAAGCTTTCTTCTTGGTATGACAACGAGTGGGGTTACTCAAACCGCCTAGTTGATCTAACCGAACTTGTTGCTGCAAAGCTATAAGTCAAGAGATGCGCACACTAGCTGACCTTCCAGATCTAAAGTCAAAGCGGGTAATCATTCGCTGTGATCTAAACGTTCCACTTGATGGATCTCGGATCACTGACGATGGACGAATCATCGCTTCTTTACCAACCCTGAACTACTTGCTTGAGCGAGGTGCCAAGGTAGTTGTTATCAGCCACCTGGGTCGTCCAGAGGGTGCTCCAGAGCGCAAATACTCTCTTGAACCCGTAGCCAAGCGTCTAGGCGAATTGCTCTCAACAACCGTTTCATTCAGCTCCACAACGGTTGGACCTGAGGCAATAGAAGCAGTAGCGAATCTAGAAGATGGTCAAGTTCTAGTTCTTGAAAACCTGAGATTCAATGCAGGGGAGACAGCCAAGGACGAAGCTTCAAGAAATGCTTTTGCTTCAGAACTTGCTAGCCTCGGTGATGTCTTTGTAAGCGATGGTTTTGGTGTTGTGCACCGTAAGCAAGCATCTGTTTACGAGCTAGCTGGATTGCTGCCGAGTGCAGCAGGACTGCTTATTGAAAAAGAACTAGAAGTTCTAACCAGGCTGACTC
The DNA here is from genome assembly GCA_945895375.1 of Auritidibacter sp. Marseille-P8566. Lineage (GTDB taxonomy): Bacteria > Actinomycetota > Actinomycetes > Actinomycetales > Microbacteriaceae > Rhodoluna. The sequence continues at coordinate 33,811 of CAMDEE010000004.1, forward strand.
AAAACCCAGATAGACCATACGCAGTTGTTCTTGGTGGATCTAAAGTGTCAGACAAGCTTGGTGTTATTGATCACCTACTTCCACACGTTAACCAGTTGCTTATTGGTGGAGGAATGGTGTTTACATTCCTAGCGGCTCTTGGTCACAAAGTTGGTTCAAGTCTTTTGGAAGTAGATCAGATTGACACAGTCAAGGGTTATCTCAAGAGAGCCCAAGAACTTGGTGTCGAAGTTGTTTTACCGACAGACATTGTTGTTGCAAGCAAGTTTGGTGCTGACGCTGAAGTAGCAATAACAAGAGCAGCTGAGATTGAAGATACACCTTTCGGTGAAAAGGGTCTGGGTCTAGACATTGGGCCAGAAAGCGCACTTGCTTTTGCTGATGTGATTCGTGGTGCGAAGACTGTGTTCTGGAATGGACCGATGGGTGTATTTGAAATTGAAGCATTCGCCAATGGAACCAAGCAGGTTGCTCAAGCTCTAAGTGAAGTTGTTGGGCTTTCTGTTGTTGGTGGAGGAGACTCTGCTGCGGCGGTTCGTATTCTTGGCTTCGAAGATTCCGCTTTCTCCCACATCTCAACAGGTGGCGGGGCTAGTTTAGAATTCTTAGAGGGCAAGCAAATGCCAGGATTAGAGGTTTTGAAGTGAGTGTAGAAAGAGTTCCTTTCATCGCAGGTAACTGGAAGATGAACCTAGATCACCAGCAAGCTATCGCCTTGGTTCAGAAGTTGTCTTGGACCTTAGATGATGCCAACCACGACTACACCAAGACTGAAGTTGCCGTTTTCCCTCCATTTACAGACCTTCGAAGCATCCAAACCCTGATCAGTGCCGAAAAGTACTCCCTTTCACTAGGTGCACAGGATCTAAGCCAGCACGATTCCGGCGCATACACAGGAGATATCTCCGGAGCATTCCTAAAAAAGCTTGACGTTCAGTATGTACTGATTGGTCACAGTGAGAGAAGAAGCTACCACAACGAAGACGACGCGGTGGTTCAGGCTAAGGTTGCTGCAGCTTTCAAACACGGCCTAATCCCAGTAATCTGCGTGGGAGAGACTCTAGAAGAACTTGAAGCCGAAGGTCAGAGCGCTGTCCCAGTTCGTCAGATTCTGGCAGCACTTGCAGGTCACGCCAAGGTAGGCGAGTTCATTGTGGCCTATGAGCCAGTTTGGGCTATTGGAACCGGCCAGGTCGCTACCCCAGAGCAGGCAGCAAGCGTGGCAGCCAAGATCCGCGAGGCTATTGAAGGTCTGCTAGGCCCAGAAGTAGCCCAAAGCGCCAGGATCCTCTATGGAGGCTCAGTAAAAGCCGCGAATGTGGCTGGATTCCTTAGGAGCCCTGAAGTTGACGGGGTTTTGGTGGGCGGAGCTAGCCTAGACGTGGACGAGTTCTCGGGCATATCTCGCTTCCTAAAGCACCTAACCTTATAATTTACAAGGGAGATAACCACTCTCCAAGAAACGAAAGAACAGAAAAATGAACGGTATTATCATCGCCCTAAACATCTTGTTAGGCGTTACCAGCTTGCTACTGACCCTGCTAATCCTTCTTCACAAGGGTCGCGGTGGTGGCCTGAGCGACATGTTCGGTGGTGGAATCAACAACACCATGGGTTCATCAGGTGTTGCTGAGCGTAACCTAAACCGAATCACTATCATTCTTGGTCTTGTCTGGGTTATTACAGTAATCATCCTTGGACTTGCATCGACTTACTCTTGGGTCTAATTTATGAGCGGAAATACAGCAGCGATTAGAGGTTCCCGAGTTGGAGCCGGCCCAATGGGCGAGCAGGACAACGGTTTCCAAGCCGAGCGAATCCAGATTAGTTTTTACTGCTGCAATAACCACAGCTTCACGTCATCTTTCGCATCCGCAGTAGACAAAGCAGAGCTTCCAGTTGAACTGGACTGCCCACACTGTGGTCTTCCTGCTGGACAGGACAAAGACAACCCACCTCAAATCGCTAAGCACGAGCCATACAAAACTCACCTTGCTTACGTGAAGGAAAGAAGAACAGCTCAAGAAGCGAAAGAACTTCTTGACGAGGCTGTTGCTTTAGTGAGAGAGCGTCGTATTCGTCTTCTTGCAGAGGCAAAAGCTGAAGCTAAGGCACAGGCCAAGAGAGACGCTAAAGCTAAGAGGTAACTAGCTAACAGCTCCAAAACGCAGCACCGGCTGCTTCATCTAAAATCCAAAGTGTTTCACCCTTCGCGGCAACTTTAGCTGCTGGCAGATCACAATCGGGATTCTTGTGGACAGATTCAATGGCTCCTGCCTTATCAATACCTGACACAACAAAAATAATCTTTTCTGATCTGTTGATTAGTTCCATGCTCATGCTCAGACGCTGTGCAGGTGGTTTTGGAGAATCAGGTACAGCGATGATGTATTCACTGCGATCAGCAAACCCTGGGAATAGGGAAGCAACATGCCCATCTGGACCCATACCTAGAATCGTAAGATCCATCGCGGCAGTGTTGTAAGCGAATGCCATGTCCATGTGCGCAGCGAACTGCGCCTGGGCCACTTTGAGTTCTAAACCATTATCTGAAGATGGGAACTCGTGAATGTTCCCTTTTGGAACGTCAATCGAGTTTAGAAGGACATTGCGGGCCTGAAGAGCATTTCTATCTGCTGAATCTCCTGCAACGAATCTCTCATCGCCCCACCAGAAATGAACTTTAGAAAGATCTGTCTTTCTCTCAGCAATAGCCTTGGCAAGAACTTCAAGGGTCAGGATGCCTACTGTGCCACCGGTTAGGGCAAGGTGTACAACACCTTTTTCTGCCAGAACTTGAGTAATAGTGTCAAGAATCTCATTAGTAGCTTGGGTAGCAACATCAACTGCGTTGATCGCTCTTCTTATTTCAACAGACTGCATTTCGATGCTTTCCTTAGTTAGGACTACTTCTTGGACTTGAAGCCTGATAGAATCAAGTTTCCGAAAGCATCATCACTGTCAAGACGGCGAAGGTCTTCAATCAAGCAATCACGCAGTGATCTCCTAGGCAGGTTTATATCCCTTGTTGGTTGCGACGGCTGAAGCAATGTTGCTACGTCAGGAACGTTTCGAACGATTTCAATTTCACCAGATTCGCGCTCAAGTTTGACTCCTTTGATTCCAGTCACCGCTTGGCCACGTACTGTTCGAACCAGTTCCACTTCAACTTCCAGTTTCTGTTCGAGCCAGGAAGCAAGAAGATCAGTACTAGGGGAGTCAACCGCTCCTGTTACAACTACGCGAGTAATTGGGTCATAAGGAGGTTGGTCCATGATTGCTGCTAGTTGTGCTCGCCAAAGAGTAAGTCTCGTCCATGCAAAGTCGCTATCACCAGGTTCATAGTTGTTTGCAAGTGACACTAACCAGGCGTGTGGATCTGGCTGGCTAGCTGCATCGGTGATTCGTCTCTGAGCAATTCTTCCTATGGCTGAAGCAGATGGCTTTATTGGTGCTTCACCTGGCCACCATGCAACCACTGGTGCATCTGGTAGAAGTAACCCTGTGACAAGGCTCTCTGGGTCGCTAGCAGCTTCGCCGTATGCTCTAAGCACGATAACCTCGGAAGCTCCTGCGTCTCCACCGACTCTGATTTCCGCATCAAGCCTTGGTTCGGCATCGCTACTGGTGTCCTCATCAGCCAGAACAATTATTCGACATGGGTGAGCTCTTGATGCTTCGTTGGCTGCAAGGATTGCTTCCTCGATGCCTGAGAATTTGGTTTGAACAAGAAGAGTGAGGACTCTTCCTAGTGCTACCGCGCCACCTTCTTCACGAATTGTGACTAGTTCTCTAGAGATAAGTGAAGTCGTTGTGTTCGTAAGATTCTTAATCACGGACGTCTCCAAGCTCTGCCGTCTTCATCCATCATTCTGTCCGCGGAGTCGGGACCCCAGGTACCTGGCCGATAAGGCTCAGGCTTTCCATTTTTAGCCCAATACTCTTCGATTGGGTCGAGAATCATCCAAGAGAGCTCAACTTCTTCATGGCGAGGGAATAGCGGTGGATCACCAAGTAACACATCAAGAATCAAGCGTTCGTAAGCTTCTGGACTTGCTTCGGTGAAGGCGTGGCCGTAACCAAAGTCCATGGTCACATCTCTAACTTGCATTCCAACTCCTGGCACCTTTGAGCCGAACCTAATTGTCACACCTTCGTCAGGCTGAACTCGGATAACTAAAGCATTCTGACCAAGAGCTGAGGTTTGGCTTGCACCGAAAATTTGTTGAGGAGCGCGCTTGAAAACAATGGCGATCTCTGTAACTCTGCGACCTAAACGTTTACCTGCACGAAGGTAGAAAGGAACACCTGCCCAACGACGAGTGTTAATGTCTAATCTCATAGCTGCGAAGGTTTCAGTTACTGACTCCGGGTTCATGCCCTCTTCATCCAGGAACCCAGTAACTTTCTCCCCACCTTGCCAGCCTCCAACGTACTGACCACGGGCAGTGTGCTTACCTAAATCATCAGGAAGGCGGACAGCCGAGAGAACCTTTTCTTTTTCCGCTCTTAGATCCGCAGCGTCAAAAGATACTGGTTCTTCCATAGCAGTAAGAGCTAACAGCTGAAGTAAGTGGTTCTGGATAACGTCTCTTGCCGCACCAATACCGTCGTAGTAACCAGCACGACCGCCAACACCAATATCTTCCGCCATAGTAATCTGGACGTGATCGATGTAGTTGTTGTTCCAAAGTGGTTCATACAACTGGTTTGCAAATCTAAGTGCCAGGATGTTCTGCACTGTTTCTTTACCTAGGTAGTGGTCAATCCTAAAGATTGAGTCAGCAGGGAAGACTGATTCAACGACCTCATTTAGTTCACGAGCAGACTGCAGGTCGTGACCGAAAGGCTTCTCAATCACTACTCTTCTGAACTGGTCTGGCTTTGGATCAGCCAAGCCAGATCTTGAGAGCTGCTGAGTCACTAGTGGGAATGCCTTAGGCGGGATGCTCAGGTAGAAAGCATGGTTTCCATTGGTGCCTCGTTCTGCATCCAATGCCTCAATTGTTTCGCGGAGTTTGTCGAAAGCAGCATCATCGCCGAATTCACCAGAAACAAAGCGAATACCTCTAGATAGTTGAGCCCAGATATCTTCACTCCATGGTGTGCGGGCATACTGCTTCACTGCCTCTTTGACTACTTGGCCGAAGTCCTGGTCTTCCCAATCTCTTCTGGCAAATCCGACAAGTGAGAAACCTGGTGGTAGTAGTCCACGGTTTGCTAGGTCATAAACAGCAGGCATTAGCTTCTTGCGAGAAAGGTCTCCAGTGACACCAAAGATGATTAGTCCTGAAGGGCCTGCAATACGGTTGAGTCTTCGGTCTAGTGGGTCTCTCAGGGGGTTTATTCCTGGACCTAACTTCACTTCACTCATTGAGTTATTTCTCCTTAGCCAATTGCTCGCAAAATAGTGTTGAAATCTGCAACCGGATCACTCAGTGTCAGAGTAAGAACAGGTCGGCCGAGATCAGCAAGAACCTTCGCATCCCCAGCAGCTTGAGAAGCCATGAGTTCACCAAAGGTGAAATCTCGTCCAGGAACCTGAACATCAGCTTTGCTTGTTGCAACTAGCTGAAGAAATACTCCCTGACGTGGACCACCCTTGTGATACTGACCCGTTGAGTGCAAGAAGCGTGGAGCCCAACCAAAAGTAGTTGGTCTATCGGCAACAGAAGAAAGTGCATCGCGCAGAGCCTCAGAACTTACCTGAGCGGTTCTATCCATGTATGCATGAACTGAAATGTATCCATCTGAGGCTAGTTCTGAGAGTAATTTCACTAGAGCGGTTGGAACACCTGTAACGCCATCAAGATTCACTCCTAATGCGCTAACTCCAATTGAATCGAAAGTGTGCTGGCTTGAAGTGGCAGCAGATCTCTGCTCAAGCATTCCACGAGCGGCAATCTTCGCTGATTCAACATCTGGCTGGTCAAACGGATTGATCCCTATCAGACGACTTGCGACTGCTGTTGCAAGTTCCCAGAGCAAGAACTGTTCACCAAGGGGAGCAACGACGCTTACTCCATCTTCCATGACTGAGTGCTCGGTTGCCGAGATTTTGATCAGCAACATGTCATTGAGATCAGCGAAGGTTTCGTAACTAGAGCTTTGCAGAACTACAGGCAGAACACCCTTAGAGTGCTTTCCTGTTGATTCTGCTACAAGCTGCTCAATCCAATCTCCGAAACCAGGAAGGCTCTGATCAGCTAGTAGCCCAATCTTGTCTTTGAGAGAAACTCCGTTGGCTGATCTTGCGATGGCTGCACCAAGAACCAGACCTGGGTTAGTTGAATCATCAGCACTTAGAGTTTCAACAGCCTGAACGCCTTGTTCCAACAACTCTTGAATGTCAACACCGGCAAGACCGGTTGGCACCAAACCAAATGCTGTTAGGGCAGAGTAACGTCCTCCGACTGTTGGGTCAGCGTTGAATACCTTGTAGCCATCTGCCTTAGCAGCTGCTTCCATTGGAGAACCTGGGTCGGTGACAACAACAACGCGTTCTGTCTTATCGATGCCTGCGTCAGCAAAAGCTTTCTCGAAGATTCTTTTTTGTGAATCAGTTTCGACTGTTGAACCCGATTTAGAAGAAACGATGATTGCAGTACGTTCAATGCTCTCAGCTACAACAGAGCTCACCTGATCTGGGGAAGTTGAATCAAGAACAACTAACTCAACACCGTACTTGTTTGTAATAACTTCAGGAGCTAGGGAAGAGCCACCCATTCCACACAGCACGAATCTGTTGATGCCACGAGCTTTGAATGAATCTCTAAGTTCCAAGATTTCAGCAACTAGATTCTGTGAATCTTTAGCAGAAGTAACCCAACCCAATCTGATTGAAGATTCGGCTTCTGCTTCTTTACCCCAAAGAGTGAAGTCCTTGGCGGCAATCCGACTTGCTACCTTGTCGGCAACCAATGTTTCAATTGTTTGCTCAACTGCAGCACTTGCTGAGCCGAAGGCTCTAACGCTAATGGTCATTACTTTGATGCCTTAAGAGCTGCGTCTACTGACTCAACTAGTTCGTTCCAAGAAATGATGAACTTGTCTACACCCTCTTTTTCAAGAAGTTCAGTTACTTCGTCGTATGAGATTCCCATAGCTCCGATGGTGTGTAGAACAAGCTTTGCTTCTTCATACTTACCTGTAATGCTGTTCTGCGGAACTACTCCGTGATCGAAGACTGCTTCCATTGTCTTTTCAGGCATGGTGTTTACAAGTTCTGGAGCAATCAACTCAGTTACGTAAAGAGTGTCGCTAAGCGCTGGGTCTTTGACACCGGTTGAAGCCATCAACGGGCGCTGCTTGTTTGCTCCAGCTGAAGCAAGAGTGCTCCAGTCGTCTTTAGCAAACTCAATCTCAAATACTTCATAGGCAAGTCTTGCGTTAGCAAGGGCAGCTTTGCTCTTCATCTGAAGCGCATCACCTGTGCCAACAGCAACTAAGCGCTTATCAATCTCTGTGTCAACACGAGAGACAAAAAATGATGCGACTGAATGGATCTTTGAAAGATCTTTGCCCGCCGCGTGAGCAAGAGCAATGCCGGCCTTGTAAGCCTCAATAACTTCACGGTAACGCTGAAGAGAGAAAATCAAGGTCACGTTAACGCTGATTCCATTGGAGATAACTTCAGTTATTGCTGCAAGTCCTGCTTTGGTAGCAGGAATCTTGATCATGACATTCTCACGGTTTACCTTGGCGTAGAGTTCCTTTGCCTGAGCAACGGTTCCTGCTGTGTCGTTGGCTAGGCCAGGCTCAACCTCAATTGAGACACGACCATCGAACCCGTTTGACTTTGCATAAACATCAGCGAATACGTCACAGGCGTCAGAAACATCCTTGGTAGTGATTTCAAAGATTGCTTCAGAAGCGCTTGCTCCTGCTAGAGCCAACTCAGTTACCTGAGCTTCGTAGCCTTCACCTTTTCCAATTGACTGGGCAAAGATTGTCGGGTTAGTAGTAACACCAACAACGTTGCGAGAGTGAATCAGTTCGGCCAAATCACCGCTCGTGATTCTGGTTCTCGATAGATCGTCAAGCCAGATGCTGACTCCGTTTGCTGCTACCTGAGCTAGAGGGCTAGTCATAGTTTTTCTCCTGTTGGTTTCTAGTTACTCAATGATTTGTGGGCAGCTGCAATAACTGCATCTGTGGTCATGCCAAACTCTCTAAATAGAGTCTTGTAGTCAGCTGATGCTCCAAAGTGTTCGATAGAGACACTCTCGCCTGAACGACCGACATACTTACTCCAACCAAGTGCAAGTCCTGCTTCAACTGAAACTCTTGCTGAAACAGCTGCAGGAAGCACTGACTCTTTGTAAGAATCTGATTGCTCATCAAACCATTCAACACAAGGTGCTGAAACAACTCGTGTCTTGATTCCTTGTTCTTCCAGCTTGAGTCTTGCCTCAACTGCTAACTGAACTTCAGATCCAGTTGCAATGAGAATCAGCTCTGGCTTTGCATTTGATGCATCGACAAGTGTGTATGCGCCTTTAGCAGTATGTTCAGCTGAAGCAACAACTGCGCCTGTTGCATCTGCTTCGCCGCGCTTGAATACTGGAATGTTCTGTCTAGTAAGCGCGATACCCGCAGGGTTTTCGCGACGCTCCAAGATTGTCTTCCATGCGTAAGCAACCTCGTTAGCGTCTCCTGGACGAACCATGTCTAGTCCTGGAATAGCTCTTAGAGTTGCAAGTTGTTCTACTGGCTGGTGAGTAGGGCCATCTTCACCTAGAGCAACACTGTCGTGTGTCCAAACAAAGATTGAAGGGACCTTCATTAGAGCAGCCAAGCGAACAGCTGGTCTCATGTAGTCGCTGAAGATAAGGAAGGTTCCACCGAATACACGAGTGTTTCCGTGCAACACGATTCCGTTGAGGATTGCACCCATAGCGTGCTCGCGAATACCAAAGTGAAGCACACGACCGTAAGGGTTACCAGACCATTCGTGGGTTGACCACTCGGCAGGAACGAAAGACTTTGCTCCTTCGATGGTTGTGTTGTTTGATTCAGCGAGGTCAGCTGATCCACCCCAAAGTTCAGGCATTACCTTAGCGATTGCGTTGATAACTTTTCCGCTTGCTGAACGAGTAGAAACTTCTGTTCCACCTTCGAACACTGGAAGTGCTGATGCAAGCTCTGCAGGAGTCTCACCGGATTCAACTCTGTCAAAGAGTTTCTTCTTGTCTGGATTTGCTTTTGCCCATGAATCAAACTTGGCCTGCCATGCAGTTCTAGATTCAGCTGCGCGGTTAGCGGCATTAGTTCTGGTGTGATTGATGACCTCATCGTGAACTTCGAAAGTCTTTTCTGGATCAAATCCAAGTGCAGTCTTTAGTCCTGCAAGTTCCTCTGCACCAAGAGCTGAACCGTGAATCTTTCCAGTGTTCTGCTTCTTAGGTGAAGGCCAACCGATGATTGTTCGAAGAGTAATCAGTGAAGGCTTAGTAGTTTCAGCTTTTGCTTTTTCAATAGCTCCGTAAAGTTCGTGGATGTCTTCTTTGTAGTTGCCTGTTTTCTTCCAGTCAACTGTTTGTGTGTGCCAACCGTATGCTTCGTATCTTGCGGTTAAGTCTTCAGTGAAAGCAATGTTGGTGTCATCTTCGATAGAAATCTGGTTGGAGTCATAGATCACAACTAGATTTCCTAGTTGCTGGTGGCCAGCAAGTGATGCAGCTTCGCTAGTGACACCTTCCTGCATGTCTCCATCACCTGCGATGACGTAGATGAAGTGATCGAATGCACTTTCACCCATTGGAGTTTCTGGATCAAAAAGACCCCGTTCAAATCTTGCAGCGTATGCAAAACCAGTTGCTGAGGCAAGACCTTGGCCTAGAGGGCCAGTAGTAATCTCAACACCCTTGGTGTGTCCATACTCTGGGTGACCAGGTGTAGCAGAACCCCAAGTTCTCAATGACTTGATGTCATCAAGCTCAAGTCCGTAACCTGCTAAGTAAAGCTGGTTGTAAATAGTTAGTGATGAGTGACCAACACTCAAGATGAAGCGGTCGCGGCCAGACCACTTTTCATCAGCAGGATCATGTTTCATGACCTTGTGAAAAAGAAGATAGGCGACAGGAGCAAGGGAAATTGCGGTTCCTGGGTGGCCGTTGCCGACTTTTTCTACGGCGTCTGCAGCTAGGACACGAGCTGTGTCTACTGACTTTGAATCGATGTTGTCCCAGATTAGTGACACAGCACGCTCTCCTTTAAGTTTTTGAGATTTTCTTGATTGGCATCCTTGCCACCTTGGCAACTAAAAGCCTTAGAACTAGGGGTTCCTAACCTTGTTTTTAGTGCATTTGAAGTCTATACCCGTGGCCCATTTGATTACGGATATGTAACGGAAGAGTCTAATTCGCTTAGACTAGAGGCAATGACTTCCATCAAAACCGACACCCCAGTAGCCCCAAAGGGCCGTATTTCCTTTGGTCGAAAGGCAGCTGCTTATTTGGCTTTGACTAAGCCAAGAGTCATTGAATTACTTCTTATTACGACCGTTCCAGTCATGATTTTGGCCCAACAGGGGATTCCTGATCTTTGGCTAGTGCTTGCTACTTTGGTCGGTGGAGCCCTAAGTGCTGGCTCAGCTAACGCCTTTAACTGCATTATTGACACCGATATCGACAAAATAATGGGTAGAACCCAGAAAAGACCTTTAGTTACAGGGGAATTGAACAAATTAGAGGCAAAGGTCTTCGCTTTTGCCATCGGAATCATCTCTGTTTTGTGGCTTGGGCTCCTAGTTAACTGGCTAAGTGCGGCTTTGGCCCTTTCAGCCCAGCTTTTCTACATTTTCATCTACACCCTGCTTCTGAAGCGCAGAACCTCTCAAAACATCGTCTGGGGAGGCGCAGCAGGGGCAATGCCGGTGCTAATTGGCTTCAGTTCGGTAACTGGGACCGTTACCTGGTCAGCAGCGGTGCTGTTTTTGATGATTTTCCTCTGGACTCCGCCTCATTACTGGCCACTGTCTATAAAGTATTTAGACGATTACAAGGCTGCCGGGGTGCCAATGTTGCCTGTCGTAGCAGATAAGTGGAAGGTTGCCAGCCAGATTGTGATTTATAGCTATGCGATGGTGGCATCGACCTTGCTATTGATCCCGGTCCACCCAATGGGCTTGATTTACACACTTACTGCTGTTGTTGGTGGTGTTTGGTTCATTGTTGAAGCTCATCTGCTTCTAAACAAGACAAGGGCTGGGGAAGTCAAGAACCCGATGAAGCTCTTCCACTTCTCAATTACTTACCTAACGGTCCTCTTTATTGCCATTGGCGTTGACCCGTTGATGTTTGTAAAGATCTTCTAAGAAACCTTTACCTCTTCAAGTCTCGCGAGCGATTCGTTTCGTTCAGTGGTGTGATCAACAATCTGAACTGGATAACCATCTGAATAACCATCAAATACTTCCCAAGGTTCATGGGCTGCTGATCCTTCAAGATGTCTAAGCTCAGGAACATACTTTCGAACGTAATCGCCATTAGGGTCAAACTTTAGCCCCTGAAGAATTGGATTGAAGATTCGGTAGTAAGGGGAGGCATCGGTACCACAGCCTGCTGTCCACTGCCAGCCGTGTGAATTAGATGCGGGATCAAAATCACTCAGGTGCTTTTCAAAGTGCTCAGCACCAAGAGTCCATTCAAGGTGAAGATCTTTTACCAAGAACGAAGCCGCAATCATGCGAACTCGGTTATGCATCCATCCCTCTTGAAGTAATTGCCTCATTCCAGCATCGACCATCGGGAAACCAGTTTCACCCTTGCACCAGGCTTCAAACTTTTTTTCTGCAGCAGCGCCTGTGTCATAGCGAAGTTTCTTGAACCTCGGTTCGTAGTAATCGTCGACTGTGTGTGGATAGTGAAAGAGAACATCAGCATAGAACTCTCGCCAGGCGATTTCTTTTCTGAAAACTTCATGACCAGAAGAATCGCCTAGTTGCGCTAGCAAGGTTCTAGGGTGAATCTCACCATGAGCTAGGGCGTGAGAAAGATGTGACGTTCCGCTTAGATCAGCTCTATTGCGCATCTGGTCATACTCATCTAGTGCTCGCTTTTGAAACCTTTGAAAAGTTCGCAAAGCAAAAGCTTCACCAGCTTTGACCTTGATGGGTGAGTCTTTGGTTGGGCTTGGAACAACCTTGTTCTTATCGACTTCTAGCCAAGTTGGGTTTTTAGGCAGCTGCTTCGGTAGGACATCGGCAAGGTGAACCCAAGCCTTATAGAACGGAGTATAAACACGGTAGTTTGCTCCATCTGGCTTTCTAACTGTGCCAGGTCGAACCGCATAGTTTGAGCCAACTAAATGCAGGGAAATCCCTTTAGATTCAAGGAACCTAGCAACAAGTACCTGCTCAGCCATGCCTTTTGGATCAAAGGATTCAGTGGCAAAAACCTGTTTGGTTCCGATGGCCAGACAGGCTTCGACAAGTCCGTTGGCAAACTGCTCAGTTGAATCAACATCGATGATGTGTAGCTTGCTAGAGAGGTCCTGACTCAAGGAACGCAGGGATTCGGTCAAGCTGTGCTGTCTTATTCCTTCAAGCTGAAGGTATTCAGCATTGTTGAACATGTAGAGCGCTAGAACTCCATTGTTACCGGTCGCATCACTTGCAGCAAAGGCGGCAGTTAGTGCCTCATTGTCTTTGAGTCTTAGATCTCTTCGAAACCAGAAAACAGCGCTCATTTACTACCTGTCCAAGCTTTGTTTAGAAGTGCTTGGTATGTAGTCATGCTGGCGAGGACTGATGCTCCCGCCATGTGTAAAGCAACAAGTGCGATCGGAAGACCAGTCCAGGTTTGAACTAGACCCAATAATGCTTGGGAAGCTATCAATGCAACGTATGCGATTGAATACTTTGCTGAATTAGATCCGGTGAGGCGATATCTCAAAAGAACGAGAATTAGAGCAAGAGTCAACAATAGGTAAGCGGGGTAAGAGTGGTAGTGCGACCATAACTCGGAGTCCAAACCATTTCTCGGGGTGTCCGAGTCGCCTGCGTGAGGACCGGAACCAGTGAGAATCACTCCAATAATGATTACCGCTATCGCTGTTGGAACGATTAAGAATGCAATGCGGGAGAGAGCCTTCTTGGCTGCAAGTCTTCTTCTGCCTCTTGAATACCAAAGTAGGAAAGTTGCGATGGCGATTAGCACCATAGAAACTAAGAAGTGAGCTCCAACAATCCAAGAGTTCAGTCCTGTAAGAACAGTTACTCCGCCCAGAAGAGCTTGGACGATTATTCCCAGACCTAGGCAAAGGGAAGTCCAGAACAGACCCTTGCGGTGACCCTTTTTGAGTCTCATCACAGTGATGAATGTTCCGAGAGCAATGAAAAGAAGAAGGAAGGTAAGCAGTCGGTTACCGAACTCAATCACTCCGTGAATCCCTTGTTCAGGGACGTTCACAATAGAGCCAGGCTCACACTCAGGCCAAGTTGGGCAGCCAAGGCCTGAACCGGTTAGGCGAACAGCTCCACCGGTCACAACAATAAGAATTTGGCTAATAAGTGATAGCCACGCATACATACGAATTCTTTGACTGCCAAACAATCTGTCGATCAAGACATGCTCTTTCTTGCTAGTGCGTGGGGTTACGCTGTAGGTAACGTTTAGGTAAACTTAGACTAGTCCCGAAAGCATAGAAGAGCCTGAGAAGTGCGAACCTTTTGCAAAAACATCTTCTTCGAGTGCTGCACAATGGTTTTTCCAACACCTTCAGAAAGAGGTCGCAATGCCAGATTCCGCCATCGAACGTCCAGAGCTAGACAGCCTTGGAGTTTACGAGTTTGGGTGGTCTGACACTGACGCTGCTGGTCAAAGTGCCAGAAGAGGAATTAACACAGAGGTAGTCTCTGATATTTCTAACCTGAAGTCTGAGCCACAGTGGATGTTGGATATGAGACTAAAAGGTTTCTCATACTTCCAGAAAAAGCCAATGCCAACTTGGGGCTCAGATCTAAGTGGCATCGACTTCGACAACATTAAATACTTCGTGCGCTCTACAGAGAAGCAAGCTGCATCTTGGGAAGAACTTCCTGAAGAGATCAAGAACACTTACGAGAAGCTAGGTATTCCTGAGGCGGAACGTCAGAGACTCGTTTCAGGTGTTGCTGCTCAGTATGAATCTGAAGTTGTGTATCACCAGATCAATGAGGAACTAGAACGTCAAGGTGTTATCTTCATGGACACCGACACAGCCTTGAAGGAACATCCAGAAATCTTCAAGGAATATTTCGGAACTGTCATCCCAGCAGGAGATAACAAGTTTGCTGCGCTAAACACTGCTGTGTGGTCGGGTGGGTCTTTTGTGTACGTTCCTAAGGGCGTTCACGTTGAGATTCCACTACAGGCTTACTTCCGAATCAACACTGAGAACATGGGGCAGTTCGAAAGAACACTAATCATTGCTGACGAAGGTTCTTATGTTCATTACATCGAAGGATGTACAGCACCGATTTACAAGAGCGACTCATTGCACTCAGCAGTTGTTGAAATCATTGTGAAGAAGAACGCTCGCGTTCGTTACACAACAATTCAAAACTGGTCTAACAACGTATACAACCTCGTTACTAAGAGAGCAGTAGCTCACGAGGGTGCAACTATGGAATGGATCGATGGCAACATCGGGTCTAAGGTAACCATGAAGTATCCAGCTGTGATTCTTGCTGGTGAGCACGCTAGAGGAGAAACTCTTTCTGTTGCTTTCGCTGGCGAAGGTCAGCACCAGGATGCTGGGGCGAAGATGATTCACCTTGCTCCATACACTTCTTCATCAATTGTTTCTAAGTCAATTGCTCGTGCCGGAGGTAGAACTTCTTACCGTGGTGAAATCCGAGTGAACCCAGGAGCTCACCACTCAGCAAACACTGTTCGTTGTGATGCTCTTCTAATTGACACCATTTCAAGAAGCGACACATACCCTGCAGTTGATGTTCGTGAAGATGATGTTTCAATGGGTCACGAAGCAACTGTTTCTAGAGTGAGCGATGAGCAGCTGTTCTACCTTCAGTCAAGAGGACTTGCTGAAGATGAAGCAATGGCGATGATTGTTCGAGGATTCATTGAGCCGATCGCTAAAGAACTACCGATGGAATACGCGCTAGAACTAAACAAACTTATTGAGATGCAAATGGAAGGCGCTGTCGGTTAATGTCAGATTCACAAAAAACCGCACAGCACGGGCTTGCTGAGCACACACACGGTTCTTTTGTTCCACTTCAAATTAGAAGCGACAGACCAAGATCAAAATCTGTTTCAGACTTTGATGCTGTTTCTCCACTTCAAGACCTCTGGCGTTATCTGCAGCCAGAACAGCTAAAGGGTCTTGATGCAGATGTTCTGGGGGAGTATGAAGCAGAAGTTGGCTTCACATCATCTTCACAAGTAAGCATCTCTTGGATAGAAAGCACAGACCCAAGAGTTGGATCTATCGGAGTTCCTGAAGACAAGGTAGCAGCCGCTGCATACACAAATGCAAGCAAGACTTTGCTAGTTGAAATTGCAGATAGCGCTGAAGTATCTGAACCGGTTGTGATCAACATCAATGGTTCGGGATCAACTCCATCAGCTCTTCACGTTCTAGTGGTAGCTAAGAAGTTCAGCAAAGCGACTCTAGTGTTTGAGCACTCAGGCTTGGGAGTTCTTGCCGAGATTATTGAAGTTGATGTTCACGACGAAGCAAAGCTAAACCTAATTTCAGTTCAGAACTGGGATAAGGGCTCTTCTCACGTTTCGGCACACTTCTCAAAACTTGCTAGAAACTCTTACCTAAAGCACTCTGTTGCATCTTTGGGTGGCGACCTGATTCGTATTACTCCAGTAACAACATTCACTGGGCCTGGTTCTGAAGTTGAAATGAACGGTGTTTACTTTGCTGATGCAGGTCAACACATCGAAAACAGACCATTCGTAGATCACGCAGCGCCTAACTGTAAGTCAAGAGTGACCTACAAGGGTGCTCTTCAAGGCAACAAGGCTCACACAGTTTGGATTGGTGATGTTCTTATCCGTGTCGTAGCTGAAGGCACTGACACTTACGAACTAAACAGAAACCTTTTACTTACCGACGGTGCTCGCGCTGACTCGGTTCCTAACCTCGAAATTGAAACAGGTGAAATCGAAGGAGCAGGTCACGCATCTGCATCAGGTCGCTTTGATGACGAGCAACTTTTTTACTTACAGGCAAGAGGCATCTCAGCGGATGAGGCAAGACGACTAGTAGTTCTAGGGTTCTTGGTTGACATCTTGCAAAGAACTCAGGTAGATGAGCTTGTTGACCGTCTTACAAAAGTCTTAGAAGAAAAACTAGGGAGCAAATAATGGCAATTAGAATCTGTGGCGTTGATGACATCAAGCCAGGTCGTGCACTTCGCGTGAAGATCGGTGATCACCCAATCGCAATTATCAAAACCCCTAGTGGTGAGTTCCACGCTTTGGATGACAAGTGTTCACATGGAGAGATCTCTCTGAGCGAAGGCTTTGTTGACAACGAGACAATCGAGTGTTGGGCACACGGTGCGAAGTTCTCTCTTGAAACAGGAGCTCCACTTACTCTTCCAGCGTTTGAACCAGTTTCAATTTATGAAGTGCTAGTCGAAAACGGCGAAGTTTTTATCGAATACGAACAGGCTTAGGTGAAAAGGAAAATCATGGCAACTTTAGAAGTAAAGAACTTACACGTAACTGTTGAAACAGATCAGGGCACTAAGGAAATCCTTAAGGGTGTTGACCTAACCATCAACAGTGGTGAAATCCACGCAGTGATGGGACCTAACGGTTCTGGCAAATCAACATTGGCTTACTCAATCGCAGGTCACCCTAAGTACACAGTTACTAAAGGTGAGATTCTCCTAGATGGCGAAGATGTTCTAGAGATGAGCGTTGACGAAAGAGCAAAGGCTGGATTGTTCCTAGCAATGCAGTACCCGGTTGAGATTCCTGGTGTATCTGTTTCAAACTTCCTCAGAACAGCCAAGACCGCTATAACGGGCGAAGCTCCAGCTCTTAGAACTTGGATTAAGGATGTTCGCGAAGCAATGGCCGGTCTAAAGATTGACTCAACCTTCTCAGAGCGTAACGTCAACGAGGGTTTCTCAGGTGGAGAAAAGAAGCGTCACGAAATCTTGCAGCTTGAACTTCTGAAGCCTAGGTTCGCAATCTTGGATGAGACTGACTCAGGTCTTGACGTTGACGCTCTAAAGATTGTTTCTGAAGGTGTAAACCGTGCACACAAGGACAATGATCTAGGTGTTCTGATGATCACTCACTACACAAGAATCTTGAAGTACATCAAGCCTGACTTTGTGCACGTCTTCGTTGATGGCAAGATAGCCGAGCAGGGTGGAGCAGAACTTGCTGACCAGCTTGAAGCTGAAGGTTACGACCGTTACGTGAAGGCCTAAGACTTGACTGAACTAGAGCTAACACCTGAGAAGTACGATCAAGTACTAGAAGCCATAAAAGAGGTTATTGACCCTGAGATTGGGGTCAACATTGTTGACCTAGGGCTTATCTATGATTTGAAGAAATCAGAAGATGACGCTCTATTGATTCACATGACTCTAACTTCAGCAGGATGTCCGCTAACAGATGTCATTGAAGAGCAAATGGGTATGGCACTCGATGGAGTTGTTGAAGCTTTCAGAATCAACTGGGTGTGGATGCCGCCATGGGGTCCAGAACTAATTACTGACGACGGTAAAGAGCAAATGCGCGCGATTGGTTTCGCGATCTAATTACTTCTTGATTGATTTCACTACAGCCCAGGCTGTAGGAAGTAGTGCTCCAGCGATCACAGCTTTCACTGCATCCCAAATCATGAATGGAACCATTGCAGCTGTAGCGGCAAATAGATCTGCAGAGAAAACAAACATCGCCAACACTGGGATACCCATAGCGTAAATAACAACAGACCCTAGAACATAGCTAGCTGTCATCTTTGCGAAGTTTGAACTCCACTTAAGTTCTGCCATGCGGCCAACTAGTGCTGCAGCAAAAATAAATCCAATGATAAAACCACCACGAGCACCGAATAGAGCAGCAACACCGCTTGAAGCTCCTGCAAAGACTGGAGCACCTAGAACACCAACCAATGCGTAGGTGGCCATAGTGATGGCACCACGAGCAGCACCGTAGGTTGCGCCAATAAGTAGCACAGCTAGGGTCTGAAGAGTGAAAGGCACAGGAACTGCTGGGATCTGAGCTTGAGCAGCAAGAGCTGTCACTAGAACACCAACAGAAACTAGAGCTATATCAGAAACTCTTGAACGTGAAATAACGGTGTCAATAAGGGTTAGGTTTCTTGGTTGTGCAATGCTCACTTGTTGGCCTTTCATACCTCTTTGTTTTTCTTAATTGTAGGGTAGTACATGGAGCCAAATTCGGCTTCTTCAAAATCAACCACCAATTGGAGTTCCGTCATGATTAACGTGCGTGAACTTGAGATAACCATAGGTGCCAGGGTATTGATGTCTGGGGTTAACTTTCAGGTCTCTAAAGGAGACAAAGTAGGGCTTGTTGGCCGTAACGGTGCTGGAAAAACAACTCTGACCAAGGTAATTGCAGGGGATTTCCAGCCAAGCAATGGAACAGTTGAGAGAATCGGGGAGATTGGTTATCTTCCTCAAGACCCTAGAACAGGCGATCTTGAAGAGCTAGCCAGCGATCGTATTCTCAACGCCAGAGGCCTGGGAACCATTCTGAAGAAGCTTGAAGCCACTAGAGAGCAAATGGGCTCAGTTGATGAAGATGTCTACGAGCAGGCCATGGAGCGCTACGAGAAGCTAGAGAACCAGTTCCAATCTAACGGTGGCTATGCAGCTGAAGCTGAGGCTGCTGCAATTGCCAGCAACCTAGGACTAAAGCCAAGTGTTTTGAGTCAACCTATTGGAACTCTTTCCGGTGGTCAGCGACGAAGAATCGAACTTGCTCGAATTCTTTTCTCTGATGCGACCACAATGATTTTGGATGAGCCGACAAACCACTTAGATGCTGACAGCATCATTTGGCTAAGAGAGTTTCTAAAGAACTACCAGGGTGGACTCATTGTCATTAGTCACGATATCGATATCGTCGAAGAAACCGTCAACCGAGTTTTCTACCTAGATGCCAACCGTGGAGTTATTGATATCTACAACATGGGTTGGCGATCATATCTGAAGCAACGTGAAGCAGATGAAGAGCGACGCAAGCGTGATCGTGCCATCGCCGAAAAGAAGGCATCTGTTTTGCAACTGCAAGCCGCCAAGTTCGGTGCAAAAGCCTCAAAAGCTTCTGCTGCTCATCAAATGAATAAACGAGCTGAGAAACTTCTTAGTTCCCTTGATGATGTTCGTGAGAAGGACAGGGTTGCTAACATCAGATTCCCTGAACCACAGGCTTGTGGCAAGACGCCACTGTTCGGGCACAACCTCAGTAAGAGTTATGGCTCACTTGAGATTTTCACTGCAGTTGATCTAGCAATCGATAGAGGATCTCGCGTTGTCATAATTGGGCTCAACGGTGCAGGTAAAACAACATTGCTTAGAATTCTTGGTGCAGTTGAAGACCCCGACACAGGAAAGATTGACGCAGGCCATGGCTTAAAGGTCGGTTACTACGCCCAGGAACATGAAACCTTGGATGTAACCAAGACTGTTTTGCAGAACATGAAGGAATCAGCTCCCGAACTAAACGACACTGATGCTAGAAAAGTATTGGGATCATTCCTGTTCTCTGGTGATGATGTTGACAAGCTAGCAGCAGTTTTGTCGGGAGGGGAGAAGACTCGACTTGCCCTTGCAGCACTCGTTGTCTCAAGAGCCAATGTGCTGCTTCTGGATGAGCCAACAAACAACTTAGACCCAGCTAGCCGCGAGGAAATCTTGAAAGCACTTGCATCCTTCACAGGAGCTGTGGTGTTGGTTTCTCACGATGTTGGTGCAGTTGATGCGTTGAACCCTGAGCGTGTCTTGGTCATGCCTGATGGGCAAGAAGACCTTTGGAATGACGGATACCGCGAACTAATCGTGTTGTCCTAAACGGTATTGCCGCCTATTCCTAATAGTGTTTTTACAAGAAAAAAGAAAGGTTTAGAAATGGATCTAGTAACGATTACGCAAGCACTGTTTATGCTCGGCTTTGTATCTATGGCTGCAGGAACTCTGTACTTTGTGCTTGAGCGAAGTGAACTAAAGACTGAACACAAAGCGACTGCGACTTATGCAGCGTTA
Source organism: Auritidibacter sp. Marseille-P8566 (assembly GCA_945895375.1). Classification (GTDB taxonomy): domain Bacteria; phylum Actinomycetota; class Actinomycetes; order Actinomycetales; family Microbacteriaceae; genus Rhodoluna. The sequence continues at coordinate 54,026 of CAMDEE010000004.1, forward strand.
GTTACTTTCATTGCTGCCATCTTCTATTGGCAGATGACTCAGGTTGTTTCCTTCCCAGGTCTTACTGATGTTGCCGCTATTGAATCGACAATGCCGATTAGATATCTCGATTGGCTTCTTACAACTCCACTACTTCTTCTAGAGTTCGGAATCATTGCATCTCTGGCGGGAGCACCAAAGGGGTTTACTTACCGACTGGTTCTTGCTGACCTAGTCATGATCATTACCGGTTATTTCGGTGAGATTGGTGCGCCAGGAACAGTTGGTAACTACGTCAACTTCGCACTGTCTACTTTTGCTTGGCTATACATCGTTTACACAATCTGGAACATCAAGCCAACCAAGGGAACAGTGTTGGTAAAAAGATCTGTGGAGACGATGAAGAAGTTTGTTGTTTTCGGTTGGATGATTTATCCAATCGGAACAGCTACTCAGGAGTTCTTAGAACTATCAGGATCTGATGCACAAACCATCCAGCTAGCCGTATGCGTGGCAGCAATCATTTACGTCTTTGCTGATGTCATCAACAAGGTTGGTTTTGGAGTTGTTGCTCTGAGAGCCGTTAGGAAGTAAAACTTCTTAGTCAAGAAGTTTGTCTTCAACTTCTGCGTCTTTATCACGGTTAAGTATTCTCAATCGTCTAGGCGGTAACCCAGCTTTTCTTCTCCGCTCTTGAGAAAGAGTCCAGAAGACGGCACCGATTGCCATAAGGCCAAAGAGAATCCATTGCAACGCATAACTGAGGTGATTACCTTCACTGAGCATTGGTTTTGGAATTGCTTGGCCACGAGGAGCCTCTGGAACTTCAAATTTCAATCTGCCATAGGCCTGCGTATAAACATTCTCTTTGTTTAGTTGGAGACTTGCCTCTTCAAGATAAATGCTTGAGAGCTGACCGTCTGGAGCAGTTCTATCCAGATCTGGTTCAGCTGGTCGCAACCTAATCTCAAGAGTTCTCTCTGCGTCGTTTACTTCTGGAATCAGATCAGGTGTATCAGCTGTGCTTCCAGTCGGTAGCCATCCTCGCTCAATCCAAATCACAGAACCCTGATTGGTTTCAAAAGCAATCAACTGTAGGAAGCCGGGGTAGGCGTTGAAAGGTCTATTTCTAACGATGTAACTGGCCTCAGGTAGGTATCTACCAGTTACAGTTGCAGATCTAAATGCCAATGAGCTATCCCAGTTTTGAGTTGGTGCAAGGATTTCTTCCAAGGCTTTTGGCTCAGCATTGTAATTGGCCTCAATTAGTTGATTCTTACCAACAACTTCCGCTTGTCTTTCGAATTGCCACTGCGATAAGAACCAGCAGGCGACTGTGAACGAAACTACTAAGACAGCCCATTTCAACCAGGCTGTGTTGCGCTTACTCTGAGTCGTCATTCTTGGTCTTAGCTTCCCTAAAGGAATCAGCCGAAATGCTGATTGTTGGTGCTTCAGCCGATTTTCTTGAGGCTTTTGATGAGTTAGCCCCTTGGGCGTTGGCAATGATTACCGCAAAGTATGGAAGGAATATGGCACCTAGTGAAAACAGCAGGGTTAGCCAGCCAAGAGGCACGCTAACGGCTAGGACGATGCAGACAACTCTGATAATCATTGCCACCGTGTATTTGATAAAACGGCTACGACGCTCTTCTTCAGGGGAAACCTCTAAGGAAGTTACCGACTGAGTTTTAGCCAATTTTTAGGTTCCTATCCAGAAGCATTCAGAACAAGCCCGGATATAGACTTGTGATGCTTATAAGGCAATTATCACCTAGTTACTTCAGAAGGCGAAACCAGATGTCAACTCCAAGAACTGTTTTAGTAACCGGCGGAAACCGCGGTATTGGTAAAGCTATTGCCGAGGAATTTATCAAAGCTGGACACCGAGTCGCAGTAACAGTTAGAAGTGGGGAAGGCCCTGCTGGTGCATTGAGTGTAGTTGCTGATGTTACCGATGGAGCATCACTTGATGCTGCCTTCGCTGAGATCGAAGAGAAGCTAGGTCCAGTTGAAGTTCTAGTTGCCAACGCAGGTATCACTAAAGACACTTTGCTGATGCGTATGTCTGATGAAGACTTTGAATATGTTCTAAACACCAACCTCTCTGGTTCTTTCAGAGTTCTAAAGCGTGCAACCAAGGGAATGATGAAGGCCAAGTTTGGTCGCGTAATCTTCATCGGCTCGGTTGTTGGTCTTTTGGGTTCAGCAGGTCAGGTTAACTACTCAGCTGCCAAGAGCGGTTTGGTCGGTATGGCTAGATCACTTACCCGTGAGCTAGGAGGTCGTGGAATCACGGCTAACGTTGTTGCTCCTGGCTTTATTGATACCGACATGACTGCCGCTCTCAGCGAAGAAGTTCAGGAACAGTACAAAGCCAAGATTCCTGCAGGTCGCTTTGCTGCTCCTGAAGAAGTCGCCAAGGTTGTTCTTTGGCTAGCTGGAGACGATGCAGCCTACATCTCAGGGGCAGTTATCCCTGTTGATGGCGGACTTGGCATGGGCCACTAAGCCACTTTTCACGCTCTTGCTGGCAGAATAATCAAAGCAAGATAAACCAATTAGAAAGAGCAGTTACAAATGGGAATTCTAGAAGGCAAGAAACTTCTTATCACTGGTGTCCTAACTGAAGCGTCTATCGCTTTCACAGTCGCAAGACTCGCTCAAGAGCAGGGTGCAGACATCGTTCTTTCTTCTTATGGCCGCATGTTGCCAATCACTGAGAAGATTGCCTTGCGTTTACCAAAGCCATGTGCGGTTATTGAACTCGATGCTACAAACGATGATGACCTAGCTGCACTTCCTTCAAGAGTGCTTGAGCACCTACCTCACCTAGATGGAATTGTTCACGCTATTGCTTTCGCACCTGGCACAGCACTCGGTGGTAACTTCCTAGAAACAGAATGGGCAGATGTTTCAACAGCTGTTCAGGTTTCTGCTTATTCTTTGAAATCAATCACTATGGCAGCAAAGCCAATACTTAGAGACGGGGCATCTGTTGCAGGTCTAACCTTTGATGCTTCTGTTTCATGGCCCGTATACGACTGGATGGGTGTTGCTAAGGCTGCATTCGAATCAACTTCACGTTACCTAGCTCGCTACCTAGGTAAGGACAACATCAGAGTGAACCTGATCTCTGCTGGACCTCTTCGCACACCTGCAGGTAAGAGCATTCCTGGTTTTTCTAGCATGGAAGACATTTGGGTTGACCGCGCACCACTGCGCTGGGAGCTTGCCGACACTGAGCCTGCTGCAAGAGGAATTGTTGCTCTTCTAAGTGACTGGTTCCCAATGACTACTGGTGAGATCATTCACGTCGACGGTGGATTGCACTCAACCGGTCACTAAAGACCTAATAGACCTATCGCTTCGCTAAGGTCATTTGATGCAAGGATCACATCAGCTGCAGCTCTGACTCTTGGCTTGGCATTAAAGCCAATACTTAGCCCGGCAACATTCATCATGTCCAAGTCATTTGCACCATCACCGATAGCGACTGTATGTTTCAAATCAATGTTGGACTCAATAGCCCACTGCCTAAGTGCTGTTGCCTTGGCAGGCTTATCGATGATGGTTCCAATAACATCACCCGTCAAGATTCCATCAACCACCTCTAGTTGATTAGCTCGATGAAAATCTAAGTTCAACGTCACAGCCAATGGATCTAGAAGTTGTGAAAAGCCTCCGGACACAGCTCCAACTTTTCCGCCTTTAGCCTGAACTGCTTCGATTAGTTTGTGTGCACCTGTGGTAACTGTGCACTTAGCCAGAGTTTCAGCAATAACGCTCTCTGGTAAACCCTTTAGATGACTGACTCTGGCTTTGAGGCTGGCTGTGAAATCTAATTCACCAGACATAGCCCGTTCTGTAACAGCCTCAACCTCTGCTCTTTTGCCAGCACAATCAGCCAACAGTTCGATCACCTCTTGCTCAATGAGCGTTGAGTCAACATCAAGGATGACTAACAGGCGAGGGCTTTGGTTCATAAAGAAAACCTTAACGCCTAATCTGTTGACTAAGCGCTGGGCTTACCCTTTGTGTGTCACAGAGCGTCATAATTTGCCAATACCTTAGGCTGAAATCCTATGAATGAAGTGCTGGCTCTCAAGAACCTTGTTGTTAATCGCTCAGGTAAGACCATCCTGGACAACATCAATTGGACTGTGCAAGACAGCGAACGATGGGTAATCGTGGGACCAAACGGAGCAGGAAAGACAACGCTGCTCAAGATTGCAGCAGCTCAGTTGCAACCAACCTCAGGCTCAGCTTCAGTTCTAGGAGAGACACTGGGGGAGATAAACGTATTTGATCTAAGAACTCGGGTCGGCTTCGCTTCGACTGCCATTTCTAGCCGTATTCCTAACTCAGAAACTGTTTTAGATGCCGTTATGACCGCTTCATACGCTGTCACTGGTCGCTTCAAAGAGAAGTATGAAGATGTGGATGAAAGAAGAGCCAGACGAGTTCTAACCGAATGGCATCTGAGCGATTACGCGGATAGGCCTTTTGGAACCCTGAGTGATGGGGAAAAGAAGAGAGTTCAAATAGCCAGAGCTGTTATGCCCGATCCTGAACTTCTACTTCTCGATGAGCCTGTTGCCAGCCTAGACATCGGCTCCAGAGAGTCAACCATCAAGATTCTCAGTGGCTATGCCTCACACCCACAAGCTCCAGCAATCATCATGGTCACCCACCATCTCGAGGAGATTCCAGCTGGCTTCACCCACGCTCTAGTTTTGAATGAGGGCAGAATCATTGCCAGCGGGCCAATAAACCACACACTTACCACTGAGAAACTCAGCGAAGCCTATGGTTTGCAGCTGGAAGTAGGCTTCCAGGCAGGCAGATTCTCGGTTCGGGCCAAATAACCACTGGCAAACTAGCCAACATTTGGTATAGTCTTAGAAGCGTGCCTAGAGCACACCATCCCTTTGAATTGAAAGAGTTTTCTCATGAAGGCTGACATCCACCCAAAGTACGAGACAGTTGTATTCCGCGATCTAGCATCAGGAGTATCTTTCCTAACTCGCTCAACCGTGACTAGCAACAAGACCATTGAGTGGGAAGACGGAAACTCTTACCCAGTATTCGACGTTGAAATCTCTTCAGAGTCTCACCCGTTCTACACAGGTAAGCAGAGAATCATGGACTCAGCTGGTCGTGTTGAGCGCTTCAACGCTAGATACAAGAACTTCGGTACTCAGAACTAATCTGATTACAAATGAAAATGGACCTCAATGGAGGTCCATTTTCCTTAATCCTTATGCTTGACTGGCCAACCAAAAGCCGGCTTGTAGTCAGGAACATCCTGCTGACGCCACTTGGCGTAACTTGCCTCTATCTCATCGGCCCATTTAGCTTGCTGTTGGTGCAGATCAATAGCGGTATCAGGGAAAGGTACGACTGGCTTTTCTTGAGCAAAGAAGTATCTCAGCATCGCAAGTCCAACGTGACCTGCCGCAACAGCATCGTCCTTGGCTGTGTGAGCTGAAACCAACTCCACGCTGTATCGCTCAGCAGCAGCAGCGAGGTTTCTCTTGCCCTTGCGATATTTGTCGATTGTCTTATCAATAACTAGAGGGTCAATCACAGCACCGAACTCGAGAGGTTCAACGTTAGTTCGAAGTGCCTCGTAGTGCAAGATCGTGAAGTCGTAGGCAGCGTTGTAGGCCAAGACTGGAATACCTTCTGCAAAACACTGCTTGATTGAATCAACAATTTGAGGAACGCCGACTGCTGCTGGCATGGCTGCAGCAACATGCTTGTCATAGAAGCCGTGCACCTTGCTAGCAATCTCTGGAATAGGAATACCAGGGTTTAGAACCCAATCGAATCCGCCAGGTAGAACCTCACCGTTGGCGTTCATGCGGTGAAGCGCAGCTGTGACAATCCTGTCTTCAGAAAGATTTAGGCCAGTGGTTTCTGTATCAAAGACAGCAATAGTGTCTAGCCAGCTTGGTAGCGTCAGTTTGTTTGAGTCATTCACAGCAAAAGACTACTTGGAGCAACGGACATTGATGCGCAGGCTGAACATGGGACCGCGTCATGCTTATTAGTTAGAATTGACAAAGGAAATAGGGCATCGGAGGTGCAACGTGAAATCTTCCGCTGAATTGACTGCAGAAGCTCGAAAAAGAGCAGAACCCAGAAGCGTTTCAATTGATGGAATCAACGCTAACTACTGGTTTTATCCAGCGACTACGGGGGATACAAGTAGTGCTAAGAACCTAGTTCTTGTCCACGGATACAGGGGTGATCATCACGGTCTCGAGGCATTCGCAGGGGGTCTTACCGATTTCAATGTCTATTCTCCAGATTTACCTGGCTTTGGAACATCAGCAGCACTCAATGTAGAGCACTCATTGAATTCCTATTCAGATTGGTTCAAGACATTTCTGCAGGAAATCAAACTAGAGAATCCACTAGTTGTTGGACACTCTTTCGGCACATTAGTTGTCAGTGCTACTGAGGCTAAGTTAGGTCTATTTGAAAAGATAGTTCTAGTCAATCCTGTTGCCGGTGGCCGAATCGTTGGAGTTTCTAAGTTACTGATGGAGTTCGTCAAGTTCTACTACTGGGTTGCTCACATTGTTCCAGAGGTTATTGGAAACCGTATGACTAAGACTTACCTATTGGTTGACTCAATGTCTGCGTATACAACCAAATCAAAAGACAAAACCTTGCGTAAGTGGGTCAAGGAACAACACCGAACCCACTTCAACAGCTTCGCTAACTCTCAGGTTGTTTGGGAAGCGTATGTTGCATCTACCGAGAATGTGGTTACTCCTTACGCAAAAGAAATTCATAAGCCTGTCTTATTGATTGCTGCTGAGTTGGACGAGATTACTCCGGTGTCTGCTGTTTACGAGTTCGCTAAGACAATGGATCACGCTGAAGTTCATGAGATCAAAAGCTGCGGCCACCTAGTTCACTATGAGGCAGCCGACGAAGCCATTGATGTCATAAACAAGTTCTTTGCAAAGAAGCACTGAGTATGAAGACTCTGCACTTCGATGCCAGGTTCATCAGAATCGATAGGCACGATGGCATTAGTCGCTTCAGTGCAGAACTAGCAAAAGCCCTATTTGGCAAAGTGCACCTAGTCGCAATCATTCATGATCTAAGGCAACTTGATTTCTTGCCAACAGGGATAGAGTACGTAGTTCTCAATAACCCACAGGCACCTAACGAGTTATTGATTGCTAGAAAGCTAAACCGCCTTGGTGCTACCCATGTGTTTTCACCGATGCAGGTGATGGGAAGTTGGGGGAGAAAGTACAAGCTAGTGCTTACCCTTCATGACCTGATCTATTACAGGCACAGAAAACCACCTCAAGATCTCAACCTGCTTGTACGCATTATTTGGCGTCTATATCACTTGAGTTACCAACCACAGCGTTGGTTACTAAACCGAGCAGATGCGATTGCTACGGTATCTCGAGCGACCAAGATGTTGATAGCTAAACACCACCTCACCAAGAGGGAAGTTGTTGTTGTTTACAACGCCCCAGAGAAGATGGCTGAACCACTTATTCGCGAGGATGCAGAATCAAAGAATCTTCTCTACATCGGCTCATTCATGCCATACAAGAACGTGGAAACCCTAATCAGGGGAGTCGGGCTACTTCCTGGATTCAGCCTTCACCTCCTAAGCAAGATCTCTGAACACCAAAGATGTATCTATGAGAAACTGGCACACCAAGCAGATACCAGCCTTGTTTTTCACAACGGAGTATCAGACGAAGAGTACAAAGACCTACTTGAAACCAGCTTTGCATTGGTCTCGGCCAGCAAGGATGAGGGCTTCGGTATTCCTCTAGTTGAGGCTATGCAACTTGGTACGCCCGTGGTGGTATCAAAACTTGAGATATTTCATGAAGTGGCAGGCTCGGCTGGGACTTTCTTTGATCCTGATTCAGCAGAGAGTTTCGCTAAAGCGGTCTTGGCTCTAGACGAGCCGAAAGCGTGGTCCCATAAATCCAAGCTTTCGCTTTCTCAAGCTAAAGAATTTGACTGGAATAAATCTGCTGATGCTCTCTTGGAGCAGTTTGATCGACTAGATCGCTAGCGCTTCTGGCTTGTAATCAGTAATTGTCCAACGACCATCTGCATGCATGAACTTATTCAGAGAAGCATTGCTTAGTCTCTCACCATCTCTTGGAAGTTCACCATTTGTCACAATAGTCAAAACCTTTCTAATAAAGGCTCCATGAGATACCGCTAGCACGCGTTGGCCTGAGTATTCGTTTGCAATTAAATCAAGTAGCAGATGAGTTCGTAACCTCAAGTCTTCGAGTGATTCAAGTCCTTCGATAGGTACGTGGCTTTCATATAGCTTCCTCCAAGAAGCGTGATCCAAACCTTCGGCTGCACCGAAAGATCTTTCAATAAGTTCAGGAACGATGACTACATTCATCGAAAGTTCCTGAGCAATGATTTCTGCTGTGTCTCGGGCTCGAGACAGCGGCGAGGCAATTATCAGATCCCAATCTTCGGGATTCAAGGCAAGAGCTGCCTGCCTTGCTTGCTCTTTGCCTGTTTCATTCAAAGGAATGTCGGTTGACCCCTGGAGTCTTAGATCGATGTTCCAATCCGTTTGTCCATGACGAAGTAAACCAAGAATTGTTTCAGTCAACGAGGAGCCTTTCTAGAGCCAGAGAAGTACTGGCTTCGATTTTTACGTTTGCTAGAGCATCGGCTCGGGTGGGTCCTATGTTCACGATAACTATGGACTTTTGCGACTTAACCGCTTGTTTTGCAAAGCGGTATCCAGAATTGACCGTAAGTGATGTGCCAGCTACCAGCAACACATCAGATTCATCAAGTTTCGCTAAGGCTTGTTCAACACGTTGGACAGGCACGGACTCCCCAAAGAAAACAACATCCGGCTTATAGACTCCTTGGCATTTAGCGCAACTTGGCACTATGAAGTTCTCTGTTCCTTCAACATCTGCGTCACCATCTGGAGTGAATTCAACTTGTTCATCCTTTACTAAAGATGGATTGAGCTCTTGAAGTAAGTTATCCATATCTAGTCTTGAGATGGAATTCCGACAGCCCATGCAAACAACTTGATCGAGCCTGCCGTGAAGGTCAATTACGTTTTGACTTCCTGCCTGCTGGTGCAACCCATCCACGTTCTGAGTAACTAGGGCATGCAACTTGCCTTGTGCTTCTGCTTTGGAGAGGGCTAGGTGACCTGGATTAGGAAGTGCTGAGGCGATTCTGGACCAACCAACAAAACTTCTGGCCCAGTACCTTTGCTGAGCTTCGAATGAACCCATGAAGGTGTCATAGGTCATCGGATGTTTGGCAACTCTTCCTTGACCGCGGTAGTCCGGGATACCTGAGTCAGTGCTCAGCCCAGCGCCTGTTAGAACAAACAGTTTTTTGCCAGCAATGCGCTCGCGTGCCACTTCGAGGGAATAGTTGGCGGCCTCTGAAATATCTGGATTGTCAATTTTGGACATTATGGAGCAGTTTACAACTTGAACTAGTTGATTATTGACTGACAGCCTGTTTCGTGCGGATATAGCGGGCGTACTGTTAGCATCCACGTCTTGCCATTTGAGCTAAACCTTGAGGCAGAATCCAGTTTCGGTAAAAGCGAATTGAATTTAATGTTCTCAGTGTTGGTCATTGCCATACAAGTTCGGGTCGACTGAAGTGGTTTTGAACCAATCCACTTATGAATCTTTGTAAATGTTGGATCTGGATCAGCTTCGGTTGCCATGTATAACCACTTAGTTGGTTTCCAAATTGTAGGACGGGATTTGGTCCACATGTATTCGGGGCTGAATGATTCGACCTTTTCCCTAAACTTAGACACGGCTTTACGTGCATCAAGTTTTGACTTAGGTCTCACATCTTGGTCGTAACCAAGGGCAAAGATCGAAAACCTGGTTTGAGTCGCTCTAGGGGATATCTGAGTGATGAACGTGGTGTCGTTAACATCTACAATCCCTGGCATACCCCAATCGAATTTAGGATTCATGAGATTCACTTTTCTAGCAGCGTCCAAGATTCTCGACACCGAAGGTTGCTCGCGCTTTTGCAAGAACGAGCTGACGAATTGGCCTGGATATCTCATATTCTGAAACTTGACAGGAACAATCAAAAGACCATCGCTATACAAGACTGTTGGAGTTCTAGAGAATGCGTACTCCTGAATGGTGTATCCGCCTGTGTCTTGAATTAGCAGGGAAACGTATCTACCAGGGGGAGTTGTCGCTTGAGCCCAGCCAGAAGAGGTTAGGCCCAGAACAAGGCCTGCTACCGTCAATACTTTGAAAGAGCGCATTATCTCCATCCGTTCTAAATCCACTTACCTTGATTATGTCGCGTGGAGCGGATTATGACAAACATTCAGCGATTATCCAAGTCAAGCTAAATGAGAACAGGGCCCCGATGTCACCATCGAGGCCCTGTGGTAGCTGTCTCAAACTACGTGTCCGAAAGGGGACTTGAACCCCTACCCCCTTGCGAGGACTAGCACCTCAAGCTAGCGCGTCTACCATTTCGCCACCCGGACTTGATGTTGCTGCTCTTTCTTTGAGCACCAGTTCTAAATGTTACTACGAATACCTGTAAAGACTTGGGGCCTTAAGTTCATGACAAACAGTCCAAGCAGGAGTAGTTTTGATTTATGGCTGATGCGCGCAACACTTTGAACAGTTTGATAGCTGCACTCGAAAGACATTACGAGGCGATATCTAGCGGTAGGGGAAGCGAAGACCCTGCGGTTATTGCTACTTACGAACACCTAAAAACGGCCTTTATGGACTATGAAGAAGCTGTCTCTGATCAGTTTGGTGAAGTGCTTCCAATGGAGTTAGCGGAAGACGACGAAGACTGGTCATGAATTTCCTAGAAGCAATAATTCTAGGAATAGTTCAAGGCCTCACAGAATTCCTTCCTGTCTCATCAAGTGCTCACGTTCAAATCTTTTCTGAACTCATGCAGGTACCTGGATTGTCCGATAAGAACTCAGCAACGACCGCTTTTATAGCAACCATTCAGTTGGGAACTGAAGCTGCTGTTTTGATCTTTTTTGCCAAAGACATTGCAAGATTACTCAAGGCTTGGTTTAAAGGTTTATTCAATTCTGCAGCGAGAGAGAATGCTGATTACAAGATGGCTTGGTTGGTCATCTTCGCATCTATTCCAGTAGGTCTAATCGGACATCTACTTAGAGAGTTCATCCAAGAGACTGTGAGAACTCTTTGGGTTGTCGCCTTCACCATGATTATCTTTGCGATCATCTTGTTCCTAGCCGATCACTACGGCAAGAGACAAAAAGAAATTAAGGACATGACTTTCAACACAGCTCTTGGTTTTGGGCTTGGGCAAGCGCTTGCTGTCATCCCAGGTGTTTCAAGATCAGGGGCGAGCATTAGCTTTGGTCTGTTCGCTGGATTCAATCGTGCTGCAGCAGCGCGTTTTTCTTTTCTAATCGGAATTCCTGCTGTTCTAGCCAGCGGATTGATTGAATTTTCAGACAGCTACCAACAGTTGGATGAAGCAGCGCTATCAGGAACCATTGTTGCAACCATCACATCGTTTGTGGTTGGCTACCTAGTCATCGCAGGTTTACTGAAGTATCTAAACAAAGGCTCGTTCATGCCTTTTGTTATCTGGCGTTTGATTGTTGGAGTTGCGCTATTAATAATGCTTAGCAACGGCTGGATCTCAGCCTAGGACTTAGAAGGACCCGAATCACCCTCGTTTTGCCTTAGGAATTTTTCAAACTCCAAAGCTAGTTGATCTGTGCTTAACTCTTCAGCTTCAGTTTCATCTCTTGTTTTCTCTAGCACTGCGATATAGTTCTGCAGGTCTTCATCACCTTCAACGAACGTATCGACAGATCTTTCCCATTCGAATGCCGCTTCTAAGATTTCTTTGTGGTCAACTGTGAAGCCGAGCATAATCTCCAGATCATTTATGAGTGCAAGAGCAGCCTTAGGCGAAGGCATCGACGCCACATAGTGGGGGACCTGAGCCCAGATTGAAATGGTTGGAATGCCAGCTTTTTCTATTTCGTGACCTAAAACGGACATGAAGCCAGCACGACCGTCATAGTTACTTCTTTCAATCCCTAAAGCATTTCTAACCGAAGCAGTCTGGCTGTTTTTGTATACCTTGATTGGTCTAGTGTGAGGAGTTTCAGCAGCGAGAGAACCAAGCATGATCACAGCTTGAATGTCTCGATCTTCAATTACCTCAACAAGTTCAGATATCAAGTGCTGCCACTGCAAAGCAGGTTCTTGGCCAGTTAGGAAGTAAAGACTTAGGTCTTTTTGTTGAATAGGTGTTTTAGGTCCTGGGCCGAACAGTTCAATACTTGGCCACAGGAAGTCACGTTCACCATGCTCGTCTAGAACAATGATTGGTCTTTGGCGAAGAAGGTCGAAGTAGTCCTGGTCATCAACTTCAATTAGAAGCTCGGAGGCTAGTTTGTCTTTTATGTAGGAAACTGCTCCAGTTGAAGCCATTCCCGCATCTGTCCAACCGTCTAGAGCAACAATCAGTACTCGTCCACCAAAGATATTTGAAATCTCGTTCAATCAATCACCATTTCACTTACATGAGTCATAAGAACTCTAATTCATTCAAGCAGATTAGACTTTTCACATAATGCTAGGCCGTAAACCCTCCTTTGCTGTCCTGTTTGACATGGATGGCACAATCATCGACTCAGAGCCTTACTGGATGGCTAGTGAGCAGGCTTTGGCTGCTGAGCATCAGGGAACTTGGACTCAGGACGATGCAAGGACCATTATTGGACTCAGTCTCGATAAGTCAGCAGAAGTATTCAAAGATCGTACGAATGTTCCGCTAGAAACTGAAGAGATAGTCAACCGACTGTCTAATGAAGTTCAAAGCAAACTGGAGAAAGTGATTCCTTGGCGACCGGGAGCTAAAGAGCTGCTCCTAGATCTAAAGAAGCACAATGTGAAAACTGCTCTAGTCACAATGTCCCTGCGCCGGATGGCCAAGCAGGTTGTTGATGCCATTGACTTTGAGGCTTTTGATGTCATTGTTGCAGGCGATGATGTCATAAGGGGAAAGCCCCATCCTGAAGCTTATGAAAAGGCAGCTGCGCTTCTAGGTTTTGATCCTAAGAAATGCATAGCGTTTGAAGACTCAAGCACAGGGTTAGCTTCAGCTGAAGCCGCAGGAACATATGCGATTGGAATTCCCAACTTCATTGAAATTCCATCAAAGCCAGATCGAATTCTTTGGCCTACTCTTGAGGGCGTAACTTACAAACGGTTGAGGAAACTAATCTAATGAGCGACAAGCCAAGAAAACATCGCGGGCCCTTTGTCGCAGGGGAGAGAGTTCAACTAACTGGACCTAAAGGTCGCCTTAACACGATTACCTTGGTTCAAGGTGCCAGATTCGGCACCCATCGTGGCGACATCATGCACGATGAAATCATTGGTAAACCAGATGGCTCAGTTATTTCAAACCAGTCAGGTGTTGAGTATCTAGCATTCAGGCCACTACTAACTGACTTTGTTTTGTCCATGCCACGCGGTGCTGCCATTGTTTACCCTAAGGATGCTGCCAGCATCGTGACCATGGGGGATATTTTCCCTGGAGCGAAAGTTGTTGAAGCTGGTGTTGGCTCCGGAGCTCTGAGCATGTATCTCCTTAGAGCAATCGGTTCAGATGGTCATCTAACTTCTTTTGAGAGAAGAGAAGAGTTTGCCGAGATAGCTCAAGCAAACGTTAGTACTCACTTCGGCATGAGACCTTCTAACTGGGATGTTCGAATCGGAAGTCTTGAAATTGAACTTACAAACCATGTTGAACCTGGATCAATTGACCGAGTAGTTCTTGACATGCTTGCTCCTTGGGAGTGCATTGAACAGGTATCTAGTGCGTTGGCACCTGGTGGAGTGCTTATCTGTTATGTGGCAACAGTCACTCAGCTATCTAGAGTTGCCGAGGAGATCAGATCAAGCGAGCAGTATGCCGAACCAGAAGCCTTTGAATCATTGGTTCGTGGCTGGCACCTTCAGGGATTAGCGGTAAGACCTGAGCATCGCATGGGTGGCCACACAGGCTTCCTGCTGACTGCCAGAAGATTAGCTCCAGGAACCAAGTTGCCGAGTTTTAGTAAACGAAACAAGCCTGAGTTTGACGATGAAGATATTGCCATTTGGAACCCCGAGCACGTTGGAGAGCGAGGAATCAGCGAAAAGAAGCTGAGAAAATCACTTCGTTCAGCTAAAAGCTCGGCTGAGGCGACTCTAAAGGGATTTGACCAAAACGACGAGTAAACTGTTTAAAATCCAAAGAAAGTTGTAACTGTGTCCAAAATCAGCGCCATTCTAATTTCCTCTGCTATAGCCATCTCACTATCCGGTTGTATGTCCAATTCAACTCCAGAGGTCAGAGCATTCGAAGGCCTTCCTCAGGCTTGCGAAAGCCTAAAGGGTGGTTCTGAGATCGATGCAGTCAAGGTGACTGCCGAAAAAGGCAAAGTACCAACAGTCGAGTTTGCTACCTCTGAAGCTGGCGCGTCAGTTAAGGCACCCTTAGCAAGCATCAAGTCCACACAGAGCAAGATTGTTCGTGAGGGTGAAGGACCTAAGTTCACAGGCAACCAGTTGCTAACCATTGACTACGTAGTTTTCTCAGCTACAACTGGAAACCAGTTGGCAGCAAACTCTTGGAATGGCTCAGACTCTGCATCCCAGGTCTTCGACAATCAAGAAGGAACAAAACTCTACTGTGACGCTCTAAGTGGAGCAAAGCAGGGTTCTGTTGTTGCTTTCGCTCTACCTCCAACAGAAAGCGACCCTGAGGGTTCACTGTTTGTTATTGAACTAAAGAAGGTTTACCTTCCTCACGCAACCGGATCTGGGAAATCTCCAGAGGCGGGTTTCCCAGCAGTTGTGCTAGCACCTAGCACTCGTCAACCAGGTTTGGTTCAGCCAAACTTCTCTGCGCCAACTGAATTCAAGAGAGCAACTTTGATTGAAGGTAAGGGTGAGCTAGTAAAGAAGGACGACTCAATCACTGTTCACTACACCGGTTGGGTTTGGTCAGAATCTATTGGTGACCCGTTTGATTCCTCTTGGGTTTCGCGAGATGCGCAAACACCTATGAGCCCTGCTACTTTCACCCTCAATACATCAAACCTAATCCCAGGCTTTGTTAAGGCCTTAGAAGGTATTGCAGTTGGTTCACAGGTGATTGCAGTTATGCCCCCTACAGATGCCTATGGTGAAGCTGGACAGGGTTCAATCCCACCTAACGCAACACTTATCTTCGTTATCGACGTTCTAGGTATAAACAAGTAGCATTTGGCTTAATGGCTAGCAAAGATCCTGACGATTTCGCACTGGGTAAACCTGAGCGTTTATTCAACCTGACTTGCACATTGTTATATGCGAGCGAGGGTCTGACTAAAAAGCAGATACTGCAAACCGTTCGCGGCTATGACGACGAATATAAACACGGCGGAGATAACTCAACTCTTGAACGAAAGTTTGAGCGTGACAAGGAAAGTCTGCGTGAAATTGGAATTCGAATTGAAACAGAGATTCCTAAGCACGAGGACGAGAACAACCAGGTTTCAACCTATCGAATCAAGCGAGAAGGGTTTTCTTGGCCGAAGAATGTGAAGCTCACCCCTAAGCAGCTGGCTCTTCTAAATCTTGCTGCTGAGGCTTGGGCAGGTGGATCACTTTCAACCGATGCTAGCCGTGGAATCACAAAGTTAAGAGCCTTAGGAGTTGTCGGTCAGTCGTCAGACATTATTGGAATCTCTCCAAAGATTCACACCTTCGAGCCTTCATTCAAAGACATTGATTTCGCTATTGCTGAATCGCAAGTAATCCAGTTTGATTACAGAATTCCTAAAACCGGTGAGATTCAAACCAGAACCCTCCAGCCTTGGCTGATGCGTCAGATAGCTGGAGCTTGGCTGGTCTTAGGTTTTGATGAAATGCGCGAAGCTCCTAGAAACTTTATGCTCAGACGAATCGTTAGCAAGGTCCGCACTGTGACCGAAGGAAGAGAACTCAGGCTTTTCTCCGCTCCTGAGCAGTCTGTGATTGACGCTGCCGTCCTAGAACTGGATGAGCATGCAAGAAGTCAAGAAGCTGTCCTAAAGATTACTCCAGGCAGCGAAGCTTGGTTCAGGTATGAACTAGATCTGAACCCTAGTCGCAAAGATGACTCGCTTCGATTGAACTATCACGACCTGTTTGTTTTGGCAGAGCAACTTAGAGAGTACGCAGATCAGATTGAAGTCATAGAGCCAAAAGAACTAGCTGTGCTAGTTCAAGAAGGCTTCCGAAAGGTTGCTGATCTTCATGGCTGATGAAATCAAACTCAATGACGCTGACCGCTTCAACCTGATGCTCGCTTTAACCGGGCTATTGGTTGATGGGGAAGAGTACACAGTCGAGGAACTTGTTGAGCACTTCAAGGTTCCAAAGAAAGAAATAGTCAAAGCAGTCAAGATGATTAGCTATACCGATTTGATGAAATCAAATCAGGATGGCTCTTACGAAGTTGACTACGACGATTTGAGAGAAGGATTTGTCTCGATTCGTTACACATTCAGTAAAGCAATCGATGAGGTTCCTAGGTTATCGTCAAGACAGGCCTCTGCTCTAGCCGCTGGATTGGTATACCTAAGTTCACTACCCGGCCTTGTCGATAACAGCGAGATTGAAGAGTTGCAGAAGATTCTGGCCTCAGACGATAGTACTGAAAAGAAAAAGACAGTCCTTATTGAAACTGTTACTAGAGACTCAGATCTGGTTGCTATTAGAGAAGCTATGGCTAGCGGATTTAGTATCACCTGCGATTATCTAAACCTGAGGGGGGAGACCACTCTAAATAGAGAGCTTGAACCTCTTCGAATTGATTCACAGGGAGAAGTTGTTTATCTAAGAGCTTGGTGCCCTGTGAACAATGATGTTAGATCCTTCAGGCTCGACCGCATGAGAAATGCAAAGCCAACTGCCAACCCAATCAGCGAAGCGGCACTGGGTGCTGAGCTAGTGGATGAAATCTACACCTCTTCAGAAACGGACACAGTGGTTACTTTGGAAGTGGATCCAGAAGCCTACTCACTCATCTATGACTTCAAACCTGTTGAAGAACCAGAGTCCGTAAACAAGACTGTGAAGCGTTTCAAGATTCACGTTGGCGATGTTCGTAATCTGGGCCGAGTAATCGCTCGATTTGGTGGAGCCGCTAGGGTCATTAGCCCAGAGATTGCCCGCCAATCTGTCAGAGATTTTGCCCTGAATGCTCTAGGGGAGCGTTCATCAACTACGCCTAAGGATGCTGAGTAAATGGATAATCTTTGGGCTTATGCTCTCGGGGTAGTAGCGCTGTTCACTTTGCTGAGCCTAGGTTACGTAGGCTACAAGCTTCGTTCCTCTGCAACCAGGGTAAATCGCTCACTTGACCCAATCCTGCAGAAGTCAAAAACCCTTAAGATTGAGATAAGTGCTCTAAAGCGCTCAAGGTTAGATAGACAGCGTAGGCTTGAGAGCAAAGGCACCCAAGTTACTTCTAAAAAGTAAGGTTTGAATTATGAATTTACAGGGCTGGGAAATCGGCATCATTCTTCTTATTGTCCTCATCATTTGGGGAGCCCCAAAGCTTCCATCTTTTGCTAAGAGCCTTGGTGAATCAATGCGTATTTTCCGTAAGGAAATGAAGCAGATGGGCGACGAGCGCGAAGGCGACAAGAAGGCTGGTTCTGAGAAAGAACAACCTAAAAACGACTAATGGCACTTCGCCGTAACCCCGAAAAGAGGATGAAACTCTCGGGGCACCTTCGAGAATTACGCAAAAGACTCTTTAGATCCGCATTTGCCATTCTGGCTGGGACTATCGTTGGCTGGGAGTTGTTCAACTACGTATTTGTAGAGCTGCAAAAGCCGATTCTAAAAGTTGCTAGCGAAGCCAACGTAAACGCCACAGTGAACTTTGGTTCCGTTGTCTCAGCGTTCGATCTTCGCCTGCAGGTTGCATTCTTTATCGGGCTCTTTCTGACTAGCCCATTCTGGCTCTATCAGATTTGGGCTTTCATAGCACCAGCATTTCGTAAGCGAGAACGCAAATACACAGTTATCTTCACTCTTGCCAGCACACCTCTTTTCCTAGGTGGTGCTTACCTGGGTTGGTCTCTCTTCCCATTGTTTGTTAGAACACTGCTTGGTTTCACACCAGAGGGAAGCTCAAACGTAATCAATGCATCAGAATACGTTTTGTTTACTGTGAGGGTTTTACTTCTTTTCGGTATCGCGTTTGTTCTTCCAGTTGTCCTGGTGCTGCTCAACTCGCTAGGTGTAATTAGCGGAAAGTCGATTCTCAAAGGTTGGCGTCCAGCAATCTTCATAATCTCTGTTATTGCTGCACTTGCAACACCAGTTTCAGATCCTCTATCTATGTTTTTGCTGATGATCCCATTGCTGGCTTTCTATTACCTGTCAGCCGGAATTGCCTTGCTGAACGATAAGAGAAAGGCTAGGAAAAGCAAAACCCTTCTAGCCGAAACAGATCTAGCCTCAGACTACAAACCAGATTCCATCTCCTGATGGACGAGGAACTAACACCTGCCGAGAGATTTGCTCGATCTAAGAAAAACAAACCAAATCCGAGTCTTGAGAGCTTTAGGAATCTTTTAAAATTTCCTCTAGATGATTTCCAAGAGAAGGCTTGCTTTGCATTAGCAGAGGGTCAGGGTGTTCTTGTTGCTGCTCCCACCGGCGCAGGTAAAACCATCATCGGAGAGTTTGCTATTCACCTAGCTGTTGAAAAAGAGCTCAAGGTTTTCTATACAACGCCGATTAAAGCTCTTAGTAATCAGAAGTACTCAGAACTCAAGGCAAGGTATGGGGCAGAGCGAGTTGGACTTCTAACAGGAGATACCAACATCAACGCTGATGCTCAGATCTTGGTTATGACTACCGAAGTTCTTCGTAACATGATTTATGCCAACTCCAACTCTTTGATTAGCCTCGGTTTTGTCGTGATGGATGAGGTTCACTATCTTGCAGATAGATTCAGGGGAGCGGTTTGGGAAGAAGTGATTCTTCACTTACCCAAAGATGTCAAAGTCGTTTCACTAAGTGCAACAGTTTCTAACGCGGAGGAGTTCGGTGCATGGCTGGATGAGATTAGAGGTGGCACCACAGTCATCGTCTCTGAAGTTAGACCAGTTCCTCTCAATCAACACGTTCTCTTCGGCGATGAGCTTATTCCTTTGTTTGATGATTCAGACAAAGAATTGCGAGTGAATGTTGACCTGGTGCAAAGACATGCCAACAAACTTCGTCAGCCAACTAACAGGCCTATTCGAGGAAGGCGCGGACACCAAGGCTTCCCAGATAGAAATCTAGCCCGAATCTACAAGGCGAGTAAGCCTGAGATCATTGAACTCCTTGATGAAGCTGATTTACTCCCAGCAATCTTCTTCATCTTCTCAAGAGCGGGCTGTGAAGCTGCAGTTCAATCAGTATTGGCCTCAGGCATCAGACTTACCAAACCAGAAGATAAACAAATCATTCGCAGAGTTGCCGAAGAGAAGTGTGGCAGCATCGCTGACGAGGATTTGGCTGCTCTCGGTTATTTCGAGTGGTTAAGTGCTTTGGAGAGGGGAGTAGCAGCTCACCATGCTGGATTACTACCTGCCTTCAAGGAAGTAGTTGAAGAGCTCTTCCTAAGAAAACTAGTCAAGGTTGTCTTCGCAACTGAGACTCTTGCTCTTGGAATCAACATGCCTGCAAGAACTGTTGTTCTTGATCGTTTAGATAAGTTCAACGGTGAAGGTCGTGTGCAAATCACCCCTGGTGAATACACTCAGCTAACTGGCCGAGCAGGTCGAAGAGGTATCGATGTCGAAGGTCACTCAGTTATTCAGTGGGCAGCAAATCTTGATCCAACATATGTAGCGGGTCTTGCATCTAAGAGAACGTATCCGCTGATCTCTTCTTTCCGACCTACATTCAACATGGCGGTAAATCTGATTGAAGCATTTGGACAAAGACGTTCTAGAGAAGTACTAGAAACATCTTTCGCTCAGTTCCAAGCAGACCGTTCTGTCGTTGGTTTAGCTAGAGGCATCCGCGAGAAGCAGGCTTCACTTGATGGCTATGAAGAATCAATGAGTTGCCATGTTGGTGATTTTAGAGAGTACGCCCGACTGCGAAGACAGGTTAGTGATCTTGAACGAGAGATTGCACAATCAGGTCGACAAGCTAGAAGAAACGATCTTCGTCAGTCAAAAGGCATGAGACAGCTTGAAGTGAGAGTAACTAATCTCAAACGAGAATTACGGTCGCATCCATGTCACGCTTGCCCAGATAGGGAAGTTCATTCACGATGGGGTGAGCGGTGGTACAAACTTGAACGTGAAACTGCGGCTATCATCAAGCAGATTGAATCAAGAACCAACCAGGTCGCCAAGACGTTCGACCGTATCACCGAGGTCCTAATTGAACTCGAATACGTGACTCAATCCGACGGTGACCTCGAGATAACTGAGAACGGGCAGAAACTTTCCAAGATATACGGTGAGCGAGATCTATTGGTTGCTGAGTGCATTGGTCGCAGAGTTTGGCATCACGTGGACGCTCAAACACTTGCCGCTATAGCAGCATCACTGGTTTATGAAGCTAGAAGAGACGATGACAGCCTCACCCCAAAGATGCCTAAGGGAGAGTTCGTCGCTGTATTCGATGAGACGCTCGAAGTCTGGGATGATCTTCAGGCCCTAGCTAAAGCGCATAGTCTGCCTCTCTCAACTGAACCAGATTCTTCAATGGCTCTTCAGATGCACAGATGGGCAACAGGAGCGAGACTTGATAACGTTCTCAAGCAAACAGGGATGTTGGCAGGAGATTTCATTAGGTGGTGTAAACAGACCATTGATTTGCTGGAGCAAATCTCTAAGGTAAATCCAGACGAACTCTCAGCAACTTCCCAGTCAGCTATTGACCAAATCAAGCGTGGCATTGTTGCTTACTCCTATTACGCTTAGAGAGTGTTCACTTTAATCAGTAATTGGCTAAGGCTGTCCACCGCAATCTGGGGGAGAGCTTTTATTGGCGCTATAGGCGGAGCTTTTATAGCTTTCAGCTATCCAGCATTCAACTTCTGGCCTGGTGTTTTCATCGGCTATTTCCTAATCCTCTTGTCGTTTAGACAACTTGGCTTCTTCAAGGCTTTTCTTGTGGGAACTATCTCTGGATTAGCTTTATTCGGCATCGTTCTCAAATGGCTAACAACATATCTGGGTCCTATTCCTTGGCTGGCTGGATCAATGGTGCAAGCACTCATGTTTGGTGCAGCAGTAGCAGTTGCAGCAGTTGTTTGGAGATTCTTAGCTTCATTGAGCCTTGGGCGGATTCAGCCATTTGTGATTGCTTTTGTTCTTGGCGCAATTTTCACAGGCCGCGAATACGCAGCTGGAGTATTTCCATATGGCGGAATGCCTTGGGCTAGGGGAGGACTCGCCCTAGTTGATACCTGGCTGGCTAAATGGGTTTACTTCCTAGATGTTGCAGGTCTTACCTGGCTCATTGTTTTTGTCACAGCACTTCTAGTGATTCGATTTATAAACCCACAGCCTCAGGGATTGGGACTTAGAAAGCGCTTTTTTGGGTTCATGCCAACTGGAATGGCAACTGCAATGTTCTTGCTCATACCTGCATTAGTTGTTCTGGACGCCTCAGGAACTGCAGGAACTATGAAGGTAGCTGCTATTCAAGGTAACGCGAATGCGGGATTGTTCGCAGCGAATCCGCCGGGTTCAATTCTCGATAAGCATCTGAAGGTTTCTCGAGGTGTTGTTGAATCAGGTAAAGCTGAAGATCTAGACCTGATGGTTTGGCCTGAGAACGCTTCCGACCTTGACCCGAACACCATGGTGGAAACAGGATTGAAGGTAAGTCAGTTCGTGACGGAAGATCTCAAAGCTCCTTTACTTTTCGGGACAAAAACTTTCCGAGGACCAGACTTTTATAACGAAGTAGACCTTTGGCTACCTGAAACTGGACTTGCTGATTACTACCACAAGATAAGACCCGTGCCTTTTGGTGAATATGTTCCTGATCGTCCTATCTTCATGGCGTTAGCGCCAGACCTAATTGGGCTTATCGGTTGGGACATGAGTTCTGGGACTAGAGACGGAATTTTCGAACTTCCTAATGGAACCACAGTGGGATCTCTGATTTGTTTTGAAGTTACTTTTGACTATCTAGGACATGATCTAGTCAAGCAAGGTGCAGAAGCAATCATGATTCAAACCAACAGCTCTGACTTTGGCAGAAGTGAACAAGGTGTTCAGCAAGCTGCAATATCTAGAATGCGCGCCATAGAAACTGGTAGAACTGTGGTTGCTGTTTCAACGGTTGGAGTTTCCGGCATTTATGCAGCTGACGGTTCTGTAATTACCGAACTTGAAAGGTTCAAGCCAGGTGCAATGGTCGAAGAGATTGCTCTGCGTAAAGAGATAACACCTGCTGTGATGTTTGGTGGCTACGTGGAGCCAATTGCATTTGGAATCGGAACTGTTCTATTCCCAATCGCTGCAGTTGGTCTAATCATCAGAAGAGTAAGGTCAAAGCGTTCTTGAAGGTGCTTGTAATCATGCCGACCTTCAACGAAGCGGGAAATATCAATCACGCTGTTGAGGAACTATTTATTCATAACGCGAATGTTGACCTACTGATTGTTGATGATGATAGCCCTGATGGAACGGGTCAGCTAGCCGATCAACTAGAGCATACAAACATTCGAGTAAAGGTCATGCATCGCAAAGAAAAGCAAGGTCTAGGCGCTGCATACATAGCTGGATTTAATTATGCATTTGATTCAAACTATGACTACGTAGTTGAGATGGATGCTGATGGCAGCCATCGCGCAGAGGACCTACCAAAGTTACTTGCTGTTTGCGGACAGCATGATTTAGTTATTGGATCTAGATACGTGAAGGGCGGGCAAACACAGAACTGGCCGCTACACAGACAGTGGTTGTCTCGTGGCGGAAACCTATATGCCAAGATCATGCTTGGAACAAAACTGAACGATATGACAGCAGGCTTCAGAGTATTCAGTGTTCCATTTCTCAAGCGAATGGATCTTGCAACCATCAACGCAAGAGGGTACTCATTCCAAATTGAAATGGCTTATCGCACAATTCAACTAGGTGGGAGAACCGCTGAGGTGCCGATTGTCTTTATTGAACGCGAAATTGGCGAATCAAAGATGAGTGGTGACATTGTGTCAGAAGCGCTTTTGCTTATGACCAATTTTGGTCTGAAGCGATTGTTTAGACGCAACTAGCTATTAGTTGAGTCAGCCTGACCTCTAGAACGACGAGCCTTTAGCTCCACTAAACGTTCTTCCAGAATTTCTTCCAACTCGACGCGAGTTCTTCTTTCCAAAAGCATTTCGTAATGTGTCCTCGGGATCTTTGGAAGTTCAGTCTCGAATGCTTGCTTGCCTTCGTTATCCAACAGTGCTGCTTCCAATGAACAAGACTTGCAGTTCCAGGCTGCTGGAACTTCCGCTTCTTCAGCAAAGATGATTTCTGAGATATGTTCTTTAGCACAGCGGTACTGGTGAGTGTTTCTAGGGGATAGGTTCACTCCTGAAGCAGTTTCGAAGCTCTCTGAACCTAGTCGGATTCCACGCATTGATTGTTGAGCCATTGTGTTATTCCTTATCTCTGTTTGTTGCAAATGTTGTTACATAGAAGATAAGCGAATGACTATACGAATACTTCCCGAATTCAGGCTTTTCTCAGTGTATGAACTGCTAACTCTGACACATCAGAGACTATCCCAGTTGCACCCCGCGAAGTGAGTTCTAGCATTTCCTGTGGATTGTTGATTGTCCAGTAGTGAACATGAGTGTTGGTTCGTCTTACTTTCGAGATGAATGATCTTGAATCTAGCTTGATTCCATACATTTGTCTTGGAATCTGTATGGCCCCGATGTTTTTGAGAGTTTGTTCAATAAGTCGCTGGGGGAGTCTGAGGGTATGAATCAGCCAAAGCTGGATTACCTTCTTAGCGCTAGCCGATGTTGCAACTGGTTTGGAGAGCAAAGCAAGCGCTGCAGCTCTTCGCTGTTCACTGAAACTTGAAACTAGAACTCGGTGGTGTGATTTTGTATGTTCTATTGCTGCTGCGGTAGTTGTAACTGATTCATGATCTTTGACATCCAAATTGAATCTAGCCAGGGGGAGTGCCTCCAAGGCTTGAACAAGGGTAGGCACTTTTCCACCCCCGATTAACTGAATTTTCTCAATTTCGGAAAACTTTGTTTCTGATATCTTCTTGTCTATTCCTGCGACACGTTTGAGATCTTCGTCGTGAAAAAGAATCGCAACGTTGTCTTTGGTGGTTCTAACGTCCGTCTCGATGCTGAAGACTCCTGCTTGAAGTGCAGCTTTGAAAGTTTCTAAGGTGTTTTCAGTGTGAGAGGTTCCACCTCTGTGAGCTAGAACAACCGGAGTTGGCGCATTGAAGTACTCGTGCTCTTGCAAAACTCACTCCTCAATTGGGCAAAGACTAGGCTTACCTTGTGAAAAACTCTTGGGCGAACCTCGGAATCAAATCTATTGGCAGATTGCTTCTAGGTCTGTATCTCGTTGGTTTGGGTTTGGCAATGATGATTCACACGGGTTTAGGTGTTCCACCTTGGGATGTCTTGTCACAGGGTGTTCAGGTTCAAACTGGCTGGTCATTCGGGTTTAGTGCGATAGTCATCAGTGCGATTGTTCTGTTGCTATGGATTCCTATCAAGCAGCAACCAGGCATTGGAACAATAATTAATGCCATCCTGATCGGGCCATTTGCTGACCTGAATGAACCTTTGATGCCCGAGCTTGACGGATGGCTTGCCAACCTGTTGTGGATGGTGCTGGGCCTTTTGTTTGCGGCAATTGGTTCTGGTCTTTACATTTCAGCTAACCTCGGTGCTGGACCTCGTGATGGGCTAATGGTTGGTCTGACAAGAGTTTCTGGTTGGCCTTTCTGGATCATCAGAACCATAGGGGAGTCACTGGTTCTTCTCACCGGATGGCTTCTGGGAGGAACTGTGGGGATAGGTACTGCCCTGTTTGCGGTTGCCATTGGTTATTTAATGCAAATGTCCATGAAATTGTTTGGTTTTGATCCAAAAAGTGACTCAAATGGAGTGAAAACTCCAAAATGAGCTCTAAAACGCATGTAAAGCACCGTGAAACAGCAAGAATTATGCTCGTAGATGAGCAAAATCGCATTTTCTTGCTAAAAACTCATTTTGACCCTGAAGTTGGATTGCCACCAAGATGGCTCACACCAGGTGGTGGCATTGACTCCGGAGAAACAGCTCTGGAAGCGGCTGTGAGAGAGATTCGTGAAGAAACTGGAATGAGAGTTGCTCCAGAGGATCTGGGTGAGCCTGTGTTGGTTAGCTCAGGACGTTGGGACTGGGCTGACGGATTGAGTTATCACACATACACAGACACGATCTATGAACTCAAGGTTCAAAATTTTGATCCTGATACATCCGGATTTACTGAGGATGAACTCAGAGACATTCTGGAATATCGTTGGTGGACAATTCAAGAACTGATGGACAGCGATGAGCAGTTAGCACCACATGAGCTCAGGCAATGGCTTAGGGCACGTTACCAGGCCTAGGTTCTTATCTTGGATATATAACACCGATAATGAACATTATGTCAAGTAATGTTTTATAGGCCAGCAAACGCTACTCCCCGAAGGATTGACTCTTTTCGACCCACTGGTTCAGTTTGGCTAAGGCTTTACCGTTCTCGATTGCATCTAGTGCAAATGCAAAGTTCTTGGCTAAAGACTTGTTCAGGTTGAACTGATCTGCAGATGTCATTCTCGCTAATTCGTAGGCTGTTATGCCAGCTGCTGCATTTAGAGCCACGATGTCCTTGATGGCGTCCTTATCCCCCATAAAGCCTGTATCTAGGCCGAAGATAGCCTTTGCTGTGGACGCATTCTCCTGGGCGTCACCACCTAAAAGTTGCTCAACGGAGGCTCTTTTGATGCCGATATCGGCTGGATCAAAGGTGGATTCAGTAACTTTTCCACCGGAAACGATCCAAACAGAACTTGAACCAGTGGTTGTTAGCTCATCAAGGCCATCAGAACCCCTGAAAACAAGGGCTGTTCTGCCTCTTAGAGCCATTTCTGAGGCCAACAATGGCGCGATTACTGGGTTTGCGACGCCTAAGGCGGTTGCGATTGGCTGAGCTGGGTTCGACAAAGGACCTAGGAAATTGAAGGTTGTTGGGACTCCCAGCTTCTTTCTGGTTGGACCAACGTGCTTCAGAGAAGGGTGGAACATCGGAGCGAAGAAGAAAGTGATGTTGGTTTCAGCAAAAACTTCAGCTAGTTGCTCAGGGCTTAGGTTTAGGTTGATTCCTAGGGCCTCGAGCATCTCTGAAGAGCCTGTTTTGCCCGAGGCAGACCTGCTTCCGTGTTTGAGAACTGGGTAGCCACAGGCAGCTGTAACGATTGCTGCCATGGATGAAATGTTCACTGTGCCCAGCTGATCTCCCCCTGTTCCAACGATGTCGATAGCATTTTTTGATACAGGAATAGGTAAAGCGTTGGCAAGCATGACATCTACAAAACCGGAAATTTCTTCGATGGTTTCACCTTTGGATTTCAATGCAAGCAAGAAGGCAGCCATGTCGTCTTCTAGGGCATTGCCGCTCATGATTTGCTCCATGGCCCAGGTTGCCTCTCCCCTGGTCAAATCTTTGTTTTGACTAAGGTCATTGAGTATTGCTGGCCAACTTAGCGCTTCATTCATGAGCATAAGTTTAGCCATCGAGAAAAGGCTTTTCAGTCAAAAAATCCACGCCACAATAGGGAAAACAACGCATTTATAACGATTTGGGAAGGTAGTATTAAGGCATGTCGACTGCTCCCCTAGCAAACCAGCAAATACACCGTCCAAGTGCGACTTCCGTAGGAACGATCGTCTGGCTGGGTAGCGAAGTTATGTTCTTTGCGGCCCTTTTTGCCATGTATTTCAGCCTCCGAGCCAACGCTCCGGAAATCTGGGCAGCTGGAACAGAGATGCTAAACGTCCCGTTTGCCCTTATAAACACTCTAATTCTTGTCGCTTCGTCTTTCACCGCCCAGTTCGGTGTCTTCGCAGCTGAGCGCATGCAACCAAGATCTACTGGCAAGTCCCCTATGAAATGGGGAATGGTCGAGTGGTTCATCATCAGTTACGTTCTAGGTGCAGTTTTCGTGGCAGGTCAGGTTTGGGAATACGCAATTTTGATCAGCGAGGGTGTCACCCTAAGTAGCGACTCATACGGTTCAGCTTTCTACATCACAACAGGTTTCCACGCACTGCATGTGACCGGTGGTTTGATTGCGTTCTTGTTTGTTATCGGTAGAACATTCGCAGCCAAGAAGTTCGGCCACAAGGAAGCTACTGCTGCAATCGTTGTCTCCTACTACTGGCACTTCGTTGATGTGGTTTGGATTGCTCTGTTCCTCATCATTTACGTTTTGAAATAAACAAACAAAAGAAAAGAGCTGGATCTATAAATGAAGCAACTTAGGCGCAAGATCAATGGATTGCGACGCAGTCCAAAAGCACTAGGTATTGTCATGTTCGCGGGTTTGTTGGTCGTAGGAACTGGTTACACAACAGTTAGCGCAGCTGTCTCCCCTAACCGCGAAGTTATTAGAACTCAGGAACAAATCGATCTAGGCAAGAAGATTTTCCTTGCCAACTGTTCTTCATGTCACGGTAAGAACGCTGAAGGAACTGCAAACGGTCCAAGCTTGATTGGTGTTGGAGAAGCTTCAGTTGATTTCCAAGTTTCAACCGGACGTATGCCAGGAGCTGCTAGCGGTCCTCAGTTAGAAGTAAAGCCAGTTCAATTCACTGAAGAAGAGATCGCAGCTATGGCTGCATACATTGGTTCTCTCGCAGATGGGCCTTCAATTCCAGATGAGGCTTACCTTCAGGCAAACGGAGATCCTTCAATAGGTGGCGAACTTTTCAGAATTAACTGTGCAATGTGTCACAACGCAGCTGGTGCTGGTGGTGCACTTACTGAAGGTAAGTATGCTCCTCACCTAATGAACTCGACACCAAAGATTATTTATGAAGCAATGGTTACAGGTCCACAAAACATGCCTGTATTCAACGATGCCAACATCACCCCTGAACAGAAGAACGACATCATCACCTACCTTGTCTACGTTCAAGAGAATGCATCAGTTGGTGGAGATGAGCTTGGTAGCTTAGGCCCTGTTTCTGAAGGTCTTGTTGCTTGGTTCGGTCTTCTAGGTTTACTTATCATCATCGCTATCTGGCTTGCAGCCAAGTCAAACTAAGTAGAGAGATTAAATGAGCGACAACTCTAAAGAAGTAGAAACACAAAAGGGACTTGAAAAAGTTTCTGGCTCTTACTCAGACCATGAGTATGAGGGTGGCCTTGCAGTTGTGAGCGCAGACAAGATCAATGACCCAGGCCTTGAACCTCATCGTGTTCGAATGACTGACAAGAGCCTGAAGCATGAGAAGGCTGCTGTTCGACAGGTTTCAGTTCTCTTTGTTCTTTCTATGCTTGGCAGTGCATTCGCGCTATGGGCATACTTCGCATTCCCACTTTCAGAAGATCTTTCAAGTGTTCGCCTGAACAACATGTACCTAGGTATCGGTATGACTCTGGGTCTACTTGGAATCGGTATTGGTGCAGTTCACTGGGCTAAGACTCTAATGCCAGACAATGAAGTTTCTGAAGAGCGTCACCTCACCCGTGGCTCAGAAGACAAGCGTGCTGCTGCAATTGAGATTCTGGCTGCAGCAAACCAAGAATCTGGTTTCACAAGAAGGAAGCTTATTCGTAGAACTCTTTACGGATCTCTTGCACTCTTCCCACTACCTGGAATCATTCTTCTTGCAGACCTTGGACCAAACCCAGGTGACTCACTACGACACACTTTCTGGAAGAAGGGTACTCGCCTAGCGAAAGACCCTACAGGAATTGAAATCAAGGCATCTGATGTGACTCTTGGTTCTGTATTCCAGGTTATTCCTGCTGGCTTGAACCCCGAACAAAAAGATTACTTGGAAGAGAAAGCTAAAGCTGCTGTTCTTCTAGTTCGCGTAGATCCAGGTGAACTTATCGAAACAGAAGAACGTAAGGGTTGGTCGTACCAAGGTATTGTCGCCTACTCAAAGATTTGTACTCACGTTGGTTGCCCTGTTGCTCTTTACGAGCAGCAGACTCACCATCTACTATGCCCATGCCACCAATCAACATTCGATTTAATCGATGGCTGCAAGGTTGTCTTTGGTCCAGCAGCAAGACCACTACCCCAGCTTCCAATCACGGTAGACAGCGAAGGTTACTTGGTAGCTCAAAGCGACTTCTTAGAACCTGTTGGTCCATCATTCTGGGATAGGAGTGTGAAGTAATGTCAATCACAAAAACTAAGCCGCAGAGCAACACCTTCCTAGCTGGAACTGCTAACTACGTTGACGAAAGAGTTGGCGCTTCAGGAATTCTTAAGGAATTCGGAAGAAAGATATTCCCTGATCACTGGTCATTTATGCTCGGTGAAGTTGCAATGTATTCATTCTTCGTTCTCTTGATTTCAGGTACATTCCTAACCTTCTTCTATGACCCATCAATGGCCATGATTAAGTACGACGGTGTCTACGCTCCCCTAAAGGATGCGATTATGTCCAAGGCTTACGAATCAAGCCTGAACATCACCTTCGAAGTTCGAGGTGGACTTCTGATGAGGCAAGCTCACCACTGGTCAGCCTTGCTCTTCGTTGCTGCCGCAGGTCTTCACATGCTTCGTGTTTTCTTCACAGGTGCATTCCGCAAGCCACGCGAATTGAACTGGGTTGTTGGGTTTATGCTTTTCGTCCTAGCAATGGCTGGTGGCTTTACCGGGTACTCACTTCCAGATGATCTTCTATCTGGAAATGGTTTGCGAATCATTGATGGAATGATCAAGGGTGTTCCATTCATTGGCACAGGAATTTCTTCACTTCTATTCGGTGGTGAGTTCCCAGGGCACGTAGTTATCGCGCGACTCTACGCGCTACATATCATGATTATCCCTGCATTGATTCTTGTTTTCCTTGCTCTGCACTTATTCATGTTGATCATTCATAAGCACACTCACTACGCAGGTCCTGGTAAGAGTGACAAGAACATCGTTGGTTACCCACTAATGCCTGTTTATGTTGCAAAGGCTGGTGGATTCTTCTTCATCGTGTTCGGTGTGATTATGGTTATCTCAGCCTTCTTCACCATCAACCCAATTTGGAACTACGGTGGCTACGACCCATCCCCTGTTTCAGCTGGAACACAGCCTGACTGGTATATCGGTTGGTTGGATGGCGCATTGCGTCTAGCGCCAACCGGCATGGAGTTCATGCTCGGTGAATACACAGTGTCAATGAACATATTGCTACCACTGGCGATCAGCTTGATCTTCCTTGCTCTAGTTGCTATCTACCCATTTATTGAGAACTGGGTAACTGGCGACAAGCGCGAACACCACGCTCTAGACCGTCCACGTAACGCTCCAACTCGCACAGGTATCGGTGCAGCTGGTGTTACTTTCTACGCAGTTCTATGGGCAGGTGCGAGTACGGACTTGATTGCTACCCACTTCAAGATGTCACTGAACCAGGTGCTGATCTCAATGCAGATCTCATTGATCCTGCTTCCGATTGTCGCGTTCTATGTAACAAAGCGAGTGTGTCTAGCTCTGCAGCGCAAGGATAAAGAGATTGCAATTCACGGACGTGAGTCTGGACGAATTGTGAGACTTCCTCACGGTGAATACATTGAAGTTCACGAGCCACTTGATGCATTCGATCTATACAAGCTAGTTGACTACAAGGACTACCAGCCAACACTTGCTAGACCAAATGCAAAGGGTCAGATCACCGTTAACGCGAGAATTAGATCAGCGCTTTCACGCTTCTACTTCCAAGACCGTATCACTCCTGCAACTAAGTCAGAGATCGAAGAAGCCAGAGCACACGCTCACGAGATCGAAGAGCAAGTTCAGAAAGCTATTGAGTCAGACAAGAACTAGTGTCTAACTAAAGAAAGTGCCCATCAGCAATGGTGGGCACTTCTTCTTTAACCCGGACCCCTATCCCCCTGCCCTCTCGTTGCAACTGAATTGGACATGTGACTTGGGTAGTTGAAAACCCAGCACCTAAAAGATGCTGGGTCATTCGTTGAATCTTTAGAGATTTTTAGTGAGCGTGTTGTCCTCTTGAGTGTTCAAATACAAAACCAATTAGAGCAATCATTGCGATCGGGAAACCAATTGCCATTACCCACCAGCCAACTGCAAGAGCTGTAAAGCAGATTGCACTACCGATTCCCAAAGCTAGAGGCCACCAGGACCATGGAGCAAAGAATCCCATCTCTGCTTCACCATCTTCGATATTGGCATCTGGGTTATCTTCAGGACCTGTGAAGTTCTTCGCAGATTTCGCTAGGTAGAAGGAAATGAAGCTAGTTAGGAATACCAGCATGCCAAGAGCTGCGAATCCGATGACTTCGATTTCACCATCAGCCATGTATGTCCAGTATCCATAAACACCAGCAACTATAAGGTTGAAAATCGTAAGGACGTTTAGGATCGTGACGTTAGTCTTCATGCTTACTTACTCCCATCCTTGGTCATCGGTCTCGCATCGGGCGATGCATACTCCGGGTGATTGAGATCGAATGCTGGGGACTCGCTTCTGATTCTAGGAATAGAAGTGAAGTTGTGTCTTGGAAGTGGTGATGCTGTTGCCCACTCAAGTGAACGTCCGTAACCCCAAGGGTCATTCATCTGAACCATCTCACCCTTGCGGCTCGTGATCCAAACGTTCCATAGGAATGGAAGCATTGACAGACCAAGAAGTAGCGAACCTGCAGTTGAGAGCTGGTTCATCCAGGTGAAGCCATCGCCTTCTAGGTAGGTGTAGTAGCGACGAGGCATACCCTTCACACCCAACCAGTGCTGGATTAGGAATGTGAAGTGGAAACCAAAGAATAGAAGCCAGAAGTGAATCTTTCCTAGACGCTCGTTCAACATCTTGCCTGTGAACTTTGGCCACCAGAAGTAGAAGCCGGCAAACATAGCGAACACAACTGTTCCGAATACTACGTAGTGGAAGTGTGCGACTACGAAGTATGAGTCGCTCACGTGGAAGTCAAGTGCTGGTGAAGCAAGAATTACACCGGTAAGACCACCAAAGATGAAAGTGGTAAGGAATCCCAAGCTCCAAAGCATTGGGGTTTCGAATGTTATGGACCCCCGCCACATCGTTCCAATCCAGTTGAATATTTTCACACCCGTAGGAACTGCAATCAGCATCGTCGTGAAGGCGAAGAATGCAAGTAGAACAGATCCTGTTACATACATGTGGTGAGCCCACACTGTCATCGATAACGCAGCAATTGCAATTGTCGCGTAGACAAGTGTGCGATAACCGAAGACTGGCTTACGGCTAAACACTGGGAAGATTTCCGACACGATTCCAAAGAATGGAAGCGCGATGATGTAAACCTCTGGGTGACCAAAGAACCAGAAGAGGTGTTGCCAGAGCATGGCTCCCCCATTTTCTGGATCAAAAATATGTGCCCCAAACTTTCGATCTGCACCCAATGCAAACAACGCTGCAGCTAGAGGTGGGAAAGCCATGATTACAAGGATTGAAGTAACCAGTGTGTTCCAAGTGAAGATTGGCATACGGAACATAGTCATACCAGGAGCACGCATGGTGATGATTGTGGTGATGAAGTTCACACCACCCATGATTGTTCCGAAACCGCTAAGGGCTAGACCAAAGACCCATAGATCTCCTCCGAGCCCTGGCGAGAACGTCGTATTGGATAGTGGCGCGTATGCGAACCAACCAAACGATGCTGCTCCTTGAGGTGTAAAGAATCCTGCTACAGCAATGAATGAACCCCAGAAGTAGAACCAGTAAGCAATTGCGTTCAATCTTGGGAAAGCAACATCCGGAGCACCAATCTGAACTGGCATCAAAACGTTTGCGAAACCAGCGAACAGCGGAGTCGCAAACATCAAAAGCATGATTGTTCCGTGCATGGTGAAAAGCTGGTTGTACTGCTCTTTCGTTTGAATTATTGTCAAACCAGGCATAGCAAGCTGAGCTCTAATCAAAAGAGCCATCACTCCAGCAATCATGAAGTAAACAAATGATGTACCTAGGTACAGGTAACCAATCTTCTTGTGGTCAGTGGTGGTCAGCCAATCAACGACGATTCTGCCTTTAGATTTTTTTGCTGGCTGGATCATCTTTAGCCCTCACTCTTTGGTTTGTTGCCTGGAAGGTTATTATTTCTGTTGATATTGTTTGGGTCATTTGGATCCGCTGTTAGTTGACCAACATTACCCATGCTTCTTAGTTCAGCCATCCGGGCATCGTAGTCAGCTTGAGAAACAACCTTGACGTTGAAAAGCATCATCGAGTGGAATTCACCACAAAGCTCAGCACACTTACCCTTGTATGTTCCAATAACTTGAGGGGTTAGATACATTTTGTTTACCTTGCCAGGGAAAACGTCCTTCTTGTATAGGAAGTCAATTACCCAGAATGAGTGGATCACATCTCTCGAAACTAGATCGAACTGAACTGTCCTGTTTACAGGTAAGTAAAGGGTAGGTAGTTCTTTCTCGGCTTCTTCAGTTACAGCTTGAAGCTGAATTCCTGAGTCAAAAACGTTGTCGTTCGTGTAGTTGAAGTCCCAAGACCACTGCTTGCCAACAACTTCAATTCTGTAATCGCTAGCCACTGGCTTCTCGATAATGTCAATGTCACGAGCAGTCAAAGCAAAGAAACCTAGAACCAAAATGAATGGAACCACTGTGAAAAGCGCTTCAATTGGCATGTTGTAGCGAAGCTGAGGCGGGATCTCTTGGTCACCTTTGCGGCGACGGTAAACGATTATTGCCCAGAACATAAGACCCCACGCAATAACTCCGACTACGTATAGGACGATCCAAGCCCCTCCCCAGAGGGAAACGATGCGCTCGGTGTGATTAGTCACTCCTGTTTCGCCAGGAAGCCAGCCTCTAGAGAATTCATAGGATGTACAGCCGCTTAAAGAGGCAATTAGGACAGCGAATAGTGGGATTATTGCCCATCTATTTCTACGTTTTGGCAGCAAAATCGATCCTTCAATATCGTTTCGTTATAAATAAAGTTTACGCCTTTATTCAAGCCAAAACTGCCATAACACCCCAAAACGTAAGGGAAAGACTGGTGTTTAGGTTTAGCTGAATGAAGAACCACAGGCACAACTGCCCTGGCTGTTAGGGTTATCGATTTCAAAAGCGCGCTTCTGGAAGGTATCGACGAAATCGAAAGTTGCCCCGGTGATGTAAGGTGCTGTCATGCTATCAACGACGACCTCTACCCCACTAAAGTCCTTGATCAGGTCATCTTCACGCAGTTCAGGAGTCAAGATGAAAGGTAAATACTGGAACCCGGCACAGCCACCAACCTTGATTTCAACACGAAGACGGAGTTTTTCGCCATCTTTCAAGTCGCTAACGTCAGCTGATTCGATGTGTCTAAGCAGTTCTGCCCTTGCAGCATCAGTGATTTCAAGTCCGTGGGACAAAGTTTCAGTCATTTCAATCTCCTATTAGGTGCTAATTCTAAGCCTTGGAACCTCAGTTTTGGGCTATTCCGACTCTAAATCATTGCCTGCTAGCAGGAACAAGGCCTCCGCTACCATAGCGTTCTTGAGCCCCTCAAGATGGACAGACTCGTTAGGGCTGTGGGCCCTAGAATCAGCATCCTCAACTCCTGTGACCAGGATCTGAGCATTTGGGAACACTTCGGTCAAATCAGCAATAAACGGGATAGAACCGCCAATACCGATCTCCACCATTGGGTTACCAAAGGCTGCTTCTAGGCTGTTTTTAGCCAATTCTTGAGCCCAACCAGATGTATCTGCCATGAATGGCTTGCCTAGTTCTGCAGGGCCAAACTCCAAAAGAGCCCCAAAAGGCACGTTTTTCACTAAATGAGCCTTCAAAAGCTCTAAAGCTTCAGATGGATCTTGTCCAGGAGCGATTCTGAGGCTTAGTTTGGCTGAAGCTGTTGGCAAAAGGGTGTTTGAGGACATAGCAACCGAAGGAACATCAATTCCGATGATTGTTAGTGCTGGTTTACCCCAAATACGGTCCATAATGCCACCATCACCAATTTGACTTACCTGAGGCAAAAGGCTGCTGTCAGCCCTCAAATTAGCGTCTGTGTAAGGCAAATCATCGAATTTGTAGGTTTTTAGGCCCTCAATAGCCACGTTTCCCTTCTCATCATGAAGTGAAGCTAGAACCCTGACCATAGGCAGCATGGCATCTGGCACTGCCCCACCAAACATGCCCGAGTGGACGGCGTGTTCCATGGTTCTAATGGTGAATTCTTGTGAAACCATGCCTCTTAGGCTTACGGTAAGGGCAGGAACCTCTGGTGACCAGTTCATAGAGTCAGCCACAATAATGACATCAGCGGCTAATTTGGCCTTGTTTTCGTCCAAAAAGGCTCTAAATGTGCGAGATCCAGCCTCTTCTTCACCTTCAATAAAGATGGAAATACCCAGGTCGAAGTCATCCCCAGCTATGGCATTTAGTGTCTCAATCGCCGTTAGATGAGCGACAACTCCTGCCTTGTCATCAGCAGCGCCACGTCCATAGATTCGACCATCTTTAGCGGTTGGCTCGAAAGCTGGAGTCAGCCAAACTGAAGCATCCCCCGGTGGTTGAACGTCGTGGTGAGCATAAAGAAGGACGTGAGGACGGCCATTCTTGGCAGGTCTTGAAGCAAGGATTGCTGGCGCTCCTGGCTTGCCATCGACAACAGATCTCTTGATCTCGACTTCTTCGAAGACACCCGACGCTCTGAATAGTTCCGCCACAGCTTCAGCACTGCGCTCTAAATCTGCCTCATCAAAGGCCTCCCATGCGATACCTGGGATGCGAACCAACTTACCTAGAGTGGCAACTCGTTGGGAGAAGTCTTGATCCACATGCTCGCGAACCTTTGCGGATAGGCCTGCATCGGGTGTCATTGATTGAGAACTAGTCTTAGTAATAGAGAATGTCATGTGAGTAATCTAAATCACGTACGGCCAAAAACGAAGGACATAAATTGAGCGACCAGAAAAAAGATTCACAATCAAAAGTACAGGGCAAGGGTCGCCCAACTCCTTCCCGTAAAGAACGTGAAGCTGCAAACATAAAGCCACTAGTTGGTAACCGCAGCAAGGAATCCAGAGAACAGGCAAAAATTCAGCAAAGAGAATCTCGCCTAAAGGCAAGAGCGGCCATGATGGCCGGTGATGAGAAGTACCTACTCGGAAGAGATCAGGGCCCTCAGCGCAAAATTGCTAGAGAGATTATTGATGGGCGTTACACAATGATTGAGGGGCTAATGCCTCTAATGATTGTCTTCTTGCTTGTTACCTCATTTACTCCAGCAGCGGCAAACAACCTAATCACCTTGGTAATGGTTCTTGTTCTATCTGCAGTCAGCTTGGAAGCGACAATTATGCACAGAATGATTGGTGCACGAATCAAGGAAAGACTTGGCGCTACCACCAAGATGCAAAAAGGAACTTGGTTCTACGTTTTCACTAGAGGAATGCAGCCACGCCCACTAAGAATTCCTAAGCCAGCACCAAGACGAAAGAAGTAAATAAAGAACAACTGCTCACAAGGCAAGAGATAAACGAACCACAAGTTCACAAAGGAGTTAGCTGTGGCCGAGAAAAACGAATTGCACTTACCTGATTTGATCCAGCAGGTTGTCGGAGCGATTGAAGAACTAAAAGGTACCTACGGGTCTTTTCAGCCACACGAAAGTCTTCGCAAATCCCAAAGTGATGCGTCTTCTGTTCTCAAAGAACTTACAGATCGTTTAGAAAACAATTTCCCATACTTCCACCCGCACTATGCAGCTCAGATGCTCAAAGCGCCTCATCCAGTTGCCGTGGCTGCATACCTTGCCACCATGATGCTCAACCCAAACAATCATTCGATTGATGCCTCCCCTGCCACTACTGAAATGGAACGCGATGTTCTAAAGCAAATGGCAGCCATGTTTGAATACCCCGAGGAGTTTCTCGGTCACCTAACCTGGAGCGGCACCACTGCCAACCTAGAGGCACTTTGGATTGCCAGAGAACTAGAGCCAACCAAGAGGATTGCACACTCTGCAGATGCGCACTACACACATTCAAGAATGTCCGAAGTGCTTGGAACAACCAACGTTTCTATCCCTACTGAAGCAGATGGACGAATGTCTCTGGATGCTTTGGAGAAGGAACTACAGACTGGTTCTATTGGAACTGTTGTTGCAACCCTTGGAACAACCGGGTTAGGTGCAGTTGATCCTCTTGCAGACATCATCGCTTTAGCTCGCCAGTATGGAGCAAGAGTTCACGTTGATACTGCTTACGGTGGTTTCTTTACGCTAATTGCAGCAAATCATCTAAGCCCTGAGACAGCAAGACACTTTACAGCTCTTAAGGATGCTGACTCAATTGTTGTTGACCCACACAAACATGGTTTGCAACCTTATGGTAGCGGTGCTGTGTTCTTCAAAGATCTTTCTATTGGAAAGTTCTACAAGCACGACTCTCCTTACACATACTTCATTTCAGATGATCTACACTTTGGTGAAATTCAACTTGAATGCTCCAGAGCCGGAGCATCGGCTGCTGCCATTTGGGCAACACTTAAACTCTTCCCTCTAACTGAAGCTGGACTTGGTTCGGTTCTTATTCCAACCAGAAACGCTGCAGCGAGTTGGCATGAGCATCTTCTATCTTCAGAGGTTCTTATGCCATACCAAAAACCTGAACTAGACATCATCACCTATTTGCCTAGGGCTACTTCAATGTCGCAACTAGATCACGTCTCGCACGAGATTCTTATCCAGGCAGGTCAAGGCCCAAAGGCTGATCAAATTCACCTAGCAACATACGTAGTTCAAGAAGATCAACTCAAACAACGTGGAATCAATCTGACTCATGACACTAAGGACGCACGCATCCTCAGAAGTGTTCTAATGAAGCCAGAGCATGAAGCCCTCGTCCCAACTCTGCATTCGAAGGTTGAGGCCTTGGCTACCCGCTTATTGAGTTAGCATTCACCTAACAACTTCTAAAGGAGAGAAATGAAACATCGTTATCTTGGCAACAGTGGATTCAAAGTTAGTGAACTGGTTTACGGAAACTGGCTTACCCACGCCACCCAAATCGAAAACGATGCTGCTTACGCGACAGTAAAGGCAGCAATTGAAGGTGGTATCACCTCATTTGACACAGCAGATGTCTACGCTAATCAGGCTGCTGAAACAGTCCTAGGGGACGCTCTCAAAGGCCACCGCAGAGAAGGTCTAGAAGTCTTTACAAAGGTTTACTGGCCTGTTGCAGAGAAGATGCCAAATGATACAGGCCTATCTCGCAAGCACATCATGGAATCAATCAACGGTTCTCTAAAGCGTTTGCAAATGGATTACGTAGATCTATACCAGGCACACAGATTCGATGTCGAGACTCCACTTGAAGAAACAATGCAGGCTTTTGCCGACATCGTTCGACAGGGTAAGGCTCTATACATCGGAGTTTCAGAATGGAATGCCGAGCAGATCAGAGCTGGACACAAACTAGCAACACAAATGGGCTTCCAACTAATTTCAAGCCAACCTCAATACTCAATGCTTTGGAGAGTTATTGAAGCTGAAGTAATCCCGACTTGTGAAGAGCTCGGTGTTAGCCAAATCGTTTGGTCACCGATGGCCCAGGGTGTTCTAACAGGAAAATATCTTCCTGGACAACCTGTTCCAGCAGGATCTAGAGCATCTAATGAAAAAGTAAACAGCTTCATTCAGAAACTTCTAACCGATGATGTTTTGACTAGAGTTCAACAGATCAAGCCTCTGGCAGAGGAACTAGGTCTAACTATGGCTCAGTTTGCACTTGCTTGGGTTCTTCAAAACAAGAACGTTTCTAGCGCAATTGTTGGTGCAACAACACCTGAGCAGATCACAAGTAACCTCGGTGCCGTTGGTGTTGAGATTCCAAAAGAAATCATGGACAAGGTAACCGAGATCATGGCACCAATTGCGGTGACGGACCCTCGTGAAACTAAAGCTCCTGAAACGCGCTTAGTTTAATTCTTGTTTACTGACCTAGCCCACAGTGGGCCAAAGTAAACAAAGCCTGTGTATCCCTGAACTAGGTTTGCTCCTGCATTTAAACGTTCTTGAACCTGCTCGTTCGTCTCTACTCCGCCAACAGAAATGATCACCTGATCCGGTCTTAAGTTCTTTCTCAGAACTCGAAGTACTTCAATGGATCGAACGTTTAGCGGTGGACCTGACAGTCCACCTGAACCCATAGCAGTAACCTCGGCAGCTGGAGTAACAAGCTTTTCCCTAGAGATTGTTGTGTTAGTTCCAATCACTCCCGCTAGGTTGAGCTCCTTAGCCAGATTGGCAACCTCTACGACTGCTTCATCGGTTAGATCTGGAGCAATCTTAACAAGCACAGGCTTGCCTAGTGCTTTGGCGATGACTACTTCAAGAATTGGACGAAGAGAATCAACATCCTGCAAAGATCTAAGTCCTGGTGTGTTCGGTGAAGAAACGTTCACTGCAATGTAGTCAGCGTATGGAGCTAGCAATGCTGCACTAACTTCGTAGTCAGCAACAGCATCCTTGATGTCAACAACGCGGCTCTTACCGATGTTTACACCGATAACAGGCAGCAACTGCTTAGTTGCTCTTAGTTTCTTGAGACGAGCTGCAACAACTTCAGCACCATCATTGTTAAACCCCATTCGGTTGATAAGTGCTCTGTCTTTTTTCAATCTGAATAATCTAGGTGCATCATTACCTGATTGTGGAATAGCTGTAACAGTTCCAATCTCAACGTGAGAGAAACCAATCTCCCCTAGAGCTCTTAAAGCGATTGCGTTCTTATCAAATCCCGCTGCCAAACCAAAGGCACCATCAAAGTGCAAACCCATTGCATCAACTCGTGTTGTCTTTATCTTTGGCAGAAGTTTGGTCAATCGAAGTGCTGATGCTGCTCTTATCGCAAACATTCCAAGATGATGCGCTGTCTCCGGATCAAGTTTTGAAAGGAATAAGCGAAAGAGTGTTGGGTAAATCATTTACTCAGGTTACCTTGACCTTTGCTGATTGGCCTGAAATGGAAATGGGTCGACTTCTAAACTGAAGTCGACCCATTCTCAATTTTGGTTTAGCTGCAACCGCTTGTTGATCCACAGCCTTCGCAGACGTGGCATGAGCCAGAAGGTCTCATCTTGATTCCACAGCTGAAGCAAAGTGGTGCATCTGATTCGGTGCCCTGCAGCATGTCGAACAGTTCTGCTGAAGAGTGAACCTGGCGTGAAGCCTCGTTGCGTACTTCTTCAACCTTTAGTTCGATTACTACTGGAGCTTCAGCAACAGCTGCAACTTCGGTAGGTGACTCA
Organism: Auritidibacter sp. Marseille-P8566; assembly: GCA_945895375.1. Taxonomy (GTDB): domain Bacteria; phylum Actinomycetota; class Actinomycetes; order Actinomycetales; family Microbacteriaceae; genus Rhodoluna. The sequence continues at coordinate 94,564 of CAMDEE010000004.1, forward strand.
GCAATTGCTGGGTATGTTCCTGCTGCGTCAAGAGATGCTGATCTCTCTGCTGCAGTGTTGATACCTAGTGCCTGACGAGTTTCGGTTGGCAGGTAGTCAATTGCTAGACGACGGAAGATGTAGTCCATCAGTGACTTAGCCATACGGATGTCCTTGTCATCAGTCAAACCAGCTGGCTCGAATGAGACGTTTGTGAACTTCTGTACGTAAGTCTCTAGTGGTACACCGTACTGTAGACCAATTGAAACTGCGATTGAGAATGCATCCATAACACCGGCAAGAGTTGAACCTTGCTTACCTAGCTTTAGGAATACTTCACCTAGAACACCATCAGGGTAAGTTCCTGCAGTCATGTAACCTTCTGCTCCACCAACAGTGAATGAGGTGGTTGAAGATGGACGTGACTTAGGTAGACGCTTACGAACTGGGTGTGATAGGCCAGCTGCTGTAGCTTCTACTGGTGCAGCTTTCTCCTCAACCTTTGCCTTAGCATCGCTAAGCGGCTGACCAACCTTACAGTTGTCGCGGTAAATCGCTAGAGCCTTTAGACCCATCTTCCAGCCCTGGAAATAAATTTCCTTGACTTCTTCGATGGTTGCAGTCTCTGGCATGTTTACAGTCTTTGAGATCGCACCTGATAGGAACGGCTGAACTGCAGCCATCATTCTCACGTGACCCATTGGGTCAATCGCACGAATACCAACAGCTGTGTCGAAGATCGCGTAGTGCTCTGACTTTAGGCCAGGTGCGTCTACAACGTGTCCGTTGGTGCTGATGTGATCGATGATTGCTTCGATGGTCTCCTGTGAGTAACCAAGTCTGTGCAATGCGAATGGAATTGTTTGGTTAACAATCTGCATTGAACCACCGGTTGATAGTTTCTTGTACTTCACCAGTGAGAAATCTGGTTCGATACCTGTGGTGTCACAATCCATCATGAAACCGATGGTTCCGGTAGGTGCAAGCAATGAAGCCTGTGAGTTACGCCATCCGTTAGATGTTCCAATCGCAGTGTTGAGAGCCCACTGACGAGTAGCTGCTTCTAGAACTGAACGGTCAACCTCTGAGATTGAACGCAGGTTCGCGTTAGCTGCTTCGTGCTTACGCATGATGCGGTCGTGACCTGCCTTGTTGTGTGCATAGCCATCGTAAGGACCAACAACACCAGCAAGTTCAGCTGAACGACGGTAAGAAGATGCTGACATCAATGATGTGATAGCTGCTGCTAGAGCCTGTCCTTCGGTGCTGTCGTAAGGAAGACCAATTGCCATAAGCAATGCACCAAGGTTTGCGTAACCGATACCTAGCTGACGGTAAGCACGTGTAGTCTCACCAATCTTCTCGGTTGGGAAATCAGCGAAACAGATTGAGATATCCATTGCAGTGATGATCAACTCTGAAGCCTTAGTGAACTTCTCGCTGTCGAATGAACCGTCTGGGTTCAAGAACTTCAACAGGTTCAAGCTCGCTAGGTTACATGATGAGTTGTCCAAGTGCATGTACTCAGAACAAGGGTTAGATGCTGTGATGCGACCTGATTCTGGAGTGGTGTGCCAGTCGTTGATGATGTCGTCATATTGGATACCTGGGTCCGCACAAGCCCATGCAGCATAGGCAATCTTGTCCCATAGCTCGCGAGCATCTACTTCTTCGATAACTTCACCGTTTGTACGAGCACGAAGACCGAAGTTTGTGCCACGCTCAACAGCGCTCATGAACTCTTCGTTCACACGAACTGAGTTGTTTGCGTTCTGATACTGAACAGAGTTGATGTCCTTGCCACCTAGCTCCATGTCGTAACCTGCATCGCGTAGTACGCGAATCTTGTCCTCTTCGCGAGACTTGGTCTCTACGAATTCTTCGATGTCTGGGTGATCAACATCTAGAACAACCATCTTTGCTGCACGACGGGTTGCGCCACCAGACTTGATTGTTCCTGCAGATGCATCAGCTCCACGCATGAATGAAACTGGACCTGAAGCAGAACCACCTGATGAACGTAGTAGTTCTTTTGAAGAACGAATACGTGAAAGGTTTAGACCAGCACCTGATCCACCCTTGAAGATCATTCCTTCTTCGCGGTACCAGTTAAGAATTGATTCCATTGAGTCATCTACCGACAAGATGAAACATGCTGAAACTTGCTGTGGGCTTGATGTTCCAACGTTGAACCATACTGGTGAGTTGAATGCGAACACCTGGTTTAAAAGCATGAAGGTTAGTTCGTGTTCGAAGATGGTTGCATCTTCTTCAGTTGCGAAGTAACCGTGGTCACGACCACCCTGGGTGTATGTCAAGACAACACGGTTGATCAGCTGACGAAGGCTGAACTCGCGAGCAGCAGTTCCAAGTGCACCACGGAAATACTTAGTGGTAACAATTGTTGAAGCGTTCAAGCTCCAGAACTCCGGGAACTCAGCTCCGCGTTGTTCGAAGATGGTCTCGCCAGTCTTCCAGTTGGTTTGGACTACGTCGCGGAACTCCCAGTTAACCTGGTCGTAAGGGTGAACGCCTTCGGTGGTGTAAATACGCTCAATCTTGAGCCCTTTTCTCCCCTGCGCCGCACCGGCGTCGGTGAAAGCCGATGTATCGGTCATTTGTGTTGCCTTTCTATTTATGTTTTTTAGTTTTTATGTTTTGTCATCGCATTCGACTATGTCGTCTGCGAAACCTGGTTTTCGCGCTCAACTTTGAGCACAGCTATTGCTGCTTCGAAATCTTCTAGTGTTTCCCAACCCTGATAGACGCTGGCGTATCTCATGAAAGCCACCTCATCGAGGGTTCGAAGCGGACCGAGAATGGCTAAACCAACCTCTTGAGCCTCTATTTGTGCTGCTCCTGTGGCGCGGATGGTCTCTTCTACTGTTTGAGCAAGCATTGCTAGATCTGCCTCGCTTACAGGGCGTCCTTGGCAAGCTTTCCTTACTCCATTGGCGATTTTGTCGCGGCTGAAGGGTTCGGTCGATCCCCCACTCTTCACAACTGAAAGACTTGAGGTTTCAGTAGTAGAAAAGCGAGATCCACACTCTGGACACTGTCTACGACGGCGAATTGAGCTGCCATCGTCAGATGTCCTTGAATCCATAACCCTGGAGTCCTCAAAACGGCAAAATGGGCAGTGCATGAGGGCTCCTTTCGGGTAAATTCACTGTAATTTCACTAATGAGAAATCAACTATACACACAAGATGTGGGAATATTTCACTTCTCCGTCCCTATATCTTGTGGTTTAGTCGACTTTTGGTGCTGTATTTGAATCTATCGGCGTGTTGCCAATAAAATCAAGGGATTTAACCTAAAAACCCTAACCTTCAACCAAAGATTTAACCTTTTCGTTACCAAAAAAAGGCGATTTCCTATTGAAAGCGGATTTTTATTGCTTCACCGTGGGCTTGAAGACCCTCTGAATCAGCGATAGAGACTACGTTATTTGAGACCTCTGACAAGGCTGATTCGCTGTATTGGATGACCTGTTGGGGCCTTAGAAACGTGTGTACGCCCAATCCAGAGCCAAATCTAGCTTGGCCTCCGGTAGGTAAGACGTGATTAGATCCAGCTAGGTAATCCCCTAGTGAAACTGGCGAATATCCGCCTAGGAAAATAGCTCCAGCATTGGATATTTGGGCTAGCAATGACTCATTTTGGCTAGTTTGAATGGACAGGTGCTCAGTGGCATACAGGTCGGCGACTTTAGTGGCCTGGTTCAAGTCCCTGACCAAGACCAAAGCGCTCTGTTGACCCTTCAGGGCCTCTAGAATCCTTGTTTTATTGGTTGATGTCGCAAACTGCTCCTCAATTGCTGAACGCACCTTTTCGATGAATTCCCTTGAATCTGTTAGTAGGACAGCCGCGGCTTGTTCATCGTGTTCGGCTTGAGAAATGAGATCAGCAGCAATAAAAGCTGGGTTGGCTGTGTTATCAGCAATAACCATGATTTCAGTCGGACCAGCTTCAGAGTCAATTGCTATGACTCCCCTGAGCATTCTCTTAGCAGCAGCAACATAAACATTGCCAGGACCTGTAACAAGATTTACTGGCTCTAAACCGAGATCTTCAACGCCGTAGGCAAAAGCAATAACAGCAGCAGGGCCACCAATTGTGTAAACATGTCGAACACCTAAAAGTTCTGCTGCTGCAAGAACTGTTGGATGAGGACGGCCGCCAAAGTCAGCTTGTCCAGGAGTTGCGATCGCTATCTTCTTCACACCGGCAACCAATGCGGGCACGACATTCATGATCACACTAGATGGATAGACAGCTTTGCCGCCAGGAACATAGAGTCCAACAGAATCGATTGGTTGCCAACGTTGGGAAACGGTTGCGCCTTGAGCCAACTCTGTTTCAAAGTTTTCGGGCACAGAAGCGATAGAAACTTTGCGAACTCGTTCAATTGCAATCTCAAGCGAAGCGCGAAGATTTGAATCTAGATTGGCAAGAGCATCTTTGAGCTCTTCTTGACTTACTCGAATAGGAGAAATATCGATGCCATCGATTTCTTTGGCGATGGCTTCAATGGCTTTAGAGCCTTGAGTCCTAATTCTTTCCACAAGTGGTCTGATTACTTCAATTGCTGAATCCAGATCCAAGGATGCTCGTGGAAGTTGGCGCTGAATCTGCTCAGCAGATAGATTGCTGTTACTTATATCTAGAAATCTAATCAAATCGCTCAAGTTGGAAACTTCCTATTAGTTGCTCTATTTTAGGACAGTTAATTCAAGATTCACTGATATACCCTTCGGCTGGGTTAACCTTGAATTCGATAAAGGAAAAACATCCATGGAGAATATCTCAAACAGCACTGAGGCCCTCAAGCAAGCCTTCAGGCGGCACGCATCCGGCGTATGTGTAATAACGCTCAACAATGCTGAAGGAGAACCTGTTGGCTTCACAGCGACATCTGTGACTTCTCTTGGCTCTGACCCTGCTCTAGCAACATTCAATGTTGCTAGAGGAGCTAGCAGTTGGCCTGGATTGAAATCTGCTGAATACGTCTCCATCCAAATGCTAAACGAGAGCTCTCTCGCACTCGCTCAGAAAATGAGCCAAGATCACACAAAGAGATTTTTGGATGATGATTGGTTTGTCCATGAGAAAACTGGTCTACCAATCTTTCACAAAGTGAACGCCGTTCTGATTGGAAGAATTATTGAAAGACATGAAGTTGCAGCCAACGCTGTAATCGTTGTTGAGATTATTGAAGGCCTACTGGCCGAAGAGCTCCCCAGTTTGCTCTACCACCAAAGGGGCTATGTCATCCCCGGCGACAGAATCTAAACCTTCATTCTGTTTCATATCTGAAAGTTCAACCAGGTTATCCAAAGCAGAAGTTCCGAAATACTGCTTCACTTCTGAAATCAATGCATCGCCAACGAATACCTTGTGCTTGAGGCGATACGGGGTTACTCCTTCAGAGGTTTTCATCAGCAAGTTAACTTCTGTTTGCCCTGGGTAGCGCTTGAAGATACCATCTAGCAGTTCAATGTTCTTCTTGGTTGAAAGATGCTCAGGAATGCTGATTTTCAAAGGCCCTACGAAGTTTGACTCTTCTTTTTCAAGAACCCTAATGTCATAGACGTTTAGTGAGAACCCGTCATCGCGAGGACGCATCTTGCCTCTGATGGCAACCATTGTGTCGACCTTCAACTTATCAATGTGCTCTTGGTAAGTCTTGTTAAAAATCATCAGAGTGGTTTCACCTTCGAGATCTTCGATGGTTAGGTTGGCATAAATGTTTCCAGACTTACGAGCTGTCTTTACCTCTACGACGGTGATTAGACCTGCCAAAGTCACCGGCTCGGTATCAACGAAGTTAGTTCTTGTGTTAAAAGATTCAATGGTTTCAGTTGCGCTACTTCTAAGTTTGCTTTCTGCTCCTTGGAGAGGATGCGCACTGACATAGAGACCGAGCATCTCTCTTTCGAGGCTCAGTAGTTGACGCTGCGGCCACTCTTCCAAATTGGCAATCTTGTAGCTTGTTTCATCTGAATCAAATTCACCAAAGAGATCGCTATCGCCTGTTGATTTAGATTTCTTGGCTTTGATCTCAGCTGCAATAATCTCCTCGTGGACTTCGAAGAGCGCTCTTCTTGAAATACCAAAGGAATCAAACGCTCCTGCTTTGATTAGAGATTCAATTACCTTCTTGGTGCAAACCGATGCAGGAACCTTGGATACGAAATCTTGAAAAGACTCAAATCTTCCTTCTGCTTCGCGAGTCCTTATTATTTCTTGAACGACACCTAGACCAACGTTTCGAATTGCTTCCAAACCGAAACGAATATCTTTACCAACTGCTCTGAAGTCTGCAATTGAGTCGTTCACATCAGGAGGCAGGACCTGGATGCCAGACCTTCTTGCCTCGCTCAGATAAACGCCTAGACGATCTCTAGAACTTCTAACCGAGGTTAAAAGCGCGGCCATGTACTCCTGAGGGTAGTTAGCCTTCATGTATGCAGTCCAGTAAGACAGCACTCCATAAGCAGCGCTGTGTGCCTTATTGAAGGCGTAGTCCGCGAACGGAAGCAGAGTTTCCCAAAGCTTGTCAATCACTGCAGCGCTAAATCCATTTTGTTTCATACCTGCGGTGAAAGTTGTCTTCTGTTCGCCTAGAACATCTTTTAGCTTTTTACCCATCGCACTTCGAAGTGCATCAGCTTGAACCAAAGAGAAGTTAGCAACCTTTTGAGCAACGGCCATAACCTGCTCTTGATAAACGATGAGTCCATATGTTGGACCAAGAATCTCCGCTAACGGCTCTTCTAGATCAGGATGAATGGTTTCAGGCTGCTCGTTGCCATTTTTTCTATGCGCATAGGAAGTGTGTGAACCCATACCCATAGGTCCAGGTCTATACAAAGCAATAGCTGCAGAAATATGCTCAAACTTTGAAGGCTTCAGAATCTTTAGAAGCGAACGCATTTGTGCACCATCTAGCTGGAACACTCCAAGAGTCTCACCTCGCGAGAGCATTTCGTAGGTAGCAGCATCGCCATCTAAGTCAAGATCTTCTAGAACGACAGTCTCACCTCGGTTAGACAAAGCATTCTCAATTGACTTATCTAAAACAGTTAGGTTTCTAAGACCTAGGAAGTCCATCTTCACAAGACCAAGATCTTCACAAGGCTTCTGGGCGAAGGCTGTAATGATTGCGCCATCATCATCACGTCGAATGACCGGAATTACATCGAGTAGTGGCACAGCGGACATGATCACACCAGCAGCGTGCACGCTAGTTTGTCGCTTAAGTCCTTCTAATCCTCTTGCCAATTCAAATACTTGCCTTGCCTCAGGATCTTCCTCGAGAATTCTTCTGAACTCAGCAGCCTCTTTGTATCGACTCTTTGAGTCAGTGCTAGTGGCTGCTGCAACAACCACCTGTTCGAACTCAACTGAGTCTTCTCCTTCTTCGAACTCGTCGTCAAAGGACTCTTCGCTTAATAGTTCAACAACTGGTTTGAGATTGGGGTCTTCAACCATCTCTCTTAAAGTCATTTCCTTACCAAGAACCATCGGAGGCATAGCCTTAGTCAGCTTCTCCCCTACTGCGTAATCCATGCCTAGAACCCTTGCTGAATCCCTCAGAGCCTGTCTTGCCTTGATTGTTCCGTAGGTAATAATCTGCGCAACTCTGTCATCACCATACTTCTCAGTGACATAGCGAATAACTTCTCCGCGACGACGATCATCGAAGTCCACATCGATATCTGGCAAGCTCTTACGGCTTGGGTTTAGGAATCTTTCGAAGATCAATCCGTACTTGATTGGATCAAGTGCTGTGATTCCTAATACATAGGAAACTAGAGAACCAGCTGCTGAACCACGACCTGGGCCAACTCTGATTCCCTGCGCTCTAGCCCAAGAAATAAAGTCAGCTACCACAAGGAAATAACCTGGGAAGTTCATGTTCTTGATTACTTCAATTTCGTATGCAATACGTTCTTGATACTCAGGAGCGATGTTTGATCCGAAACGTTCTTTCATGCCGGCAGTGACTTCTTGCTCAAACCATGAAGCTTCAGTGTGACCCTCAGGAACTTCGAATCTTGGCATGAGGTTTCTCTCCTCAAAACTGATATTCGAACGCTCAGCAACTATCAAAGTGTTGTCACAAGCTTCAGGGAACTCAGCAAAGAGTTCGCGCATTTGTCTTGCGCTCTTCAGGTAATAGCCTTCACCATCAAACTTGAATCTTTTCTCGTCAGTTAGTTGAGTTCCAGTTTGAAGACAGAGCAGTGCCTCTTGAGCAGTAACGTGACCTGGCTCGGTGTAGTGCAAGTCATTGGTGGCAAGCAGAGGTATGCCGAGGTCTTTCGAGAGCTTAATCAAGTCAGCGAAGGACCTGCGCTCAACGCTAGCTCCGTGATCCATAATCTCGATGTAGTAGTTATCTTTACCAAAGATATCTCTGAACTCTGCAGCTGTTTCTAGAGCTTCTTTGTATTGGCCTAAACGAAGTCGAGTTTGAACTTCACCACCGGCACAACCAGAGGTAGCAATTATTCCCTTGGCATGTTTGGCAAGTAGTTCTCTATCCATTCTTGGTTGGAAGTAATAGCCCTCTAGCCATGCAAAGGAACTTAACTTGAAGAGATTCATCATGCTGTCGTTATCAGTTGAAAGCATGGTTAAGTGCGAGTAAGAACCTTTGGAAAGATCGTCATCTCCCCCATCTGCCCAGTAGGTTCTAGTCTTATCAAGTCTTGAACCTGGAGCTAGATAAGCTTCGATACCAATAATCGGCTTGATGCCTTTTTTAGTTGCCTTCTGCCAGAACTCATATGCACCAAAGTTGTTTCCATGGTCAGTGATGGCAATCGCCGGCATTTCAAACTCGACGGCCTTATCTAGAAGCTCGTCAATCTTGGCTGCTCCATCAAGCATGGAGTAATCCGTATGCACGTGAAGGTGCACAAAGTTATCGCTACTTGATGTCATTTCTTACTTATCTGTGGTTGATTTGGCTCGGGGAAATAGCCTAACTCGTGCCGCCGTCATACATTTTCAGGCTCTCCGCCTTGAGGCTAGGTAGTTCTAAGCACCTCGAGGGCATGGACAAGATCTTCTGGATAGGAACTCTCAAAAGTTACGTACTCGCCCTTAGTTGGATGAATAAAACCTAGTTTCATGGCGTGTAGGAACTGTCTGTCAAGGCCTAGCCTTTGGGCAAGCTTCGAATCACAACCATAGAGGGTATCCCCAGCCAAAGGATGTTTGAAAGCAGCCAGATGAACTCTAATCTGATGAGTTCTACCTGTTTCCAACTCAATTTCAAGAAGCGATGCTGCTTGGAATGCTTCAAGTGTTTTGTAATGGGTAAGCGAGGGTTTGCCATTCTCGGTGACAGCAAACTTATACTCGTGCTTTAGATGTCTACCAATAGGAGCATCAATCGTTCCTGAACTTGGATCAGGGTGACCTTGAGCTAGAGCGTGATAGGTCTTATCAACTACTCGATCTCTAAATGCTTGCTTCATTCGACTGTATGCAACTTCAGTTTTTGTTAGCACCATAAGTCCACTAGTTCCAACATCAAGTCTTGAAACAATTCCCTGACGTTCAGCAACTCCACTGGTTGACATCTCAATGCCAAGAGCAAGTAGTGCGCCACCAACACTTGGTCCATCCCAACCAACTGAAGGATGGGCCGCTACACCTGCTGGCTTATCAACAACAACAATGTCGTGGTCTTGATAAACCACTGTCAAACCTTCAACGTTTTCGGCAACTAGTTCTAGAGCTGCTTTTGGTTTAGGTAGAGTGATTCTTAGCCAAGCATCGGTCACTAAAGAATCAGATTTTCCAAGTATTCGATCACTCTGCTGTACTAGACCTGATTCGAGCATTGCTGCAACTGCTGACCGTGACATGCCAAGTAACTTGGCAATACCCGCATCAGCTCTTGAGCCACCTAAACCCTCTGGGACTTGAACAAGTTTTTCCTCATTCACTTTGACCCACCAAATTTTTCGCCTTTGACAACTTTGAGCGCAATCAAGAAGGCAGCAGAAGAGATTGCCATGTCTGCAATGTTGAAGATAGGAAAGTTGAAGGGTATTTGAATGAAGTCAACTACGTGACCGTTAGGAAAGCCTGGGTTTCTAAACAATCTATCGATAAGGTTTCCTGAAACACCACCTAGTGCAACACCAGCGAGTATCAGCCAACTTTTGGTTTTGAATTTCGGGCCAAACCATAACAGCGCCATACAGACGATGGAGGCAAGCAGAGTGAATACCCAGGTGTTAGCTCCGCCAAGTGAGAATGCGGCTCTGTCATTGAAGGCAAGGGTGAACCAGAGGACTTCTGGAATAACCGAAACAGGTTGGTAGAGTTCAAGGAATCTCAGAGCCAACGCTTTAGTTACCTGATCCATTGCAACAATGCTTAGCCCAACCCCTAAAAAGGTTAGCGTTGCTTTGTTGAAGGGCTGGCTCGTAGTCAACTAAATCAGATTTGGAAGGTCTGGTTGGAAATTTGAGTTGGCCCGGTAGGAGTCTTAGGAGCTGTTGAGTTAGCAGCTTCAAGATCACTTAGTTGACCTTCAATGTATGACTTGAGCTTTGCTCTGTAGTCTCTCTCAAAGTTTCTTAGAGTCTGTAGGTCGTTCTCAGCCAAAGCCTTCTCTTGCTCAAGTCTTGACATGTCTGCACGGTGCTGAGCTTCTGCTTCTCTAACAATTCTTGCTGCGGTTGCGTGGCCTTCAGCAACTAGCGCATCGCGCTTTTCAAGTCCTTCACGAACGTGCTCTTCGTGAAGCTTACGGGCAAGCTGCAAGAGGTTGTTGGTGTTGTTTGATTCGAATGAACCCATGTCGGCAGCTGCTTGAGGGAATGCTTCATTAGCTGATGTTGACTCTGGAATAGATGCTTCAGCAGTGTTGACCTGCTGAACTAGAGTTGCACCACTTCTCTGAAGTTCAGTCAATCTTGCATCGGCTGCCAATAGACGCTGTCTTAGATCTTCGTTCTCTTGGGAAATGCGACGCATTTCGAGGACAACCTCGTCAAGGAAGTCATCAACTTCGTCCTGATCATATCCTTCACGGAATTTGGTTGGCTGGAATCTCTTGTTTACGACGTCTTCTGGAGTCAACGGCATCGCAATCTCCCTATTCTTATCGGCCACATATTCTTGTGGAATCGGTCAAAAGTTAAGGCTACCCTACCTTGGGCAATCTAGATGATTGTTCTTAACAGGGCCTCCAGGACTATCAGTAATACAAAGAGCACCAAAACTGATAGATCCAGGTAGCCTCCACCAAGCCTTATTGGCTTGATTATCCTAGAAAGAGGCTTGATAGCCCAGTCAGTAAGGGTGTAGGCAAGCTCCGAAAGTATCAGGACCAAGCCCTTCGGCCTGAAGTTAGGGTTCATGGCCCTTACCCAATCCAAGATTATGCGGGCAAGAAGCACAAGCCTAAAGATGTCTAGAAGGCCAATAAGTAAGGCAGCAATTTGAGCCAAAATCAGGCCCTACTAAGGTCGAACGATCAGGCGGTCGCCCTCAGCTTCAAGGACGTCATCGGCATCAGGATCGATTTCGACGCCGTTTGGAGCTAGCAGGTAAACAGTTTCAGCAACACGCTTGGATTCGCCCAAAAGACCTGCCTTTAGACCTGCCATGAAATCCACCAGTCTTCTAGTTTCAGCATCACTCATCAGGTGAACGTTCACGATTACGGGAACACCTTCACGAAGCAGGTCAGCAATTAGACCAGCTTCACCATAGCTCTGCGGGGTAACAGTTTCAATGCTTGCAACTTCGTTGCCACGTCTTGATGGGCGAGGTGCTCTGACTCTTGAAGAAGAGGTGCGGGCTTCAGAGCTTACAGGCGCTCCTTCGGCTGGAGGCATGAGAAATTTCTTTAGACTACCTAGAACTCCGGACATAACGTCTCCTTTGCTAAACCCCGACAACTCAAGATTAAGCCCAAGAACTAACGCTTTCCTGTAATGGCGGTGCCTATTCTCAAGTGTGTCGCACCGTAACCAATGGCCTGTTCAAAGTCCCCCGACATCCCCGCGGAGATGTATTTTGCTGAGCTAGAAAGGGTCTGCACCTGTTGGCTTGAATTTAGAATACGTTCGAAATCAACAGCAGGATCGACATCCAAACCAGCCACTCCCATGACTCCCAGCAGCCTCAACTGTGGAACAGCCAGAACTTGCTCGGTGAACGCAGAAAGGGTCTTAGGCTCGATTCCACCCCTATTTGGGTCATCGGTAAGGTTTAGCTCAATGAAGACATCTAGCGCTCTCTCAGGTGTCTTTGCCAGGTGTTTTGCCAGCTCATTTAGCAGAGAGGCTCTGTCCAGAGAATGCAATACAGAACTGTAGGTAAGCATGGATTTGACCTTGTTTGTCTGCAGTTGACCCACAAAATGCCAAGTCGGGGCAAGCTGACCTGGGCTGAGTGCTTGAGCTAATTGTTGAGCCTTTGCGGCTGCTTCTTGATCACGGTTTTCCCCAAACTGGTTCTCCCCCAGACCAAGAAGTTCGAGAGCAAGCTCAAAACCATGATTCTTGGTTACCACCACAAGTTCAATTTCATCTGAAGAGCGATTAGCCGCTTTGGCTGCTAAATCAATTCTTTGATGAATCGACTCGAGACGATCTTTCAGACTGGCTTCCAAGATGTCCTTACTTTATAAAATCTGGGATGTCCATGTCATCATCGAAGCCAGAGCTTGTTCTTGTATTCTCACCATCTGTCGGTTTGTTTTTCTCAACAAATACTTCTTCAGTTGCATCTTCCGCTTCGATATCCCTTGTTCCAAACCAAGCAGGAACCGTTGCCAAGGTTGGAGGCGCAACTTCAACAGTTTCATCTTGTACCGACACCGGTGTCACTGGGACAACAGGAATTGAGCCTGAGTTTGAAGCCGTAAAAGAACTTGGTCTTGAACTAGATCTTGGGGTGACTTCATCGAAACCTGCGGCGATAACAGTTACGCGAATCTCATCACCCATTGCGTCGTTTATTGAGCTACCGAAGTAAATGTTTGCACTTGGATGAACAATTTCTTGAATCAGCCTTGATGCCTCATTGATTTCAGCAAGCTTCATGTTTGAAGCAGCTGAGAACTGAATCAGAACACCGCGAGCATTGTCAATGCTGTTTTCAAGTAGCGGGTGGTTGATGGCTTGCTCAGCGGCACGCATTGCACGGTCTTCACCCTTAGCGGTTCCGATACCCATCAAAGCTGTTCCAGCACCTTGCATTACAGCCTTCACGTCAGCGAAGTCCAAGTTCACAAGACCTGTTTCAACAATAAGATCTGAGATACCTTGCACACCTGCGCGAAGAATTTCGTCAGCCATGCTAAACGCGTCAACAAAGCTCAACTCAGCGTCGTTGAGTTCGATTAACTTCTGGTTAGGAACGATGATAAGAGCATCGACTTCAGACCTAAGTGCTTCGATACCTGCTTGAGCATTTTCAGCTCTGCGTCTTCCTTCAAAATCAAATGGGCGGCTAACAACACCGACAGTTAAAGCACCGGAGTCTTTAGCAATTCTTGCAACGACAGGTGCAGCTCCTGTTCCTGTGCCACCACCTTCACCAGCTGCAACGAAAACCATGTCTGAGCCGCGAAGTACTTCGGCGATTTCATCAGCGTGATCTTCGGCAGCTCTTCTACCAACTTCTGGATCTGCACCGGCACCAAGACTTCTGGTGCTTGAACTACCAATCTCAAGTTTTACGTGCGCATCTGATTTCAGTAGGTCTTGACCGTCAGTGTTGATTGCGACGAATTCGACTCCACGAAGGCCCTTATCAATCATCTGATTCACAGCGTTTCCACCTGCACCACCGACACCAACAACTTTGATGACGGCTAGGAAATTATTTAGAACTGGTTCAGACATGCGCTTCCTTCTTTGAGTCGAGCATTCATAGAACTCTAAACCTCTAGTTGAAGGTTAGGCATTTCTATCAAATGCATCTGCGCCAAAAAACTAAACCGTTAATCAGCTAAACACTGGCTCATCCTTAGGTGTGTCTAGAACTGGCTAGCGGATAACACTTGGCGTAAGAGGCGATGAGACATCGAAGGTGGCCGGGATACGAGCTGGTGTTCTAAAAAGTAGAACCTTTAAGACCCTGGACTTTAGAGCTGACTGGGTTGAGTCACCCCAGATGACGGTCTGCTTAGCATTTCCCCTAAGCCTCATACTCACGTTATCTCTGGTCCTGGCTTGAATCAATTCAACTTTCTCAAGAAGAGAAGCTGGCAGCGATAGGAGGACATCAATTGCCTGAGTGTAATTCTTTGAAGTCTTTGGATCTCCAGTGATGATGATTGTTGGTAACTTCTCAGAGCCGTTAGCAACTCCCAGCCTCACCCCAGATGGGTCATAGAGGAAACCGACACCATCTTCAATTACTACCGAAATTGCTGTGCGCTCAACTATCTTTACTCTTAGTTCGTGAGGTGGTTGGCTGACCACAGAAACACTTTCAATCAGCTTGAACTTGGCTAAATCGTCGGCAACACTCTGGCTGCTAATCATCGGAAGCGGCTTACCGATGTAATCACTTAGAGCGGCCTGTATTTTTTTCTCTGGAACTTTATCGGACCCGGAAATGGTGATCTTGTTTACAGCCAATATGGGTGTGAACATCGTGGCAAGAACAAATAGAACCAGGGCAACAATTGCGCCAGTAATAGACCTAAAGAAAATCTTCTTTATTGGAGACTCTTTGGTAAATCGTCGGACTTCCTTAGTCCTTGCACGACGAATGTTTAGATTTGAAACACTTCTTTGGATTCGAGGCTTGGCCGGTGCTTTGGCTTTCTTAGCAAGAGGTTTGATCTTTGATTTCACTGGCTTAGCTTTACCTCTTGGTACAGGCTTAGAGTAACGAATTCTATTTCTAGACGGTTCCAAAACTAACCCTCGAGTGCTTTGAGAATTCCAGGTACCTGACGATAAACATCGCCGCAACCCATGGTAATTACAAAATCACCCGATTGCCCAATATGCGCAACAGCAGCAGGAACATCGTCCCAAAGTGGAACGTAGTGCATTCTTTTTTGATCAACAAAAGCATCAGCAATCAGTGCACCAGTTACTCCTGGTTCAGGATCTTCTCTAGCTGCGTATATGTCCAGCACAACTACTTCATCGCTAAGCTCAAGTGCCTCGGCGAATTCTTTAGCAAATAATCTGGTTCTGCTGTAAAGGTGTGGTTGAAAAACTGTGATCAGCCTGCCAGCGCCAACAACCGCCCTAGCTGCACTCAATGCCGCAATTACTTCAGTTGGGTGATGGGCAAAGTCGTCATAGACCTTTACCCCGCGCACTTCACCGTGCAACTCAAATCTACGCTCTGTGCCATTGAAAGTTGAAATGGCTGCTAGTGATTTCGCTGGGTCCAAACCAAGGCCAACAAGAACGGCAAATGCGCCAGCTGCGTTAATTGCATTGTGTTTGCCTGGTACAAGAAGTGTGCTTGAGTATGTCTTTGCGTCGTACGACAACTCGAAACTAACTCTTGCTCCAGTCGCGTCAAGATTCATGACGCGAACGTCTGAACCTTGCGCTTCACCAAATGAAATAACCCTCCTATTGGCAATTAAACCTGTAACTCGAACAGCACCTGGGTCATCTGAACTTATGACAACAAAGTCGCTAGCACCGTTAGCGAATCTTGCGAACTCTTTCTCAAAGTTTTCAAGACTGCCGTAGTGATCAAGATGATCTGGGTCAACGTTTGTAATCAGAGCAACTGCTGTTTCATAATGCAAGAACGAGCCATCCGACTCATCTGCCTCAATCACAAACAACTCTGATGAACCTGATGCTGCAGAAGACCCATACTCAGCGATTACACCTCCGTTAACAAAACTTGGGTCCTTACCCAGCACGCGAAGCCCAGTTACGACCATTCCAGTGCTTGTTGTTTTACCGTGAGCTCCTGCAATAGAGATAAGTTTCTTACCCGTAGTCAAATACTTCAGAGCTTGCGAACGATGAAGTATCGGTAGTTTCTTTTCTTGAGCCAAAACATACTCAGGATTTGTGGGCCATAGCGCCGAGGTAACTACAACGGTGTCAGCACTTCCAAGGTTCAAAGCGTCATGCCCTATTGAAACATGAGCACCAAGTTTTCTAAGCTCATCGATGTTTCCTGACTCTCTAACATCGCTTCCGGTGACTTTGTGCCCAGATTGGATAAGCATACGAGCAATACCGCTCATGCCTGAACCGCCAATACCAATGAAGTGAACGTGCCCTAAATCTTCAGGAACGCTCTGGCTAAAGTCCGGTTTGATAGTCATAAAATCCTCAATAATTTCTCTAAGACTAAATAGTGCTGGCTAGTCTTTTCCGAGCAACACGCCATTTACTAAACCAAGAAGGCGTTGAGCACCATCACTAACCCCAACTGACAAGGCATTGGAGCTCATTTCCTTCACTCTTTTAGCGTTGCTGATCAAAGGAATAAGAACGGATCTCACGTACTCGGCACTGAAATCTGCATCATCAACCAGCAACGCACCGCCTGCATCAACTAGTTCCTCTGCGTTGTGTTTTTGCTCGCCATTACCTACTGGGTAAGGAACCAGAACCGCTGGAAGACCAACTGCGGCAAACTCACTGACCGTTGCAGCTCCAGATCTAGCAACTGCGAAATCTGCAGCAGCTAGGGCTAGATCCATTCGGTCGCAGTAACTCAAACGTCGGTAGCCACCATCGATTAGATCTTCAAGCTCTGCCCTAGAGCCTACGATGTGGATTACCTGAATGCCCGCCGCTTCAAGCCACTGCCTCGAGCCCTCAATTGTTTCGTTGATTCTTTTCGCGCCAAGTGATCCACCTGTAACAAGCAGAGTGGTGAGTTTTGGATCTAAGCCGAAGAAGACATCGGCTTCAAACTTCATGTCGGTCTTAGTAATCTCGACCACCTCTTTTCGGAGAGGCATGCCAACAACAACTGAATTAGGCAAAATTGTTTTACTGAAGGTGACTCCAACAGCGGAGGCGCTATTTGCACCAATCCGGTTTGCATAGCCAGGAAGAGCATTAGCTTCATGCACAACGAACGGTACGCCTAAAGCTTTTGCTGCTCTATATGCAGGAGCACTCGCATAACCGCCAAAGCCAACAACAACATCAATCTTGTTTTCTCTAAGGTAGCGCTTAACCGTAGAAACGGATTCTAAGAAAAGCTTTGGGAATCTAAACAGATAGCCATCTAGCTTTCTTGGCATAGGCAGTCTTGGAACAATAAGTAGTTCGTAGCCTCTATCAGGCACAAGCCTTGATTCAAGTCCTTCTTCTGTTCCTAAAGCCCAAACTTTATTCTCGCCATCCTGCTTCATAATTTCATCAGCGAGTGAAAGTAATGGATTCACGTGACCAGCTGTGCCGCCACCAGCTAAAAGATAGTTCGTCATCTCTTGCGCACACTTTTCTTAGGTCTAGCTTGATCGCGTTCAACAGCAAGAACTACACCTAATGCCATTAGTACCGCAAGCATGGATGATCCCCCTCTAGAGAAAAGTGGCAACGGGACACCGATAACAGGCATTAGGCCGAGAACAACCGCAATGTTGATAAATGCCTGGCAGGTGATCCAGAGCATAATTCCTGTGACTGCAATGTAGCCAAATCCGGTAGCTGAATTTAGTGAGACCTTACGCATGTATCGAGCAAGAATAAAGAAAAGAATAAGAACCACTACTGCTCCAACGAACCCAGCTTCTTCTCCGATGACGGAGAAAATAAAGTCGTTCTCCACTTCAGGGATCCAACCCCACTTCATCTTGGAATCACCTAACCCAGTTCCAAACAATCCGCCAGAGGCCAGAGCCCACTCGCCGTGCTTAACTTGCCAGTTTGAGTCGTCTCCTTCGGAACCCAGACCGAATGCTGACAAAATTCGCCTCATTCTGTTTGTGCTAGTGGCTGCTGCTACAAGCAATACCAAAGCGCCAGCACCTAGAAATCCGCCGATAACTTTCCACGGTGCACCAATCAGCACTCCGAGGAGTAACACGAAGACCACCATTACAGCAGCTGTACCAAGATCATTGGAGAGAACCAAGACAAACGAGGCAGGTAGGAAACCAAACACTGCTAAAGGAAAAGCAGTCTTACGCCAGTCCCATAGCGAATCAAGGTGTGGGCTCACCCAAGTTGCTATGGCAAGAATCATTCCTAGCTTCATCAACTCTGAGGGTTGAAGAGTAAAGGTTCCGATTGCAATCCAGTTTCTGTTTCCACCAACAGTCACGCCGATTCCGGGAACCAGAACTAGAACCTGCAAAATGATAGTTGCTGTGAAAAAGATCATCGAAAACTTCCGAATGACTTCTACCGGACGCATTGATATAAATACCATCGCCAAAAAACCTAGGAATGCGTAAAGTAACTGAGATCTAAACTCAGCAAAAGCGTCACCTGTGGCTTTGATGGAAACTACGTTCGATGCACTCAGAACCATCACTAGTCCAAGAATCAGCATCAGACCAATAAGCATCACTAGGCGATAAAAAAGTTTTGATTGGTTCAGGGAGTAATTATCAAACCAGCGCACAACAGCTCTAATCGGATTTCTTAAAACTCCAACAGCGTTTTGAACCAAAGAAGGTTTAGGCGCAACTTTCTTACTTCTTGTGGTCTGACTAGCTCTTGCCATTATTCCTGTACTTCCTTTGATACTGCTGATGCAAATTGGTTTCCTCTATCTGCATAGTCTTTGAATTGATCCATCGAGGCAGCTGCTGGCGCTAACAACACCACATCTCCTTCAACCGCGACAGCTTTAGCCACTTTTACTGCTTCACTCATTACCTCGTGAGCGTCGGAAACAACTTCGAACACTCGAGTGTTTGGAGCATGTTCAGCTAGCGCCTCCAGCACTGGTAACCGATCTGAACCGATGACAATGGCAGCTTTAAGCTTTTTCGAATACCTTGAAACAAGATTTGAAATGTCTACACCTTTTAGTAAGCCACCAACAATCCAAACAACAGAATCAAATGAAGATAGAGCAGCTGCTGCTGCGTGAGGATTAGTGGCTTTAGAATCATCCACCCAGATAACTCCGTCTTTTTCGAGAACAAGTTGGATACGGTGAGCGTCCAACTGAAAATCTTGGAGTGCCTTGGCTATTTCTTCAGCCTGAACACCAATTGACCTGACTAAGGCTGCTGCCGCAGCAATGTTAGCCATCAGGTGAGGGCTCACGATCAGGCTGCTGTTCAAATCAGTTAGAGTTGCAAGTTCTAAGGCGAAACTTGGGTCATCAATGAATGCTCTATCTACCAAGATATCTTCAACCCAACCAACTTCATTAGGAGCCGGTGTGTTGACTGTGAAGCCGACGGCTTGAGCGTTAGCCGTATTTGAGGAGTTAGCTAGTAGCTCAGATGTCTTGTTATCACCCACGTTGTAAACGCAGCAGATTGAAGTGTTGTTGAAAATCTTCCCTTTAGTGCGTCCATACTCTTGCATTGAACCATGCCAATCCAAGTGGTCCTCAGCGAGATTCAACACAATGCTGGCAATAGGTTCAATTGAGTTAATGTAGTGCAACTGAAAACTACTCAATTCAACAACTAGAACTTCAAAATTAGCTGGATCGCGGATGACATCAAGGATAGGAACTCCGATGTTGCCACAAGCCACCGCTCTAATGCCTGCAACCTGAAGCATCTTCTCAACTAGTTGAGTAACCGTAGTCTTGCCGTTAGTTCCTGTAATGCAAATCCATTTTGACGGTTCCCCGAATTTATCTCTTACTCGCCAAGCAAGGTCAACATCAGTCCAAATCTCGAGGCCATGTTGCTCTGCTTCTACTAAAAGTGAGTTGTCTGGTTTTATGCCAGGTGATGTAATAACCACATGAGCTGCAAATTCTGCTAGTCGATTTGAAACAGCTTTGTAATCTTGACCAATCAAATATTTAATTCCCAAGACATCAAGAATGTCTAATGACTCAGCTTCGGCTTTGTCTGCAACAACAATAACTTTTGCGCCAAGTTCATTCAGTGTGTCAGCAACAGAGAATCCGCTTACTCCGAGCCCAAACACAACGGCTCTAAGTTCACTCCAATCAGAGTGCCAACTGTTTAGGTGATCTAAATTGCTCATGCAACCGAGCCATAAATCCACTCAACGTAGAAAAGACCGATTCCAGCCATTACTAACAGCCCGCAGATAATCCAGAATCTAACTACGACAGTAACTTCGTTCCAACCCTTTTCTTCAAAGTGGTGATGAAGTGGGCTATTCAAGAAAATTCTTCTTGGCTGTCCAGTAATTGCTCGAGATAGCTTGAAAACTCCTCGTTGCAAGATAACTGAACCTGCAGAGATTGCAAACAATCCGCCAACTAGAACCAGAAGAACTTCGGTGCGGGAAAGAATTGCTAGTGCAGCTAATGCTCCACCAAGACCAAGGGATCCGCTATCCCCCATAAAAATCTGTGCTGGATTGGTATTGAACCAAAGGAAGCCAATGAGTGCACCAACAATTGCAGCCGCTACAACAGCAAGATCAAGAGGATCTTTTGTGTTGTAACAGTTCGGTGCAATGTTGGTGATGTCACAGGCCTGGTTGAACTTCCAGAAACCAATAACAGCAAATGCTCCAATAGACATAATCAATGAACCCGTTGCAAGCCCATCAGCTCCATCAGTTAAGTTCACTCCGTTTGATGCGCTCACTACAAGTAGATAAATCCAGAACAGGAATGCTGCGATTCCAATCCAAATAGCAATCGATCCCCAGCTTTCAGGGGCAATTTTCATTAGGTCAAAACCAGTATCTCTGAATACAGAGATTTCGGTTGAAGCTGGCGTTAAGCCAAAAACGTCTGCGTTCTGGAGTGAAGCCCAAGCAAACACAGTGGCAACGAGTATCTGACCTGCAATTTTATAAATACCTTTGAGTCCGGCAGTGTTCTGTCCTCGTACCTTTAGGTAATCATCCAAGAAACCAACAAGACCTAGACCAACCATCATGAACATAATCAGAAGAGCCGAGTATGTTGGTGGCTCACCGTTGACCATTTTGGCTACGAAGTAGGAAGCAACGGCGCTGAGGATTATTCCAATTCCACCCATGCTTGGTGTTCCACGCTTGATGTGGTGTGTGGATGGTCCATCGACGCGAACAACCTGGCCCCAACCAATTTTCTTGAATAGCCAGATGAGAACTGGTGTTATCACTAGTGAGAGCACCAGCCCTAATAGCCCTGCGAGTAATAACGCTCTCATTAGATCTCCTTCAAGAGGTCATCGCCTAGAAATCTCAAGTTTGCTGACTTCGAAGATTTGACCAAAACGATTTCGTCTCCTGTAAGCATTCCACGCAGATAGCCAAGAGCGTCGGAGATTTCGTCGAAATACTCGGATTCACCATCCCAAGAACCCTCTTGAGATGCACCCATGTGAATCAATTTGGCAGCTTTACCCACCACAACAACCTGACCTAAATTCAGGCGAACAGCGATTCTTCCAATCGCATCATGCTCATGAGAGGAGAATTCACCTAGTTCAGCCATCTCGCCCATCACTGCAACTGTCTTCTTACCAGAAAGCCGTCCAAGTTGAGCAAGTGTTTGAAGAGCAGCCCTCATGGAATCTGGGCTCGAGTTATAGGCATCATTTATAACTGTCAGACCATTTGGTGCAATGTTAAGTTCCATACGCCACTTCTCAGCCAACTGCATGCTTTCAATAGCCTTGATTGTTTTGTCTCGATCAGCACCAAGAAGCTCTCCCGCCGCTAATGCCGCTAGCGCGTTATATACGTGGTGCTCTCCAAGAATCTTTAGATTGACCTGACTCTTGCTGCCATCAGGTGTTTCATATTCAAAACTGGTTCCAGCTAGGCCAATTGATACACCAGAAGCCGAATAGTCGCTATCGCTACCAAGTCCAAAGGTAACAATCTTGGCTTTTGTCTTGTGAACCATGTTCATCACTCGCTCGTCATCAAAATTCAAAAGAGCGATTCCTTCTGATGACAGTTCTTCAACTAGCTCAGCTTTAATCTTTTCCGTAGCATCAATGCCACCGAACTCTCCTGCGTGGGCAAGTCCAACCTTCAGTTCAATACCTAGATCAGGTTCACACATTTGTGCCAGGTACCTAATCGTTCCAAAACCACCAGCACCCATCTCTACAACAAGGAACTTAGTTTCCTCATTTATGCGAAGCATTGAATAAGGTGCACCGACTTCATTATTGAAAGACTCTTCAGGTGAAATAGTGTTTCCCACTGTTGAAAGAACTTCTCGAAGCATGTTTTTAGTAGTTGTCTTACCGTTAGATCCGGTAACACAAATAATCTTCAGATTGCCAAGAGCTTTGACTTTTGCAACTACATGTTTGGCAAGTTTTCCCAGTGCCAGTACTGAATCATCAACAATCAGCTGAGCGATTTCATCAGTTGTTTTCTGTTGCACGATTGCAGCTACCGCACCTTTTTCAATTGCGCTCGGGATAAACAAATGTCCGTCTGTTTCTTCACCTGGCTTGGCAACGAACAAAGAACCTTGAGTCACTAACCGTGAATCAGTTTCAACTGTGCCAGTCACGATTAGATCGCCATCACCGGCTAGTTCAGCGTCGATGGCTTCTGCGATTTCTCTAAGGCTTATGGCTATCACTAGTAACCTGCCTCTTTCAAAGCTGCTCTAGCTTCGGCTCTAGCTGAGTAAGGAGTTCTAACGCCTTCAATGTCTCTATAATCTTGATGACCCGGTCCTGCCCACAGTATTGCATCGCCAGGTCCGACTAGAGAAACAGCTAAACGAATAGCGGACTCTGGTGGTGAAACCTCATGGATTTCTAGTTCAGGTCTGAACTCTTGTGCTGCATCGACGAGGGTTTTTCTAATCGAAGCTGGATTTTCAAATCTTGGATGATGATCCGTGACAACCAAAATATCACAACCAGCAGCTGCAACTCTTGCCATCTCAGGTCTCTTGGATGCATCTCTGTCACCGTCTGCTCCAAAGAGCATTAATACTTTTCCCTTGGTAACTTTACGAACTGCGGAAAGAGTGTTTAGGAATGCATCAGGGCTGTGACCGAAGTCAACATAAACAAATGGTGCACCTGGTGGTGAAACTAGTTCGGTGCGACCAGGAAGATAAGCGTCAACACCTTCCTTGATTGCCTCGGCAATGATTGCAAATTCATATCCAGCCGTTACAGCCATAACGATAGCCAAGCCTGCATTGGATGCCATGTGTGCTCCCAGAATTGGGACACTGCTTACGAGGTGCTGGCCATTTGGTCCGCTGAGTTCAAACTCAGTTTTACCTGGCAACTCAGCAGTGACTAACACATTCCAGTCAGCTCCATCTTCTGGGTTCATAGAAATAGTTGTAACTGGAACTTCACTTAGTTCAGCAATTCGTTTTCCGTAAACGGTGTCAAGACAAACAACAGCAGCTTTTGCTTTTTCTTTGCTGAAGAGCTTTGCCTTGGCAGATAAGTAGTCATCGAAACCGTCATAGTCGTCAAAGTGATCGTGGCTCAGGTTAGTGAAGCCTGCAACATCAAATACCAGCCCATCGACTCGCAATTGAGTTAGCGCTTGAGCTGAAACTTCAATCGCAACGTCGGTTACACCTTTTTCACGCATCCTTGCGATAAGTGCTTGCATTTCGGTTGACTCTGGAGTTGTCAGACGGCTAACAATAACCTCACCGGCGATGTGTCGCTCTGCGGTTGAGGTCAGACCAGTTGTTCTTTTCAGTTGTCGAAGAATGCCTTCAAGTAAATAAGTTGTGGAAGTCTTTCCGTTGGTTCCGGTAGTTCCGAACAATAGCGGCATGTTGCCTTCTGTGTTTGCATAAGCAAAAGCGGCTAACTCCCCTAGATGAGTTCTAGGCTCTTCTAAAATCATTACCGGCAGTGGACAATCTGAAAGTAGCTCAAGACCCTGAGAGTCAGTTACCACAGCTACTGCACCTTGTTCAATTGCTTTATCGATGAAGTTTGCGCCATGAGTTTTGATGCCAGGCATCGCAACAAACAAATCGCCTTTACGAAGATCACCGGTGTTCATGCTGATGCCAGTCATTTCAACATCAGATGCTGAACCAAGGACAGCGAGACCAAATCTCTTGGCAAAAGCTTTTATTGAGACAGGGGCAACATGATCTGGGCGAAGAATTGGTGGGATTGATTCTTTAGGAGTCATTTTTTCCACTCCGTAGCAAGCTTCTTGGACTTCGTTGTTGATGGTGGAATTGCATAAGTCTTTAGGACTTGCTTCATCACGGATACAAAACCAGGGGTAGCTCCAAGAGAGTTATTCACGGTTCTAGATTTGAAGGCAGTGACAGCAACGATGTATTTTGGATCTTCTGCTGGAGCTAGTCCAACGAATGACACTGCGTAAAGACGACCGTAACCTTTTCCTTCAGCAATCTGTGCTGTTCCAGTTTTTCCACCAACGCGGTAACCCTGAATACGAGCAGTTCTTCCGATAGAACCTTGTTCGACAACTTTTTCGAGCATGTCAATGCTTTGTGATGCAGTGCTTTCACTTATGACTCGGACCGGTGCTTCAACAGCAGTTCTATTCAAGTTTCCGTTCTTGTCTTGGCAACCTTCGACCAGCACGGGAGAAAGACGAATACCTTTGTTGCCTATTGCCTGATAGATGCTCGCTGTTTGAATAGGTGTTAGAGAGACACCTTGACCGAACATAGTGGTCTGATCAGTCATTTTGTCCCACTTGGTATATGTAGTCAAAAGACCTGAAGACTCTCCTTCAAACTTCACCCCTGTTGTTTCCCCCATACCAAATTTCTTCATGTATTCGTATCTAGTCTTTGAATCAACTTTTCCACCAAGCTGAACAAGCCCAGTGTTAGATGAATCGACCATCACTCCAGTAAGGGTTAGTTTGTGTGGCGGGTGTTGATGCGAGTCGTTTATGTATTCACCCCACGGCATACGCAGAGCATATGGGGCAACCACTTCACTCAGAGGAGTTGCCTTACCAACATCAATAGCAGTGGCTGCAGCAACTGGCTTGAGGATAGAGCCTGGTTCAAAAGCAGATCTAAAAATACGAGATGAACGGTTTTGAGATGCAACACCACTTGGGTTATTTGGATCTACCGTTGGCGCTTCTGCAGCTGCCAGAATTCTTCCAGTTGAGACCTCAATTACAATCGCACTCGCCCAGTCTGCCTTTAGTCGTCTAACAGTTGCAGCCATTTCTTGTTGAGCTGAGTACTGCAGATCTGAATTAATTGATAGGACAACATCAGATCCGTGCCTGACCTGCTGGATTGTTTGAACTGATGAAGGAATACGGATGCGGTCAGCGCCTTCGATGTATGTCTCTTTGCCATCAGTGCCTGCAAGACAAGAGTTCATCATGCGCTCGATGCCTTCAAGAGCTGAGCCATCGGAACCAACAAAACCAAGAATGTTTCCAGCAACAGCCCCATCTGGATAGTGTCGCTCTTGCTTTTCATCAAAGTAAAGCCAAGGTAGGCCTAGGTTTATGAGTTTGGTATAGGTAGCAGCACTGACTGACTTCTTCAAGTTCGCATAACGCGATGTGCCGGTCATCTTTACAAGCAGTTCTTTGGTTGGAACTTTAAGAATTCCCGATAGCTTTTCGGCAATCTGTTCCTTTGAGAAAGCAACTTTTTTGTCATCAATCGTTAGAACAACGGGTCCAACAATCTTTGGATCAACATTCACATCCCAGCTAACAACGGTGGTGGCCAGTATGCGACCACTGCTATCAATGATGTTTCCTCTTATTGCAGGGATGGTTCTAGAAGCTTGTCTTGCTTCAGTTGAAATGGCGTTTAGTCTTTCGGCGTCAACTACCTGGACATAGAACAAGCGAATGCTGAAGATAGACATGACAATAAGCAATACGAGAACGAATCCCGCGTACCTTCTGCCTGTCTGAACCGAATGCATTTCACGCCCCTAATTTGAACTAGTTTGTTGGCGATGCAGGAATGCCTACAGAATTCAACGGTACTTTGACCGGAACTGAGTTAGCGCTCTTGACACTCTGGGTTGATGAACTTTTCAGGGTTGGCGCATTGATTTTGGTGCCCTTGTCATTTAGCAATTTAGAAACGTTGCTCTTGACTGTCAATGCTGCGTTGGCAATAAGGTTCTCAGAAACCGCCTTCGATGTTTCCACCGAAGCAGGAACAGCAGAGCCTAGAACTTTGGCGTCTTTCACTGTCAAGAAAACCGGATTTGAATTAACAATCATTCCTAGAGCCTTAGCGCTGTTGGCAAGGTTCTGAGGAGATCTAAGTGAATCCACCTGCTGACTTACTACCTGGGTTTGGGTGGCTAGAGCTTCAGTGTCTTTCTTCAAAGTTGAAATCTTGTATACGGCTTCATCGGCTAAGGAGTTAACAAAAAGCCCAAGAACAGCAACGATGCTCAGTCCTGCAATTACCTTTAGAGCAAGTGCCTTTGGGAAAACAAAAGTAGACGCGTTCGATCTAGTTGCAGTCTTAGCTGGTGTGTGTCTAACCGGCTGAACTGTTGTGGTTACCGGTCTTAGGTGTCGCCTTGGTGCGATTGGGCGAATAGGTTGAGCTTGTCTTAGTACGCTCATGCTGCGTTCCTTATCTTTTGAGCAGCACGCAGTCGAACTGAAGCCGATCTAGGGTTAGTGCTAATTTCTTGCTCCGATGCCTTCTCTGCACCTCTTACAAGAAGACGAAGAACAGGAGCGTGTTGTTCAAGTTCAATTGGGAGATCTAGTGGAGCTGAAGATGTTGATGCTGCAACTAGCGCTTGCTTCACAATTCGGTCTTCAAGAGACTGGTATGAAAGCACCAGTACTCGACCATCAATTTTTAAAGCGTCAATGACTGCAGGAATGGTGTCTTCAAGAATCTCAAGTTCACGGTTCACTTCGATTCTCAGAGCCTGGAATACTCTCTTGGCTGGATGTCCCGAGCTCTTGCCTGGAATGAATGGAACTACCTTGGCGATGATGTCGGTCAGTTGTTTACTTGTCACAAAGGGAGACTTAGGTCTAATCTTCACTATTTGACGAGCAATTCCCTTGGCGTATCTTTCTTCCCCATAAGTCTTGAAGATAGAAACTAAATCTTCTTCTTTGTATTCGTTCAGAATCTTTGCTGCTGTCAACTCTTCAGTTGAATCCATGCGCATGTCGAGTGGTGCATCGAATGAATAAGCGAAACCACGTTCTTTCTCATCAAGTTGCATTGATGAGACACCGAGGTCCAAAAGAACTGCATCAGCAAGGTTTAGTCCTAGCTCTTCAAGAACTTCTGGAATCTCGCTGTACACGGCTTGAACAAGATGAATGCGATCAGCAAAAGGAGCTAGACGTTCACCTGCTAGACGAAGTGCGTTTTCATCCCGGTCGATGCCAACAAGTACAAGCTTTGGGAACCGCAGAAGAAAAGCCTCGCTGTGTCCACCGAGGCCAAGTGTTCCATCTACCAAGATTGCAGATTCTCCTTGGAGAGCTTCGCCAAGAATTTCAATGCAACGCTCCAGTAGAACTGGTTCATGAAGAGAAGAGATTTCAGTCATTTACTTGCTGTTAGTTCCTAGAATCTGAACCCCATCCATTTGCACCTTTTGGTTGCTGCTTCTGGCATCGGGGAAGAAAGCCACAAGCCAAATAGTTGGAGATCAGAATCTAGGAATTAGTTGAGCTCCACCTCCCCATCGCTAAAGTTTGCAAAATCTTCTGCAGTGGCTTCCATGAATGCCGCGTACTTCTCTGGGTTCCAAATTTCAATGTGCTTGCCAACACCAACCACGACAAGATCTCGATTTAGCCCAGCCCATTCGCGCAAACCTAGGTTCACGAGAATTCGGCCTTGGCCATCAGGTGTTTGTTCATCGGCAAGGTTGAAGTAATGACGATTGAGTCCTCTGCGTGCAGGTGAACTGATTGGAGCTTTGCCGGCAACATAAGCTGACCTGGCTTCGAATTCTGCAGCTGTAAGAAGAACCAAACAGTTCTCCTGTCCCTTGGTTAGGACAACTCCCCCTGCTAGACGATCTCTGAATTTGGCTGGAAGGATGAGGCGAAACTTGTCATCGAGTTTGGGATAGCTAGTACCAATGAACACTTGCTCGCCCTTTCTCTAGTTCGCTAATTAACTTGTGCTCCACATTACACCACTTTCATCCACAAGAATACAAATATGCGTGAGAAATTACAATACTGGCGTGTTTTGACTTACAAAAGCAAGGGAAATTTGGTGGAGGGAAAATTTTGGATTTTGCGATATTTATGGCTTAAATGGCAAAAGGACCCCAGATTTACCCTGAAGTCCTTGATTTTCCGCCTGTTTTGGCGGCTAAGCCTTGTCTTTAGTTGTCGTTACGTTGATCCCATCGGTTCTGGAAAAAGTCACTTGATCCGAACTTCGGCCCAGTTTTAGGAGCTGACTTTGGCTGACTTTCTCTAAAGGCTTTGGTAGTCCAGTTTTGGCTGACTAAGTAAAGGCCAGTAAGCATGGTCAGGAAGGCTAATACTCCAACGATTACCTGCTGGATAGTGATTGAAAAGACCATCAAGCCAAGTCCGAGCACAACTAAAAGAGAACCCAAAACCAAGAGACGGCCGTACTTGACTTTGCCATCAACCTGGTCGGCCTTCTTTTCCTTCGGAGCTGGCTTGCCTCCGGTTAGCTGACGCTCAAGTTCCTCTAGAACTTTCTGTTCGTTCTCGCTCAATCCCACGGTTTTCTCCTCGCCTTGCCTTTAATGCTAAACCTATTTGCCAAGTTAGGCTATTCCAGTGAATTATTCAAAGAATCTTTTAGGCCAAGTTCAGGCTAATTTAGACACTTTTTGCGATAAGCAACGTAGCGACTTCGAAGCTATTTCTGAAGATCTAATCCCTGTTGTGGACTACACGCAGAGCTTGCTTGAAGGTGGAAAGAGATTCAGGGCTCTTTTTTGCTACTGGGCCTGGAAAGCTGCTCTCAACGATTCTTCCTATCACCAGAGCGAGCAAGAGATTAATGAATCAGAGATGGCAATCGCTGGAATTGCTGCTTCTCTTGAAATGTTCCACGCTGCAGCCTTGGTTCACGATGATCTACTAGATCAGTCAGATACACGAAGAGGCGCACCTGCAATTCATAAGCGTTTTGAATCTCTTCACAAAGATAAACAATGGGCTGGTTCACCAGAGCGATTTGGAGTTGCCGGTTCAGTCCTTGTTGGCGATCTGATGCTCGGTTGGTCAAGCGAAATTTTTGGAAATGCTCTCCTGCACTCCCCTAACCGTGAAATTGAAAGTGCTTGCCGTGATGAGTTCAGCTTGATGAGAGTTGAGGTAATGGCAGGACAATACCTTGATGTGTTGGAAGAAAACGCTGCAACTACACGACCTGTCAAAGAAGGTGTTGGTAGAGCAGAAAAGGTTATTCTCTACAAAACAGCCAAGTACAGCATTGAAGCCCCACTTCGTATCGGAGCATCATTTGCTGGAGCAGACCAAGCCACACTGAACTCTTTCACCCAATTCGGTATTCCATTAGGGATTGCTTTTCAACTAAGAGATGACATCCTGGGTGTCTTTGGCGACCCTAGCGTTACCGGTAAACCTGCAGGTGATGATCTTCGTGAAGGTAAGAGAACGGTGCTAGTTGCTCTAACGCTTGAAGCACTAACCGAACGCTCACCGTCAATGGCTGACAGCTTTGAAGAACTTCTCACCAGCAGAGAGTTAGATACCCAGCAGATTGCTTTCATGCAAAAACTTATTCAAGAATCTGGTGCATTAGAGAAAACTGAGCGAATGATTATCGAACTTGGAGATCGAAGCTTAGAAGCTCTTCAGAGTTCTAACTTAGAAGAGAACGCAAAAGCTGAGCTAAAAGCTTTGGCTCTAAAGGTAGTTAATCGCGACGCTTAGAAAGCTAGCGACTGAGCTACTCTTCTAACTTCTGTTTTTCTACCTGAGATAAGTGCAGCCATTGGTGTCGTGGCTAATGAATCCTCCACTGTGTAAAGCCACTTGATGGCTCCACCTAGTGTGAAACCAGAATCCAGCAGCAACACTATGGTTCCTCTTAGTGATGGCAGAGGCTCACCGTTGATGATGATTTCTGCGGGTATCTTCTGAACACCGTCCGCTTTGATAGCAATTAGGTGGTGTTCTTCGATTAGGCGACGAACCTTACCCGGCACAATGCCAAGGAGTTCGCCCGCCTCAGGGATAGTCAGCCAGTTAGTTATTTGATCTAAAGGTTCGGTCACCCTTAAAGATTGCCACACCTGCGCCGTTGATGCCATCTGAACTGCTCCCGTGGCACGATATTCATGCCAACCAATTCAGGAAAAATGACAACAGGTCCAGATCAGCCAAACCAGCAAGGTATGCCGAATCTACCCAAATCAGGCTCCGGATCAGAGGCTCGGGTCAGGTTGAGCCAGAACGCTCTCGTTCACACCGTTCAAATGGCTGAAACTCTTAGCCAAATAGCCGAAGTTTATGGGGTTGAGGTCAAAGAGCTAACCTCAGCAAACCAGCTAACTGGGCAAAGTCTTTTATACCCAGGTCTGAAACTGATTATTCCTGCCAATTCCCAAGAGGAGGAAGAGCTTCAGGAACAAAAGGAAACTCATTTGGTTCAACCAGGTGAATCCCTGTATGGCATAGCCCAGCTCTATCGCATGACTGTTTCCAGGCTTCAGCAGCTAAATTCTTTGGGCGATAATGCAATCTTGTTTCCTGGCACTTCCCTAAACCTTGTTGAAAGAGTCGTTGAGCAATTCGAAGAAGCACCACTCAAGTTTTTGAGACTGGCACCAACCAGTTGTTTGGTCCACGGCTATCACAGAGTTAAGTTCGGTGATCAACTTAGTCGTATTGCATCTCTTCATGGAGTCAGCACTCAGTCTTTATTGAGTGCAAACAATCTTGGCTGGAATGCTTTGATTCATGAAGGTCAGAAACTCTTAGTGCCGATTGCCCATGGGCCTTATGACTGTCCCAACTTAGTCAAACTAGAGCCTGCAGCTTTTCATAATGCTCAAATCTATTTTGAGACTGCAAAGGAAATGAATCTCTCAGATTTCAGCGTGGTGGTTGCCTTTTGTCTTGAAATGCAACGATCTGGTTTAGTGCCTGAATTTGGTGGTGCGGCTGCTTCTAAAACTCTTCTTTTAGGATTGAAGCAAGTTGATGTTATTGAGTCAATGAATGTCAAACAGGTTATTACGGCCCTAGGTTATGAAAATCTGGCAGAAGGCTCAGCATTATGGGAACCTTCCGCTTGGGCATGGTTACGAGAGGTAGGGTCGAAACAAGTATGAGTAACTTAGCCGGCACTACCTTATCCGGTAGATATGAAATCAAAGAGGTAATCGCCAGAGGCGGTATGGCTACCGTTTATTTAGCTAAAGATTTACGCCTTGCTCGAGAAGTTGCGGTTAAAGTTATCCACCCTCACCTTTCAGAAGATCCAGTCTTTAGAGACAAGTTCTTTAGAGAAGCAAGAATGCTTGCCAAGGTCAATCATGCAAACCTAGTAAACATATTTGACCAGGGTGATGATTCGGGAAATGCCTTCATTGTTTTAGAGCTTGTTCAAGGCATAACTCTTAGAGATGCCATTAGAGACATCGGTGCTCTACACACCAAGCAAGCTCTTCAAGTAAGCAAGGCTATGCTCTCTGCCCTAGCTCAGGCTCACTCAAGTGGTGTTGTGCACAGAGATCTAAAGCCTGAAAACGTATTGCTATCTGATGATGGTCGAATTAAAGTAACCGACTTTGGTTTGGCCAGAGAATTATCAGCGAACACCGATACTGGTTCTCTTGTCGGAACAGTTGGCTATCTTGCACCTGAAGTTATTCGTCGAGGAAAAGCAGAAACACCAAGCGATGTCTACAGCTTTGGCATCATGCTCTTCGAGATGTTGACAGGCAAGCAGCCTTATCGAGGAGATGACGCGATTCAGGTTGCTTACATGCACACTTCAGAAAGAGTTCCATCAGCTAGAACACTTAATCCAAATGCCCATGAAGAGCTCGACAAGTTGATGCTCTGGTGCACAGAACCTAATCCAGATAACCGACCTGAAGATGCTTCAAAGGCCCTTTCTGAGATAGAGAAGATTTTGCAGTTGAATCCAAAAGACGCTGCCCCTAGCCAGAACCAAGCAGAAACCATGGTTATTCCTCGAGATGCGAACTTCACTGAGGTTCTAACTGGTATTGAAGTAGCGGAAGAGGAACTTCCGTTTGCTAAGCACTCATCCAAGCGCGTGGTCACAAGATGGATTGTTGCCAGCGTGCTAGCTGTCGCGGTTGGATCTTTTGGCGGCTGGTATTACGGATCTGGCCCTGGTGCACTAGTAGCAGTTCCTAACCTCAGCGATATGAGTGTTTCTGTTGCCTCAAGTGAAATTGATTCAATAACCAAGGATGTTGTAATCAGAGAAGAGTTCAGTTCAGCATTCGCTAAAGGTCAAGTGATTGGAACAGAGCCTGTCGCAGGAATTCTTATCCCTAGAGGAACACAAGTTGTTCTACTTGTCTCTAAAGGCAAAGAACTTGTTGAAGTACCAAAAGTCATCGGTGTTGATTTAGTTACCGCAACTGCAAAAATCATCGGTGCTCGATTAGCGGTCGGAAAAGTTACCCAGTGGTTCAATTCAGAACACCCAATTGGTTTTGTGTACCAAAACTCTGGTAGTGATGGCACTAAAGTTCCTGTTTCATCTGAAATTGATCTAAAGGTTTCTCTGGGATCTATTCCTGTAGTCGCTGGCCTACAAGTGGATATCGCTAAGGCTGCTCTTGAAGCTGCGGGTCTGGTGGTTAGAACAGTTGAGAACCAATACTCAAACACCGTTGCTAAAGGTCAAATAATCTCAGTCGTGCCAGATGAGGTTGAAGTCGGTAAGGGTTCTTCTATCAAGCTAATTGCCAGCCTTGGTCCCCAGACAGTCACTATGCCTGCTGTCAAGGGTGAAACCATTCTCGCTGCTAAAGGTCTTCTAGAATCTCTTGGACTCAAGGTGCTCATCGATACGAAATGGCTGAGCAAAGACTACGGGATCAAAAAAGTTACTGGCGTAAGTGAAAGTGCAGGGAGTACTTTGCGTGTGGGCCAGAGCGTAACTATTCGCTCTAGATAATTACCTAGCTGCTAGTTCTTCTGCTACTAGGAAAGCAAGCTCCAGTGACTGAGAATGATTCAATCTTGGATCACAAAGCGATTCGTATCGAGATTCCAAAGTTGCTTCGTCAATGTGCTCACTACCGCCTAGACATTCAGCAACATCATCGCCGGTCAATTCGATGTGAACCCCACCTGGGAAAGTGCCAAGATCACGGTGAACTTCAAAGAAGCCTCTAACCTCATCCATGACATCGTCGAAACGTCTGGACTTGTAACCGTTAGCTGTTGTGATGCCATTACCGTGCATTGGATCAGTTACCCAAAGTGGTTGAGCACCGGCATCTCTTACAGCCTTCACAAGCTTAGGAAGTGCTTCACGGATCTTTGGAGCACCCATTCGAGAAATTAGCGTTAGTCGGCCAGGTTCACGAGCTGGATCTAGTTTGTCAATCAGAGCTAGAACATCATCTACTGAAGTGTTTGGGCCAAGCTTCACACCAAGTGGGTTTCTCACTCTCGATAAGAAGTCCATGTGAGCACCATCTAACTGACGGGTTCTCTCGCCAATCCAAATAAAGTGTGCGCTGGTGTCGTAAGGAGTTCCAGTGCGTGAATCAATTCTGGTCATCGGACGTTCGTAGTCAAACAAAAGTCCTTCGTGTGAGGTGTAGAACTCTGTGGTTCTAAGTTCATTAAAGTTTGCTCCGCAGGCTGCCATGAACTTTATGGCCTTATCAATTTCACGAGCCATAGTTTCGTAGCGTGAGTTAGCTGGATTATCGGTAAAGCCTTTGTTCCATTCATGAACTGAACGAAGATCAGCGAAACCACCCATAGTGAATGCTCGAATAAGGTTCAACGTTGAAGCCGAGGTGTTGTATGCCTGCAGGAGTCTTGTTGGATCTGCTGTTCTTGATTCCATAGTGAAGTCATAACCGTTAACGGCATCTCCACGGTACGCAGGAAGCTCAACTCCCTCTCTCGTTTCGGTATCAGATGATCTAGGCTTGGCAAACTGACCTGCCATTCGACCCATCTTCACTACCGGCATTGATGCACCGTATGTGAGAACCACAGCCATCTGCAACATGGTCTTTACTCTGTTGCGAATACGATCTGCAGTTGCATCAGCAAAAGTTTCTGCGCAGTCGCCACCTTGTAAGAGGAATGCTTTTCCTGATGCAGCTTGAGCTAGACGCTCTTTCAAAATATCTACTTCACCGGCAAAAACAAGCGGTGGGTATTTAGCAAGGATTGCTTTGACTTCTTCAAGTTTTGCTTGATCAGGCCAAGTTGGTTGTTGTGCGGCAACCAGGTTGCGATAGTTATCCAGCCCAGAAATTACTGATGGGTCGGCTACGACAACTTTTTCGTTTGATAACACGGTTAGTTCCTGACTTGGTTTTAGCGTTGGTTTTTAAGAGTAGTGGCATATACGTCGATGTATTCCTGCCCGCTTAGTTTCATGAGTTCATAAGAAATCTCATCAGTGACTGCTCGTAAGACTAGACGGTCACCTTCCATACCCGCAAATCTAGAGAAATCTAGCGGTTCTCCAACCACCACACCAATACGTCTAATTCTTGGCAGACGCCTTCCGATCGGCTGCACCTTTTCAGTGTCAATCATTGCCACCGGAAAAACAGGAACTTTAGCTTCCAAAACCATTCGTGCAATACCTGTTCGACCTCTGAATAGCCTGCCGTCCGGAGATCTTGTTCCTTCTGGATAAATACCAAGCAATTGGTTCTGGCTAAGTACTCGAAGGCCAGTGTTAAGAGCAGCCTCAGATGCTTTACCGCCACTTCTATCGATTGGTAGCTGGCCTGTTCCAATGAAGAACCATCTGGTCAGTGTTCCTTTGAGGCCTTTACCTGTGAAGTATTCGCTCTTAGCTAGAAAAACCACAGGTCTTCGAAGCATTAGTGGAAGAAAGATTGAGTCAGAGAACGAAAGGTGGTTGCTTGCGAGAATTGCTGCTCCGTCTGAAGGAATTCGTTCAGCGCCACGAACCCAAGGTCTAAACATGACCTTAAGCAGAGGTCCGAGCACTATGTTTTTCAGCAGAAAGTACCACATGGCTGACCTCCTGTTCTCTTGATTTTGCCGTAAAGGGCTAGTTTACCTCTCTAAGGAGTGTCTGCGGGCAAGATCTGCAGCCCCTACAACACCAGCATCATTGATTAGAGATGCAGTCACAATCTTCATTTCAGGACGGTAACCCCTGGCTGGGAGGTGATCTAGGTAAGACTCGCGAATCGGCTTGAGTAACAACTCCCCTGCAACGCTCAAGCCACCACCGAGGACAAGCATTTGAGGATCAAGGATTGCAGCAAATGAAGCAACAGCTTTACCAATGTTGGTTCCAAGTTCGTTCAATAACCTTAAAGCGCCGGGATCTGCTTCATTTATGGCCTGGTAAACCTCAGTTCCAGTTAGTTCACCAACCTCGGCTTCTAGTTCAGCAAGTCGTTTACCTTCTGCAGTTCCTGAGGCAGCTAGTTCTTTAGCAGCTTCAAGTAGAGCTGTTCCAGATGCATATTTCTCGAGGCAACCATATTGACCACAGCCACACTCTCTGCCTTCTTGAATGAAGTTTGTATGTCCTAGTTCAGCGCCGATACCAAAACCACCGCGAAATAAATCTCCATTGGCAACAATGGCTCCACCGACACCGGTGCCGATAGTAATCATCATCATATGCTTGCTACCCTGGCCTGCACCAAAACGATATTCAGCCCAGCCCGCAGCATTGGCATCGTTCTCAACAAATACGTTGACCCCGAGTTTTGCCTCTAGCTTTGCTTTGAGGGGCTCGTTTCTAAGGCTTAGGTTCGGTGAGTAAATTACTTCAGACTGATCTGCATCAATGAATCCAGCAATAGCTACCCCAACGGCTGCAACTTCCTGACTTGACCTAAGTTCCTGAACCATCGCAACCACGGCGTTGATTAGTTCATCGGTGCTGTGTGCTGGAGTTGGCACTTTTAAGCTGGTTAGAATTTCACCATTCTCACTGACCAGAGCGCCAGCAATCTTGGTTCCACCAACGTCGATACCAACGGTAATCATCTATTTCCTTAGGGATTGGGGTCAGGCTTTATCAACGACAAGTTTATAACTGCAAATTGTTACATTTCAGCCCCTTTTCAGATGTCTTTCAGGTTCGCCTAGGGAGTAGGCTAGACAAAAGTTTTATTGAACCGTCAACCGAGTTAGAGGATTCCATGAAGACATTTGAAGTGCCGTTAGTAGTAGTTTCAGCTCCGGAAACTAACATCACCGACCTTTTCCTAGATCGAGTCAAACTTGACCCAAACCTGGCTCTCATCTCCAAGCAGGTCGAGCCTGGTGTTTGGAAAGACGTCACGGCAAGTGATTATCTAGCCGAAGTACAGGCATTGGCTAAGGGTTTCATTGCAACAGGGATTAAGCCTGGCCAACGCGTTGGCATCATGAGCGCAACTTGTTACGAATGGGCTCTTGTTGACTTTGCTCTTTGGTTTGCGGGAGCTGTTTCAGTTCCAATCTATGAAAGCTCAGCACCTGCTCAGATTGAGTGGATTCTCGGTGACTCAGGAGCCATCGCCTGCATTTTCGCTAACGACCAGATGGTTCAGCTATTCAACTCAGTCAAGTCATCTCTAAAGGATGTCAAGCATGTTTGGACTTTAGACGGAAATGACCTAGATGACCTTGTCAAAGCCGGCAAAGGTGTTTCAGATGAAGAACTAGAGAAGAGCAGAAAGACTGCAGGTCTTGCTGATCTAGCAACAATCATTTACACCTCAGGAACAACTGGTCAGCCTAAGGGCTGTGAACTATTGCACCAAGGCTTCGTTGATCTCTGTCGTAACGCTCAAGCTGTTCTTCCGGATGTTGTTCGTCCGGGTGGAACCACTCTCCTGTTCTTGCCAATGGCTCATGTGTTTGCACGTTTCGTTTCAGTTCTGTGTATTTCAGGTGGTGTGAAGGTTGGGCACCAAGGGGATGCAAAGACTGTTGCTCCAGCCATGCAAAGCTTCCACCCAACATTTTTGCTGGCAGTTCCCCGTGTATTCGAAAAGGTTTACAACTCAGCAGAGCAACGTGCAGAGTCAGCTGGCAAAGGAAAGATTTTCCATGCTGCAGCTGAAACAGCTATCGCTTGGTCAATGGCGAAGGATACCAAGAAGGGTCCTAGCGTTGGATTGAACTTGAAGTACAAGTTGTTTGATGCTCTTGTATACAAGAAGCTTCGTGCTGCCATGGGTGGACAAGTCAAATATGCAATCAG
Source organism: Auritidibacter sp. Marseille-P8566 (assembly GCA_945895375.1). Lineage (GTDB taxonomy): Bacteria > Actinomycetota > Actinomycetes > Actinomycetales > Microbacteriaceae > Rhodoluna. The sequence continues at coordinate 131,943 of CAMDEE010000004.1, forward strand.
CGGTGGTGGCCCTCTAGGAGCTCGCCTTGGTCACTTCTATCGTGCAATCGGTCTTATTGTTCTAGAAGGTTATGGTCTAACTGAAACGACTGCTCCAGCGACTATCGGTAGACCTGACAAGGTAAAGATTGGCAAGGTTGGTTTCCCACTTCCAGGTTGCGGCATCATGATTGCCGATGACGGTGAAATCTTGCTTAGAGGAACTAACGTTCTCAAGAGTTACTGGAACAACCCGAAAGCTACTGCTGCCACTTTTGAAGGCGACTGGTTCAAAACCGGTGATATTGGCTCATTGGATGAAGATGGCTTCCTATCGATTACCGGTAGAAAGAAGGAGTTGATTATCACCGCTGGTGGTAAGAACGTTGCTCCTGCACTCCTTGAAGATCCACTTCGCGCTAACCCACTTATCAGCCAGGCTGTTGTTGTTGGCGATGCTAAGCCTTTCGTATCAGCTCTTATCTCACTTGATGAAGAGATGCTTCCTATCTGGCTTGAAAACAACGGCATCAAGGACAAGATGAGTGTTGAAGCTGCAACCAATAACCCAGTTGTTATTGCAGAGATTTCAAAGGCGATTGAAGCGGTTAACTCCAAATTCTCATCAGCAGAGTCAATTCGCAAATTCGCTCTGTTGCCAAAGGATCTAACTGAAAAAACTGGCCACCTAACTCCTTCACTGAAGATAAAGAGATCAGTTGTTATGGAAGACTTCGCGCACCTTGTTGATGACATTTATGCAGCAAGTGCTAAGTCAACCTGTCACAACATCGGTGATTACAAGATTTAACGCAGGAACCAATCGGTTTGACGCAAGATCTTCATAGCTTCTTTGCGCTCATCGGTATCTAACCTATCTAGATAAAGCTTTCCATCTAAATGGTCATTTTCGTGCTGAAGTGCTTGGGCTAATAGCCCTTCGCCTGTAATGGTTACGCGAGTTCCATCTAGTTGATATCCAGACAAAGAGGCTTTCGGATATCTAAGCGTTTTATGCCAAAGACCAGGAACCGAAAGACATCCTTCGTCTACTAACTCTGGTTCGCCTTCAAGAACAAGTTCCTCTGGATTGATAAGGTATCCGACTGTGCCATCAACGTTGTAACTAAAAGCCCTAAGTGAAACTCCTATTTGCGGTGCCGCTACCCCCGCTCGGCCAGGTTCTTTAGTGGTATCGATTAAGTCTTCAATGAGTGCTTTGGTCTTTTCACCAAAGTCTTTTATTGCATCACATTTCGATGTCAGAACAGGGTCGCCGTAAAGGCGTATCTCACGAACCGGCATTGGCTACTTGGACTTTGCTAAGCCCTCAACAACCAGTGCTGCAAGCTCACGTGCTGCTTCTCTGGTGTTTTTGTGTAACTGATCAAACTTGATTACTGAACCTGCAGCCAGAGCTGGGTCATAAGGAATCTTCACAACTGCACGAACGCGTGATTTGAAGTGAGCTTCAATTTCATCAAGCTTCACCAAGTTAGTTCCCTGAGTTGCAGTGTTTAGAGCAACTACTGATCCTCTGACTAGATCGCCATAACCATTGGCCTCAAGCCAGGTAAGGGTTTCAGATGCAAGTCTTGCTTCATCAACTGAACCACCTGAAACAACAACCAATCCGTTTGCCCTTTGCAGAGTCGGTCTCATTACAGAGTGAACAATTCCAGTTCCACAGTCAGTCAAGACAACCGTGTAGTAACGAGCAGCCATGTCAGCAACAACGTTGTAGTCACCTTCATCGAAAGCCTCAGAAAGCATTGGATCGCTGTCAGATGCAAGCACGTGCAGTCTTGTTGAATCTCTAGAAACCATGGTTGAAAAGTCAGTAAAGCCATCAACTGCTGCTGCTCTGTTGACAACGTCTCGAACAGTAAATCTTGTTGACTTGCTGACACGCTCGGCAAGAGTTCCACGATCAGGGTTAGCATCGATTGCAATCACGCGATCTTCTCTAACTAAAGCCATAGCCATACCAAGCAAAGTGGTAACTGTTGTCTTACCAACTCCACCCTTACGGGTTAGAACTGGAACAAACTTTGCTCCGCCATCCAGTTGAGCTGCGATTCTGGCATCAGTTGCTTTGCGCTCACGAGTGCGAAGGTTATCGCCAAGGTTGATTGTCTTTAGAGAAAGGAAGTATAGGAATCTGCGGAAACCTGATTCAGGTGCGGTTCTGTTTTTAGGAGAAACATCGATTAGTCGATCAGCTGTCAACATAGCCGCAGGCTCTGGCTGATCAAAAGCATCGCCACGCAAACTATCTCTGCGGCTATAACCGGCCTGTGCATTTGGACCTGTGTCTGTGCTTAGAGTTTCACCCTGAGGAACAATCGCGGTAGCTTCGGTCACGACCTTGATTGAAGTAGTTGATGGGGTTAGATCGATTGAACCTGCATCTAAAGAAGTAGTCGATAGTTCTGAAGATGGAATTTCTTCCTTCTTACGACGGCGAATGAGTCCGCGTTCTGATTTTTCAGCCAAACCTAATCCTTTGTGTATCTTTGTGCTTTAACAGTCGTCAAGTCGAACCTTGTACTTAGGTAAGTCTAATCACTACTGAGGTTCGACGATGAGAATCAGGTCTCCTGACTCGACAGACTGGGTCTTCCCGATAGCTAAACGCCTGACAATACCTGCAATATTCGAGGTAATGGTGGCTTCCATCTTCATGGCTTCAATGGTGGCAATCGGCTGGCCTAGGGCCACAGGAGTGCCCTCAACGACCTGGAGGGTCACTACCCCAGCAAATGGGGCGGCCACTTCAGCAGGGTTAGCTGGGTTAGCCTTCTCCGCCACAACAACATCTGAGGCTATCTTCTTGTCCCTGATGTTCAGAGGTCTCAGCTGGCCGTTGAGGGTCGCCATGACAGTCCTGAAGCCCTTGGTGTCGGGGCTACCGATGGCCTCAAGCCCAACAAAGATTCGAACTCCCCTAGAGATCTCAATAACGTGCTCGTGGCCCTGTTCAAGCCCGTAGAGGTAATCCAGTGTGTCAACAGAGTCAAGATTCCCAAAGGTTGCTCTTGCCTTCTCAAAGTCCTTGGTCGGGCCTGGGAATAGAAGTCTGTTGAGGGTGCTTCTTCTAGCCCCAGCATCAAGAGACCTCAAAGCCTCAAGGTCCTCTTTCGACACTTCAGTGATGCCGAACTTAGGGCTCTTACCTTGAAGGACTTTAGTTCTGAATGGCTCAGGCCAACCTCCGGGAAGATCGCCTAGTTCACCTGCCATGAAGCCAATAACAGAATCTGGAATGTCGTAGTTTTGCGGGTTCTCAGCAAAGTCCGCTGGGTCTGCATTAACAGCCACCAGATGAAGAGCTAGATCTCCAACCACCTTGGATGAAGGAGTTACCTTAGGAGGTCTACCTAGGATCTGGTTAGCAGCTGCATACATGTCTTCAACACGCTCAAACTGATTACCAAGGCCAAGAGCAATAGCCTGCTGTCTCAGGTTACTTAGCTGACCACCTGGAATCTCATGTCTGTATACGCGCCCTGTTGGTCCAGGTAATCCAGATTCAAATGGTGCATAGACATTTCTAACAGCTTCCCAATATGGTTCTAGAGCAGTTATCTCATCAAGAGATATACCCGAGTCACGTTCAGTGTTAGCAAGAGCTGCAACTAGCGCAGAAGCAGAAGGTTGGCTAGTTGTTCCTGCCATTGGAGCAGAGGCAACATCAACTGCGTCAACACCAGCATCGATGGCAGCCATTAGAGTGGCTAGCTGACCACCTGCGGTGTCGTGAGTGTGTAAGTGAATAGGAACATCAAACTCTGCACGAAGTGCTGTGACTAACTTGGCGGCAGCCTGAGGTCTTAGAAGGCCTGCCATGTCCTTGATTGCGATGATGTGTGCACCTGCATCAACAATCTGTTTGGCAAGTTTTAGATAGTAATCAAGTGTGTATAGATCTTCTTTAGGGTCAAGTAAATCTCCTGTGTAACAGATTCCAACTTCAGCAACTGCAGTCTTTGTCTTTAGAACAGCATCGATGGCTGGAATCATCTGGTTCACATCATTTAGTGCATCAAAGATTCTAAAGATGTCCACTCCAGCATCAGCTGCTTCTTTCACGAAAGCATCTGTTACTTCAACTGGGTACGGTGTGTAACCAACAGTGTTTCTACCGCGCAAAAGCATCTGAATACAAATATTCGGCATTGCTTGGCGAAGAGAAACAAGTCTTGCCCAAGGATCTTCACCTAGGAAACGAAGTGCAACATCGTAGGTTGCCCCTCCCCATGCCTCAACTGAGAATAGCTTGCTAAGAATTCTTGCTTCGTATGGAGCCACTTGAACTAAGTCACGACTTCTAACTCTGGTTGCCAGAAGTGATTGGTGAGCATCTCTAAATGTTGTGTCTGTAATTGCAACAGCAACTTGGTTTCTTAGTGCATCAGCAAAACCCTTAGGACCGAGTTCAAGCAGCTGCTGTCTAGAACCTGATGGGGCTTCTTTCATTAGATCAATCTTCGGCAATTTGTTTGCCGGTGAGGATAGATTTCCTCTAGCCCCGTAAGGCTGATTCACAGTAACCTCAGCAAGCCAGTTGAGAATCTTGGTTCCACGGTCAAGCGAAGGATAAGAGTTTAGAAGCTCAGGTCTTTCGTCAATAAAGGCTGTGCTTAGTTCACCTTTTCTAAAGCTTGGATCTGACAGGACTCCCTGAAGGAAAGCGATGTTGGTTGATACGCCTCTAATTCTGAACTCAGCAAGTGATCGGGAGGCTCTACTCACAGCAGTAGATAAATCTCTACCTCTGGTGATGAGCTTTACCAGAAGTGAATCGAAGTAAGGGCTTACTTCGCTACCGGTTGCAGTTGTTCCACCGTCAAGACGGATACCTGCTCCACCAGGAGAACGGTAGGTGGTTATCTTTCCAGTGTCCGGTCTAAAGCCTGCTGAAGGGTCCTCAGTTGTGATGCGGCATTGAATAGCAAAGCCGTGCATTTCAATCTTGTCCTGGGTAAGTCCCAGTTCAACTAGAGACTCCCCTGCAGCAATTCTCATTTGTGACTGAACTAGATCAACCTCGGTAATTTCTTCAGTAACTGTGTGTTCAACCTGAATACGAGGATTCATTTCAATGAAGACATGCTTGCCTGCGTTAGGCCCAACGGTATCAATCAGGAATTCGACTGTTCCAGCATTTAGGTAACCGATTTCCTTAGCGAACGCAATTGCATCTTTGTAAAGTTCTTGACGAAGAGTTTCGTCAAGGTTAGGAGCAGGGGCGATCTCAACGACTTTTTGGTTACGTCTTTGAACAGAGCAGTCACGTTCAAAAAGATGAACAATGTTTCCTTGGCTATCAGCAAGAATCTGAACTTCAATGTGTCTAGGTCTAAGCACAGCTTGCTCAAGAAAAACTCTTGCATCGCCAAATGCGCTTTCAGCTTCGCGCATCGCCTCACCGAGAGCACCTCTTAGTTCTGATTCTTCAGCAACTCGGCGCATTCCCCGGCCACCACCACCGGCTACTGCTTTAACAAACAGTGGAAAACTGAAACCAACTGAAGCCTGAACTAATTCGTCGATGTCAGCTGATTGAATGGAAGATTTTAAAACTGGAACATTAGCGGCGATGGCAGCTTCTTTAGCATTTACTTTGTTTCCTGCAAGTTCAAGAACATGAGAACCAGGACCGATGAAGACAATTCCGTTAGCAGCTGCTGCCTCTGCTAAGTGAGGGTTTTCTGAAAGGAATCCATAGCCTGGGTAAATTGCATCTGCCCCGCACTCAATAGCCACCCTGATGATCTCGTCAACATCTAGATAAGCCCTAACTGGATGGCCTAGTTCACCAATCTGATAGGCCTCATCAGCTTTTAGTCTGTGAGACGAATTTCTATCTTCGTATGCAAAAACGGCTACTGTCTTAGCCCCTAGCTCGTAGGCAGCGCGAAACGCCCTGATGGCTATCTCGCCTCTATTGGCGACCAGAATCTTTTTGAACACGAGTTCCTAACTAAAGGCAAACGGACTAAATAGTGGCTTGCACATAAATCAAAAGGTAGCCTAGACGAGTGCATGTATTAAGCGTTAGTGCCCTTAAGGGCGGAGTTGGTAAGACCACTGTTACTTTGGGTCTTGCCTCTGCCGCCATGGCTAAGGGCCTTAGAACATTGGTGATCGACTTAGATCCCCAGTGCAACGCTAGCAATTGTTTAGGTGCGGTTGGGGAATTTGAACACTCAGCAGCTGAAGTCATCAAGAAACCCCGACACAACTCTGTGTTGAAAGCAATTGTAGCCTCATCTTGGGCCAAGGGACAGACAGGCCGCCTCGACATCATGGCAGCTAACCCGAGGCTGAGCCTCCGAAACACCACGAAGCCTTCCTTCAAGTCCCTTTGGAACCTTGAGCAAGCCCTTGCCAAGATCGAGGCAGATTACGACCTTGTCCTAATCGATACTCCCCCAAGCATGAATGCCCTAACCCGAATGGCTTGGGTTGCTAGCGATAGGGTGCTTATTGTTTCTGAACCATCCATCAACGCTCTTCTAGGAGTAGAAAATGCCATGAAGGCGTTCACAGAACTGCGCAGAAGCGTGAACCGACAAGTTTCGTTATTTGGTATTGTCATCAACCGACTACGCCCTAGCGTTGCTGAACACCAATATCGTGTGAATGAACTTGAAGAGACCTACGGTGATTTCTTGTTGAACCCAGCTTTTGAAGAGAAGTCTGCCGTTCAACAATCTCAGGGTGCTGGAAGATCAATCCACTCTTGGCCTGGCCAGAGTGCCGCCAAGATTGCTATTCAGTTTGATTCCCTACTTGAACAAGCTCAAGAGTCTTTTGCCTCAGAAGACATGAGAAGACTTGAAACCACCCGCAAGTCCGCTGCTAGAAACAGGCATGCCAAGCGCACCCGTGAGGTGGGAGTTGCAGTTCCTCAACAGACAAGAAGATCAGTTGAACAGGAAGAAGTTATTGCTCCGAGAATCGAGATGGTTGATGCTCAGCCGGTTTCGCCTGAATATCAGGACAAATGGAATGAAGTTCTAAGACAAACTATGACTAGAAAACAGCTCAGAGCATTTGCTGATCAAAAAGACAATCAGGAAGACTAAACTGCTTTTTTCTTTAGGCGACGAAGAGTAAGTTCGTCCATTTCCTCCAGGTACGAAGGATTGATGTTTACCAAGGTGGCTTCGACTTCACCCAATACTCGACCAACTGAAATACCAAACACACCTTGACCTTTATCAATAAGGTCAATTACCTGATCGCCTGATGTGCATAGGTATACCTTTGCTCCATCTGAAATCAAAGTAATCTTGGCAAGATCTCCAATGCCCGCTTGTCTAAGCTCGACAATCGCTTTTCTAATCTGTTGAAGTGATACTCCTGCATCTAGAAACTTCTTCACGAGTTTTAGAACCAAGATATCGCGGAAAGAATACAAACGTTGTGATCCTGAACCAGATGCTTCACGAACGCTCGGTTGCACTAGAGCGCTTCTGTCCCAGTAATCTAACTGGCGGTAACTGATTCCTGAAGCTCTAGCTGCTGAGTGTCCACCGTAGCCAACATTCGGGTCATGCCAAGGTTGTTCTTCAGAAAATAGTTCATCTTGAAGGTATGCAAAATCACTAGCCTTACTGAGGTTAATACGGCCAGTTTCAGTTGTTGGTTCGTCTCTTTTAGAACTTGAACCTGACTTGTTTTCTTCCATTCTGGCCTCCTCTCGGCTTCTATGAAGTTCAAGTAGACCTTGAACCTTTTCTTAATTCTTGCGGTTACTACTGACTTAGTCGGGTTAATATTCTTCTTCGGCGTGTCGCGTTAGTCGATTTTATCGATAACAGACCTGATTAGTTCAGATCTAATTACCGCAAAATGAGACTCAATCTCACTGGCATACTCTGCAGCCCTTGATTTGGCTGATGGATCGCGCTGCTTCTTTACACTTGCAACCACTCCATTGATCAAACCTAAGTCTCTATCAGCAGCAATCTTGATGCCACGAAGGTGCCTAGCGGAGATTCCAAAGCGAGATAACTGCATCAGTGACCTGGCAATTTCAATGTCGCTGAACTCGAAAGGACCAGCTGAGATAAGTGAGTTAGCTTGGGCTTCAGCAAGTAGTGTCTCGTTGATGCCAGACTCTGCAACCAATTCAAGTTTTGAGAATTTGCGGTTAACGCTTGGCCGTCTAGTGCCGGTTGGCAGTGATGGTTGCTTGCCTGCATCTAGATCATCAAGGTAGGACTTGATCACTCGAAGTGGAAGGAACTTGTCACGCTGCAGTTCAAGAACGAGCTTCAAGCGCTCAATGTCTGAATCACTGAATTTTCTGTAGCCAGATTCAGTGCGATGAGGATTAACCAGACCTTGCTCTTCTAGGAAACGAATCTTAGAAGGGCTTAGATCCGCAAAATCCGGTTTTAGTAATTCAATTACTCGACCAATAGTTGAAAGCTTTAGTGCTCTTGCACCAAACAAACTAGTTACTTCACTGCTTGCCATTGTTAGGCGTCTTTCTTAGATGAGTAGTAGGTGAAGTGATACTTACCAACCTGAACTTCTGCCCCGTTGAACAATTCTGCTGATTCAACGCGATTACCTTCAAAGTAGGTGCCGTTAAGTGAAGTGAGATCCTTGATGCTGAATACTGCACCGCTTCTAGATATTTCTGAATGTTTTCTAGATACAGTTACGTCATCTAGGAAAATGTCTGCGTTTGGGTGGCGACCAATTGTGACTAAATCAGCATCAAGAAGGAATCTTGCACCTTTGTTTGGACCTCTTCTAACAATCAGAAGTGAGTTGCCTGAAGGAAGCGCATCAACAGCTTGCTGCTCTTCATCAGTTAGCGCATTAGCGTCAACCGGAATTAGTGTCTCGGAGAAATTGCGAGTGGCATCAACTTCGTCAGCGTGGTCCTGCTGCTTGCCATCGTTGAACTCGTTCACTTCATCTCCTTCTTAGAGACAAGAATACTTCAAGTTAACCTAGCTGTTTTCCGGATGTTATAAACCTGTCGTAAATAGACTGCCCCAGCCCACCAGTAGAGCCAGATACCCCAGAAGGCAAAGCCCCAAGCTAGCGGATATATGAAAACAGCCGATCCCGACCCCAATACATCAGGTAGCAGCATCAGTGGGAAGGCATAGAGCAAAGCAAAAGTGCCGGCTTTGCCTGAGTAATTGACTGGCAGTGGTCCGTAGCCAACCTTAGCCAAGATAGGGAGAGTGAAAAACAGCATGATGTCCCTGCTGACGATTACAAATACCAACCACCATGGCACCTTTTCGGTTATGGCTAGACCCAATAGCGATGCCAGGATGAACAACCTGTCTGCTGCCGGATCAAGAAGCTGGCCTAACCTGGACATTTGATTCAGCTTGCGTGCAAGATAGCCATCAAGCCAGTCAGTAAAGCTTGAAAATGCAAGAACAGAGAAAGCCAAAAGATTTTCATCAATAAGAATCAACCACAGAAACACTGGCACAAGCGCTAAGCGTAAAGCGCTCAACACGTTAGGCCACGTGAGCACTTTATCGCTCAACTGTAGATTCTGACTCGGCATGCACTTAGATTATCTGCATTCGCTTGGCTAGCGGGTTTTCAACCCACGCCTAAAAGTCTCCAGTTCAAAGTTGTGCACTGTATCCAGTTGCCTCTGATGCCTCAGAATTCTGGGTCTGATCTAGTTGTTCCAGAAAACAGATTGTTGAAGCTGCCCGCAGGATTTGCCCGCTATTCAATTCCCGTAAATGGAATAAAAGCTGCAAGAGTGGCGGTGAACGCAAAGATACCTAGGGAAATCAAAGAAATAACAAACTTTGTTTGGCTACGAGTGACCACGGCCGCAACACCCAAAAGAAACAAGCAAATCGCCATCAATACGGTGTAAAGAATTAGCTTGTCTGCATGAGTATTGAACACATCACCCTGTTTAGTCTGATCCTCGGCCGCTACACTCTTTTCTTCGTATGGGCCGAAAAGGAAATCTAAGTATTGCTCGTCTTCTTGTGGAGAGATGTACTCGCCAGTCAAATCACGTTCAGCTGCAGCTCGATCAATTGCTTCTCCGAACTCCGCAGAGACGCCACCGAAATAGAGTGCGTCATATTTCTCTTTTGCCAGCTCCGAAACCGATGAGTTAGACGAAATCTCGACATTCAGCTGATCCAAAGCTACTAACGTCTGCGCGTCCTGCGCGTATTGTTGGTTTGCTTCGAGATACATTGACTCCGCCTCAGTCTTCATATTTTGAGCCACTGTGTACTCTTTGAACATTTTTGAGTCATACAACGACGCCTGAAAAGAAACATAAGCTGTCGAGACTGAGACAATTCCCAATAGAGTTACGATTATTAGTTCTGAAAATTTCTGAAACCAGGCGAACATTGAAACTCCTTCTAGGCGAGTACATCGTTATGAAATCAAGCCCTGGGGCCTAAACTCCTCCTAGAGAGTATCAGCCCAAGTGAGATGCCGCTTGACTCTAAATGTTTCATTTTCGTTATGTTTGAGTAGTTTCGGCAAGTAAAAATCCAGACCCATTTGAGGTCTACCCAAGAAGCGTAAAAAGAACCTAGCGCTTACGCTTTTCTCTTACTCGCATACCTAGTTCAATTGGTGAACCTTCGAAACCATAGGTTTCACGAAGTCTTCTAATGATAAATCTTCTATAGCCTGGGTCCAAGAATCCAGTTGTGAAGAGAACAAACTTAGGTGGACGAGAGCTGGCTTGGGTTGCGAACAGGATTCTTGGCTGCTTACCGCCGCGAACTGGGTGCGGGAATTCCATAGCCAACTCTTGGATGAAAGCATTTAGTTTTCCAGTTGGAATTCTGGTATCCCAAGAATCTAGTGAGACTTCAAGTGCTGGAACAAGCTTTTCTAGGTGACGGCCTGTTTTGGCTGAAATGTTCACTCTAGGTGCCCAAGCTACGTGTGCAAGATCTTGTTCAATCTCACGCTCGAGGAACTCTCTTCTGTCTTCATCTAAGTTGTCCCACTTATTGAAAGCTAAGACAAGAGCACGACCTGACTCAAGAGCCATATCCACGATACGAATATCTGCTTCGCTGATTTTTTCTGTGACATCCAAGACAACAACTGCAACTTCAGCTCTTTCAAGAGCTGAAGCTGTTCTTAGAGATGCATAGAAGTCAGCACCTTGCGCTAGGTGAACTCTTCTTCTGATACCAGCGGTGTCAATAAAGCGCCAGATTTTGCCGCCTAGTTCTACCTGCTCGTCAACTGGATCTCTAGTTGTTCCTGCAAGATCATTCACAACGGCTCGTTCTGATCCAACTGCCTTGTTCAGGAGTGAAGACTTACCAACGTTTGGTCTACCGATGATGGCAACTCTTCTTGGTCCACCAAACTCTTGCTTAGCAACTGCTGAAATCTCAGGCAAAACAGCAATGACTTTATCCAAGACATCGGCAACTCCCCTACCGTGCAATGCGGAAACTGGGTGCGGTTCACCTAAACCTAATGACCAAAGCGAAGCTGATTCTGCTTCCATACGCTCATCATCAACTTTGTTGGCAAGAAGAAATACTGGTTTCTTGCTTGCTCTAAGCATCTTTACTACTCGTTCATCAGTCGCTGTTGGACCAACGGTTGCATCAACTACGAAAAGAACCGCATCAGATAGTTCAACTGCTATTTCAGCCTGGATGGCTACCGACTTATCAATGCCTTTAGCATCAGCTTCCCAACCACCGGTATCTACCAGAGTGTATTTACGACCATTCCATTCGGCTTTATAAGAAACTCTGTCACGAGTAACGCCTGGCTTGTCTTCAACCACTGCCTCACGGCGACCAATGATTCGGTTAACAAGAGCGGACTTACCAACGTTAGGTCGCCCAACAATAGCTAGTACTGGAAGAGCGGGTAGTAATACCGGCATGCCATCGGCCGCACCGATCTGCTCAAGAACTTCAATATCTTCTTCGTCAAGATCGTATTCGTTTAGGCCGACACGAAGGGCATTGACTCTCGCCTCTTCCTCTTCAGTCGAGATTGAGTTAAGACGTTCAATGAACGCAGGGTCTAACCCTTCTTCATTAAATTCTTGTTCATCCATCTTGGCCTCTAACTATTTGTTGACTACAAGCTCAATAACAGCGCTAACAGTCTGATCAAAATCTAGTTCCGAGGAATCCACCAGGATGACTCCTTCAGCAGGCATGAGAAAATCCACTACTTTAGAGTCGTTTTGGTCGCGTTTAGTAACTTGATCGGCAACAATGGTGCCTTCAGGAAGTTCAGCGGAACGTCTTCCTAGTCTAACTTCTTCACTGGCAGTTAGTAGAATACGAGTTTTAGCCTCTGGGAAGACCTTTGTGGTGATATCTCGACCCTCGACGATTACCCCTGTCAGCCCTGATGCCAACACAAGTTCTCTAGTTAGAGTAAACATGTAGCGGCGAACCTCCGGCAGACCAGCAAATTGGCTGACAACCTCGCCAACGCTCGGGTTTCTAATCTCATAAGTGACATCTAGCTCTCCAACTCTGACCCAGTAGTCTTGCGGGTCTAAGGAGATCGAATAGTCAAAGTTTGCTTTGATTTCCTCAGCAGATCGATTGGCTACTTCTAGACCAAGGTTCAAAATTGCATATGTAAGAGCTCGATATGCCGCTCCAGTGTCCAGATAGCCAAAATCCAGAGCCTTTGCGCAAGCTTTGCTTACACTCGATTTACCTGATCCAGCTGGTCCGTCTATTGCAACGATATGCATTTAGCCCGCCATCCGCCAACCGTTAGCTTTGAGCGTTTGCACTAACTTTTCTTCAGATGAAGGCAGAACTGATAGTTCAACTAGACCGACCTGTGCTCCGCTTGCGTGGTCAAGCTTTAAATCTTCAATATTGAGATTCGCTGCACCAATCTCGTTCAACAATCTCGCAAGTTCACCTGGCTTGTCATCAATCATTACAACAACCTGAGCGTATGAAGTGTTCCTCGAACCATGCTTACCAGGAAGCCTTGAAATACCCTGATTACCCTTTTCAAGTGAGCTACCAATCTTTGCCAAAGATCCTGCACCACTGACATCTTCGAGAGCAGTTAGAACTTCAGTTAAGTCCTTTTGGAAAGATTTCAAAACTGGAATCAATTGTTCCGAGTTCATGGAGAGAATTTGTAACCACAGCTTTGGATCGCTTGCAGCAATGCGGGTTGTGTCCCTAACACCTTGACCAGCCAAGGCTAAATCAAATTCATCTGCTCCCGCTAGCCTTGCTGCTAGCAAACTAGAAACTACCTGTGGTGTGTGCGAGATAAGAGCAACCGCTCTGTCATGTTCAAGAGAACTCAGTCGAACTGTAGTCGCACCTAAATCAAGAGCAAGCTTCTCAACTACATCAACTGCCGCAGGATCGGTGTTATCTTCAACGGCCACAACCCAAGGTCTACCAATAAACAGATCGGGACGCCCTGATAGTGCTCCACCTTTTTCTCTACCAGCCATCGGGTGCGAGCCCACGTATCTTGCTGAATGAGTAGAACCGGAAACTACATCTTCAAGAATGACGGCTTTCACACTTGCCACGTCTGTCACAATTGCCTGAGGAAATCTCTCTAGAGCCGAAACAATCGTTGAAGCAGTCACATCAGGTGGAACACAAACGACAACTAACGCAACCTCATCTCCTGCGTTCAGGCTTCGGCCTGCACCAAAATCCACTGCAAGAGATTGAACTGCCGGAGATGAATCTTCAAGGGAAACATCAACGCCAATATTGTGGAGCGATAAACCGATACTGGTTCCTAGTAACCCGGTTCCGATGATGTGAACTTGACCTTTGGTGCGAGCAATCACTGCGCGATATCCAATCGAAGAGCAGCAGCACCTCTTAGGTAAATGTGTTGGACTTGAGATCTAGGGGTATCAAACTCAGCATTAATCATCACTCGGATGACTCTTGGCATTGAACCTTTAACATTCATCTCAACAAAACACATCAAAGGAACATCACCGATGCCGAGTTCTCTAGCTGCAAGAGCTGGGAACTCGCTAGTGATATCTGGAG
>CAMDEE010000005.1 GCA_945895375.1 Auritidibacter sp. Marseille-P8566
CACTTCTGCTTAACCGCTTTCTTGTTTACAACCTTATCCAAACTGTGTTGTCATATTCCAACTCGCCCTCAATTGTTAGGTCGTGTTGGGTGGTAGCAAGGATCTCACCGGCAGGGATTACAACAGAGCTTCCCTTGAAGTTAGAGAGAACCAGAACACCGTTGTTGACATAAGCCAGTGTTGACTCATCCATGTATTCAGGAGCCCAACGGAATTCACCGTTACCCAAGTCATGAGCTTTACGCATCTTTAGTAGTTGCTTGTATAGCTCAAGGGTTGATCCAGCAACACCTTCTTGCTCGCTTCTTGCATATCTCTTGTAAGAATCTGGCTGAGGTAGCCAAGACTTACCGTTTGAAGAGAAACCGTTGGCTTCGTTAGATCCTGCTTCCCAAGGCAATGGAACACGGCAGCCATCACGGCCTACTCTTTCACCATTGGTTCTAAAGAAGGTTGGGTCTTCACGGAACTTGTTGTCTAGAGTTGTGTGCTCTGGAAGGCCTAGTTCCTCACCTTGGTAGATGTAAGCACCACCAGGAAGACCAAGCATGAATGCAGAAGCTGCTCTAGCTCTTCTTAGGCCTCTAGCCTCATCAGGCTGCTCATACTCAGGACCAATACCGTCTCCCTGCTTAGGGATCTTGTCATAAGCCATTCTGGTTGCGTGACGAATAACGTCGTGGTTTGAAAGAACCCAGGTTGAAGGAGCCCCAACAGCACCGAACTCTTTTAGAGATTCCGTTACTACGTTGTGTAGCTTGTCTTTGTCCCAAGGAGTTTCGAGGTAACCAAAGTTAAAGGTCTGGTGGTATTCACCAGGTCTTACCCAGCGGGCCATTCTGGATAGTGGGTGAACCCATGCTTCTCCACACATTGCTCTATCGTCATACTCATCCAAGATTGCACGGAATCTCTTGTTGATGTCGTGAACACCGTTTTGACCCCAAAATGGGTTCTCAACTTGAAGACGAGCTATTAGTTCTTCATCAGTTTCTTTAGTCTTGATTGCATCAGGTGAATCTTGACCTGACATTGTTGAGTTGTTAGCAACAACGTCAGGTAGACCATCAACCTTGATCATTCCGTGAGCTACGTCGATACGGAAACCGGCAGCTCCTCGGTCTAACCAGAATCTCAATACTGAATCAAACTCAACTCTTACTTCTTCGTTCTGCCAGTCAAAGTCTGGTTGTGATGAATCAAAGATGTGTAAGTACCACTGACCTAGTGAGCCATCAGGTTCTGTGATTCTGCTCCAGGCAGCTCCACCGAAAACTGACTCCCAGTTGTTAGGAGGTAGTTCGCCGTTTTCACCCTTGCCATCTCTAAAGATGTAACGAGCACGCTCTTTAGAACCAGGAGCTGCCTTAAGTGCTGCTTGGAACCAAACGTGCTGGTCACTCGAGTGATTAGGAACTAGGTCAACGATGATCTTTAGTCCTAAAGAATTCGCTCTGGCGACCAATTCATCAAAGTCAGCGAGGTTACCGAATAGTGGGTCAATGTCTTTGTAGTCAGCAACGTCGTAACCGGCATCTTTTTGGGGAGACTTGAAGAAAGGGCTGAACCAGATGGCGTCAATGCCAAGTTCAGCTAGGGATTCAAGTCTTTCTGTTACTCCCTGGAGGTCTCCCATGCCATCGCCATTGCCATCTGCAAAGGAGCGAGGGTAGATCTGGTAAATGACGCTGGTTCTCCACCATTCGGCATCTTTTTTGGAGCGGGAGAGGACATCTGTAGTTATTTCTGACATAACTCCAAAAATACGCTAGGCCAAGGGGTCAATTCCCTTTGTTTACCAAAATGTAATCGCTTACATAAATCCCTTGCTAGATTTGGTCTCGCAGTCAGTTCTCGCAAGACTTATTCCAGATATATACCTCTAGCCATGAATGGGGCCAGCATGAAATCTGTTTTAGAAACACTACCTAGGGGTCTATACCCTCACCACGATGGCTCAGCCCTCTACGTTTCCAATCAGAAGCCAGTAGTTGGTGAAAAGATCAAACTCAGACTCCGAGTTCACACCGCCCTTGGCAAGGTTAAGCAGGTACGAGTCCGTTTCAGTGAATCGGGTGAAGCTTTCCCAACTCCTCCAGCGAAGTTAGTTGAAACAAAGAATGGTTGGAACTGGTTTGAAGTTGTAATCACCATGCATAACCCATATATGAACTACCGATGGTTCATTGAGATGAATGATGGTTCAAGTTATTGGTTGAACGCCAGGGGCTTATCAGAACTTGAAATGCCTGATGTTGAAGATTTTAGAATGAACACTTTCTCTTCTGCTCCTGACTGGGGAAAGAAAGCTGTGATGTATCAGATCTTCCCTGACCGTTTTGCTAAGTCCGCTCATGCTGCAAAACACAAAGCACCTAGTTGGGCAATCCCTAGGCAATGGGGAGACAAGGTTATCGGATCTGGTCCTGGCACCAGTGAGCAGTTCTTTGGTGGAGACATCTATGGAATCACAGAGCACCTAGATCACCTAAAGGCACTGGGTGTTACTTTGATTTATCTAACTCCAGTATTTCCTGCTAGAAGTAATCACAGGTATGACGCAGCAAGTTTTGATGAAGTTGATCCATTGCTTGGTGGAGATAAAGCTCTTATTGAATTAGCAGAAGCAGCTCACAAACAAGGTTTCAAGATTATTGGTGATCTAACCTCTAATCACTCAGGTTCAGCCCATGAGTGGTTCAAGGCTTCCTATAAGAAGCCAGGGGCTAAGGAGTCAGAGTTCTATTACTTCAGTAACAAGAACAAAGACTATGACTCTTGGTTTGGTGTTCCATCCTTACCTAAGTTCAACTGGAACTCACAGGAGCTCAGAAAGAGATTCATCACAGGACCTAAGTCAATTGTTGCTAGATGGTTGAAGACGCCATTTCGCATGGATGGTTGGCGTATCGATGTTTCCAATATGACTGGTCGTATTCGTGAAGAAGATATGTATATGGAACTACAGATTCTTATTCGTGAATCAATGCACAAGATCAACCCAGACACAATCCTGCTCGGTGAATACACCGGCGATGCTGCCTACCAGATTCAGGGTGAAGGTTGGCATGGAGCGATGACCTATTACAACTTCACTAAGCCGGTCTGGCGTTGGTTCTATAACCCAAACGTTAAAGGTGAAGCAGGGTTCCTAGGTATTGGTAAAAATAAGATCAACGGCCATGAAATGGTGAAGCAGCATTTAGATTTTGCTGCCGGTTTCCCTTGGCATGTTCGTCTTCATAACATGAACCCACTTGATACTCACGACATTCCTAGATTCAAAACCTTTGCAATGCCAGGAGCTCAAAAGGTAGCAGCTGGTATGCAGTTCACCTTCCCTGGTATGCCAGTTATCTGGGCTGGCGATGAGTTTGGTCTTGATGGTCACAACGGTGAAGAATCAAGAACTCCTATTCCTTGGAACAACGAAAGACCAAACGATAGAACCATGTTGGTCAATTACAAGGCCTTTGCCAAGATCAGAAAAGAAAACTCTGCTCTGCACGATGGTTCGATGAGATTTGTCTATGTCTCAAATGAAGTTGTTGCCTATGTTCGAGAGAACAAGAAGCAGACCATCTTGACTGTTGCTACCCGTGGCACTGATACCAACGCAAGTATTCCTTTGGATGCTGTTGCAGGACTAAAGCAGGCAGAGAACCTATTCGGTTCAGTCAAGCTCACTTTTGACGGCAAAGTGGCCAAACTCCCTACAGAACCGCTATCTATCAACATTTACAGACTCCCAGCAGCCATCTAAGGTTTGCCTAAGGTTTCCCTAGGTGATAATCTCTAACGGTGCCTAAGCCTGTTTATTGAAGGCGGTCACGCCCCGATAGCTCAGTGGTAGAGCACTTCCATGGTAAGGAAGGGGTCGACAGTTCAATCCTGTCTCGGGGCTCTGCGGCGGGGTAGCTCAGGTGGTTAGAGCACACGACTCATAATCGTGGGGTCGCGGGTTCGAGTCCCGCTCCCGCTACGCAGGTCCTTTTGGGCGCAAAATCTGCGAAACTTGACCTATGGTCAATCCAAACGTTCAGGGTAAGAAATACCCAGAGACCGAAAGCTATCTAGTCGGTCGAGAAAAGATAAGAGAGTTCGCAAGAGCAGTCTTCTCAACCAACCCGGTCAACTTAGATGTCTTCGCAGCTCAGGCTGCCGGTTACACAGATCTAGTTGCCCCACCAACCTTTGCTGTTGTCATTCAAGAACGTAGCCTCACCTCAGTCATCTCAGATCCTGAAGCTGATATTGATTTCTCCAGAGTCGTGCACGGTGATCAGAGATTCATTTCTAATCGACCAATCGTTGCAGGCGATGAACTAACCTCTGTTCTTGAAGTTGCTTCGGTTAAATCCTTAGGTGCTCATTCAATGATCACTTTCAACACTGAAATCTTTGACATTGAAAAGAAACTAGTCTCAACAGCAATCAGCACACTAGTAGTTAGGGGAGAGTAATGACTCATATCAACATTGCATCCCTAGAAGTTGGCCAAGAGATTGGTGGTCACACTTTTCACTTCACTCGTGATTCTCTAGTTAGATACGCAGGAGCATCGGGAGATTTCAATCCAATTCACTATCGTGATGACTTTGCTCAAGCAGTTGGTTTAGATGGAGTGCTTGCTCACGGAATGCTAACCATGGGAGCTGCAGTTCAGGTAGCAGTTAACTGGATCGGTGATTCAGGAAAAGTAATTGACTACGGAGTTCGTTTCACTAAGCCTGTGTTTGTTGATGCAGCTACTGGAGCTGATGTTTTAGTTATCGGCAAAGTTGGGGCTATTGATCTAGAGAACAACACTGTGAGAATCGATTTATCAGCTTCTTCGGCTGAAGTTGCTGTTCTAGGAAAAGCGCAAGCGGTTATCCAGTTATGAGCCAAGCCTTAGCAGAACTAACCACCATTCACGTTGGTGGTGTTCCTAAGCGCATCCATGTTGCTAACACTAGAGATGAACTTGTCTCAATTGCTAAAGAAGTTTGGGCAAGAACAGAGAACTGGTTGGTTCTAGGTGGCGGCTCTAATCTTGTTGCTGCTGATGACATTAGTGATCTTGAAGTTATCCAGGTTAGAAACCTAGGGCTTGAATACAAGGGACAAGGTCGCCTAAGAGTTCAAGCAGGAGAGAACTGGAATGACTTTGTCATTCATGCAGCTAAAGAAGGCTTAGCCGGAGTTGAATCTCTTGCGGGAATTCCAGGAACTGTTGGTGCTGCACCTATTCAAAACATTGGTGCATACGGTCAGGAGTTGTCACTGACTTTTCATTCACTTGAGTTTCTAGATTATGAAACAAATGAATTACAAATAATGACTAAAGCTGATTGCCAGTTTGGTTATCGAGACAGCATCTTCAAGAGAGGTAAACGAGGAATTGTTACCTGGGTTGAATTCCAATTCTTTACAGATCTACCAGCAGCACACAGTGAACTCTTAGGAGCAAGAGTTGAAGAAGTTATTGGTCAGAGAGCAGCAAAGGGAATGGTCTTGGATGATAAAGATCATGACACTTGGTCTTGTGGATCTTTCTTTACCAACCCAATAGTTTCTGAAAGCTTTGCCAAGACTCTTCCTTTGGATTCTCCGCAGTGGCATTCAGAAGCAGACGATGGTCTAACTGTGAAACTAAGCGCTGCTTGGCTAATTGAACAATCAGGCATTCACAAAGGATTCTCTTTGCCAGGATCGAAAGCCGCTATCTCTTCTAAGCACGCTCTTGCAATTACCAATAGGGGAGCTGCAACGGCTAACGAAGTAGTTGAGCTAGCTCGATACATCCAAACTCAGGTTTCTAATAAGTTCGGCATCAACCTAGAGCCAGAACCAAACCTAATCGGTTTCTAATTTAGGTCTGCAACAGCTAGTGTTATCGCCAAGCTAAACATCACAGCAGCAATAAAGATATCAAGTATCTTCCAGAACGTTGGCTTGCTAACTAGGACCGAAGCCTTCTTAGCTCCGAACCCCAAACCAAAGAACCAAACAAAGCTTGCTGTTACTGCCCCCATCACAAAGAACCACTTGTCCTCTTGGAACTGGTTGGCAATGCCACCAATGAAGATGACAGTATCCAGATAAACATGTGGGTTTAGATAGGTAAGGGCTAGAACAGTTAGAACCGTTTGCTTCAGAGTTCCGGATCCTGCTTCAGCAGCCTTAAGTGATTCATTCTTCATGAATCTTCTAAGTGAGGTTGAACCGTACCAAATCAAGAAAGCTACCCCCACCCATCTAATTACTTCTAATAGCCAAGGCAGTAGTGAGATCAATGAACCTAGACCCAGTACTCCAAGAACAATCAGAGCCGCATCACTAACTGCGCAGATAAGAACTATCGGTAGTACATGCTTTCTGAGAAGGCCTTGCCTAAGAACGAAAGCGTTCTGCGCACCGATAGCCACTATGAGAGAAAGGCCAGTTAGAAAACCGGTGAGAACTAGTTGCACTTATTGAAGCTTTCCTCTAACCAGGGTGATAGTTGACTTGCTATCAACATAGGTGATGCTAACAGCAGAAAGCATATCTGTTGAGGAAATGGAAACGTCCTCTGTGTATGCGATTGATGTTTTGCCTGGCAGATCAAGCGGTGTGTATGAACCCTTAGCCATAGTTAGGTTCGTTGGTTTCCCTGTTTCGTTATAAACAAAGAAACCTGTGCCTGCTTTGCTGAACCCGGTTGCTACTGGGTCTATTTGATCCACACCATTTTCTACAATCTTTGAACTGTATGTACCTGTTGTGCTTCTCTGCAGAATCATTCGAGCCTGAGTAGCGCCAGAATTTTGGTTGTATGTGGTGTAGCCAATAACCATCGCCTTTCCTTTAGAAGCAGCAGCAATATTCTGGAAGACAACGGCAGTTTCAGTTGGCGCTATAACTCTCGTTGAGCCACTGAACTTTTTAGTAGTCAGACTAAAGTTTCTAACCGAGATGCCACCTTCTTCATTCTCTGAACCCATTACCAAGGTGAGTGTCTTACTGTCTCGTTGAACCCATTTGGAATAGACGACAGTATTTTTGTTTATTGCCTGAGCAGTGAGTGTTGTGCCCCACTTTCTACTCTTCGGATCAAAGTAGGCAGCTTTAGTGGAACAACTTTCTCCGCCAATGTAATCAGTCCAACTGACAGCAAATCCAGTACTAAGGCCAACGATTTCATTTCGACCATGGTTGATGACTGTGCCAAGTTGTTTCATCGCAGGCCACATAGAAGTTTTGCTAGTTACTGATGCCTTGTAATCGAAGATACCTTCTTCAAGAATGGTGCTGATAAGGACTCCTGTGCGACCTGCGCCATCGATTGAAATCTGCAGAGAGTTGATGCCACAACCATCCATGTCGCTATCAATACAGAATCCCTTATCTACCAGTACTGGTTTCGAAATAGGAAAAGTCTTTGACCATGTTGAACCGTTTGTAGAAGTTCTTCCGTATATCTGATCTGCGACAGTTGAACCTTTTGTAGATCTCTGCACCCATGCTGCAAACAACTTGCCTTTACCGTTTGAAACTAATTTTGGAAGTGCACTCAAATTATCGTTTGAATGTGCAAGCTTGGCGTTGATGGCAGTAACTTTTCCAAGTTTGTTTGTTGAAGAAACAACTTTTGTCTTCAAAGCCAGCAGGTCGCTGTTGTTCTCTTCCAGCCAGGAAACCAGAGTCCTGCCCTTTCCAAGATCAATGACCTGGGGGCTTCTTGTTGACACACCTGTGACCGTTGCGATAGTCAGCTTTTTCAACCCTGTTACAGCAACTGTTGCTGAAGCAGGTGAGATGACGGTGATGGACAGAGTGGCAGCTACTAGGGCTGATAAGACTTTTTTCATTAGGACTCCTTAGGTTTCAGGCTACTGGAGTTAATCGCAATAACGAGCCTATGGCTTCGGTAGTCTTATCCCGTGAACGAATTTCCTAGAATCTCTCATCGAATCGGCTCCATTGCGGAGTCAGCCACACTCAAAGTTGATGGCAAAGCAAAGGCTTTACAAGCAGCCGGTAAGCCCGTTATTTCTTATGCGGCAGGTGAACCAGACTTCCCAACTCCACAACACATTGTTGAAGCCGCTGTTCTCGCAGCTAGAGATCCAAAGAACCACCGTTACACACCAGCAGTTGGTCTCCCAGAACTTCGTGAAGCCATTGCTCACAAAACAAAGATTGATTCAGGAACTGAAGTAACTGCTGCTCAGGTTGTTGTTACTAACGGTGGCAAACAAGCTGTGTATCAAGCCTTTGCAACGCTTTTAGATCCAGGCGACGAAGTAATTGTTCCAACACCTTTCTGGACCACTTACCCTGAAGCCATTCATCTAGCTGGTGGAGTTCCAGTTGAGATCTTCTCTGGTAGTGACCAAGGATATCTTCTAACTGTTGATCAGTTAGAAAAAGCAAGAACACCTAGAACCAAGGTTCTACTATTTGTTTCTCCATCTAACCCAACCGGTGCTGTTTACTCACGTGAACAAGTTGAAGCCATTGGTAAGTGGGCTTATGAAAATGGTCTTTGGATTATCACTGATGAGATTTATCAGAACCTTACCTATGACGGACTAAAGGCTTATTCAATAACTGAAGTAGTTCCTGAACTTATTGATAGAACCATCATGGTTAACGGTGTTGCGAAGACTTATGCGATGACTGGTTGGCGTTTAGGTTGGATGGCTGGACCTCTTGATGCAATGAAGGCAGCAGCTAATCTTCAGTCACACCTTTCTTCAAACGTTTCTAACATCAGCCAAAGAGCAGCTCTTGCAGCACTAACTGGTCCTCAGGATGAAGTTCTAGCAATGCGTGATGCATTTGATAGAAGAAGAAGAACTGCTGTTGATGAACTAAACAAGATCCCTGGTTGGATTGCTCCAACACCTCAGGGAGCTTTCTATGTTTACTCTGATGTCACTGGATTACTCGGTAAAGAGTGGGGTGGCAAGAGAATCGAAACTAGCCTCGAGCTTTGCGATTACATGCTTGATGCTGCTGAGGTTGCTCTTGTGCCAGGAGAAGCTTTCGGACCTTCAGGTTACGTAAGACTTTCTTATGCTCTGGGTGATGCTCAACTTCTAGAAGGTATTCAGAGACTGCAGAAACTATTTAGCTAAGTCTTTTCGACTCTGCAATTAGTTCGTCCCAATTGTTTGGTACTTTTCCTGCTTCAAGCATTTTTCGAAACACTGCATAAGCATCTGTTTTTGTTCCATAGGCACGCAAGGTTGTTGGGTCATTCACCCACGCATACACAATGATGTTCCTGATGCTGCTGTACCTAAAGAAGATTCTGTACTGTTGTAAGAACTTTGCCCTGAACCAGAGTCTGTGTTTTTGTCCAAGGGAATTCCCCAATCTAAAATCGGCGGAAGAAGGGTCTTGGGGTATTCTTTCCGTAATCTGGTGAGTTAGTGCGAAATGGCGTTTTACATCTGAGTGACTTAGCCAATTGACTCCAGCTTTGGCCTTGGCATGAGTCATTTTTTGTCTTGAAATTTCAAATTGATTGATAAATGCTGGGTGGGCTAGTAGAGTCCAGGGCGTTGAGGTCATTTAGAGCTGTTCGTCTTCTGGTAGAGCCTCATCCATATCGAATGGTAAAGGCTGAGCTCTGAATTCTGCCAAGGTAGGTGGGAACCCAGGGACGCCAACGCCTCTTTCCCCCGACAACTCGAAGACCATGTCTTCGTACCATTTATCATCCAAGGGGATGAGGCGTTCGGGATGTTCAAGCATGTCCTTCTCAAGGAAGTCCAGCCACTGATCAAATATCGGGTCAAAGTGCTCGGTCTCAGTGCTTTTCTTGGTAACTCTTATTCCCCCAGACTCGTCCAGTATCCACTCCAGCTTGTCTCTCTTGTTGAGACCTAGGGCTTTTCTAATCCTGGCTGGGACTGTGGTTTGGTAGCGATCGGTGAGGCTTGATTCGAGATCGTTTTCATCCATGGCTAGATGGTAATGCATATGCATTACCTACACAAGAGCCAAGATCGCCCTTTGCATTTAGCGGGCCTCAGGGCTAAACTCGTTAGAGGTAGTTTGACAACTGCCCCAAGCCTAATCTGGCAAATTAATCATTTTAGATATCAATCTATTACTGTGTTCATTTGCCTCCTTAGGGCAGTGGCTCAATTGGTAGAGCAGCGGTCTCCAAAACCGCAGGTTGCAGGTTCGAGTCCTGTCTGCCCTGCAAGCAATGTCACATTTGTGATATTGAAAAGTAACAACAGCACTAACTGAAGGAAGAGAAATGTCAGAAGAACTAGAGCAGACATCTGAAGACTTAGTTGAAAAGTCAAAGGCTAATCGCGCTGCTGCACGCGGACCTATCGGTCGCATCATTCTTTTCATTCAGCAGGTTATTGCCGAGCTTCGTAAAGTAAACAAGCCAACTTTCAATGAGCTACGTAACTACACCGGAGTTGTTCTGGGTTTCGTAGTTGTAGTTATGGTTTTGATCTTTGGTTTCGACTTTGTATTCGGCCAGGGAGTCATCTGGCTTTACACAGCTTTCGATACCACCAACTAATTTTTAGCAACAACTAACTAAGGAAACTCGTGACCGATTTCGAATCAGAGCAGAACCAGCCAGAAGAGATCAACCTAGAAGTTGAATCATCTGACTACGCTGAAACTGACCCTGCTTACATTGATGACACCAACGCTGATGATGTATCAGCTGAGGAGCAGGCTATGCACGTTGAGTCTGATGTTGAAGTAGCGGCAGAATCTGAAACTGCAGCAGCACAGGACATTCACGAAGCAGCAGTTGCAGAGGAAGAAGATCCATACGCTGCATTCAAGAAGGAACTTCGCGAGCAGCCAGGTAAGTGGTTCATCATTCACTCATACGCAGGTTACGAGAAGCGTGTAAAGCAGAACATTGAAAACCGTATGCTTTCAATCGTTGGTGGAGACGCTATCTACCAGATCGAAGTTCCAATGGAAGAATCCATTGAGATCAAGAACGGTCAGAGAAAGCTTGTAACCAAGGTCCGTATCCCAGGTTACGTACTAGTACGCATGGACATGAACGAAGACTCATGGTCTCTAGTTCGTGGAACACCTGCTGTTACCGGCTTCGTAGGTCACAGCGAATACCCAAGCCCACTTCGCCCTCAAGAAGCATTTGAGATGCTAAAGACCCTTTACGTCCTTCCTGAAGAAGCAGCTGCTAAGGCTGCAGTCAAGGGTGGAGCTAAGGGTAAGCAGAAGTCAATCCCTGTTAACGTCAACTACACACTTGGCGAAAGCATCATGATCAAGGAAGGTTCCTTCGCAGGTCTTCCTGGAACCATCAGCGAAATCAAACCAGAAAGCGGCAAGCTTATTGTTCTGGTTTCATTGTTCGAACGTGAAACTCCTGTTGAACTTGCCTTCGACCAGGTCTCAGCTCTCGTATAAAGATTTACAAACCTAAAACCAAAGGAAACTAACAAATGGCACCGAAGAAAAAAGTAACCGGCATGATCAAGTTGCAGATCCAAGCAGGAGCGGCTAACCCAGCCCCACCGATTGGTCCAGCTCTAGGTCAGCATGGTGTGAACATCATGGAATTCTGTACTGCATACAACAATGCAACTGCAGACCAGCGTGGAAACGTTGTTCCAGTAGAGATCACCGTGTATGAAGACCGTTCATTCACATTCATCCTGAAGACACCACCAGCAGCTGAGCTAATCAAGAAGGCAGCTGGAGTTGCTAAGGGTTCATCTACTCCTCACACCGTGAAGGTAGCAAAACTTACTCGCGAACAGGTTCTAAAGATCGCCGAGACCAAGATGTCTGACCTCAACGCCAATGACGTTGAAGCAGCAGCAAAGATCATCGCTGGTACTGCCCGCAGCATGGGTATCACCGTCGAAGGTTACTAAGCAACAAATAAACAAACGGAAGTGGGAGAGTCGCGCGCGACTCGTTACACCACAACTGTGACCAACTAATAAGAAGGAAAAGCAGAATGGCTAAGCGCTCAAAGGCATATATTGCCGCAGCAGAAAAAATCACTGAAGGTAAGTTCTACACACCTGCAGAAGCAGTAACTCTAGTAAAAGAGACTGGAACATCTAAGTTCGATGCAACTGTTGAAGTTGCAGTGAAACTTGGTGTTGACCCTCGTAAAGCTGACCAGATGATCCGTGGCACCGTAGGTTTGCCTCACGGAACTGGTAAGACAGCACGCGTTATCGTATTCGCAACCGGTGCAGCTGCAGATGCAGCTCGTGAAGCAGGTGCTGATGAAGTTGGTGGCGACGAGCTAATCGAGAAGGTTGCAGCTGGTTGGACAGACTTCGACTCAGCAGTATCAACACCTGAACTTATGGGTAAGGTTGGTCGTCTTGGTAAGGTTCTAGGTCCTCGTAACTTAATGCCAAACCCTAAGACTGGAACTGTTACTCCAGATGTTGCTAAGGCTGTTACTGACATCAAGGGTGGAAAGATTGAGTTCCGAATTGACAAGCAGTCAAACCTTCACTTCATCATAGGCAAGATCTCTTTCTCTAAGGAACAACTAGGCGAGAATCTAGCTGTTGCATTGGACGAAATCATGAGACTAAAGCCTTCATCTTCAAAGGGTAAGTACCTATTGAAGGCATCTATTGCAACAACCTTTGGTCCTGGTATCCCACTAGACACCAGCGTTACCAAAGTAGAGTTCTAAAAAGTTTTACCTAGCGTTCAATAAAGAAAGTTAGGCTGAAGGACCAGGAGAAATCCTGGTCCTTCGTCATCTTGTAAGCAGTTGGCAGAAGTGCCAATGTAGATCGAAAGGTTGGGATATTGCCAACAGAACCGTTTGGTGCAGCAACTCTGCTAGATACAAAAGATCCAATGGGGTTAAGAACAACAGCTCCCCTTCTAGACGCGTGGATACGCGACATGGAGACAGACAGATCTCCCTTCCAAATACCAGGCCATAAAGGCCGCACCAATCTAACCGGTCCCATCGTTGATGGTGACATTCCGGTTCTGCCAGGTAATCACCCTTACCGAATCTCCCCTTCACTAATTCTTGAAGCAGAAAAACTAGCTGCTGATCTTTGGGGAGCAGACCTTTGCAGATTCGGTGTGAACGGATCTTCTGGCTCTAACCACGCAGCTGTAATGGCAGTAGCAGGTCCTGGAGATAAAGTAATCGTCTCTCGAACACTTCACAAGTCTGTTCTTGTTGGAATGGTTTATGCGGGAGTAATCCCTGTCTGGGTAAGACCAGAGATCAACCCAGCAACAGGATTACCTGAGTATCTTCCATCTTCAAGACTTAGAGAAACTCTTGAAGAGCATCCAGATGCTAAAGCAGTTCTAATTGGTGAACCTTCTTATGTTGGAACGATGTCTAACATTCCAAGACTGGCTAAGGTTTCACACGAGTTCGGTATCCCACTAGTTGTTGATGCTGCTTGGGCTGCTCACTATGGTTTCCACCCAGAACTACCTCAGCACCCACTTGCTGAAGGTGCTGACATTGTTGTCACCTCAGCACACAAGACTCTTCCTGCTTGGTCACAAGCAAGCTTTGTTTTAGTAAGAAAAGGACTAGTTGATCTCAACAGATTCAACAAAGCTTTTGATTCAACTCAGACCACATCTATGTCTGGAAGAATCCTTGCATCTATTGATGCCTCGAGAGCACTACTAGAAAAGCATGGCTATGACCTTATCGACCCAATCATTGATGCCACAGAGAAGGGCCGAGCAACACTAGTAGCCGCTGGTATTGAAGTTATCGATGGTGAATACATCGATCCACTAAAGCTAGTTATCCTGCTTCCTTCATCAGGAGCTGATGGCAACCTAGTTGAACAAGATCTACTAAATGCCAACATCGATGTTGAGATGGCCAACAGAGACCTAATCATTCCAATGATTACCTTTGCTGACACCCCTGAACTAATTGAAGATCTAGTAGACAGAATCATCACCTCAGTAAACAAACACAGGGGAGAGCCACGCTCTGTTTCAACAGCGGCAGTCTTCTCCATTGTTCCTGAAGTTGTAGTAAGCCCTAGAGATGCTTTCTTCTCTAAGCAGGAAGTAGTAACAGCAGATAAAGCAGTTGGTCGTGTATCAGCAGAGATGATCTGCCCTTACCCACCAGGTGTTCCAGTGCTATCGCCAGGCGAGAGAATTACTCAACAAGCACTAGATGCACTATTCGAAGCTAGAGATACAGGTGTGAGAATCGCATTTGCTGCAGATAGAACCCTAGAGACTTTTGTAGTTCTGCCTGAGTAGCCTGTGTAAAAGTAAAGACTTGCCAAAAGCCAGAGCACAATGTTAGAGTGCTATTACTAACACCCGCCACGCCTCTCTACGATGCGCACCCGGCGGGTTACTTGTTTAAGGGGATAAATGTTTGATAAACCTGCAAAGACGACAGATGAACTTGTCCAACTAATACACGACAGGGGTTTCGTCGCAGACAAAGCGGGAAATGTTGAAGCTGCAATTAGGAGGGTAAATTACTATCGACTTAGTGCCTACATGAAGAGTTTTGAGCAGACAGACAGTCACGAAGGTTCGAAAGTTGACAGAGTGCCGTTTCATGAGGTCATAGCGCTTTATGATTTTGATTTCGAGCTTCGAACGCTGGCTCAACGAAGTATCCAGAAACTGGAAATTGCTCTACGCCGAAGCATAGCCACTCACCTTGCAGCGTCTTATGGAGCTTTCCCTCATCTTAACCCTGCAATTTTTGCTGAGCGGACGACATGGGCTAAGACACATATAAAAATGCTCGAAGAGTACAGTCGAAGCACTGAACAATTCGCCACTCATCACCAACAGAAATATCCAGAGCTACAACTACCGCCCATTTGGGTAATGGTGGAGCTCATTTCACTAGGAAGCCTTGTGCAACTCTATAAAAACCTCAAAGCTAGGCAAGATCGATTGCAAATAGCGAGAGACTTTGGCCTAGACGAAGCTGTTCTTGTTAGCTGGCTAGATCAGTTTGTTCAGGTGAGGAATATCTGTGCGCACCATGGAAGGCTTTGGAATCGACTTCTCCACAGGGCCGCCAAAGTGCCCAGCCACATTGCTCCGGCACACAAAAAGCTCCTCACTTTTGAGGGAAAAGGCTCAAAGAATGTCTTGAATGTATTCGTCATACTTGATTACTTAGAAGTGACGATGTTCCAAGAAAGCTCAGTAATTCGGGAGGTATGCCGCTTGTCGCGCGCATTGAATCAACATTCATCCCGTGTTTCATTTATCCGCAGGGAGAGGCTGCAAGTATTCGAGTCAATGGTTGAAAGTGGAGCTTAGTCCAGAACCCACAATGAATCTTGCAAGGTCTTTATGGAAACATACCTGGGTTAATCATCTGCAGCCCAGACTTCATCCTCTATATCCATGAGGTGTGCATTTGTCCATCCCAAGGATTTGCGGAGCTTGTAACGATAGATTGATAAGAATAGACCGGAATAACGATTGTCTTTTTTGTATTTTCGAAACTTGTTCATATCGTCGCGAGTCAATCTCATTATCCGAAAGCGCTCGTTGACCGTATTGGTTACAAATTCTTCAAGAGAGATAGCTGGGTCATTTGAGATCTCGTCAATGAAGCACTTGTATTCATCTCTAATTTTTACGTCTAAATGCATTTTCCCTCCAAAAAGCTAGAATGACAAAACTCTAATTTGGTGAGAGACAATTCTCAATAGCAGGAAGAATATTTTCGCCTATTTCGAGAACTGATAATAGGCTCTCCGAACTCACACTATGGAGAGAAACAAATATCGTATCTCGGGAATAAACCCTGAAGCTAAATGGTTCCTATAACTAGCGATGTCAGTGGTCAGGACTAGCATCTTATTCCCAGAGCAAATACGAAAGATGGCAGGAGATTTTTATGAGCAAGAACGCAAGAAAGTACCAGAAGCCACAGGCCAGTAAGCACAACGCTAGATGTCTTCAGACTCCTGAGAAGCTTCGTTACCGCGACATCAAGGAAGCAAAGCGTGATCTGACCCGCTTCAGAGCAAGAGCAGCTGAAGACATGAGAACCAAGGGTTGGACTACCTTCAACCAGAAGCGTCCATACGAGTGTGCTGGCTGCAAGGGTTACCACCTAACTTCACAGGAGCTAGGCATCGTTGAGAACGAAGTGGTCAGAGCGAAGGAACTAACGATCGCAGAACTGATTCTTTCGGCGTAACCGGGAAAAGTTTCCAACTCGAGAGAGTTTCTATAATCAAACACCAAACCTAAGGAGCCAGCCATACCGGAAGACAGCCCAAAAATCGTCGTGCGTGAATTAGAAGGTAACGTATTGCCTGCAGCTGAGATTTACTACATCGAAGCCAGGGATTATTCAGGCAACATCGCTTCCAAAGGCAACGTTCTCGCTATAAACGCCCAGAGAGCCCTCAAGCTATTCTCTGCCGAAGGTTGGGACGTCGCCATCACACCTGTGATCGAAGAAACATAACCTCTGAACTAGCACCTCCGCACTCCCTCGGTTTGCCTGTGGCGAACATCAACCCAAAAACTTAAAAGGGAACGGCGTGTTTGAGATTAATGTCAGTGGCATGTATGACAATAACTCTCCAACACAAATTTCCAACCCCCGCAGACAAGCCAGGCGATCCCAAACTTGTCAGAACCTTGGAGCACAAATGACACCTGAATGGCAAGCTGATGAGGAAGCACTCTTGAGCGAATTTAACGACCCAAACACTCCTTGGGAGCGCAAAGCCCATATCCTGCTTACTCTTGCATACAAAGCAAGTAGTCGCGGAGAAATTGGCCTAGAACTTACCTACCTAGAGTCAGCTCTGGAAATTGCGAAGACTCACAAACTGATCTCACATCAGATCCACCTGCGCATTACTCTCGCTAGAGTCATGTTGAACGTCCAGGGTAACCCACAAGGAGCTTTGGACTATGCGTTGGAGGCAGAGGCAATGTTGCCGGAGTTCACTTTGGATCACGATGAACTGCAAAAGAAAGCCGCGCTAGCAAATATCATGGGGAAGATTCTCGTTGCCTTTGATCGCTTAGCCGAGGCTACCCATCAGTACAAAATGCAAGCCGAATTGAACGAGATGCTAAAGGTAGATCGCGGTGTAGCTTCCGGATGGGAAAAAGCAGCCGAGTGCCTAGTCGAGATGGGCGAGCTAGACCAGGCAGAGCAACTGGCAGAGAAGGCAAAGGCAATTTACCTAGAGTATGCATTGCCTGCAGACATCTGCGATGTAGACCGCATTTTGGCACGTGTCATGCTGGCCAAGGGCATGGCTAAGCCATCTAGAGACCTTCTGATCTCTGTTCGTAACGCAGAGCGTGCACTAAATGATGGTTCAAGAACAGAGACCAAACTTTGGCTTGGGATCTCCTTCATTGCAACTGGAGAGTTTGAAAGAGCAGAGCGTTATTTGCAGCGCGTTAGAAAAGGTGCATACAAACCTTGGCAGCGTGAGTTCAAGATTGCGAAGCAAGCAAGCGAAGCACTAGCAAACTTACTTTTCCAGCTTGGAAGAGATTCAGAAGCTAGAGCTGTTATTGCCCAGTCGGAAGCGGTTGATTCACGTCTTCCCAAGGTAGGACCTGATAACAAACCGTTCCAGGAGATCCAGAACCTTCTTGAAAGCAATCAAGCAGACGCTGCACTGATTGCAGCTGGTGAATTGGTAGTGCTCAAGTGTGAAGAAGGAGACATTGCTGGTCGCTGGCAGGCTCACCTTGCGGAAGTAAACTGCTACCGCCAACAGGAAGACTCCATGGCCATCGTCACGCTCTGGGACACCCTTTCTCACGCAAGCTTGGAATTCCAAGACCAGATTGTTATTCCGCTAAAGAACATGGTTAGCCATGCGCTTTACAAAGTGGATCGTCTTGAGGAAGCATCAGCTCTAAACGAAGCTGTCCTCTCTGACTTCCGTCTAGCGGAGAACATCCAGGAGAAGGCTTACGCTCAAGAGAACAAAGCCCGCATCCTAAAAGCACTAAAGAAAAATGTTCAAGCAAAAAAATGGGCTGACTCAGCTATTGAAAATAACATTCTTATTGGCAATAATGATCGTGCACTAAACATCTTGAAAAGTTTCAAGAATGGCCGCGGATCATCAGATCCAAATGGCAATCCTGAAAACTACAAGTAACACCTAAAACTAAATATTCACTGTTCAAGTTCTAAAGAACTTAAGAAGAGTGCAACCTGCCGCCCATCGGCAAGGTGCCAAAAGAGAAACAAAGGAACAGGCCTAGACAAACGTCTAAGCAACTAAAGATGGGGCGTAACTGCCCCGATAGATCAAGCGAATGCTTGAAGAAAGGGGCATTACCCATGTCCGAAGAAAACAACGCACCTCAAGAAGCCAGGCACTTACCTGTATTCAATCTAGGGACGCAAGAGCAACTGAACACAGATGCCGGCAAGGCTGATGCCAGCAGGTTCGAGGTTGAAAAGGTCAAAGTCAAATGTGCCTTCTTTTGGCCAGGACACAACTTCCATTGGATTCCATTGCTGCGATACAGCGAACCACGCATTCCTGTTCAAGCTATCTGGCTTGAAGACGGGTCCTTCGAAGTAAAGGTCGAGGGAAGAACAGAGATCTGGTACCACCATGATTCAGCACGACTCAAAGATGCTCTAGCTAAATGTAGGCCGAGCGATGTCAAGGCAACTCAGGGCCGCTCTTGGTTGTTCATCAACCACGGCACAGGCTCCTATGCGTTCAACTGCGCTAAGAAACCGATTGAAGCCTGCCAAGGCAGGAACTAACCAAACCGTCAAAAAAGAAAGAGCAAACATGTCAGAAGAAACTAAAAACTATTCATACTTGCCAGCAGAGACCAACCTCGAACAGAGGCTGCGAGATACCAAGGCAGAGCACGACAAAGCTAGCAGTGTCGTAGTTCACTGGGGAATTCAGAGTCGCCAGAACCGCATCAAAGCGCTGCTTGATGATCAGAAAGAGAATCTTCACTCGCTGATTTCTAGTAGAGCTTGTACCTGTGGACTAGAGCTAAAAGATGATGGAATGACAACCATCCTCGACCTAGTTCTTTCTAAGTACCACAGAAACCCGAAGACTCTAGAGCGAGACCTAGATCCTCGATTTAGGGGAATGGTGGAAAGAAGATTGTTCTCCATGGGAGGCCCAAATCCCATAGACGAGAAGTGGAACAACTTTGTCTTGAACTACTTAGGTAAAGAAATACAGAACAGAGTATTTGTTCCTTTAGTTTGGATGCCCCTAAGAGATATTCCTCACACTCTCTGGCACCAAAGACCAGTACCTCCTAAAGACCAGTAACGAAGAACAGACAGGAAGAAGTGTCAGTGCCTAAGTGGAGCTATGTCAAAGAGTGGGAAAACCCTGAAGAGAAGATCAAGGCAATAGATAAGGAGTATGGGCGGATAACCTCTAGCCCAGTCTTCTTTGGCTACTGGGCTAAAGTAAGCCTCTTCCGAGTAGCCCTAAAGGACTTCGAGGAAGGCTTACATTCCCTAATCCAGGAGAACACATGTACCTGTGGCCTAAGGATCAACAAGTCAGATAACTTCCTAGCCATCATCGAATCTAAACACCACAGAAACCATAAGACCCTAGAACCAGAACCTAACCCTAAGTTCAGAGGCCTAGTAGGTAAAAGAATAACCATGCCCCTAATGCCTATGGATTGGCGGCATGAGGTTGATGTGTTGTGGGATCAGATAGCCGCTCAGTACAACGGAATACTGATTGGTTATCGGTCCTGAGCTAAACAGTTTCAAGGAATGACGCATATTGAATTTCAAGAAAACCTGGGTTTGGATAATCTGATTTAGCCTGCGGTAAATGCAGCGCCACCCCATGCATTTCTTGGATGCCATGCTTTAGCATGGGCCCATCTATCTCTTTCAAGATTGGGGAGGAAACCTGAACTTTATAATCTGGGGTTATTCCGATTATCTTTTTATCGTAAGCAGCGTGATGAATTTTACAAAGAGCCAAACCGTTAGAGACTACTGGACGACCTAGCTCATGGCTGTCCGGGAGAATATGAGCGGCGTCAAGCAAGTTAGTGTGCTGCAGTCTACAAATTGCACATTGCTCTGAATAAGCCTTGATAACCCTGGACCTGAAAGCAGGTTGGTGCACTCTTCTCTTTGTTTGCTGAAGGGCGTATTTCTTTTGGATTTCTGAAACGGGGAAGGAATTTATGGACTCGTCAAATACTCGATCCGAGTCATCGGTGTTGCGAAAGTCTAGAACGAATTTCTTAGTAACAACGTCATCACCTAAAACAATGACATTCACGTATGGCCAATAAAATCCTTTTGATGTCTCCAACAGATAGACAATCGGGGTATGTCTTTGGTGCGCCAATCTAAGTTTTGTGTTTCCGTAACCATCTCCAGTGGCTTGGTAGTCATAAAGAATCATGCCCTCTAATGTTTCATTATCTTCATACTTACTATTCAAAGTGGACACAACGCTCAATGTTTCACTAAAGAGCTGTGGGTTATGAATGCCTTTGTATCTGTCTAAGAGTGGAATATGTTTACCTAGAAAGTGGTAATCATTCAGCAAGCTTTCTTTAGTAATGCCCGCATGCTGGTCCCGTGTCATTTCGAGCCAATGGAAGATATCCAGACGAATTAGCGCTTGCTCTTCTGTGGTGTACATGGGAAAAGCCTAAATGATCATCCTGCAGTTGTGATTCCTCAGAGGCCAGGAAAAGATTCTCTTTTGGTTTACCTAGACCGGAAAGTAGTTCGACTGTTACCGATTTTGTAAGCTAAGGGCAAAATATTGACTATCTTCAAGGAAAGCGCGCATTTTCGGCGGATACTCACATAGCCCGCCAATTGATTCGGACAGCTTTCTAGTTGGTGCTCGTACCCAAATGCCTGATCTTAGGCCTAAGGAGTTGGCTGAATAGCGCACATTAGCGTTACACTACTGTTGTACTGTTCCTGTACAGGGAATTTCACCATTGCAACGAGCAAGTTTGTGAGACCTTTTACAGAAAGGGAGTTTGTAGCCTATGCCTGTTTTGCGCTTCCCAAATTCACAATCTGATTTAGACAGATTAGTGAGACAAATGACTCTAGTCGCAGAGAAATTTCCAAATGCTTCAGACTCTTTCTCTTTGGATGACATCAGGGACGTGCTCGCAAGTCAAAGTCAAATTTCTAGCAGCGGAGCGTCAGGTGCTCTTGCTGTGTCGAGATCTACGAGAGAAGATCGCTCAAGAGATCCTCTTTACAATCAAGTTAAAATGATGTCCGAAATTTACCGTATGTTCGGCTGGATGCGCAGCACTACAGGAAATCGCCTGGACTTTAGGATGACTCATTTAGGTCTAACGATAGCTCTTGATTCTTCAAGCATGGGAATAGAATGTCGTAACGGCTTGATTCGTGAGTCGATTCTCGGTGTGGTGTTCCCCAACGAAACGACGACAAACGTAGGGGTGTTCAATCAAAGGCCCTTCTCCTGGCTTCTTCGCCTCTCTAGAAAACTAGACGGATTTATTACTCGCGACGAAATCATCGTGGGCTTACTTGGTACGATCGATGACTTGGTACCCGGGGAAATAGAATCCGTTACAACTAGATTGGAATCGGCTAGAAAAAGAGGAAACACTGCCGCCCTAGTGGAGCAGCTAGCCAACACGAACAAGATTCAAGTCAACACACTTCAGAATTACACTCGATTACCAATTGGGATTTTGAGCTCCGAGCTAACTGGTTGGGCATCCCCTTCGACAAGAAATTTTGAGGGATTCAAATCTCCAGTCCGCGGCTTCGAGCTAACTGCCTACGGAAAGGCGGTAACTGATGACCTAGAAAACAGCTTTGACCTCAGGCTTGCCGGCGTTCGTTCGCTGTCGGATGATGAAAGGGCACTTCTGGCAGACTTCGCTTTCTACAGTATGTTGGAAAATGCCGGAGTGCCAAATGAAGTAATTAAAGATGACATAGAGAGATTACGTTTTGGAGGGCACAGGATATTGACGGCTCTCGGATTCACAACAGGCCAAAAACTGCTCTTCAGTCCTGAGCTGCAGGAAACAGATTTAATTTTGGCTAAATTGGGTGAGGAATAAGAATTGCGAAGGGTTCAGCACAAAAACAATTCTCAGGTGATTCAAATATTCCCAACTGTTAGCAAAGTGCGCCGCAATATCGGCAACTTCCGAGGGTTGCTTCTTGATGATGCAGGAACAATCGTGGCCGAGTCAAAATGCATAAGCTGTGTTACCACGCCTTGCATGAAGCAAGATCTAGGAAACAGGATTGTCGAATCATGTCCAGTGCAAGCAATCGCGATTAATCCGAACACAGGAAAGATTCAGATAAGTGAAGATTGCATCTCTTGTGGCTTATGCGCATTGCGTTGCCCGGTCGGAGCTATCGAATGGACGGCTGATAAACCGGCTCTTGTGCATTCTGATCATGACATTTCTAACATGTCTGTCGTTAAGCCTGACATTCAAATGGATTGGTTGTCAAATCTGCGGCATAGCCAGACGGCTTCTCTCGATTCAATCCAAGAGGTTGCGAGAATCATTACAGATAACTTAAAACGCGAGAAGGCGTCAGTGATATATCCGCTAGTCGCAAGTTATCTTCAAGTCCTTGGGTTTTCTGCGACCGCATCCAACATGGGTGACACTAGCTCACGTGCTGACGTAACAATCAAAACTGCTCAGGGAACCGTTCCAATTGAAGTAAAATCTTACACGGAAGTGGAGTTCATTAATTTGAAGTCAGTGCAACAAGCATTCGAGAACAAGTTACTGACTGCCCGCCAGGATCAGGTTAGCAAGTTGAACACTTTGTCCTCTTTAGCAATTGCTTTCAGCTATCCAAGTGACAGGTCAAGGCTAGACCAACTAATTGAGGATGTGGATGGGGCCTTCGGTATACGAATAGGAATTATTTCTCTACCGAGACTCCTTGAAACTGTTATTGGTGTGTCATGCGGAAAGCTTGATTTCGACAAAAATAGCATCCTTGGCCTAAAGGGGCTGTTTTGAAGAGGCCAAAAATTACTCCGCAGCAAACCAGGATGATCAGACCTTTAGGTGGACTTCCGACGGAATCCTTGAATGTCATTGATGTCGCTGGCTCACCGAATGCCAGTGCATGTTGGAGATGCTCAGACACCCCTTGCCAGGCACTGGGGCGAGAACAGTTAGTGGTTCCCAACTTGCAAGAAATCGGCAGCATTTTGTCCAAGGATTCAATCTGCCCTGTCGATGCTCTACAAGTCGGAGAAGATGGTGACATTCAAATCGACGCTGCGAGCTGCATTGGATGCGGGCTCTGCCTAATCAATTGTCCAGTTGGAGCTATCTACCTCGAGTCGAGCACAGGCGTTGCAAAAGTTGTTGTTCAGAGCCAAATCGGGCAACAATCAGACTCGGGTATTTTTGAACTGAGAAAACAATGGGCCAAATCCCTCAATTACAAGATGCCAACCAACGATCAGATAATAATGCAATTGGACAAGATTCAAAAGAAGCTGTTCGAGGCGAAAACACCTAGCACTAACTTAAATGTAAGACTTTTAGTGCGAAATTCCTTTATCTCACTGGGAGCGAAGACTGCGCTCCGTGCGCAAGGCGCTAATTCTCTTCTCTCAGAAATAGTGGGCGAAGAACACGGACGAGTGTTTTTGGTGGAAGTAGAAACTAATGATGATACTTTGGACGCATTCCGCAGATTAATTTCCTCGGCGGCCAGGGCGATTAACTCTCTTGAAGTAGATCGCGAGAAACTGCATTTGGTCATGGTGGTCCCACAACTTCCCAATAAGCGCGTGGATTTCTATCGTCTTGCAAAGGACGCCAGATTGTTTCTCGGCTTGCGTGTCATTGTGTTGCCTATCTCAGCACTAGTAGCGGCGATTATTTTGCGAAGAAAAAACTTCTACGAGACTTTTAAGGACTTTACGCCAGAAGAAGGCAATGAGTCTTTGAGCGAGGTAGCAGAAATAGCTTTCGGGTTTAGGTTTGACGAAAGCTCAGGACTCAGCCCTTCAAAATAGCAAGATCCTTCAAGGCGTCATTTACGCGCTTGTTTCCGAGTTCAACATACTCAGGATTTAGCTCGCAGGCCAAGAAAAAGCGTTCGTTAATAGACGCCGCCACGCATTCAGAGCCACTTCCAGCAAAGGGCACTAGGACAGTTGCCCCTATTTCTGAGAAGTGCTTTATCAGTCTTTCGCTAATTGACATAGGCTTTTGCGTTGGATGGTTTACCTTTTCTCCTGCAAATCTTTTACCTGCCAGCGTTGGAAAACTCCACACATCCCCCGCAATTCGCCCATTTGGATTTGGAATCCATTCTTTTCCGTTTTTGATAATTTTATTCCTTAGCCGCTCTGTGCTTTTATAAGGTTCCCTAATTTCTTCAAAGTAGTAGTCGTTTGTCTTGGAAAACCAAAGTAGCGGCTCATAGTGTGTCGCCATGTTTCGCTTGTATGTAGAAAACCCATTCTCATAATGCCAAATCACTTGTCGTCTATAGTGCATTCCCATCTTGTAAAGCTCTACTTGGATAAAGCACAAGTAATGATGGATTCCGTAAACAAATAGATTTCCATCTGGCCTTAGCACTCTTTGGCACTCTTGGAGCCATTCAGCGCACCAAGGTAACCACTCATTGTCGTTGATCCATTCCTTGTGGTTACCAAATTTAGGCCCTAAATTATAAGGTGGGTCCGCAATAATCAATTGAACGGAATTATCAGGAACTAACCTTAGGTAATCTAAAACGTCTGACTGGGCTATGTGATTAAGATTCAACATTTTCGGCTAGCTTCTTGTTGTTCTGTAGAATGAGAATGTACTGATGATGAATGTTCGGAACGTACGAAGTCGGATAGCCATATGGAAAAATCCGTTTGTGCGTTTGATGCAAAATTGTGATGCCCTTAAGAATCCACGCCTCATCTTCCATTAGTCGGGCTATGTCGGAATGAAACATCCGTAGTCTAGGGCCTTCGCGGAAATCGCTCACCACGATAGCTGCATGTTTCTTGTGTTTAAGAACTCTTTGGCAATCCCTAATAATAGACATTAGGGCATCAAGAAACGCCTCATAATCATCTATGTTTCCTAGATCTAGAGAATCATCTTGTGAATATCGAGTAGCCAGACCTTTGCTCTCGCGTTCTTGTTTCGCTTTGTGATCTTTCTTGTGAAGGATGTTCCAGTAGGGAGGGCTTGTCACAATCAAATCAACACTATTTTCGTCCAACGTTTGCAGAATGTTCCGTGAGTCACCTTGTAAAACAGTCTGGTTGGTTGAACCAAGTAGGTCTTCATCTATTTCCTTTTCAAGTCGCTCAGTGGAAAGTCGTGCAAACTCTTCGCTTAGCTCAATTCCAATACCGTTGCGACCTTCAGTGGCCGCAGCCTTTAAAGTTGATCCAATTCCCAAGAATGGGTCCAGGACTGTGTCGCCGGGCTTGGAGAAAAACCTCACAAGCCGCGCAACATCTGTATAAGAATATGGTGCAGGATGCAAACGCTCGAAATAAGTGTCGGGATGATTCGCCCCTAAACCTTTTTGCCTCCAGACGCTAATTGTTTCCTGTATCCATTCCTTCGCTGTCAAGGCGTTTAAAGTATTTCTTGGGCTCACTTGAGCCTTCTCGTCGTCCAAAATTCATCCTTTCGATACTTTCTAACCATATACGAGACATGAGACACCAATTCACAAGCCACGGCTGCCAACAGAAAGCTAAGGGAAATAATTTCTGGTGGCTCAGGAGATAGAGCTTATTTCCTCCAAAGTAGGAGGCTCACAACCAGCTCTTTCACAAGCGATGCTTGCTGCTACTCCTGCGATACGTACGTATTCGGCTAGGTCTTGGTTGTTTAGGGAAGCTAGTTTGTTGAGGGCGTTTTCGCCTAGGTAGTTGTTGTCTTCTAGTTGGCCTAGGAGGTTAGCTACGAAGGTGTCTCCAGCTCCTACAGTGTCTACTACCTGTATCTTTCTAGCTGGAACATCTATGGTCTCGTTGTTCCTATAGATTCTTGTTCCTTGAGAGCCTCTGGTTAGCAGAACAATCTTGTCTGTGTTGTTAATCCAGGAGTTGATGATCTCGGTTAGATCTGCTTGGGCTTCAAGGTCATAGAGCCATTCGATGTCTTCATCGCTGGCTTTGATGATGTGTGAGAAAGAGTTGACTCTTTCAACTCTTTCTCTTTCTTTGTTTCTATCAAAGCCAAGAGCTGCTCTGATGTTGATGTCGTGAGAGATTGTTAGGTCTTCTTGTAGTTCTTTAGCCCAGGCTTCAATTACTAGGTTGCCTGGCTCCATAGCCATGGTTAGACAGCCAAAGGATATTGCTTTGGCATTTAGGCTCTTCACTGTTTCTTTGGTTGGTAGTTCTTCTCTAGTCCAACCCCAGTCAGCTGTCCCATTTGTATAGAAGTTATAGGTAGGGGAGCCTTGAGCATTAACACTTATTACTGCAAGTGTTGTTGGTTCATCGGTATCGATGATGTAATCAAGATTTACGTTATTAGAGAGCAGTCTGTCCTTAATAAGAATTCCGAATCTATCTGAGGAGATTCGGGCTAGGAACTGGTGATCTGTTCCTCTTCTAGCTAAAGCAAGGGCTACGTTAGCGTTAGCTCCACCAACTACTGCTTGGAACTGACCTTTAGTCTCTTTGGACTCGATAAGGTCAATCAGGGCTTCACCAATAACTAGAATCATGCTTCAAGTTTAGGGTGGTGGGAGAAGGTGTCGCCCATGTTTCCAGTTAGGCTCGAGGTATGAATAAAACATTGAAAGTGGCAACTGCCTACGTTCTTATCGGTCTGACCTCAGCATGGTTTGGTTTCATAATTGCTAACTATGTGGGTCTCTATGAGGCACCTCAATACAACGCTGAGGGCTACATGTGGTTTGGCTATGAACAACTGACTAAGCCGAGCACATACATCTTCCTAACTGCGCTTATCTCCCTTTCGGCATTCTCAGGCCTTGCTTACCGTAAAGCTGATGTTCTAGTGGCTAAGAAAACCCCTGGTGCTCTTCCGGTGTTTAGGTTCGCAACCGTTGGAGTAGTTGTTTCACTTGTGTCTTTAGTGATCTTTGCTCTAAGTGCTTTCTTTGCTTCTTTCAATGATTTCTCTGGTGCAAGAGGTGGTGTAAGTGATCAGATAACTGGTGTCTACATCCCAATCATTCTTGCTGCTGCTGTTGCAGTATTCCTTATTCTTAGTGCAACTGTTTACCGTAAGTCTGAGTCAACTGTTGGCCAAGCAAGTCCTGAACAGAAAAGAGCAAAACGTGAAGCAGCTCTTGCTTTCATCTATCCAATAGTTGGAACTACTCTTGCTCTTCTTATTGGTCTGACTGTTTATCAGGCAAGTAGAGAAAACCCTCAGGTTTGGGTTTGGGTATTGATCTTGGCTATCGTTGGTGGCTCTGTTGCTCTAGGTAGCATTTACGCTGCAAGAACTAAAGCTTATGGTTCTTCTAAAGCTAAACCTAAGAAAGAAGCAGGAACAACAGCACTTAGTTTGAACTTTGTGCTGGTCGTCGTTTTTGTTGTTGTTGTGACCGTGATGTCATTTGGGTTTGGTATTGCAGCTATTACTGAACTATCTGAATGGAGAGCGAACGGTAACTACATCATGGCCATAACTCCAGGATGGTTCGTTCGCTCAATGCTTCCAGCAATGCTGACTTTGGTTTTAGTTGATGTTACTGCTTATGTAGCTGTTCGGATTAGAAGCATCGTTTCAGCTAATTAGCTTGGATTCTGTAGCTATCTAAAGCGTTCCATTAAATAGGCGACTAATCACGTCACCTATAAGAGCTAGGGCACTAAAGCCTGCCCAGACACCTAGAACGATGAAGAATATCTTTTTAGTGCGGGTTGGGTTTTTACCAAAACTAATTATGAAAAGCCCAGCAGGCACTGAGAGTATGAAATATAGAAATGCCATTCCCCTTGGACCAACGTAGTCTCCACTGAAACCATAAGGTGCTGGAGATACCATCAAGATAATAGCTGGAACTATTGCCACAGCAATCCCGATTACTCTCGTTACTAATCTGAATCTGGGACTTGTTTCACTTTTGTTGGTGTTACTCATGGGTTCCTCTCTGTGGTTTTAGATCCACTTTCTGGAAGTGATCAGTGGTTGCTTACGTTCGAAAATTATAGATCTGCTAGTTGGGTTCAAGACTGTGTGCCTATTTTTGACTGCATAATAAAGTGCCCCCACTGGGAACAACCCTAGTAACGATTGTCTAGATAATGCCCTGGGAAATAAATGCTTGGACAACGATTGGGTAACAGCAAGTTCACTAAATGAAGCGCAACCTTCTAAAGAATTAGATGAACTCCGGCAAGATCACCGATGTGCCAAATGGCAATAAGTAGAAATATCGCAGACAAAATCACCCTGACAATATCTTGGAATGGGAGGGGAGTTCCTTCGGGCCTCACAGACTTCTTTGAAAACCGATAGTAAAGCATCAAGCCAATACCGGTAAATGACAAAAGAAATGCAAGGGGAATGGTAATTAGTGCGACAGCTATTCCACCGCCATTGAAAACCAAAGGGCTGGTGCTTGGAAGAGAATCCTTGAACAGCAATAAGACCCATGGGCTAGAACCAACTACGACCCCTAGCAAAAAGTTGAACAAACCCAATTTCAAATAGAATCTGCTTTTTCTAG
Organism: Auritidibacter sp. Marseille-P8566; assembly: GCA_945895375.1. GTDB lineage: Bacteria > Actinomycetota > Actinomycetes > Actinomycetales > Microbacteriaceae > Rhodoluna. The sequence goes on from CAMDEE010000005.1 coordinate 28,649, forward strand.
GTGTGGGTTGAATGATCTCAGTACTCACAATTCCTCCTCTTTTAGAAGGGCCCCGTGCCCCCGCTAATTCGAGAATAGCGTTTCCACTCGGGATGAACCCAGCACGTACGTAACAATATCGTCACAAGGTAACCTTGAGTTTATGAAGTTCTCTTGCTCATTTGCTAAGGATGTAGCCAACTCCAAACACCATGTTCCCTAAACCAAACAGTGAGGTAATCACTCCTATCGGAAGAGTTAGAATCCCAAAGAAGCCGAGAGCGGTTGCATTTGTGTCAGTAAATCTTTCGATTGTTATTCCCACAATGAAAGGTAGGAATGCAAATAGTATTCCGCCAAAAGTGAGAGCTAATCCGAAAATGGAAAGTTTTAGCCCCTTACGCTTTGGCTTCTTTCGATTACTTGAGACATTTAGAACTTCCTCTCTAGAAGATAGCGTTGTATGCGATCTGTGCTTGCATGAAAATAACTATGAGTAGCGCAAGGGCGCCTATGGTTGTGGCCAACATGAGCATGTCGTCTTTGGAACTGATTGCAAAATAAACGGCGAAACCAATTGCCACCAGTGCAATCAAAAGCAAACTAGGTAGAAGCAGCCCGCCATCTAAGTGCACAAGTATTCGAGCTTCAGTGATCCTTGCAAACATCGAAGATGTAACAAGAACAGAGGCTGCGGTTATCCCCAGTGACATCGTCTTTTCTCTGAGTACTAGTACCCTCGAAATCTCATCTGCAACGCCTGTGGCTATATTTTTCCTCAAGGAGAAAGTTAAGCCCAATATCATCTGGACTAATCCGGGTATGGCGATAGCAGCTCCTATGAGAACACTGAATAGTAGGAAGAAGATCACACCGCTAGCCCAGATGTTTCCAGATTTGGCAGTGTTGTCAATTGCTAAAAGCAGCGGGAATAAAGATATGTAAACCCCCGCTGGCAACATTGCGGATCCAATGATGGTGAGTACAAGTCCAGCACGTTTGGTTTTTGGTTTGTTAACAAAACTCACATTTTCCCCTTTGCTTCTCTCTCAGCTCAGAATCCTTGAGAAAGATCTATCAAGTTCTTTTCACCTAGGCGAGAGCCCCCGTGACCCCCACTAGCAACAATGATATTGCTATGCATCAGCTATTGGAAATGAATATTCAATATTCTAAATAACGGCTGGATAACAAAACTTAGGTGCTGGTAGCGGTTAGCCTTGAACTATGAAGTACTCTTGCTCAGCTTTACTCTTTGACAATGATGGAGTCCTCGTTGATTCTCACCAAGCAGCTAAAGCTGCTTGGGATGTCTGGGCCACAGAATACTCTCCAGGCTATGACTTAGATAAAGCTAAGAATGCTGGTCGTAGAGCAGAAGATATGGTTCGTGAGCTAGTCTCTGCAGAGCTGTTTGGTGCTGCTAATGATCGAATCAATCAACTGGAGCAGGAGACAGCTCATCTCACTATTGCTGTTCCAGGAGCCAAAGAGCTAGTTAGCTCACTTCGTTCAGGTATCTGGACCATCTGCACATCAGCAAATCCAAATCTAGGCAGAGCAAGACTAGAGGCTGCAGGCATAGTTATCCCTAAGGAACTAGTTACTGGTGATGATGTTTCTAGAGGCAAACCATTTCCTGATCCTTATTTACTGGGAGCAAAGAACCTAGGGTTTGATCCTCAAGACTGTGTGGTGTTCGAGGATGCTGAAGCAGGAGTTATCTCAGCTATTGAGGCTGGTGTAGGGCTAGTAATAGGTGTTGGCAAAAAGGCTGTGAAGTCTGAGGCAGATATAGTGGTCAAAGACCTAACAGGTATTACCTTTGATGGTGAAGAGTTATTTATTCCAGATTCAATAAGGATGAGGTAAAAGATGAGTGAAGTTATTGTATACGGTGCTGACTGGTGTGGGGACTGCAGAAGATCAGAAAAGCTACTGAACACCCTAGGTGTTGAATACGAAAAGAGAGACGTTGAGCAATCAGCAGAATTCACCGAAGAAGCCAGAGAAATCTCAGGCAGAACCAACATCCCAGTAATCGTCTTTGCTGATGGCAAGCACCTGGTTGAGCCTAGTGATGCTGATTTGCATGCAGAGCTAAAGCTCAGAGGTTTGATCTAGTCACTTCTCTGTTTCGATAGAAACCTGTAGTTCACAATCATCAGCGGGTATGCCGAATAATTGAATCGCCTGAGTGTATTCAGCTGCGATTTCTTCAACGTTGCTTTCATCCCAGCTCAGTTCTTTCCAGTAGTTAGGGACATCGTCGTTGGGTCTATTCCAGCCCATCGCAATGAGCCTCTCAGCAACTAAATCCGCACCATCTTCAGTTGGCGAGATCTCAATCCAGATCTCCTCATCTGAGTTCCAAGTGCCTTGAATATAAAGGTCTGGGTACACATCGTTATCGATGGAGATTGTGAAATAGCCTTCTGTCCCGGTATCTAGGACTGCTGAAGCTATCTCGCGAGCAATGGCTTCCCAGCCGAGTGGTATTGATGCAGACATGAGCTATTCCTTTGCTATTTGGCAACAATATTAGGCATATATTGCCTATAGGCAAAACGTTACCTTTCCGTTAGGCTTACCAAGTCAGGGTTTCCTGACAGTAGTCGTTTGCAGCACATAGTTCGAACCTTTGGTCTGAACAAGATAAATGTGCCAGTCTTCCTATTTGTGAGAATCTGCCGTGTTGCAGATGTTCTTCTCGTGTGTGGGTCAGCGCAGTTCGACTAGTCCATGCGCCCTAGCACTACTCCTGCGAAGGCCACACACTATAAAGGAATATACAAACATGCCTAAAAACGGCACTAATTCGCGCGCGCCTAGAGCAACCGCGGCTAAAACTACCCATCGTAAAGGTTCAGCTAGCGCTGCTCCGGCTGCTCGTAAGCCACGTCACACTGCAGCAGCACCTGCTGGCAGAGACAAGAGAGATTATCGTGAAGATAACGCTCGTCCGCTAAGAGAAGTCAGAAACGACAGACCGGCTAGAGACTCACGTCCTATCCGTGAACAGCGTAATGATCGTCCAGTTAGAAGTGATGACCGCAGACCAGAGTGGACTCCAGGTGGTTCAAGAGAATCATTCGCTGGCCGCAATGCTCGTACCGGCGGAAACGCTTCTCGTGCAGGTTCAGACTCAAGATCACCTCGTAGAGAGCGGACTTCAGAAAGACCAGCTCGTGATGACAGAGCTCCTCGCAGAGAGTGGACTGCAGAACGTCCAGTAAGAGATGATCGTGCACCACGCAGAGAGTGGACTCCTGAAAGACCAGCTCGTGATGACCGTGCTCCACGTCGTGATGACAGATCACCTCGTAGAGAGTGGACTTCAGAAAGACCAGCACGTGATGACAGAGCTCCTCGTAGAGAGTGGACTCCTGAGAGACCAGCTCGTGATGATCGTGCACCACGTCGTGAGTGGAGCGATTCTCGTCCAGCTCGTGATGACAGAGGTTCAAGAGATCCTCGTAGATCAGATCGTATGGAAAGAGATGACAACCGTCAGCGTTCATTCGATGGTGCAAGAGACAAGTCTCCTAACAAGAAGGCTTTCTTTGAAGATGTTGTTCTAGAGAAGCTTCAGTCAGTTGACCAGGCAGATGCAGTTATCTCAGCAGAGTGGGAAGAGATGGGTCTACACCCACGTCTTCTAGAAACTCTTGTTCAGATGGGTGCTATTGCTCCTTTCCCAATCCAGCAGGCAACTATTCCTGCTGCTATCTCAGGTAGAGATATCTTGGGTAGAGGTAAGACTGGTTCAGGTAAGACAATTGCTTTTGCTGTTCCTCTTATTACCAAGCTTGTTGCTCAAGGCTCACAGCCTCGTAAGCCAAACCGTCCTCGTGCACTGATTGTGGCTCCTACTCGTGAACTAGCTGACCAGATTGATAGAACTCTTTCTCAGCTAGCTCGTGCAGTTGGTTTCTACACAACCTGTATTTACGGTGGTATGCCTCAGCGTCGTCAAGAGATTGCTATGGCTCGTGGTGTTGACATTCTTGTTGCTACCCCAGGTCGTCTAGAAGATCTAATGGCTCAGAAGATTGTTGATCTTCGTGATGTTGAGACTCTGGTTATCGATGAAGCAGATCACATGTGTGATCTAGGTTTCATTGAGCCAGTGAAGAGAATCACAGCAGCAACAGGTGACTCACAGAAGATGCTGTTCTCAGCTACTTTGGACCGTGAGATTGATGCTCTAGTTAAGCAGTTCCTGCCTAACCCTTATGTTTATGAAGTTCCTAACGAAACTGAAGAAACATCAGACATCATTCACCGAGTTATGTTTGCTGAAACTGATGCTCGTAGCCCAATCTTGCTTCGTTTAGTTCAGGGTGAGGGTAAGGCAATTATCTTCACTCGTACCAAGATGACTGCAGAGCGTCTAAGTGAATCTCTAACTAGTGCTGGGGTTCCAGCTGCTCGTTTGCACGGAGATCTAAACCAGAACCAGAGAAACCGTAACCTTCAGAGATTCATGTCTGGAGAAGTTCGTGTTCTAGTTGCAACTGACGTTGCTGCTCGTGGTATCCACGTTGATGACATCGCAATGGTTATCCAGGTTGATCCACCAGAGGAATACAAGACCTACCTTCACCGTTCAGGCCGTACCGGTCGTGCTGGTAAGACTGGAACTGTTATTACTTTGGTTCCTCGTTCACGCAGACGTAAGGTCGAAGATCTTCTTCGCCGTGCAGATCGTGATGCAATCTATATGGATGTTAGACAAGACAGCCCTATCCTTGCTGAAATCGCAGGCCCAATTGCTCCAGCACCAGCTGCTAGCTCTTTGGACTTTGGTGACAGCCGTGGTGGTTCTTCACGTGAAGGCGGCCGTGGCCGCTCAGATCGTGGTGGATCTCGTGGAGGTTCTCGTGACTTCGGTTCTCGTTCAGACCGCGGTGGTTCAAGAGGTGGCTCAAGAGATGGTGCTCGTTCAGGTGGAAGACCTGCCGGTAGATCCGGTGGACGTCCAGGACGCGATCGCTAAAGATTTTAGCAAATAACCCCAAGGGAAAACTTGGGGTTATTTGTTTAACACTGAAACTTAAACGCAGAAACCACCAACGTGATCAGTGCCGGTGGTTTCTGTTTGACGCTGTGACCTCCCCAACTACCAAGTGAGAGACTCCTTGAATCTCTTATCATCAGGGAGGAACCTTTAATTAGAAAATACAAGGTTTTCACCTTACAGTCAAGCGTGTGGATAACCACTTTGCGCTTCGATTCTCAAAGCTAAAGTTCAATAAGGCTGGAACAACTTCAACTCGGAGAATTATGTTTTCTAAGAAATCAATCTTTGTGTTCATTGATGAGTCGGGCAATTTTGATTTCTCCGAAACAGGCACAAGGTATCTTGTTCTCTCTGCTGTAATTTTTCAGAGGCCTATTCGATCAGCCAGCAAACTATTAGGGTTGAAATATAAGAGATACTCTCTCGGCTTCAATACACCGGGTTTTCATGCGAGTGAAGATCGAAACAATACCCGACACCAAGTGTTTCAGGTGATTGCTTCGGATAAACATCTAAAGTCATTCACGGCTGTCTTGGATAAAGAATTGTTTAGAGAAACACCTATAAGACCCTCGGAAATCTATTACTCTTTTGGGCTATCGCTGGCGCAGCACATCAGACACTTCGCTAATGGAAAGAAGGTTATTTTGGTGTTTGATAAAGCTCTGATGGCCAAGGAAGAACGAGCATTATTCGCATCCCTAAAAAACCAGTTGGCCAGCTATGATTCAGGTTATTTGATCTATTTTCAGAATGTAAGTAAAGACCTAAATGCCCAAATTGCTGACTATGTAGCTTGGGCTCATTTTGTTTTCTTCGAAAGGTCTAACAGCGTCTGGATCGATTTGCTTCCTGAGAGACTTTCTGGATCCAGGCGGCTGGAGATAGAGGCTTAAAAAGGTGACCCCCTCAGCTACCAAGTGAGAGACTCCCTGAGTCTCTTATCGCCAAGGGGGGACGTTTGAAGAAGACTAACATTCTGAATGATATTTTGCAACGATTTATTCACAGCTTTTCATCTTAGACTCAAGCCATGAGAAGACTTCTAGGTATTGCTCTTGCTGCTTCACTATTGATCCCAGTTGGAGTTGCTTACGCAGCTCCTAATGATGGAGTTCCTAGTTGGGCTAAATCAACCAACCTTTATGAAGTGAACGTTAGACAGTTCAGCGATAACTCTAAGTTCACCTCTGTTACTAAAGCTCTTCCTCGTCTCAAGAAGATGGGAGTCAACACTTTATGGTTGATGCCTATCTATCCAATTGGTAAGAAGAACAGATTAGGTTCTCTAGGTTCTCCTTATTCAATCTCTAACTACACAGGAGTAAATCCTGAATATGGAACTGCTGCTGAACTAAAAGCTTTGATCAAAGCAACTCATGCTCAAGGCATGCACATCATCTTTGACTGGGTAGCTAACCACACTGCATGGGATCATCCTTGGATTAAGTCTCATCCTGATTGGTATACCCAAGTTGGTGGAGACATTGTTATTCCACCTGGTACTAACTGGAACGATGTTGCTGACCTTAACTTCGATAACCAAGCAATGCGTAAAGCAATGATTGCCGCGATGAAGTATTGGGTCACTAACTTCGATATCGATGGATATAGATGTGATGCTGCTGGAATGGTTCCTCAGGACTTCTGGGAGCAAGCAACAACTGAACTAGCCAAATCAAAGAAGTTGTTCATGCTTGCTGAAGATGGTTCTTCAACTAATCTTCTAGAAAACGCTTTCACTGCTAATTACAACTGGACACTTAGACCTGCACTAAAGACAGTTGCAGCTGGTATGGGATCTGAATCAACAATCTCAAACATTGTTGAGAACCAGTCTTATCTATACCCAGCTGGTAGTTACCCGTTGAACTTCATTACTAACCATGATGAGAACTCATGGAATGGAACTGTTCAAGAAGATTATGGCAAGGGGGAGAATGCCATGGCTGTTCTTACCTATACCTTGCCTGGTATGCCACTTCTATACAACGGTCAAGAAGTTGGTTTGGATAGAAGACTTCAGTTCTTTGAGAAAGACCCTATTGACTGGGCTTCTTACTCCTCCAGTGGCAAATCAAGAACTGCTATGTATACAGCCTTGAACTCAATCAAACTAAATAACCCTGCCCTATGGGCAGGACCTGCTGGTGGAAGTATCAGGTTCTTAGAAACTGATAGTTATAACGTGATGGCTTTTGTTAGAACTAAAGGCGCTAACCGTGTGCTAACAGTTATCAACCTAACGAACACCAAACAAGTTGTAACTGTGCCTTTCACAGCTGGAAGTTATTACTTACTAGGTGCGACTAAGGCAACCAAGCTAGGTAAGTCAGTGAAGCTGACCGTAGCTGGCAATGGATATGTTGTTTATTCTTCTAAACGCTAATTAGTAGCAGTTTGCCGGTGGCATAGAAGTGATCTAATCTCTTCTGTGTTCTTTCTAAGAACGTTGGCAGGAACTCAATGATTTCAGCTGAGGTCATATCTAGAACTGCGCTAACTAAACCAATAAGTCTTCCCATAACCAGGATTTCATAATCTTCATCTGAAATCTTTGGCAGTTCTAGAAGTGACGCATAACCTGCTTTGAGGTGCTTCTCTTGTTCAGTATCTTCTCTGATGTAGTAGTTACTAATTACAAGATCTTGAACAGGAAGTCCCATTCCTGCGTCATCGAAGTCAATGATTGCTAACTGGTTAGCTGTTTGAATTACATTTCCGTTGTGTAGATCAGCATGGATAGGAAGCAGTTCTTGGTTCTTAGATAGTCGTGAATAAACCTCATCGCTTAGTTCTAAGCCTTTGAGTATGTCTCCATACAACTTGTCATTGATTTGTTTAGGTTGAGAAGGCCTTAGGTTATCTTCGGTATTCATCAATGTGCGATTGATGGTGGGCAAACTTGCAGGAGCAGTAAAGCTAAGGTTCTTTGCAAATATTTGTAACTTTGCCATGTTCTGACCTAAGCCATAGAGCTGTTCTGTAGTTGGCTCATCGCCAACTTCCTCACCAGGAATCCATTTACAAAGAACTGCAGTTGTGTCTTTGTTTAGGGGTTTGAAGTGAGCATTTATTAGAAGTTCATTATTTGTAGTTCTTAGAGGAACTGGAGCTAAGACAGATCCATCATCAGCTAAAGCTTCTAGCCACTGCATCTCAGCTAGTACCTCATTGTTGGTTTTATCTGAGGATAGGTTGATGCGAAGTGCGTACCCATCACCGTTGGTATCGGTGATCTTGAATGAGGAGTTAAAGGAATGGTTCACATTCTCTATACCTGCAGCCTCAATGCCGTACTGGCTCAAGATGCCAGGAACAAGTTCCTGCACTGCCTCTATTTGGGCTTCTTCGTCCATCTGGGTGTAGTCCATAACCCCAATTTTATTGGGGGTTGCAGGTGCAGGGTGTTTAGGGCTAAAATGGGAGAAGCCAAAGACCGCCGGTTTCGGTGCAGGCAAATCCAATGATTTATCAGGGGTTTTGCATGTTTCGACGAAGGTCCGCTAAATGAAGCGGCATCCAGCGCAGGTGAACTGAATTAGATATTTCTAGCTCTGGTCATTTGCGCCAGAGCTTTTTCGTTTAAGACCCTAGGGCTACCGGCATCACAGATATAAGGAGCGCCATGGCGGACAAGCAAGCCTCAGTCGCCGAACTAACTGGTCTATTCCAGAGTTCAGCTGCTGTTCTGCTCACCGAGTACCGCGGACTCACTGTGGCACAGCTTAAAGAGCTGCGCCGATCAATCAGTGCGGATGCAACTTACGCCGTAGCAAAGAACACATTGCTAGCTATTGCAGCTAAGAACGCAGGAGTAACCGCATTTGACGGTCACTTCCAGGGTCCTAGCGCAGTGGCATTTGTTAGCGGAGACGTAGTCTCTGTTGCAAAAGCAATGCGTGATTTCGCTAAGGCAAACCCACTGCTAGTAGTAAAGGCAGGTTTCTTCGATGGAGCCGCTCTAACACCTGCAGAGGTTACCAAGCTTGCTGATCTTGAATCTCGCGAAGTATTGCTGGCCAAGGCCGCCAATGCTTTCAAGGCTTCACTATTCGGTGCAGCATACATGTTCCAGGCACCTCTTGCTCAGGCTGCTCGCGCAGTCGACGCTCTGCGTCAAAAGCAAGAAGCTGCATAACCAAACCCAAAGTTTCACAAACTAAAACAAGGAGATACACATGGCAAAGCTGACTACAGACCAGCTAATTGAAGCCTTCAAGGAACTATCACTTATCGAGCTTTCAGAGTTCGTTAAGAAGTTCGAAGAAGTATTCGAAGTTACCGCAGCAGCTCCAGTAGCTGTTGCTGCTGCACCTGCAGCAGGTGGCGGCGCAGAAGCTGCAGAAGAGAAGGACTCATTCGATGTAGTTCTAGAAGCTGCTGGCGACCAGAAGATCGCGGTTATCAAGGAAGTGCGTGCACTAACTAACCTAGGTCTAGGCGAAGCAAAGGCCGTTGTTGACGGCGCTCCAGCAACCGTACTAGAGGGTGCTAACAAGGAGACCGCAGAGAAGGCAAAGGCTGCCCTAGAAGGCGCTGGCGCAAAGGTTACTCTTAAGTAATCTCTTCCCTGAAACGAATTACCCGTCTGAGTTCGCTCAGACGGGTTTTCTTTTACTCGGTATTCTTGGAGTATGAAGTATTACAACAATGTGGTCGAACTTATCGGCAATACCCCTTTAGTTAAGTTGAATAAGGTAACTGAAGGTATTGCTTGTACTGTGCTGGCTAAGGTTGAGTACTTCAACCCAGGTGGGTCTATTAAGGACCGCATTGCAGAGAAACTTATTGATGCTGCTGAAGCGTCAGGACATCTAAAGCCTGGTGGCACAATCGTTGAGCCTACCTCCGGTAACACGGGTATTGGTTTGGCTCTTGTTGCTCAACAGCGTGGATATAAATGTATCTTTGTGCTGCCTGACAAGGTAGCAGTAGACAAGATCAACACACTTAAGGCTTATGGGGCAGAGGTAGTTGTTTGTCCTAGTGCTGTGGCTCACGAAGACCCTAGAAGTTACTACTCAGTTTCAGATCGCATCGCTAGAGAGACTCCAGGAGCTTTCAAGCCTGATCAATACAGCAACCTGAATGGTCCTGCATCTCACTATGAAACTACTGGTCCTGAGATCTGGAAAGACACTGACGGGAAAGTAACTCACGTTGTTATTGGTGTTGGTACCGGTGGAACTGTTTCTGGTGTTGGTAAGTACCTCAAAGAAGTAAGCAACGGTGCAGTCCAGATTATTGGTTGTGATCCAGCTGGCTCTGTTTACTCAAATGGAACTGGACGACCATACCTAGTTGAAGGCGTTGGTCGTGGAGATGACTTCTTACCTGGAGCGTATGACGATTCCGTAGTTGATGACTTTGTTCCAGTGCCTGATCTTGAGTCATTCATGATGACTAGAAGACTAGGTAAAGAGGAAGGGCTACTTGTTGGACCTTCTTGTGGAATGGCAGCGGTCGCAGCACTAAAGGTTGCTAAGACTTTGCCAGCAGATGCAGTTGTAGTTGTTATCCTTCCGGATGGTGGAAGAGGCTATCTAGCTAAGGTATTCAATGACACCTGGATGAGAACCTATGGCTTCATGCCTCGCCTTGATGATGCCGTGGAAGATCTAGTAACCGGTACACAGCTTTATCCACAGGTTGTGAGTGTTAAGGTAAATGACACCATTAAGACATCTTTAGATAAGAATTCGGAGTTTGTGGTCGTCTTCAACAGCCAGCCTCCTGTTCGTTTTGGTGAAATCTTAGGCATTCTAAGACTTGATCACCTCAAGGCAGGCCTTGCCTCAGGTGCTGTCAAAGAGACAGATCTGGTTGAGGCACACATGGAGTCAAAGCCAGTTCCGCTTGGTTACACAGACACAGTAGCTACAGCCAAGGAAGTTCTAGCTGATGTCGATTGTGCGCTGGTTCTGCGTGAAGGTGAAGTCATCGGGCTGTTAACTGCTGCAACCTTGCAATAAAGATTGTTGATAACTCCAAATAGAAAGATTGTAAGAGGCTAGATTTCCTTTATGTCTCTAAGAAAAGAAATTCTTTACTTTTCGATTATTTCGAATAACATTACCGCATGGCAAAGTTTTTTATTCCCAATGCGAGAGACATCAAGGTCGCAACCATGATTGTCAAAGCGGTGTTGGAAAATCCAAGGGAAAAGTTAGTTCTTCTTATCGACGGCAAAGAATTCACTCTTTCGGATGAGATGGCTAGTGCGTTCTTAAAGATTGTGTCTGAAATTGCAGAGGGAGGCATGGTAGCCATTGAAGCGCTGGAGACTCAAATGACAACGCAGGAGGCGGCAGACCATCTCGGCTTCTCTCGTCCTACATTGATCAAACTCTTAGACGAATACAATATCGAAGTTACTAAGGTCGGTAGGCACCGCCGAATCGCCTTTAGCGAAGTCAAAAAGTTGCAATTTCTAATCCAGGCGAACCAACAACAAGCTATACGAAACCTACAAAAATTGGAAGTGGAGCTGGGGCTTCTAGAACTCAAAAAGTAGTGGTGAGCATTGCTCTGCTAGACGCAGACTGCCTACATAAACTCTATTTACGAGGGCTATTGATTTGGCTTGCAAGCTATCGGTTGTACAGACCACGCTGGACGGCGGAAATCCTTGATGAAACTATCAGAAGTATTGTGCGAAGGTTTCCTTCGGACCATGTCAAAATTGATTCTCACATAAGGTCGATGGCTGACAGGTTTCCGGAAGCAGATATTGTGGGGTACCAACATTTAGTGGGCTCCTTAGATTGCCCCGATCCTGAAGATGAGCATGTTTTAGCCGCCGCAATTACCGGCAGGGTAGGTGCTCTGGTTACTTTCAACATTAAGGACTTTCCGAAAAACACGAAGGAACTTTACGGTATTGATCTGATTCATCCCGACAGCTTTCTACTTGATTTAGTAGCCAACAATACTGGCGCATTTCTTGATGCAACATCAAAGTGGTACGCAGGATATAAAAGTCCTGTCCTTTCTGTCCAAGACTTAGCAGAAGCCATGAGGGAGCTGGGTTGCCCCAATTTTGCTACATTCCTGCTTTCTGAGTCTCAAGTGATCTTGTCAATGGTTGAGGCTTAGTGTGAGTTGAGGCTCAAGATGGCAAGACATGAGGGGTTGCCAAGTGCTCTAGGCTTTAAGTTAGGAGAAAGAAGCCATGTCAAAGTTTGAAACCAGAGCAATCCACGTCGCCCAGCACCCTGATGAGAAGACAGGTGGTGTTATTCCACCTATTCATATGACTACCACACACCAGCAGGATGGTGTTGGCAATCTTCGTGAAGGCTATGAATACAACAGAGCTGCTAACCCAACTAGATCTGCGCTTCAAGAAGCGTTAGCTTCACTTGAAGGTGGACGCTTCGGAATGAGCTTCTCAAGTGGTCTTGCTGCTGAAGATGCGATTATTCGTGGTGTTCTCGCTCCTGGTGATCACGTAATTCTTGCTAATGATATGTATGGCGGTTCTTACCGACTGTTTGCCAGAGTGCACAAGACTTGGGGTGTTGATTTCACCATTGTTGACCTGAACGATGAAGCGGCTCTTGAAGCAGCTTTTGTTGCAGGTAAGACCAAGCTGGTTTGGATTGAAACTCCATCTAATCCAATGATGACAATCTTTGACATCGCTAAGGTTTCAGCAACCGCTCACAAGCATGGAGCAGTTGCTGTTGTTGACAATACTTTTGCTACCCCTTATCTACAGCGTCCACTGGAATTAGGTGCAGACATTGTTATGCACTCAACGACCAAGTACCTTGGTGGACACAGTGATGTTCTAGGTGGAGCAGTTGTCCTCAACGATGGTGAGATGGCTAAGAAGATTGAATTCATTCAGTTTGCTGTTGGTGCTGTTTCTTCACCGTTTGATGCATGGCTCACCCACAGATCTCTAAAGACTCTTGCTCTTCGCATGGATAGACACTGCTCTAACGGGCAGGCAGCTGCTGAGTACCTTGCAACTCGCAAAGATAAGATTTCTGCTGTTTACTACCCAGGACTGGTTGATCACCCAGGTCATGACATTGCTAGAAAGCAAATGGATGGCTTTGGTGGAATCATTTCCTTCAAGCTTGCTGGTGGAACAGAAGCGGCTAAGAAATTCTGTGAGAACACAGAGTTGTTTACTCTTGCCGAATCTCTAGGTGGTGTTGAATCTCTAGTGAACTATCCAGCTGAGATGACACACGCATCCGCCAAGGGAACTCCAATTGAAGTATCTGGAGATATTGTTCGCCTGTCTGTTGGTGTTGAGCACATCAGCGATATTATTGCTGACCTAACCCAAGCTCTAGAGAGACTATAAATACATGTCAGGTTCAGAGCAAGACAGAGTTCAGGCTATATATGACGAGTTCGCAAAGAACTATGACGATCACTATGCTTCTGCTGAATTCCAAGAGGAAGACCAATCTCTATTCAAGATTGTTTCTCCTTGGATTAGGGGCAAGGTTCTAGATTTGGGCTGTGGAACAGGGCTAACGCTTTCTTATAACGACATCAATAAAGATGACTACCTTGGGGTTGACCCAAGTGCTGGAATGCTTGAGAGGCTAACAGCAAAGTTCCCTGGCTTTACTACCGTGAACTCAACTTTTGAGCAGTGGAATGAAACTGATGCGGACTCGAAGTTCGACACCATTCTGGGCCTATTCGGTGCTCCTGCCTATTTTGCCAAAGAGTCTTATGCAGAGGTATTGGCAAGACTTACCCCTAAGGGGCACTACTTCCTTATGTTCTATAAGCCTGGCTACTTCCCAGCACACATCTATACAGATGAAGACATAGCCGCTGCCAAGGCCCGTATTGACTATGACCTGATCAATTCGACCTTTGAAACTACCTTTATCTTCACTAACTACCTAGTAGCCACCAACATTCCTAAAGAATTCCTGCCAGTCCGGTAACACTTGGTAACACTGGTTTTAAGGCCCTGAGTTTTAGGGCAAAATGTACTTGAAACATACTTAAAAACCTAAAGGAGTTCACAAATGGCTACACAGAAGAAAACGCTATGGCGCGGGTTTGCAGCAGCTGCTGCAGTGCTATTGGCTACAACACTTACCGCTTGTTCAACCGGAAGCATTGCCGGTGACACAGTCACCGAAGGCAAGCTAACTATTGGAACAGGTAACCCTGCTTATTCACCATGGGTTCTAGAAGATAACCCAGAGTCAGGTGAAGGCTTCGAGTCTGCAGTTGCATATGCAGTTGCTGAAAAACTTGGCTTTGCTAAGGAAGACGTTATCTGGATCCGCACAACTTTCGATGAAGCGATTGCACCTGGAGTTAAGAACTTTGACTTTAACTTGCAGCAGTATTCAATCACTGAAGAGCGCAAGGCAAACATCGACTTCTCAACCCCTTACTATGAGACATCACAGGTTGTTGTTACTACATCATCTTCACCTGCAGCAGGCGCGACAAGCATTGCTGATCTAAAGGGATACCTAATCGGTGCTGCAACTGGTACTACATCATTCAATGCAATTCGCGATGTAATCCAGCCAACACAGGATGCACTTGCATTCAACTCAAACGATGACGCTAAGGCTGCTCTAACTAACGGTCAGGTTGATGCAATCGTGCTAGATCTACCAACAGCGCTTTACGCATCTTGCTGTGAGCTAGACGGTGGAGTAATCATTGGCCAGCTGCCAACAGCTGACAAGGGTGACCAGTTCGGTCTAGTACTAGACAAGGGATCAAAGCTAACTGCTGCAGTTAGCAAGGCTCTGGATGAACTACGTGCAGATGGCACACTTGCTGCAATCGAAGCTCAGTGGCTAACTGCGGATGCTGGTGTTCCAGTACTGGAGTAGATTTAACCAATGAGTAATAGCGAAGCCCGTAGGTTCAGCCCAAGTGAAATTGAGTTGGACCGACGGGCTTTCCGCTTAGCTCGGAAAAGAAAGTCAACTCTTGTTGCCTTTATCAGCACACTCGCTTTTGCTGTATTCGCTTGGTTTGCTCTAGTTAGCTCTCCTGGCTGGCCTCGAGTCGAGCAAAGCTTCTTCAACTGGGAAACAGCTGTTGAAGCTTTCCCTGCTGTTATCGATGGGTTGCTCCTAAATCTTCGAGTGTTGTTCTTCTCCGCTATTGGCGTTTTAGTCTTTGGACTAACCCTTGCTTTACTTAGAACCCTTCGTTCACCTATCTTTACCCCAATCAGACTTCTGGCTAGAGGCTATGTTGATCTGTTCAGAGGATTACCTCTAATCATTGTTTTGTATTTAGTGGGCTTTGGTATCCCTGGGCTTCGTCTTGAGTTCTTAGGAAGAATTCCAGTTGAGGTTCTAGGTACCGTTGCTCTAACACTTACCTATAGCGCTTATGTGGCTGAAGTATTTAGAGCAGGTATTGAAGCTGTTCACCCTTCGCAACGACTAGCTGCTAGATCACTTGGTTTGACCTATGGGCAAACCATGAAGTTAGTCGTGTTGCCACAGGCATTTAGAAAAGTTGCACCACCACTTATGAATGACTTTGTTTCACTGCAGAAAGACGTTGGGCTTATCTCTGTCTTAGGTGCGGTGGATGCTGTTAGAGCAGCTCAGATTGAAGTAGCGCAGTTTGCTAACTTCACACCTTATGTTGTTGCTGGCTTACTCTTCGTTCTTCTAGCTATTCCAACAGTTAGAGCAGCTGACTATGTCACTAACCGATTAGCTAAGCGCGAGCAGGCCGGAGGTGTTCTATGAGTAAATCAGTAAATGAACTTGGGCCTATGATTCTGAATGTCAAAGGTGTTTGGAAAAGCTTCGAAGATAAGGATGTTCTCAAGGGAATCGACCTAGAGGTTTATCGAGGTCAGATTGTTGCACTTATTGGTTCTTCTGGTTCTGGTAAATCAACCCTGCTTAGATCAGTAAACCTCCTAGAAGAAATCAGCGATGGGCAGATTCTTCTAAACGATGTTGACATCGCTGACCCACGCATCAATCAGGATGAGGTCAGAAGACAGATTGGTTTGGTCTTCCAGGCCTATAACCTCTTCGCTCATCTATCTATCCTTGAAAACATCACCTTGGCATTGCGCCATGTTCAAGGCCTTGAGGCTGAAGAAGCAAAGACCAAGGCACTGGCGTTATTGGATCGAATCGGACTTCTAGAGAAGGCTAACGAGTATCCAGATAAGTTATCCGGTGGTCAGCAGCAAAGAACAGCGATTATGCGAGCCGTTGCTCTAAACCCAACCCTGTTACTTCTTGATGAGGTAACCAGCGCACTAGACCCTGAACTAGTAAGTGAGGTTCTAGAACTGATTAGAGATCTAAAGGCTTCAGGGACATCTATCTTGATGGCCACACATGAGCTTTCCTTTGCTAGAGATGTTGCGGACTGGGTTGTTTTCCTAGATGGGGGAGTAATTATTGAGGAAGGTCCAGCAAAGGACTTCTTTGAGAACCCTAAAATGCCTAGAACCATAGAGTTTCTCCAGAGACTCAGAAGAAGAGCAGGCGAGCAGTAAAAGGCTTAGGTAGGCTTTATTTAGAAGGCAACGATGCCTTCTTAAGAAGAATATTTAGGTTGTGAAATTAAATGCGTATTTTGCTCGTAGGCGCTGGTGGCGTCGGAGATGCAGTGGCCAAGATTGCTGCCACAAGAGATTTTTACGAACACATGGTAGTCAGTGACTACGACCAATCAAGAGCAGACAGAACTATTGAGTGGATTAGAAACAAGTACGGCGAAGATGTCGCCTCAAGATTCAGCTCTTCAAAGATTGATGCTTCTAACGCAGCATCAATGGCTGCTCTAATTACTGAACTTGGTATCACTCACGTTCTAAATGCAGTTGAGCCTAAGTTTGTTCAAACCATTTTCTCTGCTTGCTACACAGCAGGTGCACACTACTTAGACATGGCGCTAAGCCTTAGTGAAAAGAACGAAGCCGATCCTTTCCATAAAACTGGCATCAAACTAGGTGACTCACAATATGCATTGCACGAGCAGTGGGCACGAGCAGGAAAGCTTGCTCTAGTAGGTATTGGTGTTGAGCCAGGACTGAGTAACATCTTTGCAAGATATGCAGCAGATCACCTATTCAGTGAGATTGATGAAGTATCTGTCAAAGACGGTGGAAACCTGAGTGTCACTGATGATGAAGGCAATGAAATCTTTGCTCCATCATTCTCTATCTGGACAACCATTGAAGAATGTCTAAACCCACCAACACTTTATGAAAAGAAAAAGGGTTGGTTCACAACCGAGCCTTTCAGCGAGCCAGAGATCTTTGAGTTCCCTGAAGGCATTGGTGCTGTTGAGTGTGTGAACGTTGAGCACGAAGAAATCTCAATGATTCCTAGAACCATGGATGTTGGCAGAGTCACATTCAAGTTCGGACTAGGTTCAGACTTCATTGGAGTTCTAAAGACCCTACACATGCTAGGTCTAGATGCTACTAAGCCAGTGCGTGTTCGTTCAGCTCAAGGTCCAGTTGAAGTTGCTCCTAGAGACGTAGTTGTTTCAGTTCTTCCAGATCCAGCAACCATTGGTCCACGCATGACAGGTAAGACCTGTGCAGGTGTATTAGTTACTGGTAAGGGTAAGGATGGAATGCCTAGAGCTACCTATCTATATCACGTAGCCGATAACGCAGTAACAATGGCTGCTATTGAAGCTCAGGCTGTTGTTGCTCAAACTGCATTCAACCCATTGATTGCCCTAGAACTAATTGCTACTGGCATCTGGGAAGGTGTTGGTGTTATGGGTCCAGAAGAGTTTGATGCCAAGCCTTTCCTAGATCTAATGAACTCTTCAACTGGTTACCAGGAGAAGTGGGTTTCACAAGAGCGCCTACCAGCAAGTCCACTTAGACACCCATAACAAAAGTGTTTGTTCGCAAAGCAAGCTCAAGTGATGCTGAACTTGTTCTGGAGATACTCAACTCTGAAATAGCAGCAGTTGATCCAGCGCATGGTCTTTTTGGACTAGACATGATCAAGCAGATTATTGACAGCCCAGGTGATCCTTCTCCTACCTATTTGTTTAGTGATGATGAATCTTCAGCCCCATTTGGTGTTGGTAACCTGCATCCTGACTTGTCAGCAAAAGAACTAGAACCTACTCTTTCCGTGAGAGCGGGAGATAGTAGGTACGGAGAGTTACTTGACTGGTTTATTGCTGAAGCAAATAGAGACTACCCAGAGTTCAAGTTTCAGATTGAGATTAACCAAAAACACAATGAGAACTTAGAACACTTAGCTTCAAGAGGTTTCAAGATTGTTCGTGAATACAACTCCTTGCGTGCAAAAGTAGTACCAAACATCACTGACCCAGTTCTCCCAGATGGAGTAACTGTTCGAGCAGCCGATAAAACCAACATTCAAGATCTTCAGGACTGGCACATGGTCTATCATAACTCGTTCGCCGAGAACTTTGGGTTCACGCCAAGAGACTTTGAATCTTGGCAGAAGAGAATCAAAGCTGACGAGTTCATTCCTAGCGATGGAGTTTTTATACTTTATGAAGATGAAGCACCGGCTGGGTTTATCTGGACTGATGACATGGATGCCTTTGATCTAAGAGGTTATGTGACTTACATCGGAGTTCTAAAGGAGCACAGAGGAAAGGGTTATGGGCAGATACTGCTAGGTACTGCCTTGGCTAGATTCTCAAGATTGGGTTACACGGCAGCAGAGCTAGGAGTTGACACACGAAACTCCTCTAATGCCCTTAGAGTGTATGAAAAGATGGGCTTTGAAAAGCTATCCACATGGATACTCCATGAAAGAGCAGTAAATACCAACTAGGTAAAGAGGAACCGATGGCAGCTAGAGATGGCAGACACTTCGATGTCATCATCGTGGGTTCTGGTTTTGGTGGTTCTATCTCTGCTCTTCGCCTAACTGAAAAGGGCTATAAAGTTCTTGTCATTGAAGCTGGAGCGAGGTTCAAGGATTCTGACTTTGCTAAGACTTCATTCAATTTAAAGAAGTTTCTGTTCTTTCCAAGGCTTGGGCTAAAGGGTATTCAGAGAATAGATCTTCTAAGAAACGTCATGGTCATGTCAGGAGCCGGTGTTGGGGGAGGCTCATTGGTTTATGCCAATACCCTGTATCGCCCACCAACTACATTCTTCAAGACTGGTTCTTGGGCAAACATATGTGATTGGGAAAAAGAATTAGCACCTTATTACTCTCAAGCAGAACGCATGCTCGGTGTTGAGACCAACACATACATGAGCCCTGCAGATATCGAACTAAAGAAGGCTGCAGACACGTTAGGTTATGGAAATACATTCCAGATGGCGCCTCTTGGCATTCACTTCGGTGAGCCAGGTAAAGAGGTCGCTGATCCATACTTTGGTGGAGTAGGACCTAGTCGAACAGGCTGTATTAACTGTGGCGAATGCATGACTGGTTGTCGTCATGGAGCTAAGAACACATTGGTCAAGAACTACCTTTATCTAGCTGAGCAAGCAGGGGCAGAAGTTATTTCCAACACAACAGTGGTTGACATAATCGATTCTGCTTCAGGGTATGAAATCAAAACCAGAAACTCTTCAAGTGCTGGTTGGGTAAAAACTAAATCATTCACATCCGATCAGGTAATTATTGCTGCAGGTGCCTTAGGCAGTGCAAAGCTTTTGCACAAAGTAAGAGCTAACGGCAATCTTCAGGGAATCAGTTCAACGCTTGGTTCTCTAAGTCGAACCAACAGTGAATCACTGTTGGGTGTAGTTGCTAAAGGCAAAGACATCGACTTTTCCTTAGGTTCATCTATTACTTCAAGTGTGTTCCCTAATGAACACACGCATGTTGAGCCAGTGCGTTATGGAAGAGGCTCTGGCTTTATGGGAATCATGGAGAGCGTGATGGCATCAGGACCTAAGGGGCAGAAGCCAACTTTCTTTAGGTTGATAGTTGCCAGCATCAAGAAGTTCGGATCCCTTCCGAGCATGTATAACCTCAGAACTTGGCCTGAGCGAACACTGATTCTTCTAGTAATGCAATCAAGAGATAACTCACTCACTACTTTCAGTAAGCGTGGGTTATTCGGAAGGAAACTTACATCTCGTCAGGGCTACGGTGAAGTTAATCCTGCTTGGGTCCCTGAAGGTCACAAGCTAGCAAAAGAACTAGCAGAGCAGTTCAATGGAACAGCAGGAGCAGTTGTCACTGAACCTTTTGGTATTCCGATGACCGCTCACTTCCTAGGTGGATCAGTCATCGCACCTAATGCTAATGAAGGTGTTCTTGATGGTTACCTCAGGGCATTCGGTCAACCAGGTTTACACATTCTTGATGGATCAGCACTGTCTGCGAACCCAGGAGTGAATCCTTCGCTTAGTATTGCTGCTCAAGCAGAGTGGGCTTGTGCGTTCTGGCCTAATAAAGGTGAGGCAGATACAAGACCTGAGTTGGATAAAGAATTCAGACTGATTGCACCGGTGAAGCCAAATGCTCCGGTAGTTCCTAAAGGAGCTGTTGGTGAACTAAGGCTTGATGTAAACATCAAGTAATTACATCGCTAGAGATTTACGCCTTCTTAGAAGTCCTTGAGCAATAGCTGCACCCATCATGATAATTAATCCGCCAATAGGTTCAAACCAGTGGAGTTTTTCTCCAAGGACAACTACACCTAGGGTGAGTGCGACAACTGGTGCCAAAAGTGTCACTGTTGAAGAAACTGCAGAACCAACTTGTCTCAGCAGTGGGTAATACATCGTGTATGCGATTCCTGTACCAAACACGCCTAGGACAAGTAGTGACAGGCTAGATTCCCAAGTGAAAGGACCGGTTGTTGGAGGCTGGGTTAGATAGATAGGAAGCAGTAGCACTGCAGCTGCAGCTATCTGCCCGAATGCAGCAACCTCAAGAGGATGACCTCTAGGTTCAACAAACTTTCTGATAAAGGGTCCGCCGAAACCATAGAGGGAGGATGCGATGATGATGCCAACAACTGCCAGCCAGGAGTCCGTCTGAACTCCTTCCCAGATACCAATGAGAACTAAGAGACCAATAACACCAACTAGCAATCCAATGATCTGGTTTCTAGTTACCTTCTCACCTCTAAAAACTGTTAGTAAAGCGATGATGGTGGCAACAGGAGTAATGGCGTTAGCCATACCCGAGAAGGCCGAAGATACATGGTGTCCACCAAATGAGAAGAGGACAAAAGGTATAGCTGAGTTGAATAGTCCAACTATGAAGCAAAGCATGAAGAACTTCGGATCTTTACGGATTCGAATCTTACGCAACAAAAGAACTATGTATAAAGTTGTTGCGCCTAGAACACAGCGCCAGAAGGCCAAACCAATTGGCGATAAAGATGTATTAGCAAATTCAATGAAGAAAAAAGATGAGCCCCAGATTATGCCTGCGCCAAAGTAGTTAAAGAGCCAGCTAGGTGATTTGTTAGCCGCAGCAGCATTGGTTTTAGGCACTTAGATAGCCTAGCCAATCAACCCTCGTTGCCAGTTCATTTCGCTATTCCCATGCCCTAGACTGATAGAGGTGTGCTGGGAAGTCGGGTCGGCAATGTAAATTGCCTATAACCGATTGGATCATAAATGCTAACTATTGCCGCTGTAACCGTATTCCTAATTGCGTACTTCTTTATCGCAACCGAAAAAATCAACCGAGTAGCCGTCGTCTGTGCGGGCGCTGCTGTGATGATTATCATTGGCGCAACCGACGCCGACGCGGCTTTTTATAGCCACGAAACAGGAATTGACTGGAATGTAATCTTCCTACTTCTAGGAATGATGATCATCGTTGGTGTCATCCACAAGACGGGTCTGTTTGAGTACCTAGCTATCAAAGCTATTCAGCTGGCCAAGGGACGCCCTCGCCAGGCATTCGTATATCTACTACTACTGGTTGCCTTCTGCTCCGCTCTGCTAGATAACGTAACCACAATCCTGCTGGCAGTGCCAATGACCATCATGGTTGCCAAGTACCTAAAGGTTCACCCAGTTCCATTTATCTTGGCCGAAGTGTTTATCTCAAACATTGGTGGCGCAGCAACATTGATTGGTGACCCACCAAACATCATCATTGCCTCCAAGGCAGACTTAGATTTCAATGCCTTCTTGATTCACATGGCACCGATGGTTCTGGTTGTGTTAGCTGTAATCATTCCAATGCTCGTTCTGATGTTCAATAAAGATCTAAAGAACAAACCTGAAGATCGCAAGACTGTGATGGATCTTCACCCAGGCAGCTTTATCAAGGACAAGCCACTTCTTATTAAGAGCCTTGTAGTGCTAACACTGGTTATTGTTGCTTTCGTTCTGCACACCGTTCTGCACCTAGACCCATCAGTGATTGCCATGGTTGGTGCTGGTTTCTTGGTAATGATCAGTAATCTAAAGCCTGAGCAGTTTGCTAAAGATGTTGAGTGGGGAACCCTCGTGTTCTTCGCAGCACTATTCATTATGGTGGGCGCTTTAGTGAATGTTGGAGCCCTGAAGATAGTAGCCGACACAATTGCGTCATTCGTTGGAAATGATGGAGCGTTAGCAGCTGGAGCAATCGTTGTTGTGTCAGCAATCGCTTCTGGAATTGTTGACAACATTCCCTACGTAACATCAATGGCACCTGTTGTTCAACAACTAAATGGATCCATCTCTAGCATCACTAATGATGGTCTTTGGTGGGCTCTTGCCTTTGGTGCAGACTTTGGTGGCAACATGACAATTGTTGGAGCAAGTGCAAACGTTGTTGCTGTTGGACTTGCTTACGCCAGTGGATATAAGATTACTTTCTGGCAGTTTGCTAAGTACGGTATTCCAGTAACGGTAGTCTCTACCGCTATGGCTCTGCCATACGTTCTAATCAGATACTTCAGTTAGGCCAAACTTGAATTACAACAAAGATCAAATTCTCGATAGAGCTCGAGGAGCACTACTTGGAACTGCCGTAGGCGATGCTCTTGGAGCAGGCTATGAGTTTAAACCTCCGCTAAGTTGGGAGTTCCCAGTTGTTTTCAAAGCAACGGGACAATTCAAAGCTGGAGAATTTACCGACGACATGGCCCAAACCATCGGTGTTGCCTTGGCTGCAAGCAGATCTGATCTTCGAGTAACACTTGATGAAGTTTCAAAGGAGTTTCATCGTTGGTATAAAGAAGATGGTCGCGGTATAGGGATTCAAACTGAAAAAATCTTCCAAAAAGTAAAAGATTTCTCTACAGCCGATCAACTCCTCGAGCAGTCTCAGCTATTTGTTGATAGCAATGAGAAAGCAGCTGGCAATGGCTCACTAATGAGAACCGCACCTGTTGCACTGCTTTACCTATCCAACCCAGAAGCAGTTGGTGAAGTTGCCAGCAGCGTTAGTGCTCTAACCCATGCTGATGCAGATTGCCGTGAAGCTTGCATCATCTGGTCAAAGGCAATCAGACATGCAATTCTGTTCGAGAACTTCGATGGCATCCAGTTAGCTATCAACGAGCTTCCTACTTTCAGACAGAGCTACTGGAATGATCTATTTGACGAAGCCGATGCGGTTAGTGAGGCATCTGAGTTCACAAACAATGGCTGGGTTATCCATGCCATCCAAGCGGCCTATAAAGCCATCATGTCCACTGCAACTGAGACACCTGAACATTTGGTTCTAGGTATCAATGAAGCTGTTCGAGTTGGGGATGACACGGATACCGTGGCTGCAATTGCAGGAGCACTGCTTGGAGCTCGTTGGGGATATTCAGCAATCCCAGAGAGATGGCTTGAGCCACTAAGTGGCTGGCCTGGCTATAAAGCAACAGATCTTGTTTCTCTAGCCGATGAGATAACTGAACCTATTTGGCTCTAAAGACTAAACACTGCTGAGTGTTTCGGCAAGGCATTCAATAACCAAACAAAACTCCAGTATTCTGCACTCAATAGAAGATTTATTTGAGTATTCAGGACCCTAAATGCCTAAACAAGAAGCGACAAGAAAAGATCCTTTCTTTGAGTTCGTTATTGTCTTTGCCCTTGTCCTAGGAACCGTCTTTGCATCGACATCCGATACTTCAAAAGCAGAGACCATCAAAGAGGAAACTTCAATTGCTCAGGTTGAGAAGATCAAATACGTTGTGCCAACCGGTAAGACTCAGACGCTGGTCACAGGTCTAAAAGCTCCATGGGAAATACTGTTCTTGCCAGACGGTCAGGCTTTAGTTGATGAAAGAGACACTGGCTCAATTCTTCTCATTAGTAAAGATCTAAAAGTCTCCAAAGTTGGCTTCACTAGAACAGCTCCACCTTGCGAAAGGTTCTGTGAGGGTGGAACTTTAGGCATGGCATATGCCGCTGACAGATCTGGCGGGAAACTTAGTTTGTTTGTCTTTCTCACCACCATGCAAGATAACCGAATTTTGAAGTATGACTTGAATACTAATGACGAAGGTCAGTGGTCTCTCGCCAATCAGAGAGTGATACTAAAAGGCATTGAGCGAAGCGGTAAGTCAACAACTCATAACGGTGGCAGATTAGCTATCGGTCCTGATGGAAAACTTTGGGTGAGCCTAGGTGACTCAGGAATGAAAGGTGTAACTTCACAGAACTGGGATCGATTAGCTGGTTCCATTCTTAGAGTGAATCTAGATGGAACTATTCCTGAAGATAATCCTAAAAACTCTTTAGTTTGGTCTAAAGGCCTTAGAGACACTCAGGGAATGGCTTGGGATGACTTCGGAAATATGTGGACCACAGAGTTCGGTCAAGATACCTGGGATGAAATAAACCTCATGGAAAAGGGTAAGAACTATGGTTGGCCCATTGCCGAGGGCTTTTATAAGTTTGTTGAAACTCCACTCGAACCAGGCAACCTCGGATCAAACGAGCAGGGCACAGCGGATAAGCCTGCACCGACTCCAAACATTCCAACCATGCCTTCAACTAAAGAGCTAGTAACTGATTCAAGATTTACACCACCGGTTTTCACCTGGCATCCATCAGAAGCTGCTTGCAGTGGAATTACCTATGTTAAAGGTTCGCTAATCGCTGCCTGTCTTAGAGGCGGGAAGCTTTGGGTTATCCCAGTAATTGGAGACAAGAAATTGGGTGAACCTCAAGAATTCTTCAAAGGCAAGTTCGGAAGATTGAGAAAAGCTACCCTCGCTCCAGATGGAACATTATGGCTTATAACAAGCAATAAAGATGGACGAGGTGGCTGGTCTCGAGGTGGAGAGAACCCTCAAGACGATCGAATCATCCGAGTTCCCCTCAAGACCCTGTTCTATGAGAAGTAAAGAACTACTTCTTACTCCTATTACTTAGCCACAGAACCAGTCCCACTACAGAAACCACGAGCCCAACCGGCAGACTGAAAAGCAACAAGAACAGCGCTGCTCCGCCACCATCCCCAGCGGTACTAAACATGTTTCCCCCGATAGGTGTTGCCAACAAGGCAATAGCGATAGGGGATAGAGCTAGGAGGCAGCCACCTCCAGAGAGCCATTTGCCAACTACTCCGAACCTATTTACTGATACGTCAGCCCCACAGTTCGCGCAAAATCGTTCTTCCCCAACAGATTCAGCCCCACACTTCGAACATTTCTTCATATGACCCTCCCAATACCTTGTTACCCAAACACTAGTCACTCACAGGCTTTTTCTAGCCTTTGCTGTCCAAATCGTTACGTTCCAGAAAGGTAATGCTCAGGATTAGGGCGGCTATATCGCTAGGCTGTAAGAACACCTACGTTTTGTGCGAGACGTAAATCCTGAAAGGTATAAATGTTTCGCAAAACGCTAGCGACTTTGCTCGCTCTTCCACTAATAACTCTAGGAATGTCTGCTGCTAACGCAGCCGCAGAACCTTACACACAAAACTTCGACAACATGTCTTCTTATACAGGCGTTGACTTTGACGGTGGTGTCGGAACTGTTGTTTCTGACCAACCTGCGGGTTCTGGATTCACTTCTGGCAAAGCTCTAAAGGTAGATACAAAGATCAAGGCTTGGGCTGGAACCAAGATTGAGATGCCATCATCTTTTAGCTTTATCTCAAGTGTCAACAAGACAGGATCTATTTCTGTTTACTCACCAGATGCGGAGAACCGTTGTTTCGTTCTGAAGCTTGAAGGTCCTGGCGTTGGAATCGAAAGGAAGCTTTCTGTTCAGCAAGGTTGGCAGACACTTACTTTCA
This sequence comes from Auritidibacter sp. Marseille-P8566, assembly GCA_945895375.1. Taxonomy (GTDB): domain Bacteria; phylum Actinomycetota; class Actinomycetes; order Actinomycetales; family Microbacteriaceae; genus Rhodoluna. The sequence continues at coordinate 54,752 of CAMDEE010000005.1, forward strand.
ACTATGCAACTGATTACATTGCAGCTAAGAACTACAACGTAGTTGCGATTATGCCTGACTTCTTTGGTGTTGGTTGCAACATGGTTTGGAACGCAGACAACAAGCCGCTAACCACTTGGTACGTTGACAACATCTCATTCCCAGGTGCACGCTCTGGCGATGAGGTTATCGTTCCAGAAGAGCGTTCAAATCCATTAACTCTTGTTAACTTTGAGCCAAACGACACCTCTGGCTACGAGAACATTGACTTCAATGGAGCTGTATCAAGCGTTGTTACCGATGCTCCTGCAGAAGGATCAATCGATTCAACCAAAGCCCTAAAGGTCGTCACAACAGGTAACACTGCTGGAACTCTATTGGTTACTAAGTCCCGTGCAGCATCTTTGATTTCTGCTTCGTCATTTGTTGTTAAGGCAAACATTCATTCTCCAGTTTCTGGAAAAATCATCATGATCAAGCTTGAAAGCATCGAGCACCCGTCTCAGGTTGTTGAAGTTAGAAACACTAGCGTTGCTGGATGGAAGACATACAGCTTCAACTTCGAAGTTGGTGGAAACCTAACTCAGGATTATGCAAAGGCAATCGTGTTCTTTGACTTCCTAGGAAATGGAAGCGACAACCCTTGGTACCTAGATGACCTAGCCTTCAATGGCGCAGTCGGAGCTACACTGCCTGGTGGCGGTGGCGGTGGCGATGGTGGCGGTGGCGATGGTGGCGGTGGCGATGGTGGCGGTGGCGGTGGCGGTGGTGGCAACACAGGCGCTGGCGAACCTACCCCAACACTTCTTACCTATGAAGGTTCAGACAGCCTAGGTGCTCTAAACGCATCTGAAGCTACTGGCGAAAAGCCACAGGGAACCTTCGGAGGAGCAACAGCAGCGATTGTTGCAGCTCCTGCTGGTGGACTTGGTGGCAGCGTTCTAGGAATCACTAAGTCTGGCGAACCATGGGCTGGTTTGAATGCTCTGGTTAGCACCGACGGTTCTTTCCGTTACAGCAACGAATCAAACAAGTTGGTTACCTTCAACTACCACTCACCTAAGGGTGGCAGCCCAGTTGCCATCCAGTTGTTCAACGGTGAGACCATGGCTGTTGAAATGATTCAGAATGCTAATGCAGGCTGGAACAACATGTCATTCGATCTATCAACTGCACCTAACTGGTCAGCACTGGTTAAGTACAACAAGTTGGTTATCTTCCCTGACTTCCAGGTGACAGCTGACAACCAGGTTTACTACGTTGACAACGTTGCTGTAAACGGTGCAGTTACTCCTCAGATTGATATCGCTGACCCTGAGGATCCAGTAGATCCAGTAGTAGTCAAGCCTGCAGTGAAGACTGGTGCAACAGTATCTACATCAACTCCTAGAGTTGGTGTTACCCTGCGTGCAACTAAGGGTACCTGGACAGGCACATCTCCAATGTCCTACAAGTACACCTGGTACCGCTGTGTGGCTGTTGGTAAGACTGCCCTAAAGGCAAAGCCAACTTCTTCTGCGAAGTGTTCAACCATTTCCGGTAAGACAGCTAGCACATACAAGTTGAGCAAAACAGACAAGGGCAAGTTCATCAGAGTTATGGTTACTGCAACCAACTCAAAGGGATCTGCAATGACCTTGTCTAAGACAACCACTAAAAAGGTTAGTTAGTCAGCTAAAGATCCAATAACTAAACCCCCGAAGGAAATTCTTCGGGGGTTTAGTTTTATAAAGAATCTAGCTAGCTGCTTTGATGATGAGCTCTTTGATTTGCGACTCAACTTTAGGGGTCAGTTTGATCAGAGCAAATGACATAGGCCAGAAGTTACCATCATCAAGGTTTGAGTGCTCGGAGAAACCTAGGGTTGAGACTCTAACTTTGAACATGGCTGCATTTTGGAAGAACATGATGACTTTTCCAGTCTTACCTGGACTATAGAAAGATGGCATGCCATACCAAGTCTTAGGAACTAGGTGAGGAGCGTGCTTCTCAACGAGAGTTTTGATTCGAAGAGCCATTTCTTTCTCATCCTTAGGCATCTTATTTACCTTCTCCATGAATGCATTTAGATCTGCTTCTGCACTAGCCACGCGCTTGGCTTCAGCAGCTCTGTCTTTCATCGCTTGGCGTTCTGCTGCTGTGAAAGTTTCGGTCTTTTTCTTTTCAGCCATTGGTAGTCCTTTCAGCTGTTACACCCAATTTTATTTGATGGAATTGGCGTAACCTTGTTCAATGAGCGATTTAGACAGCGTAGGCGCAAGGGACAACTGGACCTGTTGGCTATGCGATGAGCCTGTTGACTCTGAAGGTTCAGTAAACGGTGATCTAGGACCAAGTGCAGATAGCTTCTTCGTGGTTAAAGCCAAAAAAGGTGAGAAAGCAGTTGAACGTTTAGCTCACCGAGCATGTAACACCATGAAGGGTAAGAACGACCCCGTTATTCAATGGCGTCAAGATCTAATGGTGTTTGAACCAGCTCCTATCATTCAAACAGTTGAACGACTGATGAAAAAAGGCGGCAAGGAAGCTATTGGTCGTTGCGCGGATAAACGAGATGCTGATGCTGCAGCCCAGTGGCTACTGGATAGACTCTCTAGATTTGCTCCTGACCAGAAATTTACTGTGGATATCACCCAGGGTGGCGGTCAGTTCGTTCTAATGCTTAGAAGTGCCTAAACGTGGCTAAACCAATCAGAGTTATCTTTCTTACCTTTTACTTTGAGGCTTGGGATGCATTCGATGCTGTTTACAAACAGATGAAAGCAGATGAGAGATTTGAGCCACTGGCTATCACTATGCCAAGAAAACTTACCGGCTATGAAAAGTTCAGAGACGAAAAGCTTGTTAGCGCTTATCTAGATTCTTTAGGAATCGAGCATGAGAGATTCAAATTCAAGAAAAGTAAAGACGGACTAGCAAGGCTTAGAGAACTCTCCCCGGACTACATTTTCCTGAATTACCCGTGGCATAGAAATTACAAAAGAAACTATCAAATACATAAACTGGTGGAATTCACTAAGGTTTGTTACATCCCATACTTCTCTACCTCATTGGTTGCTGAACCTAGCGTTGACGGAGTTGCTCTTCACCAATACACGCAGCCGACCCATAGGCTTGCCCACATGGTCTTCCTCCAAGATGAAGACACTAAGGCAGCTTTTGGCACACTAGGAAGAAGCGAACACGCCTTTCTTACAGGGACACCAAAGATTGATGCACTCCTAGAGGCAAAAGACAAGGTCAAACCAGTTTGGCCTTTGAATAGAATTCTTTCCGACGGCTCAAAGCCATTCAGGTTGATCTGGGCACCTCATCACAGCTACACTCCGATTTGGTTGAACTTCGGACACTTCACTGATCAAAAAGATGCAATGCTCGAGTATGCCAAGAGTCATCCTGAGATTGACATTGTGTTTAGGCCGCATCCATTCCTGCTAGGTACTCTCACTGGGGAAAACCTAATGAGCCCAGAAGAGTTACAGAGTTGGCGGGAGAAATGGGATTCTCTGGAAAACACCGCAACTGAGATTGAAGTTGCCTTCACTGCGTTGGCATTGGCTTCTGATGCGATGATCACCGATGGTGTTTCTTTTATAGCCGAGTACCCATTGGTAACAAGAAGACCTGTGATTTTCTGGGCGAAACAGGGGCATTGGGAATTCTCTCCATTAGGCAAGATTGCTGAGGATACCTCAGTCACAGTTAACACTGCCGAACAGGTTTTTGCGGCAGTTGAACAAGTGAGACTTGGAACTCTGCCTGCCAAAACGGATGAAATACAAGCACTAATCAAGGCTGTTAGGCCAGGCGAACTAAGTGCAGCCAAGGCTATTGTGGGTCTAGTTTTAGAAGATTACGACTCTGTCACCCACTAGGTTGCTCACTTTGAGATGGCATGCGCGAACTTCCTTCTAAAAGAGTAGATTAGAGCCTGTCATGAAACTTATTCCAAAGTTATCGCCAACTCAGTCGATCGCCGCAGCTTTCACAGCCCTAATCCTTGTCGGCACATTCCTGCTCATGTTACCTATGTCATCGGCATCGGGTAAGGCCACAAACTTCTTCGACGCCTTTCTTACTTCTACTTCAGCTTTTACTGTTACGGGTCTGGCATCTTTAGACACCGGGGCTTATTGGTCAACTTTCGGCCACGTCGTCATCACCTTTGGTGTGCAGATTGGCGGTATTGGAATCATCGCTTTTGCCACCCTAGTTGCTTTTCTTTTAGATGGGAAAATCTCGCTTAGGAATCGCACCAGCGTCCTTGCAGAATCTTCAGCACCAAAGAGAATCGACCTCAAGTCTTACTTGAAAACAATTATCACTACCCTTCTGGTGTTCCAATCAATCCTTTTTATTTTTCTGGCTTTCAGGTTCTTCACGGAGTATGACTACTCATTTGACAAAGCATTAGCGCATGGTGCTTTTCACTCTCTTATGACTGTCAACCACGCTGGGTTTGCTCTCTACTCAGATAGCCTGATGGGTTTCGCCAAAGACCCTTGGATCATTCTCTCCGTGTTTTTCTTTGCAGCAATAGCTTCTCTAGGTATGCCAGTTCTTATTGAGATTAGAGATCGCCTAAAGCTCTTGATTTATTCCAGACTTGGCCAGAGCACTGGATACACAATGCCTCGACAGTGGTCACTTAATTCCCGAATAGTTCTATGGGCAACAGTGTTTCTAATTGCAGCAGGGACTATTGGCTTGACTCTTGCAGAGTGGGACAATCCAGCCACCCTTGGGACTATGGATCCAGTTCAAAAAGTAATGACAGGTCTATTTGATTCGTCAATGACTCGAACCGTTGGATTTAACTCGGTTGCCACTGGTGAATTAGACCCAGGCTCTTGGATTGGTATGAACATTCTGATGTTCATCGGTGGTGCTAGCGGCTCAACCTCTGGTGGTATCAAAATTGGAACTGCTGTTATTTTGATTTTCATTGTTTATACAGAAATCAGAGGCGACGCAGCGGTAAATGTGGGAAACAGAAGACTGCCAAGATCAATGCAGAGACAAGCTCTAACCATAGTTACGCTCTACTCTGCCGTAATCATCGGTGCTCTCTTTATTCTGAGATTCACAACAAATTTCACCACCGATCAGCTGCTCTTTGAAATCATTTCCTCAATCGGAACTGTTGGGCTTTCTACTGGAATTACCCCAGAACTACCTGACCATGCAAAATTCTTGCTATCTCTGGTAATGCTCTTTGGTCGTCTTGGCCCTATAGTTGTAGCGACCTCGCTGGCCTTGAGAAAGACTAAGCGACACTTCGAATACCCAAGAGAGAGCCCTCTAATTGGCTAGTTCTCAGAATAACTACGAATCCTCGACACTGAATCTAGTATTAACTAGTGACTCAGAGGTCCCGAACTTCAAGCGTCATCAAATGAATGGAGAATCAATTGCCTAACCGTAAGAATGGCTCAGCAGGTAAAAAGCTAGATGCCAGAAGCATCGTAGTTATCGGACTAGGTCGCTTCGGGACATCCCTAGCCACGGAGCTTTTGCGAGAAGGTCGTGAAGTGTTGGGTATTGATGCCGACGAAAGAATTGTTCAAAACATGTCGGACAGGTTGAGCCAGGTGGTACAGGCAGACACCACCGATGAGACAGTTCTTCGAGAATTGGGTATCCAAGATTTTGACTCTGCAGTCGTCGCTATCGGAAGCGATCTAGAGTCAAGCATTCTTACAGCATCACTACTGCTCGAGTTAGGCATTCCACAGGTTTGGGCTAAGGCAACAAGTACCGCTCATGGTCGAATCCTTGAACAACTTGGTGTTCACCACGTAATCTTCCCTGAGATGGACATGGGTAAGCGAGTAGCTCACATGGTCACCGGAGAGTCTCTCGATTATGTCGAATTGGATAAGAACTACGTAATGGTAAAAACCGAAGCTCCAGAACTATTCAACGGAAAAACCTTGGCTGAACTAAAGTTCAGATCAAAGCATGGTGTTACTGTTGTTGCCACCAAGAAGGGCGAGGGCAGTTATCAGCCATCATACCCTGAGACTGTAATTGAAACAGGAGACTTGATGGTTGTTGCCGGTAGCACAGATAAGGTAGACGAGTTCTGCCGTATGGGTGTCTAATAAGTAAAGCTACGCGCTAACTTCTGAAATCTCTTTAGGGCCAATTCCGCAGCATCCACCAATAATGGTGGCTCCGCAGTTAGCCCACTGCTCAATATGTTTAGTGGAGAGTTTTACAGAAGATCCTTCTAAACGTTTGAGTTTCTCATTCCATACACGACCTGCATTTGGATAAACAACAAAAGGCCCATAGCCTTCTGCTGATTCCAGGAGACCCTGAACAAATTCAGGGCTCGTGCAGTTGATGCCAACATAGTCAGCCCCTAGTTCCTTTGAAACCCTTGCTGCGTCTTTGAAAGATTCGCCAGAGCAAAGAAGCAGATCGTCCCTGCAGGAGAAAGCTATCCAAACAGGAATCGTGTTACTCAAATCCTTTAGAAGTTGAAGCAATAGCCTTGCTTCTCTGATCTCTGGGATTGTTTCTATAGCTAAGTAGTCAGGTTTGCAGGCAATCAGAATCTCAAGTCGCTCCTTATGGAAGTCTCTTAGCTCTTCATCGCTAACGTTGTAGTTGCCTCGATACTCAGAGCCATCGGCTAGGTATGCACCATATGGACCAATTGATGCAGCCACCATAGGTGCCTTAGCTTCTCTAGCTAATTCAACTGAGAGCTTTAGCGCATCGATTACTTCTTGGTGAGTCCAACCCTTAGCAATACAACCTGGAAATGAAACTTGGTAAGTGGAGGTAATGATTACCTCTGCTCCTGCTTTGACAAATGCAGCGTGAGCGTCACGAATCTGATCTGGTGCGCTCTTTAGTAATTCACCAGTCCATAGTTCAGATGTGAAAGTGTTGCCAAGATCCTCGAGAGCAGTTGCAAGACCGCCATCGAGCAGGGCGTATTTCTTAGTCATTCCAATACTCTATCGAGAGCCTAGCTGGCGCTTATTTGGCTTTGAAATTATTTGACGCTTTAGCCATGAAAATGGCAAACACCAAGCCAATCACGATAGCTGTGCTGATACCTAACTCAATTACCGCTCTATCGAACTCAGCCTGTGATTTTCCAGAAGCTAGCGTCATCGATGCACCAACTGTGAGGATGTGTCTCACCGCTGCAATCACACCGATTATGAGGAAGTTCTGCAACTGGAATACACCATCTGTGTATCTAGCAACAACGGTTCTCAGAATCTCAAGAATGATGATGATAAACAGGATGTCGTTGATTGCTTGAATCATTCCAGTTGGGAAGAACGGTGTTGTTTCAAAAACCCTCACAACAGAGAAATAAAGAGCAGCTATCGCAATAGCGAGAAGAAAGATTCCGAGGACGACGTGGAACAGTTCTTCGACGCGTTCAACCCAGCGGCCGGGAATCAATACATTGTGTTTCGAATCTGTTTGTTTAGCCATGTTCGAAATCTAGTCCAAATAGCCATTTTTGAACCCAATAATTAGCGTCGAATAATCACAGTCTTATTTCATTCTTAGACCGTGTTTTCGTGAAATAACTAGCTAATTCGATAGCCAGCGAGGCTAGCAGACCTAAAACTAAGACAGGAGATAGCGATCAACACCTTGCAGGGTCTTTCCATCAAACCAGCACAGGTTTGCCAGTTAACCAAACTAAAGCAGGAGTATGTTTGAAGTATGAACCTTTCAGCTTTCCAAACCTCCCTTTTTGACACCATAGGTGGACTTCCAGTGCACCCGCTAGCCGTTCACGTGGCTGTGGTGTTTCTTCCGCTTTCAGCGCTAGCTCTAGGGATTCTAATCTTTGTTCCTAAGTGGAGAAAAGCATATTTGCCCCTAACTCTCATAGGTCTATCAATCGCAACAGTATTTACATTCATCGCTAAAGAGTCTGGTGCTGCTCTAGGAGATCGGGTTGGTGAACCGCAGACCCATGAAGATTTAGGCGAGATCCTGTTCCCAGCATCTGTCGGCCTATTGGCTGTTGGAGTGGCGTTCTACTTTCTACAGAAGTCAGATCGTCCAAAGTGGATGATTCAAACAGCGGCAGGAGTAGCGGTAGCGGCGATTGTTTCTGTGTCAGCACTGACCTACTTTGTTGGCCACACTGGAGCAGAAGCAACCTGGGCTAAACGAATTGGCCCAATAGATGCCAGCCCGACTCCAACACCTACTGATTCAGAGACTCCTGGAACAGGCCTAACCGCAGCCCAGGTTGCAAAACACAACAAAGCAGCAGACTGTTGGGTTACTATCGAGAGTTCGGTCTATGACCTAACCTCATACATTCAGCAGCACCCAGGAGGCTCAGGTGTTCTGACTAATCTTTGTGGCACAGATGCTACTTCGGCTTTCAAGTCTCAGCACGCAGCAGAGATGGCTCCAGCCAGCGCACTTGCTGCTCTGAAGATTGGAAAGATTGGTGCAGTTCCAACTACAACACCTAAGCCAACATCTAAACCAACCCTAACTACAACACCAAAACCTACTGCAGGTGGTTACACAAAAGCTGAGGTTGCTAAACACAGCACAGCATCGGACTGCTGGAGCATTGTGAACAAGAATGTTTACAACCTAACTACCTACGTTTCATCACATCCGGGTGGTTCAGCTGTTATCAAGGCAATCTGCGGCAAAGATGGAACAGCTGCCTTCAAAGGTCAACACTCAGGCCAATCAACCCCTATAAGTGTTCTTGCTGGTTTCAAGCTTGGAGCACTAGCGGCATCAACAGATCCTGATCCAGTTGCAAAGACATACACCTCTGCTCAGATTGCGACGCATAATTCAGGAGCAAGTTGTTGGGGGCTAGTAAACAAAAACGTCTATGACCTAACCAGTTATGTTGAATCACACCCAGGAGGGGTAGCAGCTATAACTGCTTTATGTGGGAAGGATGCAACAGCAGCATTCACTGGTCAGCACGGTGGTGAATCAAGCCCAACTAATGTTCTGGCTAGTTTCAAACTAGGAACTCTGAGTGGAACAAACACTTTGCAGCCAGCCTCAAGGGTTGACGAGGAAGAGGAAGAGGAAGAGGACTAAGTCCTACTTCACTTCTCGGCTATAGGTCACAAACTCAGATAGCTCAGCTATTCCTTCATATAGGGATCTAGCCAACTTATTGTCTTTGTGAGTTTCCCAGTAAATCTTCTCTGAACCTCTAGCCCTAGCTGGTTCATCTAATGCAAGGATTAGCGCTTTACCAATACCGTTGCCTCGATGTTCAGGATTTACGAAGAGATCCTCAAGATAAAGATGGGGGGATTTAGCCCAACTGGAATAAGTAAAGGAGTAGTGGGCTATGCCAACTACTTTCCCGTCCAATTCAGCAACTAGCCCGTACATACCAACATCTGAATCATTTAGTCTTTGCCAAGTCAGCTGGGTCTGCTCTTGAGATATCTCTGTCTTATAGAACTCGAGGTATCCAGCCCAAAGAATGAGCCATTCATCGGCATCCTTCAGTTCCACTGGTCTTATCGTTATTGGCATAGTCAAATACTACGGAGAACCCAGGCAACCTCGCTATTGAGCCATAAGCCAATTGCACAGCCCATCTTTCTAGCAGGTAACTCTTAGGTTTATGTGAGAGATTAGGGGTAGAAGCCTAGACACAGGGAGAACTAGTTAGATGAGTAAAAAGCGTTGGATCTGGTTATCCGCCATAGCGTTGGTGCTAATTGTTGTGATTGGACTAGTAACCAATCGAGTTCTCACTAGAGAATCTAACTTTGAGACCTATGAGGTCACCCCAACATCTGTTGTGAAGACAGTGGCGGCTAATGGGCAGTTAGCAGAAACCCAGTTACTCGCCTACGGTCCAAGTGAACAACCTGTACAGCTAGCAGCTAATGGTTCAATATCAATCCCGGCTCAGTTTGGGGTAAGCCTTGAGATAAGCAGTATTGAAGTTTCAGTTGGAGACAAAGTCGCTGACGGTGATCTCTTGTTTACCTATAGAAATCAGTTCGGTTTGAATACCAGAGTCACAGCCCAGTCTGCTGGAGTTGTTAGAACCGTTGACACAGCAGAAGGCCTTAGAACATCGGGGCAAGTTGTTTCTATTGGCAGTAACAAGCCAATCGTTTCTGTCTTTGCTAGCGAATATGATGCTGATCTTTTGGATCTGAGCCAGAAGGCAACTATTGAACTAGATGCCATCAATGCTGTCTTCGAAGGTGCTGTTATCTCTATCGGCCAGGTTGCTAACTCGGTTAGCGGTATCAAGCAGTATGAGGTTCTCGTTGAAGTCAAGAAGATTCCTGCTGGAGCAAGATTTGGCATGAGCGCAACTGCTGAGATTGAAGTAGAAAGAGCAGATGATGTTCTAGCTGTTCCAATGAGCGCTCTGATTGGTGAAGTACCAGAGGTTCAGATTCTGAGAAACGATTCAGGCGGAGTATCAGAAGTAGAAACAGTGAAAGTTGTCCTAGGAATCAAGGGAGATAGCTTGGTGGAGATTACCTCTGGTGTTGCTGCAGGTGATCTAGTTATCACTGGTATTGATGGAAAGATTCCTGCTGAGATTCAATTCGGTCCTCCACGTGGAGCCGGAAATAATGGCTGATGAAGTTGTTCGCTTAGATAAGGTTCGAAGAGATTATCTTGTTGGTGATCAGGTAACCACAGCTCTTGATGGTGTTGACCTAGTTATTGAACGTGGTGAGTTCGTAGCTATCGTAGGTCCATCTGGAAGTGGTAAGTCAACCATGATGAACCTAATCGGTTGCCTAGATAGACCTAGCAAGGGCTCCGTACTGATTGCTGGTGATTCAACCAATGAACTGAACGATAACCAACTGACCAGTCTTAGATCCAAAGCAATTGGCTTTGTCTTCCAACAGTTCCAATTACTTCCTAACACCACAGCCATTGAGAATGTTATGGCTCCACTGTTGTATCAAGGTGTTAACCCTAAAGAAGCTAAGCGCAAAGCAGCAGCGATGCTGACTCAGCTAGGTCTTGGCGACAGATTGAACTTTGATAGGAACCGTTTATCTGGTGGACAACAACAAAGAGTTGCTATCGCTAGAGCACTTGTGACAAGTCCTGACATTGTCTTAGCTGATGAACCTACCGGTGCTCTTGATTCCAAAACAGGGGCTGCAGTTATTGAACTTCTAAAAGATCTGCATAAAGATGGTCGCACCATTGTCCTGATTACCCATGACTTAGATATTGCAGCCAGCGCTCCTAGAAGAGTTTTCCTTAGAGATGGTCAGATTGAACGAGATGAACGAGGTTCAAAATGAGACTTCTAGGAACAGCAGCTCTTGCACTAAATAGAATCTGGGCTACCAAGATCAGATCCCTTCTCACAATGCTTGGTGTTGTTATCGGTGTTGCAGCCATTGTTGCTTTGACTTCAATCGTTGATGGGGCATCTCAAGGAATCAATAAGTCTTTGGCAACTCTCGGTACTAACCAACTAAACATCACAGCGTTAGCAGGTGACTCTCTAACTGAACAGGATGCTGAAGCCCTTGGTGCTCTAGAGAATGTGTCAGTGATGTTTGTTCAAGCTCAGAACCAGGGCACCATCGCAACAGTTGATAACCGAGTGAATGCTCGTCTAGTTGGAGTATCTGCCAAATACTTTGAAGCAGTTAAACCTGAGATTGCTCTTGGTTCATATCTATCTAGTAGTCCATTTGCAGCAACAGCTAAAGATGTTGTCTTTGGAGCAGATGCTGCTAACGACCTTGGTCTAACTAGTGACATGCTTGGTAAAACAGTGAAGCTCAATGGACAAGACTTCAGACTTGTCGGCGTGTTAGATGATCAGGCTGGCTTTGGAACTTCTGGAAGAGTTTATGTTCCGATCGATTCAGCTAGAAAGCTTTTCAGCCAGTATCCATACGTCTCAAGCATTGTTGTTCAAGCAAATACTCCTGAACAGGTAGACACTCTTCAATTACAGGCAGATGTTTTACTTAGAGAGAGATATGGGCTCAGTGAGGACACAACTGCTCGTTACACAATCACCAACCAGGCATCTTTGATTGCAGCAGTTGGATCTATCACGGCAACACTTGGATTACTTCTTACTGGTATCGCAGCAATCAGTTTGATTGTTGGAGGTATTGGAATCATGAACATCATGTTGGTATCGGTTAGAGAGCGCACTAGAGAAATTGGTGTTAGAAGAGCCATCGGTGCGAAGCAGTCAAACATTCTTACTCAGTTCTTGATTGAAGCAATCGTGCTCTCTCTTGCTGGTGGAGTGGTGGGTCTAATCCTTGGAGAGATAGCAGCATTCTTCCTAGCCATTATTGGTGACTGGGTCTTCTCCATACGCTTAGACACCATAGGTCTAGCGTTAGGTTTCAGCTTGTTGGTTGGAGTTGTCTTTGGAGTATGGCCTGCAAGGCAGGCTGCGAAACTAGAACCTATTGATGCACTTAGGTTTGAATAAAACCTAGAGCATTTTATTCAGTAGCTGAAATAGATTTTGATTCTCTTCTAGCTAACCAAAGTAGATATAGCGCGATGGTGATTTCAAATACCAGTCCTGCAACTGGAACCATCCAGTGACCCATCATCATGGCTGCATCGTGGGATAGGTGCTCTCTAGGCAAAAGATTCCAGAGAGCGTGGAAGCCCCATGCACCAACCCAGTAATACATCGAAACTCTGTATCCAAGTACACCTAGAGCAACCATCAAGCCAAATACCAGTAGTTCCAGCACTTCACCTGAGTGAGCGAAAGTCATGCCTGTCCAGATGGTAAAAAGCAACCAAAAGATCTTCTTGGCACTCATCGGTAGCCACAGTGTTGCAGCAATTAGCCCCAGAGCAACAGGAGCAGCAAACCAAATAGAGCTATCATCCATCGAGAACATACCAACCACAGAAATCTCAACAACGATTACAACCAAAACTCCAACAGCTATAAGTGTTCGAGTAAGTCCGGTTGATAGGAAACGCTCTGGCTTGCTTGGGACAACAACCGCATCCTTGAAGAAGCCTTTTCTGATTCTCCAGGCTAGATATATCGCCACCACTAAGTCATAAATCAAGCAAGCAAGCGGCAAGTCATGTTGGTGATCTGGAAGATCTCTAGGAATCAAATCCCATAACGGGTGAATAAACCAAATAGCCGCTAGGAACCAGGGAGACCAAAAGACACCCGCTATAGCGGCAAGCACGACTGCAAATAGCATGAAGTATTCAATGTCGGAGGTTCCTGAATAAACAGTAGATAACAGCCAAACAGTAACCGCTCCCCAAGACAGGAGCTGCGCTCTTGCAGGTAGCCAGGCTAGAAGAAGAACTAGGAGGATTCCGAAGGGAAGGGCTGCAATAAGCAAAATCTTCTGCTGAGTAGCAAAGCCGATTAGGTAACTAAACCCTACTGTCACCAACCCTGCGTAAAGTGTCTGTAAAACTACGAATAGTTCTTTTTTGGATAGATTTGGCAAGGTTAGGTCTTTCTAATTCTTGGGTTCAGAATCAAGCCTATCAAACCTCGCAGGTCAGATAGGTCAGTAAAACTTTCAGCCACTTTGAACTTGATAGTACCATAATGGAAGCAACCGATAGGGGACGACTAATGGAAAAGCTAAAGAAGATTCTAGATAAACTACCTCACCCAGTCAGATGGGCTGTGATCATGGTGGTTGGTTTTGTCTTACTGATCATAGGACTCATCATGATGATTACTCCAGGACCTGGTCTTCTATTCATCTTCTTCGGACTTTCAATTCTTGCCTTAGAGATCAAGTGGGCTCAAGAAGTAAATAAGCAAGGCATGCAGGGTCTTGAAAAGATTGTTGCCAAGCTAAAGACAATATTCAAAATTGGCAATAAGCCAAAGCAGTAAGGAACCATCTTGCTTAGCGTCGAGTTATTTCCTAAAAGAACTTTGCTTGGTCTGAGTAAGCCGTTTATTTCTGCAACTCAACCAAACTCCAACGCCTCAGAAGTAATAGGCCCACTATGGTCAGAGATGTCCAAGCTTTTCTTTGGTATGAAGTTGGACCGAGACGCAAATCCTGTTGGTTTTGGTGCCATGTGGAATTCCGTTGAGGGTGAACCAGGTTCGATGATCTATTTCGCTGGCTATGAGATTTATGGGATTCCAGAGGACTTAGGCGGATTAGAAGTCCTGGCGCTTGAACCAACGAAGTATGCCTTCATTGAGCACAATGGCCCGATGTCAGAATTGCCAGGCAAGATCACCTCTTTCTATAAAGACCTTCTTCCTGCCAGCGGTATAGAAAGACTAGATGGCATTGATTTAGAGATTTATCACGAGAGTGAAAATCCAGAATTACCTCCTCGAGTCGTCATTGCCGCTCCAGTTCTCTAGCATCCCAGTTGTTCTAATACCCTTGCGGCATCCAATACGCTGTTTTCTGTGAGTAATGGATCTGAGAGTCAGGCAAAGCTAGTAATAGCAGCACGAACCGGTAATCTCGTTACTTTTGCTACCAATGGCTTCCTATTCTCTTCATGGCTATCTAGACTTCCGGATGTAAAGCAAATGCTGGACATAGGCACAGGAACACTTAGTTTCCTTCTTTTAGCTTTGGCCTGTGGTTCTCTTGTTGGGCTTCCTATTGCCGGGAGAATCACTGACAAGATTGGTACCAAAAACACTGTTCGGTTAGGTGGCGCTGTTGGAATCTTTGGATTGTTAGTTACCTGTTTCTCAATCACCTTCAGTCAGAATCTAGTGATTCCAATTGCTGGACTTGCCCTCGTTGGTTTCGGAATAGGTGTTTGGGATGTTGCTCAAAATCTTGAAGGCACAATCATCGAACGAAAGCTAGAACGAGCAATCATGCCTTGGTTCCATGCAGCCTTTAGTGGAGGAACAGTAATAGGTGCCCTTATTGGATCGCAGGCAACAAGATTAGAAGTGCCTTTATCTATTCACATAACTGCGTCTGCGGCAATCACACTTCTATTCTTGCTCTGGGGAACAAGCAAGTTCATCGTGCTTGATGTTGTTCAACATCAAAATGAGTCTGGTGAGTCAATCAAACAGAAATCGGCTTGGACCGAACCTCGAACCTTACTTATCGGTGTGATGGTTTTGGCGGCTGCTTTCACTGAAGGATCTGCCAACGACTGGCTAGCTGTTGCATTTGTCGAAGGTCACCAAACAACAGCCACTGAAGGAGTTCTGGGTCTTTCAGCGTTCCTACTGTTTATGACTGCAGGTCGTATTTTGGGAAGTATGGCGCTGGATAAGTTTGGACGCGTATTAGTTCTTCGAGTGCTTTTCGGCGCAACCCTCATTGGTTGCTTGTTATTCGTATTTGGGGGACCGGTCGGAGCCTATTTCGGAGCAGCGCTCTGGGGGCTAGGCGCTAGCCTCGGTTTCCCAGTTGGAATGTCAGCAGCATCAGATGACCCAAAACGAGCAGCTGCTCGAATCAGCGTAGTTTCAACTATTGGTTACTGCGCCTTCCTAGCAGGCCCACCCGTGGTTGGTTTCCTAGGTGAAGCAGTTGGAATCCTGATGGCCATGCTGGCAGTTGGGGCAATGAGTGCCCTTGCTTTTGTGCTGGTGCCAGCGGCCCGAGAACAAAGGGAAGAACCTTCTAGCAATTAGACTTGGGGAGAAAGTTATCTTGCATAAGGAGCAACGTGTCCCTAATTGGTGTTGTGGCTGAGCCACAGGCGGAATCTAGAGTAGCCGCCACCCCAGAAACTGTGAAAGTTATTAAATCCCTGGGCTTTGATGTTGTCGTTGAAGCAGGAGCTGGAGCTAAAGCATCCTTCCCTGACTCTGCTTACGAAGCAGCAGGAGCGAAGGTCGTTGACACCAAGGCTGCCTGGAATGCGGACATTGTTCTTAGAGTCAATGCTCCATCTGATGATGAGATCAAGCTGCTCAAAAAAGGTTCAGTCCTGGTGGGTGTCTTAAGCCCAGCACTAAAGCCTGAACTACTAACTGCTCTTGCAGCTCAAGGCGTTACGGCTTTGGCGATGGATGCGGTTCCAAGAATTTCAAGAGCACAGTCAATGGACGTGCTTAGCTCTATGGCTAACATTGCAGGTTACCGAGCTGTTATTGAAGCTGCTCATGAGTTTGGTCGCTTCTTCACAGGTCAGGTAACCGCAGCTGGAAAAGTAGCACCAGCAAAAGTATTGGTAGCAGGAGCAGGTGTAGCTGGACTTGCTGCTATTGGATCAGCATCTAGCCTCGGTGCAATTGTTAGAGCAACAGATCCAAGACCAGAAGTTGCTGACCAGGTTAAGTCAATCGGTGGAGAGTATCTAGCTGTTGAAGTCGAAGAGCAGATGCAATCAAGCGATGGCTATGCCAAAGAAACTAGCAAAGCATATGAGCAAAGAGCAGCAGAGCTTTACTCAGAGCAGGCAGCTGATGTTGACATTATTATTACTACCGCTTTGATTCCAGGGCGACCTGCACCACTTCTAATCACAGAAAAAGATGTTGCTCTAATGAAGCCAGGTAGCGTCATTGTTGATATGGCAGCTGCTCAGGGCGGTAACGTTGCAGGTTCTGTTGCTGGACAGAAGATTGTTACCAAGAATGGTGTCACCATCCTTGGTTACACAGATTTACCTTCTCGACTTCCTGCCCAGTCATCTCAGCTTTATGGAACTAACCTAGTGAACCTGCTAAAGCTTCTAACTCCAGCTAAAGACGGTAACGCAGTTATTGATTTTGATGATGTTGTTCAGAGATCAGTAACTGTTGTTAAATCTGGTGAGATTACGTGGCCACCGCCACCTGTTCAGGTATCAGCAGCTCCTGTTGCTAAAGCAGAAGAAGTTGTAATTCCTGAGAAGAAGAAAATGTCTTCAAGGGTTAGAGCTTCACTAATTGCAGTGGGGCTTGCTGTTTTGGTTGGGCTAGTTTCCCTAGCACCAGCACCACTACCTGAGCACTTCCTAGTGCTAATGCTCTCGGTAGTTATTGGTTTCTATGTAATCGGTAAGGTGCACCACGCACTACACACTCCTTTGATGAGCGTTACTAACGCCATCTCAGGAATCGTTGTAGTGGCTGCAATCTTGCAGATCACAGACGCTAGCGTTCTGATTCAAATACTTGCTGCAGTGGGTGTCTTACTTGCCAGCATTAACGTCTTTGGTGGCTTCGCGGTAACTTCTCGAATGCTCAAGATGTTCACTAGAGGAGACAAATAATGACTGTTCAAGCTATCGCTAACGCAGCCTATGTAGCAGCTGCACTTCTGTTCATCATGAGCCTTGCAGGCTTGAGTAAGCACGAGACCGGTAGGACTGGTATTCGTTACGGTGTGGCAGGTATGGCTATCGCTATGGCAGCAACCATCTGGCTAGCTTTCTCTGGAGAGTGGAGTGATTCATCTCTAATTGGATTAGGGCTTCTAATTGTTGCCCTGATTGTCGGTGGCGTCATTGGATTCTGGCGAGCAAGAGTTGTTGCAATGACCGGTATGCCAGAACTGATTGCTCTATTTCACAGCTTTGTAGGACTAACAGCAGTTCTGGTTGGTTGGAATGGAGCACTGCACGTAAAAGAGATGTCTGCTGCTCTTGCAGCTGTGCACAGCGCTGAAGTATTCATCGGTGTCTTCATTGGCGCTATTACCTTCACAGGTTCCATAGTTGCTTACCTAAAGCTTTCAGCAAAGATGTCTTCAAAGCCATTGATCCTGCCTGGTAGAAACTACATCAACCTAGCTGCTCTTGCTGGCTTTGTTGGTCTAACAGTTGCTTACGTTATTACTCCTGAGCTAGGTCTTTTGATTGCAGTAACAGTATTGGCTCTAGCTCTTGGATGGCACCTAGTTGCATCTATCGGTGGAGGAGACATGCCTGTGGTGGTCTCTATGCTAAACAGCTACTCAGGTTGGGCAGCTGCAGCAACAGGCTTCCTACTAAGTAACAACCTCTTGATTGTGACTGGAGCTCTAGTTGGGTCATCAGGTGCTTACCTTTCATACATCATGTGTAAGGCCATGAACCGAAGCTTCGTATCAGTTATCTTTGGTGGCTACGGAATTGAAGCAGCACCTCAGGGTGAAGAAGAAACAGGCGAGCACACCGAGACAGATGCAGCCTCTGTTGCTGAGCTACTCAGCTCAGCCAAGACCGTTGTCATTACCCCAGGTTATGGAATGGCTGTAGCTCAAGCTCAGTACCCAGTTGCTGAACTAGCTAAGCGTCTTCGTGAAAAAGGTGTCGAAGTCCTATTCGGTATTCACCCCGTTGCAGGTCGACTGCCTGGACACATGAACGTTCTTCTTGCTGAAGCCAAGGTTCCTTACGACATCGTGCTTGAGATGGATGAGATTAACGATGATTTAGCTAAGACTCAGGTAGTCCTAGTTATCGGAGCTAACGACACAGTGAACCCAGCAGCAACTGAAAACCCATCAAGTCCAATTGCTGGTATGCCAGTACTTAGAGTGTGGGAAGCAGAGAACGTAATCGTCTTCAAGAGATCTATGGCCTCAGGCTACGCAGGAGTTGCTAACCCACTGTTCTTCAAGCCAAATGCCAAGATGCTATTTGGTGATGCTAAGGAAAGAGTCAACGACATTCTGAAAGCACTTTAGAAAGCCTTTGCTTTCTAGTTTGTTGGGTGAAAAACGCCTACGCGCTTTCTTTTAGCTTCAGCGACCAAGCGTTGGTCAGTAGTCGCAATTGATCCATTGACTTTCATCGCTTGTAGGAGAACAACGGCGTCAGGCATCTTCAATGAAGTGCTAGCTCGAATAACCGCAAGCTTGCTCGAGTCATTGGCTTCTATTGAGGTAATTGACAAACCAAGCGAGGCTAGAGATTTAAGGAATTTGTCTAACTTGCCACTCCGCTCGGGATGAACCAAAACCTCAGCATGAGTCAGTGCGGTCATCTGCAAGTCAAAGCTTGCTGTGTCTCTGAACATTTCTATGGCCCACTCGTGGTGGGGATCTTTTGAAGATGTAAGCGCAATCAGAGCACTTGCATCCAGAACGACTACCTTGGCCAATCTTCTGCCAACTCTTCTCTCCAGTTTGCAGGCCAAACTCCATCCATAGAGCCGGCTAGCTTCTCTATTGTTGCGAGTCTCTGTGCTGTGTCATTTTCAAGACCCTGTTCGACTGTCTGTATTCCAACTTCTAGAAGCTTTCGTAGCAATAGAGTGCGCTGCCCAGCAAGCTCAGGCCACATCTTGGCGGCCTGGCTAATCGCTTGGCTTATTTGATCAGTCTCAGTAATCATGTGACGAGGTTTAGTAGTAGGCATGCAAATAGTGTAGCACTTTTTGCAAAAGTGCAACACTTTTCACACAGCAAAAACAATATCGAGACGCTGTTAGCGTTGGGCTTACACAAAAGAGCGAGAGGCTTCATCATGGATTTCGGAACGGCTATAAAGAGTTTTTGGTCAAACTACACAAACTTCAAAGGTCGTGCTCGTAGGTCTGAGTACTGGTATGTTCAACTATTCCTAGTCATCACAAATCTGATAGCTGCTCCTGTTGATCTAGCTCTCATGAACTGGGACACTGATCGCTTTATCGCTAATGGCGGCGGAGGCATCATTGGATTGATCTGGATACTTGCAACCATAGTTCCAGCGATTGCTCTTTTGATTAGACGTCTTCATGACACCAACCGCAGTGGTTGGTGGGCCCTTATTGGATTGGTTCCTCTGATAGGTGCAGTTGTTTTGATTGTCTTCACAGTTGAGGATTCAGCTGATGGACAGAACATCTACGGATCATCTCCTAAAGAATAGACAAGCTTCAGAACTTGTAGTTAGTAGGCTGAACCTGTTCGGGAAAAGATAAGGGGTAAAAAATGGGTTACTGGGAAAACGATAAAGAGCAAACATGGGGCGATGGCCCTGCCGACATCATGGGTGACGCGATAGATCAAATCATTGCCGAATTCACTGAAGACATGGGCAGAGCACCAACCAAAGCAGAACTAAGAGAAGGTCTTGAGTTCACCATTGCAGCCATGGATGAGCTGAAAGAGGAATAACTTCTCCTGCGACTTTTAGTGATAAAGCCCCAGATTTCTCTGGGGCTTTATCTCTTCTGCGGATTATGTTTCAAATACTGAAATTCCTAAAGCCACAACAACCCACGCAATTGCAACAGCCCAAATCACCATGCCAATTGAAAGAACTATCGTTACCTTCAGTGGCTTCACCCCAGCCGCGACAGAAGCAGCGGCTCCAAATGGAGTCCCAATAAGTATTGGGTCAAGAATGGCCATTAGGTATATACCGTACTTTTCAAATGCAGCTTGAGCTTTGGCAAACTTAGGGGACTCAGCTGGTTTTCCATTAGCTACTCTTCTTCGCACAATCCACTCTCGAATTGCACTTCCACCGTAAGCAAACACCGCAATAGAGATGATGTTTCCGGCGACTGCAAACAACACGGTCAATACCGGATCTAAACCAAAGACGATTCCAGCAGGTACTACCCCGATGGCTTCAAACCATGGGATAGCCCCAGCAATGAATATTCCAAACAGGCCAAGATGTTCTAGATCCATGAGTGGCCCTTAGATATCTTTCTCGCGCCAGGCAATAAACATTGATGGTAGCGATGCGAAGAGGAACAAGGATGAGATAACTATAAAACTCCCATCATTACCCTCAGACTCGAATAGTCGAAGATCTGGTCCAAAAAACATCAGCAAGAAGAGTCCCAGAATCAGGTAACCCATCCCCAAATATGCAAGTCTGTATGAAGAGTCTCGGATTTGAATCTGTCTCTCATCCAACAACTCGTTTGGAGCGTCAGCTATTCCTCTTACAGCAATACGAAGAAAAGAATAGGCACCAAGGGTAAGCATGATCGCCAAAATAGCTGCGACACTAAAAGTTATTATTTCTGTTGCGTCTGAAAGATTCAGAGCACTTTTCATAGATGTGTAGTAGCTCCCTAAGGCAATCAATACAACACCCAGTAATTCAAGGACTACAAGAATTCGTCTGTTTCTCTGAAATCTAAGCCATTTGAATTTTGAGTTTTCATCAGTGAGTAGAGCTCTGGTTCCTTTTTCAGTCACGCCAAGGGACCAGTAGATTTTGTGTTTCTTAGACATTACTTCTTTCCTTTACTTGGGTCAGTTAGTGAGAACAAATCAGATACTGCTTCATTCAGCGCTTCTGATATTCGAAGGGCTAGCACTAGGGAAGGGCTGTATTCCCCACGCTCTAGATAGCCAATGGTTTGGTAGTGCACTCCAACCAGATCAGCTAGCTCTTGCCGGCTCAACCCTTGGGCTGTGCGTACTTCCTCGATTTGATTGAATACAGGTACTTCTGCATTTCTACTCATGCATGTAGCATACATACTACATAGCATTAATGCAACATTTAACTCATAAGTTTGAGAATTACCAAAGCTACAGTTTTACGTTCATATGGACAAACTCCCTCAATCAGCCTCACTAAAGAGAGCTTGATCAAGGGAGTGTTTGGCGGAGAATGGGGGATTCGAACTAACCGAATCCGGTTCCTGAATTGGACACTTCAGTTCTATAGTCTTATGTTGCAGAGGGAGGTTTTTGATGAAGATTGCTGTGGCCGGTGGGGCTGGACTAGTGGGCAAGTTCGCCGTCATGGCTGCCGAAAACCGAGGACACGAAGTTTTCTCGATTTCCCGAAGAAATGGAATTGATTTAATTTCTGGCGAGGGTTTGGTGGAGGCTCTGGGTGGCGTGGATGTAGTCATCGATGCAACCAACAAAACTACGCTGAGTGCCAGAGCTGCTCGTAAATTCTTTTCAACTGTCACTGACAACCTCCTAAGCGCAGAGGTGCAGACCGGGGTGAAACATCACGTGGCTTTATCGATCGTCGGCATAGATGAGATTGACGATGGCTACTACGCGGGGAAACTGGAACAAGAGCGAACCATCGAAAGAGGGACAGTCCCATACACCATTGCTAGGTCCTCCCAATTTCATGAGTTCGTGACCCAGCAACTGCAAAGTATGCCTGGACCGATTGCGCTTCTTCCAAAATGCCTAATGAGACCAGTGGCTGCAAGGGAAGTGGGGCAACATCTAGTGGATATTGCAGAAGGAAGACCACTTGAGCGCGCAACGGATTTGGTTGGTCCAAGAAATGAAGTTTTAGCTGATCTGGCTCGAAGGCAGATCGCTTTCGACGGTTTGAAGAAATTGGTTCTCGAGTTTCCGCTTCCGGGGATTTTTGGAAGAGGAATGGCTTCAGGCGATTTGCGTGGCAAGGGCGAAACTCTAGTGGGAAAAATCACTTTTGATGATTGGCTAGAAAGTCATGACCATCAAAATCCCACACAATAACTTCTTGCCCGCATAAATCCAGAGGTTTTGGTTTGAGAAATTGTTTTCTACGCCATTGGTAAGGCAATTGACGCCAATGAGTGTTTTGGCTAAGTTGTCAGTATGAGTGCAATCGAAGTCATGGGTCTATCAAAGAGGTACAAAGACTTTCAGGCTGTCGACGACGTAAGTTTTAGTATCTCAAGGGGCGAGACCTTCGTTCTTCTCGGTCCAAACGGGGCTGGAAAGACAACAATCATAGAGATATTGGAGGGCTTTCGAACCAGAACATCTGGAGAAGTAAAAGTTCTCGGTCAGGATCCACAGAGCGCTAGCCGTGCGTTCCGGGCTCGAATTGGAATAGTTCAACAATCCGCTGGTGACCTTGGTCGGCTTTCTGTCCGAGACACAATCACACATTTTGCCAGCCTTTACCCAAACCCCAGAAAAGTCGAAGAAGTTATCGAGGCAGTTGGGCTGCACGGTAAGGCTTCAGAGCCTGTAAAGAAGCTCTCTGGCGGTCAGCAGCACAGAGTAGATGTTGCGCTGGGCTTGATCGGAAATCCCGAGGTTTTGTTTTTAGACGAACCAACAACTGGTTTTGACCCAGAAGTTAGGCGAGCGTTTTGGGAGGTTATTCGTGGTCTGCAACAGGAGGGAATGACAATTATGCTGACCACTCATTACCTAGACGAAGCCGAGGAGCTTGGACACAGGGGCGGAGTTATTGTCGATGGAAGGCTTGTTGCCCTTGGGAAAATTTCCGAGATCGGTGGTCGGGATAGTCGCAAACCTGAGGTCTCTTGGGTGGAGGCTGGGGTGCAACGCATCGAGCGCACCGATTCCCCATCTTTGTTTATTGGCGAGCTCTCAAAAAGAATTGGAACAGAACCGGAGAATCTTCAGGTCAAGGTACCGAATCTCGAGCAGGTTTACCTTCAGCTTATTGCTGAACATCGAAAGGGAGTGAAGATTGAAGACTGAGCTACCTTCCATTCTTGGCGTTGGAATAAAGAGGATTGGTTACGAGCTGAAGAGCTACATCAGAACACCTGACGCTGTCTTTTTCAATTTTTTCTTCCCTCTGATGATGCTGGTTATTTTCACTGCCGCATTTTCAAACCTTGAAATTGATGTACCCGGAGCCGGAAGAGTTCTAACTTCTGCAGATGTGTACCTGCCAGCAATGTTGGCTATGGGAGTTTTGGTTTCGGGAACTCAGAGCTTGGGTATTGATATGGCTATTGAAAAGCACGACGGAACTTTGCGGAGACTTTCTGGCTCGCCAATATCCCCTGTTTCTTACTTCATCGGAAAATTCGGTCAGGTTTTCGTCTCCGCAACCCTGCAGGCGGTAGCGATTGTGCTCACGGCACGCTTTGTTTTTGGAGCTTACCTTCCTGAGACTATGGAGCTTTGGCTCACCTTTGCCTGGGTGTTCTACTTGGGTCTCTTGGCATCGAGTATTTTGGGAATCGCAATTAGCGCCCTTCCAAGGAGTGCCAAGAGTGCCAATGCCGTGATATTGCCTCCAATTCTTATTCTTCAATTCATTTCAGGGATTTATCTGTCGTTTACAACTCTTCCTGAATGGCTACAAAACTTTGCGAGTGTGTTTCCCTTGAAATGGATTGGGCAGGGATTTAGAGCGGTGTTCTACCCCGACCAATTCAAGTCCGTTGAGCTTGGTGGTGGCTGGTTTCTGGATCAAGTAGCGATTGCAATTGCTATCTGGGTTGCCCTTGGAGTCGTCTTCACCTTGCTCACGTTTAGATGGGTAAAAAAGTCCTAATTAGCTCGCAAGCGGAATACTCCGAATACAATCGGGCGACATTGCACGTACAGCTACACAAGCAGCAAAAACTCCCCTGAGAAACGCCCCTACTAAGGCTCTAAATCAAGGGAGTTGCTGGCGGAGAATGGGGGATTCGAACCCCCGAGGGCTTGCACCCAACCAACTTTCCAAGCTGGCGCCATAGGCCACTAGGCGAATTCTCCTGGGATGGATCTCGGTCTTGTCTAGTTTAGTTGCCTTAGGACACCCGAAACCAATTGGATCAAGCTCAGGCAGGAGCCCCGTGTCTGAAGCGGAGGGTAGGGTGATATCAAACTAGAGGAGTAAACATGTTGGGTTTATCTAAGAGGCAAACTAACTGGTTGTTGATTTTTGCTGCATTCTTTATCGGCTGTCTATGGACTTGGCTAGATAACAGGTCTAAGGGTGATAACTCCGGTTACATGCTGGTGGTGTTCAGCTTTGCCTTCCTTGTCTCCTTTTCAACTTATCTCTTTCTTAGATCTAGAGACAGGAAGCGTGAGGCTCTTGAATCGCTGGAGAAGCAGATGGCAATTCTTGATCGCATGTCTGAGGGAACCTTTGAAGAGGAAGACTACGTATTTGCCACACAAAAAGATGAAGTTGTTATAGCTCGAGTAAATCAAACCATGCTCAGAGAGTTTAGAAGTAATGGCTCTACTAGTTCAGGTGGTTTTGGAGGAGTGAGTTTTCCAGTCTTTGGCAGAGTCAGAGGTAATGTCGGAGGGTACTCGGGCAGGAGCAGAAGAAACCCAGAGGAATCCACCCCTATAGATGTTGGTACATCCACTTATACAAACCAAAGAATTGTCTTTGCTGGCGAGAACGTGGTGCGAGAGTTTGACTTAGACAAACTAGTAAATCTTGAAGCAGGGGATAACGGCATTACCTTGACCATTGCTGTATCTAATAGAGATAAAGCCTCTGTTCTAGCTTCAGTGAACTTTGATGATCTAACCCCTGGGATTGCAGCAAGTATCGCTATTGCTTATCAAGAAGGTGGACAGGCTGAAGCCCTCAAGAAGATTGCAGAAACTCGCACACAGATTGCTGATGCTATTGCTCTGCAAGAGGCAAAGGGCTCGAAGAGGCAATAGGGTTAACCCTCTTCACCATGATTGGGTTTACTGTCTAATCAACTCTTTACCTGAGGTTTAGATGACATTTACTTTGCAAACACGGCTTGGTCAATCTGTTTTCATAATATGCACTCGTGCGTGTTGCAATAGTTACCGAGAGTTTTCCACCGGTCTTTAACGGTGTGGCTAACTCTGTCGTCCGAGTTTTAGAAACTCTGAAGGCTGCAGGTCACGAGGCGATAGTTATCGCACCTACTACCACAGGCAAGTATTTCAACGGGTTTAGAACCTATAAGGTTCCTTCGGTGCCTCTCTTTCAATTTCAATTGGGTTTACCAAATCCTTTTGTGGCTAAAATTCTTGAAGATTTCAAACCAGATATTGTTCATGCTGCCTCTCCAGTCCTACTGGGAGGTCAAGCAGTTGCTTGGGCTCAACGCAACTATGTTCCTTCGGTTGCAATCTTTCAAACAGACATTGCTGCCTATGCAGAACGTTATGGCTTTAGGGCGCTTAGACCTTACGTTGATCGAGCGATGGCTAACTTTCATTCTGGGGCAAGCATCAATCTAGCTCCAACAACTGAGGTAGCCGAATACCTTAGAAGAATCGGACTTAGCAATGTATCGGTTTGGGGTAGAGGAGTAGATCTTGACCTTTATCACCCGAATCGTAAGACAACAGAAGAAGTTAGCATCCTTCATAAACAGGTAGCACCTAATGGTGAAAGAGTTGTTGGCTTTGTTGGTCGACTAGCAGCTGAAAAACAAGTTGATAGATTCAGTGAACTCTTCTCGATTCCAAATACTTCGTTCGTAATTGTTGGGGATGGTCCTGAGCGCATGACTCTGGAGCAAAAGTTCCGAGGTGCTAAAGTTCACTTCATGGGCAAACAAAGTGGAGTTGAACTGGCCAACTGGTATGCCGCTATGGATGCTTTTGTTCACTTCGGTACCGAAGAAACTTTTGGGCAGACTATTCAAGAAGCCCAGGCTGCTGGTGTTCCAGTGATTGCACCTAACTCTGGTGGACCAAAGTTCTTGATCGAATCAGGCGTTTCAGGGTATTTAGTTGATGCACATATTCCTAATGGCTTTACTCCAGTACTAGAAGCACTGTTAGATAATCCTGAACTTGCAGCTCGTATGGCTGAGGGCGGTAGACGTAAGGTGTTAGATAAGTCTTGGGTTGCTAACAACTCTAAGCTCTTGGAGTTCTATGCCTCAGCAATCCAAAGTTCAGTGCTGCTAGATCCTAGAAGGCTTCTAGTTGCTTGATCCACAGGCGCTAATCGAATCCTTTGGCACACTAGCTGTCCTGGGGTCTGCACTGATTCTGTTTATCGAAACAGCGACAATTTTAGGATCTTTCCTACCTGGTGACTCTCTCATCTTTATTCTTGGCATAACTCTCAGCACCACTTTGGACTTTCCGATTTGGCTTGCTGTTCCAATAATCATTGGTTCCGCTATTGCAGGAAGCCAGGTTGGTTATTGGACAGGCAAGAAACTTGGTCCTGCAGTATTGAAAAGACGTAAGAGAAACTTTCTGCTCAATGAAGAAAACATCGCTAAGTCACACGCAATAATCGATAAGTATGGTCCACGTGCGATTGTGCTAGCCAGATTCATTCCAGTGCTGAGAGCTCTAGTGCCATTGTTTGTAGGCGTAATGGGCATGGATAGTAAAAAGTATTTTAAATACAACGTCATAGGTGCTTTGCTTTGGGGTGGTGGACTACTAATTCTTGGTTGGGGTTTAGGGAACGTACCTGTAGTCAAGGAGCACGTTGAGCTTTGGATTATTGGTTTTGTTGTTCTAAGTTCACTACCGCTACCGTTTGAAATCGCTAGGGATTACCTAAAGCGAAAGAAAGCTAAGAAGCTTTTAGATAGTCAGAACTGAGTGAACCGGAGAATCCGCGGGCTAGTTCAAATTCGACAGCCATGCCATCAAATGGGGTAAGTTCCGGGAGTTTAGGCTCGAGTCCGTCTCCTGCAGTGACTCCTCGCAACCTTCTAATGCCAAATGGAATTACGTGAACTACAATCCATTTCATGGTTCCGTAAAGTCCTCGCTTAGGCACCCAGATAGTGCCTTCATCTAGCTCACTAAGCCTGTACTTTAGTCCCAACTGCTCAGCAGCCTTATTAGCCACAGTGATGTGCCCAGGTCCCGAGAAGTGCACCATGTCTTCCGCCCAGTATTTGATTTCGGCAAAGGACTCAATGCGGTGAATGTCATGAACTGGTACGTTCAATTCGTTTGCAACCCGTTCAATCATCTCAGTGATTGTTGCCGCCAGTCTCGATAAGCGCCTGAAGACCGCTAGGTGAATGGGATTTATAGTGTTAGAAACCATCACCTTGCAACCAGCGTCTAGAAGTTTTTGAATTCCTTCCCGAAACGTCTGCTCAAGTTCTGGCAGGTCTGCCGCTCGGCAAAAGAAATCATTCTGCCCTGCCATAACGGTCACAAGATCGGGCTTGAGCTCTAGAGCACGCTCTAATTGTCCGCCCATAATTGCATTGATGTTAGCCCCACGAATTGCTAGGTTGGCGTATCTGAATTCAAGACCGTGGGATTTAGCCTCTTGAGCAAGTAGGGTTGCCAAGCGATCAGTCCAGCCTGAGTGAACGCGGCGTTCTAAGAAAGAGAAGTCGCCCAAGCCCTCAGAGAGTGAATCTCCGATTGCAACGTAGCTAGTAAATACTTGCCTCACAACTTCAATTTTTGTTTAGCGAGTTAAATTTAGGTTAAATCAGTCGGTTGTGTTGCTTACACGAAGGTTAAGTCCAAGTAGCCGTTAGCTATTTGCAGTTCTTAGTACTAGCAGCACCTTTGGTCACGGTCATGCAAAGGTTGCCTGTGACGCCCTTGTATTTACCAGTCAACTTGATCCCGTTTGTTATGGGCTTAGCCTTGATTTTTAGAGCTTTAGCAGCTGCAACTATATGGCTGCTAGATAGAGCCTTTTTTGACAACTTCGCCAAAGCCTTTGCCTTGGTCAAAATCTTATTCGCATTCGGCTTTTGAGATGCCTCAGCGCTTATCTGCTTGTCGAGAGTAATGAAATTAGCAGAGGACATAGTGGTCGTTGGGTCTGGTGCTGTCAAGACAATAGTGTTGTCTATAGTTTGAGTAATTTTTATATCAACGACTATCGGCATACCAAAGAAGAGACCATTTTCGTTTAGCAAAATGTCTGTAAGCAAGCCATCAGAGTTAAATGTCTCAGTAGTCTCAACATCCACAGTCATTCCTGTTTTAGAGTCAGTCATCTTCATCTGGATTTTATAATCGGTTGAAGTTGGTATCTGCACGTTTGGACTTGATGTAACTTCTCCGAAAGTAAATGTAGAGGTATCAAATTGCAACATTGATGAAGTCAAATCCGAACCGAAGTCACCGCTAAATAGGTAAGACGGATTGAGATTGCTCAAACTAGATTCTGGATCTGGTGCTTTATCTATCTTGACTGATTTGATGGCTGAATTTGGAAGACGTTTAGCCAAAATAGCGCTGCTGTTATTTGCGGCAAGCTCTGTGGCGGCCTCTTTTACCTGTAGATAGAATGAGCCATCAAAGTACGAAGCTGTGTCCGTTACACCGCCCATAGTTGAAGTACGCACCACAGCTGTTCGTGTTGCTTTTACATTTCCTGTAATAGCAGAAACCAGCCCGAACGATGAACTGGTAATTGTAAAGTCGAAGACCACACCGTTTGCGGCTGAAAGCTTTGCTGCGCTGGTTTCCGATGCGGCGAGTAAGTTTTTGTACCCTTGAGTCTCAATGTATTGGCTGTAGGTATAAGGCGTATCAGCTGCCTGAGCAGATGAAATCCCTGTTAGCGTCATGGCGAATGCTACGGATGAAAGTAGCAGTTTCTTAGAAGTTTTAGTCATTTGATGCCCCCTGGGTTAGGAATGGGAAATTTCCCATACGACTACAACCTACTCCTTGAACTCCAAAGATTCAACAGAATCGGGTGTTTTCACCTAGTTTGAAATCCAGAGAGGTCCTGATTGCAGAGGCTAGTTGGTTGAAACAGCAGATAAGGTCGAGTAGAAGGTAGTCAAGAATTCAGTAAACGAGATTGACTGCGCTGGAATTACGACTTTCTCTGGTTGTGAGCCGATACTCTTGAAAGTTAGGTTTACCGTTTGGCCACTTTGTTTATCCATAATGTCTGCTGAAAGTTTTACGAATTTGTGATCGAAAGAGGTCGCGTACAGCTTGACTGTGGCTCCACTCTTTTCAATTCCTTCGTCGATAACGCTTTGAGATATCGAGTTGATTGTTTCATCTTCGAGAGCAAGTGTTGGTTGGCACTTTAATAGTTGCGCATAACCTTTAGAAGACTTAAAGGAACTGACAAAGCTTTTGAGTTTAGCGGCGTCAAGTGTAAGAGAAAATACACGGTTACCATCTTCTTGAGCAAGTTCTTTTTTAACCGTCACAAAGAAGTTGCCTCTCAAGTTACTTTGCAGGTCATCTGAAATTTGCTTGGTAGCTGACTCATTTAGACAGGTACTGGCACTACCTAAATCCGCGCTCGCTGTTCCAAGATCATCTGCACTGACCTTGACCCAGGTGTCGGTTAGCAAGGTCGATAGGCTCTGAATGCTCTGGCTCGGGAGGAAACCGGTTTGCTCTAGTAAATTAGCCAATGTGCTGAAATTTGCAAGATTTAGGTAGAAGTCACCTTTATTGTCTGCAACCGCATTTAACGTCGCACCTACATCTTGTCCCGCTACATTTGCATTCACGTTTAGCTCAAGAGCTGTGCCCTTGTCTGAGGAATAGGTGGAAAGTTTGAATGTGCCATCTAGAGAAGGTGAAGAAAGGCTGGCATCAACTTCATAGCTTGGATTTTTTTCAGTAACCAAAGAGACAATTGCTTGCGCGATAACTACATCTGGTGATTGGTATACGGCGTAGGCAGAAACACCACCGGAGACTAGTAGAAAACCGGTAGCGCCAGCAACGATTAGCTTGGTGCGTTTAGGCGCACCCTTGAATTTCTTGATTAGTGAGACTCGCTCAGCTTTAACTTCCGCTGGAAGTTCGTTTTCCCCAGCCAACTCTGTTGACTTGTCCTGTTCAGTCATTTTCTACCCCCTTTTTTGATGTCCGTACGGAAACATTCTAGACCTTAGGGTCTGGAATGTCAATACAGATTTGCTCTAAAGTTCTGGCGGTAGAATTGGCTCGGACTCCCCGTGCGGCATTACCTCGGCTAACTCCCCCAGGATCGAAAGATAGCAAGGGTAACTGGGCTCTGATGGGTGTGCGGGGAGTCTTTACTTTTAAGATAAAGCCTTCTTGTGGGAAGAAAACCTCAGCGCTAGATGCACAATTACAAGTGTGAGCATAAGGGTCGATTGGAAACTAATCCAGGCCATGGTGACTCCTGGATGACGAATATCCAAGGGGTTGCCCATGTTCGTTGAGTTGATCATGAACGGAATTGGCGGAAGTAACCTAAAGACCACCGCTAACAGAGCCAGAAGGAAACTATAGAGACCTAATTTGCGAACCAAATCGGCTTTCTCAGGTAACCGCCAATTCTTCCAGGTCCAAATAGTGATCAAGATGGAAAAAATAAGAAGGGGAAGTTCTGGCCAAGCCGATCCGAACCAGATGCTGGGAAGCACAGCTAGCCCAGGAATTTGCAGAACTAAGAAATCGAAAATGTATATCTGTGGATGCTGCAAAACCCAGTTTGTAGTGTCAGCTTCCCAAGGGCGTAATTGAAGTAGCAATCCAATGCCTGTCACCAATACGTAGCTGGTTAGGTAGGACAGAAAGAATGTCTTGAATCTTCGCATCAAAAAGCAGACCTTTGACTTAAATTGTTCACGTCGCACAAGTTTCCAATTATCGGCGTGAAGCACTCAAAGACCTCAAACCCGCTTCTCATAATCTGCCTCCAGGATGTATCAACGTTGTCTCGTGCATACACTTCATGAAATGGAACTGGTAAGTAATTACCAGTTAGTGTGTAAACCCCGTCCCTTCGAACGTAGAAGTGAAGATCAAAATTTATCCCATCCGCTCCGAAGCAAAAAGGGTTAGGTACATTTTGTTTGATACCAAAGCTGACATAGTCAGGCGAAAGCACAGTAGTGTTTAGCTGCATACTCTCAGCGGAAGCTCTCTGGGATGTTTCCGGAATCACAAAAGGCGGCAACCCTAAGTAGACAGTAGTAAGCCCGACAGAAACTTCTTTGTTCACAGCCGGTTTTGCACCCCAAGTGATGACAGAGTCAAATCGAGTCTTATAAGAGTTAGAGTCTGCATTCCAGGATCTATTGTTGCCGTTGAAATAAGTGGCATTTGGAACATTTACGTAAAAACCGAAACATAACAGCTTAGCCTGAACGAAATCTCTACCTATAAAAGTCTGGTACCGAATGCGAGTTCGAGTCGCACTGGTAGATTGAGCGACCGCTGCATCCGCAAGGCCTAGATTTCTAACGGGAAATGTTCTGCTTGCGATGTGTCTCATTGGATCTGACTTATCCAGACTGCTAGCCGAATCACTTGATAATACGACTTCTACTTCTAGTTGTTGCTCCATGTCGTACTCGTATATCCCTTTTTGGTCGGGAGTAAGGGCGAGTCCGTCAATCAAGATTTTGTCAATTGCAAGAGGGTCCCTGTCATGAATCTCGAATGCAAGCATCGAATTAGTTTGAGTCAAGCTGAAAGTCGCTTGGTCAAGGGTGTAGGCACTTGTTGCTGTGCTGTTGGATGGTAAAGGTGCCGAAAGCTGTGAAATCAAAAGAGCAGCTACCGTTGCCAAACCAAAAGTGTGTATTTTCATCTAAATCCCCTCATGGTGACTGAATGCCCCCTGCATGACAACACATTAGCACCTATTTCAGCAAATAGAGCCAGAGGTCCGGTGGATGGGCTTTTTGGTCTTAAACTCTAAGAGTGTCCACAGCCCTATATCGTCGCTATCGCCCTGAATCCTTTGCCGAGCTAATCGGTCAGTCTCAGGTGACCGTGCCGCTTATGGCTGCTCTCAAGAGCGACCGGGTGAACCATGCTTATTTGTTTAGTGGTCCTCGTGGTTGCGGTAAGACCACCTCTGCCAGAATCCTTGCTCGCTGTCTGAACTGTGCTGAAGGACCTACAGATACTCCTTGCGGCAAGTGTGCGTCTTGTATTGAGCTATCAAGAGATGGTTCAGGCTCTTTAGATGTAATTGAAATTGATGCTGCTAGCCACAACAAAGTTGAAGATGCTAGAGAGCTTAGAGAACGTATTGCTTTTGCTCCATCGAGAGATAGATTCAAGATATTTATTCTTGATGAGGCTCACATGGTTACTAAAGATGGCTTCAATGCTTTATTGAAAGTAGTTGAAGAACCACCTGCCCACGTGAAGTTCATCTTTGCCACCACTGAACCTGAAAAAGTTATTTCAACTATTCGTTCAAGAACTCACCACTACCCATTCCGTTTAGTTCCACCGGCTCAAATGATTGAGTACTTAGGCGAGATGATTACAGCCGAAAAGGCAACCGTTGATGAAGGTGTGCTAAGCCTGGTCGTTAGATCAGGTGGGGGATCTGTTCGTGACTCTTTATCTCTTCTAGATCAACTGCTAGCTGGTTCGGAAAAGAACCACGTTACTTATGAGCGTGCTGTTGGCCTTCTTGGATACACAGACTCAGCTCTACTAGATACCTTTATTGATGCTTTTGGTAAGGGTGATGCTGCTGAAGTATTTGCAAGCGTCGACCAGGTGATTCAGAGCGGTCAAGACCCATCACGATTTGTTGAAGACCTACTAGAGCGAATCAGAGATCTGATTGTTGTTGGCTCTACAGGAGATAAAGCTAAGACAGTGCTTAGAGACTTACCTCAAGACCAACTAGATCGCATGAGATTACAAGTTGAAAGATTTGGTAAAGCAGAGCTCACCTATGCGGCTGAAGTAATCGCTGAAGGTCTTACTCGCATGAATGGTGCTACCAGCCCTAAGTTGCAACTAGAGCTCATGGTTGCCAAGGTGTTGGTTCCAGCTCAAGACTCTAGTGAAACTGGTTCTCTTGCTCGCATTGATCGACTAGAGCGACGCATTGGTCTAGGCGGTAATGCTCCTGCTGCACCTGCTCCGGTAGCGGCTAAGCCAGTGTCAACACAGACTGCAGCTGTTGCCGCAGTTCCACCTGTTGTGATTCCTGCAGTTGCTCCAGTTACGAATCAAGTTCCAGTTGTCAGTGATGTTGTTGCGCCTGCGGTTACTTGGGAAATGATGAAGAGTTCTTGGGAAGAGATTAAGGTTGCTCTCTCCAATATTTCTCGTGCTGCTTGGCAGAACGTCTATGCTCAAACACCGGTTGCTTTTGATGGTCAGGTTCTAGATATCCTGTTTGCTAATGAACACGATAAAACTGTCTTCCGTGATGGTGGCCAGAATAGCCCTAGCGAGCTGCTTCGTAAAGCAATCTTTGATGTCTTAGGTGTTCGAGTTCAATATCGTGCAGCTGTTTCAACTGCGGGTGAACCAATTGTTCAGGTATCAACACCTAAAGCGGCTGCTCCAACTGAGCCAATTGCTAAGGTAGCTGAACCAGTTGCTGCTCCTGTTGATGACAAGAGTAAAGAAGTCAATGAAAACAGAAACAAGCTAATTGATGAAGATTCACTAGTTGGAGATTCTGTCCTTCGTAATATTTTGGGTGCTGAACCTATTGAAGGAAACTAATTAGATGTATGAAGGTGTCGTTCAAGATCTAATTGATGCTCTATCTCGATTGCCAGGTGTTGGCCCTAAGTCAGCTCAACGCATTGCCTTCTATTTGATTCAGACTGATGATGACCAGGCTCAAGAGTTAGCCAAGATTCTTTTAGAGGCCAAAGAGCGAGTTCGTTTTTGTGCTACTTGTTTCAATGTTGCTGAGCATGAGTATTGCAACATCTGTCGAGACCCTCGCAGAACTAAAGAGTCAATCTGTGTAGTTGAAGAATCTAAAGATGTTCAAGCAATTGAGAGAACTAGAGAGTTCCGTGGTTTCTACCATGTTCTAGGTGGAGCTATCAGCCCTATCGAAGGTATTGGTCCGGATAACCTACGTATTCGTGAACTGATGTCCAGGTTGAATGACCCTGAAATCAAAGAAGTCATTATTGCTACCGATCCAAACCTTGAAGGTGAAGCTACCGCTACCTATCTCACTAGATTGCTAGTTCCTCTGGGTATTACCGTTAGCCGCTTGGCTTCAGGCCTGCCAGTTGGCGGAGACCTTGAATATGCTGATGAAGTAACCCTTGGCAGAGCCTTTGAAGGTCGTCGAGTAGTCAGTTAGCAGTAGTTTTAGCCCCTATGGGTGGGCTAAACTTGTTGAGTTCAGCGTTGAATTCCCCCCTCTTTCCTAATATGGAGATCCCAATTGGCGCTAATTGTGCAAAAGTATGGCGGCTCGTCTGTAGGC
Organism: Auritidibacter sp. Marseille-P8566; assembly: GCA_945895375.1. GTDB lineage: Bacteria > Actinomycetota > Actinomycetes > Actinomycetales > Microbacteriaceae > Rhodoluna. The sequence continues at coordinate 89,330 of CAMDEE010000005.1, forward strand.
GATGCTGCCAAGATCAAGCATGTCGCTGCCCGTATCATTGAAACCCAAAGAGCTGGCAACCAGGTCTGTGTGGTTGTTTCAGCCATGGGGGACACAACCGATGAACTTCTAGATTTAGCTAACCAAGTATCAGCTAACCCTGAGGGTAGAGAACTAGATATGCTCTTGACCTCTGGTGAGCGTATCTCCATGGCTTTGTTGTCTATGGCTATTAATGACCTAGGTGCTCCTTCACTTTCTTTCACAGGATCTCAAGCTGGAATCATCACTGACGAGGTTCACGGTAATGCTCGTATTGCTGAGGTAACCCCTGACCGTGTTGCAGAAGCATTGACTGCAGGAAATATCGCAATTGTTGCTGGCTTCCAAGGTTTCAACAGAGACTCAAGAGACATCACTACCTTGGGTAGAGGTGGATCAGATACCACTGCCGTTGCACTAGCTGCTGCACTAAATGCTGATGTTTGTGAAATCTATAGCGATGTTGATGGAATCTATACAGCAGACCCAAGAGTAATTTCGACAGCAAAGAAGCTAGATGTTATTGATATTGAATCAATGCTGGAGCTAGCAGCTGCTGGAGCAAAGATTCTGCACATCAGGGCAGTTGAGTTTGCTCGTAGACACAAGGTGGACCTTAGGGTTCGTTCAACTTTTAGCAATGATCCAGGTACCAAAGTTATCTCTAATGAAGATGGAGTAGAGCAAATGGAAGAGTCAATCGTTTCAGGTGTGGCTAGCGATAAGTCACAGGCGAAGATTACAGTCATCGGTATTCCAGACGTACCTGGTAAAGCAGCAGCTGTTTTCACAACCGTTGCTGAAGCAGGAGCAAACATCGACATGATTGTTCAGAACACTCCTACTGGTTCTGACGTTACTGACAGAGTTAGCGACATCAGCTTCACTCTTCCTAAGGGTGAACTAAAGAAGGTTCTTGATGCTCTTGCTCAGAACAAGAATGTCTTGGGATATAGAGAACTTGAGAGCGATGAAGAGATTGGCAAGCTAAGCATCGTTGGTGCTGGTATGAGAACTCACTCAGGTGTTTCTGCCATCATGTTCAGAGCTTTGGCTGAAGCCTCGATCAACGTAGAAATGATCTCAACATCTGAGATTCGCATCTCAGTAATAACAAGTCTTGATCAAATCGATGATGCTGCTCGTGCAGTTCACAAGGCATTCGACCTAGATGGCGATAGCCCTGTAACTGTCTACGCTGGCACCGGAAGGTAAATACATGTCTAAGCCAAATCTTGCTTTAGTTGGTGCAACCGGTGCTGTTGGCACCGTAATGATCGACATCATCAATAACCGTGAAAACATTTGGGGGGAGATTCGTCTAATTGCCTCAGCTCGTTCAGCGGGTAAGAAGATTACTGTTCATGGTGAAGAGCTAACTGTTGTTGCTCTAACCGAAGAAGCATTCGATGGCATTGACATTGCTATGTTCGACGTTCCTGATGAAGTATCAGAAATTTGGGCTCCAATAGCAGCAGCACGTGGTGCTGTTGCAGTTGATAACTCGGGTGCATTCAGAATGGACCCTGAAGTTCCTCTAGTAGTTCCTGAAGTGAATCCTGAGCAAGCTAGAAACAGACCTAAGGGAATTATCTCTAACCCAAACTGCACCACGCTAACCATGATGGCAGCTCTTGGTGCTCTGCACAGAAACTGGACTCTTACCGAACTTGTTGTTTCAAGTTACCAGGCAGTATCAGGAGCAGGAACTGCAGGTATCGAAAGACTTAGAAGTGAGATCAGTGCTGTTGCTGGTAGTGACGCAGGTTTGGCTAGTGGTGATGTTGAAGCTCTACTAGGTTCACAAGGATTACAGGTAGCTGATTCACCATTCCCTGCCCCTGTTGTTCTAAACGTTGTTCCATTTGCTGGTTCTCTAAAGGCTGGGGGATACTCAAGCGAAGAGATGAAGGTTAGAGATGAGAGTCGCAAGATTCTAGGTATTCCAACCTTGAAGGTAGCGGCTACCTGTGTTCGTGTTCCTGTTTTAGTTAGCCACTCACTTACAGTGCATGCAACCTTTGCTAATCCTCTAACCGTTGCTGACGTTCACAAGGCCCTAGAAGAAGAACCAACCATCAAGTTGGTTGATGATCCTGCTAACGGTCAATGGCCAACCCCGAGCATGGTTGCCGGTCAAGACCCTACCTATGTCGGTCGAGTAAGACAGTCACTAGATTTCACTAACTCCATCGAAATGTTCGTTGTTGGTGACAACCTTCGTAAGGGTGCTGCTCTCAACACATACGAAATCGCAGAGCTGGTTGCTAGCGAATTCTAATTCGCTCGGCTAACCTGAATACATGCGCAAGTTCAGGGTTTTATTCATAGCAGCAGTTACTGCTTTGACTTTGTCTGCATGTGCAACAACTCCTGAAGAACCTGAAACCCAAGTTCCTGATAAGCCTGCAGTTGAGGCTCCTATTGTGAACGCAGCTGATTACAGTGACGGTTACGGTGGCTACATCTTCCGAGTTGGCGGTGGAACTGTCTGGTGCACAATCAGTGAATCACCAGGTTTTGTTCTTTGTGAACACCGAGATGTTGATGTGAACTATGAGATTCCAACAGCGCCTGCTTCTTGTGAAGGAGCGTGGGGATACCAAGCAAGGCTTTGGGCATTCAACCCATCAGAAGGACTAGTGTCTGACTGGTACTGTTCCAGCGGTCTGTTCTCTGATCCAGAGGGAGCATATGATCTTCCTTCAGGCAGCAAGATAGTCGTTGGCAACATAAGTTGTTTCGCAGCAGAGACTGTTGCTAGATGTGATAACACTCAGGGGCAGTATCTAGCTCTTGGTGCTGAAGTATTTGGTTTCGGAAACTAATCTTTAGCTTTTAGAGTTACAACTCTTACTTCTGGGCGACAAGCTAAGCGCACCGGTGCATAAATCGAATGACCCAAACCAGCAGAAACATTTAGCCATAACCTCTTAGCCTTTAGGGGAACCTGATGCAGTCCTCTTGCGTACTTAGTTGGCAAATCACAATTAGTAACAAGCGCTCTACCGATAAATGGCCAACATACTTGACCACCGTGAGTGTGTCCTGCGAAAACTACATCAGCTTCGCTTAGGTCTTCTAGCACTCTTAGGTATGGAGCATGAGTAACACCAATAAGTAAATCTGCTGCGTTTAGTTTGGCAAGGTCTGATTGAGCTTTAGTCGCATCATCTCTAAGCTCATGAGGATCATCTGTTCCAAAGAAGTTGATTTTCACACCATTCACAGTTGTTGAGTGAGCTGTGTTGTTTAGTTCTTTCCAACCAAAGGAACTAAAGCCAGCATTTAGTAATTCGGTATCCAGTTTTAAGTTTGCATCCTCTTCGCGGTGGCGCTCTGATGGACGAAGTAAATACTGAAAAGGATTACGTTTAGCTGGAGCATAAAGATCGTTAGATCCATTGACGAATACTCCTGGAATACCAGTCAAAGGATTGAGTGCCTCTAGAACTGGGTTGATGCCACTGGCGTGACCTAGGTTATCTCCTGTGTTGATGACTAAATCAGGGTTGACCTTAGTGTTTAGCTTGCTGATCCAGCGCTGCTTGTATCTCTGCCAAGGAGCCATGTGGATGTCGCTGATGTGTAGGACAACAATGTCAGGGCTACCAACAGGTAAAACCTTGAGCTCACTTCTCTTGATGGCAAACCAGTAGCGCTCAATGCAGGTGGCCCAAATTATTACAGCTAGTGCGGCTAAGCCTAAATAGAGCATGAAGAAACTAAGGGCCTTCGCTAATCAGCAGCAGAATTGCACTCGAAGAAGCAACCGACTTTCCAGCTGCAGGCATGGTGCCAACAACCTTGCCTGCCTCAATAGCTGGGTCCCTCACAAAGAACTGAGGCTGTGATGGCTGAGGAATGCTAACCGTTGGGAAGCCAGCTGAGTTCAGCGCTGCTGTTGCCTCAGCGGTAGTCATGCCTCGAACATCAGGAATCTTAGTCAGACCACCTTTGGAGATATAAATCAAAATCATGGTTCCTCTAGGAACAGATGATCCAGCTTTAGGTTTTACATAAGCTACAGTTCCCACTGGCTTAGTGGAACTAACTGCGTTGATCATAATCTTGGCGTTTAGATCTGCGGCAATAATGTTCTGGGCTGCAACATCAGGAACCTGTCCTGCCACTGATGGAATCTGCATAAAGGTTGCATCAATCATGTCCTGAGGTGGAGCATCAAACTTTTGACCAGGGTAGTTCTTGTTAGCTGTCTTCATGATGGTTCGCCAGATTTCGTGACGAACAAGTCCACCTGCTTTGCCGTTCAAGGTAACTTTTCTAATTGATGTGTTACCTGATACGTTTCCAACCCAAACTGCAGTTCCAACTGTTGAAGAGAAACCGGTCATCCATGTGTGGACACCTGAGTCGGTAGTTCCTGTCTTACCTGCTAATGGAACACCATCACCGGTTGATGAAGCACCACCGGTACCACCATTCATAACTGCCTGCATGGCCTTGGTCATACCAGCAGCTACTTCAGGAGTTACTGCTTGGCTACAAATAGATTTAGGAACTTGCAGTTCAGCCTGGGTCTCACGATCTACAACACGGTCAATAGCAATAGGTGAGCAGTAAACACCCTTGTTAGCAACTGCAGCAACAGCTGCAGCCATAGATAGTGGAGAAATCTCGTTGATACCAAGAATAGATGCTGGGTATGAAACTAGTTCGGTGCCATCTGCTCGCTTGATTCCAAATCGCAGGGCAGTATCCCTAATGTCACAGAGATCTAGCTCGTGAGCCATAGAGGCATAAGCGGTGTTTACAGACTTAGCTGTTGCTTGAAGAACGCTCATATCTTCTGGTGCTTCTGAGTCGTTACCAGGAGCCCAAGTTCCAACAAGAGAGCCACAGCGTGAGCTGAACTCAGCTGCATTCCATTCCTTGACGCGGCCGTCAACGTGGTCATTGAGCTTCTTACCCTTACTCAACCATTCAGCCAGCGTGAAGATCTTGTATGTCGAACCGCTCTGGAAACCAGAGGATCCACCGTAGTTCTTGTCAGCTGAATAGTTCACTGAAGTGTGACCCTCAAGGCCTGAGTCTGTCTGGTCGAAGATTCTGTTCTGAGTTAGAGCAAGAATTCGTCCAGTTCCTGCTTGCACAGAGACGCTAGCTGCACCAACCTTGGAAGGATCTGTTGGTGGAACCCAGGTCTTAGTTGCTTTGTCTGCAACTTTCTGCAGTTTCAGATCGATGGTGGTATAGATATCCAAGCCACCTTTACGAAGAAGAATTTCACGGTCTTCAGGGGTTGGGCCAAACTCCGGGCTGTTTCTAATGTTCCAAACCACATAGTCACAGAAGAAAGCTGTTCTCTGGTCATTTTCACATCCAACCGGAATCTTCTGAATGTTTAGTTCTATCGGAGTTGCTTTGTACGCATCAGCTTCAGACTGAGTGATGTCACCCTCATTAGCCATGTTCTGGATAACCATATTGCGTCGGGATAGAGCACGCTCTTTGTTCTCTTCAACATCTGGTCGGTATAGCTCAGCACCTTTGAGCATTGCTGTGAGCATGGCTGCCTGAGGAACATTCAGTTCCTTGGCTTTGATGCCGAAGTAATACTCTGAAGCTGCTTCAACACCGTTGATGTTGGTTCCAAAGAATGAAAGGTTTAGGTAACCAGCAAGAATGTCCTGCTTTGAATAACTCTGTTCCAGAGCAAGAGCTAGGCGAACTTCCTGGAACTTTCTCTGAAGGGCATATTGGCTACTGGTCTGCAAATCGATTGCTTCTTGATCACCACTTAGTACGGCTGCCTCAAGCAAGTTGTTCTTGACGAACTGCATCGTGATTGTGGAACCACCAGCTCTGGAAACACCAGCTACGTTATTGACTACCGCTCTAGTGAAAGAAACCCAGTCAACACCAGCGTGGTCATAGAATCTAGGGTCTTCGGTGTCAATTGCGGCCTGGATCATGTTCGGGGAGATTTCTTCAAAATCTATGGAGATTCTGTTCTCGGCAAAGAAGCGGGCAACCTGCACTGGCTTGCCATCCTGCATCGCATAGATGTTGGAGGCATCGGCGGCGTTTACCGGCTTAATGAAATCTGGCAGGCTCTGGAAAATGGATACGGTAGCGCTCGCTCCAAGCCCACCCAGCCATACCAGTGGGAGCAATAAAGCCATGCTTAGAAGACCGGCTACCGTGCTAAGACCAAAAAGCCCCAGCCAACCTGCCTTTTTCTTATTTTTTGTACCCTTGTCAGCCATAGACTCAAGGTTACCTTCTATCTTTGAGAGGAACCATAAATATGGTCATCTGGGAATACACCGTAACCCCCCTTCCACCACACAATCCCAAGCAAATACTGGACCACTGGGGCGCTCAAGGTTGGGAACTCGTTCAGGTAGTTACCAGCCCCGAGGGCGGATTCGTGGCATACATGAAGAAAGCTAAGGCGTAAAAATGACTGGAAAGATCGAGGCGAGACTAGTTGAACTAGGTTTTCCACTACCAGAGGTAGTCCCTCCTGTAGCCGCATATATCCCAGCTGTTGCAACAGGCAACTTGGTTATGACCGCAGGTCAGCTACCTATGGTCAATGGCAAGTTAGTTGAAACAGGGAAAGTGCCTTCTCAGGTTTCACCTGAGCGAGCAAAAGAACTAGCTCAGATATCTGCTCTGAATTGTTTGGCTGCTGTCAAGTATGCAATTGGTGATTTAGATCGAATCACAAGAATTGTCAAAGTCAATGGCTTTATTGCAAGCGACCCTGAGTTCACCGGTCACCCTGCTGTCAACAATGGAGCTTCAGAGTTCTTAGGAGCAGTCTTTGGTGACATTGGTATTCACGCAAGATCAACTATTGGTGTTGCAGTGTTGCCTCTAGATGCTCCTGTTGAAGTTGAACTGATTGTTGAGTTCAACTAGTCAGTAGCACCTTCATGCAGTTTGTCGTTTATGGCATTCATCACTGATGAATCAGCAAGTGTTGTGGTGTCACCAACTGGTCGACCTTCAGCAACATCTTTGAGAAGTCTTCGCATGATCTTGCCGGATCTCGTTTTAGGTAATTCTGAAACAACCATGATCTGGCGAGGTCTTGCGATAGCTCCAATCTTTTCAGTGACCCAGTTTCCTAGAACCTTACCGATCTCTTCTTCATTAGGTGCATCACCTAACTCATCTTGACGAAGAATCACAAATGCAACGACAGCCTGTTCAGTGATTTCATCCTTAGCTCCAACAACTGCAGCTTCAGCTACCCAGTGGTGTTCCACTAGAGCAGATTCAATCTCAGCAGTTGAAAGCCTGTGACCTGAAACCTTGATGACATCGTCGATTCGACCCAGTAACCAGATGTCACCGTCTTCATCAAAGCGAGCACCGTCACCTGCAAAGTATTTGCCAGGGAATTTGGACCAGTAGGTTTCAACGTATCGCTCTGGGTCACCCCAGATGCCTCGGAGCATGCTAGGCCAAGGCTCATCGATAGTTAGGTAGCCAGCTTCGCTGCCGTCGTGGGTGCTCTTCACTGGAACCCCGTTCTCATCGACAATGCCAACAGTGATGCCAGGCAGTGGTCTTTGCGCAGAACCTGACTTGGTCTTGAAGGCGTGAGGGATAGGGGAGATCATGATGGAACCGGTTTCTGTTTGCCACCAGGTATCGACAATTTCACACTTAGATCCACCAACGACATCGTGGTACCAGTGCCAAGCCTCAGGGTTGATTGGTTCACCAACCGAGCCAAGAATACGTAGTGAAGTTAGGTCATGACCATCAACTACTGATCGACCAATCTTCATGAAGGTTCTAATTGCAGTCGGTGCTGTGTAGAAAATACTCACTTTGTACTTGGCAATGATTTCCCACCAGCGTTCAAAGTTAGGTGAGTCAGGAGTTCCTTCATAGATAACCTGGGTAGCGCCATTAGCCAAAGACCCATAGACCACATAACTGTGGCCGGTAATCCAACCAACGTCAGCGGTGCACCAGTAAATATCTTTTTCGCTGTTGAGTTCAAAGACAACTCGATGAGAATAAGAAGCACCAGTTAGATAACCACCGGTGGTGTGGAGAATACCTTTTGGCTTTCCAGTTGTTCCTGAAGTGTAAAGAATAAAAAGAGGATGCTCTGCATCAAAACCAACAGCAACATGATCTGTTGCTGCTTTGCCTAAAGCATCCTGCCACCAAACATCTTTATCAGACATTATGACTTCTGATTTAGTTCTTTCAACAACTAGGACATGTTCAATAGAAGGACAGCTGTTGTTCTCTAGTGCTTGATCAACTGCTTCCTTGAGAGGGTGTGCTTTGCCTTTGCGGAATCCACCGTCAGCTGTAATAACCAGTTTCGCTTGAGCATCATTGATTCTGCTTCTCAGCGACTCAGCGCTGAAGCCACCAAACACAACGCTATGCACTGCTCCAATACGAGCAATGGCCAACATGGAAATAACTGCCTCTGGAATCATCGGCATGTATAGGGCTACTCGATCACCTTCTGACACACCTAAATCCAGCAGGGCATTAGCGGCTTTCTTAGTCTCCGCTAGCAATTGGCTGTATGTGTAGGTTTTTGTATCACCTGGTTCACCTTCAAAGAAGATGGCAATCCTGCCACCTCTGCCCTCCAGGACATGCCTATCTAGGCAGTTGTAACTGGCATTGATTTGACCATCCTCGAACCATTTGGCGAATGGGGGATTGGTCCAGTCAAGTGTTTTGGTGAAGGGCTTGTGCCAGTGCAGGTGGCGGGATTGCTCAGCCCAGAAGGCTAATCTGTCTTCGCTCTGAACCCTAAAACTGGCCCTGAAGTCATCACCCATAGGGCGATTGTATAACCAGGGCTAGCGCTGGGGCAGGCCCGAAGGTAAAACGTTACCTGCGCTGATAAGTCCCTGACCGAAAGCAAGATTTGTATTGCAAAGCAAGAAAACTTCTTGTTATGCTATTTCAGTCAGCTTCGGCTGACCTGCGATACATCGATTCCCCCAATCATGTATCGCCGGCCCCGGTCACTCCCCCCAGAGACCGGGGCCCCTTAATTTAACTGAGCACTTATTCACACTCCCTCCCCATCGTTTTTATCCCCAAAACAACAGAAGGCGAGACAGGAAGGTGCTGCCTAGTTTCATGATTAGGCAATGTCCGAAATCAATCTCTTGCAAAGCTTCCTAGGCGATCATCGTGTGACCGATGTTCTGCTTGATGGAAGCGTTTCCGCATTCACTGAAAGAGAAGGAACATTAGAGAAAGTCGCCAACCCTTTTTCAAGCGAAGAAGAAGTCACATCATGGACTAAGCAATTGTTCAGGGCAAATGGTTCAAGGCTAGACATTGCCAAACCGATTTCAGAAATAACCCTTGATTCGGAATTCGGATTACTTCGCATTCATGCTGTTTTGCAGGGCGAGTGTTCAAAGAGAACTCAGGTTTCGATTAGAAGACACAAAACCGCGTCACTAACACTTCAAGATCTAGTGCAATCCTCTTCAATAACTAAAGAGCAGCGAGATCTACTTATTGAAATCATCAAAGGAAAAGAGAACTTTGTAATCATCGGCGGCACAGGTTCGGGAAAAACAACATTACTCAAAGCCATGCTCAATGAAGTTATTCAAGAGCGCGTGATAACTATCGAAGATGCCCCAGAGCTAAACCTCTCAGGTAACGCTGTTTCGCTCACAACCAGGTTGGCTAATCACGAAGGCGCTGGCGAGATATCTATTTCGCAGTTACTGCGAGAAGCCTTACGCATGAGACCAGATCGACTGGTGATAGGGGAGGCAAGGGGAGAAGAACTGCTAGTGCTTCTTCAGGCCATGAACACAGGTCACAGCGGAGCGGGCTTCACTCTGCACGCTAACTCGGTTACCGACGCACTTCCACGAATGCTAGCCATTCTGGCCGGAGTCGGAGTCAATCCTGAACTAGGCAGGTTGCTAGTTTCAAGCTCTGTCACTTGGGTTATCGAAGTAAAGCGAATGGGCTCTAACCGTGCCTTTACTGCAATCCAGCGATTGGCGGTTGGCTATGTCTGAAGTTATTACCCTCACTAAATTTGCAGGTCTACTCAAATCTGGTGTGAGTTTGGAGCAGTCTCTGGAACGAGTAGGGACAGGTGAAGACCATTCAAAGGGCATACAATATCTGCTTTCTGTCGCTGAAGACTCGGGCTCCTCGATGGTTTCTGAGATTGAGTTTGTTGCTGATGTTCTAGCGTCTAGGGACCGGGCTCTACAGAAGATTGAAATTGCTCATGCCAGCCCTAAGTCAACAGCACGGTTGATGTTGTGGCTGCCGATTATCACTTTGGCTATGGCCCAACTATTGGGTTGGGGAGTCCTTCATACCTTGCTTGAGAAACCAATTGTTCTCGTGAGCCTAGGTCTTGGCATTGCGCTATTGCTTATAGCCAAACTAGTCACTTCTCGATTACTAAAGAAAGCAAAACCAGAACAGAGCTACGAGGGATTTTATCTCTTGGGTGTGGCGATGGCATTCTCTGCAGGTGCCAATTTGGTGAGAGCACAGGGTAGAGCAATTAAAAGCTATCGACAGGTTTTTACTAACGAACCTCCGGCCAGTGAGCTCTCTGCGATGGCTGAGATAACTGAACTCGTTGAACACTCTGGAGCAAGAGCAGTTGAGCTGCTTCGCAAGCAAGCTCAGAAAATGCAAGAGGAAGTTTTGTTTGCGGCTGAAATGAAGATTGAAAAACTCGGCATCAAACTCATGCTTCCCTTGGGGCTCGGGGTATTACCCGCCTTTGTCTTTTTAGCGATTGTTCCGCTAATGGTTACCACGCTGGGAGCACAATGAAGGAGAAAGCAAATGATGAAACAAATCTGGTTAGACGAGCGAGGTGCCAGCACGGCAGAGTACGCGATTATCACTTTGGCAGCTGTCGGCTTTGCAGGCCTGTTGCTGGCAATTCTGCGAAGTCCAGAGGTAAGGCAAATGCTCATGGATCTAATCAAGTCAGCCCTCACCGTCAACGGCACTGGCTAGATCAACGAGGGTCGGTTACTGCAGAGTTCGCCATCATCCTGCCAGGAGTGCTACTAATTCTGTTTCTTGCCCTGTCAGTCCAAAGCCTGCAAACTAGTCGGATGGCTCTTGTTGAGCTAGCAGCCGAAGGTTCAAGAGCTCTGGCTCGGGGAGAGTCCAAAGCTCTTGTGACAGAGCTCATCAGTCAGTCTGGTTTGGGGTCGGCTGCTTCTTTTGAAGTCCTGTATCAAGACCTGTCGGTATGCGTTGAGGTGCTCCAAACTCATCAAATTAGGGCTTTGGGAGGGCTATTCCCAATTGAGTTGAAGGAAGTTCAGTGCTCTAGAAAGGGGGGCCTATGAGGGTTTCAGGCGATTCTGGTTCAGGGTCAATTCTGGGTTTAGGGATCATTTTGATGGTCTTGGGAATAATGACCGTTTCTTTAGGATTTACATCTCAGAGCCTCGTGATTGCTAGGCTCCAGGCCCAAACAGACAATGCAGCGATAGCCGCTTTGGACGTTTTGAGGGGAATATCGGTAGGTTATCCCTGTGAAACGGCTGAGCAGATTGTGCAAGGATTTGGGGCGAGCCTTGAACAATGCCATAAAGTCAATTTAGACCTCTATATAAGTGTGCGTTCGGAAGTTTTAGGTATAGTTCATAGAGTTCATGCTCGGGCCACACCGAGCTAAGCAGTAACAGGTAGGAGAATCGTGGGTTCAGGCTCAAAGTTAGTCATCGTAGAGTCACCGGCAAAGGCTAAGACCATTGCCAAGTACCTAGGTGATGAGTTTCGCGTACTGGCATCAGTTGGGCACATTCGCGACCTGATCGACCTCAAGGACCTGCCACCTGAACTCAAGAAGAAGAGCACAATCGGTAAGTTCTCTATCGACGTTGAAGACGACTTCAAGCCTTACTATGCAATTTCTCCTGGTAAGAACAAGACCGTAACCGAGCTCAAAGCAGCCCTAAAAGATGCTGATGAACTGTACCTTGCTACGGATGAGGACCGCGAGGGTGAGGCTATTGCCTGGCACCTGCTAGATGTACTAAAGCCAAAGGTTCCTGTTCACCGCATGGTTTTCCACGAAATCACCAAAGAGGCGATTCAGGCTGCTGTTCAAAACACCAGAGCCATTGACGATGATCTAGTCGAGGCTCAGGAAACCCGTCGTGTAGTAGACCGTCTTTACGGTTATGAAATCTCTCCAGTGCTATGGCGCAAGGTTATGCGAGGCCTAAGTGCTGGTCGTGTTCAGTCACCTGCTGTTCGTCTAGTTGTTGAGCGTGAACGTGAGCGCATGGCTTTCGTCTCTGGTGCATACTTCGACATCAAAGCTTTATTCGACACTGAGAAATCAGGCGAGCCAACTTTTGAATCCAAGCTTCACACTTACAACGGGCAGAGAATTGCTACCGGTGACTCTTTCAACGACAAGGGTGAACTAGTTGCCAAGGTGCTACTTCTTGATGAAGAAAAAGCCACAGCCCTTGCTGAAGCCATAAAGGCACCAAACGTTCCTGTAGAAGTTATCTCAGTGGAAGCAAAGCCTTCAACAAGAAGACCTGCTGCACCTTTCACAACTTCAACTCTTCAGCAGGAAGCTTCACGAAAGCTAAGACTTTCAGCTAAGCAAACTATGGATGTTGCTCAGTCTCTTTACCAAGAGGGTTACATCACATACATGAGAACTGACTCACCAACACTTTCTTCTCAGGCAATCACAGCAGCAAGATCTCAGGCCAAGGAAATGTTTGGCGAAGACTTTGTTGCAAGCGCTCCTCGTATCTACCAGGGCAAGAACAAGAATGCTCAGGAAGCCCACGAGGCTATTCGTCCAGCTGGTGAAGTGTTTAGGAAGCCAAGTGAAGTTGCAGGCGAACTATCTGGTAGAGCATTTGATCTTTATGACTTGATTTGGAAGAGAACCATTGCAAGTCAAATGCAAGATGCCAAGGTGTCAACCACCACAGCAAAGATCGCAATCTTCCCATTGGCTAATGGTGACCGTGCAGAATTTACTGCCAGCGGAACTGTTGTTACATTTAGAGGCTTCATGGCAGCTTATGAAGAAAGCCAAGATGAAAGCCGTAACGAAGACGAAACTACTGAGAAGGAAAGCAAGCTTCCTAATCTAGAGGTAGGGCAGAAGCTCAAGGTTCTAGAGGTAAACGCTAAGAACCACCAGACTTCACCACCACCTAGGTACACCGAAGCTAGCCTTGTGAAGGCCTTGGAAGAAGAGGGCATCGGCCGACCTTCAACCTATGCAGCCATCATCAGCAACATCCTGAACAAGGGATATGTCGTCAAGCGTGGCCAAGCTCTGGTTCCTGAGTGGATTGCCTTTACTGTTATTCGCTTCCTTGAGCAGAATGTTTCACGTCTAGTTGACTACGCATTCACCGCTCGCATGGAAGAAGATTTAGATGAAATTGCTAACGGCACAATCGATAGAAGTGTTTGGCTAAAGCAGTTCTACTTCGGAGCGGGAGATAACCCAGGTCTTCACAGTGTTGTTGAAAATATCGGGGACATCGATCCAAAGGCGCTGAACTCACTTGACCTAGGCGATGGCATCATTCTTCGTACCGGTAAGTTCGGTCCTTACATGGAAATCTATATCGAACCTAATGCTGAAGGTGCTGATGAGAATGGTCGCCGCATAATCAACATTCCTGAAGGGCTTGCTCCAGATGAGCTAACTCTTGCTAAAGCACATGAGCTGATTGAAGCGCCTATCCTGGAGGACAGAATTCTTGGAGTCGACCCAGAATCAGGTCACAACATTCTGTTCAAGGATGGCCGCTACGGACCATACGTTTTGATTGATGACCCAGATGCTGAAAAGCCAAGGACTGCGTCACTATTCAAGACCATGTCTGCGGATTCAATGGATCTCGAAACCGCACTGAGGCTATTGTCTATGCCCCGAGTCATTGGACAAGATCCTGAAACAGGAATCGACATTACTGCTCAAAATGGTAAGTTCGGCCCATACATGCTCAAGGGTAAAGAATCTAGAAGCCTGCAAGCTGAAGACCAGATCTTCGATCTTGATTTAGCAGGAGCGCTAGAAATATTTGCTCAGCCTAAGTACGGTGGCCGAAGAACTGCTGCAACTCCGCTGAAGGAATTTGGTGAAGACCCAGCAGCAAAGACCAACGTTGTTGCCAAGTCAGGTCAGTTTGGCCTGTATGTTACTGATGGAGTGTTGAACGCAACGGTTCCAAAGGATGAGCCTCTTGATGAACTAACCCCAGAGCGGGCATTTGAACTTCTTGCCATCAGGAGAGAGAAGCTAGGCCTAGAGCCTGGTGTTGCTGCCCCTAAGATTTCTAAGTCTGGACGTAAGGGCGTTGCCCCGGCTAGAACCGTCAAAAAAGGTGGCACCAGAAAGAAAGCTGGCTAATGTCAGGTCTCTTTATTTCCTTTGAAGGTATTGATGGTGTTGGTAAGTCAACCCAGGCAGACCTTCTTGAGCTTTGGCTAACTGAGCAGAACAAAGATGTCGTTAGAACCCTAGAACCAGGGGGAACCGATGTCGGTGTTGAGATTAGAAAGATCCTTCTTCATCACAAGGGTGATCTAGCTCCTCGAGCAGAAGCAGCATTGTTCGCGGCCGATAGAGCCCATCACGTTGCGAGCAAGATTCGCCCGGCACTGAGTGAAGGAAAGATTGTAATCACTGATAGGTACTTTGATTCTTCTGTTGCTTACCAAGGTGCAGGTAGAGATCTTTCCCGAACCGAGGTTAGAGATTTGTCTTTGTGGGCAGTTGGTGGATTACTTCCCGATCTAACAGTTTTGCTTGACCTTCCAGCTGATCAGGCAAGAGCAAGAAGAAACACTTCAGGGACAGAACCAGATCGCCTTGAAAAGGAAAAGACCGAGTTCTTTGAAACAGTCAGATCTGCATATCTTGATTTGGCGAAAGCAGAACCAGAACGTTTTCTGGTTGTCGATGCATCAGTAACAGTTGAAGAGATGCAAGAGCTTATTCGCAAACGAGTCGCTGGACTTATCGAATAGATGCTTACCCCACCAAAAGTTTTTAGAGACGTAGTCTCTCAACCTGAAGCGGTTGGTCAACTTTTGAGTGCCGTTAGGCAGGGTAAAGATGTTCACCACGCGTGGTTATTCACTGGACCACCAGGATCTGGAAGATCTCAACTAGCTTTGGCTTTTGCTGCCGCATTACTGTGTGCCGAGGGTGGTTGTGGAAATTGTAATTCTTGTCAGATGATTCAGTCCAAGAATCATCCCGATGTTCAGGTGCTAAACACTCAGCGTGTTCTTATCAGCATCGATGAAGTCACTGCTTTCATTGAGAAATCAATACAGATGCCTGCTATTGGCAAATACCGCGTGATGGTCATTGAAGATGCAGACAGAATGTCAGAGCGAACCAGCAACCTATTGCTCAAATCCTTAGAAGAGCCACCAAAGGGAACTATCTGGATGATTTGTGCTCCAAGTGAGGCGGATCTTCTGCCAACCATTAGATCTCGAGTTCGTCGCGTTCAGCTCAAGGTTCCAACTGTTGAAGCAGTGGCTCAACTACTGGTTGAGAAGTATGGAATTGGGTTTGACCTAGCCCAGCAGAGTGCAGCTCAAGCACAATCTCACGTAGGTATGGCAAGAAGACTTGCTAGTAACGCAGGAGCGAGAGAGAGAAGATCCCAGGCTCTAAGAGCAGTTCTTTCAATCACCGATATTCCTTCGGCTTTGTATGTGTCTGACGACTTGATAAAGCTTGCCGCAAGTGATGGTGCTCAACTAACTGCAGAGATAGATGAAGTAGAGAGAAAAGAGCTCTTTCTTTCAATGGGGGTATCTGAGGAAAGTAAGCTCAACCCAAGTTCAAGAGCTCAACTTAGAAGACTTGAAGAAGCTCAGAAGAGAAGAGCAACTAGGTCTAAGCGTGATGGCCTAGACAGAATCCTTATCGACCTGATGGGCCTCTATAGAGATGTTCTAAGCATCCAGCTAGGCACAGGCGAGCCGCTTATCAACGTTGATCTTGTTCAAGAAATTACAAAGTTAGCCAACGAGAGCACTCAGTCTCAGTCAATTCATAACATTGAAGAAATTGAGAAGGTCCGTAAGAGGTTAGAGCGCAACGTAAACGATTCTTACCTTTTTGATTCTCTAGCAGTTTCGTTTAGAAGAAAGGCTTCAAAATGAGCCGTTTGAACACCACTGTACTTACACTCAGCCTGGTTGCTGGTGTGGTTGCAGCCACAGCCATTGTTTTTCCTTCAGTGTTTGATGGCGGTGATTCGGGCCCAACTAAACCTGACGTGAGTTCCACTCCAGCAAATCTAGAAGAGTTCTATTCTCAGAAACCTGTCTGGAATGACTGTGAAGGCAGTAACGCAGACGCCAGATGTGGATTTATTCAGGTTCCTTTGAACTGGAGCAAACCAGAGCAGGGAAGTATCGACATTGCTGTTGCAATCAATCCAGCAGCTGATCCAGAAAACTCCCCTTACCTTCTAATGAACCCTGGGGGACCAGGTTCTAGCGGTAGGCAGTGGGTCACAGAGTATCTAGAGTCTTTGGGTACCGAGTTACTTAGATCTGAATACAACATAGTTGGCTTTGACCCGAGAGGTGTTGGCAAGAGCACAGCCATCAAATGTTCTGATGATAAAGGCTTATACAAGTTTTACTACGAGCAGTCTCCTTTCGAGTACGGCAGTGCTAAAGATCTTGAATACTCCAAACAATCAATCGCTTATTTTGGTGCAGCATGTTTGGAGAACACCGGAGATCTATTAGGACACGTAGATACTTCGTCTGCAGCTAAAGACATGGACATCATTAGAGCAGTTCTAGGTAGCGACAAACTCAACTACTTAGGTTTCTCCTATGGAACCCTTCTGGGGACTACCTATGCAACTTACTTCCCTGAGAACGTTGGCAGATTTGTGTTGGATGGGGTGGTTGATCCAACTTCAACGTCTTCGGAAGACTCCTTGAACCAGCTAATTGGTTTTGAGTCAGCAATGCGTTCATACCTAAAAGACTGCATCGACAATTCTTCTAACTGCCCATTCGATGGTCTAACAGTTGATCAAGCTATGGACAAGGTCGGTAGAGACTTTTTGGCAGTTCTTGAAAAAGGCCCGGTTGCCACCTCTGAAAGAAACCGAGAACTATCTCTGAATTCAGGTTTCACTGGAATGATTGCAGCACTTTACTCTGAGAGTTCATGGCAGTATCTGACCCAAGCCTTTAACGAGTTCTTTGACAAGAGCGACCGTGATGGAAGAGTGTTCCTTGTTCTTGCTGATTCATACTTCAACTACGACAGTGGTTCAGGAACGTTTGCTTCTAACGCTAATGAAGCGTTCAAGGCAATCTCATGTATTGATGGACGTGAATCAGATGACCCGGAGTCAATGAAGGCTCAGAACGAACTTGTGCAAAAGACAAGCAAGGTCTTTGGCAAATACTGGCAGTATGGCGGTCTTGCTTGTAACAAGTGGCCATTCGATGTGAAGAAGGGCCCAAGCGATTATTCAGCTAAGGGTGCTCCAACCATGCTAGTAATTGGAACAACCAATGATCCTGCTACTCCTTACTCACAGGCGAAGAAGCTATCTAATGAGGTTTTGGAGAAGGGCTACCTTCTGACTTACGATGGAGAAGGACACACTGCTTATGGTTCTACCAATAGTTGTGTTGATTCAACAGTCGATGATTTCCTAATCACTGGCAAGTTACCTAAAACAGAAAAGACCTGCTAGGCCTAATGCCAAACAATAGATTTCAAGAAGCATATTCCAAAAGATTCCGAGCTCTTCTCTCAAACGAACCGACAGGCACACCGCCTTGGCTTGATGTGATTGCCAAAGGTGAAACAGGCGGCTTGTTTCTTCCAACCGATGGCCCTTGGGTCGTGCATAGAGATTTTGGAACTCTAGTTGGTGGAATTAGAGCTCTACTTCTTCAAGCACTTCACCCAGGCACATTAGCTGGTGTTGCTCAGCACTCTAGGTATGAGCAGGATGCATTAGGTAGATTAGCTGGCACTATTCGTTGGCTCACTGTTACTACCTTTGGTTCTCACGAAGCCGTTGCAGGAGAAGCAAGTCGAGTCAATCGCCTGCATGATCGAGTCAAGGGTGAGTACACCAAGACTTCGGGAGAGACTCTTTCCTACAAAGCTAAAGACACAGATCTCTTGCTTTGGGTGCACGTTGCCTTCACTGATTCATTTCTAACCTGTCACCTTGACTACGCGTGGCGTCAGATTCCAGGTGGAGCAGATGGCTACGTTGACCAGTGGGCTAAATCAGTTGAACCTCTTGGGCTATCTCGAGTCCCACACTCAAGAGCAGAGCTCGACCAAGAAATCAGAGGCTTTTATGATCGCAATGAACTTCGAGTTGATGAAACAACTCAGAAGGTCATCAAGTTCATTAGAAAGCCAGGCTTACCGCTTCTAGTTAGACCAATTTACAAACTGCTCTTTGCAGCGGCAGTAGTTTCTCTTCGCCCAGAGCACAGAAAGATGCTTGGACTTAGAACCCTGCCGAAGTGGCTAGTTGTCCCTGTAACCAGATTTACTCTACGAACTTTACAGATTTTGATTGGCCCTGATTCCCCTATTGAAGACGGGGCACTTGCTAGATTGCGTCGATTAGGCATTATTTCTCAATAAATCCGGCCTCTATTCCCACCAAAGTTATCGAGATTAGTCCCCCAAAGTGGGGACTATGTCTTTCGCAAATACAGTGAAATTCTTTTGGAAGAATCATTCTTATAGTCCAGTAAGGGGAAGACATGAGCACAGATTTCCAAGACCAACCTGTGATTGCAACGAAACCAAGGGCAAGCACAAAGACGATCGTTGCCCGAGTGATTGGCTTTACCTGCTTGAGCACACTGCTGATTCCTATTGGGCTCTTTCTCCTAATAGTGGGCTACAACAACAATCTAAATAGCCAAATGAACCCAACTCCAGCCCCATCTGTGCAGGAATTGAGTCCTAAAGCTACAGAATATCTAGCTCAGGTCACTGACAATATGGCTTTGTTGCCGAGTTTTAACGAACCCATGTCTGCGGTCTTCAATCGTGGCTTACCATGCCTAGAAGGATGGGAATCTCCAGATGTTTGTTTACTTTCGACAAGCGACAAATTCCCAGTAGAGCAGCACGCACAAATCTGTAGTGAAGTAATAGCTTTTGCTAAACAACTTGGTGGAACTGAGGATTCAGTGCCAGGCGAGACTCAGATGCAAAAACTTTCTGACAATTCACAAGCTCGTTGTGAAGCCGTGATGAATTCATATCCAAGAAGTGTTGGCTGGGGTTGGTTCTCACCCGCTTACTTCATCCAGGGTGAGGCATCTAACGGAGCGCCATTTGCTATTCAGTTGAGCGCAACCCAATTATCACCAGTAAATTACTCAGAAGCTTTACCTGAGATGAACAAAGACACTAGAAAGCTCGCTAAAGAGAACTACGAATACAGCATCGTGACCTCTACAAACTATGACACCCCTGATCCTATTGATTCGATTCCAGACTATTCAGATAGCAAAGTTCAGTTAGCGGCAATGCTAGACACCATTGCGTACTACAGACGTTCTAATCAAGAACTACCTGTATTCAACGCAGACTTTGCTAGAAACATGATTATCGAATACAAATCAAAATTCAGATTCGATGGACAAGTGGAAGCCTTTGAAGACTCAAAAGGTGAGGTTCACTGGGTTTACTTCAATGACCCAGGCAAGCTAGAAGTTTGTGTTTCAGTGGGACGCAGCATTTCTGAGTTCTCAGTTGTGGCTGAAGACTCTTTGTCTGGAATGCTTGAATCTGGTCTGCCAGGTGGAGGTGTTGAGTTGATGGGCGTAGGCAAGGAAATCAAATCCTTCACTGAAAAGCACGTCTTCGGAGACTACAAAAAAGGAAGCTGTAAGTAAGGGAAGGCTAGTTACCCGTTGATTGAGCAAGAATCAGCTTTGCTCGATGCAGTCTTGTTACTAGTTCTGCCTGTCTGATACCAAGGTCTTGAGAGACATCGCTCATGGTTCTTTTCTCAATGAGCAAACCGTGAGCCACATGCTTCAAAGCTTCAGGTAGGGCACTTACTGCAGCCTCTAGTTCTTTAGGGGATAGGTGGCTAAGGTCTGGTTCATTCTCTTCAAAGGTGACATCTAGATCGAATTCGTTTGACATGGTTTTCTCCTATATGAACTTAGCTCGGTAACTTTGCACAACACTTCTCATTCCAATTCCACAAACCCCAACCAACTGCTCGCCTCTGTGATATTCAAATACACATTCACCAGAAACATCGCCAGCTACCAAGGTGACTTTATCCGCTAATGACAACGAACCAAAAGCCAGTAGGTGAATGTCGTACTGATCACTCCAGAACGATGGGACTGGCTTGAACTGGTCTTGGACTAATGATTCAAACTTCTCATCCTGGTTTAGTTGAGCAGCTATCACAGCAGCTGCTCGTTTAGCAGTTTCAGTTGGGATGTTCCAGTGTTCAACTCTTCTTGGAACATCATCAAAGATAGGGTTGGTAAATCTGGCAACATCGCCGATTGCATAGACGTTAGGAGCAACGTTGCCTGATGTGCTGATAGCTCTCATAGCGCTATCAACCAAGACCCCATCGGTTAGATCGATGTTGGTGCTTTCCAGCCACTCAGTATTTGAATGAGAGCCAATTGCTTCAATCAAAACATCGCACTTTATGGCGCTGCCGTCATCAATTTGAACTTCACTGATTTTTGTCTCTCCAGAAACGCCTGTCACCGAACGGTTTAGAAGAAAGCGAACACCTTCTGCTTCATGCCTTAGCTGCATTTGCCTGGCTAATTCAGTTCCTAGGGGTCTAAGCATTGGGTGTGCTGAGTTATGAACCACGGTCACATCGCAACCCAACTTGGCTGCTGTTGCTGCTACCTCACAGCCAATGAAGCCTCCACCAACAATCACAACATCAGCACCAGGTGTTAGTTCTGCTCTTAGGTTGATGGCATCATCCAAGGTTCTTAGGGCATGCCTACCGGCTAGATCACCGTTAGCAAGGTTTAGTCTTTTTGGTCTTAGTCCAGTTGCAATCACTAGGGCAGAGTATGGATGCACCATACCTGAACTGTCTGCAACAGTGTTGTGTTCTTGATCGACTGAAACTGCTCTAGTTCCTAAGACCCAGTTCACATCAGCTGTTGCTGCTCTTTCCTCAAAAGCAACCGCTTCGTGAGTAACTTCGTTGGCTAGAACTTCTTTAGATAGGGGAGGTCTGTTGTATGGCTTGTGAGCTTCCTCACCAATAACGGTGATAGCTCCAAGGTAACCAAATCGTCGTAGTGATTCAGCTGTGCGCAATCCACCCATGGACGCACCAACTATTACTACGGGATGGTTCATGTTCTATTCGACGATACGGATTGCTTGCATTGGGCAGACATCAATAGCTGCCTCAATGTTTGCTCGCTCTGAATCATCAGCCTCTGCTGTGTATTCGAGCTTGTCATCTGAGTTCAAACGAAAGATGTCTGGTGCTTCAAAAACACACTGTCCGTAGTGCTGGCACTTAGTCATATCAACTTCGACTTTAATCATTTGCTATTCCTTCTCTACAACTGTTGACGGGTAAAGATCTTTAGATGGAGTTCTGATTCCTCTAAACTCCCAGTCGCCACCAAGGGCTGTTGAAACTACCTCTTCTGAAGAAGTTGGTTGAGCACCAACATCGGTACGAATACCGGTTGGGCCTTCAACGATGTGGTTGGTAAGTTTTCCAAGTCCTTCAACTTCAACCTCAACAACATCGCCTGGTTCAACAGGTCTGGAGTTAGCTGGAGTTCCAGAGAACAGCATATCGCCTGGTACCAATGTGATTGTTCTTGCGATATCTGCAACTAGGTAGTGCATATCCCATTCCATGTTGTCGGTGTTATCTTCTTGCTTCACAACTCCATTGACATAGGTTCTGATGAACTTATTTCTAAAGTCCCAGTCAGTAACCAAACCAGGACCTACTGGAGCTAGAGTGTCTGAACCTTTGACTCGAAGCATTGAGCCAGCATCAGTATCTCTGAAGTCATGAAGACCAAAGTCATTACCGATGGTGTATCCAGCGATGTATTCGCCTGCTTCTTCAGGAGAGATGTTTCGACAGGTCTTACCAATAACAATTACAATCTCACCCTCATAGTTCAACCACTTCAAACCAGCAGGTCTAACTACAGCACCGTTGTGTGAGTTTAGAGCGGTGATTGGCTTGTGGAAGTAAGTAGGAGCTGGTGGCAACTTGGTCATGAACTCTTGAGTTCTAGAGTCGTAGTTCAAGTGCACAGCGATGATCTTGGTTGGTTCAACAGGAGGTAAGTGAATAGCATCCTTGATAGCAACAACACGGCCATCACCTGCAACTAGATTCTCACCGTTGCGCTCGACTAGAGTCGGGTATCCCTCAATCAGGATTCTTCTAAATTCAGTCACGAGAAAGTACCAAGTCCTTAGCCTTAGGGAAGCCACCTTCTGGGCGAGGGAAGTAAACGTGAACTTGACCGGTTCCGATTGAGTTCTCATACTCTGAATACAAAACGCCCTTAGCGGTGTTTAGTTCTTCGCCGGTAGCACCAGCCATGGCTAGCCAGTGGTAGAAGTTAGCTTCAGGCTTTACCTTTGAGAACTCAGGCATTGTTTCTAGAATCTTGCCGTGCTCGCCATTCTTCATCCATTCAAGTCTTTCGTAATCCATCTCACGAGCAAGATCTGAGTAGATGTGCTTCGGATCTGATGCCTCATGCTTACGAAGATCACGGAGCTTATAGAAAGTGTGTGAAAGAGCACCAGAGGCAAGTAGTAATACTTTTCTATCACTATCTCTAATTGCTTCGCCAAGAGCACGGCCTGCTCTTAGGAAATCTTCGTGAGTTCCTGTCTGGCAAACAGACATTGAAATCCACTTCTTGTCATCTAGGCCTCTACCTAGGTAGTGCCAAAGGTTTACTGTTGCGTAGAAGATAGGCAGGTGTGGATCTGCAATAGGTGTTACCCAAGTACCGTTCTTCTCTGCATAGTTCGCTACTGAGTTAGCAAGCTCAGGATCACCCTTCATTGCATAAGGAATCTGAGACATGCCTCTAGGTAGTTCTTCAGAAGTAAACAGACCTGATCGCTCTGCTGCTGAGGTAATAACAAATTCAACGGTTGTTGCCCAGTGGCTGTCTAGAACGACTACTGTGTCATAGTCCAGAGTCTCAAAAACATCTTTACGAAGTTTCTTTAGTCCTGGAACTAGAGAAAGCTCTTTACCCTCATTGAGGTCGTATCGAACTGCCTCAGGCAACATGATTGTTGGTACGTGAGCTAAGAGTGCTGCTCCTACTACTTCTCCCATGATCTATTCCTTCCATCCATTAGGTGATACCACTGTGTTCTTTATATCTGCATAGAAATCAAATGACCAGTTACCGCCCTCACGGCCAATACCTGACTTCTTAGATCCCCCGAAAGGCGCTCTCAGGTCTCTAACAAAGAAGCAGTTGACCCAGATAGTTCCAGCCACAAGTTCTTTAGCAACCCGGTCTGCTCTTGCTCTATTACCTGAAACAAGGATTGCGGCAAGACCGAACTCTGTGCCATTAGCCATAGCAATAGCCCCCTCGTCAGTCTTGAAGGTCTGCATGCATAGAACTGGACCAAATACCTCAGAGGTAACAATCTCTGATTTAGGGTCCGGGTTCATAACCAGGGTAGGTCTAAAGTAAAGCCCACCTAGGTCGCTGTTGGGTTCGCCACCCATAACGATGTTGGCACCAGTCTCTTTAGCTCTGTCAACAAAGCCCTTTACTCTTTCGAAGTGAACCTGATGAATCTGAGGACCAATCTGAGTTGCTTCATCTCTTGGGTCACCCTGAATAATCTGTGAAGCCTTTTCTTTGAACTTCAAAGCAAACTCTTCAGCGATGTTCTCGTGAACAAGGATTCTTGTTCCAGATAAACAGACCTGACCAGCATTGTCATACTGCTCTACTGCAAGTTCTACTGCTAAATCAACATTTGCATCTTCTAGAACAACACAAGGAGACTTACCACCTAGCTCAAGGCTTACTGGAGTTAGGTTATCTGCAGCTGCTCTAGCAATAACCTTTGCTGTTGGCACAGAACCAGTAAATGAAATACGTGAGATACCAGGGTGAGCAACCAGTGCTGCTCCTGCTTCTTTGCCAAAGCCTTGAACAACATTGAAGACTCCATCAGGTATTCCAGCTTTCTTTGTTAGATCAGCAAAGAATGATGCACTCAATGGAGTCCACTCAGCAGGCTTGAGGATTACTGTGTCACCAGAAGCTAAAGCAGGACCTATCTTCCAGGTAGCAAGCATTAGTGGAGCATTCCAAGGAGTAATTAGAGCAGCAACACCTGATGGATCCCAAGAGATCTTGTTTGTGTGTCCTCTAGTTTCAAAGTCTGGGTGATGCAAATCATTGATTGCCCATTCAGCAAAGAATCTAATGTTCATTGCAACTCTTGGCATAACTCCACGTCTGTGTGATCTCAATAGAGATCCGTTATCCATGGTTTCTAGTTGGGCAAGAGTTTCAATGTTCTCTTCAACTAGAGAGGCAAGTCTCAAAAGAATCTCACCACGACCTTTAGGTCCAAGAGCTGCCCAAGCAGGGAATGCTTTTCTAGCTGCTTCAACAGCCATATCAACCTCAAGGGATGTTCCTCTAGAGATCTCACCTAGGAATGATCCATCAACAGGGGAGGTGTTAGTAAAGGTCTCAGCTGAGGCGACTCTTTGCCCACCAATGTAATGACGGGTATCTATCTTGGTTCCAACAACTTCTATGGTGTTCAAGCCTCTTGTCCTTACCTTTAGCCCTATTCATTAGGATACTAACGATTAAGATTAGGGCATACTTAAGGGGTATAAACCCTATGTTTCATAACGATTCGTATAAGGAGCAGGTCCATGGCTAGACGTCCCAGGATTGCGATAGTCGGTAGGTTCACCGAGCAGGCAACTGCCATTAGAAGCCTTGGTGTTGTCTCCTCAAGAAGACTCTTGGAATCAGTATGGGCAGCTGGGGGAGAACCAGTAACGTTCCTGCCAGTTGAGAACCCTAACTGGGCGGAAAGACTTGTTGGCATCGATGGAGTTCTAATCCCAGGTGGTGGAGATGTGAACCCTAAGTGGTACGGCGAAGAGCCAAACACAGAAGAGCTCTATGGCGTTGATGATCTGCAAGATGAGAATGACTTCTCAATCGCCAAGCATGCCTTTGATAATGCACTACCTGTCCTAGCCATTTGCCGAGGCTTCCAGTTAGTAAACGTTTTGAAGGGTGGAAGCCTTGTTCAAGACATGGATCAACATCACCGAAACCATATGCACACCATCACCATTGACAAAGATGCTGAAGGACTGGGACTGTCAAAGCCAGTATTAGAAAGCTCATGCTTCCACCACCAAGCCATCAAAGAACTAGGTAGTGGTTTAGAAGTTCTAGCCAGAGCAGAAGAAGGGCATGTCGAAGCCTTCAAGATTGAAGCTAAAGCCTGGTCTTACGGAGTGCAATGGCATCCAGAGGATAACTACAAAGAAAACCCTCAGCAGTTGGAACTGTTTACAAAGTTTGTTTCAGTAGCGGCTAAGAATTAGTTTCAGCAAACTTAGTTATTGCTCTTAGCTGATCGGCTAGTTGACCTTGCTTTGATTGGGCAACTACGTTCGCTACTGCTGTTTCTTGTTTGTTGAAAGCAGGGAATAGGGTGTCCATTAGTTTTCTACCCTTGGTAGTCAATTGAACGATTACTAATCTGCCGTCATCTTTGCTTTTGGTTCTTGTGATTAGAGAGCGCTTCTCAAGGGTTGAAAGAACACCTGTAAGGGTGGCTTTAGAAAAGCCTCCTTCTTCTGCAATCTGTCTAGTCTCAATAGGTTCCCAGATCCAGGTAACCCAAAGAACAACAAAGGCTGTCCAAGATAGGTCTTGCTTGGCAAGAACTGTTCTTTCTAGGTGGTTTCTAACTGAGTTGGCTGCTCTAAAGAGGTTTGAGGTTACGGCCATGGCTTCGAAGTTGATGTTCTTGTGAACAAGCTTCTGATTGACCTGACGCTCTGTTTCGGCAAGGGTGTGTGGTCCAGCCATTGCTACCTCCTAAGAATGTGCTTCTATTCTCCTCTAATCATTAGGGCATAAATAACTTTTTAGGCACAAAGGCGTTTCTTACTTGTTTGGGTGTGTAATCTAAAAATGATTCGTATCCAAACAATCGGAGTGACCATGACACAGTTGTCAGAGCTAACCCTTGCAGACCTAGACCTATTCGATGGCGGTGCTCCATGGCACGTCTTCGACAAGCTACGTGCTGAAGCCCCTATTCACTGGGATGCTGAGGAGAAGCCAAACAGCGGTTTCTGGTCTGTTACTCGATACCAGGACATTGTTAAGGTTCTTCGTGACCCAGACACTTTCACTTCAACCCACTTCACCAACTTAGAAGAAGTTGATGCTGAGCAGGAAGAGGCTAGAAGATCTCTTCTTGAAACAGATGGTGCTCGACACCGTGCTCTTAGAAGATTGCTTCAAGGTGAGTTCACTCCTCAGGCTGTCTCAGGTTATGAGACATTCCTAAGAGGACTTACTGCGACTACTTTGGACAATGCTTTCGCTAAAGGCAGCTTTGACTTCGTTGATGAAGTTGCTGCTGATTTCCCTATTCGTGTTCTAGCTCGAATGCTAGATGTTCCAGATCATGACACTGACAAGTTGATTGAGTGGGGTAACCGCATGATTGGTAACACCGACCCTGAGCATGCAGATATCTTGCTAGAAGATCCTGAGAGCGAAAAGTATCGTCTGGTTCCATTCAGATCTCCAGCAGCTCTTGAAGTATTTGAGTATGGGCAGAACCTTGCTAATCAGCGCAGAGGTAAAGATGGTAAAGACTTGGTCTCAACTTTGATAAACCAGGTGCCATCTGATGGCATTCCTTTGTCAGAGCGAGACTTCAACACTTACTTCCTGCTTCTAGTTGTTGCTGGTAACGAGACCACTCGTCACACCATCTCGCACACCATGAACTACCTAATTGAGAACCCAGAGCAGATGGCAATGCTGCAGGAAGATCCTTCACTTATCCCTTGGGCAGTTGAAGAGTTCATTAGATTAGCCTCTCCGGTTTATCACTTCAGAAGAACTGCAACTAAGGATGTTGAGTTCCAAGGAACTCTAATCAAGAAGGGGCAGAAGGTTGTTCCTTGGTTCGCTTCAGGCAACAGAGACTCTGCTGTGTTCAATGACCCATACAAGATGGATGTGACGAGAAACCCTAACGAGCACATGGCCTTTGGTCGAGGCGGACCTCACATGTGTCTAGGTAACTCACTAGCTCGACTAGAGGTTCGCATCATGTTTGAAGATCTTCTCTCACGTGTTGACAAGGTTGAGCGATTAGGGGAAATAGATCACCTACGTTCAAACTTCGTGAACGGAATAAAGAGATTCCCTGTGAAGGTAACCCTTAGATAAGTTTCGCTATATCTTTCAGATAAGCGTCAACTAGAGCAAAGGTTCTTTGCTTTGATACTTCATCTTCGGCTATGGTCTGATCCATCATGATTTGAGCATCTTGCCCATCTTCGCCAACGCTTCGTAGACCTCCCCAGTCAAGCCAGCCTTTGAGTACTGCCGCGTTTAGTTCAGGGTGAAATTGAACTGCTAAAGATCTGTCATAGATGAATGCTTGGGAAGCAATAGGGTTTCTAGCAATCTCAACTGCACCTGGTGGGACTACCCAGCGGTCATAATGGAATTGGAACCAAGGGCCGTTACTAACTAAGTCTTTTCGATCTGACCAGATGTTGGTCCAACCAATTTCACCCTTAGGGCCAGGAGCCACTGAACCACCTAGTGCTCTAGCCATTAGCTGGCCACCAAAGCAGATTCCAAGAACAGGCTTGTGTGCGGCCATGGCATTTCTTACCCAGTCAAGTTCTGGTTGTAACCAGTTACCAATGCAGGCATCGTCCCAAGCACCCCATGGAGCACCTAGTGGAACAAGCAGGTCATAGTCATTGAAGTCTGGGAATTCAAAAGCAACATTAGGGGTTTCAAATGAAGCTTCAGGCACTACAAGAACCTCAGTCATCTCAAAGCCATGGCGGGCTAGGGCTTCGCCCACCCATCCGGTTGGGCTCACATGGTCATGTTGAATAAATAGCGCTTTCATAATTCCTTCATAACTTTTCGGTTTCCACGGCTATTTCTAACGCTACTAGGAAGTAGCATTCAAATATCGTTTGAACCCGAATGAAATGTAACAAAGGAGTTGCAATGAGCACCAACCTCACAGCCCTAAGAGAGAAGCTTCAAGAACAGGGCATTGATGTCCTAAGGATTCTGTATTCAGACGTTCTTGGAATTACAAGATCTAAGGACTTGCTAGTTAGCCAACTAGAGAAAGCTGCTGGTCATGGACCTGCTTTCTGCCAAGGTGTTTGGGTTACCAACACTCAAGGTGGAGTGTTGGATGCAGAAGGAATCGCAGGAGATGGTCTTCAAGACCTCGTTACACAGTTGGACCCTGACACCATTCACGCAATGCCATGGGAACCGGGTGTAGCTTATGCAATTGGTGATGCTCTCAACCCAGACATGTCTCCTAACCTTTTCTCTCCTAGAACAGTTCTTAGGAAAGTTATTGCCGAGTATGAGAAGTTAGGCCTAGTTCCAGTAGTTGGCCCTGAGCTTGAGTTTTATATTGCAGACCGAGTCGAAGGCGGCGGGTTCAAGAGATCACTAGAGAGAACTGGTCGTGTTTACACAACTGGTGCATTAGTTGATCCAAACGGAACTTTCTTACATTTGATTCGCATGCTTGATCAACTAAACATTGGAGTATTCGCAGGTAACCACGAATTCTCACCTGGCCAATATGAAATCAACCTATGGCATTCAGAAGCTATGGACGCTGCTGATAGAACATTCCTATTCAAAACTTCTATCAAAGACATTGTTCACCGTGAAGGTCAGCATGCAACATTTGTTGGTAAGCCTTGGAGCGATGAGGGAGGTTCTGGTTTCCACCTACACTTCTCAGTTACCGATAAGAACGGCAAGAACCTGATGCATGAGGGAACCGAGCTTAGCGAAGTTGCTAAGCAGATGATCGCAGGTCTCTGTGAGAACGCTCATGCTCTAACAGCTTTCACTAACCCAACAGTCAATGCGTTCAAGAGATTGGGCCCTGACACCCTTGCCCCTTACAGAGCTAACTGGGGATACGACAACAGAAGCACCATGGTTCGCATTCCACCAGAGCGTGGTTCAGGAACTCGTCTAGAGGTTCGTGTTGGTGATGGTGCTGCTAACCCGTATTTGGTTATCGCCGGTATCTTGGCTGCTGCTCTTGATGGCATTGTTAGAAAGCTTGATGTTCCAGATGCTGCTGAAGGTATGGCTTATGACAATGAAGCTGCTCCAGTACTACCTGCAACATTCACTGAAGCGCTAGATGCACTTGAGGCTAACGAGCGTATGCGTGAGCACATGTCAACAGGTCTTATTGGAATCTTCTTAGTTATGAAGCGCGATGAGATCGAAAGATATGAAGCGGCCGTTCCAGACCCATCAACTAGAGATGTAACCGACTGGGAGATTCAGGAATATCTAGAGGATTACTAAATCGAAGGATTTGAGTTATCTGCAAGCAGTGTTCCACCGTTGAAGGTAACTCCAACTTCGCGGTAGTAACCACCGAGTATTTCCTTCACAGGAAGTATTGAAGCTAGTTCATCCCACTGAGAATCTGAAAGTGTAAGTTCAGCATCTCCTACCCAAGGTGTCCCTAGATCTGCATCAACTCCACCCATGGTGATTAGTTGATCCATTGAGTTACCTAGACCTGGAGTAATTGATGGCATCCATCTTGAGTGAATCATCGGGTGACCGTTAACAAAACCATTTGAGTCAGCAGGCTTGCTTAGAGTCACAACTGCGGAAGCAAGTCTGTGATCGTAGGCAGCAAGTGAGGCCCCAAGCTTTGCTCCTGCTTCAAGTCTTGGAGTTGCTTTACCGTGGTTGAAGATTCTTGTTACTGCAACATTGCCAAGCTTCTTTGGATAACCCTGGAACCAGCCACGAGCAATAGCGAAGTCTTTGGTAACCCAGATGGCTACACAACGTGAGTAATTCTTACCGTAGTACTTGCATCTCACAACAACGAATGCTTCTAGGTATTGTGAGCGAACTGGATCAAGTAGTTCTTCTCCACCAGTTGAACAGGACTGCCAGTCAGCCCAGATAAGAGCAACCGCACCTGGGTGCTCATCAGCTAGTTCTAGCTCTGGCGGCAAGATTGCCCTGACATTGGCTTCGTCGGTTAGATACTCAACAGTTAGTAGAGTCCCTGAGTAAAACCAAGGCATGTTAGGAATGATTGCTGATTTGCCAGTAGGGGTCTTTGGGGCCATAAATCCGTGTAATTCGCTCATGCTTCCTAGATTACCTAACCATTCGTGTCCGAATGACTCTTTATAACGGAACAGATAACGATTAAACAACCATCAGGTAACGGAATACAGAAAATGCCTCTTTAAGGCCCATAGTTGCACCAAAGTATTAGCAGGTCGTTTATACCCGAACGACTTTTGTCGACTCGATGAGGAGCAGTAAATGTCAATGGAAACAAAAGATAATTCCCTTCGGAAAAACCGACTGGGTGTCTTAGGTATCGTATTTTTTGTGGTGGCAGCATCCGCCCCACTAGTTGGTATGACTGGCGCTGTGCCAGTAGCAATTCTTGCCGGTAACGGAGCAGCTGCTCCTGGCGCATATTTACTTGTTGGTTTAGTTCTTATCTTGTTCAGCGTTGGTTTCACAGCCATGTCAAGCAAGGTAACTAACGCAGGTGCTTTCTTTGCATACGTAGGTAGAGGTCTCGGTAGAAATGCTGGAACCGGATCTGCGTTTGTTTCGATTGTTGCTTACGTAACTATCCAGCTAGCAATCTACGGATTCTTTGGTGGCATCATGGCTGGCCAAGGAGCTGCACTACTAGGCATTGATTTGCCTTGGTTTGTTTGGGCAGCTATTGCTTGGGTGCTAGTAACAGCACTTTCTCTTCTGAGCATTGATGTTGGTGCAAAGGTTCTAGGAACTCTAATGGTTCTAGAAGTTCTTTCACTACTTATTGCAGGTATTGCAATTCTTATCAACAACGCAGGCTCAATGAACTTCGTTGCTTCATTCTCTCCAGAGAACATTTTCGCTGGTGGCTTTGTTGGTGGTGCTGGTATCGCTCTTGCGTTTGCTCTTGCATCATTCATTGGTTTTGAGGCAACAGCTATTTATGGTGAAGAGTCAATCGATCCAAAGAGAACTGTTCCTAGAGCCACATACTGGGCTGTTGGTCTAATCACCACTGTTTTCGCAATCGTTTCATTCGCAATGGTGACCGGTCTTGGTTCAGCAACTGTTGTCGACCGAGTTGCAGAGATCTCTGAAGGTGGAGCAAACCCAGCTGCGGTTCTGTTCTTCCTAGTAAATGAGAACGTTGGCCCATGGCTAGTAACAATCATGGAGTGGCTAGTTGTTTCTTCATTGTTTGCAGGTCTACTTGCATTCCAGAACGCTAACGCTCGTTACGTCTTTGCTCTAGGTCGCGCAGGTGTATTGCCTGCATCTCTAGGAAAGACAAATGCATCAGGTGCTCCTATCGGTGGTGTGATCGTAACTTCAGTTCTTGCTGCAGTTGTTATCCTGCTGTTCGTGATTCAGGGACTAGATCCAATCCTGAACCTGTTCTTCTGGATGAGCGCTATTACAGCAATTGCAATCATGGTCGTTGAGATCTTGGTTAGCATCGCAGTAATTCGTTACTTCATGCAGAACCCAGGCACTCACATCTTCAAGGCAGTTATCGCTCCAGCTCTTTCAGCTCTACTACTAAGCGTTGGTCTATACCTATTGATGTCACGCTTCAACCTGCTATCAGGTCTAGCGCCATCACCTGAAGAGTCAGGCAATGCATGGTCATTGACTACCCTTGGTTGGACCCTTGTCTTACTACCATTTGCAGCTCTCGTTGTTGGTTTCATCTGGGGACTAATCAACAAGAAAGAAAACGCAAAGATGAGTGCAGACATTCTGTCCTAATCAGTAACTCCTCACACAAGGGCTCAGACTTTTTGTCTGGGCCCTTGTGCTATTTGGTTAGGAAACTAATGATTTAATGGCAGACTTAAGCCATGTCAGCAATGAGGCTAGAACATGACCTGCTCGGTGATTACGAGGTACCTGCAAGCGCGTATTGGGGGGTGCACACAGCCAGAGCGGCGGAGAACTTCCCGATTTCAGGAGTTCCTATTGGCCATTACAGATCTCTCATCAGAGCGTTAGCTTTAGTAAAAGAGTCCTGTGCCAAAGCCAACTTAGAAGTTGGCGAATTAGATGAAAAAGTAGCCAGCGCGATAATCGCTGCATGCCATGAGGTTGAAGCTGGCAAGTTTGATAAAGAATTCATCGTTGATGCAATCCAGGGTGGTGCTGGTACTAGCACCAACATGAATGCTAACGAGGTCATCGCTAACCGTGCACTAGAACTAGCTGGCTTTGAAAAAGGTGACTACGACAAGATTCATCCTTTGAATGATGTGAACATGTCACAGTCAACGAATGATGTTTATCCAACTGCTCTAAAAGTTGCTCTGATTCTTGAAATCAGAGAACTAATCAAGGCTCTGGAATATCTACGTTCTAAATACACAGACAAAGCAATTGAGTTCAAAGACCTAATCAAGATGGGACGCACGCAGTTACAAGATGCAGTTCCTATGACCCTGGGCCAAGAGTTTTCAACCTTTGCAAGGATGACTCAAGAAGATGAACAGCGTCTACTGGAACTCATTCCTCACCTAAGTGAAATCAACCTTGGTGGAACTGCTATTGGAACAGGCCTTAACGCCCCTAAGGGATATGCAGAAGCTGCTTGTAAGCATCTAAGTGAATTAGCCGGTTGGCAGTTCGTTGTTGCTGAAGACATGGTTGAAGCAACTCAAGACGTTGGTGTATTCGTTCTAGTGTCCGGTGTTCTAAAAAGAGTTGCAGTGAAACTATCAAAGACTGCTAATGATTTACGTTTACTATCATCGGGACCTAGAGCTGGTTTTGGTGAAATCAATCTGCCTGCTCGTCAGGCAGGATCATCAATTATGCCGGGTAAGGTCAACCCAGTTATTCCTGAGGTTGTCAACCAGATTGCCTTCACAGTTATTGGTAATGACATGACAGTGACCATGGCTTGTGAGGGTGGGCAATTGCAGCTCAATGCATTTGAACCAATCATTACTAGAGCACTAATGATGAGCATCATTTATCTTCGTCAAGGTTGTTACACACTTGCTGATAGATGCGTTGATGGCATAACTGCTAATGCTGATCGCATGAGACACGACGTTGAAAGATCAATTGGAACGGTAACTGCTCTTTCACCGAT
Source organism: Auritidibacter sp. Marseille-P8566 (assembly GCA_945895375.1). Lineage (GTDB taxonomy): Bacteria > Actinomycetota > Actinomycetes > Actinomycetales > Microbacteriaceae > Rhodoluna. The sequence goes on from CAMDEE010000005.1 coordinate 122,811, forward strand.
GCTTGGCTATGAGAATGCAACACTCGTTGCTCAAACTGCTTTAGCTGAGAATTCAACCGTCAAAGAAGTTGTCTTGAGACTAGGTCTTATGACTGAAACTGAGTTCAATGAGATTCTTGGTGATGTTGACAAGCTGGTAAGGCCAAACGGCTAATTTACTTCTTAGGCTTGCGTCTAACAACCAGGTAAGCCCCAAGAACACCACCGGCAACAATAAATGCTCCGCCCCAGATAAGTCCCTGAACAAATCCAACGGCAGGGTCAGACTTCTTTGATAGCGGTTCTTGGCTTTCAAGGGTTAGTTGAACGCCATTGTCGTCAAAGCACTGGTTGCCAACTTGCTCACTCACGTATCCAGAGTTGTTCTCAACAGTGATCAGATAATCTCCATCAGCGATGTGACCGTCAGAAGAAGCGCTTCTCCAAAGGATCTTGTATGTGCCAGGCTCGTTGATGCTGACTGTGGTGTACATAGTCTTGCCCTCAATACGTGTACAAGCAGCACCAAGCTGCTCACCCTCTGAGTTGGCAATAGCTATTAGGTTGCCTTTACCAAACTCAGTTGGAATAGGCTCTGCATCAAAATCTAGGCGAATATCAAAGGTTCCAGCCTCAACAATTGAGTCAGCACTTGGGCTCTCACCCATGAGCTCATTGTGAGCCTGAGCAGGGGAACTAACTAGAAAAATGGGGGAAAGGGCTAAAAGAAGGGCTGAAACTGTTAACTTGCGCATGAACCTATTCTACAAGTGGCGAAAAGGTCTAAAATTGAGGGGAATAGAGCCGTTCGGAGCGTAAATGCCATCACCAAAATCACCACTGAACTACCTGAGGCAAATAGCCATCGGGTCAGCCACGGGCTTACTCCTATTAGTTGTAATCATCGGTGGCTTCACACTGGCTGCTCCGAGTAACAGCGAACCAACCGCTACTCCTACCAGCACACCAACAGACACTCCAACTGTTACACCTAATCCAGATGGTAGAGATTGTTCAGTAGCGGAATTAGCAGTAGATGAGCGTTTGGTTGGATTGCATGCTCAGGTCATCAACCCTGCAACGAATGAAGTTCTTTTCGATGTTCAAGGTGACGTCCCTGCTCAAACTGCTTCAGTTATGAAACTCCTAACTGCAACTGCTGCACTTCAGGTTCTAGGACCTAACTACAGAGTTCAAACTAAGGTTTATGCAGATCTTGATAACCCTGGTCACATTGTGATTGTTGGAGCAGGCGACCCAACTCTTTCAAGAACTAGAGCCGGTGTTCAATCTGTATATAGAGATGCACCAAAGCTAAGTGATCTTGCAGTGCAGATTAATGCGTGGGCTAAAGGCACAAGCATTACAAACATCACTTTGGACAGCACACACTTTGCTCCAGAAGGTTGGGACCCAGGTAACCCTGAAACTGAGAGAACCATCGGGTATCAGTCATTAGTAACCGCTCTTCAAGTTGATGGCGACAGAGCAAACCCAACCGCACTAACTTCTCCTAGAAGCACCGACCCGGTGAATGCTGTTGGTGTTGCGCTAAAGAAAGCAATCGGCCCTCTAGCTTCTTCAGCTACTTTGACTAAAGCACAGGCAGGTACGAATCTTCTGGAAATTGCGTCTGTTCGATCACAGCCAATTAGCAAATGGATTGAGCACATGCTCAAGGTTAGCGATAACACCGAATCTGAATTCTTGGCTCGTTTGGTTTCGAAGCAGCTTGGATACGACGGCTCAAGAGATTCACTAGACATCGCTTTGAAAGCAGCTCTTACCAGAGCGGGACTTTCAACACTCGACCTAGTGCTTCTTGATGGCTCTGGCTCTAACGAGGATAACCGTGTTCCAGCTACCTTCATCAACGCTCTTCTAAAGAAGGTCTTGAACGAAGATGGTGATTTGGGAGTAATCAGAAGAGCTCTTCCGATAGCAGCTGAAACAGGTTCACTTGCCAGCAGATTCAAAGGCGACAACCTAGATGCTGCAGGAAAGATTTTTGCTAAGACTGGTTGGACCAAGAACGAATACTCTCTTGCAGGAATAATCAAGGCAAAAGATGGCACAGACCTGGTCTTCAGCATTGCTGCGATTGGTGAAGTTAACGCAACTGCCAAAGAAGCAATCGATAACCTAGCCACAGGTATTTATAGATGTGGCAATAAGCTCTCAGCCGAAACAACCCCTAAATCCCCCTAAAGAAGAAGGTAGCAATGTCGCTCACCGAGAGTGAACTATTAGCCAAAGTTCCAACCAAGTTGTATATCGCAGGTCAATGGGTCGATGGCCACGGAGCTAAGCAGATTGATGTTGAAGATCCTTCAACAGGTAAGACACTTGCCACTATTTCTAACGCAACCGAAGTTGATGCGCTAGCAGCACTTACCGCAGCCTCTAATGTTCAAGAGGCATGGGCTAAGACTCCTCCTCGTGAGCGTGCTGAAATCCTTAGAAGAACTTTCGAACTCGTCAAAGCTAGAAGCGAAGAGTTCGCGATGCTAATCAGTCTTGAGATGGGTAAGCCACTTGCTGAAGCTAGGGGAGAGGTTACCTACGGTAATGAGTTCTTACGCTGGTTCTCTGAAGAAGCGGTTCGTATCTCAGGTCGTTATGGTTCCTCTCCTGAAGGAACAGGAAGAATGCTGGTGACTCAAAGACCAGTTGGTCCTGCATTTGCAATTACTCCTTGGAACTTCCCATTGGCTATGGCTACCAGAAAGATTGGACCTGCCATTGCTGCTGGTTGCACCATGGTTGTTAAGCCCGCTGAACTAACTCCACTAACAACATTGCTTCTAACCAAGACTTTGGAAGAGGCGGGACTTCCTGCAGGTGTTGTGAACATTATTACAACCAGCACTTCTGCTGCCACAAGTGCTCCGATTATTGCTGACCCTAGGCTTCGTAAGATCACCTTTACAGGTTCAACATCAGTTGGTGTTCGACTGCTTGAGCAGTCAGCCAAGCAGGTTCTCAGAACTTCTATGGAACTAGGCGGCAATGCTCCATTCCTAGTATTCGAAGATGCAGATATCGATGCAGCTGTTGAAGGTGCGATGCTCGCCAAGCTTCGTAACATCGGTCAGGCCTGTACCGCTGCGAACAGATTCATTGTTCACGAATCTCTAGCCGATGAGTTTGCTAACAAGATGGCAGCCAAGATGGAGGCAATGCCGCTAGGTCGTGGAGTTGAACCAGAGACCAAGATAGGTCCTGTAATTAACGAGAAGGCAAGAGAGAACCTAAAGCGTTTGGTTGATGCAACAGTTTCTGAAGGTGGAAGAGTTGTTACCGGTGGAACTGCAAGATCAGGTGAGGGTTACTTCTTCGAACCAACAGTGCTAGCTGATGTTAAGCCTGGCTCAACTATTTTGAATGAAGAGATCTTTGGTCCGGTTGCTCCAATAGTGAGATTCAAGGATGAGGATGAAGCCATCAGGTTGGCTAACGATACTGAGTATGGTCTAGTTTCTTATGCATACACTCAAGATCTGAAGCGCGGAATTCGTCTAATCGAAAGACTAGAGACAGGCATGACTGGACTGAACACGGGTCTAGTTAGTAATGCCGCCGCCCCATTCGGTGGAGTGAAACAATCGGGCTTGGGTCGCGAAGGTGGCCTGGAAGGAATTCAGGAATACTTGGAGACCAAGTATGTAATGATTCCTGACCCAAGTATTTAGTTAGCAAACCCGGAAAGCACCACAACTAAAAGGACTGGCCGTGAGAAAAATCGGATTGATTGAAAAACCTGCTCTTTGGGCAGCTACGCTCGGCCCGATTGTCACCTTTATCGGTTACACCATCGCTGGGATGATGTGGCCTGGTTATGACGGAATCAAGAAAACCATTAGCGATCTAGCTGCTGATGACTCTCCAGTTCAACTGTTTATCTCAGTTGTATTCATTTTTGGGGCTGTTTGCGACTTCATTATTGCTCGCTATGCCAAGGCATTTGCTATGCCGGGTCGGATAGTCATTCTCTTGATAGGTATCTCCACTATTGGATTGACTGTCTTTACGACCCCTGACCAGAACAGTTATTCAACAATGCATCGCATTTTCGCCATTTCTAGCTTCTTTTTGTTGTGTATCTGGCCACTTTTCGCCATGAGGCGGGGAAGTGATGTTCCACCGCTACTCAGACCTGGGGCAGCCATAGCCGGAGCCCTAATAATAGGTGTGATCTGTATCTGGTTCCTGAGCCTCTGGCAGGACCCAAACTCCACCATTACAGGCCTCGGCGAGCGCATCGGGGTTGGGGCTCAGGGCCTTTACCCAATAATCGTTATCTGGCATAGCTACCTATGGCAGAAGAAGAACTCCAAGGCTGGCCAGCTATAGCCCGCAGCCACTCAAGCCCTATGAACACCGGAACTTGAGATCTCAGGATGAAGCCTGCTGCGGGAGCAGAATCAACCCACTAACCGAACCGTTTCCACTTGAAACTGATTTGATAACAAATCTGTAAAGACTCATTGAAAGCGGTTTCTCGGAAGCGGTTTCAGAGATAGATTCTAGGCAAGCCATACTCTGGCTAGGGAATGCGTTTAAGGTCTTGTCCGGGCCTGAAACGTATCAATTACTGAAAGGTTCACATGTACGCGAACAAATCTGCACTTCTAAAGGGTCTAAACCGAGTTGCACTCTTCTTGGTTACCGGAGCATTGCTTGTTACTGGAGTTACTCCAGCTCAAGCGAATGTGACTACACCCTTGTTCATGAACTTCGAAGAAGCTGATTTACTGAAGGCGGTGTCTAGCAACCCAAACACTGGTCCTTACGGTGGAGCTACGACTGAGATCAAAGCCTCAACGAACCTGAGCGGTAACTCGCTGCACTTTACTAAGACAGCCGGGAGCCAGGTGTGGGCTGGAGTGAACCTTCTACTAGGTAACTCAACTCCGTTCCGTTACACCGACGCTAGCAAGCCGATCATTACTCTTGACTACTGGTCAAACGACACCGCACCTTCCCCAGTAATGATGAAGGTTGAAGGTGCAGGTGCTGCGCTAAAGACTGTTACAGCACAACCCGGACTAAACAAACTAAGTTTCGACATGTCAACTGGAACCGGTTGGAACCCAGATGCTGTTTACAAAATTATTGCTTTCTTCCCGAACTTCGGTGCCGATGACCGTACATACACCGGCCCTGGTCCAGTAGCAAACACAGGACAGATCTACGAAATTGACAACGTCTCAATCAACGGCGGAACATCTTCTGACCTTTACGTTCCTGCTGCAGCAGGTCGCGATGTTCCAGCAACTCTAGTTACTTTTGAGGCTAACGACACACTAGGTGCCAAGGTTGTTGGAGATTCAACAGTTGTCAAACCTGAAGGTTCATTCGCAGGTTCTGTAACAACAATTGAAGATGCTCCTGCTGGCGGTAACGGTGGTAAGGCTCTGAAGATTGTAAAAGCTGGAGAGGTTTACTCTGGTGCAACAATCTTGAACATCACCGGTAACAGCAGAATCACAAACGGAACTCACAAGACTGTTACTTTCAACTACTTCTCTGCTAAAGAAAACTCTCCACTACGTGTTGAGTTGGTTCCTTACCCACGTGCACTGGGCAAGACAGTAACTGTTCCTCAGGGTTGGTCAAGAGTTGTTGTTGACTTCTCTGATGTTGCTGGTTGGTCAGCGACAGAAGATTACCTATCTCTCGCAATCTTCCCTGATTTCAACGTAGCTCCAGGAGCTGAAGCTCTGCCTTACTTCGTGGATGACATTGCAGTCAACGGTGCAGTTACTCCTGCAATCCGAAGCACACCTCAGGTGCTTGTTAACTTCGAGAGCAACGACACATCTGGTCACTCATTGACTGACTTTGGTGGAAACCAGTCTTCACTAGTTACTGATGCTCCAACTGGAGGTTCTATTGGTTCAACCAAGGCGATGAAGATTTCCTTTGCTGGTGGCGAGCCTTGGGCTGGAACTACATTCCTGTCTAGACCTGCCGGCCAATCTCTGATCTCAGCAAACAACTTTGTTGTGAAGGCGAACATCTACTCTCCAGTTGCTGGTAAGAGACTGAACCTGAAGCTAGAGAACGTTGCTGCTCCTGCTCAAGCGATTGAGAAGGAAGCTAACAGCACATCTGTTGTTGGTTGGAAGACTTATACCTTCGACTTCACTGTTGGTGGAAGCCTTGCTATCGATTACAACAGAGCGACAATCTTTGTTGACTTCCAGGGTAGCCCAAAGAGCACCGAGCCTTTCTTCGTTGACGACATTGCGTTCAATGGTGCGCAGGGTGCGAACCTTGGTGGCGGTGTTGTTGAGCCTCCAGTTCCTCCGTTTACTGGTAACGCTAATGTTCGTCTAGTTGGAATGGATGACACTAACTCATTCAACCGTCCAGCTGATGCTGCGTTCTTCTCTGTTGCTAACCCTTGGTACCGCGTTGGAATTAACGTTCGTACCAAGCAGGTTCCGGTTGGATCTACTCAGACCCTTACCTACCTTGT
>CAMDEE010000006.1 GCA_945895375.1 Auritidibacter sp. Marseille-P8566
AGGATTACACCAGCGATAGTTAGACAGAAGACATCCTGGCCAACTTCAATAAGCCAAACCTTTAGCGATCTATAAACCTTGCCATCAGGTTGAGCAAACATTCTGTGTGACAAAGAACCAAAAGCTCCTAGACCAACAGAGAAAATCAGACCAAATAAAGCACCTGTTGCTGCATCAACCGAAACATCTGCAGATCTAGCAAGGGAAATGATTAGCGCGAGAGTGGAAACCTGAATCAAGGCGGCTAGATAAGTCCCGCCAAACATCAATAGCGTCTCACCAGCTTTCATCTTGTATTGCTCTGTCGGAACTTCACGGCCTAGAGCTCTCATCCAAACTGGATAGAAGGTCTTAGGGCCAAACCAGATGGCACCAATGATGAAAGAAAGTACTGAAGCTACTAATACCGCTAGAAGGTTTACATTTTCAAATAACAAATTCATAAGAAAACCTTATTACCAAGGCTTTATTTGCCGGTTAGGAACTTACCCAAGTTATCGAAGTAACTCGATGTACCTTGCCTGGTTAGTTCAACCTGTTCCTCAGGCATTTCTCCGAACTGAGTAAAGGAAACCCAAGATCCGCCTTCAACTTCTTTGAAATCTATCTGAATTGTGTGTTCCTCAGGAGATGAGACTCTCTTTTTGAACTCTTCTAATGATTGTGTGTAATTCATTGTGTGTTCAAGAAGCTCATGTTCTTTCACCTGGGTATAAACCCCAAAGAAGTAAGCCACAAAGTTGTATTCAGGAACATCAACACCAACAGTCCAGACTCCCCCAACAACTGCTTCATTCTCAACAGTGTCTTTAGCAACCTCCAGTTGTACTGGGCTATACCAAACCTCCAAAGCATTAGGGTCAACCCAAGCATTCCAAAGGGTTTCAATGCTTACTGGGTAAGTTCTCTCAACTGTGTAGAGCTTTTCTCTCATAGGGATTACTTCTTTCATTTCTTCAACTTCCCTAGAATAAACCAATGAACACATCAATAGCAGACACCTTCTCAGGTGGAATATTTGCAATTACCTTACTCACCAAAGATCTAGAGAAGAGCAGAGACTTCTACCAAACAAGCTTGGCCTCAAAGAAGTGTTCCAAGACAAAGTGTCGTCAGTATTTAGCGTAGGCAACACCATGATCAACCTGTTACACACATCAGAAGCAGGCGTTCTTCTAGAACCAATCAAATACGATCCAGCCAAGACAGGAATCAGCGTCGTATACACACTCAAGTGTGCAGATGTTAATGGAGTTGCTAAACAGCTCAAAGACAATGGAGTTGAATTACTAAGCGGGCCAATAGATATACCCTGGGGAATAAGAACGGCTAGCTTTCAAGAACCAAGTGGACATATTTGGGAGTTAGCTAATCACGGATAGTTAAAATTGAATACTGAACTCAACCAAGTCTCATGTATGTTTGGCTCAGTGCCCTTTTTCTGGCTGACGTGAAGAATCGAAAAAGGTCAAGGGACTCATTTTTTTCTTCCTCTCAAAATCCGGCCAAGTAAGTGGCCTAAAAAAGCTGCAGGTACGGTCCATTGGAAGGTTAACTGCCAAAGCAAATCGACGTTTGCCTCAAGAGTTCTTCCATGCAACGGAATAAGCAGATAGTACCAAAATGGAGTGAGAATAATCCAGCGTTGATGCCTGTCTACCGAGCCTATTGTCAATAGAACAGCAGAATTGAAAACAGAACCCAAGTACATCACAAAATACAACAATACAAAGAATACCTGGTCAGGCGAACTGCTCAAGTCTTGGATTGAATTCTGGAATGAAATCATGGGCTACTTCTTCTTAGGTCCTAGGAATTTGGAAAGCGCTTCGACTCCCTTCCAAGCGTATCCCCTAGATTCAAATAGAAGTCCACTGGAAATGTCTACGCTCCAGTTAAATAATGGTGATCTTGCATCAGGCTTTACTTTGGTAATTTTGCCGATTACCGAAGAAACACCTTTACCGAAACCAGCGCCGAGTGCTCCATCGATTGCTCCCGAAAGCAAGCCGTCTCCAAAGGTAGACCAAATCTTAGATTTATGAATATTCTCTTCCTTAATCTTCACTCCAGCTTTCATAAAGCCTCCTACAGCACCTACTACGATGGAACCCACCAGACATCCAATCCCAGCAGTCGCCGCACAAATGGCCGAAGTGACGAGCGCTCCGACCACCATTACTCCGATATCAAACCAGAAATTCAATCCGCTAAAGTCACTTCCGTTTAATGGGTCGTTTGGGTATGTGTAGCTGTTTTCGTTTCCGCCTTTGACAGGGTCTTTGGAGGTGAATTGGTTGGTCTCAGGGTTATAGACTCTGGCTCCCATGAGGATTAATCCTGTGGTGTTGGTGGCTCTTTCTTGTTGACTGTAGGAGCTGTAGTTTATGAGGTTTGTGTTGGTTTGGCTGGTTTGTGGGTTACCAAACGAGTCATAAACACTCCAGCCACCAACAGAGTTGCTGTCTAGATCCAATGTGGTGACTGTGTGTCCACGTATGTCTGTCAACTGCATAGACGAGGTTCTAATAGTGCCTTTGAAAGTGGTGGTAACAGCCAGTCCTGCACCCAGAGAGCCTGTGTAGATCTCTGTCGTCAGGTTGGCACCTGACTGTTGTGTTGTCCATTCTGGGTTGTCTGAAGAGTCACTGTAATGTCTAAGAGTTGTTAGGTTTCCCACTGTTTCATTTACTCTTCTACCCAAAGCATCATAAGTAAAGGAGGTTGTTGAACCTGACTGGGTGATACCGGTTACTTGATCAACCAAGTTATAAGCGAGGTTGATGCCTGCATTATTTGCTGGTGCATCAACAGCAGGGATAAACGTATTTCTGCCTAAAGTGTCATAAACATAGCCACTAGTTGTGAGCTGTGACTCGGAGTTGAAAGTGTTTGTTTTAGTTGTGGTAGCACCACAAACACCGACACTGCTGCTTGTTCTATCTCCTCGAGAGTTATAGCTGTAACTCTCGGAGAAGCAGGAAGCACCATTAGAAGACACTGATGCAAGCCTTGACGAAGAGTCATAACCATAAACAGTAACCTTCGGTGCCGCACTACTAGAGCTATCCGGTGCTAGTTCTCTAATTACCCGGCCGTAGCCGTCGTATTCTCGACTCCAAGACAACACAGTAGATGCTACCGAGCCGTAACTCATTGAAGAGATCTGGCCAGCATCATTAAATGTGTTGGTCTGGGTAACACCATTAGGTCCAGACTGGCTGGTTAGCCTGCCGTATTCGTCATAAACACCTGAATACAGGTAACTAAAAGGTGTTCCAGCAGAACTCGAACCAGTAATAGTCATGGCTGTGACTAGAGCTCTAGGTTCTGTTGTGTTGCCGTAAGTGTAAGACGCCGTAGTTCTAGGAGAAACAACAGTTGAGACTGCTCCGGCAGCTAACTGACCTGAAGGAACATAACTAGTTGAGGTAACCTCGCCTAGGCTGTTTGTTGAAGTGATTTGTCTGCCCCATGCATCAAAGCTTTGACTTGTTTCACTTTGCTTAACACCGGCAACATAGTTTTCAGTTTTAGTCTCTAAAAGCGACACTGGATCGTAAAGATGTTTAGTGGCTATTGATGCAGCACCTGATGCTGAGACAGTTGAAGTATCAGCCCTGCCATCAGCCAGGTAAGTGTTTGTTGTGGTTCTAACTAGCGAACCAAAACGATATTCTGCAACAGTCAAAGGATTCAACTCAGGATCATAGGCAGACACAAAACTCTTAGAAGATGGAATGTTTTCACCTGTTTGTGAAATACAAAGCAGATCCTGCCAAGCCGGCTTCAAACCACACTCAGGGAACAAAGTGTTTGCCGCTTCACTGTAGTAAACAGTGACATCTGTTCTAGCATCAACCCCAGTAGAACCAGGAGCAACAGTCTTGACTGGCTGCCCAAGCAGGTTGAATACAGTCTTGGCTGTTGAGATCAAAACATCAGAACTATCAAAAGCTTTTACGAGTGTTGGCGTCCCTAAAGTCCAACCAGAAACAGTACTACCATCTTGAGGGGCATACTCGTTTACTGTTTTACCCAGCTGTTGACTAGAAGTACTGAGAGCTGTGCCAAGGACTAAACCAACTTTGGAAGTAGTTAGCAAACCAGTTAAGACACCTGTCTGTTGGCCTCCATCGTAAATGAAACTAGTGTGTGTGCGGACAGTAGATTCAACCCCTGCAGCATTCGCGATATTTCTGATCGGTGACCAAGAATCCGAAACATAAGCACCATTAGGAACAGTGACGCCATTGACCTGTGTATAAAACTTAGAGACACTGGCATACATAAACTCATCAAAGTTACTGTTACCTTCAGCAAGTGTGCGATCTAAAACATTATTGATACCTTGAGAGTCAAAGCTTGCATAAACAACATCATCTTTATCTCGAATAGTAGCTGTGTAAAGCCATTTAGATTTACCGTAACTAGCGGTATTAGTTGGTTTACCTGTCACATCTAGGAAAGTGAAATCAGCATTACGCCATAGAGTGCTTGTCGCTGCTGGGACGATCACGTTTCCTGAAGCATCAAAAGAAATGACACTGTCAGCCCCAAAAACAGCTGCCGCATAGAACGGAGCTGTTTCTTGACCCCAAAGCAAAGTAGTTGAAAGTGGCAAGTTCGGTAGGAGACCAGTATTACCTGAAGGGTTCAGGTCATAAACAAAGGTTTGCTCCACATTTGAGGAAGCAACCCAGCTACTGTTTAGGCTTCTAGCGACCTGAACGAGCCTTCCTGAAGCATCATATTTGAATGTGTGTGGTGCGAAACCACTTACAGAAACTTTAGAAATCCTACCTAAACCGTTGTATTCATAGGCGATAGTAGAACTATTTGAGTTATCTGTTACCTGAATCAAAGTGCCACCTGCATAGGTGTAAGACTTCTTCAAAACAGCTACCGGTAAACCAGAAGCAGTATCGAGATAACGGTAAGAAACAGTAGCTAAAAGTCCTGCAGGGTTGTAGCTATAGACCAGACCTTGAGTAACAGAGGTGCCTTGACAGCCCACTGTGCCCAGTGCCGCATAGCCTGAAGCAGATACACGTCCCGTTGCATCAAAAGTAGTGATAACCGCCCTACTAGAGCTGTTAGATCTAGCACACAGTAAACGCCAATCAGCGTTAGTTGGCTTCGTGAAGGTAGTAGTTGCCTGATCTGTTTCAACAACAGTCAACACGTTTCCTGCAACAGTAACTTGCAGGTTAGCTGCTTTCGCTTCATCAGAAACAGGAGCGAGCGCAGAGGTTGATGTGCTTGCAAACTCTAAAACATCAAAGTCAGGGCTCACCAAATAGTATCGACCATTAGAAGCATCATTAGAGACACTATATCCAGATAGAGAGGTAGCATCACTAGAGAAAGATGCAGACCAGCCATCACCAAACACCGAAGACTGGGTATCTGTGAAGAAAGAATTACCAGTGTAGGTTCTAGAAACAGATAGGGACTGTAAACCAACTTGTTGACTGTAATCGGTCGTCGACATGTTGAATTTACCGGATACAAGAGAAACAATTCCAGGACCTGCAGAAGAAACAGCGCCATCTAAACTGTTAGGCAATCTGGTAACTGCCAGTTCACTGTCATCCGAACAAAACCATTCCCCGATAGAGGAATAGTAGAAACAAAAACGCAGATCCAGAGTCACTGGAATATTTTGTGGCAGCAGGTTAGAACCGAAAACACCAAGATTAGAGACATTCAGTTTGTAATCGTAAACACCTTTCAAACCTGCCCTGGTAGTCAAAGGAGGATTTGATGCGGCAACACTCCATGATCCAGTCGTGTCTTGTTTACGCCATTCAATGGTTGCAGAGGATGGTAGCAGCCCTGATTGTGTGGCACCGTAACCTGAAACAACCACGTTAGATGCAACAGTAGATACCGTTAGTGGGGAGATCACACCGACAGCACCAAAAGACATGGTGTGTGAGATGGTGGCAGATTCTATTCCGGTAGCTGATTCTGAAGAAGCAGTAATTTTACGTTGATACGCGCCAGCCGAAACAACAACTGTTTTATTGAAAGATCCGTCAGCGTTTGCGTCATAAGCTTCCGGTGCAGATCCATCTAAACTGATGCTCACTTTAGCTGGACGAAGAGAAACAGCTACAGCAGGGGTTGACACTGTACAGGTAAATGAACTTGTTGGTATTGCACCACCTTGATAGCCGTTCACATAAGGACAAGAAATAACTGGTGCTGTAGGGACTGTCGCAGAAATCTTGAATGAAAGAGCGGGCGAGAGACTATTGGCGGTAAGTCTGCCATCACTTACAGATACTCGAACAAAATATGTTTGACCATCGATAAGCCCAGACGTAGGCCTACAACTACCTTCCACACCGCTAGCAACAGTGACAGAACACAAAGTAGCTAAAGCAGTCGTCGAGGTAGCTGAAGCATAGGTTTTGAAAGTCAAAGTCACATCATTACCATCAGGATCAGAAGCAGCAGACGACAGCAAAGGTTTAGCCGTGCCAACAGTTAGAACACCAGAAACAGTTGTTGCAGGTGAAACAGAAGGAAGTTGAGCAACTGAAGGCAACCTATTGTATGTAACAGTTAGGAAAGGTTTCTGACTGAAAGCATTGGCTGAATTGAAACGTTTTTGAGCAGCAATATCTGTCTCGTTTGTCGCCCGCAACCCAAAACCTGCAGTACCAGAAACTGTAGGAGCAACAGCCCTAACCAAAGAAGTGACATCAGTGTTCAAATATCCTGCAGCACAAGAACTGCTGTAACCACCAGATGCTGCACGTGTAACCAAAGTGCCGCTCAAAGCAGGAGCGTTACCCCACACCGTTCCTGAAGCTGTTGGTGGAGTGTTGTAAACACTGAAATTCTTCGCTACACAACTACCAGACCAAGCCAAATACAAGTTCAAACTAGCTGAAACAACATCTTGTCCCTGCCAAGGAGTGCTATCAAAGTTGAGGTAAGACCTATAGATTGTGGCACCAGCGTCAGGTGTTCCAATCATCAAATCTGTGGAAGATTCAAAATTTACTGTTGAATCTTCTGAAGACACGTAAGTATCAAAACTAGGGTTCAAGGTAACAGCAGGATCAACAATTACCGGGTAAACCAAATCAGGGTTCTCAAAGAAACTTGGAGCAACATCAAGATTTAAAACACCAGAAGCAGTGGATAAAGCCAACGGTTCCACCTCAGCAACTACTGCCGAATCATAAACACTAGGGGCTACAACTTCAGCTAAAGATTGGCCTCTAGAAACAAACTCAAAACCAGAATCCCCCTCCACAACTGAAACAGATTTACCTGAAACAAGAAGAGACAACTTGCCTAAAGTCTCTAAAGAAGGCTTTGATTTCACCTCAAAGAACTGTTCAAAACCAGTGGCATCCAAACGAACCAGCAAATCAACACCAGGTAAAACATCCACATACCTAGCAGTGTCTAAGTGAAGCTGTGGTGCAGGTAAAACCCCATCCCACCTAAACCCAAAAGCAACCCCAGAACCACTCTCCACAGAAACCAAATCAGATGAACCACCAGAAGAAAGCACTAAAGGCAACAAACCAGACCTAGCTTCAACACCGCTAGAAGTCATCTCTAAAGTGAAATCAAGATCACGCCACCCATACTTTGCTGCACCATCACGAACCCGAACCGGAGAACCATAAGACTCAGTAGTCAAAGAACCATCAGGATTCACCCAAGTAGAAGAAACCTCACTCAACTCAGAAACAACAAGAATCCTTTGACCAATCAAACCAGCTTGTAAACGAGCAGAAGAATAATCCTCAGCAGCAAAACTCTGCACAGCAACCAAAGCCTGAACCGGGCTAACGCCCTGAAAAAGTAAAACAAAACCTAAAACAAAAGCAACGAACTTAACTAACTTCAAGGAAATCCCCCTAATAAAAACGAATAATTAGTAAAACTATAGCCACCCCCACCGACATTTATCCCCCGATGGGGACAACTAATCTGCAAATTGTTCGATTGTTACTGATTGTTTATAAAAGTTTTGGCAAGCACCGGTGCTCAGATCTGAGCAAATCTAATGCTTGGCTAAACGTTGAACCTAAACTCAACAACATCGCCATCACGCATGACATACTCTTTACCTTCCATGCGGACTTTACCTGCTGCTTTAGCATCGTTCATTGAACCTGCTGCAATTAGATCATCGAAAGAAACGATTTCAGCTTTGATGAAACCTCTTTGGAAGTCTGTGTGAATAACGCCAGCTGCTTGAGGTGCTGTTGCACCCTTCTTGATAGTCCAGGCTCTAGTCTCTTTAGGGCCAGCAGTTAGATAGGTCTGGAGACCTAGAGTGTTGAATCCAATACGAGCTAGCTGGTCTAAACCTGATTCATCTTGACCAAGAGAAGCTAGTAGTTCATTTGCTTCTTCAGGAGAGAGATCAATAAGTTCTGACTCAACTTTGGCATCTAAGAACACAGCTTCTGCAGGAGCAACTAGGTCAGCTAACTGCTTACGCTTAGCTGCATCACTCAAGACTGACTCATCTACGTTGAAGACATAAAGAATAGGTTTAGCAGTTAGTAGACCTAGTTCTTTGATAGGTAGTAAATCAATAGTTGAAACAGAAAGGGGCTTACCTGCATTTAGAAAAGCAAGTGCTTCATCAACTGTGTCAAGAACAGCAGGTTCAACTTTCTTACCCTTTACTTCTTTTTCAATTCTTACTCTTGCTTTGTCTAGGGTTTCTAGATCAGCCAAGATGAGCTCTGTGTTGATGGTTTCAATATCACTTGAGGCATCGACTTTGCCATCAACGTGAACAACATCAGGATCAATGAATCCTCTAACCACCTGAGCTATAGCATCAGCTTCGCGGATGTTAGCTAGGAATTTGTTTCCTAGACCTTCGCCTAGAGAGGCACCTTTAACAATTCCAGCGATGTCAACAAAGGACACAGGAGCTGGAAGCAATGTCTGGCTTCCAAAGATGTCTGCAAGCTTTTGAAGTCTTGGGTCTGGAAGGTTAACAACACCTACGTTAGGTTCAATGGTTGCGAAGGGATAGTTCGCTGCCAACACATTGTTCTTAGTAAGTGCGTTGAAGAGAGTTGATTTGCCGACGTTTGGTAGTCCGACGATACCGATTGTTAGAGCCATTCAAGCAAGTTTACTTGGCTTAGGGCTTTGTCTTGGCCCTAGGTTAGATTGAACTATGCCTCTAAATTTCACAGCCATCGACTTTGAGACTGCTAATGGGTCTTCAGCTAGTCCTTGCGCTGTTGGGTTAGTAAAGGTAGCTGAAGGCAAGATAGTAGATACCTTCTCCACTCTTATAAAGCCTCCCTACCCTAATGACTGGTTTGCTTCAGGCAACATTGGGGTTCATGGCATCAACCCTGACGATGTTATTGATGCTCCTAGCTGGGCAGAGGCATTAGACCAGATGCTTGGGTTTATAGGGATGGATGACCTGATTGCCCATAATGCCAGCTTTGACATGGGGGTCTTGAGATCTAGTGCTGCCCTTATAGAGGTTGAACTACCTGACCTTCGCTATGGCTGCTCCCTGATCATGGCTAGGAAGACGTATAACTTAGACAGTTACAGGCTCAATCAGGTGGCTTATGCCATAGGTCATGAGGAATTTGACCACCATGATGCCCTTGCCGATAGCGATGCCTGCGCCAGAATAGTGATCCATATGGCTGATAGGCATGGGGTTTCTACCCTTGATGAACTGGCTAAATTGACCAACCATAAGATCAAGAGCCTTAGGCCCAAATCTGCCTAAATCTAGGCATTTGTTATACTTTTTGGAGTTAGCCGACATCGTTGTTTGCTCTAATTAGCCAGTAAACAGGCTATTCACTTCAATACAAGCGGGTAGGAGAAACACATGTCGCAAGGACACTTCGGTGCTCCAGTTGTCACTTTGACACCTGCCCCAACTCTCGACAGAACTTACTTCGTAAATAACCTGCACCCAGGTGGAGTAAACCGTGCTGATGATGTTCGTGAAGAACTAGCTGGTAAAGGTATCAACGTCTCTCGTGGTCTTACCCTGGCCAACATTCATGCTCCAGGTGTAGTTCCTATTGGTAATGCTGATCCAAGTGTTCTCGAAAGAACAGGTTCTTCTTTCCTAGTTCCACTATGGGTCGAAGGTAACCTTCGTGTTTCAACAACAATTGTTGACAAGCACGGCACAACCACCAAAGTAAATGAGTCTCCTAGATCTCTAAGCGAAGAAGATTGGCAGAAGGTTGTTGATCTAACCGAAGCTGAAGTTAGAAACACTGGAGCTAAGTGGCTAGTTATCGCTGGTGCTCTTCCAACTTATAAATCAACTGGTGTCTATGTTGATCTGCAGCCAATCTTTGACTCAATGAAGAAGATGGGTGTGAAGGTAGCTCTTGATACTTCAGGCGAACCTCTTTCATATTGGGCACGTAAGGGTTGCGTGACTGTAATCAAACCAAACGCTGAAGAACTAGCTTCTGCTGTTGGCAGAGAACTAGCTACCGTTGGTGATGTTGTTGAAGCGGCTCGTGAACTTTGTGAACACGGTATTGAAGTAGTGCTTGCATCTATGGGAGCAGACGGCATGATTGCTGTGACTCTTGACGGTCACTGGGCTGCTAGAACTCCTCCGGTTAAGGTAATCAACACTGTTGGTGCAGGAGATGCAACCCTTGCTGGTTTCCTATCTGCTGTTGTTTCTAACCCAATTGCCGAAGGTGAAGAAGACTACGGAGTGGGCTTCAATGTTTCACTAGGTGTGCAGACAGCTGTTCGTTGGGGAGCTATCGCAGTTACTCAACCGACCTCAGGTCTTGAGAACCTAGATAACATGCCGCCGGCAACTGTTGATTCTGAACCAAACCTAAATGTTCCACTCGAAGAAATAGCCAAACCATAGGAGTACTAAAGTGCCAGTAGCAACACCTGATCAATACGCAGAAATGATTGACCGCGCTAAGAAAGGTGGATTTGCTTACCCTGCCATCAACGTCTCTAGTTCACAAACAGTTAATGCTGTTCTGCAGGGACTAACTGAAGCAGGTTCTGATGGCATCCTCCAGGTAACAACAGGTGGTGGCGATTACTGGTCAGGTTC
Organism: Auritidibacter sp. Marseille-P8566; assembly: GCA_945895375.1. GTDB lineage: Bacteria > Actinomycetota > Actinomycetes > Actinomycetales > Microbacteriaceae > Rhodoluna. The sequence continues at coordinate 11,081 of CAMDEE010000006.1, forward strand.
ATCTGTCAAGCACATGGCAACCGGTGCTGCAGCTATGGCTAACTTTGTAAGAGAAGTTGCTAAGAACTATCCAATCACTGTTGGTATTCACACAGACCACTGTTCAAAGCCACACCTAGAAACCTTCCTTCTTCCCCTTCTTGAACTAAGCAAGGAAAGAGTTCGTAACCACCAGGAGCCTTTGTTCAACTCACAGATGTGGGATGGCTCAGCTGTATCTCTAACTGAGAACCTTGAAATCTCTAAAGATCTTCTTGCTCAGACCAAGAACCTAGGCATCATCCTAGAAGTTGAGATTGGTGTTGTTGGTGGAGAAGAAGATGGAGTTGAAGGTGGTGAAGGTGAACACCTTTACTCAACCATCGAAGATGGTCTGCTAACGGCTGAAGCTCTAGGTCTAGGTGAAAACGGCAGATACCTGACTGCTCTTACCTTCGGTAACGTCCACGGTGTTTACAAAGCAGGAAACGTAGTTCTAAGACCAGAACTACTAAATGACATTCAACGTGCAGTTGGTGACAAGTATGGCAAGGACATGCCTTTGGATCTTGTCTTCCACGGTGGCTCAGGTTCAACTCCTCAAGAGATTGCTGATGCAGTTCGCTTTGGTGTTGTGAAGATGAACATCGACACTGACACTCAGTATGCATTCACTAGATCTATCGCAGGTCACATGCTTTCTAACTACGACAAGGTTCTAAAAGTGGATGGCGAAGTTGGCGACAAGAAGGCTTATGACCCACGTGCCTGGGGCAAGGTTGCTGAAGCTGATATGGCTAAGCGTGTTGTTCTTGCTACTCAAGAGTTGGGTTCTGCTTCTAAATCTATGAGTATCTAATGCTCGGTGTTGATCCTTTTTACGATAACGGGAATCCCCGTTTCAAAGGTTCATACAAGAACAAAGAAATGCATGGCTTCTGGGAGTTCTTTAGAAAAGACGGCTCTCTAATGAGATCTGGTTCTTTTGATCAAGGCAAACAAACTGGTGTTTGGAAGACATTTGACAGGACAGGGAAGCTTGTAAAGACAACTAACTTTAGTTAGTGAGTGTCTGAGCTTCTCTTCTGCTTGTTACTAGTGTCTTCACCAGCAGCCTTTAGATCTTTTCTAAGTTCCTTAGGCAGTGAGAACTGAACATCTTCTTCAGCGGTCTGAACAATATCAACATCGCCATAGCCACGTTCTGCAAGAAAGACAAGAACTTCATCAACTAGGACCTCAGGAACAGAAGCACCTGATGTTACTCCAACAGTTAAAACACCTTCGAACCATTCATCTTTGATTTCAGATGCGTAGTCAACACGGTAAGAAGCTTTTGCTCCTGCTTCTAGTGCTACTTCAACCAGACGAACAGTGTTAGAAGAGTTAGCAGAACCAACAACGATAACTAGTTCAGCATCCAGAGCAACCTTCTTGATTGCTACCTGTCTGTTCTGAGTTGCGTAACAGATGTCATCGCTAGGTGGGTTTTGAAGAGTTGGGAATCTCTCACGAAGGGCTTCCACTGTTTCATAGGTTTCATCAACTGAAAGAGTGGTCTGTGACAGCCAGATAACTTTCTCTGGATCTCTGACAGTTACGTTTAGGATTCCGTGACGACCATCAACTAGTTGAACATGGTCAGGAGCCTCTCCCGCTGTTCCTTCTACTTCTTCGTGACCTTCGTGACCGATAAGAAGAATGTCGTAGTCTTCGCTAGCAAATCTTTGAACTTCTCTGTGGACCTTGGTAACCAGTGGACAGGTTGCATCAATGGTGTTTAGGTTTCTTTCCTCTGAAGCCTTGATGACAGCAGGGCTCACTCCGTGAGCTGAGAAGACCAGGATGCTGCCTTCAGGAACCTCGTCAACCTCGTTGACGAAGATAGCTCCACGTCTTTCAAGGCTGGAGACAACGTGCTTGTTGTGGACGATCTCTTTACGGACATAGACCGGTGAGCCGTGTAGGTCTAGAGCCTTCTCTACTGCAATAACGGCTCTATCAACCCCAGCACAGTATCCTCTAGGGGCAGCCAAAAGAACCCGCTTACGAGAAGCCATAAGTCCTTGGTCGGAAGTATTCTGGGAGATAGTCACAAGGCAATTCTAAACGCACCGGAAAGGTTACTGGTCATGAACGAGGTAATCGGCATAGGCAAAGACCCGGATCACCCGTTCACAGTCCAGCAATTGAGCGAAAGAGTCGCTAATGCGGTCAAAGGTTGGGGAAATGCCTGGGTTGAGGGCGAAATCATCAAGTTCCAAGCTAAAGCCGGAGGACATGCCTATCCGCAGCTTAGAGATCTAGCCACAGGCTCAACCATCTCGCTAGTTATCTTCAACGGTGTTCTAGTTTCAGCTGGTGAAGAGTTCAAAGATGGTGACCGAGTCTTAGTGTCAGGAAACATGGACTACTACGTCGCCCGAGGAACACTAAGCCTAAAAGTATCTTCCATAAAGAAGGTGGGCCTTGGTGTTCTAATGGCTGAAATTGAAGCCAGAAGAGCAAAGATTTATGCCGAAGGTTTAGCAGATCCATCTAAGAAGAAGAAACTTCCTTTCCTACCTGGCGTAATCGGACTTATCACAGCTGAAAACTCAGACGCTGAAAAAGATGTTAGACAAAACGTGTTACTTAGATGGCCAGAGGCAGTCATAAGAATGGCTAACGTTTCTGTTCAAGGAGCAGAGTGTGCACCGAGCGTTATTGCAGCTCTAAAGAAGATGGACGCAGATCCTGAGGTCGAAGTAATTATCATCACCCGAGGTGGTGGTGGATTCCTAGATCTAGTTGGCTTCAGCGATGAAGCTCTGGTTCGAGCTGTGGCTGCTTGTGAGACTCCGGTTATCTCGGCTATCGGCCACGAAAACGACAGACCAATCATTGATGATGTTTCCGACCTAAGAGCATCTACTCCAACAGATGCTGCTAAACGAGTAGTTCCTGATGTGGTTGAAGAGCGCAAAAAGATTAGAGATTCTCTAGAGAGAATGAAGCAGATCATTGGTTCCTACCTCGGTCACCAGGTAACCCTGATTCAACAGATTAGACAGCATCCTCTTCTAAAAGACCCTCATGCCTACCTAATCCAGAGAACCGATGACCTAGCAAGAGCTCTAGGAGAACTTAGAGATGACCTTGACTACAAGCTAGATAGACAAAGTACTGATCTAGAGAACAAGAAGAACCTGCTTCGCTCACTATCCCCACAAAGTACCCTCGATAGAGGCTATGCGGTGGTTAGAGATAGCGAAGGCAACGTTATAACTGACCCAAAGATGGCTAAAGCCGGAATATTACTCAAACTAAGGGTTGCCAAGGGCGACCTGGATGCAACCGCTAACTAATCAACGATTAAACTGGAGAGACCATGACTGAGAAGAACCCTAACGCAGATATCGCCGAGATGACCTATGAGCAGGCTCGCGACGAACTAACCAAGGTGCTCAACCAGCTAGAGCAGGGTTCAGTAACCCTAGATCAGAGCATGGCCCTATGGCAGCGTGGTGAAGTCTTAGCTCAGAAGTGTGAAGAGTGGCTCACCGGAGCTAGAGCAAAACTTGATGAAGTACTAAAGAAGAAGGACTAAATACCCCTTGAGTGATTCAGCCGCTAGACACAGAGCTCGCCAAACAGTAATCAACCTGATTCTGGCACTAGGAGCATCTATCGGCTTAGTTGTCACACTTGTCCTTATCGTTCCTCGTGATGACTCATCTCGCATTAGAGAGATTGATTACACGGCTATTTCTCAAAAAGCTAAAGCGGATTCAGGCTTTGATGTAATCACCATTACTCCCCCAGAAAACTGGTGGTCAAATAATGCGATGCTCACCACCAACAACATTGATACCGTTCCAGTTTTCAAAGCTGGCTTTGTTGGTAGCGACATCAAATACGTCGGATACACCCAAGCCTTCAATGCCAACCCAACCTGGTTAGCACTATCTCTAAATGGCAAGGTGCTAACCAAAGAATATTCTTCAAAGCATTACAAATGGGATGTCTACGAATCAATAACCAAGAATGAACCTAAGAAAACTATGGATTACATCATGGTCTTGAATTACAGGGATCAGGATTACATGCTCGTCTATGGAGTTGCTGGAGACAGCGAATTCAAAACCTTCATTGATTCAATAGACGAGAAACTATGGGGAGTTCCTAAAGTTGAATAATTCACCGAGACCACAAACACCCGCTGCTGCTTGGCAGGCAATGCTTGCCGGTAACCAAAGATTCGTAACAGACAGCCCTCGGCACCTGAAACAAGATTTCGGGCTGAGAAAAGAACTAGCTAAAGAGCAAAAACCATTCGCTGCACTATTCGGTTGTTCTGATTCCAGGCTTTCAGCTGAAATTATCTTTGATGTTAGCTTGGGTGACTTGTTTGTTGTTAGAAATGCTGGACAGGTAATCGCTGAAACTATCTTGGGTTCTCTAGAGTATGCGGTTGAAGTCTTAGGGGTTCCCCTGATTCTGGTTTTAGGTCACGACGAGTGTGGAGCAATCAGAGCAACCATGAATGCCGTTGAGGGGCAAGCCCTTCCTGAAGGTGAATTCATTCATAACCTGGTTCAAAGGATTTCGCCAACAGTTGAGGCAGCCCATGCAAATGGGCTGCACCAAATAGACCAGATAACTGACCTTCATGTCCGACATACCATCAACGAGCTCATCGCCCGATCAACACTGATCGCTTCAAGGATTGAATCGGGTAAATTGGCTGTTGTAGGAGCAAATTACAAGCTAACCCTTGGTGAGATTCAAGAGATCGTAACCATCGGCAATACACAGTAGAAAAGGCAACTAAATGGAATACCGCATCGAACACGACACCATGGGTGAAGTCAAAGTCCCAGTAGACGCTTTATACGCAGCACAGACTGCAAGAGCAGTAGAGAACTTCCCAATCAGCGGTACCACTCTAGAGCGAGCACACATTGCAGCTCTTGCTCAGATCAAGAAGTCAGCAGCCCTAGCTAACGCTTCCCTTGGTGTTCTAGATAAGAACATAGCCGACGCTATTGCCTATGCAGCCGATGAGGTTATCTCAGGTAAGCACGATAAAGAATTCCCCGTAGATGTTTTCCAGACCGGGTCAGGAACTTCATCGAATATGAACATGAATGAAGTTCTAGCAACCCTGGCAACAGCAAAGCTAGGTAGCAAGGTTCACCCTAACGACCACGTGAACGCATCTCAGTCATCAAACGATGTATTCCCTACCTCAGTTCACGTAGCAGTAACCTCTGCCCTTATTCACAACCTGCTGCCATCTCTTGATCACCTAGCTAAAGCCTTAGAAGTAAAAGCTAAGGCTTGGGAGACAGTAGTAAAAGCAGGTCGTACGCATTTGATGGATGCAACTCCCGTGACACTAGGTCAAGAGTTCGGTGGCTACGCAGCTCAGATTAGATACGGCATTGAAAGAGTTGAAGCAACTATTTCTCGTGTTGCTGAAGTTCCACTAGGTGGAACTGCTGTTGGCACAGGAATCAACACTCCTAAGGGTTTCCCTCAGGAAGTTATTCGTCTACTGGCAGCAGAGACAAAGCTTCCAGTTACAGAAGCTAGAAACCACTTCGAAGCACAAGGAGCAAGAGATGCTCTAGTTGAAGCATCAGGTGCTCTTAGAACTCTTTCTGTTGGTGTTACCAAGATTTGTAATGACCTTCGTTGGATGGGTTCAGGACCTAACGCAGGTATCGGAGAACTTGCTATTCCAGATCTTCAACCAGGTTCCTCAATCATGCCAGGCAAGGTCAACCCTGTAATTCCAGAAGCAGTGCTTATGGTTGTTGCTCGAGTAATAGGTAACGATGCAACAGTTGCTTGGGCTGGTGCCACAGGTAACTTTGAACTAAACGTAGCAATCCCTGTTATGGGTAACGCCCTTCTTGAGTCAATTAGATTGCTTTCTAACTCTCTTGTTCTTCTAGCTGATAAGACCATTGATGGACTAGAGGCCAACGTTGAAAGATCAAGAGCACTAGCTGAGTCTTCTCCTTCTATTGTTACCCCGCTAAACAAATACATTGGCTACGAGTCAGCAGCCAAGATTGCTAAGCATGCTGTTGCTAAGGGTGTAACAATCCGTGAGGCAACTATTGAACTTGGTTACGTTGATGGCGAGAAGCTAACTATGGAACAGCTAGATAAAGCCCTAGATGTTCTATCTATGACTAAGCCGAGTGAGTAATCACCCAATAGCTTGTAGTTCCTATAAAACTAAGTAACAGGTAAGGCCCTAAGGGGATACTCGTACCCAGGCTTACCTTGCCCTTGGTTAGAAGCAACAGAATCACTCCAAAGGCAAGGACAAAAGCTATGCCAATAGCCACTATCGGCAGATAGATGTTGAAGTAACCAAGAATCAGAGCAAGTCCTCCTGCTAACTTCACATCCCCCATACCCAAGACATCAAAGTGATTAGCAATAACTCCAATCACTAAAACAGCCAGTGAACAAAGAACACTAAATAGAAACCGTGCCCAGTCCATCGAGATTGTGGTGGCAACAAGCTGTGAGATAAGAGCTATCGGATAGGTGGGCAAGACTAACCTATTTGGAAGACGATGTTCTCTTAGATCTATTACAGCTAAGGGCCATGCCACCGCTAGCAAATACAGAGCGGGTATTAGAGCTAGTAATTCAGATGGACTGGGCACCAAACCAAGTTAGTCAAAAACCAAAAAGGCTTCTTAAGTTTTACACAGGCTAGTTATCTAGAAGGCTAGTAACCATATCTGCTATAGGTGACCGCTCTGATCTGGTTAGAGTCAGGTGAGCAAACAGTGATTGACCTTTGAGTGCTTCAATCACTGAAGCAACACCATCGTGTCGACCAACTCGAAGGTTATCTCGCTGAGCCACATCGTGAGTCATGATAACTCTTGAGTTCTGTCCAATACGGCTTAGAACTGTCAGCAGAACATTTCTCTCAAGTGATTGAGCTTCATCAACAATCACGAAAGTGTCGTGTAGCGATCTACCTCTGATGTGTGTGAGAGGAAGAACTTCTAGTAGTCCTCTATCAATTACATGCTCAATAACTTCTTTGCTAACCAATGGTCCTAAAGTGTCAAAGACTGCTTGAGCCCAAGGGTTCATCTTCTCTGCTTCTGTGCCAGGTAGGAAACCTAGCTCTTGTCCACCAACTGCATACAAAGGTCTAAAGACCATAATCTTCTTGTGGGCACGACGTTCTAGGACTGCCTCTAGACCAGCACATAAAGCTAGAGCTGATTTACCAGTACCGGCCCTACCACCTAGAGAAACAATTCCTACTTCTGGATCTAGCAATACATCGATAGCCAGTCTCTGCTCTGCTGAGCGACCGTGAACTCCAAAGAGTTCTCTATCTCCACGAACGAGCTTGATTCTCTTGTCCTGAGTCACACGGCCTAGAGCACTGCCTCTTTCACTAGTGATTACTAGACCACAGTTAGTAGGTAGGTCTTTGACCTGAGGGTGGTCGTAGATTTCACCATCATAGAAATCACTCATCTGGTCAGCACTAAGAGCAATCTCAGCGATGCCGGTGTATCCAGAGTCAACTGCCATCTCAGCTTTGTATTCATCAGCTAGTAAACCAAGTGCTGAAGCCTTAACACGAAGTGGAAGGTCTTTAGAAACAACAGTTACATCAAACCCTTCATTAGACAGATTTGCTGCTACCGCCAAGATTCTTGAATCGTTATCGCCTAGTTGGAAACCAACTGGAAGAACATCTGGGTTGATGTGGTTCAGTTCAACTCGAAGAGTTCCACCATCTCCAACAGGGACTGGGAAATCTAATCTTTCATGTTTGATTCGAAGATCATCTAGGTTTCTAAGTGCTTGTCTAGCGAAGTAACCGATCTCTGGATCGTGACGCTTTTTCTCAAGCTCATTGATAACGATGATTGGAATTACAAGTTCATGCTCTTTGAAACGGAACATGGCTCTAGGGTCAGCCAGGAAAACTGAAGTATCTATGATGAAGGTCTTGATTGCCGTATCCGGCTTGACTGGTTTGGCCTTAGCAGTTGTCTTTGTGGTCTTGGTCGTAGTACTGCTGTTAGCGGCCATTTATGCTCCAATTCACTTATTGGAATCATGTTAGAACTTGATTAGCAAATTCTTATTTCAACACGCCTAGTGTTTTTGGTCTGTAACTAGAAATTAACCTAAGCCCCGAAACGTCTATTTCGCTTAGCGAATGCTCTAAGTGCACGAAGGAAATCAACCCTTCTAAAATCAGGCCAGAGGGCTTCCTCGAAATAGAGTTCGCTGTTGCTACTTTGCCAAAGCAAGAAACCACTTAGTCTTTGTTCACCTGAAGTTCTAATGATCAAATCAGGATCTGGTTGTCCACCGGTGTATAGGTGCTCAGTAATAAGTTCAGGAGATAGTAGTTCTGCCAAATCTTCAATGCTGCTGCCAGCTTCTGAATGCTTACGAAGAATCTGTTTCATCGCTTCAGCAATCTCATTGCGACCACCGTAGGCAACAGCCAGGTTCACATCTAATCCCTTGAGATCTGCTGTTGCCTTCTCAGCAATCTCGATTCTTTCTCGAAGATCAGCAGGAAGAGCATCTCTATCCCCTACTAGTCTTACTCGCCACTTCTTAGCTTCTGCTAGTTCTGTTGCAACATCTCCGATGATTGCTAGAAGATCATCTAGTTCATCTGTTGACCTTTTAGTTAGATTCTCAATGGAGAGCATATACAAAGTAACAACTGGAATCTCTAACTCATCACACCAACCCAGGAACTCATGGATCTTCTTTCCCCCAGCAGTGTGACCAATCTTAGGTTTAGCCCCAAAGTTTCTCTCAGCCCAGCGTCTATTGCCATCAAGCATCACAGCTACGTGCTTAGGTAGGTCAACTGAGGAAAGGTCCCCTAGGATTCCCCGCTCATATAGCCTGTAAATCAACTTACGCATACCTTTAAGGTTACCTGCCGAAGGCAGGCATTAGGACAAAGGCGTAAGGTTGAGTAATGAACAACGAACAGCCAGATCCCCTGTATCTTCCAGTAACAGAAACAGTTCCAGATACAGCCCTAGACCCTAAACCTAGCTGGCGAGGTTGGATTCACACCGGTGTATTACCAATAGTCATTGCCGGTGGCATAGTTCTTCTAGTTCTTGCCGATGGTGTTGTTCCTAAGGTTGCAGCAGCCATCTTCTTTGCTTGTTCATTCTTACTATTTGGTAACTCTGCTCTGTATCACCGCTTCAACTGGAAGCCAAAGATGAGAGTTGCTCTCAAGAGAATTGATCACGCTAACATCTTCTTACTTATTGCCGGTAGCTACACACCAATGGCAATGCTCGCTTTAGAGCGAGATAAAGGTGTAGTTCTACTTCTAAGTGTTTGGATAGGAGCTCTAGTAGGAGTGTTCTTCAGAGTGTTCTGGATCAATGCACCTAGATGGCTTTATGTTCCACTTTATGTGGGTCTCGGTTGGGCAGCGATGTTCTATATCGTTGACTTCCTAAACTTCAACTTAGTTGCAATGGTTCTTATTCTTGCTGGTGGTCTTTGTTACACAGCAGGTGCTGTGTTCTATGGTCTAAAAAGACCTAACCCATTTCCAGGTCACTTTGGTTTCCATGAAATCTTTCATTCACTAACAGTGATTGCTTTTATGTGTCACTGGGTAGCAGTGTTACTAGTGAGCATTAACCCACTAGTTGGATCACTAGGAAACTAGTTCTGCTTCTTACGCTGTTTCTCTAGTTCAGCAGCTTCTTCAATAGCAGCTTGCTCTTCAGAGATCTCTTGTTGAATCTCATCACGGTAACGAACCTTACGGATTCTTCTAACCATATCAAAGATTAGAAAACCTGCTCCGATAGCCATGGCAAAGGTAAAGATCCAGCCGATAGTTCCTGGGCTTGCAGCAATAGCTTCAGCTTCTTCTTCGGCTCTTAGTATCAAGGTATTGAAGTTCATGAGTTAACCTTAACCTGTGCAGCAGTTACCAGAGCAAATAGCCCAGCGTTATGGCAAGAGCCCTCAGCAGGAGGGCAAAAGACGCCTTGCCATAATCCTCACAGCAAGCCTGTTGGCAGCCCTATTTGTCTCTTGGGCCATCTGGGCTAACCTCACAGCAAAGAACGACCCAACCGTCAAAACCACCTCATTCGATGTCATTGACAAAACCAACACCAGTGTCAGCTTTGTGGTCACAAAGCCTGCCAATACCACCGCTATTTGCGCCATTCAGGCCCTCAAAGAGGATTATGGGGTTGTTGCTTATAAAGAAGTCATAATCCCAGCATCAGGCTCTGAAGACGGCTCAATCACTGATGTTCCCGTCAAAGCAATGCTTAGAACCACTGAGTTAGCGGTCACGGGTCTAGTGGACCGCTGCTGGTTTGAATAGACTTAGATAAATACCTGCTCGGTCCCTGGACCGAGCTCTTTTCTTACTTTGGAGTAACTATGAATTCAAGCCCAACTTGGCTAACTCAAGAGGCCTATGACCGTTTACAGGCTGAGCTAGATAACCTCATCAACGTTGAGCGTGCTGCCATTTCAAAGAAGATCCAGGATGCTCGTGAAGAAGGTGACCTCAAGGAAAACGGTGGTTACCACGCAGCTAAAGACCAACAGGGCATCATTGAAGCCCGTATCTCAAGACTTACCCAGATCCTCGCTAACGCTGTTGTTGGTGAATCACAAGAAGCCAGTGACACAGTAGCCCAAGGCATGGTTATCACAATTGAACTAAATGAAAAGAAGATGGAATTCTTACTAGGTTCAGCTGAAATGGCAGAAAACACAGACATAAGTGTTTACTCACCAGATAGCCCTATGGGATTAGCAATCATGGGTGCCAAGATCGGTGAATCAGTTTCATACACTGCACCTAATGGCAAGACTTTGACTGTGAAGATCGTTTCAGTCAAACACTTCGAAGGTTAGTCTTCTCCTCATCAAGTGAATCAGTAATCGCTGGAAGAAATTATCTGAGTCTTCAAGTCAGAATTTGTCATTCGCATTTGAATCACTCATGACTAAAAAGAATTGACTGTTTCTCTACCTTTTGATTTCCCGGCCTAAAAAGAACAAAGAAGAAAATAAGGTAACCAACACTGAAAAAGTTTGTGAGTTTGGTATGTAACCGAAGTATTGTTCCCCACCCAATAAAGTCTGTCTCGCTAATACTGCCAGTAGCGCTACTAATGCGAACAAGACTAGAATCCAAAACCTTGGCCCCAAGATCAGTTCTGTTTTTCTCGATCTGGATACTATGAAACAAAAGAAGGAAAACTGGCCTAGAATACATGCGAAAAGCAACGCAAGGTTGACCAATATGTCTCGACCTTGCATCATAAAGTCACTGTGATCATACGAGTAGTGGACTCCACGGCCAAGTCCAACATCTGCGAATAGATTGATAAATATAAAAGACAGCGAAATGCCAAGCAAAGACTGGGCGACGATCCACCAAAATGCATTGACTAGTGCTGCTCTTCCAAACTCAGCTTCAGTTTTTTCCGAGTCCGGACTGCGCAAAATCCTTAAACGAATCAATAACCTAACTAGCCACACATTTGGTGTGTAGTTTTCAGGAAGGAAAAGATTCAACTCCGTTCTCCTACGCTTCAACAACTTTAATTGTTCTAAAGTTGTCAAGCCCTAAGAAAAGTATCGAGCTAACAATTACTAGGGATAGGGAAAATGCCAAACTCGATTCAATGAAGAGAACGTATTGTTTAGTTACGAAAGTTGAGTCACCCCACACGACTAACCAAATGAGAGCAACGACAGATGCAGCAAGTGGAAGGATTCCTGTTCCTAATGTCAGAACTTTCTTTTTGAAGATAGCTATAAAGAAACAAAATTTCAAAAAACTTGAAAATACAATGGCTAGTCCAAGAATTATCAGTTGTATTGGGCTTGAACCTTGTAAGGCCCAGTCATCATGAGAATATCTGATGCCGTTACTAGCTCCGTACTTCATGGGACCAAAATCAGCAAAAATATTCAACATCAACCAACTGAGAAAAATACTTGTTGCCAGCTGCAGAGCAGGTTGCCTAAAGCTAGCTAGTGAATATTCACCACTTGATTTTGGTGCTTTAGACCCATTTCTATATTTGACTATCTTCAGGTAAAAAGCGATTCTAGTCAGGGGTCTTGAAGGTATTGGCCCCCAAGTTAGGCCCTTATTTTCATCACTCACTGGCAACCCCTCTGCAGCACCAAGAACATTAACACTTACTAAAACCCTATACGCTGCCCACTAAAGAACTTCCCCCTTCGGCAACAAAGCCTTATTTTTCTTCAAGGTAAGGGCTGAGCGTTGACTAGTCTTCTCGAGCTTCCATGATTCTAGGCTTTAGGCCTGCTTCTTTGAGAGCCTTGATAACTTCTAGTGTGTGTTCATGACCTGAAGTTTCAACTGAAAGGTTTAGTTCAACCTCAGAGATCTTCAAGCCTAGACCGTGTCTAGTGTGTAGAACTTCAACTACGTTGGCGTTAGCCTTAGCAATCACAGCAGCTGTCAAAGACAGCTGACCTGGACGGTCAGGAAGCATGACAGAGATAGTTGTGTAACGCTCAGCAGCTGCTAGACCATGTCTTACTACTCTCTGCAGTAATAGTGGGTCCATATTTCCACCAGAGAGAATTACAACAGTATTTCCCTTTAGTTTTAGTTTCCCTGCAAGTATTGCTGCAACACCAACAGCACCTGCAGGTTCAACAACCTGCTTAGATCTTTCAAGTAAGACAAGGATTGCTTGAGCTATTTCGTTTTCAGTTACAGTAACAACCTTGTCGATGTTCTTCTTGATTAGCTCAAAAGGAATACGACCTGGCTTTGAAACAGCAATACCGTCGGCAATGGTTGGGGTGGTTGGAACTTCAGTTAACTTACCCTTTTTCAAAGATGTTACATATGGTGCAGCATGTTCAGACTGAACACCATAAACCTTTACTTTTCTACCATTGGCTTTAGCCATTAGCTTTGCTACCACTGCAACACCGGCAGCTAGCCCTCCACCACCAATAGCAACAACAATGTTGTCAACCTCTGGTTGTTCTTGCATGATCTCAAGACCAACAGTTCCTTGACCAATGACAACATCAATGTGATCAAAAGGTGGAATAAAGACTGCGTTCCTCTTTGCTGAATATTCTTTAGCTGCTTTTAGGCAGTCTGCAAAGGTTTCACCAGTTAGAACTACTTCTGCTCCATAACCCTTAGTTGCTGAAACCTTAGGTAAAGATGCACCTATTGGCATAAAGATCTTTGCTTTGATTCCTAGCTCTCTAGCTGCTAGAGCAACACCTTGAGCATGGTTACCAGCACTAGCTGCAACTACTCCTCTTTTGCGCTCAGAAGATGAGAGTTTAGACATGACGTTATAAGCACCACGAACTTTATAGGCACCAGTTCTCTGGAGGTTCTCTGCCTTTAGTGTTACTAGACCACCTGTGATCTCACTTAGGTAACTACTTCTAAGTAGTGGAGTCTTTTGCGCAACAGCAGCAACGTTTAGCTGGGCTAATTCAAAGTCTTCAAGAGTGGGGCTAACCACTGGTGTTTGATCAGGCATTTGTTCTCTCTTGCATGTTTATTAGATCTTAGAGGAGGTAAGCCCTGGACTACTCGGTCAATTAGACAGTGCCGAGCCGGGCTCAAGACACCTTTGTCGTCTAGAACTAGAGCCTACCTGAGGTTCCTTGCTTTATGCTTTCCTGTCTTTGAACGGAATAATTGAAAGGAACCCAAAGATAGGTAAACCCATGGAATCCCTAAGCGCTAGGCAAGCCAAACTATTGGCCTTACATGCCTGTGGGCTGGATACTAAGCAGGATAAGAGCGTCCTAGATGTTATTACCCGCTTTGGCATGCTACAGATCGACAGTGTCAATGTGTTCGAGAGAGCCCATTACATGCCACTGTTTAGCCGTCTAGGGGCTTATGACAAGAAAGAGTTAGATTCTCTCACCGGAGGTAAGAATCCAACCCTGATTGAGTATTGGGCTCACCAAGCTAGCTTTATCAAGACCGAAGACTTTCCTCTTTTTAACTGGCGTATGCAGTGGTATCGAGATAGAGCAAGTCAAAAAGACAGCTTTGAGAAAGAGAACAAGAAACTCATTACTTGGATCAAAGCAGAACTAAAGACAAATGGCCCAATGACCTCAAGCCAGTTTGAACATGAAGAGAACAAAAGACAAGGTTCTTGGTGGGGTTGGAGCAATGTCAAGAGAGCTCTAGAGCGAATGATCTTCCAAGGAGAACTTATTGCTGCTGGAAGACAAAACTTCAGCAGAATCTATGCTCTTCCTGAACAGGTAATACCAACCAAGATTCTCAACAAGAGCGTAGATCACATAAAAGCCCAAAAACTTCTTATCTCTAATGCTTCAAGACTTATGGGTGTTGGCACCATCAAAGACATCGCCAATGTTTATTGTCAAAACACAAGTGAAGTTAAGCCAATACTTGCTTCTCTCCTTGAACAAGGAGTAATCCAAGAAGTAACAGTTGAGAACTGGCAAGATAAAGCTTTTATTCATAAAGACTTTATTAATTACAACTTCAAAGAGATAAAGCCTTCACTTACTACTGTGCTCTCCCCCTTTGATCCTCTAACTTGGCAAAGAGAAAGAGCTCTAAGAATCTTCAACTTTGATTACCGTATAGAGATCTACACTCCTGAACCTAAAAGAATCTATGGCTATTACAGCCTGCCAACACTTCATAAAGACAACCTGGTAGCAAGAATAGATCTCAAGTCAGATAGACAAAACAAAACTCTCTTAGTTCAATCTGCTTGGCATGAGAAACATCTAACCCCTAAAGAAGTTGAAACATCCGCCAAAGCAATCTCTAAGCACTTAGTTGAGGTTAGAAAGTGGCAGGGACTAGATGGTATTGAAGCGAAACCAAAAGGTAACTTGAAACTAGAACTTCCCGCCCATAACTCCTAGACGTTCAATTCTCTTGTCTAGTGGTGGGTGGGTTGAGAATAGTCTTTCTGCAACAGAAGGCTTTACTGGGTCGCTGATATACATGTGAGCCATAGATGAAGAAGCTTTTCTCATAGGTCTTCCGTAGTCTCTTAGCTTTCCTAGAGCGCCTTGAAGACCTTCAGGGAATCTAGTGATCTCAGCTCCTGATGCATCAGCTAGATACTCTCGTTGTCTTGAAACAGCAGCACTAACAATAGGCCCGATAAGTGCTGAGACAATCCAGGCAACGATTCCAAAAGCAATTAGGACAAGAGCTAGCTGACCGCTGTCCTTGCTCCTTGAGTTACCTGAGTAGAAAGCCATTCTTAGGAAGAAGTCGGCCAAGATACCAACAGCGCTTACTAGACCAAAGACGATGGTTGAAACTCTAATGTCATAGTTCTTGACGTGAGCCATCTCGTGGGCCATTACACCTTGAAGTTCATTGTCATCCATGATGGCAAGTAATCCTGTGGTTGCAGCTACTACTGCGTGCTTAGGATCTCTCCCTGATGCAAAGGCATTAGGAGCTTCATCTTTGATTAGATAAACCTTAGGCATTGGCATGCCTTCAGAGATTGCAATGTTTTCAACTGTTCGCCAAAGTCTTGGGTTATCTGCTTTAGTGATTTGAACTGCACCAGATGCTGCAACAGCGAAAGCTCCAGCAGCGTAGTACTGAATCAAAGCATAGAGAGCAACAAAGCCAATAATCAAAAAGGCTGAAGAACCATAGCCGGTTGCATAACCGGCATAGGTTGCTAAGCCCCCGATGAGGAGAACAAAGAAGATGATTATTAAGACAGTGTTGCGCTTATTAGCAGCTATCGCTGAATACATTTATAAAACTCCTAGGGAGATTTAGAACTTGACCTGAGGTGCGTTCTGAATAGCTGCTAGATCTGCAACTTCATAGAATGCACGCTCAACAAATCCAAGGCCCTTAGCAAAGAATGAGTTAGGCCATACCAGGATCTTGGTGTTTAGTTCACGAACTCCACCGTTATAGAAGCGACGAGCTGCCATGATCTTGTCTTCAGTGTCAGATAGTTCTGCCTGAAGAGATAGGAAGTTCTGGCTTGCCTGTAGAACTGGATAAGCTTCAGCAACTGCGAATAGAGACTTCAATGCACCCTGCAGCATGTTCTCTGCTTCTGCTGCCTGAGCTGGGTCAGCTAGTGCTGCACCAGAAATAGTTGCTGCTCTTGCCTTAGTAACGTTTTCAAAAACCTGTTGCTCGTGCTTGGCATAACCCTTAACAGCTTCAATCAGGTTAGGAATAAGATCTGCTCTTCTCTTGAGCTGAACGGTGATATCGCTCCATGCCTCATCAACACGAACGTTTAGACGAACCAAACTGTTTCGCATAGCGACAAACCAGATGCCACCAATTACTACTACAGCCAATACAACCAACAGAATTTCTACCATTACATCTCCTTGTTAGAACCGCAGCAAGCGGTGTTGGAATAAGCCTAAGGTTTTAAGGGGCTAATCGGCCCTTATCCCAGTAATCTCTAAGCGAACTATTACGGTGCCCCCAGTGGGACTCGAACCCACACTGGGACGATTTTAAGTCGTCTGCCTCTGCCATTGGGCTATGGGGGCGCACCTATTTAGTTCTTGACTAAGCCTTAGGGCGTGAGGCCCAGGTCTCAAAGATCTGGCGAGGGTTCTCGGTAGCCGCAATGGAAACAATGTCGCGCTTGAATACGAAGTTTGAAATCCAGCCCATGATTACTCTGTGCTTACGCTCAAACATAGGCATTGCTAGACCATGGTAAACACGGTGAGCGAACCAAGCTAATAGTCCCTTTAGAACAATGTTTCCTGACTGGAAGACACCGTTGTATAGACCGAGACCAGCAACTGCTCCTGCGTTCTTGTGCTTGTATTCCAAGATGCCTTCGTTACGAAGAGTAGAAACAAGGTTCTTAGCAAGTAGCTTGCCCTGACGAACAGCGTGCTGAGCGTTAGGAACACAGAAACCACCAACACCGCCACCAGATAGATCTGGAACAGCTGCAACATCTCCTGCGGTCCAAGCACCGTCAACGGCAACGCCATCTTTGTTTACCTGAAGTGTTGGAAGAGCTGCAATTCTGCCACGGTCATCTAGTGGAAGGTCGGTGTTCTTTACAAAAGGAGATGCCATAACACCAGCAGTCCAAACGATTACATCGCTCTCAAACTTTTCACCAGTAGAAAGTTCAACAATTCCATCGGTTGCTGATACTAGCTGAGTGTTTAGGTGAATCTTTGCTCCACGACGATCAAGATCTGCTAGCACCCATTCAGAAGTCTTCTGTGAAACTTCAGGCATGATTCTGCCCATAGCTTCGATTAGGTGGAAGTGAACATCTTTGAACTCAAGAGTTGGGTAGTAACGAAGAAGGTAAGAAGCTAGGTTACGCATTTCAGCGAATACTTCAATACCAGCAAAGCCTCCACCAACAACGACGAAGGTCAACAGTCTGTCTCTAGCAGGACCCTCCGGCAGGTTTGCTGCCTTATCGAAGTTAGTAAGAATGGTGTTACGAATCTCGACTGCTTCTTCAACAGTCTTTAGACCAATAGCGTGCTCTGCAACACCTGGAATAGGGAAAGTTCTTGAAACAGCTCCCGCTGTCATAACTATGTGGTCGTATGACTGCTTAGTTTCACCAACACCTGGCAGTACCAAGGTGGCAACCTTGCTGGCGTGATCAACGTTAATCATGGTGCCGTTGATGATGTTGGTCTTTGGAAGGTGTCTTCTGTGTGAGACAACTGTGTGTCTAGCCTCAATCGAACCTGCAACAACTTCAGGCAGGAATGGCTGGTAAGTCATGTATGGAAGTGGGTCAACTAAGGTGACCTCTGCTTCACCTTTACCTAGGAGTTTCTCTAGTTTGAATGCTGTGTAGAAACCGGCGTAACCGCCACCAATGATCAAGATTTTTTGCATGCTGGTATTTCCTAAGTTTTTTATCTTTTTGTGAGAGCAACTGTGCGCTCCTTTGATTTTACTGGGTTGAAACCTTACATCTGCACTTACTGGCATCAAAGCCAGCAGCTTCTAGCCCTAAATCACCAATAACGTTGAATCCTGGCCCTTTAGCCAAGGAATGAGCTGCCAGAGCATGCAAACACTTGACTCTGGTAGGCATTCCCCCGGCACTAATCCCAGCCAGTTCCTCAACGAATTCGATAGCCTCACGGTCAGAAATGTAATCCTCATGAGCTTTAAGGTAGTTAGCCGCTAACTCAGGTTCTTCAGCTAAGCGATCCTGCAGGGTAACCATGAAGCCATCTGCTTCTAAACCGCTAAGAGCTGCTGATGTAGCAGGGTGGGTTAGATAGTAGAAGGTAGGGAAAGGTTCACCGTGAGAAAGCCTTGGTGAGGTCTGAACAACCATAGGTTTCCCACAAACACAACGAGCAGCAATACCTAAAACATCTCGCATAGGCCTGCCTAGTTGAGCCTGCATCTCTAATAGATCGGCTTCGGTGGCTTTAGTTATTGGCATTATTTACTAGCTGAAGATTTGGTTTCGGAGACTGGTTGATCTAGACCTGCTCTAATGACCGATTGAACTAGGCCTTTGGCCCAGTCTTTCTTAGTTGTGCCAATAGTTTGTGAGAAGTCTGAACTGTTCTTCTTTTGAGCAAGTAGAGCACCAACTGTTCCACTGGTATCTGAAAGGTTTAGACCATCGGCATCTAGAACTAGGTAACTGATTTCACCTGGGACAACATAGAACAATCTGTCTCTAGCTTGAGCTCTGATGTATACCGGGTCATCCCAGCGCTTTTTCTCTTCAGTGATGTTCTCTAGATTCTTCTTTGCTTCTTCTAGCTTGGCTTCTAGTTGAGCGATCTGGGTTTGCATCACAAAGTAATCACTCAAGCGAGGCCCGATAGAGCTAACACCAAAGACAACTAGGACGACGGTTATTAGAGTCGAAGGAGTCCAAGAGAATCTGCTGGCAACTCTTTGTCTAACAGTGCCGACCTTTGTTTGAGCAGATGCTCGAACATTGACCTTCCTGTTTGGATTTCTAGTTGCCATTGTTTACTTAGGCCTTGTAACGAGGGAAAGCAGCTGCACCTGGGTAGTAAGCAGCATCAGCTAGTTCTTCTTCGATACGAAGAAGCTGGTTGTATTTAGCAACTCTTTCGCTTCTTGCAGGAGCACCAGTCTTGATCTGTCCAGCGTTGGTAGCAACAGCTAGGTCAGCAATGAAGGTGTCTTCTGTTTCACCTGAACGGTGAGAGATGATTGCCTTCATGCCTGATCTCTGAGCTAGAGCAACAGCATCTAGAGTCTCAGTAAGAGTTCCAATCTGGTTAACCTTTACCAAGATCGCGTTACCTGCTAGTTCATCGATACCCTTCTGCAAACGAGCAGGGTTAGTTACATACAAGTCATCACCAACAAGTTGAACCTTGTTACCAAGTGCTGCAGTAATCTTTGTCCAACCAGCCCAGTCATCTTCAGCTAGTGGATCTTCAATAGAAACTAGAGGGAAGTCAGCAACAAGGCTTTCGTAGTAAGAAATCATTTCTTCACGAGTAAGTTCTTTACCTTCAAACTTGTATTTCTCTGTCTTCTCGTCATAGAACTCAGTTGCAGCAACATCTAGAGCAAGAGCAAAGTGCTTGCCTAGAACATAACCTGAACCATTGATAGCTTCTGAGATAAGTTCTAGAGCTGCACGGTTAGTTGGTAGATCAGGAGCAAAGCCACCTTCATCACCAAGACCAGTTGCTAGGTTCTTTGAGTTCAGTAGAGCCTTCAAAGAATGGTAAACCTCAGTACCAGCACGAAGTGCTTCCGAGAAAGAATCAAAACCAATAGGAACAATCATGAACTCTTGAATGTCAACACCATTGTCAGCGTGAGATCCTCCATTGATGATGTTCATTAGGGGAACAGGAAGTGTGTAAGCGTTAGGTCCACCTAGGTAGCGGTATAGCGGCTGACCAGTTGACTCAGCTGCTGCACGAGCATTAGCCAGAGAAACACCAAGGATTGCGTTAGCTCCTAGGTTTGACTTAGTTGGAGTTCCATCCATACGGATAAGTTGTGCATCAACCAGTCTCTGATCTAGAGAATCAAAGTCAATGATTCCCTTCTCATCGTGACCAATCTCATCAACTACTGCCTTCACAGCATTCTGAACACCTTTACCCATGTAACGCTTCTTGTCACCATCACGTGACTCGTGAGCTTCAAAAGCACCAGTAGAAGCACCTGAAGGAACAGCTGCTCGACCAAAGGATCCATCACTTAGTAAAACTTCAACTTCGATAGTTGGGTTTCCTCTTGAGTCAAGAATCTCTCTTGCGCCGACTGCATCAATGATGGACATGGTTCTCCTAGATAGTTATTTGATTATGGCTTTTTAGCCTAAAAACACGCCTTTGGGGTTGTTTCAAGTTTAGTTGCCGATTGGCTTAAAACTGAGCTCTGCTGTCTCTGCCCCAACCAGAGCAAACTCACTAAAGCCATTAGCCAGAAGGCTATCTAGCAATACATTGAGCTTCTTAGGCTTAATCTCCAAACGAACAGCCTTGCCAGAGGCAATCAGTTGCTTCTGGAAAGCAACTGCCTTATTGATTACCTCTAGTGAACTATCTTCAAGAACTAGCACTACACCAGATGTTTTGCTCTGGGTCTCAACTAGTTCCACAACTCTTTCAAAGCCAATAGAGATACCAACAGCAGGAACATCTGTTCCTAGCCATTTACCAACCATGCCGTCGTAACGACCACCGCCACCAATAGCAGAGCCAGTGCCTGGCATCTCTATCTCAAAGATGGTTCCTGTGTAATAACCCATACCTCTTACAAGTGTTGGATCAAAGCGAAGACGTCCTTCAGCTACTGCACTAAAGATAGGTGCAAGAAGTTCTGGGACAGAAGTGTCGGCTTTAGCAAGCCATGCACTAGCTTTATCAGCTATCTCATCCCCTAGACGTTCTCTAAGTTCACTAACAACACCGATAGCTTCAATCTTGTCTAGCTTGTCGATGGTAATCATGGCTGAAGAACGATCTTCTGCTTGAACTCCAAAGCCATCTAGTAAAGAGGTAAGAAGTTCTCGATGATTGACTCTAATAACAGCCTTGTTTAGACCCAGTGCATCTAAAGCAGTAAGAGAAGCATTTAGTAGTTCAATCTCAGCAAGAACTGAATCATCTCCGATGATGTCAATATCGCACTGAACAAACTGACGGTAACGACCTTTCTGTGGTCGCTCTGCTCTCCAGACTGGACCCATCTGAATAGCTTTGAAGACAGTTGGTAGTTCATTCCTATTGGTTGCATAGAACCTGGTCAACGGCACAGTTAGATCAAAACGTAGACCTAGGTCAGCTAGAGCATCAACAGAAGACATATCTTCCAGAGCGCTATATATCTCAGCCCCTCTTTTCATGACCCTGTAAGCAAGCTTCTCGTTATCCCCGCCCTGGCCTGAGGTCAACCTATCTAGGTTCTCTAAAGCAGGAGTCTCAACCTCTTGAAACCCAAAAGAAGAGTAAACACCCCTAATAACCCCTAAAACACTCTCCCGCTTAGCCTTCTCTAGAGGTAGGAAGTCCCTCATACCTCTAGGTGGGTTAATGTCTTTAGCCATGGGTCAAGTTTGGCAGATAACTCAAACTTCCTAGTCAAATTTGAGATCTAGATTGAAATCAAAACCCAAGTCTTGAATAAGTGAAGTCGCGACCAAGCCCCAGTACATTGATGCACGAGCCTCAAATGCTTCCGTGCCCCACGTCACATTGTCATCAATCGCTGCGACACGATACTGGGCAATAACGTTCTCTACTTTTGGCGTCTGCTCAAACTTCGTCAACGCCTTCGTGAGGTAAGCCTTTGAATGACCGTACACCACTTTCTTGTCCACTGGCTCGTCTGCTCCAGCACCTGAATTATCTGTGGAATGCAGCAAGGTAAGGTTGCCTATATTGTGCAGATGTTGCAATCCTTCGTTTGGAGATTGAGCATAAATGTGATCGATGTCGAAACCTGGCAAAAGTGCTCTCTTGCTCTTTTTGGATGTCGTCAAAAAGTCCTTGAGGGAGTAATTGTGTTCTGGGGCAATTTCGTTCACTAAGTGATTAGCCTTAGCCAAAATGTATCGAATTCGCTTAATTTGACCCGGTGTTCCGTTGTATTTCAAGTCTTTGAACATTTGCCAAGCAATGGCAAAAAGCTGGCGAATCTCTTCTTCCTGGAAGTTTAGACATGAGTCCACTTCCGCGACTCCAGCCGATGCCCCTAATCCTTTAATTGATTGAGACCATCCAGGTGTTTGCTTCTCGAAAGACTGAGAACGTTCACTCGCGAGCAAGGACAGAATAGATCTAGCTGCAAGTCTTTTACTTAGGTGAAGGTATGTGTCCGGAGACAAATGGCTTCCGGCTAGCTTCACTCCAATGGCTTGAGTGAAGCCAAAGAAATCTGTGCCTTCAGGGAACGGGTCTGGTCCGCCCTGAGGAGTCTTGTTGTCAAGAATTTGCAAAAGTGCTTGTTGCTTAGTTGAAATTTCATCGATGAGACGAAGACAACTTTCCTCGTCTTTAACGAGAGGCTCCATTTTCTTGAAGAGTTCTTTGTCCTGTACTTTTTGACCTAAATCTGCTTGTCGCATCTGTCGAAGCAGATATTCCAATGATCCAATTTTGCTCTTGTTCATGAGGCCTTTTTCAGCGCTGTCCCACCTGTCTGCAGCCCATTCATACTCGGCGTCGCCAACGATGTTTTGCAAGAGTCTGTTTTTCAAAAGCTCAGCAGAAGTAAGCTTTACTCCTCTATTGTTTACGCGTTCAAAGAATTCAGTCGCTTGGTCCATCGAAGCTAATGTCAAACGCCCCAAATAAACCTTAGACAGAAGGCGATTTGTGAATTTTAATTGCCCGTCAAATGAATCAACCTCAAACTGCTCTTTTAGTGCTTTGATGATCACCTCCAAAGCGGATACGACGTTTTCTCTGGAAGGCGTTGACTTATCCAAATCCGATACATTTGCTCCGTTTATATAACTAAGTACGATTTCAGAAGCTTCGCCTGACATCTTCAGTCGCAAGTTACCTTGTTTTTTTAGTGCGTTGAAAAGTTCCTGCAAATCATCGTCTGATGCTTCGCCCGCTTTCAAGTTCTTGTAGAGCACTGAAAAGAGAATCACGAGTGTGGTTGCTCTTTGCTGACCATCGATGAGATCGAAATCAAAGTCTTTGTCCTGGCAGTTTGCTGCTATGACATCCCCAAGTAGGTAGAAGGGATCATTTGAGTCGTTGAATTCGAAGAGGTCTTTTAGTAGCTGTGTTACTTGCTCTTCACCCCAGGAGTAGTTTCGCTGATACCTCGGCACCTTGTAGTTTCTTGCAAAGAACTCCAGAAGGCTATAGCTCCTGATATCTGGCGCATCTGTCATGATTATCCAATCTCGTCCCCATGTAGGGATCTAGATCATTAGATCATTAACTCGATCTGCGATCAAATGATCACGGATTCCTGCGCAAAAATTGGCTAAAGTTCAGCCCTCAACCCCAATAACCCCAGCATCGCTAGCAGCTAATACTTCTGCTTTCCTGATGTCGTCTGAGAGATCTCTTACAGCACTTCTTAGGGCTCTTTCTGGGTCTAGGTCTTGAGCTTTAGCTGCTTGGACTATGGCTAGAAGTAATGCTCCTAGCTGTTCTTCTGTGTCTAGTTGGATGGGTGACTGGGTGTCTTTATCTAAGAGGTTTATCTTCTGGGCTTTGCCTATTACTTTGTTTGCTAGGGCTAGGGCAGGTAGTGCTTGAGGGATACCATCTAGTACTGAGGCTCGTTCTGGTTTCTCTTTTTGTTTGTGGTTATCCCAGTTGAGCATTACATCATCACCGGTGTTGGCTTTGTACTTCTCTAGTTGTTCAGGGGTTCCAAAGACATGAGGGTGCCTACCCTCCATCTTTTCTCTAGTGAACTTAGCAACATCTTCGATGTTGAATGATTCTCCGAGAGAACCGGACTGAGCAAGATCGGAGTGGAAGACCACTTGGTATAAAACATCCCCTAGTTCTTCTAAGACATCTTCTCTAGTGCCTGACTCAATGGCATCAATAAGCTCATAGGTTTCTTCTAAAAGGTATTGAACTAGAGACTCATGGGTTTGTTCAGCATCCCAAGGACATCCACCAGGAGATCTAAGAGTGTTGGCTGTTTGGATTAGTTTGTCTAGTTCGCTCATGGTGCTAGTTTGCCAGAGGTTCTGGGGATAGCTAGAGCTCGAGGCTATTGACAAATAGGAGAGCAAAGTGAATGATTGCTTTTATGAAATCAGAACAACTTGCAGATTTTGAAGCAGCGATGTCTAGACGCGAGCTCAGCTGGGATGAAGCGACCAAAGCACAATGGGTTCAGATTCAATTAGGGCTTGAACCAAAGAGGTTCAAAGAGGTCTTGGCTTTGGCGGTAGCGACAAGAAGAAAAGAACTCGGACTCAGCCAGCGGGATCTGTCAGAGATCTCTGGAATCAACCAACGAGACATCAGCCACATCGAACAAGCGAAGTCCAACCCAACTCTCTCCACTCAAGTGAAGCTCTTGTCTAGCCTTGGCCTGACTATGCAGATTCTTTCGAAGTAAAGACCTGAGCTAAGAACACCCAAGCCCAATCAATCAGAGCCCTGTCTTCAAGAATCTCTCCTTGAGAGTCTTTAGGTGCTGAAACAGATAACTGTTTGGCGGAGGCTAAGTATCTAAGCCCTGGATACATGTGGCTCAGTTGAATCTGGTGAGCTTCTGTTAGTTCAACTGGAGTTAGCTTGAACTGGTTTCCGATCATCATCACATCTTTCAGATTCAATCTGTTGCACTGCTGTCTAAGTTCTGTGACATCAATCAAGTTCTTTACTGACTGAGGAGCTTTTCCATATCTGTCTTCAAGTTCTTGGAAGATTGCATCTAGTTGGGCTCTTGTTCCTAGTTCACCACTAGCTGCTGATAGTTTGTGATAGGCCTCAAGTCTTAGTCGTTCTGAATCAACGTATTCGACTGGGATATGTGCATCGATTGGTATCTCTAGTTTTAGTTCTGCTGGAGATTCATGCTTGATGCCCTTGAATTCATCTACTGCTTCACCAATCATGCGTAGGTATAGATCAAAGCCAACTCCTGCAATGTGACCTGATTGCTCTCCCCCGAGAAGATTTCCTGCTCCACGTATTTCTAGGTCTTTTAGTGCCACCTGCATGCCGGAACCTAGTTCGTTGTTAGCAGCAATAGTTGAAAGTCTGTCTAAGGCAAAAGGAGATAGAGGCTTATCTGGGGAATAAAGGAAGTATGCGTAGGCACGCTCTCTAGATCTACCAACTCTTCCTCTGATTTGGTGTAACTGGGATAACCCAAAGTTCTCTGATCTATCAACAATCAAAGTGTTGGCATTAGGAATGTCTATTCCTGCTTCAATGATGGTTGTTGAAACCAGGACGTCGTATCGTCTTTCCCAGAAGTCAATAACAACCTGCTCTAGTTGACCTTCATTCATCTGACCGTGAGCAACAGCAATCCTGGCTTCAGGAACTAGCTCGGCTAACTGAGAGGCAACCTTATCTATGGATTCAACTCGGTTATGAACGAAGAAGACCTGGCCTTCTCTGATTAGTTCTCTATGGATAGCAGCTGCTACCTGCTTGTCGTTGTATGGGCCAATATATGTAAGTATCGGGTGCCGCTCCTCAGGAGGAGTAGCCAGAGTGGACATCTCTCTGATACCTGTGATTGCCATCTCCAGAGTTCTAGGGATAGGGGTAGCTGACATGGAGAGAACATCAACATTGGTCTTTATGTCCTTGAGCTTCTCTTTGTGTTCAACACCAAAGCGTTGCTCTTCATCAATGATGATGAGCCCTAGATCTCTGAACTTCACACCAGAAGACAAAAGTCTGTGTGTTCCAATCACAACATCAACTTCACCAGTTGCGAGAGCAGCAATGGTTTCTTTAGATTCCTTTGCTGATTGGAATCTAGAGAGTGCTCTTACGTTTACTGGGAACCCAGCAAATCTTTCAATGAAGGTTTCCACGTGTTGACGAACTAATAGCGTAGTGGGAACTAACACTGCAACCTGCTTGCCATCTTGAACAGCCTTGAAGGCTGCTCTAATGGCGATCTCTGTCTTACCGTAGCCAACATCACCGGCAACTAACCTGTCCATTGGAATTGGCTTTTCCATGTCTCGTTTGATTTCTTCAACAGTGTTTAGTTGATCAGGTGTTTCAACAAATGGGAAGCTATCTTCCATTTCTCTTTGCCAAGCTGTGTCAGGCAAGAAGGCGTGACCCTTAGCGTTCATTCTTGCTGAATAGAGTTTCACTAGGTCAATAGCAATCTTGCGAACGGCTTTTCTAGCATTGCCTTTAACCTTGGACCAGTCAGAGCCGCCCATCTTAGATAGCACTGGTGCTTCCCCGCCAACATATCTAGTTAGGAAATCTAGCTGATCGGTTGGAACATAAAGAACATCTCCAGCTAGTCCGCGCTTTGATGGAGCGTATTCAATAGTCAGATACTCTCTGGTGTGTTTAGAGACACCAACACCCATTTGTCTCTGCACCATCTCAACAAAGCGACCAATGCCGTGAATCTCATGAACAACATAGTCACCAGCTTTTAGAGCTAATGGGTCAACAGCTTGTCCACGCTTGGCAGCAAGCCTTGGTCTCTTCACTTGGTTATATCCAGCACCTCGACCAAAGAAATCGCTATCGGTTAGCAGAATCAACTTGGCATCAGTTGATGCGAAGCCTTTTCTGATTGGCGCTTGAATCAGAAGAACTTCCGTTGCCTTCTGATCGATGCTGGTTATTGACTCAGGAAGTTCTTCTAAGACGCTGGCTGGCACCTTAGCTGCATGAAGTAATTCAGCAATACGCTCTGCTGTTCCATGACCAGGTGATGCAATAACTACCTGTTGACCATTAGCTAACTGGTCAGCAATGTAATCAACAGGTTCAACATCTAAACCCTTGAAGTTAGGAATCTCTAGAAGATTCAGCGCTATCTGTTGAGTTTCATCAGCTAGAAATGCGGAGATGCTGATTAGTTGTCTGTCATCAAGAGCAACGGTGAAATCATGCAGAGACTTGAATCCGCCAGCGCTTAGATCAATCGGAGCCTTTGCTCCTTCTAATGCTGCATCCCAGGCAGCATGGAGGAACTCTTCGTTAGTTTCAATTAGGTTGGCAGCTCTCGCCATTGCTTTTTCAGGAGATAGCAAAACAACATAAGCATCTTTGGCTAGGTAATCAGAAACCTGACCAAGGGAGCTAACTAGTGCTGGTGCTAAAGATTCCATGCCATCAACAGGGATACCCTGACCGATCTTGGCGAGCATGGTTGAGAGGTTTGGAAACTCATGTTCCATCTCTCTTGCTCTTAGAGCAACATCTGGTGTGATGATGATTTCTCTTGCTGGATAGATAGTGATTTCATTTGGTCTGCCATCGAGAGATCTTTGGTCAGCTACGCTGAACTCTCTCATTTGCTCTAGCTCATCACCAAAGAACTCAAGTCTTATGGCGTGAGAAGAAGTAGTTGGGAAGATATCTAGAATTCCACCTCGAACAGCAAACTCTCCACGCTTAGTAACCATGTCAACTCTTTGATAGGCAATCTCAACTAGTTTCAGAGTCAGCTCGGGAAGTAAATACTCTCCCCCAACTTTTAGTTCCAGTGGTGGATAGTCAGCAAGACCTAGAACAACTGGTTGTAAAGCTGCTCTAATCGAGGCAATGACAAAGACCTGTTTATTACTCTTTTCTTTGTTCAGTTGATTGAGTCTGTGTAAAGTCTTGAGTCTTTTACCAACGGTCTCAGCAGACGGAGAGAGTCTCTCGTGTGGCAATGTCTCCCAGGAAGCAAACTCTAGAATCTCAGCTTCAGGGTTAGTAGCAGATAAGAACTCAACTAGATCTTCGGCTTCTCGACCTGAGCTAACAACAGCAAGGGCTTGTTGAGATAGCTTCTTAGCCTTACGCAAATCAGCAATTGCACTCAAGATCCAGGGTTGTGCTCCAGTAGGTGCAACTACCTCTAAACGCTTATTTGAAAGGCCTTTACTGACCTGAACGAATGGGTAAGCATCTGAAACGCGTGCGACAAGGCGCGAGCACCCCTCAGAAACTTTTATCGCGTCCATGGCATCAAGTCTATGTCTAGGTCTGCGAAGGTAAACTCAAAGTGTTTCTACCGCCACAAGTAAAGGTGAGTCAATGGATCCACAAGACACTCAAGCAAGCCCTAAGGCAAACTCCCCTAAGCGTTTTAGAGCCATTCTCATAGTAAGTGCTTCTGTGTTGGCAATAGCCGCTGGGTTCTTTGTGTTCCAGATGAATAGCAATACAGAGAAAATCGCCACTTTGCCTACGAGTTGTGAACTTCCTCAACTTCAAGCTGACTATGGTTCATTGGCTGAAGGTGGAGCTCCTTCTGAGGATGGCATAGACCCAAGTACTTTTTACTGCACTGGAGATTCAGTGGGCAATTGGATGGGTGAAACCTTTATCGGTATTGGCCCGCAAGTTCACTACTCTGACATCAACTATTACACCCCAGAGATTGGCATAGAGGAGTCAACGCTCTCCTCAATCGAGCAACGTATGGGTGGCGGCCCATATGAATACCTTGAAACTTCTTTAGAAGGTTATCCGCTTTTATACGACTGCTATGTGCCTAACCAAGGAGATGCTGAAGTTATGACTGCAGCGATATTCGTGCATGGAATAGCAGTTGATTACTGGAATGAAGGTTGCCTAGATCAGAACAAGAAGTATCTACTAGAAGCAGCTTCAAGCATTCCAGTCAACTAATTCGGGGAATGGTATTTCTGCTGGGCTTCAGCTAAACCAAGGGTTGCTATTGCCTCAACCATGTCTGCTGCTATTTCAAGTGTGGTGGGTAGTTCTTGTTTCTCATTTGAGCTGAAGTTTTGCAGGACAAAGTCTGCTGTGTCCATGCGTCCTGGTGGGCGACCAATACCAACTCTTAGCCTGATGTAATCGTTGCCTATGGCACTGATGATATCTCTCAGTCCATTGTGACCACCATGGCCACCAGAGAACTTGATCTTTAGAGTTCCTGCATCGATGTCTAGTTCATCGTGAATAACAACTAGGTTCTCAGGCTTTAGATCATAAAACTTTAGAAGCGCTGAGACAGGTCCACCGGAGGTGTTCATGTATCCGAGTGATTTAGCTAGCACTAGCTTTGGTGCATCAAAGCCAACGCCTAGTTTGCCTTCGGCGACCATGGCATGAGCTTTATGTTGTTTGAATGTTGCACTGGTTCTTTGAGCAAGAACGTCTAAGACCATCTGCCCGACGTTATGCCGGTTGTGAGAATAGTCGGGCCCGGGGTTACCGAGCCCGACTATTAGATAAGTCTTAGTAGAGATAACTACTCTGCCTTAGGTGCTTCTGCTGCAGGAGCTGCTTCTTCAGCTGCACCTGCACCGGTTCCAACTACAGATGCGATTAGTTCATCTGGAGCGAAGTCCAGCTTGGCTCCAGCAGGAAGAACGATGTCCTTAGCTGTTACGTGGAAGCCAAGACCTTCCTTGTTGAAGACAACTTCAACGTACTCAGGAATAGTGGTTGCATCTACTTCTAGCTTTAGAGTCTTGTGCTCTAGATCGATAACAGTTCCTGACATTGACTCTCCAACAACGTGTACTGGAACTTCAACGTGAACTCTTTCACCCTTAACGATTTCAACAAGGTCAACGTGTTCGATGATCTGAGTAACAACATCCTTAGATGCGCTCTTCACAAGAACTGTTTCCTTCTTACCGTTTAGCTCTAACTCGATGATTGCGTTCTTGTGACGAAGCACAAGTGCGATCTCGTGAGCTGGAAGTGTGATGTGACGTGGCTCTGAGCCGTGACCGTAGATAACTGCAGGAGTTCTACCGGCTGCTCTTGACTTACGGGCTGATCCTTTACCAAAGCTGGTGCGGAATTCGCCTACTAATTTGTTTTCTGACATGAGTTATTCCATTTCTTTAGGTGTTCAACTCAAGCGTGTTACGCGAGGAACCCTGGCCCTAAAGCCTTGACCCCGTCGATTACGGTTACGATTTGTAACCCTCGCCGTTGTTTCTAGTGAAGTCTACTTGGCTTTGGCTAGGGCACGCAAGGCAGCTCTAGCCCCATAGGCAACCACCAGTATGACGGTTGATATCAACACCGCAGGCCCAGGCACACTAACCAGCAATAAAGCGCAGAGCAAGAAGCCCAGAATGGCTATAAACCTTGGCTGTCTTCGTTGATCCTTGGGTTGAGCCAATACGCTTAGGTGCCCAATTGCATAGTAAAGAAGCACACTGAAGCTTGAAAAGGCTATTACCCAGTAGGTGTATTCACGGCTCTCAATCAAGATAACTGCACCTACGGCTATAAGTGCCTCGGCTAGCCATGGGGCACCGAATCTATTTCGTTTGGCAAACACACTTGGTAGTTCTTTATCTTCTGCCATGGTTGCAGCAGTTCTAGATACTCCGGCAAGCAGGGCAAGCATAGAGCCTAAGGATGCTGCCACCACGACAGCATCAATGATTACTGGACTAAACCACGGTGCGCTAACAAACAGCAGATACTCAAATACCGCTTCAGGCATTGGTTCATTACCGGTGTTGATTACTCCCACCACGACAACGGCGATCAACAGGTATAGACCTAACACGGCACTAAGAGAAATAACTATGGCTTTAGGGATATTCTTCTTAGGATCTCTAACTTCATCACCTAGTGTTGCTACCCTCGCATATCCTGCAAAAGCAAAGAAGATAAGTGCTGCTGCAGAAAGAATTGAAATATCTCTCGATGGCCAAAGCATGTTCACTCGGAACTCAGAAGGATTAAAGCCGTTACTAAATCCAGCAATAATGCTGAAGATTAGAAAAGCAGTGGTTGCAGTTGCAATAACCGCTGCCATTTGAGCTGTTCTGTTGATGCCTAAAAGATTCAATGCGGTAAGAACAAGAACAGCGATAGATGCGATGTATGAACCAGGAAGTAAGTAGGTCTGGATAATCAAGGAAATAGCAGCAATAGATGCAATCTTGCCAAAGACAAATGCGAAGCCTGCGATGAAGCTAAATCCCGTGGGTAGATAAACCCTTGAGTAGGCATACACTCCACCAGCTCTTGAGATATTGCTTGCAAGTTGATAAACCGATGCCGCATTTAGGCAGGCAACAAGACCTGCCAAGAGTAAAGCAATGAAGATCTTTTCTCCGGCAATCTGCCAGGCACTTGACCAGACAAAGAAAACTCCAGCCCCAAGCATTGAGGCCATGCCAATTGCAACAGCCCCCGCTAGAGATAACTGCTTTGTAGGTTTAGACGTGACCATCAAACAGGCTAGTAACGCTGTCATCGTTGAAGACGGATGAGATGGCTCTAGCAATAAGCGGAGCGATAGATAGAACAGTTAGCTTGTCGAACATCTTTGATGGGTCGATAGGCAAAGTGTTAGTAACAATAACGTTGTCAACGTCTGCTCCAGATAGTCTCTCCACTGCTGGATCACTGAATACCGCGTGGGTTGAGGCAACGATGATTCGACCTGCACCGTTATCTCTAAGGGCCTTAGCAGCAGCCACGATAGTTCCAGCTGTGTCAATCATGTCGTCAACTAGAAGACAGATGCGGCCTTCAACTTCACCGACAAGTTCATTTACCTGAACCTGGTTTGGCTTGTTTGGGTCACGTCTCTTGTGGATGATGGCTAGTGGAGCACCAAGTCTGTCTGCCCAGATGTCAGCAACTCTTACACGACCTGAGTCAGGAGAAACAACGGTTAGGTTATCCCCACCGAAGGTTTCCTTCACATAGTCAGCTAGAAGAGGAAGTGCCCAAAGGTGATCCACTGGGCCATCGAAGAAACCTTGAATCTGTGGTGAGTGAAGATCAACAGACATCAGACGGTCTGCTCCAGCTGCTTTGTATAGGTCAGCTACTAGACGAGCAGAGATAGGCTCACGTCCCTTGTGCTTCTTGTCCTGTCTTGCGTACGGGAAGAAAGGTGAAACAACTGTAATTCTCTTAGCGCTTGCTCTCTTTAGAGCATCAATCATGATTAGTTGTTCCATCAACTGGTCGTTGATAGGAGCTGAGTGAGACTGGATTACGAAAGCATCAACACCACGTACGCTCTCATCGAAGCGAACAAAGATTTCACCATTAGCAAAGTCATACGCAGTAGTTGGCACGATAGGAGTGTCAAGTAGAGTCGCAATCTCTTGAGCTAGCTCAGGATGTGCTCTTCCAGTTGCAAGAAGTAAACGCTTTTCTCCAGTTGCTTTCTTCGGCATTGCTACTCTCGTTTCCTAGTTACTCGGTTGCTTTGTTAGCAGCATCTGCTGATGCTGTATTTGGTCTATTTGCTATTACCCACCCTGCAAGATTACGTTGTGGAGCAACGCTCATTGCTAGCGAGCCTGATTCAACATCTTTTCTTACTACTGTTCCGGCTGCTGTGTAGGAACCGTCAGCAATGGTGACAGGAGCCACGAATACGTTGTGTGAGCCAGATCTAACATGTGAGCCAATGACTGTGTGATGTTTATTGACACCATCGTAGTTAGCGAAGATGGTTCCTGCTCCGATATTGGTGTGCTCACCGATGGTGGCATCGCCTACATAGCTCAAGTGAGGAACCTTAGAGCCAACACCTATAACAGCGTTCTTAGTTTCAACAAAGGTACCGATCTTGCCACCAGCACCTAGGTGTGTGCCTGGTCTTAGATAACTGAAGGGGCCAACAGTTGCCTCGTCGTCAATTACTGATCCAGCTATCTGCGATTTAGTAATGCTTACGTTTGAACCAACCTGAGTATCGGTAATTACTACCTCAGGCCCAATAGTTGAACCGCTACCAATTCTTGTAATTCCCTTTAAGTGAGTACCAGGTAGCAGAGTGACATCTTCAGCTAATGCAGCTGTGATATCAATAAAGGTTGTTTCTGGGTGAGTGATAGTCACACCAGCAAGCATCCAGCCCTGACAGATCCTTCTGTTTAGTTCAGCGCTAACTTCTTGTAACTGGACTCTGTTGTTTACTCCAGCTACTAGCCAGTTATCAGACACCTCAAGAGCCTGAACTTCGCTGCCTGACTTAAGAATCTCAACAGCAGCATCGGTAAGGTATTTCTCCCCTGCTGCATTATGTGAACCAATAGCTACTAGAGCACTCTTCAGTAGCTTGAAGTCAAAGACATAAACACCAGCGTTGACTTCAGTGATTTCACGCTCTTCTTCAGTTGCATCACGTTCTTCAACGATTGATCTGAATGAGCCTGAGTCATCTCTAACGATGCGACCGTAACCGGTTGGGTTATCAAATGTTGCAGAAAGAAGTGTTGCACCTGCACCAGTTGAAAGATGAACATCAATCATTGATTCAATGGTTTGAACATCAAGTAGTGGAACATCTCCACTGGTTACAACTACTGCTCCAGAGAAATCTTCAGGGAAAGCATTTATTGCACACTCAACAGCACGACCAGTGCCTGGAATCTCATCCTGGTGAACAATGTGTGCCTGTGGGTAGAAAGCATTGATGTATGCCTCTAGCTTGTCTTTTTCATGTCTAATGACTGGGACTACTCTTTGAGCACCAAGTGCAGTTGCTGTAGCAAGAGCATGACCCAACATAGGTAGGCCAGCTATTTCATGAAGAACTTTAGGAGTTGATGAGCGCATTCTGGTGCCTTCACCAGCGGCTAGCACGATTACGGCTAAGTGCTGCTCGCTCATCTAACCTCCTTTATGTGCTTTGTTGCTGCTCCCCCAGGATTCGAACCTGGACCGAACACCTCCAAAGGGTGCCGTGCTGCCGTTACACTAGGGAGCATTGTGAACCGCCAGGGCGATTGACACATGCTTATTCTGTCAGAAGATAGAGCTCTTTATTCTTTAGTTAGCTATCTAGTCTGGATCCTTGAGCCCCACCCTTAGCCGTCAAGGCAACAAAGCCCTGATCAACCAATACCTTAGACACCTCTATAGCCTTAGCCTCAGAGTCAAATAGGGCTGCAATGGTTGGCCCAGATCCAGAGACCATAGCCCTAGTTGCCCCTAGTTCTTGAAGCTGGCTCACTAGTTCACTTAGCGCAGGCATCAAAGAGAAGGCTGCTGGCTCAAGGTCATTACTCATCCTTGAACCTAGTTCCGCAACACTTGAGAGCTTAGAACTGTCACTGAGGTCAGTGAAGGCACTGTGTTGGCCTATCTCATCAAAGGCAGCATAAACAGTTGGAGTTGAGAGACCTTTACTACTTGCACACAAAACCCAGTTGGTTTCAAACTCTAAATTGGCAAGTGGTGTGATCTCATCACCGTGACCTGTACCAATAGCCATTCCCCCATAAAGGCAGAACGGAACATCAGAGCCTAGTTCTGCTCCAATCACAGCGAGCTGTTCGATAGACAGTCTTGCTGTTCCAAGCTCTTGGTGCATGAACTCATTCATGGCAACCAGCATGGCTGCTGCATCAGCTGAGCCACCTGCCATACCACCAGCCACTGGAATGCGCTTATGGATATCGATCATTAGATCAGGTGTTGGCATGCCCAGCTTCTCAGCAAACAGAACTGCTGTTTTGTGAACTAGGTTGCTCTGATCGGTTGGCACGGAGTTTATGTGTGCCTCAGGCAGTGAATCACCGTGAACGTAAATGCTGATGCCAGTACCTGCTTCACCTCTAACCAGAGTTAGATCCTCACGAAGGTCTAAAGCAAAATACAAAGAGTTGACTGGGTGATAACCATCGTTGGCTAATTGCCCTACCTCAAAAACTAGGTTGACCTTAGCAGGAGCAGAAGCTCTAATGATTCGGTTCATCGGGATACCTGACTTGCAACCTGATTGAGTAGTGAAGTCCAGAATACAGTTCTGTTCTTAACAGTTGCTTTACCCTGAATGAATTCATGCTCGACCAAGACATCGCAGTCACTGCCAGCAGTCTGAAAGGTGACAGTTGCTCGCGTCTCATCTTCGAAACTAAGTACTAGTCGCTCAGAGTCAACCTGCTTGAGAAAGCGCTTGAAGTCTTCCCCGTAGAGCTTTTCTGAATTGAGGATGCTGAAGGCCCTAGATGCAGACGCTTCTATTCTCTGGGAGACTCTCAGCACAGAATCACTACCGGTATTGGTCTTAGGCGCTTCTCGCCACCTCAAATACATCAGTGCTATTGAGTTAGCCCACCACTTCTGAACCCGATAAGAGTTTTGAAGCCAAGTTGCGATGTCTTTCTGCTTAGATTCACGGTGGGCTGACTGATAGATAATCTCTAGCCAGTCCTCACGCTGTCTACCGGTATTAGTAAATAGTTGATCTGAACTTAGATCTGCTGTTGCTGGCTTATCTGGAATAAGCATGGCTCGGCGACCAGATTTCTTTACTTCTTCACGTTGAGTTGAAGGATGAGATTGGAAGACTGGAAGGTCATCGAAGATGCCGGTGTCTTTGACTTTCTTCTTGAACATCTAGCCCTGCCTTGCTTTGGCTATAGCAACAAAGTCAAGAATAGTTAGCGCTTCCCCACGTTTAGTTGGCTCAATCCCTGCTCTAACAAGAACCTCTTCAGCATTAGCAGCTGATCCCGCCCATTCAGCAAGAGCTTGTCTTAGAGTCTTTCTTCTTTGCGCGAAAGCATTATCGATAACAGCAAAGGTTTCTAGTCTGAGTTCTTCTGAACCAAGGGCAAACTCTCTTTTCACAAAGTAAACCAGTGCTGAATCAACATTAGGGACTGGCCAGAAAATGTTTCTACCGATGTTGCCAGCAAGATTGGCATTGGCATACCAAGCAAGCTTTGCTGAAGGAACACCATAAACCTTTGAACCTGGAACTGCTGCAAGTCGATGAGCAACTTCAGCTTGAACTAGAACAAGACCTGAGTGAATGGATGGGAACTGTTCTAGAAAGTGCAGTAACACTGGAACTGAGATGTTGTATGGCAGGTTAGCAACCAGGGCATCTGGAGCTAACGGTAGTTCAGTAACCTTTAGAGCATCGGCTGAAACTAGATGAAAGGATTTGCCCTGAGCGCGCTTTTGTACTGTCTGTTCAATAGCAGCCGCCATCTTGTTATCAATCTCAACTGCAATAACGCTTTTGGCTTGCTCTAGAAGACCAAGTGTTAGTGAACCTAAACCAGGACCAATTTCCACTACTGTTTCAGATCCATCAAGCTTTGCTGCCTGAACAATTCTTCTAATGGTGTTCGGGTCAGTTACGAAGTTCTGACCTAGCTTCTTAGTCGGAACTACTCCTAGCGACTGAGCCAGGGCTCTGATGTCTGCTGCTCCTAGTAACTCAACCATTTAGACCCTCTGCCCATGAGCCATAGACGTTCTCGGTGTTCTTGGTTATCTGGGTAGCAAGGTCATTGACACTAACATCTCTTACCTTGGCCATAGCCCGAAGGGTTATGCCAATTAGATAAGGAGAGTTAGGTCTTCCTCTAAGTGGTTCTGGGGTTAGGAACGGTGCATCTGTTTCAATCAAGATAAGTTCTGGTGGCAGCAGTTCAAGAGCAGCTCTTAGTTCTTCATTCTTTTTGAAGGTAACTGTTCCAGCAAAGGATGCGTACCAGCCATTATCAATAAGTATCTGGGCCAGTTCTCTATCACCACTGAAACAGTGAAACACAGTTCGATCAGGAGCTCCAACTCTAAGCAGAGTCTCAACAACATCAGCATGAGCATCACGGTCATGGATCTGCATAGCGATGTTGTTCTCTTTAGCTATTTGAATGTGTTCTTCAAAACTGTGCTGCTGTAAGAACTGGAACTCTTCTGAGGTTCTGAAGTAATCAAGTCCCGTTTCACCAATTGCTCGAACCCTAGGTTCTTTGGCTAATGTTGCTATTTCAGAAATAGCAACATCTAGTTCTTTGATGTTTGGATACTCAGCAGCAACGTTTGGATGAAGTGCTACCGCTGCCAGCAGTCTTGGTTCTATTGCTGCAGTTCTTGCTGACCATTTAGATGTTTCGACTGAACCACCAACTTGAACTGCTCCAAGAATTCCTGCTTGATCAGAGAGTTCAAGATGTTCACGATAATCCATCGGGTTTTCACCATCAGCTATTTCTAGGTGAGTGTGATTATCGTAGGTGCCAACTTCAAGTGGTTCTGGAACATCTGGGTAACTTAGATCTCTTGATGAGCCATCTTCTGCTTTGCGATGTCTAACCCGAATATAGTTTTCGCTAGGTAGGTCTTGGTTTGGCTCTGTGCCCATGAGGTTAGTTAGCTGTTTCTGCTTCAATGCGAGGGAAAAGAACATCAAGTTCTGAAACAGCAATACCTGGAAGTAATTGACCCCAGTTGCCCGCTTCACTCAGTGGCTGATCTGCTAGTTCTCCTAGCTTGCCTTCAGTTAGAGCAGCCCATAGCTTTGCTGTTGCTTTAGGAATAACAGGTGCAAGCAGAACTGATAGAACTCTCAGGCCTTCTGAGCAGACATACAACACTGTCTCTAGACGAGCCTTGTTGACTTCATCTTTAGCCAGTGCCCAAGGCTCTTGAGAGGTGATGTATCCATTGAGTTCATCAACCAGTGTCCAAACGCTGTTGATGGCTTCGTGGATTGCAACTTCATCCATGGCTTTATCGGCATTTAGAACTGCATCTTCCGCGACCTTAATTACTTGCTTGTCTATCTCTGTGTAATCAGATGGGGTTGGAATAACACCATCGAAGTATTTTCTAACCATCGCCAGGGTTCTGGAGGCTAGGTTACCGAAGCCGTTTGCTAACTCTGCTTGGTATCTAGCTGATAGGTCTTCCCAGCTAAATGAACCATCAGAGCCAAAAGCAATTGCTGACATGAAGTAATAACGGAAAGCATCGCTTCCGAAGATGTCGGTGATCTGGTTTGGTGCAATACCGGTGAGCTTAGATTTTGACATCTTCTCGCCACCAACAAGTAACCAACCGTGACCAAAGATCTGCTGAGGTGGTTTGATCTCTGCTGCCATCAACATCGCAGGCCAAATAACTGCGTGGAATCTAAGAATGTCTTTACCAACAATCTGAACTGTTGCAGGCCAGCGCTTTTCAAACTCTGCCTCATCCTGACCGTAACCGATAGCGGTTATGTAATTCAGGAGAGCATCGAACCAGACATAGGTGATGTGTGAATCATCCCAAGGGATATCGATTCCCCAGTCGAACTTCTCTTTTGATCTACTGATTGAAAGATCTTCTAGGCCTCTTCTCACAAAGGCAACAACTTCATTCTTTGCTGATTCAGGCTGAATGAAGTTTGGGTTTTGCTCGTAGAAATTCAGTAGTGGTTGTTCAAACTCACTTAGCTTGAAGAAGTAGTTGTTCTCTTCAAGCTGTTCAACCGGCTTTGAGTGAATCGCACAAACATCTTGCCCTTCAAACTCACCTGTTCCATCAATAAGGTCAGCTTTGTTCTTGTATTCTTCACAACCAACGCAGTAAGCACCTTTGAATGAACCCTGGTAGATGAACCCTGCGTCATAAAGCTTCTGCATGAACTTCTGCACGTTAACTTCGTGACGCTCTTCGGTTGTTCTAATGAAATCTTGGTTATCGATGTCAATGGTCTCAAGTAGTGGTAACCAAGCATCATGGACTAACTTGTCAGTCCAGTCCTTAGGGGAAACCTTGTTAGCAGCTGCTGTTCTTAGAACCTTTTCACCGTGTTCATCGGTACCGGTTAGAAGGAAGCTGTCTGATCCTCTTTGCCGGTGCCATCTAGCCAATACGTCAGCAGCCACCTCGGTATAGGCATGGCCGATATGAGGAGCATCGTTGACATAGAAGATAGGGGTCGTTACATAGAACGACTGACCATTTGAGTTTGCTGACATTAGTTCAATCTTAACTGTCCCTGGAATCAAGCACCTGTTGATACAGATCACTTTTGCTCAAAGAGTGCTTATCAGCAACCTTTGCAACCGACAGTTTCAGAGATAACCCTTCAGATCTTCCCTGTTCAACCTCAGCTAATAGGTCTTCTAATGAGGCAGAAGTCGTGGTTGCTTCAGTGTTACCTGCAATAACCAGCACTAGCTCGCCCTTGGTTGGATTAGCACTCCATACCAATATTTCAGGCAGTGTTCCTCTAATGGTCTGCTCAAACTTCTTGGTGAGTTCCCTAGAAACACTAGCCTGCCGTGTTTCACCAAAGACACTTAGGGCATCCTTTAGGGAATCATCGATACGGTGCGGAGATTCGAAGAACACCATGGTTCTAGTCTCCAAAAGCAAAGACTGGAACAGTTTCTTACGCTCACCTGATTTGCGAGGTAGGAAGCCTTCAAAGCTAAACCTGTCGGTTGGTAATCCTGATACAGCTAGTGCCGATAGCACTGCTGATGGGCCAGGAATGATGGTCACATCTATTCCAGCTTCTATCGCTGCTCTAACTAGAACAAAGCCAGGATCTGAAACTGTTGGCATACCGGCATCGCTAACCACCAAGACATCTTCGGTGGCTGCAATCTCAAGTAATTGAGAAACTCTCTCAGCCTCGTTGTGTTCATGAAGGCTAAAGAGTTTGGCATCTAGTTTGACCCCTAGACCTCTGGCTAGCTTTAGTAGGGTCCTAGTGTCTTCGGCTGCAATGAACTTAGATGTTCCCAGATGCTCAATCAACCTCGCAGACGCGTCTGAAAGATTACCTATGGGAGTTGCAGCAAGAATGAGCACACTCCATTCTCGCAACTACCATTTAGATGTGCTCACACTTTTTCAAAGATTTAGCCTTAGCCCTAGAAGGCTCTACCAAATAGAGTCTTGGGGTCCACTGGTCATAATCTTCCTAGCCTTGGCGCTTAGGCTCTATAACCTTGGCTATCCGCAGAGTTTGAACTTTGATGAGACCTATTACGTCAAAGATGCCTACGCTTTACTAAACGGTGGCTACGAGCGTGAATGGTCTTCAACTGCCGATGACAGATTTGCAGCTGGTAATCCAGAAGGGTTACTAGGTAGTCCTTCTTTTGTAGTTCACCCACCACTTGGTAAATGGCTCATTGGTTTAGGCATGCTGATCTTTGGGGCAGGTTCTCCTTTTGGTTGGCGCATTGTTGTTGCTCTATTGGGTGTAGCAACTGTGTGGCTAACCATGAAGGCAGCCAGATTGATTTTCCATTCCAAGATCTGGGCCTTGGTAGCTGGCTTCCTAATGGCTATCGATGGAGTTGGCATTGTTTTATCTAGAGCAGCACTGCTAGATCAAATACTGGGATTCTTTGTGATTCTGGCATTCGTGCTTCTGCTCAAAGATCGCAAGCAGGTTCGACTGCAGAGCTGGAATAGACCATGGCTAGTAGCCATGGGTGTTGCTCTTGGTTTAGCGACAGCCGTGAAATGGTCAGGGCTGTATTTCATTGCGGTCTTT
Source organism: Auritidibacter sp. Marseille-P8566 (assembly GCA_945895375.1). Classification (GTDB taxonomy): domain Bacteria; phylum Actinomycetota; class Actinomycetes; order Actinomycetales; family Microbacteriaceae; genus Rhodoluna. The sequence goes on from CAMDEE010000006.1 coordinate 51,453, forward strand.
GGTTTATACATTGTGGTGAGTGAAGCTCACCTAAACTTCAGAGTTCAAAAAAATGTTGAAGCGAAGCTAGAAAGCACTCTGCCTAAATCATTTTGGATAGTTCCATCAATTACTCAAGCAGTTAGAAACGGTGTGCTGGTAGTTGTTCCTGCCTTCTTTGTTTACCTGTTTAGTTGGACTGGCTGGTTGTTATCTAAAGATGCTTGGAGTCGTAACTGGGCAGATCAGGCTGGCAATGCTCTTACTGGTTTCTTCGCTTGGATTCCAACTCCCCTGCAATCTCTGTGGCACTATCACACAGAGATTTATAACTTCCATATCAACCTGACTGCATCTCATGTGTATGCCTCCCCTGCATACACCTGGTTATTCATGCTCAGACCAACAGCTTTCTTCTGGGAAGACCAAGACTCTGGTTGTCTTTTTGACACAGCTAGTTCTGACTGTGTTTCTGCAATCACTGCTTTAGGTAATCCGATTATCTGGTGGGGCGCTGTTTTAGCTTTGAGTGTTTTGATTGCTTCATGGTTTAGAACTAGGGATAAGACCATTGTGCTTTTGGCTACTGGATTATTAGCCGGATATGTTCCTTGGCTATTACTCCCAAATAGAACCATGTTTGAGTTTTATGTAATTTCCTTCTCACCTTGGATCATGCTAATTCTGGTAGCAGGGCTTAGGGCTTGGTTCCAGAACTCTGCAAAGCCTAAAACTGCTGCTCACTGGATTGCTGGCTACCTGAGCATTGCAGCCCTGACTAGCGCTTTCTTCTATCCAATCTGGACTGGAATGTGGATTAGCTATGACTTCTGGCGGCTCCACATGTGGCTACCCTCTTGGATTTAGCCTAAAAAGGCAACTATCAGTGGCCTCGGTTAGGCTTGACGGATGCGCACTTATGCAGAACTTTTCAAAAACCCCGGAGTAGCGTCAGTCCTATTTGCTCAACTACTAGCCCGTTTCCCTTTCGGAATGCAGACAATTACCTTTGCAATCCACCTAGAGCACATCTTTGGTAACTACACCGTTGCAGGTTTAGCTATTGCCGCATCAACCGTTGGAGCAGCTTTCTCTGCCCCGATACTGGGTCGACTAGTAGCCCTCTATGGCATCAAGGTAATCGTGATCAGCTGCTCCTTGATTTCACCGATTGGTTTCTTACTATTAGCCTTTGCTCCACTGACTGAAGGCCAGGCAATTCTTACAGCGCTAGCACTAGGTCTGTTTGTTCCACCAATTCAGCCTGCTGCCAGAGCTGTTTACCCAACCCTGGTGAAATCTGAATCAGTGAGAAATAACTTGTTTTCTGTGGATGCAATCCTTCAGGAAGTGATTTGGATTGTTGGTCCTGTTCTAACCACAATCCTTATTGCGACAACTAACACTGTTGTTCCATTGGTTGTCATGGTGTTTGTTCAAATAATTGGTGGTCTCTGGTTTGCTCTGCTACCTCAGGTGCAAGGAGCTCCTATTCCTAGGTCAAAGAAGAAGATGGGTAGCGTTCTTCGCACACCACTTGTACGAATCATGATTGTTGTGAACCTTTTGTTCGTCGGTTCATTCTCTGCTTTGGAAATCGGAGCCGTAGCAGCTGTTGGTGAAGCTGGCGCAGGATTTGTTCTAGCCATGCTTTCCATTGGATCTGTAGTTGGCGCTCTTGTCTTTGGACACAGAGCGAGATCACCTATGGCTCTAACCAAGCAACTTGGTGTTGTTCTAATCGGTGACCTACTAATCTTCTTCAACGCTAAAGATCCACTATGGCTGGGTATTTGTCTGTTTATATCAGGTATCGGTGTTGCTCTAGCCTTTGCAACAATGAGTGCAATTATCGCTAAGTCAATCCCGTTAGATGACACTCCTGAGGTTTATGGCTGGATAGGTAGCGGACAGAACATCGGTTATGGATTAGGCGCTGCCCTTGCTGGAGTATTAGTCGACAACCTTTCAAGTACGGCATCATTCGCCTTCGCTTCAGGATTAGATGGTCTAGCCATGCTGGTTGCCTTTGCAGCGGTAGCAATAACACCTAGTCTTTTGGACAGCAAAGCAGAAAAGAAAGTCAAGTAATGTACACATACGCAGTTACCTATACCTTCAGTGCAGAGCCTAAAGAAGTTCAACAGATCAGACCTATCCACCGTGAGTGGTTAGCCATTCAATTAGCTGAGGGAAACCTTCTAGCCAGCGGGCCAATGGTCGATAGGCCTGCAGCGTTACTTATATTTAAGGCAGGTTCTATTGAAGAGCTGAACACTCTTTTAGACCAAGACCCTTATGAAATTGCCGGAGTTATCGGTGAGCGCACTATTGAGGCGTGGAACCCCGTCTTCGGCCCATTCAGTAGTTAGGAGCAGTTATGCGAGTTCTCATCTCAGGAGCGAGTGGACTAGTTGGAACAGAACTACAAAAACAACTCTTAGCCCTTGGTCACACACCAGTTGTCTTAGTTCGAGACCAAGTTACTAAAGCGAACCAGGTGCACTGGAATCCAACTACAGGTGAGTTAGATCACACTGTCATGGAAAGCATTGACGCTGTTGTAAACATGGCGGGAGCTACCACCGGCAAACTTCCTTGGACTAAGAATTATAAAAAAGAACTCGTAAACTCCAGACTCGACTCAACTAGAACTCTTGTTAAAGCCATGGTCAAGGCAACAAAGAAACCAAAGGTGTTTGTCAGCGGTTCTGCTTCTGGCTTCTATGGTGACACTGCCGATGTGTTACTGAATGAAACCGCTCCTCGTGGAGCTGGTTTTCTGGCAGACCTTGCTGTTGCTTGGGAACGTGAAGCAATGAAGGCACCATCGGGAATTCGTGTAGTGCTTGCTAGAACAACGATGGTGCTATCTAGAAAAAAGGGTGCTCTTGGTAGATTGCTTCCAATTCTTCGAGCAGGTGTTGGTGGAAAGCTTGGTAATGGTAAGCAGTGGTGGGCTTGGATTTCACTTCCAGATCAAGCGCGTGCAATCATTCATTTGATCAACACAGGCTCAGCAAGTGGTCCATACAACCTAACCGCTCCTGAGCCAGCTACCTGCGAAACGCTAATCATGCAGTTGGGTAAATCACTCAATAAGCCAACTCTTATTCCTGTTCCTGCTTTTGCGTTGAAGCTAGCCTTCTGGGAAGGTGCTCAAGAGTTACTGCTTTGTAGTCAGAAGATGAGCGCGGACAGATTGCTTGCAACCGGATTTATCTTTGAACACCCAACACTAAAAAGTGCCTGCGATTGGGTTGCTGCTAAGTCCTAATCGACTTCATAAATTGGTAAGAAGAAGCCGCAATAAGGGTTCCTGCTATGCCGCCAACAATCAGTGGCAGTGTGATGTCCACTCGACCAATAAATCCACCAACCAAGCCACCGATAGGCATTAGGCCCCAAACGATGGTTCTTCTGGTGCCATGGATACGACCAAAGATTTCATTAGGGATCATGGCGTGATAGGTAGACATCAAAAGGATGTTCCACTGGGCAATAAAGAGCCCGTGAACAAAGCTTGCAATTAGATACCAGGTTATGTTTGGAGCAAGGCCACCAACTAACAGCGAAAAGGAGGATAGAGGCAAGCTGATGGCTAGCGTCTGGGCCCTGCCAAAGCGAGCAGAAAGCTTAGGTGAGAGGAATGCTCCAAATAGCGCTCCTAGGGCAAGGGGAATCATTACTAAGCCGTATTCGACTTCTTTGACCTTGAGGTGATCTAGCAGGAATAGCACAAGAGTTGCCTGGCCAATTGCGTAACAGAAGCCGACCGCTCCTGTTGTCATCACCAATCTAAAAAGCACCTTGTGTTGCCATAGATAAACGAGGCCCTCTTTGATCTCCGTCTTCAACGGAGCACGTTTAGGAGCATCTGCTGCTCTAGGAGGCTGCATGGAGTTAGAAGGAATCGTACTAATGAGAATCATCGCTGCAACATAGCAAGCAGCTAGCCCTAAGAAAGGTGAATAAGCAGCGCTAACGAAGATGACCGCCCCTAGAGGGATACCAATGAAGCTCTGCATTATGGTGTCAGCGATTTGAAGCCTGGAGTTGCCTCGCTCTAGCTGACTGCCTTTTAGAAGAGATGGGATTGTGGACTGAGTGGCAGTGTCATAGACCACCTCAGAGATGCCGAAGATGAAAGTCAAGATCATTAGGGCAACCAGGTTCATTTGACCAGAGATGATTAGCGAAGCCAAGGCTATTCCGATACCGACACGGGTTGCCTGAACAAAGATCATCGAAAGTCTTCTATTGACCCTGTCCAACAGAGCTCCAAGCGGAATGGCGGCCATTGCCAATCCGTCAGCAAACTTACTAATCATTGCTGCCGACCAAATCTTGTTGAAAGTTGTCCCTAAACTCTCATTTGATTTATCTGACACTTTGCTCCTTCGCGCTTGATAAGCCTAGCGAAAAAAGAAAAACCCCAGTCTTTCGACTGGGGCCTCTCTTTGAAAAAAGAATTTACTTCTTCTTTGCAGCCTTCTTTGCTGGAGCCTTCTTTGCAACAGCCTTCTTAGGTGCAGCCTTCTTCGCTGGAGCCTTCTTTGCAACTGCCTTCTTAGGTGCTGCCTTCTTGACTACCTTCTTAGCAACTGCCTTCTTAGCTGGAGCCTTCTTTGCAACTGCCTTCTTAGGAGCTGCCTTCTTCGCTACAGTCTTCTTTGCAACTGCCTTCTTAGGTGCAGCCTTCTTAGCTACAGTCTTCTTTGCAACTGCCTTCTTAGGTGCAGCCTTCTTTGCTACTGCCTTCTTTGCAGCAGGCTTCTTAGCCACTGCCTTCTTTGCTGTTGTTGCCATTTGTTTCGCTCCTTTGTTTGCGGCCTTTTCGACCTTTGCAGTGATCGCAGGTGTTGCTTTAGCAGCTTTCACTACAGCCTTGTTGATCGCCTTAGATGCTTTTGCAGTTATTTCAGGTGTGGCCTTTTCAATTGCCTTCGCTGCTTTAACTACGCCTCGTCTAGCGTCTTCTTTGACGTCATCGATTTTGTCGTCTAACTTGTCGACAGCTTCTTTGACTTCTTGCTTGATTTCCTTAACGGCGTTCTTACGAGCACGTCCGCCTTTTACCAGGTCATCTAGTAATCCCATTTACAACATCCTTACTTTGGGGTCTCTTAAAGATTAGTGGCATTTATTACACAGATGCAGACAAATTGGTGTTTATTTTTTAGCGAGTTTTGTAAATATTTTTATCCGTTTGAGCGACGTCTTTCAAGAATTTCATCTAGAGTTTCCGAGCTTAGTTTTTCTTTAACTTCACGAGCTTGATCTAGCTCTCGAACTTCTGCCCACTGCACGTTCTCAATTTTTCCAAGTCTGGCTGAAAGAGGGTCTGGCAAACGATTCACTTCTACTTTTGCAGCAGGCTGAACCAGAGTTTCTTCTTGTTTCGCAATACCCTCTACATCGGCTTGAAACCAAGGGTTTTGCTGGGTTCTAACCTGAATTTTTGGAGCATTTGCTGCTTTAGTTGGCAGTTGAACGCGCTCAACTCTTTTTCTTCGCTTAGTTAGATCACCTAAACCACTTTTTCCGGAAGGTGTCATGAAACCTAACCAAAGCACAGCGATAACTAATAGAAGTAGTCCGCCTGTGCCTGTGATTTCCATAGTTCAAGACTATATATCTCTTGTTATTTTCCTTGGCAAGTTAAATATTGCTCTCGGCGTGTCTAAATTGGTAATTTTTCGTTACTTTTCGAAATCGTATTTGATTTTTGGCACTGCGCGCCTGAGCCATCGATTGAGAACTCCGTCAGGAACTTCCTCAGCTGTCAGCGCAAAGACATAGTGATCACGCCAAGCATTATTGATGTGGATGTAATTCTTCTTGAGTCCCTCGTATCGTAGCCCTAGCTTTTGAACAACCCGAATGCTTGCTCCGTTTTCTGGGCGGATGTCAATCTCTACTCTGTGTAAACCAACAACCTTGTATGCATAGTCCATAGCTAACGCAACAGCTGTTGGAGTAATGGAGTTACCTGCAACCTCAGGAATTATCCAGTAGCCAATCACGCATGAAGAAACGGATCCGTGCAAGATGTTCGCAACGTTTAGTTGTCCAACTACCTCACCTTTGTAAAGAATTAGGAATGGAAGCCCTTCATCATTCTCTAGTTGTCTAAGCAATCCCCTCACTTGAGCTTTGAAATCAAATGAAGTTGGGCCATTAGGGTTAGTTGCTTCCCAGGGCTTTAGCCAAGGTCGATTAGAAACGACCAGTCGCTCTAGTGTCTTAGCATCACGGGCTTTGATGATGCGTAAAGATATCTCACCGTGGGTAAGGACAAAAGAGTTGTTCATGGTGGCAAGATTAGTGGCATGAACGAAATCTCGCTTGCTAAAGCAACTATTCGCAAGCAAATTCTCAACCTTCGGCAATCAGGTAACCAGTCAAACCAAGCCCTCCTAGATAATCTCTTAGCTGTTGTGAAAACGCACAACCCTAAGCGTGTTGCCACATACATCTCTTACCCAACAGAACCTGACACTAAAGCCTTTATCCAAACCCTGCTCTCTGAGGGAATGACTGTTCTGGTCCCTGAGACTCTTGAAGATGGCAAATTGATGTGGCATGAGATTCTGGAGACCGAAGAGGTATCTCTAGCCGCTGGCGATCTGATGTTTGTTCCAGCTCTTGCTGTTGATGAGTTCGGTAACAGGCTAGGTCGAGGCAAGGGTTATTTCGATAGAGAGATCTCTTCACTTAGTGATGTCTTGGTTTATGCGGTGGTGTTTGAAAGTGAGGTCTTAGATGCTGTCCCTGTTGAAGACCATGACCAAAGAGTTGACGGTGTGGTAACCCAAGAGCACATTCGCAAAATAAACTAGAGCAATGCCCACCTATTCATACAAGTGCACCAAATGTGCTCACGAATTCGATGTTCAACAGTCGATTACCGATGACGCCATTGCCAGCTGCCCTGAGTGTGAGGGTAAAGTGCAGAAAATGTTTGGCAAGGTAGGGGTAACCTTCAAGGGAACTGGCTTCTATATAACAGACAGTAAGCCTGCTCCGCCTAAGAAAGAAAACTAATTAGCCCCAGTGTGGTGGCTTATCGTTTCTTAGACGATCATCGTTAGAAGTATTTGAATCTCCCCACGCAGCATCGGTATCTTCATGAACCCGAGGAACAGCCTGGGTGTTCAACATTGTTGGAGTAATCTCCACTCCTAAACGAACAGCAATTCTTTCCGCTACTGCCTGAGGATCACTAAAGACTTCGAATGAATAAACCCTTTGATAGCCCCAACCTAGAGATCTAAGTAGAGCTGGTCTCAATCTGATTCGCTCGGTAACTGTCAGGTCTGAGTTAGCCCAGTCTGGTTCAACAATTAGTGATTGATTACCAAAAGATGCCACCAGAGGAATTCTTTCTCCGAAGCCCTCAACGACTCTGATACCAAAGCGCTTGAGTCTTCTTGATAGGTCAGCGAGCATTGGATCTGAATCAAAGGTGTCGGTTTCGACGGAGTCGTTATAGATAGGTCTTAGAAGTGTTGTCAGGTAAGCGGTAGCACCTTCAGGTCCTAGTTCTGGTAAGTCATAGGCACTGAAGCAACTCACGATAGTCAGGGAGTATCTGGCACTAACTAGCATGTTGGCAAGCCATCTTCTAGCCTCAGGTTCATTCAATAAACCAAAGTGTGAAAGGAGCTTGCCCTGGGCTGTTCTTCCAAAGCCAATAGTAAATATGATGCGATCAGCCAAGCGGTGATTCAGATCAGCAAGGGTTGTGATTTCAAACTTTTCACGACCGTGCTTCTCGAAATACTCCATTAGATCTGGTCTTGATTCAAGAGCTTCCTGCAGGGCTATGTCTAGGTTCTCAACATGGACAGCACTAGCACTAACTACCAATAGGGATTCATCTGGTGAGTGCTTGACGTGGTCAAGGATTAGTTCAATGACCTTCTCAACCTCAGCAACCGGAGACTCGGTGCTAGCAGTCTTGTTACCTAGAGTTCTGTTCTCACCATTGACAATTACAAGATCCAGTGCTGACTTACCATCGAACTCATTAGCGGTTGGTTCAACCTCAAGCCTTCCTTGGTAGAACTCTTTGTTGATTAGTTGGCTAAAGAGCTGCCCCTTTAGGCGGTATGAACGCTTGAGGACTTCACGGCCAAAGATAGAACTAATCACTTCAAATGAACTTGGGGCCTCAGGAGCTTTGGCCTTGAGAGATAGCTGCCATTCCACTTCAAAGCCGTTAGGTTCAGAAATCATTGGATCGCCAAAAGCAATGAACTGTTTCGCTCTCATAAGCCCTGATAGGTTCTCAGCAATAGTTGTTCCACAGGCATCCATGATGATTACTGCATCAAAGACCTTCTCTTGGAGTAATTCAACTGGCAACTCATAAGGACTGGAGGCAACGTGGGAGGCAAGGCTAGGCCAAAGTTTTCTCGCGTGCTTGGTCATTAGGGGAAGTGAAGAGACTCTTTCTTTTAAAACTGTTCTGATGGCTTCGAGTTCCTGAGGTAGTTCTTGCCCTAACTGATTCCAGCGTCTTGCAGTTCTGTGTGATATCTCTTTACGAGATTCAATCATTAGACGCTGATCAGCCATCACGAACTTGGTTTCAAGATCGGCAAGTAGTTCTGGTGTGTATGAGGTGAAGGCGTTATCCCCCACAAGTAAATACTCAAGAGCTGAAAGCCACCAGCACTGATCAAACTCAGCAATTAAGGATTCATTTCGAGCACCATTGGTAGCAAGAGATCGAACCAAGGAACTTAGCCCTGCATCCTGGACTCTATTACGAAGATCGTTCTTAGCAACCAGGTTGTCAAGTGGAGCAGTCTCTGTTGCGAGTGCTCTTAGCTTTTTGCTTAGTTCGCTGATTGGTAACTCAATCAGGTTAGGACGATCTGGGTTCTGGTCTAGGTGCGAGTCAAGTTTGATGAGGTCAGCAACCAGTGATTGGTAAATGACCTGAGCATCGTCTAGACCAAGTGGAACATTAGGCAGGATTGCTTGAGTGCAGAGCGCTTTCCACTGGGTAGCCTGCTCCTCTATCTGAAGAAGGGCTACGTGTAGATCATTTACTGAAACTCCAACGCGGACATACTCTTTAGCGTGCTTACTTAGAGCACGTCTAGTCTTTCCAGACATACCGTTCTTCTCACGGCGAGGGCTGGTAGCGGTAATCAAATCAGTTAGCGGTCTATCAAAGACATCTGGGCGGAACCTATCCAGGGTTCCTCTGATGCTGATTAGAAGCCTTAGATATTCTCCCCACTGAGCCACATTCACTGCATCTGGGAAATGAACCTGCTTAGAGATATCGTCAAGTCTTTGGCCAAATGAAGGAAGAACATCATCGGCTAGACGACTAGCTAGCGATAAGACCCTTGGGACTTCGGCTGGATCTTCGAATCTGGAATTAGCCCAAGGGCTTGACTGTACTGAAAGTTCAAACTCCCCTAGATCAACTGCTTCATGCAATAAGGCGATGGCAGCAGTTCGGTTTCTAGTTTCAAATAGTGCAGAGCCCTGGATACGAGCATTGGTTTTTGGAGGCTTTGGTAGTGCACTTAGCTCAGCTAGTTTCTCTAGGGCATCAGAGATGCTGATGCCAAGAACTGGGTGCTTGACGCTAAGTGAGTCTTGGTATTCGGCAAGTTTTTCTGCAGCAAAGCTTCTTCCTTGATGAGCTTCTTTCAGATTGGCTGGAGTCGATTTCTCATAACGAGAAATAGCACTGACCACATCTAACCAAGCAGAGTACGAGCGCACCATCAGACCACTCAGTCCTGCCTGAGTGAGTCTTGCTGATAGCTCGTTGATGGTCTGTCGACGTGGAGCAATTACTAGAGCACGTTTACCTTCTGCTGAGAAAGCAGCCAAGATGTTAGCTACGGTTTGGGTATAACCAGTACCAGGCAAAACTTCAACAGCAAAAGAATCTCCTGCTACTGCTCTCTTGATGATCTTGGCCTGGTTTGAATCAGCATCTGCTGCCAGAAGGACATTAGGTAAGACATCAACATCAGACTCAATTGGTTTGCCTAAAGCAATCTTCGAAACAAAAGAGTTAGGTTCTGGGGGTAGCTCTCGAAGCATCAAGGTTGGTGCTGTGACAGCGTTGGTTAGGGCTAATGTTCTTTGAATCTCAAGCTCAGGAACATCCTTGGTTGCATCAGCTAGGAAGCTGAGCAGAGTAATAGGAACTAGATCGGTTGCTTCACGATAGACCCGATTGAGCTTTTGAACATCTAAGTCAATCTGGAAGTGTTTTTTCAGGGTGATGACTAGTTCAGGGTTTATAAAAGGATCGCCCACTAGGACTAGCTCGTAGTCTCTGCCTCGACGAACAAGCTCAGCTCCCCACATCATCGCAGGGATTCGGAGGTCAAGGTTCACAGTTCTAAAGTCAATGGATCCAGCAAGTAAAAAGATGGAGCCTAGGCCAAAGTTTGAGAGCAATCTTTCGCTTTTGATCTTGATGTGTCGGGCTTCGGTTAGAGCCTTTGAATAAGCAATTGGGTCTCTGACCAGGTTGGCTAATAGACCTCTGTGGCTCTTAGTAAAGAGGGATAGACCTACTGGATGTGATTTCTCAAGATTGACTAAACCAAGAACATCTAGATCTAGGTTGGTCAGCGGATTAGCTCCACCGATACCTCTGATCTCTTCCAGCCATCTGGTGTATTGCTCTTGTGTTCTGTCTTGTTCACTCATTAGAGAACTAGCCTAACTTTGACGCTTTCACGAACATCGTAGGCTGGGCTGGATTCGGGTAAGTTTGACTGATGTAGCGATGATTTGCCCTCGTAGCTCAGTGGATAGAGCAGTGGTTTCCTAAACCATGTGCGGAAGTTCGATTCTTCTCGGGGGCACCCTTAGGCAGCTTTAGGTAAAGCCAGATACTCATCCCACGTAGGTTCTAGTTTTTCAGCACCTCTAATAAGCCATGCTCCACCATGAGGCATCTTTGGTGTGAAGGATAAAGTCCAACCCATTTCATTCAAAGTCTTATCACCTTTGATGTTGTTACATCTTAGGCAAGCAGCCACTAGATTCTCCCAAGAGTCAGTTCCACCTTTTGATTTAGGTTGAACGTGATCAACAGTGTTGGCCGCTCTATTGCAATATGCACAGCGGTGAGCATCTCTTCTTAGAACTCCCCTTCTGGAGAGTGGAATGTTTCTAGATCCTGGCACTCGGACATATCTACTCAACAGAATTACCGAAGGCAGCTCGTATTCACTTGTTGCGCTATGAACCTTTTGCTCGGTAGATCCTTCAAGCACGGTGGCTTTCTTGTTAAGCACCAAAACAATGGCTCGCTTGAATGAGACCACACCCAGTGGCTCGTATCCCGCATTCAAAACTAGTGTTCTCATGTTGCATCCTTTCGAAATCACCTGCACGGATTGCAGGTTTTCGTATCTATCAACTACAAGGCTCAAACAAAAAACGCGTCACCGTAATCGGTAACGCGTCTAAGCAGAGAAAGTTTGACAAGGACAAACTACGTGAAGATGTTCAAACTCATGCTTGGCAGGCACAGGGAAGGCATCCATTAGTTTCTCCTTTCAAAGCCAAAAGTTGACTTGGAAAAAGGTTACGACCTAAGGCCAAAAATGCCTAGGAAACACACCAAAGTAAAAGGTTAAGAATTGGTGCTGTTTTTAGTCGATTACGCGGGCGTAGTAGACGTTTGGAGTGTAGATAGGAGCTAGCTTCACGCGGTCGCCAGGTCTAGGAGCGTGATAGAACATGCCAGAACCTGCGTAAATACCGTTGTGGCTGTGGTTGCTCATGATTACAAGGTCGCCTGGTCTAGCGTCTGACTTCTTGATTCTCTTGATTCTTGGGTGAGCTGCCTGAGCGTTCACAGAGTGAGGAAGCAGTAGCCCAAACTCAGAGAAGACCAGGCGAACATAGCCTGAACAGTCAAGACCGGTTGGTAGCTGACCACCAAGGATGTATGGAACACCTACGTGCTTAGCAGCAACCTTCATAATGTCATCAGGATTGAGTTCTGAGTACTTAGGGTTCGCGGCTAGATCAAAAGCGGTTAGACCGGTGTAACCGAGGTAGTTGTTTCTGTCGGTTAGACGTCTTAGATCGTTAGCTGACATGATTCCGTAAGAACCACGCTCATAGCTAATGGTTGTTTCAACAGCAATGGCTAGGCTCTGAGCCTCACCAGCTGCACCTTGAGAGTTAGAAGCAAGACCTGATAGAGCGGTAACAGCTGGGCTGTATGCGTAAGCAGGAAGGCTGGCAGTTGCTGTTACCCCTCCGATAACGCTCATCACAACCGCAGTCTTGACTGCTGCTCGCTTACGAAGAGGGAGTTTGGCGATAGGTCTGATTAGAGAAGTTGGAGAACCCTCAACCTGAGGAGGGTTTGCTTTGAAGTATTTGCGATCTAGCTTGGCTGCTCTTTTTTCTGCCTTAAGCGCTGCCCTGCTACTACGCTTTCTTTCGCTTTCCCGGATGGATCTGCGACTACGAAGCTCAAAAGATTCGAGGACATTGATTTCAACGTCAGCGCGACGGCGTCCAGATGGCTTTTCAGTCAAAACATATCCTCCTTACTAATTCTTTGGTGTAAAACCTAAAGTCTTATGCGAGTCCGTACTTCTAAACTGAACTGATCTCGCTCCTTGGACTGGGTTGGCTGCCTCAAGGTTTTATAAGTTTACCCTGAAATCGCTTCCAAAAATTTTATCCAGAGCCCTAATGGGCCCAAAGCCCAGTATTTACGCAGGAATAACGAATATATGAGCCACGTCAAAGGCGGTGAGACTAACCGAGTTCTGGCCTTCTACGGTTGTTACAAGGACCCTGTCTGTGGCTTGGGTAGCCACTATTCGAGCTCCTGGGACCACTTCTGCTGCCTTTAGGTGGGCTAGCGCATCGGAATAACCCTGCAGGGGCTCTGCGATTCTCTTCACTATTACTTCAACCCCTAAATGCTCTATAAGAGGTGTAACAACCTCCCCCATTGCGGTTGATTCTCCCCTGCCGAGATGTTCTAATCCTGGGATTGGATTACCAAATGGAGACTTCTCGACATCTTGTACTAGTTCCAGGATCTTGAGTTCAACCTGCTCACTCATCACATGCTCCCAGCGGCAGGCTTCCTCATGAACTAGGTGCCACTCAAGGCCAATGATGTTGGCTAGAAGTAGTTCAGCTAGTCGATGCTTACGCATAACCTCAATGGCAAGCTGTCTGCCTTCGGTGGTGAGTTCTAGGTGACGATCTCCCGAGACTACGACTAGTCCGTTTTTCTCCATGCGGGCAACTGTTTCAGAAACGGTTGGGCCAGAGTGATCGAGACGCTCTGAGATGCGAGCACGCAAAGGCACATGGCCTTCTTCTTCGAGTTCCAAAATGGTTCGAAGGTACATCTCGGTGGTATCAATCAAATCGGTCACCTGATAAGCCTAAATCGTGAATGGCTTAGCCCGACTAAACTTTGGGACATGACCTCGATTATTATTCCTGCAGATTTGCTCCCTCAAGATGGACGCTTCGGCTGTGGGCCTTCTAAGGTAAGGCCTAGCCAGATAGCAGCTTTTGCTAAGGAAGGTGCTGAACTGATGGGCACCTCTCATCGCCAGGCACCAGTGAAGAATCTAGTCAAGCGTGTTCAAGAAGGTCTGATGGATCTCTATCACAACCCTGAAGGCTACGAGATTGTTATTGGTAACGGTGGCTCAACTGCGTTTTGGGATGTCGCCTCATACAGCCTTGCTGAAGGTAAATCACAACTTCTAGTGCACGGTGAGTTTGGGGCAAAGTTTGCCTCATCACTAAGTGCCCCATGGCTAACCAAGCCAACGGTTATTCAAGGAGAGGTTGGCTCAAGATTAGAGCTAGTAGCGGAGGCTGGAATCTCTGCCTATGCATATCCGCAGAACGAAACTTCAACCGGTGTTGTTACTCCTGTTGAGAAAGTTGCTGGAGCAGATAAAGATGCTCTTTACTTCACTGATGCAACGAGTGCTGCCGGTGGTATTGACTTTGATCCATACAACACAGATGTTTACTACTTTGCTCCGCAGAAGAACTTCGCTAGCGATGGCGGGCTCTGGTTTGCTCTAATGTCACCAGCAGCTATCGAAAGAGCAGAAAGAATTGCTGCTAGCGATCGATACATCCCTGAGTTCCTATCTCTAAAGACTGCTATCGATAACTCTCGTTTGAACCAGACTCTAAACACCCCTGCGATTGCAACCCTGTTCTTCCTAGCCGATCAGGTTGATTGGATGAATAACTCAGGAGGCTTGGCTTGGGCTGATAGCAGAACCAAGGCTGCTTCTGACCACCTCTACGCGTGGGCTGAAGCTAGTTCGTTTGCAACACCTTTTGTTACTAACCCTGAACACAGATCTCAGGTTGTTTCAACCATTGACTTCGATGAGTCAATTGATGCTGCTGAGGTAGCAAAGGTCTTACGTAGCAACGGCATTGTTGACACCGAGCCTTACCGAAAACTAGGTCGCAACCAGTTGCGTATTGCTACCTTCACAGCAACTGAACTCAGCGATGTTCAGCAACTAACCAAGTCAATCGACTACGTCGTTTCAAACCTGCGTTAGATTGACTTCATGCGTTGGATAGTTAAAGATTCTGAAAGAAAACCAGACCCTGCCCCAATCAATGGAACAGTAAGAATTGCCATTGTTATTGGAATGATTGGCTTTGCTCTTGCCCTTGTCGTTTCAGTTGTTTTCTATGACCAGATCACTAGCCCAAACAAGGTTTGGTATCCATACACCTGCGTGGTGGGATTAGTTCTTGGTGTCCTCGCTTGGTTCAAGGTCGGCAACCGCTAACTCTTCTTCAGCATCTTCTTCAACATCATCTGATTCGGCTGCAGCTTTAGCTGCTTCCTCTTCATCGATTGCATTAGCGGCATCAATGAATGCTTGTCTTTCAAGTTCTAACTGCAGCGCTTGGTAATCAGCAAGACGCTCTGACCAAGGAACCCACTTAGGGGCAACCAGTGAATCTTCCCCTGGCACCATGACAACTTCACAAAGACTTGGTTCAGTTACTGGATCTGCTTGGAAAATAGTTACTGACCAACGCCATCCTTGATAGCCAAGTTTCTTAGCTTCGAATAGGTAGGTTGTGATGCCTTCGCCCTCATCGATGACTTCGAGGTATGCCCCTAGTTCATTCTTCTCAGCCGCTGACTTAGCAGCAACTTCAGCGAAAGCCTTCAGGTCAAAAAGATTCTTGACCTGCTTTTCAGGCTTTCTTAGTTTGACAAACTTAGGAAGTTTTTTGAGCCTAGCCATTATTTGTGTAACTGGTCGGCAAGGGTTCTAAGCAAGCGAGAGAGCTTCTCGGCGTTAGCACCTTCTGGAATGTGACCGGCTTCAATGCCTGGACGAATCTTGTCCAAAGCTGAGATCAGACCTTCAACCAAGATGACCATGTCATCTTTGTTCATGCGGGCACTTGCACGCTGCTTCTTCTCTAGGCTCTCTGGAACCTCGATGATGCGCATGGTCATAACCTGAGCACCACGCTTAGAGTCAACAATGCTGTATTCGATGCGTGTGCCAGGCTTCACA
Source organism: Auritidibacter sp. Marseille-P8566 (assembly GCA_945895375.1). Taxonomy (GTDB): domain Bacteria; phylum Actinomycetota; class Actinomycetes; order Actinomycetales; family Microbacteriaceae; genus Rhodoluna. The sequence goes on from CAMDEE010000006.1 coordinate 66,995, forward strand.
TCTGTGGTTCCCGCAGGTAGGTTGCTGACGTGAAGGAAAGCTTCCTGTCCTTCATCTGATTGCACAAAGCCAAAGCCTTTGACGTTATCAAAGAACTTTACGTGTCCTGTTGGCATAACTACCTCTTTCGTTGCCGCAGGGTTCATTTTACTTCAGTCAAGCCAGTATTCTAAAAGGATGGCAAATAAAAGCACTAAGAACAAGGCTGTTAGCCCAGCTGAACCAACCAATCCCGTTGAGAAATACCTTGCCTTTGGCTTTTTGATAAGCATTGCTATCTCAGCTGCTGCCGTATTCGTGATCCTTCTGGCCCCGTTTGTAAACAATACCTGGGTGCCAACTGGTTGGGGAATGATCCCTATCTTGGTTATGCCTTTTGGTTTTCTCTGTCTAATTGCGCTTCTTGTCGTCAACGCCAGAAACCGCAATAAAGTCAACCGGTCAAACTAAACCTAATGAGCGAAGTCCTCCAAGTTGCCAAGGCTCTAACTCAATCCAGCGATTCCGATTTAGTCCGAGTAGTTGGCATCAGATTGATGCCAACAAACTCTTTCAATGACTTCTTTGATTTTGCGGCAGCACTACTAAAACCTCAAAACCTTAGTGGAGCAGTTTCTGCTCTAACCAAAAACCAAATCCTTGCCTTGAACAACTTAATCAATAACCAAAGCACTAAGGCAGACGCCAAAAGTCTTAGTTCATTAGCGACCATGTTCCTAGTTCTCAAAACTGAAGATGGAACATACAAACCCCTCGAATCGGCAGTCACCGCATTCAAGCAACAGGTTTCACCAAAGCTCTTAGAAGAGCTAAAGGCAAAGACCGCTCTGACAGATTCCATGCCTGTTTTTGATCAACGCCTAGTTGATTCTCAAGCGGGCTTGAGCGCTTTTGAAACCATCCAGGCACTGACTGAACTGGTAATTGAACTTGAGCAGCACTATGTTCGTGAAGTGGGCAAAGGTCAGGTTGGTCTGCCTGAGCTAAAGAGGATAGGTCTGCACCTAGGTAGAGATGTTGAGTATGTTCGACTGCTCTATGCCTTAGCTCAAATGGCTTCTCTTATCGGTATCTCAGACAAGAGATGGAAGGTAGGTGCCAAGTACTCAACTTGGCTAACCAGTTCCCCTGAAGAGCGCTGGCAACTCATTGCAACCACCTGGCTATCGTTACTTGGTGAGGCTACTGCAGCAGAGATATCAACTGCTAGCAATATCAAGGATGCTTTCAAAGAAACCTTCCCTATTGCCAATGACGGTTTTCTTTCACACATAACCAGACTCACTTCCCTGGCAGAGCACATTGGGCTATCAAGTGCTGATCAGCTAACCAGCTGGTTCAAAGAATTACTTTCTGGAAATTTGAAGAAGGCAACAGAGCTACTGAAAAAGAATCTTCCAGCGACTCAAAACAGAATCATCATTCAAGCTGATCTGACCATTATTGCTGTCGGACCGTTACCAACCGCTAAAGAACTAGAACTTAGAAGATTTGTTGAGACCGAAAGAATCGGAGTTGCCTCCACCTATCGAATCAACACTTTGAGCATTACCTTTGGGCTTGAAACTGGAATGAGTGAAACACAGATTAGAAAGCTTCTAACTGAACTCTCTGGCTCTTCTTTACCTCAGCCAGTTGACTACCTAATTCGCGAAGCTTCTAGTAGATTCGGCAGATTGGTTTTGCGAGAGATTCCGAATGGGACTTTGATTCAATCAGAGGATCCGATTCTTCTCACTCAAATACTCAACGACTCGAGCTTGAAGACCTTATCTATTTCTAAAGTTTCTGAGAGCACTCTCGAATCTAGATTTGACCTGGACATTGTTTACTATCTTCTTCGTGAAGGTAAATATGCTGCCATTAGAAAAGACAGTCAAGACCAGGTTGTTAGTAGTTGGCGAGCAGCAGGCTCAAATGAGTTAGCACTTATGAGCACATCTTCAGTTATGGAAGACATTCAGAAATGGCGTGACCACGATAAGCGTCTAGGTGAAGCCCCAGAAGGGCAGGACCTAGTAAGACAGATTGAAATGGCTATCAAAACTAAGGCCACCATACTCATCTCTTTGCAGATGAATGGAACATCAAGAGAGTTCTCCATCGAACCAACCGGTTTGGCTAATGGCCGTCTAAGAGGCAAAGACAGGCAAGCAGACTGTGAGCGAGTATTACCGCTAGCCAGCATCACCGGTGTTCGCTTAGGCTAGAAGGATGTCTGCCGGACCTCTAATCGTTCAAAGCGATAAAACAGCTCTGCTTGAAGTCAATCACCCTCAAGCAGCAGATGCGAGGCATGACCTTGCGGTATTCGCCGAACTAGAGCGAGCCCCAGAACATGTTCATACCTATCGCATTACAAAGCTTGGGCTATGGAACGCAAGAGCAGCTGGCCATGAGAGTTCCTTTGTTCTAGGGGTATTGGATAAATACAGTAAGTTCCCTATTCCAGCGAGCATCAGAGTCGATATCGAACAGACCATGTCTCGCTATGGCCGTCTAGTTATCCGTAAGGGTGATTCAGGAGATCTGGAGCTTTACTCAGACGAGCCTGCTGTATTACTTGAGACCACCAGGCAGCGTAAGGTCAATGACCTCCTTCTTGACCGAATAGATCAGAACACCTGGCGCATAGCCGAATGGGCTAGAGGTCAAATCAAACAAGAACTTCTGAAGCTAGGTTGGCCTGCTGAAGACCTAGCCGGTTATACCCCCGGTATTCCTCATGAGATTGATCTAGTTGAAGATGGCTGGGGCTTGAGAGATTACCAAGCGTTGGCAGTTGAGAAGTTCTGGGATGGTGGATCAGGTGTTGTTGTTTTGCCTTGTGGAGCGGGAAAGACAATCGTTGGAGCAGCCACTATGGCTAAGGCCAATACCAATACTTTGATTCTGGTTACCAACACAGTTTCAGCAAGACAGTGGCGAGCAGAACTGCTAAAGAGAACAACTCTGACAGAAGAAGAGATAGGTGAATACAGCGGCTCGATGAAAGAGGTAGCTCCTGTAACAATTGCTACCTATCAAATTCTGACTACCAAGCGCAAGAATGAATATGCTCACCTAGCTCTTCTCAATGATCATGACTGGGGACTCATTGTTTACGATGAGGTTCATTTACTTCCTGCACCTATCTTTAAGATGACTGCTGATCTTCAAGCACGAAGAAGACTTGGACTAACTGCAACTTTGGTGCGTGAAGATGGCAAAGAGGGCGATGTCTTTTCTCTGATTGGCCCAAAACGTTTTGATGCGCCATGGAAAGAAATTGAAGCTCAAGGATACATCGCCCCAGCCGCTTGCTTTGAAGTGAGGATTGATCTTCCAGTTGATGAACACTTTGAATATGCGATTGCTAATCAAGAAGACAGATATCGTTTATCAGCTAGCTCAACAGCGAAGATTCCTGTAATTCAAAAACTATTGGCTAAACACGTTGGTGAACCAACACTAATTATTGGCCAATATATTGATCAGCTGATGGCTGTTGCCAGTGCCCTCAAAGCTGAACTAATTACTGGTGAAACACCGGTTAGTGAAAGAGAGCGATTATTCGCTGAGTTTAGAGAAGGTCGTGTTGGAGTTCTAGTGGTGTCCAAGGTGGCTAACTTTTCTATTGATTTACCAGAGGCTTCGGTAGCCATCCAGATCTCTGGTTCTTATGGCTCTCGACAGGAAGAGGCTCAACGTCTAGGGCGAATACTCAGGCCTAAGGCTGATGGCAGAACTGCTAGTTTCTATACCCTGATTGCCAGGGACACAGTGGATCAGGACTTTGCTCAGAACCGCCAAAGGTTCTTAGCTGAGCAGGGCTATGCCTATGAGATCCTTGACGAAGTTGATTTATAAGAAAATATCTCCCAGCCAACACTCAGGGAACATCCAGACTAAATAGAGTCTCTGGTGGCACATTTAGAGCATGAAGAACCCAAAGGTATTAATCGTCGATGACGAAAAGAACATCAGAGACCTCTTAGAGGCCGGTTTGAAATTTGCTGGCTTCAGTGTCTATTCAGTTGGTACTGGAACCGAAGCGGTAACAGTAGCCGAGAAGGCTAAGCCAGATATCATGGTGCTCGATGTGATGCTGCCAGATCAGTCAGGTTTCAGCGTTACCAAGAAGCTTCGCTCAATGAACCTAGACCTACCGGTACTCTTCCTAAGCGCTAGAGATGACCGTGGGGACAAAGTTACTGGTCTAACCGTCGGTGGCGATGACTACATGACTAAGCCATTTAGCATCGATGAGGTTATTGCTCGTATCAATGCCATCTTGCGCAGAACTAGAAAGCAAGAAGTTGAGGAGAGCATCTTCGAAGTTGGCGAAATCAGAATCAACCAGGACGCTCACGAGGTATTCGTAAACGGTTCTGAGATTGACCTATCCCCTACTGAATACAAGCTTCTAAGATTCCTAATGGGTAATGCCAACCGAGTCATGAGCAAGGATCAGATTCTGGACCATGTTTGGGAATATGACTTCAATGGTGAACAAGGAATTGTTGAAAGTTACATCTCTTACTTACGCAAGAAAATCGATCCTCTAAGCAAGAATCAACTTATCCACACAAAACGTGGTGTTGGATACATGTATCGCACATTCAAGACAGAAGAGTAAATGCCAAGCACAGCCCCAGAACCTAACTTTCTAAGTAAGCTGTGGGGTCGTATCTCCCTAAGGACAAGACTTACTGCCCTTTCTGTTTCTATCGTTGCTGTGCTTCTTGGTGTGAGCCTTATCGGTACCGTTGCTGTTCTAAGAACCTATCTTCAACAAAACACCGACAGCCAGATTACTCAGGCTGCACGCACACTATCCACTGAAGACCCTAGAACTGTTAGCAAGAGAATCAGATCAGGGCTAGTCACCATTCCACCGCTACCAGGGGACTACTATATTGCCTTTCTAGATCCTCAGGGTCGAATCTTTATCGGTATGGTTGGCTCTCCTATTCGTCAGGTTGACGTTCCTAACCTCTCCGAGTTCAACGTACTTGCTGTGGAAGCCACTAAAGGATTACCGTTCTCTGCCGACATCACTGTTGGTGATCCAGGTGAGCCAATGCCTCCTGAAGAATGGCGCTTTGTTGCAATAGCCAAAGCCAACCTAGAAGGCTCAGTCGTTGTTGGTATTCCAATGGAACAAAGCCAGGGAATCATCAATCAATATCGTTCCATAGCCTTTGGCTTCAGTGGTGTTCTGTTGCTCATAAGTGGCTTTGCTCTATGGCTAACCATTTCATCAGCGCTTAGGCCGCTTAGAGAAGTATCAGCTGCAGCCGATGCTGTTCGACAAGGAAAGTTTGATCGACGCTTACCTCAGGTTGAAGGTAAGACTGAGATCGCAAGGTTGAATAACTCGCTGAATGAGATGCTTGGCTCTATTGAAGATTCCCTTCAATCCCGAAACAGAACGCTAAGCCGTATGCGTCAGTTTGTTTCTGATGCCAGCCATGAACTTAGAACGCCTCTGGTAACCCTTCGTGGCTATGCAGAGCTCTACCGAAAAGGTGCATTCAAATCTAAGTCTCAGATTGATGATGCTATGGCCCGCATTGAAAGTGAAGCCATCAGGATGTCTTCTCTGGTTGAATCATTATTGGCCCTAGCCAGATTAGACGAAGATGCGAAACTTCAAATTGAAACTCATGATCTTCGTGCTGTTGCCGACAAGGTAGCAAGAAACGTAGCAGCAGGCTTTCCTAAAACCAAAATCACCATCACTGACCTAAACGGCCAAGCACTAGATAAGCCATTCGAAGCTAACTTTGATCAACCTGGCATAGTTCAGGTGCTAACTAATTTGCTTGCGAATGCTTGTAACTTTGCTGGCGATAAGGACATCGAAGTCGCCCTAGGAAACAGAGACGGCAAGACGGTTATCAAAGTCATCGATCACGGTGAAGGTATTCCTAAGCAGCTCAGAAACAAAGTCTTTGAACGTTTCTATCGCAGCGACAACTCAAGAAACAGAGACACCGGCGGTTCAGGTTTGGGCCTTGCTATTGCCAAGGGAATCGTCACTGCTCACGAGGGCAGGATTGTTGCTGAAGAAACTAAAGGTGGCGGAGCTACCTTCAGAATCACTTTGCCAAACTAGTTATCCCCACTGGATAAAAAGTTACCCACAGTTCTCTCCCTTGCTAACTATTGCGAATGAATTACTGTGAGCATGTTTACCGAAGGAGGTAAACAAATGGCACAAATTCAAGTAGACAGCGAACACGTTTTAGCTGCTAACAGCACCATTCAAGCAACCATTGCAAAACTACAAGCTGAAGTAGATGGACTCCATGTTCAACTAATCGGCCTACAGGATGTTTGGCGTGGCTCAGCAGCGAGTAGCTTTCAAGAACTCGTAACACGTTGGAAAGTGACAGCAACCACAGTCGATGCTCAGTTGGGTGAACTAGGTCAAGCACTTCGCTTGGCAGCAAACCAATACAGCGAGATCGAACTAGCTAACCAGCGACTATTCATGGGCTAACCCAGGTAATGGTTAAGGGGTGGAACTAATAAAAGTTCCACCCCTTTTTAGCCGGAGCGATTCTGGCTAAGTTTTAGTAATCCATTCCGCCACCCTGAGGCATAGCGGATCCCGCTGGCTCAGGCTTCTCAGCCACTACGGCTTCAGTGGTTAGGAATAGACCAGCGATAGATGCGGCGTTCTGCAGAGCAGAGCGGGTCACCTTCACAGGGTCGTTGATACCTTCAGCAAGCATGTCTACGTATTCCCCAGTTGCGGCGTTTAGACCGTGTCCTGAAGGCAGGTTGGCTACCTTCTCAGCAACTACACCTGGCTCTAGACCTGCGTTGATGGCGATCTGCTTTAGTGGAGCTGAGATAGCAACGCGAACGATGTTCGCTCCGGTTGCCTCATCACCAGTTAGCTTTAGAGTCTCGAAAGCAGCCTTACCAGCTTGGATTAGAGCAACTCCACCACCGGCAACGATTCCTTCTTCAACAGCAGCCTTAGCGTTACGAACTGCATCTTCGATGCGGTGCTTACGCTCTTTTAGTTCAACTTCGGTAGCAGCACCGGCACGGATAACAGCAACACCACCGGCTAGCTTGGCTAGACGCTCCTGTAGCTTCTCACGATCGTAGTCGCTGTCGGTGTTTGTGATTTCGCGACGGATCTGCTCAACACGTCCTGCAATCTGCTCCTTGTTACCAGCACCATCAACGATTGTTGTTTCGTCCTTGGTGATAACAATCTTGCGAGCAGTACCAAGCATGTCTAGGGTTGCGTTCTCTAGCTTGAGACCTAGTTCTTCTGTGATTACAGTTGCACCGGTCAAGATAGCGATGTCCTGAAGCATTGCCTTACGACGGTCACCAAAGCCAGGAGCCTTAACCGCAACAGACTTGAATGTTCCACGCATCTTGTTTAGAACTAGAGTCGCAAGAGCCTGTCCTTCAACATCTTCAGCAATGATCAGAAGAGTCTTACCAGACTGCATTACCTTCTCAACGATAGGAACAATCTCAGGAACCTGAGAGATCTTGCTGTTAGCAATAAGAACTAGAGCGTCTTCCAAAACTGCTTCCTGACGCTCTGGGTCAGTTACGAATAGACCTGAGATGTATCCCTTATCGAAACGCATACCGTCGGTTAGTTCTAGCTGAATACCGAAGGTGTTACCTTCTTCAACTGTTACAACACCTTCGTTACCGACCTTGTCGATTGCATCAGCGATGATTTCACCGATAACGGTGTCACCTGCTGAGATAGATGCGGTTGCTGCAATCTGCTCTTTGCTTGAGACAGGCTTTGCCTGAGCAAATAGCTGAGCGATAACTGCTTCAACTGCTTTTTCAATTCCGCGCTTCAAGCTGATTGGGTCAGCTCCAGCTGCTACGTTGCGAAGACCTTCGCGAACAAGTGCCTGAGCTAGAACGGTTGCAGTGGTAGTTCCATCTCCTGCAACATCATCAGTCTTCTTAGCTACTTCTTTAACTAGTTCCGCGCCAATTCTTTCGAATGGATCTTCCAGTTCAATTTCTTTAGCAATCGAAACACCATCGTTAGTGATAGTTGGTGCGCCGTACTTCTTTTCGAGAACTACGTTGCGACCACGTGGGCCAAGGGTGACCTTCACTGTGTCAGCAAGGATGTTCAAGCCACGCTCAAGACCGCGGCGTGCCTCTTCATTAAAGCTAATAATTTTTGCCATGTTGGGTTACGCCCTCCTGGACGGATAAGTAATGGATAGTTAGCACTCTCCTAAGGTGAGTGCTAATCCATTTTGGCACTGAAAACCCTTGAGTGCAAGTCTGGGCTTAAAGCACTAGAGCCACCCCCTTGAGGATGGCTCTAGATCTTGAAACTTGTTATTAGATAACGTGTACGTTGTCAGCCTGTGGGCCCTTGTCGCCGTTCTTTACTTCGAACTCAACGCGCTGGTTTTCTCTAAGCTCCTTGTATCCTTCTGACTGGATAGCTGAGAAGTGAACGAATACGTCTGCTCCGCCGTCCTGTGTGATGAATCCAAAACCCTTTTCAGAGTTGAACCACTTTACGGTTCCTTGTGCCATTTGATGCTCCTATTACTTTTTGAATCAGATCCGGTACTTCCTTCACTGCAGTCTCACCCAAGGATTTCTCCCGAAGTTTGATTCCGAGTGTTGTAGCAAACGAATCTTTTTCGACTTCCCTTAGTCTAGGGCTGTTTTGGTCTATCTGTGCAAGCCAATATTGTCTAGATAACGGGACTGTTATAGAGGGGTTTATTCCTTTAATTCGAAGTTGACGCCCAGTCTTACCTCAATTGGATACTTGGCGTCAGTCTTCACTTGAATGGGCAAAAAACCAATGATCTTCTGGATTCTGAGGGCCAGGGCACGGTATTCCTCTTTTTGGATGTCAATTGAAGACTTAGGGAAAGTAATGTCTAAGGTTCTTGAGTAAGGCACAACCAGCTTGGCATTCTGCAGGGTCTGACCTATTCGCATAGCGAACTTGCGTGTTCCAGAGCCATCGATGACGGTAATCGGGGTGGCCAGATCAATACCGTTGACCACATTCTTAGTTGGGGCTGGGGTTGCCATTGAACTCACAGCTGCTTGAAAACCAAAGTAACCGCCTCCGCTTAGCACTGCGGAAGCGAGGGCCAATGCCAAAAGTGAGGCTAAACGGTCTTTGCCGGTTCGACGAGCACGGTGCTTACCAACGTGCTTGTAGTCAGGCTTGAGCAGATCTAGTGCATCTGCTTTCTTGGACCTGCGCATTTGTCGCTCCTTGTTTATCTCTAACTGTTCTATATTAGGTTTCTACCCTGTGATATCCCTTAGAAAGCGAACAATGACTGAACGTAAAGTTGCAAAGACCGAAGAGCAATGGCGCGAAGAACTCACAGAATTTGAATATCACGTGCTTCGTGAAGCTGGTACTGAGCGTGCATTCACAGGTGAATTGCTGGAAGAAGAGCGTAAGGGAACATTCCGTTGCCGAGGCTGCAGCGCTGAACTGTTCACCAGCACGACCAAGTTTGACTCTCACTGTGGCTGGCCAAGCTTCTACGAACCCAAAGAAGACCATGCGGTTGAACTGAGAGAAGACACCAGTCACGGGATGAAGAGAGTTGAAGTCCTTTGTCGAGCATGCGGGTCACACCTAGGTCACGTCTTTGAAGATGCCCCACAGACTCCAACTGGAGATCGTTACTGCATCAACTCTGTAAGCATCACTTTCGAAGCTGAGTAGTCCTTGACTAAAAGAGCTCTCATCGTCATTGATGTTCAAAAGGGATTTAGTGAACACGATGTTAGTGGCGAAAGAAATAATCCTGCCTGCGAAGAAAACGTAGCCAAACTTATCGCTGCGTTTAGAGCAGCTGATCAACCAATAGTTTTTGTCAAACACAACTCCAAGTCAGAGACCTCAGTTCTTCACCCAAGCAAAGAAGGTAATGAGTTCAAAGATGTTGTCTCTGGAACTCCTGATCTGCTAGTGACCAAGAGCGTGAACTCTGCCTTTTATGGCGAACCGGATTTACATGCGTGGCTCAAGGAGAGCAACATAGAAGCTGTTGCTATCTGTGGCATTCAGACCAACATGTGCTGCGACGTAACTGCTCGCATGGCTGGAAACCTAGGTCTTGATACCTGGTTCGTATTAGATGCAACCCATACCTTTGCTAAGACTGCTGGCGGAGTGAAGATTTCAGCCGAAGATTTAGCTCAAGCAACGGCCGTCAACCTATCAGGTGAATTTGCCGCTGTTATTTCTACCGAAGAAGCACTGTCTCAAATCCAATAGTTTTGCATTCGCCCTTGCTAATTTAGAGTCATGAAGGAATTTGACGGCGCAAAGCTAAAAAAGAAAATCAACAAAAAAGTCAAGAAGAAGCTCGGTGGAGTAAACATCCAGGTTGAAAAGGGTAAAGGTGGCTTCATCTATTTCCTAGGCTTCATTGGAGCAGCTATTTACTATGTCTCAACTGCCCCTGACTTCTGGGCTGGAGCACTGGGTCTTCTCAAAGCAGCCGTTTGGCCAGCATTCTTGGTGTTTGCTGCCCTAAACGGATTCAACGGCTAGCTTAAACAGATAAACCTCCCTTTCAGGAGGTTTTCTGGGCCGACCAGGGGACTCGAACCCCTAACCCTCGCATTACAAGTGCGATGCGCTACCAATTGCGCCAGGTCGGCTAGGACACTTTGGTCCGAAGAAAAGTTTAGCGTTGATTTTGAGTCTGTTTTGCAATTTTATATAAAAAGAAACCGGCTTCCCAGATATTGGAAAGCCGGTTGCTTGTAATTCCTAGGAACTAGTCCTTAGCTTCGTACTTTACCTTTAGCACTGATGAGGTGAAAGGTCCGTACTCTTCGCCACTTACGATTGCACGGTACTGGTACTCGCCTACTTCATCCTTCACAAGTGCGAAACCAACGCTACTTGAGCCCTTGCTAGCTGTGATCTTACGGAACTGAGCCCATGAACCACCAGGTACTAGTTCTTCAATGACGATGTCAAAGGTTTCGATGGTTGCGTCTGTTAGGTCTAGGTCGCCTACTACGTTGGCACGGTCGCCAACTTTGTAAACACCGGTCTCTCCAGTTGCTGAACGAAGGACAACCTGCTTTGCGCCTTCCGCTGCACAAGCTGACAATGTGATTGCGATTACTGATGCAATAACTGCTGCAAATAGTGATTTCTTCAAGATCATTTCCTTAGTTTGATGTTTTCTTTTGGTGGGTGGTGAAGAACTGGGCGAATCTAGCAGGGTTCACTAGATCCTCTGCATTGCCTCCCCAGTCATAAACGTTTCCGTTTACTAGAACATAAGGAGTTCCACGAGGGATTTCCTTACCTGTCACAGCTGGCTGGCTGAATGCTTCAGCAGTTCTGTTCTCGATGTATTTTCCGTAACGCTTCTGATCGATACAGGCATTCATCTCGTCGTTGATTTCAACTCCAGCGCTCTTCAAGGTTTCCTTTAGATCTGCATCAGAAGGACCAGGGGTGTTTTCCTGAGGCTGGTTTGTGTATAGCGCTGTGTTCACATCGTAGAACTTATCTGGCTGCGAATTAGCAACACAAAGAGCTGCGTTAGTTGATCTAGAAGAGTAGTTGTTCAGTGATTGTCCATCCAAGAATGAGATTGGGTGGTATTCAACTGTTGCTAGACCTGACTCAACCCAAGCCTTAATCTGGCTGGCGTTAGGGTCCTTGAACAACTTACAAACTGGACACTGGTAGTCCTGGTAGATAACAATCTGGTTGCCCTTTTTAGCTTCTGCTGATGTCACTGGCAGAAGATCCTTACCAAGCAAAACACCACCTAGAGCGGTTGTGTTAGCTGGAACCTTCTTAGCGTTTTCAGCATTGGTGTTAGTTGTGTTTGAGAATGCGAAAACAGCAGCAACAACTCCTGCAACAACGGCAACGATTCCGACAGTTAGACCAACTGAGAGCAGTAAGCGCTTGAGCTTGTCGCCTTGAGCCTTCTTTTCTCTAAGTTCGCGAGCCTTTGCTCTTGCCTGTTCACGTTGTTCCGATCTGGTTGGACGCGGAGTCTGGGACATATTCTTCACCTCTGGTTGTTTATGGTCAGATTGGGTAAATACCCAAAAGCATAGGTTTTCTAGTCTAAACGACTCCTAGGCAATGTAATAATAGGAGAAGCCCTGGCACCCGCCTAGGCCACTAATTCACTACGGATCGTGCGGCTCGTTCCTGCCGCTGAAGGAGTAATACCATGGCATCAGTGACTTTTGAAAAAGCCACAAGGATCTACCCGGGCGGAACTCGCCCAGCAGTTGACCAAGTTGAGTTGACTGTCAAGGACGGAGAATTCCTAGTTCTCGTCGGTCCATCTGGTTGCGGAAAGACCACAACTCTACGTATGCTAGCTGGCCTTGAAGAGGTCAACGAAGGTCGCATCTTGATTGGTGACCGCGACGTAACCCAGGTCCCACCAAAGGACCGCGACATCGCGATGGTTTTCCAAAACTACGCGCTATACCCACACATGACCGTTTCAGAAAACATGGGCTTCGCTCTAAAGATTGCCGGTGTGAAGAAAGACGAGCGTGCAGCGCGTGTTCTAGAAGCTGCAAAGCTTTTGGATCTAGAGCCATACCTAGACCGTAAGCCAAAGGCACTATCTGGTGGTCAGCGTCAGCGTGTTGCTATGGGTCGTGCGATTGTTCGTAAGCCAGAAGTATTCCTTATGGATGAGCCGCTATCAAACCTTGATGCGAAGCTTCGTGTTGCAACTAGAACTCAGATTGCATCACTTCAGCGTCGTCTAGGTGTTACGACTGTTTACGTAACTCACGATCAGGTTGAAGCTATGACCATGGGTGACAGAGTTGCTGTATTGAAGGACGGTGTTCTTCAGCAGGTTGATACTCCTCGTGCTCTATACGAAACTCCAGCAAACGTATTCGTTGCTGGCTTCATCGGTTCTCCTGCGATGAACCTATTGACACTGAAGATTTCTGCTGGTGGAGTCAAGTTCGGTAACACAACCTTAAAGATCAAGGCAACTGTACTTGCTAAGACCAAGGAAAAGTCAATCACTGTTGGTCTTCGCCCAGAAGATCTAGTTATCTCTAAGAAAGATGGAATCCAGGTTGAGATCGATGTTATCGAAGAGCTAGGTGCAGATGCGTTCCTTTACGGTTCAGCGGTAATCGAAGGTAAGAAGACCGACGTCATCGCTCGTATCGGATCAATTAGCTCACTACGCTCAGGTGACAAGGTTTACCTAAAGCCTCAGGGTGGAATCACTCACCTATTCGATGTAACCACTGGTCTTCGTCTAAACAACGATGCTCCAGCGGCTGCAAAGAAGGTTGCAGCTGCACCAGCTGCTAAGAAGCCTGCTGCTAAGAAGCCAGCAGCTAAAAAGGTTGCAGCGAAGAAGCCTGCTGCAAAGAAGCCAGCTGCTAAAAAGACTAAGTAGTTCACTCAAGATAAATGCCCCGGCCAATTGGTCGGGGCATTTCTTTGTTTAAGTGTTTATTTGATGTTCTTGATTCTGGCTTTAGAGACTTCATATAGAGCAACTGATGCTGCAATACCGGCGTTTAGGGATTCGGTGTCTCTAGCAATAGGTACAGAAAGAATCGCATCACAGTTTTCTTGAACCAGTCTTGAAAGGCCTTTGCCTTCGCTACCGATAACAAGAAGAAGTGGTTCATTGCCTAGTTTGAATGTTGGTAGCGACATGTCTCCTCCACCATCAAGACCAACGACGAATAGTCCACGCTTCTGGAACTCTTTGATGGTTGCGTTTAGGTTGGCAGCCAGTGCAACAGGAACTCTAGATGCAGCTCCAGCTGATGTCTTCCACGCAGAAGCTGTAACACCAACAGATCTTCTCTGCGGAACGATTACACCTTGGCCGCCAAAAGCAGCAACAGATCTAATGATTGCTCCGAGGTTTCTAGGATCTGTTATTCCATCGAGAGCAACTAGTAGTGGCTTTTGACCTCTAGCCAGAATCTTGTCTAGTAGTTCACTTGGGTGCTGGTAGTTGTATGGAGGAACTTGAAGAGCAATGCCTTGGTGAACTGCATCGTGACCAGTCATACGATCCATCTCTGGACGAGTAACTTCACCAACAGAAATACCTCTTGCATTCGCAAGCGAGATTGCTTCCTTGACTCGGTCATCCATCTCAATACGAGCAGCGATGAACAATGAGGTTGCTGGAACCTTTGCTCTTAGAGCTTCTAGCACTGAGTTACGACCTGAAAGAACTTCGCCTGATTCAGCAGCCTTCTGAACTCTTCTACCAGTTCTCGCTGCACCTCCTGCGTTCCCTGCAGTTCTAGAGCCAGGTGCTAGGAACTCACCCTTCTTAGTTGTTAGAGCTGATCCTGGCTTCGCTTTAGCAACCCTTGGGGTAACGGCAGCTTTACGCTCTCTGAGAGCCTTAGCTTTAGCAGCTGGGTGATACTTACGGTCTTCAGCCTTAGGGGTTGGGCCACGACCTTCGAGAGCCTGACGCCCTTTGCCTCCGGTGCCAACCTTAGGAGCTCCTTTGGAGCCACCCTTTTTAGCCTTTGCTGCGCCTGGACGGCCTGGTTTCCTAGCCATTAAAACTCCACATCGTTATATCTTTCATATCTTTGAGCGTTACGCCCATTTGCTCTAACTCAAGCCTTATCTGATCGGCACGAGCAAAATCTTTAGCCTTTTTGGCTGCATTTCTTTCTTGAATAAGGTCATTAACCTGATTAGTCAATTCTTCACTAATACGTGGTTCTTGATAAGCAAATGTGAGCCCTAGAACATGAACCATATTTTTGACTTGTTCAACACATAACTTTAGGGCTTCTTGGTCGTTGCTATCAAAAGCAGTGTTTCCTGCTCTAACTCTCTCATGGATTACAGCAAGTGCACCCGGAACATTTAGATCTGAATCCATGGCCTTAGCAAATTCAGCAGGTAAGTACTGGTAATCAATCTCTACGTGCTTTGTATTAGTGGTTCTTTTTAGGAACCCAGTTATGCGATCTAGTGCTACTTGAGCATCTCTAATAGATGACTCTGAGTAGTCCAGGTTAGATCTGTATTGAGCAGATAGAAGCCAATATCTAATTGCACCCCAGCTTCCAGCTTTAGTTAGGTCTTCAACTGAGACACCGTTGCCTAAACTCTTCGACATCTTGTTGCCATTTATGGTTACCAATGCATTGTGTAACCAGAAGTTAGCGAAGTTATCTCCAGCTGCTCTTGATTGAGCAAGTTCATTCTCATGGTGAGGAAAACGAAGGTCAAGTCCACCACCGTGAATATCAAATGATTCACCTAAGAAATGCTTTGACATGGCAGAACATTCGATATGCCAGCCAGGTCTTGCTAATCCCCAAGGAGTTTTCCAAGCAGCTGTTGCTGGTTCCTCAGGTTTATGCGCCTTGAATAGAGCAAAGTCGTTAGGTGATTTTCTACCAAAACTGGCATCTAACTCACCCTCCATGTTTTCAAGTTTCTGATTGGTTAGTTCGCCGTAGTTAGGCCAAGAAGCAGTATCGAAGAAAACATTTGCACTGCCATCAGATGCTTGGTAGGCATGGCCGAGTTTGATTAGCTTCTCAACTAAAGCAATCATGTCGTCAATGTGTTCTGTTGCTCTAGGAGCGTGAGTTGGATCCGTGATGTTTAGATTTGCATACGCATCGTTGAAGGTTGCTTCGACTTCTTTAGCAAATTCACGCCAGTCACGAGTGCCAGCATTTACTAAAACCTTGTCATCAATGTCCGTGACATTTCTAACTAGGGTTACCTCATATTCCAAGGCATTTAGCCATCTATTCAGAACGTCATAAACCAGAGCGCTTCGAAGATGCCCTAGATGTGGAGCTGATTGAACAGTTGGGCCACAGACATACATCTTTACTAGGCCAGGGGTAAGTGGATGGAAAGCTCTAAGTTCTTGGGATTTAGAGTCGAAAAGTTCTAGGGCCACGACTAGAGCCTACCTTTGGTGCTTTCAATAAGAGCGGTGGCTACAGCCCCAACTCCTTCAGAAGATCCAAGGAAACCAAGGCCATCTGTGGTGGTTGCCCCCACGCTAACTGGAGCCCCAACTAGAGAAGATAAAGCAACTTCAACTTCTTCTCTACGAGGTGAAAGCTTTGGCTTGTTACCAATCAATTGAACGCTTACGTTGACTACCTTCCAGCCAGCAGCTGATAGTAATCTCAAGGTTTCTGTGATGAACACAGACCCGTTAGCCCCTGCATACTCAGGCTTATCAACACCAAAGTTAGAGCCAATATCCCCTAGTCCTGCGGCTGCTAGCAATGCATCGACTACTGCGTGAGCAAGAGCATCACCATCGCTATGACCTTCTAAACCAACTTCGTTGGGCCAAAGAATAGTTCCGAGATACAGAGGTTTAGTTGCATCATCTGAGAAGCGATGAACATCGGTGCCAATACCTGATCTCTGCTCTGCTTTATTACCAAGAAGAAGTTCTGCATATTCAAGATCAGCTTGAACTGTGATCTTGAAAGCCATTGCATCACCAATCACAGAAGTTACTAGAACTCCCTGCGCTTGAAGAAGGCTTGCATCATCGGTGTAATCATCAGTTGCTTTTTCATAGCCAGAAACAATTTGCTCTCTTGAGAATCCTTGAGGAGTTTGAGCAATACGAAGTTCATTTCTATCAACTGTTCCAAGCACAACATCTTGATTGACGCTCTTGATGGTGTCAACAACTGGAAGGACAGGAATAACTGCAGACCCTGTTTCAATTACTGCGTTAGCTACTCTTTCAAAGACTGAAGTTGGTGTGAAGCATCTAGCTGCATCATGAATCAAAACTACTTTTGCCTGAGAGGAAACTTCTTTCAAAGCATTAGCAATTGAACCCTGTCTGGATAAACCACCTGGAGTGAAAGCTAATTTGACTCTCTCCCCTGCGAATGCTATAGCAATGGTCGCAAACTCCTCAACACGATCTTCATGAGAGGCAACGACGACCTGGATAAGGCCATTGATTTCAAGGATGTTTTCTAGAGCATGCTCTAGAAGAGTCTTTTCAGATATTTTGACTAGGGCTTTAGGGATACCTGCTTGTAATCTGCTTCCATCGCCAGCGGCAACAAGAATGACAGCTATTTCACTCATCTGGTGCCTCCTAGTTGGGCAGTGAGCTCTTGAGCTCTATTTAGCTCCCTTAGCCAGAACTTTAAGAATGTGTGCCTCAGCACCTGGATCATCGGTCTTTAGAGCAAGTGCTAGCTCTGAGACAAGAATCTGCATGGCCTTAGCCAACATACGCTTTTCACCGGCTGAAAGACCGCGGTCCTGCTGACGTCTCCAAAGGTCACGAACGATCTCAGAGACCTTCATAACATCTCCAGATGCAAGCTTTTCCTGGTTGGCCTTGAATCTTCTAGACCAGTTGGTTGGCTCTTCGATGAATTCTTCCTTGAGCTTGGCTTCAACCTTCTTGACACCCTTGGCATCAATAACGTCTCTAACCCCCACCTCGGATTCAGCAGTTTCTGCTGGTACCCAGATAATCAGGTTTCCGGCTTCTACCTTTAGCTTCAGGTATAGCTTTTTCTCACCGCGGAACTCTTTCTTAGCAACTTCAAGAATCTCGGCGGCTCCGTGGTGCGGGTAGACAACTGTCAGTCCCTTTTTGAATTCCATGGATAGCTTTCCCTTCGCAAACCCCCAGTTTACCACAGGTTCGATTTTTTCAGCAGATAGAATATAAAGGCATTCATCAGGAGGAAAATTGCTACTTCGTAGAGCTCTTTTAGCATCAACCATCGCAATCGCCACAGTTCTATCAACTGCGGGCTGCAACTTCTTTTCACCAGTAGCCTCCCTTGACTACTACGCACCAAGCGATGGTTCTCAGGCAGATATTGGCAAGCTAAAGGCTAGAAACCTCATTTCCCTTCAGGATGAAGCTGGAAACTCAGGGTTTGTGGGTGCATTTGCCAATTCAGGAAGTGAAGAAATCACTTTTGCTATCAAATATGAAGCTGGAATTGGATATGGACAGACCGGATATCGCGAGTTCACTGTTGGGGCATACGAAGTATTGAACTTTGGCTATCAGAACACAAAGCCACTGGATCTTGAACTTGGCGGCAAGCCAGGAGATGTCAGAAGAATCTTGGTCTACACAAACACAGACCAGGC
This sequence comes from Auritidibacter sp. Marseille-P8566, assembly GCA_945895375.1. Lineage (GTDB taxonomy): Bacteria > Actinomycetota > Actinomycetes > Actinomycetales > Microbacteriaceae > Rhodoluna. The sequence goes on from CAMDEE010000006.1 coordinate 85,119, forward strand.
AAGCATCAACGTTCCTGTAATGGATGCAACCTTGCAAGAATACGCTGACCTAGTTTCAAAACTAGGTAAGAACTAAACCTCGTATTTATAACCCAGTCCACGGACTGTCAGTAAGTGAACCGGTCTTGACGGGTCCTCTTCAATCTTTGATCTCAGGCGCTTGATGTGAACATCTAGGGTCTTGGTGTCACCAAAATAATTTGAACCCCAAACACTGTCAATGATCTGACCGCGGGTTAACACTCTGTTCCTGTTTTCTAGGAGTAGCTCCAGTAATTCAAATTCCTTTAGAGGCATGCTGATCTTCTGGTCATTGAAAAAGACCGTGTGTCTTTCAATATCCATACGTATCGGCCCTGCTTCGAGAATGCCATTCTCAGCTGCCCTTGGACCACCGTTTCTTCTAAGCACTGCTTTCATACGTGCTAGTAACTCATTCTTTGAATAAGGCTTAGTGACGTAGTCATCCGCTCCTATTTCAAGACCGATGACTTTATCTATCTCTGTGTCTTTAGCGGTAAGCATGATGATTGGAACATCTGAGGTTGATCTAATTGCCTTGCAGACATCTTTACCGTTGAGTTTAGGAAGCATAAGGTCAAGAAGTACTAGGTCTGCCCCTTCCTTTTGAAACAAAGTGACAGCTAATTCACCATCTTCAGCTGCAATAACTTCATAACCTTCGGTTCTCAATAAATAGACCAGAGGGTCTCTCATGCCTGCTTCATCTTCGACAACTAAAATCTTGCTCATGTTGATTCCCTCTAATCTTCTTGCTCTTGATGAATTGGAATTCTTAGGGTGAAAGTTGAACCTAGGTTGGGTCTTGAGAATAAGGTAACTTCTCCACCGTGGTTGTTAGCTGCGTGCTTCACGATAGACAAGCCCAGTCCTGTTCCACCAGTTTCTCTGGAACGTGATGGGTCAACGCGATAGAAGCGCTCAAAGATACGTTCCTGTTGATCTAGGGGAATACCTATCCCTTTATCAATCACTGCAACTTCAGCAATGCCCTCTACTTCTGATAAACCAACACCAACGTTGCTGTTGTTCTCACTGTAAAGAACTGCGTTCTCTATCAAGTTCTTGATTGCCATGGAGATCAGACCAGCATCACCTTGAACATAGATTTCACTTGGAGTGTCAGAGGTAATCTTTACTCCTTTAGAATCGGCTAAGAATTGATTAAGTTCAACTGCCTCATCAACAATTTGACCAAGGTCAAATACTTCAATTTCACCTTGCAGGTCACCTGCTTGAATTCTTGAGAGTTGAATAATTTTGGTAACTAGAGAACCAAGACGCTTAGATTCACGGTGGAGATTCTTAGAGAACTTCTTTACCTGCTCGGGATCATCGATGGCAACCTGAAGGGCTTCTGATAGCAACGAGATTGCACTGATTGGAGTTTTTAGCTCATGGGAGATGTTCTCAACGAAGTCTCTTCTAGTTTCATCAAGTCGCTTGGCTTCGGTTCTGTCTTCAATTAGAAGAATTACAAGTTCTGCAGATAGCAATGTCGCCCGGGCTGAAATGTATAGCTTTGGAGAACGTGAGTTCTTCGCGAAGACAAGTTCTTCAGTGACGCTCTGCCTGGTGACCCTAGCTTTGGTCATGAGCTCGACAAGCTCAGGGCTTATTACCTTGTCGTATTCAACAAGTCCCATGTCTTTGGCTTTTGAAGATTGATCGACAACTTGATTGGTGGCATCAACCACCACTCCAGCAGTGTCGAGAACCTCAAGAAAGGCAACCGCGTCTGAAGCGACCTTCTTTACTTTGTGAGATCCGACCATGAATCATTACCTTCTGCCAATTAGACATTTGTTTACTGTCTTAACACTAGGCGATACCGATAAGCCATAAACTTACAGACATAGGCCAATTGAGCATATGTTTAGGGCTGTTTACCGAAATGTTGGTAACTGTTAACCCACTGCTGAAAAGGTCTACAGAGTAAGAGAAAGAAGAGATCAATGCGCGAACTGTTTCAGCAGGAGCTTTCAGAAGTCCAAGAACGTCTAGTGGACCTTTCCAGCACAGTCACTGAAATCATGGAGAAAGCATCTGCAGCTTTCTTGAACTCTGATGTGAAGAAGGCCGATGAGGCCATCGCTCTATCTGAAATCAACGAAGAGCGTGCCCTGCTAATCGATGAAATGGCTATTCGCATCCTTACTAAGCAGGCTCCTGTGGCCAGAGACCTACGAGTTCTGGTAGCAGCACTGAGAATTAGCGCATCGCTTGAGCGCATGGGTGCTCTAGCTGGACACATTGCAACTATCGCTAGATTCCGTTACCCGGAGTCAGCTGTGCCTAAGTCACTGGTCAAGACCTTTACTGAAATGGGTCAGCTAGACGTGGCACTAGGCAAGAAACTAAGCAAACTTCTAAAGAACACTGATCTTGATCTTGCTAGGACCATCCAGGCTGAAGATGCTCGAGTGGATGAATTGCACCGTTCAGTATTTGAAACTGTTCTCTCACCTAAGTGGAAAGAGAATGCACTGCACACAGTGGATGTCACTCTAGCTAGCCGTTATCACGAGAGATTCGCGGATCACGTTGTTGACATCTCTGCAAAGGTTGCTTACCTCACCACTGGTGAGTGGTCAGAGATCGACAGCTAAGGACTACTTCTTACCTTGATTAGCTACAGCAGCAGCGCCGGCTGCAGCAGCTTCAGGATCTAGATATTCGCCACCTGGAACTAGTGGCTTGAAGCTTGCATCTAGTTTGTATACCAATGGAATACCGGTTGGAATATTTAGTTCAGCAATATCTGCATCACTAATTCCATCAAGGTGTTTCACAAGAGCACGAAGTGAATTTCCGTGAGCTGTAACCAAAACAGTCTTACCTGCAATTAGGTCTTTACTGATTTCGTTTTCCCAAAGTGGCATCATACGAATAAGAACATCTTTCAAACATTCAGTCTTTGGAATGTTTGCACCTAGTTCTGCGTATCTCTCGTCATTTACTTGTGAGTATTCACTCTCATCAGAAATTGGTGGTGGTGGAACATCAAAAGATCTTCTCCAGATTTGGAATTGTTCAGGGCCATACTGAGCCAAGGTCTCTGCCTTGTCTTTACCCTGCAGGTCTCCGTAGTGTCTTTCGTTCAGTCTCCAGTCACGCTTGACATCAATCCATGAACGCTCTGCTTCAGCAAGAGCGATGTTGGCTGTGTTGATAGCACGCTTGAGCTTACTTGTATAAAGAAGGTCAGGCTTTAGTCCTGACTGAGCTAGTAACTCACCTGCTCGTTTAGCCTCTTGGCGACCCTGGTCGCTTAGATCAACATCCACCCAACCGGTGAAGCGGTTTTCCTGGTTCCAGGTGGAATTGCCATGTCGTAACAAGATAAGTGTGTATTCAGCCATGCTCCAAGTTTATCTAGTTAGCCTAGAAGCTATGGCTTTCAAGAAACCGGTTGGTGCTATCACTAGAGGAACCACCAACCCCAACCGACTCAGAAGAGTCGATAGGTTTATTGCCAATCTCCCCCAACTAAAGAGTTCTCGACCTATCGTGGTGGATCTGGGCTACGGAGCAACACCAACAACAGCTATCGAAATGCAGCAACGATTAGCTCAAACAAACCCAAAGACCATAGTTGTTGGCATTGAGATTGATCGAGAAAGAGTTGAACGAGGAATACCTTTTCAAACTAAGAGCTTGTATTTCGGTATGGGTGGTTTTGAGATTCCGCTACCTAAACCTCTAGATGCTGAAAAGGTCGATGTGATTAGAGCCATGAATGTTCTAAGGCAGTATGGCGAGTCAGAAGTAATGCCAGCGTGGACTCTCATGCAATCAAGGCTCAAAGAAGATGGACTGATTGTTGAAGGAACCTCGGATGAACTAGGTCGAATTGCAAGCTGGGTTACTCTTTCAAAAACTAAAGTGGAGAGCTTCACCATTGCTTTGAAACTAAATGAAGTTGATAAACCTTCTAAGGTTGCTGAAAGACTTCCAAAAATTCTGATTCATCATAATGTTGAAGGTGAACCAATTCATCAACTACTCAGAGAGCTAGATGATTCTTGGCATAGAAACTCAGGTCTTTCTACTTTCTCTCCAGCTCAACGTTGGATTGCTACCTGCAGAGATCTAAAAAACGCTGGTTGGCCAATAACAAACAATCAAAAGCGCTGGGCTCTAGGAGAACTAACCCTCAACTTTGATTCGGTTGCGCCACTAAACCTCAGGTAGCTCTGCTCTTGCAGCATCCTCGGTCATACCCGATGCACACAACAAATCAACTAGCAGTGGGCGAAGAAGTAGCAGAACGCTTGCCTCTCTGAGTTGATCAGCGATACCAAACTTCTTTGGGTCTAGTTGCTTGATGATTTCAAGCAACTGCGTTCTAGCCAAATCTAGATCTTCTTGGTCCGAAAGACCTTCTTGCAGGTTAGTGACCGCTTCAGATATCTGTTCACAAAGATCAGCTAGGTACGGTCTTGCAACATCATCCTTGAGTAAAAAGTTCACTCGGCGAACTATCACTCTCAGGTTCCTCGTTGCAAGGTCCATAGCCCTCATCAAGAGCCTTTGCTTTCTAAGCTCTGACTTGTGTTTCATTAGGAAGGGGCTGATTCGGCTAATTGATAGAGCACTATCCAAAGACATGCGCCAGTTATCTATTAGTGGCTGGGATGCACGAGCGTTCTTGAGGGCCTGGTTAGACAGTGACTTGTTCGCATCTCTTAGAGCTAAACGAAGTGACTGCAGGGTCTCAGTAAAGAAGTCAAAGAGTTTGTTGGCATCAGATCTAGCGATACCTCTAGGGTCTCTAGGGATCAGAGCGGTAACAATCAGAGCCATAACTCCACCAATAAGTCCATCAAGGGTTCTGATGAAAACTCCGCCATCAGGAGCTGGAAGTATTTGAACCAACATGGCTTGGATGGCAGCTGTAACAGCAAATGCAGAACTAGCAGAAATAAACCTTGCTGCAATTAAAACTACTAGTAGCACTAAGGCAATCTGGATTATTCCAGCACCTAAATAGATGAGCGCTATTTCACTGATTGCAATACCAACAACCATGCCAATAGCTGTCTGAAGAATTCTTCTTGGTCTAGCATCTCTAGAAAAACCAAGTGAGGTAATGCAAACAGTTACTGCTAGAAGAGGAGTTGTGTGCTGAAGACCATAGAAAGCAACTGAGTAAGCAAGCAAAGCACCGATAGTTATCTGAATAGCAGGAGCTAGAGACTCAACTACTCGACCAACTGAATCCTTAGGACTCCATTTCACTTTTTGCCTCGCAAACCTGACACATCGACAACAGATCCAGCATCAACAGGAACTATTACTTCTTGTGTAGCGCTCAAGCTCTCACCAGTTGCAGCGTTGACAACTTTCAATTCGATATCGATTGGAGTATTTCTCTTGATTAGACCTAGAGCGATAGGCCCCATCTCATGGTGCTGTCCTACTGAAGTCACCTTACCGATGACAACATCATCTAGGCCAAAGATCTCATCGCCTAGATCAGGAAGAGCATGAGCAGAACCATCTAAGTGCAGAAAGACCAAACGTCTTGGTGGATGGCCTAAGTTATGCACCTTTGCCACAGCCTCTTGACCTCGGTAACATCCCTTACTCATGTGAACAGCACTAGCTAGCCAATCAAACTCGTGAGGCAAAGCCTTCTCATCTATTTCATTAGGTCCGGTAGGTCTCTTTGCTGCCACCCTCAATGCATCTAAAGCCATAGTTCCGCAGTGCTTGAACTCTTGCCATACAGATGCAACATCTTGAGTTGGAACAAGAGATTCCATGTAATGCCAGGGCTCCGTAGGTTCTTCTCCATAACGCCAGCCACCGAGGCTAATCTCAGGCCATGTGTCACTCCAGGTGATAACTGAGTTAGCAACAGGTTTACTCCAGGAGGAAATTACTTGATATTCATCTGACTTGTTTATGACCTGGACTTTAGCTCTAAAGACCATTCGCTGTAGCTGTGCAACTAGAGAGTCAATCTCTGTGGAGTATGTAGTAAGCCAAGTACTTTCACCATCGTCAACAATGTGAAAGTCTCTCACGATTCTTCCCTGGGCATCAAGCCATAGAGCTTCAACTGAAACATTTGGTTTTAGGTCATCTAGTTTTTGACTGAAGAGGTCATTCAACCAAGTGAGTCGATCTTCGCCTGTTACCAACAGAACTGCTTTATCTTCTAGTAAAACAGCAGATACACCCTGTATGAATTCTTTTTGTTCAACTAGAGGGTTAGAAAAACTTTGAGTCATTATATTCGATCTAATTCAACAGAAACTAGTGGCACTAGTTCATCTCTTACAGACGCTGCTACTTCCATAACCCAAAGTAGTTTTGTTACACCTTCTTTAGTAAGAGTTCCATACATGCGTTCGCCGTAACCCCAGCCCTTGCCAGCATCAATCAGGTGCATAGGCATGTGGCTACCTGTAACAGTTCTCATGTCAATTCTTCCTTTGAGAACTTGCCCCGCATAAAACTCATATGCTCCACCTGGGTGAATGATTGAAGCTTCGATATCGAATCCGCCTCTTTCATTTCGAAGAGTATCTAGATCTTCAGCAGACTTTATTTTTCTATCCCCTGTTCCACCAAGAACTAGTGGTCCATAGTCTGCTTCTTCAGCTTCTTTTGCTAAACGCCAGAAACCAAGTTCAGCAGGAAGTTCGATATCCTTTGACCCATCGGTTGCATCCCCTAGAAGTCTTGAGGTTGCGTGATAGGTCAGGTAGTTACCTTCACCAATTGAGAAAGTTACCTTCTGCTGGAACTTCTGCTCAGTAGGTTCTTCATCGGCTACGTACTTATTAGAGACAACGCCAATGCCCTCCCATGTGCCAACAAGAAAGGCAAGGGGGGTTAGTTCAAGTGGTAAGCCTTCGGGTAAAACGAACAACTAGCGTTGCCCCTTGAAGAGCTTGTATAGAACTAAGAAGCTAATGCCGGCAATAGATAAGCCAGCAACGATTAGAAGGCCTAGAAAGAAGATCTCAATGAACATCAACATGGTTCAAGTTTAGGGCTTGAGCAAAACATAGACACCTGCGAGAGCCAAAATGGCATAAGCCCCGCCTGCCACGAAGATAAGTCGCTCAACGATGCCCTCGGTATGTGAGGTAACTAGGTGAACTAGTGAAACTAAAGCGATAGCCCCAGCTGCTAGGACACCAAAGCCTCTAATGGCATCGCCATCGTTCATGGTCAGCACCACGATAACTGCACCAACAGCAACCAGAACCCAGATCGAGACGATCGGTAACCAAGCTTTCCTCATAAAAACCATCATGCCCTATGCCTAGGGCTAGACGGGTAGGATTTAAGGACTAAACAGGAGAAGATTGTGGCGCATTTGCTTGTTCTGTCTGAGAATTCAGACAAAACCCTACTGCCTTCGCTAGCTCTGCTCAGCCATAAGGTCAGACACATTCCTGCTGAACCGGCAGCCCTTATAAATGCACCTGGTGCAGACCTCATTCTTCTTGATGCTCGCAAAGACCTAGTTGTCGCTAAATCTCTAGCCAGCGTTCTCAAAACCACTGGCTTATCCTGTCCACTTTTTCTTGTAATTAGTGAAGGTGGTTTAGCAGCCATCTCAAACGAATGGGGTGCTGATGATTTCCTTCTGGACTCAGCAGGCCCTGCCGAAATAGATGCTCGTATCAGACTTGCTCTAACCAAAGCAATCTCGAAAGATGCTGAGGGAAAGATTCAGGTCGCTGGAGTTGTTATTGACGAGGCAGCCTACTCAGCCAAAGTCAATGGCAAGCCTATGGATCTGACTTTCAAAGAGTTTGAACTTCTCAAGTTCCTAGCCCAACATCCAGGTCGTGTATTCACCAGAGATCAACTATTGAGTGAAGTCTGGGGTTACGACTATTTTGGAGGAACAAGAACAGTTGACGTCCATATAAGAAGGCTCAGATCAAAGCTTGGCGAGTTGGATGCCTTGATTGGAACTGTTCGACATGTTGGTTACCGCTTTACTGCTACACCTGAGGAAACTTTCGAAGTTTCTGGCGGCTACTAAACGTTAACCAAAGAGTAAGAAAGAACTGCAAGGATAAGGAATATGTCTGAAGAGACCATGGCAATCTCGCTCCCACCCGGTGGGCATGATCTGCCGCACGATCGTTTCCTAGATCGTGAACTGTCTTGGCTTGCCTTCAACTCAAGAGTTTTAGAACTTGCCGAAGACAAAACTCTGCCACTACTTGAACGAGTTAACTTCCTAAGCATCTTTGCATCTAACCTTGATGAATTCTTCATGGTTCGAGTTGCAGGTCTAAAGCGTCGAATTGAAAGCGGCTTGGCTGTCACATCAAGCTCAGGCTTTGAACCTGCAGAGGTTCTAACGCAAATCAGCCAGCTTGCTCACAAACTTCAGATAAGGCATAGCCAACTTTTCCTAAATGAAATTGAGCCTGAGCTTGAGAAGGCACGAATCAACGTCACAACTTGGGACAAACTTGAAACGGGCGAACAGGAGTTGCTGTCTGATTATTACCGCAAACAGATCTTCCCGGTATTAACACCACTTGCAGTTGATCCAGCTCACCCTTTCCCTTACATCTCTGGTCTCTCACTAAACATCGCGGTGATGATTCAACATCCAGAAAATGACTCTCGCCTCTTTGCCAGAGTAAAGGTCCCGCCAACACTGCCACGCTTTATTCGAGTTCCAGGATCAAGCTCCGGTGTCAAATTCATAACCATTGAAGAAGTGATGGGTGAGCACCTACAAACGCTGTTTGAGGGAATGAACATTCTTCAGCACCACAACTTCAGAGTTACGAGAAACGAAGACCTTGACGTTGATGAAGATGATGCTGAGAACTTATTGCAAGCTCTTGAAGCAGAACTTGCTCGTCGTCGCTTTGGTCCGGCGGTTCGACTAGAGGTTTCCAGTAGCATCGACTCTGTAGTTCTTGAGCTTTTGATGGAAGAACTAGATATTGAAGAAGAGGACGTCTACAAACTAGAAGGCCCACTAGACCTCACCGGTTTATCTGATATAGCTTTCCTAAAGAGATCAGACCTTCACTATGCACCGCATCAAAGGCTAACCAACCGTTTCCTACAGGCAGCAGCTGATGAAGGAATCAGCATCTTTAGTGCTCTTAGACAAAGAGACATCCTCCTGCACCACCCATACGAATCTTTCTCAACCAGCGTTCTTGCTTTCATTGAGCAAGCAGCTGCTGACCCTAAGGTCTTTGCTATCAAGCAGACTCTGTATCGCACCAGCGGTGACTCTCCTATTGTTGATGCTCTTATCAGTGCTGCTAAGGCTGGCAAGCAGGTTCTTGCTCTAGTTGAAATCAAGGCTCGCTTCGATGAGCAGAACAACATTGGTTGGGCTAGAAAACTGGAGCAAGCTGGTGTTCATGTTGTTTACGGAATCGTTGGGCTAAAGACTCACTGCAAGTTGGCCCTTGTAATTCGTCATGAAGATGGCAAACTCAAGCGCTACTGCCACATCGGTACAGGTAACTACAACCCAAAGACCGCACGCTTCTACGAGGACTACGGATTACTAACTAGCCGAGATGAGGTTGGCGAAGACATTGCCAAGCTATTCAACCGTCTTTCTGCTTACGCCGAAGATCTTTCATTCAACGAGATTATGGTTTCTCCTGTTGGAGTGAGAACAGGGCTATCAGCTTTGATTGAAGCCGAAGCCAAGAATGCTAAAGAAGGCAAGCCTGCGGGGATTCAAATCAAGTTGAACTCTTTAGTTGATGAGCAGATTATTGACTCTCTTTATAGAGCTTCTAAAGCAGGAGTGAAGGTAGAGGTACTGGTTAGAGGCATGTGTTCGCTAAAGCCAGGTGTTCCAGGCTTGAGTGACAACATCACTGTTCGTTCAATACTTGGCCGTTACCTTGAGCACTCAAGAGTATTTAGATTCGTCAATGGTGGGAACCCTGTTGTTTTCATAGGCTCAGCAGACATGATGCATCGAAACCTAGACAGACGAGTTGAGACACTGGTTCGTCTGCGGGACCAAGCGCACTTGGATGAAATACAAAAACTCTTTGAATTTGCTATGCACCCTAAAGCCAGTTCATGGAACCTAGGCTCTGATGGTATCTGGATTAGAAATGGTGCAGTTGATGTTGAGCAGGGATTCTTTGACATGCAGGATCAGATGATGCTAAAGACTATTACTGCAAGGCCTGGAACCAAATAATGGCGATAGTTGCAGCTGGGGCAATATTATGGCGCAAAGAAAAAGACACTTTGAAAGTTCTTCTCATTCATCGCGGCAGATACGATGACTGGAGCTGGCCTAAGGGCAAGCTTGATAAAGGCGAAGGAGTCGTTGAAGCTGCTGTTCGTGAAATCAAAGAAGAAACAGGGATCAAAGTTTCTCTAGGACCAAAGCTTTTCGAGAGCAAATACACTCTTGCCAATGGTTCAAAGAAAGTTGTTCACTACTGGTCTGCCAAAGTAACTGACTCAGCACTAAAGAAGCAAAAGTTCAAACCAGATGAAGAGGTCAGTTCATTCAAATGGGTAACTATTTCTGAAGCTAAGAAACTCCTAACCTACGAGCACGACAATGATCCACTAGATGTATTGGTCAAACTGAACCAAGCAAACAATCTTGATACTCGCCCAATCATTCTTTTGCGACATGCCAAGGCAACCCCTAGAGACGAATGGAAGAAGGGTGAGGCAACTAGGCCACTACTTCCTGTGGGGCTCGTTCAAGCTGCAGCACTAGCAACTACCCTCAAGGCATATGCTCCGAAGCTGGTTGTGACATCCAGTTGGAAGAGATGCATGGATACCGTTCTTCCGTATCTCAACAAATACAAGGCCAAGCTTCTTGAGAGATCTCAGCTAAGTGAACTTGGTGCTAAGAATGGACCTAAACGCACCATCAAGTTAGTCAACAAGCTCGTTGCCTCAGGCAAGGGAGTTGTTATCTGTAGCCATAGACCAGCACTTCCTACGATTGTTAAGGCTGTTGGGGCTTATGGGGACAAGGCTCAGCGCCAGGAACTAGAGGCAGCTCTAGCCATGCAACCCGGTGAAATGTATGTCCTTCATGTATCCAAGAACACAGGCAAAAAGGCCGGCAAGATTGTTGCTATTGAATCGATTGGCCCTGCTTTTGCCGATTAGTCTTTGTTTATGACTAACTCCCCACAGAACTGGCTCGACTGGAAGCAATCACGTAACGCTGTTTATGCCGACCCAACCGGCTTTCTATCCATCACTAATCTCGTCTGGTTAACAAGTGAACCTCAGGAAATTAAAGGCCTTAGTGGCAGCTGGTATTCCGATGGAACAACAGTCCACGTTATTGATAGTTCAAGCGGTGAACACTCTTGGGATATTGCCAAACTAGGTGACACTTCATTCCAAACCGAAGGCATCAAAGTTGAACTAGGAAACAGATCTGGCTCTCTGATTGTTAGACCAAGAGACCCAAACTCAGAGATGCTCAAGGCATTCTCTGGTTTGAAGACTTTTGATTACAACCCTGAGTTCAGCGTTATTGCAACTCTTGAACCAGCAAGCGCTCCTAAAGAAGTTGTTGTTGGAACAGTAGTTGAAGGACTAACCCAAGCCTATGTCTCTCCTGGAGTTCTAGTGTTTGAGATTGCAGGACAAAGTCTTAGATTGACTGCCTTTGACCAGGCTGGCAGCGACGATCTGACTGTCTACTTCAAAGATGCAACTTCAGGTAATGAAAGCTATGGCACTGCTCGTTCGGTAACGGCTAAACACCAGTCAGATGGCTCATACATTCTTGACTTCAACTTCTCAACTAACTTCTTCTGTGCTCACACAGACTTTGCTACCTGCCCGGTTGCGCCAGTTGAAAACAATCTTCCAGTTGCAATTAGAGCTGGAGAATCAAAGCCTGACAAGAGATTCACCGCTGATGGGATAAAGGAACAGGTATCTAATTGAACAATGAAATAGCCAAGGATCTTCCTCTGCTTCTAAATGAAGAAGGCAAGCCTGCTCTGTGTTTAGTTACCGGAGCAACCGGTTACATCGGTGGACGTTTAGTGCGAGAGCTTCTGCACCATGGCTATCGTGTTCGAGTTATGGCTAGACACATTGAGCGTCTAACTAGCTACCCTTGGTTCTCACAGGTTGAGGTTGTTGAAGGCGATGCCAATGATGAGCAAGCAGTCGATAAGGCTCTAGCTGGTGTTGATGTTGCCTACTACCTCCTGCACGCCCTTCATGTTCGTGAAGATTTCGAAAGACTAGAAAAAGAGTGGGCAACCACCTTTGGCAAGATGGCCAAGAAGAACAATGTCAAACGCATGGTTTATCTAGGTGGCATGGCAGATAGCCAGAGCAAGCTAAGTGCTCACCTTTCATCTCGTGCTGAAACTGGTGAGATTCTTCGTGCATCAGGAGTTCCAACTGTTGAACTTCGTGCTGGTGTTGTGATTGGTTCAGGATCAGCATCATTTGAAATGCTTCGTTACCTAACTGAACGTATTCCTGTGATGGTCACACCTAAGTGGGTAACTGTCAGAATTCAACCAATTGCTGTTAGAGATGTTCTTCGTTATCTAGTAGGCGCGGCTGGTATCAAAGAAGAGATTAATGATTTCTTTGACATTGGTGGGCCAGAAGTTCTTACCTATCGAGAGCTAATGATGCAGTACGCAGAAGCAGCTGGTCTTCGTAAGCGAATCATCATGCCGCTACCTGTTCTAACTCCAAGACTTTCTAGTGCTTGGGTTGGTCTTGTAACCCCTGTGCCAATTACTTTGGCTCGAAGACTTATCGACAGCTTGAAGAATGAAGTTGTTTGTGCTGATGATCGAATCAAGAAATTCATTCCTGATCCAAAAGCTGGACTTACTACTTTCAAAGCAGCTGTTGCTCTAGCTCTTACACGCATCAAAGAAGCCAACGTTGAAACTCGATGGTCAAATGCAGCTCTGCAGGGTGGTCCTAGTGAGCCTCTTCCTACTGACCCAACTTGGGCTGGTGGAACTTTGTATACAGACATCAGAACAGAGATCACCGCTGACCCAGTAGACAAGGTCTGGCCAAGAGTTGAATCTATTGGTGGCGATAACGGTTACTCAACTGCCACCTGGGCATGGGAACTTAGAGGTTTGCAAGACAGACTCGTTGGAGGCGTTGGCCTAAGACGAGGACGTCGAGACCCTTACTTCCTAATCGAAGGTGAAGCCTTGGACTTCTGGCGTGTAGAGGCCCTAGATAGGCCTAGATTGCTCCGTCTAAGAGCTGAAATGAAGATGCCGGGACTTGCTTGGCTGGAGTGGAATGTAGAGCCTACGGCTGAGGGGGGAACTAAGGTCACCCAGAGAGCAATCTTCGTGCCTAAGGGCCTTCTAGGGCACATTTACTGGCTTACAGTGCTGCCTATGCACGGTCTGGTCTTCCCTAGCATGGTCAAACATGTTGCCCATGGAACACGGATCAAACGCCGCAAATAGACTTGGGGTTATGAAGAAGACAACCTGGGCCATCATTGCCCTGTTGTTTGTGACCATTGCCTGGGGTGCATCATTCGTTGTGATGAAGCCGGCCATGGAAAAGATTCCGGTTTATGACTTCCTAGCCATCAGATTCACTATTGCTGCTGGCCTAATGATCTTGGTTAGGCCTCAGGTTCTAAAAGCATTCAAGGGACCAACTCTTATTTATGGAGTCATCCTGGGAGCAGTCCTTAGCTTTAGCTATGTGACTCAAACCATTGGGCTCACACTTTCAACTGCAGCCATCACCGGATTCATTACTGGGCTTTATGTAATCTTGACTCCCCTGCTGATATGGATCTTCTTCAAGAGAAAACCAAAATCTGTTGTTGCCATCGGAGCCATACTTGCAACCGTCGGTCTGGGATTCATTACCATTAAGGATGCATCCTTTGATCTAGGAATTATTTGGATTCTTCTCTGTGCTCTTGGCTTTGCTTTACACATCGTAGGTCTCGGTAAATGGTCTCCAGGTAAAGATGTCTACGCCCTAACTGTTATTCAACTTGCAACAGTTGCTGTTCTGTGTTGGGTAGGAGCATTACCTGACGGTTATCAATCGCCGGTTGATTTTGAAGTTTGGTTTGCGGTTATATTCACGGCAGTATTTGCAACTGCCCTAGCCTTCTTTATTCAAACCTGGGCTCAGTCAATCATGGACGAATCAAGGGTAGCTATTATCTTGACTATGGAAGTTGTCTTTGCTGCCCTAACTTCAGTTGCTGTTGGTCAAGAAGTACTTTCTCTGCAGGTTATCTTCGGAGGAACTCTAATGCTGGCAGCCATGCTTCTAATCGAATGGCCTCGTAAAGATACCAAACCTGAAGATGTAATATATGAACCGATGCCTCACTAGGATTACAAGATGATTCTCGCAATCGATGCAGGAACCACTGGTGTAACAGCTGTAGCCATCAAAGCTGATGGCTCTAAAGCAGCTCACGGCTATCAAGAGTTCCCTCAACACTTCCCTCAACCTGGTTGGGTTGAACATGATCTAGAAGAAATCTGGCAAGCAACCAAGTCAGCAGTGAAGCAAGTCTTAAATCAACTAGGAGACACTAAGTTCCTAGGCCTTGGCATAACCAACCAGAGAGAAACCATAGGCCTCTGGGATAAACAAACTCTTGTCTCACCAACTCCTGCAATTGTTTGGCAGGACAGAAGAACAACTCAAATACTTGAAGACCTCAAAAGCAACCCTTCAATCAATAAGGTGCAGCAACTAACCGGTTTACCTCTAGACCCATACTTCAGCGCTTCTAAACTTCGCTGGTATAAATCACACAAACCAGAGATCTGGTTAGAAGTAACTTCTGGCAATCTGATTGCAGGAACTATCGACACCTATCTGATTTCTAGATTGACCAACGGCAACTCACACATCACCGATGCATCTAACGCATCAAGAACTCAGCTCTATGACATTCATAAAGGTACTTGGTCAGAAGAGTTACTAGAGCTATTCGGAATTCCGCTTCATGCTTTACCAACAGTTGTTGACTCAAGTGGACTACTTGCAACAACAGACCCTGAAAGCTTCTTTGGTCTATCGATTCCTATTTCTGGAATAGCAGGCGATCAGCAAGCTGCACTCTTTGGTCAAACTCAGTTTGATGTTGGTGGAGCTAAATGCACCTATGGAACTGGTGCATTTATTCTGCAGAACACAGGAACAGATTCTAAAGTCTTAGACAACGGACTTATAACAACAGTTGCCTGGCAACTAAATGGAACTAGAACATATGCAAGTGAGGGTTCTGTCTTTGTTGCAGGAGCCGCTGTTCAGTGGCTTAGAGATGGTCTAGAGATTATCCAAAAATCAGCAGACTCTGAAACTCTGGCCAGAACCGTTGAAGACAACGGAGGCGTTGTCTTCGTCCCTGCGCTAACAGGTCTAGGGGCACCTTACTGGGAACCTAAAGCAACAGGATCTATCTTTGGTATCACTAGAGGAACAACTAACGCTCACATCACTAGAGCAACCCTCGAAGCAATAGCTTTCCAAGTCAAGGACATCTTCGATGCCATGGGCCAGACCGGCATCAAGCTATCAACCCTTCGTGTGGACGGTGGAGCATCAGCCAATGGACTGCTCATGCAGCTCCAAGCTGATCGACTCGAAGTTCCCCTGCAGAGGCCTACAAACCTAGACTCAACAGCTCAAGGTGCCGCCTATCTAGCAGGTCTTGGAGTTGGGCTTTGGGGCTCACTTGAAGAACTAAGGATCCTCAACCCAATCGAGAAAACCTTTGAACCCAAGCCTGTTAGCCCTGATGCCTATGCCCGTTGGAAAGAGGCAATAGAGGCAACTATTGGCTTCGTAGGTAAATAGGCCTCATAAAAAGTTAGAATAGAAAGTCTGCAAAGCAGACAAAAAGGGCCTCTAGCTCAGTTGGTTAGAGCAACGGACTTTTAATCCGTGGGTCGTCGGTTCGATCCCGACGGGGCCTACCAAATTGAAACCCTCGCCACTTTTCAAGTAGCGGGGGTTTCAGCTTTTTCCCTAAAGATAAAGATCAAGTCTTGAAGTAATCAACTTCTTAAGGGACTTCACACTTCCAGAGAGTGCTTTTAGGTCTGTCGAATCCAAGAACATAGAGATCGACTGGTCTGGATACTCCAGGAGCATGCAAGGCTCACGGCCTTCAGAAGCTTTGAGTTCACGCTCATCACGCTCGTTGAGGTGGATCATTCGAACAAGGATTCCGTGCTCCGATAGTAAATGCTGTTCAAGTTCTTTGAACGCAGCTTTCTTCTTAATCGGCGAGTGTGAAATGTCACAAAGACTGCAACTTCTAATACCAATAAGGTGTCCAAACACGTAGGCAAGTTCGCCAGCTAGTCCGCCGTCGGCGTTATAGATACCAATCAGAGTTCCACGGATTTC
Organism: Auritidibacter sp. Marseille-P8566; assembly: GCA_945895375.1. Classification (GTDB taxonomy): domain Bacteria; phylum Actinomycetota; class Actinomycetes; order Actinomycetales; family Microbacteriaceae; genus Rhodoluna. Next base: position 101,505 of record CAMDEE010000006.1, read on the forward strand.
TGTCATTGTTCTCAACCACAATCTTTAGCTTGCTTTAGCACTTGCTCTGGGACCAGTCTAGAACAGTAAGGTCTAAAGGTTATTGGCAACTACACATACAGATCTTCAGAATGCTAGGTCGAAAGAAAGTGCAGTGGTTCCCCAAAGGTGAAACCTGATTACCTGTTCCTCTTAAAGACTTTTGAGTTTGGCGTGAAAAGAATTAGCGAACACACAGCGGTGACTGAAAGCATAAAGATTGCCAAATCTCTATTTACCCATCTAAGTGGTTCTTCTGGCCCTGTAAGGAAACTGACACAGGGCCAGATGGTCGCCACAAGTTGAAGCCCCAGAACCACATAAGCAGGCTTAGTGATTACTTTCCCTCTTCGAATTCTTTTGCTGACAACGAGTGCAGCAACAGAGAGCCCCAATAACGGAATAAACATTGCAAGAAGTATGATCCCCATGGCAAAAATTATAGTGTATTTGTTCCTATTTGGGTCTTTTATATTCACTTAGAAACAGGGATCTAGGCATACGATTGTCATTCAATGCCTAAACGACATGTAATTCGACGCAACCTCAATCAGCCACACCCTGAGAGGTTGAATGAGTCAAACCCGATTTATGAAGCAATCATGCTTGCCCATAATCAGTCTCTAGAGGCATGTGAATCCGGATACATTGATCCTGAAACTGGGTTCTTTGTTTTCAATGCCCAAGCTCTAGCAGATCAAGGCAAGTGCTGTGCAAACATCTGTAGGCACTGCCCTTATAAGCGCTAGGTGTCTGCGCTAGAACCCGAAGACAATCCAGTAGATTCCAGCTCCGATGAAGATCACGACGATTATTGCTAGACAACTAAGGTTTTCATATGCATCGCTTCGTACAGGGTGACAATCTTCACACCCAAATAAGCCCTTGTCGTTACCGCACTCTTTGCACTTCACAATTACCCCCAAGGTTCAAACCAGAAGCGAACTAACTACTTAACGCCTAGAAGATCAATCACAAAGACCAAGGTCTTGCCTGACAGAGCGTGGCCACCACCAGCTGAACCGTAAGCCATCTCAGGTGGGCAGATAAGCATTCTTCTGCCGCCTACCTTCATACCAGGGATACCTTCTTGCCAACCCTTGATCAATCGGTTTAGTGGGAATTCAATTGACTCTCCACGACCCCATGAAGAATCGAATTCTTCACCAGTCTCATAGTCAACACCTAGGTAGTGAACATTCACTACAGAGTTAGCTGGCGCTTCTGCTCCTTCACCGATAACGATGTCTTTAGTGGTCAGCACCTTAGGTGCTGGCTCTAGCATTGGTTCAATTTCTGGGCGGTCTAAGTTAGTCATAGTACAAAATCATACTTGCCTGCACCTAATCTCCCCCTAGATCTAGGGCCTAATCCAAGCCAACAGTTCTATATTGAAAGCGGTTTCTATACCCTGCAATTAGGCTGAAAACCTTCGAAATTGCGATTCAGAAACCCAGTTTCTGCTGCTAGATTCATACCAACTAAGCCCTTAGGAGCCAAAATGACCAAGAAGAGTTTTGCCTTTCTAGCCCTCATTCCATTACTTGTGGTGGGTTTCCCTAGTCTGAGCTCTGCGCTCACTCCTCCTCCTTTATGCACCATCACTGGCACAGAGAAATCTGATCGCCTAAACGGAACCCCAGGCAAAGACATCATTTGTGGACTTGGTGGAAACGACATCATCAACAGCCTTGGTGGCGACGATGTGGTTTATGGCGGATCAGGCAACGATCGTATTTTTGGTGGAACCGGTGAAGACGATATTTTTGGCGACGCTGGTTTAGATTTCATTGATGGTGGATCTGGAAGAGATGACATCTCAGGTGGAACTGGAAATGATGTGCTTACCGGTGGCTCAGATGCAGACCTAATTGAGGGAGATTCTGGCACAGACAATATTTCTGGCGGCATCGGTGATGATGCCATTAACGGTGGTTCAGGAAAAGACTCTATTCGCTCTGGAGCTGGCAATGACTCTTGCAGCAAGGACCCATCTGATGTGCACTTTGATGCATGCAAGGTGGACGCACAAGCTCCAGAAATTGGTTTTCAAACCACTGTGGTTAGAACTTTTCAAGCAGGCTCAACTATTAAGTTGAACTGGTCAGTGTCAGATAGCTCAGGTGTTGACAAGACCTGGGGTTCCATCGGCGGACCTCCTGGATGGGTGAATTGGTGTGGCTTTGCAGTTGAGGCAACTCGAGTTACCGGAGATGAAAAAAACGGTGGTTATCAAATTCAATGCACCCTTCCTGAGAAGGCTGTAAACGAGACTTATACGCTTTGGGTAGGTGCGGTAGATGTACTAGGTAATTCCACCCAAGGCAACAGGCCTCAAATAACTTTCAACATTGTAGGGGGATCTGAGGATAATTCTGAGCCTGTTGTATCCGAAATAAACATGGATGCTTCATCGAAGCCAGGTGGAGAATTCACTGTTCTTGCTCGAGTAAATGATGAAACAGGCACAAAAGGTATTTACGGTTACTTCATGAAAGATGGCGGTGGCTTTGCTTCATGGACCGATGGAAGCAGCTATGCAAGAGCTCTGGGCCCTGCAGAGTTAGTCAATGGGGATAGTAAATCAGGTACACACAGCCAAGTCTTTAGATTCTCTAGCGCCGCCCCTGTGGGCACTTACACTCTTTGGTTGAGTGTGATTGATGAGGTGGGTAACAGGAATTTTTCTTCTACAGGTCAGAAAATCTCTATCAGAGACTAGCCGCTTAGGTGATCTTTTCTAATTTCCCCTGAACAGAGTGCAATGCTTCAAGCCTTTAGGCTTTATCCATGAGTAAAGCCATAACAACCTTTCTTTCACACAACCTTGAAGCTAAACCAGCTAATGATCCTGTGGTTTTATTCCTGCATGGCTATGGTGCTGACGAGGCAGACTTACCTGACCTAATTTCTCATCTTCCTAAGATCTCCTGGGTCTCCCCAAGAGCACCACTTAGTTCAGGTAACGGTGGCTTTGAGTGGTATCTAATCAGCCCTGCTGATTACACCTCGCAACAAGATGTTGAGCGAGCAACAGAGAAACTCTGGCAATGGATAGATGAAACTCTGCCAGCAAACACTCCCCTAATCCCAATAGGTTTCTCCCAAGGAGCTCTAATGGCTTCTCAGTTACTTAGAACCAGACCTGAACGTATTGTGAAAACTATCTTGCTTGCTGGATTCATTCTCAAAGCAGAACAACCAGCAGATAAAGAGCTAAAGAGCATGAACCCTAAAGTTCTTTACTGTCACGGTGATGCTGACAACAGAATCTCAGCTGAGATGGTTGAAGATATTGAAACTTGGCTTCAAGCAAATACGAATGTTACCGACAAGTTCTATGGTGGCCTAGGTCACAGCGTTGACAACAGGGTTATCAAAGACGTTTCAGAGTTTCTGACGCGTTAGATTTCTTTACGCTTAGGCTCACAGTGATCCCCTAGTTCTGGCACAAACACAAGTGACAGAGACTGGGCAAGAATCAGGCCCAAAGCAAGAGGAAGGCCGCTTAGTCCGCCACCCATCGCTACTGTTGAGATGATTACTAGAGCAAGCAACTGGGTAGCGACAAAAAAGAAAATCGTGAATACGAATTGAAACAAGTTTGGGTTGTTTCTTCGTGATTTCACTAGCACTTCAATGGTTCTAACCGACACCCACACAAACACAGCCAGGCTATAAATAACCCAAAGAACCCCAACAGCCATTATCACCACTCTACCTTCAGGAGAGAGCTCATTCCTAGGCCCAAGGAAAGGGAATGCAGGAAGATACATATAAAGAATGAAAGTAAGAAGAATAATCCCCAAATGTATGTTCTTGGTTCTGCTTAGTGACGCGAACTTATTCATTGCTGAGTGGACTTTCTTTTTGGTTCGGTTGATCACTTTCAAGTGGAACATTCTTGTCATTATTGAGTAGCCGGCTAAAGAGAGGAACGTAATTGAACGAAAGGACCTGGCAGACTATTGTCAAAAGTCCGAGAACTGGCGAGAGATTCCAACCCGTGACACCCATAGACACAGAAGCGAATGAGGCTACGCCAAGTATCAAAGCAGCAAATGCAAAGCCCTGAGTAAAGGCAACCTTTCTACCAAGCCCCGCTAGCCCTAAGTTTCTATCGACTAGCAAAATCACCAACGCATTGACTTTGGTAAACGCCCAAAAGAACAAGTAAAGAGTGTAAGCAAGCCAGGAGAAGGCCGCGAGCCAATAAGCCAAAAACATCATGTCGTCGCGATCTACTGCGCTCAACAAGAAACTAAGAAGAATACCTATAAGAGATAGCGGGATCGGAAACCCAAGAAAGAGAGCAAGTCTCTTGTAATACGAGAGCGTTAGATTGCTCGGTATTTTTCTTTGAGTTCTATTCTTGGATTTTCTAAGCTTCAAGGGAACCTAACTTCATTTTTCGAATAAAGAAGAATGAGATCAATTGTGCAGGAACCATTCCAATGCCGAATAGAACCATGGCACCTAAGGTATTTTCACGTGCTGCCAGTTCTGGTTGGTTGATAACCACGTAAAGGTGCATGAGCAAGACAACACCTAGTCCATGGGTAATGGCAAAGAATAGGTACGTTCCAATGGCAGGAATCATGTTTGCTTTGTGATTGGCTCTATTCCTTGCTTCCTTTATCAGAATCTGAACAGTCTTTGCTGAAGCCCAAATGTAAGAGTAAAGCCCATAGCCGACAATCAAGAAGATGATGGCAAAAGTTCCGCCGCGGAAAAGCATCCAGTTACCTAGAGCGTGGACCCCCATTGGAGATCCGAGAATTTGAATCAGGAATAGTCCAGCAGTGAAGCTAATAAGATTCAGCATCCTACGGAAGTATGCCCTAGCGAATTCCTTTGGGCTCTCGATTATGTCTGGCCTCTTTGGTTGAGGAACAGCTTCAGGGAACTTTGCTTCTCTCCACGCAAGAAGGATGAGAGGGAAGGAGTATGCGACAAAAGCCAACAGCCCAATAACGTTGAGATAAAAACCGATTGCGTCGTTGGCAGTTAGCGCTACTAAGTAGGCATTGAAAGCGGCAACTGGGAAAACTGTGCTCGAGTGAATAGCGAACTCACCTGATCCAGGAGTGTATCCAAGGATGCTGACAACAAACAGACCAAGCGCTACGGCTAAACCAATTCTTCTTACAACTAGATAGCCAGTTCTAAATGCCCAATCCCTGTTAGCTATTTCTCGCTCATCTAAGAATTCATTAGGAAGAGAGGTTACTCTGCTCATGGATTTTCTGAGAATAATGAATGATGTAAGCAAGATTAATGGTGCGAGAGATCCAGCCCACCCGAATAGGTCGTACATTGCTATAAGTAAGTTTTCTACTTCAGTAAAGTCAAA
>CAMDEE010000007.1 GCA_945895375.1 Auritidibacter sp. Marseille-P8566
AGTTCTTCAACTAGAAGCGAGTCCTCAATCTTGTCGAGGTTGTCAACGATTAGTTCCTTAGATCCGATTGGCATTATGCGTCACCCTCCACACGCTTGATGATGCGAGCCTTTAGTGGCAACTTGTGGATCGCACGATTCATGGCTTCCTTGGCAAGAGCTTCGGTCACACCAGAAACTTCGAACATCACGCGACCTGGCTTGACGTTTGCTACCCACCACTCAGGAGAACCCTTACCAGAACCCATTCGGGTTTCAGCAGGCTTCTTGGTTAGTGGACGGTCTGGGAAGATGTTGATCCAAACTTTTCCACCACGCTTGATGTGACGGGTCATAGCAATACGTGCAGATTCAATCTGACGGTTAGTTACATACGCAGGTGTGATTGCCTGGATGCCCCACTCGCCGAATGAAACCTTGGTACCACCAGATGCTGCGCCACTGCGCTTTGGGTGGTGTTGCTTACGGTGCTTTACTTTACGAGGAATCAACATGATTATGCCTTTGCGCTTTCTGCTGGACGACGGCCACGGCCTTCGCGCTCGCTACGAACTGGCTTTGCATTTGCCTGCTCGATTGCTAGCTCCTTATTGGTGATGTCACCCTTGTAGATCCATACCTTCACACCGATACGACCGAAAGTGGTCTTAGCTTCGTAGAAGCCGTAATCGATGTTGGCACGAAGAGTGTGTAGAGGAACTCGACCTTGACGGTAGAACTCTGAGCGGCTCATTTCAGCGCCACCTAGACGACCTGAACACTGAACACGGATACCCTTAGCACCCTGACGCTCAGCACCCTGCATACCCTTACGCATTGCACGACGGAAAGCAACACGAGCTGCTAGCTGTTCTGCAATACCCTGGGCTACCAACTGCGCATCCATCTCAGGGTTTTTAACCTCAAGGATGTTTAGCTGGATCTGCTTGTTGGTAAGTTTTTCTAGATCGGTACGGATAGCTTCAGCTTCCTGACCACGACGACCGATAACAAGACCTGGACGAGCAGTGTGAATGTCAACACGAACACGGTCACGAGTACGCTCGATCTCGATGTGTGAAACACCTGCACGGTCTAGACGCTCTGTTAGAAGAATACGGATACGAATATCTTCAGCAACATAGTCCTTGTAGCGCTGGCCAACCTTAGTTGAATCAGCGAACCAACGTGAACGGTGGTCTGTTGTGATACCTAGTCGGAAACCGTAAGGATTTACCTTCTGACCCATTACTTGGTCCTCGCCTTCTGTGCAGTTGCCTTAGCGACAATCTCGTCTGGAGTTGAAACAACAACTGTGATGTGGCTTGTGCGCTTCAAGATCTGAGCAGAACGTCCCTGAGCACGAGGCATAAATCTCTTCATGGTCGCACCTTCGTCAACGAATGCTGCTGAAATGATTAGGTCGGCCTCATCGAAACGAACGTTAGCTGCATCAGCCTTCACTCTTGCGTTAGCAACAGCAGAAGCGATCAACTTGTTCACTGGCTCGGCAGCTGCCTGAGGAGCAAACTTCATCAGAGCAAGTGCTTCTTCAGCGCTCTTGCCACGGATTAGGTTCACAACACGACGTGCCTTCTGAGGTGTGATACGAACACTGCGTAATTTAGCGGTAGCTTCCATGATTACTTCCTGCGACCCTTCTTGTCGTCCTTCACGTGTCCACGGAAGGTGCGGGTAGGTGCGAATTCACCGAGCTTGTGACCAACCATGGTCTCGCTCACGAAAACTGGGATGTGCTTGCGGCCATCGTGAACCGCGATGGTGTGACCCAGCATGGCTGGAACAATCATCGAACGACGTGACCAGGTCTTGATCACGTTCTTGGTGTTAGCTTCGTTCTGCTTGGCTACCTTCTTGAAAAGGTGGTCATCAACGAAAGGACCTTTTTTTAGACTTCTTGGCATATTCTTCTAGCTCCTACTAGTGGCTTCCACGTGGACGACGGCGAACAATCATCTTGTCGCTAGGCAACTTCTTCTTACGGGTACGACCCTCAGCTTGACCCCAAGGGCTCACTGGGTGACGTCCACCAGAAGTCTTACCTTCACCACCACCGTGTGGGTGGTCGACTGGGTTCATAGCAACACCACGGACAGTTGGGCGAACACCCTTCCATCTCATACGTCCTGCTTTACCCCAGTTGATGTTTGACTGCTCAGCGTTACCGACTTCACCGATGGTTGCACGGCAACGAGCATCGACGTTACGGATTTCACCTGAAGGCAAACGTAGCTGAGCCATTCCACCATCTTTAGCAACTAGACGAACTGCAGCTCCAGCTGATCGACCCATCTTGGCTCCACCGCCTGGCTTTAGTTCGATTGCGTGGATAACGGTACCAACCGGGATGTTCTTCAAAGGTAAAGCGTTACCTGGCTTGATGTCCGCTGATGGACCCTGCTCAATACGGTCACCCTGCTTTAGCTTGTTAGGAGCGATGATGTATCGCTTCTCGCCATCTGCATAGTGAAGTAGTGCAATACGTGCGGTACGGTTCGGGTCGTACTCGATGTGTGCAACAGTAGCTGGCACGCCATCTTTGTCGTGACGACGGAAGTCGATCACACGGTACTGACGCTTGTGACCACCACCGATGTGACGAGTAGTAATACGACCTGATGCGTTACGACCACCAGTTTTTGGTAGTGGACGAAGTAGTGACTTCTCAGGAGTGGTTCTAGTGATTTCAGCAAAGTCTGAAACAGATGAACCACGACGACCTGGAGTCGTTGGCTTATATTTACGAATTCCCATTTATCTCTCGCCCTTAACCGATGTTGCTAAACAAGTCGATGGTGCCGCTCTTCAAAGTGATGATTGCGCGCTTGGTGTCCTTGCGCTTACCCAATCCAAACTTTGTCTTGCGGGTCTTACCAATGCGGTTCAAAGTGTTAACTGATGCAACCTTGACGTTGAAGATAACTTCAACAGCCTGCTTGATCTCAGTCTTGTTTGAACGTGGATCCACTTCGAAGGTGTACTTACCCATGTCAATGAGGTTGTATGACTTCTCGGAAACGATTGGACGAATAATGACGTCTCTTGGGTTCTTGCTTACTGCAGTCATTTTTACGCCTCCTTCTTTGAGTTAGCGGTGAACTCTTCAATAGCTGACTTTGTGAAAACTAGGTCATCAGAGTTCAAGATGTCGTAAGCGTTTAGCTGGTCAACTGGAAGAACGTGAACGTTCTTTAGGTTGCGCAAGCTTAGGTAGCTAACCTCATCAGTGCGGTCAAGAACAACTAGCACGTTCTTCTGCTTGGTGAACATAGCAAGGTATGCCTGAGCTGCCTTAGTTGAAGGCTTGTCGCTTAGACCAAGGGACTCAACTACGTGCAGACGGTTGTTACGCGCTCTGTCAGTTAGTGCCTGACGAACTGCAGCAGCCTTCATCTTCTTAGGTGTTCTCTGGTCATAGTCACGAGGCTTAGGGCCGTGAGTGATATAACCACCACGCATCTGAGGAGCACGAAGGGAACCCTGACGAGCACGACCTGTACCCTTCTGAGCGAAAGGCTTCTTACCAGTACCTGAAACTTCACCGTGACGCTTGGTTGACTGGGTGCCCTGACGAGCAGCAGCCATCTGAGCTACAACAACCTGGTGAACTAGAGGAATGCTGATGTTGACATCGAACAGAGCTGCATCAAGTTCAACTGAACCTGACTTCTTTCCCTGTATGTCTAATACATCTACGTTTGCCATGAGAATTATGCACCCTTCTTCACTGCGTTACGAACGAATACAAGTGATCCCTTTGAACCAGGAACTGCACCCTTGACAAGTAGTAGACCCTTTTCAGCGTCGATACCGTGAATAGATAGGTTCAAGGTTGTGACCTTGTCCTGACCCATACGTCCAGCCATCTTGGTTCCCTTGAAAACACGACCTGGAGAAGTACCAGCACCGATAGAACCAGGCTTACGGTGGTTACGGTGTGAACCGTGTGATGCACCAACACCGTGGAAACCGTGACGCTTCATGTGACCTGCGAAACCTTTACCCTTGCTAGTTCCAACAACGTCAACGAACATGCCAACTTCAAAAACCTCAACACCAAGTTCCTGACCAACTTCATAAGTGTCAGCGTCTAGTGTTCTGATTTCTGCAAGGTGACGACGAGGAGTTGAACCTGACTTAGCAAACTGACCTGCATCTGGCTTGTTTACTTTGCGTGGGTCGATAGCTCCGTAAGCGATCTGGATTGCTGTGTAACCATCGTTCTCAAGGTTCTTGATCTGAGTGATTACGTTTGAACCAGCTTCAATAACAGTGATTGGGACCATCTTGTTGTTGGCGTCCCATGCCTGGGTCATACCGAGCTTGGTGCCCAGTAGTCCCTTCACAATACGTGTAGTAGTCATCTTATTTTCCTTAGAGCTTGATCTCGATGTTGACATCGGCTGGAAGGTCGAGACGCATCAGTGAGTCAACTGCCTTAGGAGTTGGGTTGATGATGTCGATCAAGCGCTTGTGGGTGCGCATCTCGAAGTGCTCGCGGCTGTCCTTGTACTTGTGAGGTGAACGAATCACCGCAATGACGTTCTTCTCAGTAGGTAGTGGCACAGGACCAACAACCTTCGCACCCGCACGGGTAACGGTTTCTACGATCTTTCGAGCTGAAGAATCGATGATCTCGTGATCGTACGACTTCAGTCGAATGCGGATCTTCTGATCTGCCATTAGGACTCGCTTTCTTGACGTCTAAGACGTCAATAACTAGCAGCACTTTTTGATATGCACCACTATTTATCTGTCAAACCCAGTTACCTGGGGCACTGCTCCGACCCACGCACTCGGGAGTGTCGCGAGCCAGGCTCACTTCAATCTCAAATACATACTTCGGTAAATTTTTGGCTCAGCTGCGGCCGGACCCGTTTTAGCGGTTCACTATTGCCTGCAGTGGATCATCCCAGAAAGGACGACATCACATGAACTTTTCAATCTTGGCACAACTACCCGTGTCAATGCAAGTCCAGCCAAGAAAAAACCCTAATATTCGAACATTTATGTCCCAGAGTCCAACCCCTAATCCAGACACAATAGACCCATGACAATCTTTGAATTCTCAGCCTGGCTGAACATCTTGGTCCTAGTACTAGTAACCTGCTTCCAAATAGCCCTTATTTCAGGATCTCCATGGGGTGAATATGCATTTGGTGGCAAACACAAAGGGGTTTTACCAAGAAACCTTAGAATTGGCTCAGTTATAACCTCTTTCCTATACCTAGGAATAGCAGGCCATTACCTAGCCCAACTAGGCATTTTCCCTAAACTGCTCTCCCCTGAGCTCAACCAAATAGCCAACTGGGCAATAGTAGGAATCAACTCCCTAGCCCTAATCATGAACACCATAACCCCAAGCAAGAAAGAACGCATGATCTGGGCTCCTGTTGCTTTAGTGCTTCTAGCCACAAGCGTGGCAATAGCCCTGAACTAGCTCAATCTAGACACTCAGCCCCATCACAACACAAATAAAGAACCCCAGACCATAAGGCCTGGGGTTCTTTAAGTTAGTTTCTAGAACTACTTGGTGATCTTGGTTACTGTACCAGCACCAACTGTGCGGCCACCTTCACGGATAGCGAAGCGAAGACCCTCTTCCATAGCAATTGGCTGAATTAGCTCAACTGACATTTCGGTGGTGTCGCCAGGCATAACCATTTCAGTACCTGCAGGCAAGGTGATAACACCAGTTACGTCTGTGGTACGGAAGTAGAACTGTGGACGGTAGTTTGCGTAGAACGGGTTGTGACGGCCACCCTCATCCTTTGAAAGGATGTAGACGTTGCCATCGAAGCCAGTGTGAGGTGTGATCGAACCAGGCTTACATACAACCTGGCCACGCTCTACATCTTCACGCTTGGTTCCACGTAGCAATAGACCTACGTTTTCACCTGCCTCTGCGTAGTCAAGTAGCTTGCGGAACATTTCGATTCCGGTAACGGTGGTCTTCTGCTTCTCGCGGATACCAACGATTTCAACTTCGTCGTTAACCTTAACCTGGCCACGCTCGATCTTTCCAGTGATAACAGTTCCACGACCAGTGATTGTGAAAACGTCTTCAACAGGCATCAAGAATGCTTTGTCCAAGTCGCGAACTGGCTCTGGGATGTTAGCGTCAACAGCGTCCATTAGGTCTAGAACTGTCTGACCCCATGTAGCGTCGCCTTCTAGTGCCTTTAGAGCTGAAACCTGTACTACAGGAGCGTCGTCTCCTGGGAACTCGTACATTGAAAGAAGTTCACGAACTTCCATCTCTACTAGCTCAAGGATTTCCTTGTCAGCAACCATGTCGCTCTTGTTTAGAGCTACAACGATGTATGGAACACCAACCTGACGAGCAAGAAGCACGTGCTCCTTGGTCTGAGGCATAGGACCATCAGTTGCTGCTACTACAAGAATCGCACCATCCATCTGAGCTGCACCAGTAATCATGTTCTTGATGTAGTCAGCGTGACCTGGAGCATCTACGTGAGCGTAGTGACGCTTTTCGGTCTGGTACTCAACGTGTGAGATGTTGATCGTAATACCACGCTGCTTTTCTTCAGGTGAGTTGTCGATCTGGTCGAATGCTGAAGCTGTGTTCAGTGTTGGATATTTGTCGTGAAGCACCTTAGTGATCGCAGCAGTCAAAGTGGTCTTACCGTGGTCAACGTGACCGATAGTACCGATATTGACGTGCGGCTTGGTGCGCTCGAATTTCGCCTTTGCCATTTATGGTCCTCCTCAGGACTCGTAGTTTTCCCACGGGCACACTTTATGCCCTATTTGGATTGGGTTTACAGAATTTATATTCTAGTAAGAAAAGTAGGTTCTAGGTAGCCCTAGAGCTTACTCCCCCTTGTTCTTTTGTACGATTTCGTCAGCAACAGCTCTCGGGACCTCAGAATAGGACTCGAAAGTCATTGAATAGACCGCACGACCCGAAGTCTTCGAGCGTAGGTCTCCAACGTAACCGAACATCTCTGACAGTGGAACTAGGGCGCGAACGACCTTGACGCCAGAAGCGTCATCCATTGCCTGAATCTGACCGCGTCGAGAGTTCAAGTCACCGATAACATCACCCATGTATTCCTCTGGGGTACGCACTTCGACGGCCATCAACGGCTCTAGCAGTGTTGGTTGTGCCAATCTCGATGCTTCTTTATAAGCAATCGAGCCAGCGATCTTGAAGGCCATTTCAGATGAGTCAACATCGTGATATGCACCATCAAGAAGAGTTGCCTTAACACCCACAACTGGGTATCCGGCTAGAGTTCCAACTAGCATCGCATCGCGAATACCAGCGTCAACGCTTGGGATGTACTCACGAGGAACACGTCCACCAGTCACTGAGTTTACGAACTCGTAAGTCTTGTCACCCTCAACCTCCATAGGCTCCAGTTTGATCTGGATCTTGGCGAACTGACCTGAACCACCGGTCTGCTTCTTGTGGGTGTAATCATATTTTTCAACAGCGCGCTTTAGAGTCTCGCGGTAGGCAACCTGAGGCTTACCAACGTTAGCCTCAACCTTGAACTCACGACGCATTCTGTCAACCAAGATGTCAAGGTGGAGTTCACCCATACCTGAGATAACAGTCTGACCAGTTTCCTGATCCTGCTCAACGCGGAAGGTTGGGTCTTCTTCAGCAAGCTTCTGAATAGCAAGACCTAGCTTTTCCTGGTCGCCCTTAGTCTTTGGCTCAATCGCAACAGAGATAACTGGCTCTGGGAAAGTCATTGACTCAAGAACAACTGGGTTTGCCTTGTCACAAAGAGTGTCACCGGTTGTGGTGTCCTTTAGACCAATAGCTGCGTAGATGTGTCCAGCGGTTACAGTCTCAACAGGGTTTTCCTTGTTGGCGTGCATCTGGAACAACTTACCGATACGTTCGTTACGGTCCTTAGTTGCGTTTAGAACCTGGTCACCCTGAGATGCCTGTCCTGAGTAAACGCGGATGTAAGTTAGACGACCGAAGAATGGGTGAGTCATAACCTTGAAAGCAAGAGCAGCAAATGGCTCTGTTGACTTAGGCTCGCGACGGATGATCTTCTCTTCGTCACGAACATCGTGACCTTCAACAGCTGGAACATCCAGAGGTGAAGGAAGGTAGTCGATAACAGCGTCAAGCATTGGCTGAACACCCTTGTTCTTGAAAGCAGAACCACAAAGAACTGGGTACAAAGTTGAAGTAACGGTTAGCTTACGAATAGCACCCTTGATTTCAGCAACGGTTAGCTCTTCGCCAGCAAAGTACTTCTCCATAAGAGCGTCATCTGCTTCAGCAACAGTTTCCAAAAGCATCTTGCGGTACTCATCAGCCTTGCCTTGCATGTCTGCAGGGATAGCTTCGATTTCGTACTTAGCTCCAAGCTCAACATCTCCACGCCAGGTTAGAGCGCGCATTTCAACTAGGTCGATAACACCTTCGAAAGTTGACTCAGCACCGATAGGTAGCTGGATAACTAGTGGCTTAGCACCTAGACGCTTGATAATTGTGTCTACTGTGAAGTAGAAGTCAGCACCTAGCTTGTCCATCTTGTTTACAAAACAGATACGAGGAACGTCATACTTGTCAGCTTGACGCCAAACAGTTTCTGACTGAGGCTCAACACCTTCTTTACCATCGAATACAGCAACAGCACCATCTAGAACACGAAGTGAACGCTCCACTTCAACTGTGAAGTCAACGTGGCCTGGGGTGTCAATGATGTTGATCTGGTTCTTGTTCCAGAAACAGGTAGTCGCAGCTGAGGTAATGGTAATACCACGTTCCTGCTCCTGCTCCATCCAGTCCATAGTTGCAGCACCATCGTGCACTTCACCGATCTTGTGTGTGATACCGGTGTAGTACAAAATACGCTCGGTAGTTGTTGTCTTACCTGCGTCAATGTGCGCCATGATACCGATGTTGCGTACCTTGTTTAGGTCCGTTAGAACTTCTTGGGCCACGATGGTCCTCCGAATTAGATGTTGGGTTTACTTACTTAATTGAACATCCGCTTGCTAAACAAAAGGTTAACAAGCGGAGGTTCTTGATTTCTACCAGCGGTAGTGAGCGAAAGCCTTGTTTGATTCAGCCATCTTGTGTGTGTCTTCGCGACGCTTAACAGCAGCGCCTAGACCGTTAGATGCATCCAAGATCTCGTTCATCAAACGCTCAGTCATAGTCTTTTCGCGACGAGCCTTTGCGTAGCCAACCAACCAGCGAAGAGCCAAAGTGTTTGCACGATGTGCCTTAACTTCAACTGGAACCTGGTAGGTAGAACCACCAACACGACGTGAACGAACCTCAACTGTTGGACGAACATTGTCTAGAGCTTTCTTTAGAAGCACAACTGCATCTGCACCGCTCTTGGTCGCTGCACCAGAAAGTGCACCATAAACGATTGACTCAGCAACGCTCTTCTTGCCATCAAGAAGAATCTTGTTGACCAAAGTAGTTACAACTTGTGAACCATATACTGGGTCAGAGACCACAGGCTTCTTGGTTATAGGACCTTTACGAGGCATTACTTACCCTTCTTTGCACCGTATTGGCTACGAGCCTGCTTACGGTTCTTAACTGCCTGAGTGTCTAGTGCACCACGGACGATCTTGTAACGAACACCAGGAAGGTCCTTCACACGACCACCACGAACTAGCACCATTGAGTGCTCCTGGAGGTTGTGGCCTTCGCCTGGAATGTAAGCGGTAACTTCAATACCGTTTGAAAGCTTGACACGAGCCACCTTACGTAGAGCCGAGTTCGGCTTCTTTGGTGTGGTGGTGTACACACGGGTACATACTCCGCGGCGCTGTGGGCTGGCCTTAAGTGCTGGCGTCTTTGACTTAGTAGCCTTGGCGCTGCGACCCTTGCGGACCAACTGCTGAATTGTTGGCACTGCTTCTCCTTGTTTTTACCTCGGTTTCCCGAGAGTTTGGTTACTTCTTGTCTCTTTTTAGACACAGCGGATGCTGTATCAAAAACCTGTTGTGGCCCACCGGAGCTAAATCACTTGAGCTTTAGGGCTGGGTTTGGTCTAAACGCAAACCTTGCCTAGCCTACTGAAATAACTCCTGTGGGTCAAACGGATTCTTTAGTCTTCTTTTGTAGCTGTCCAGTCGTCTAGATCGGCGCTAAATAGGTTAGCTGCAGAGAATTCCTCAGCCGCTTCGGTAGCCACAGGGGCATCCCAGATGCGGTTAGGGTATCTAGCGGCCTTAGCCTCTTCAGTTCCCTGAACATCAACATCGCGGTAACGCTTTAGCCCAGTACCTGCTGGGATCAACTTACCAATGATGACGTTCTCCTTTAGACCCTCAAGCTTGTCTTCTCTGCGGTCTAGGGCTGCCTGAGTCAAAACTCGGGTAGTTTCCTGGAACGAAGCAGCTGACAACCATGACTGAGCAGCCAAAGAAGCACGGGTCATACCCATAACTTCCTGACGAGCAGATGCTGGCTTTGAACCAGCCTTCTGAGCTTCACGGTTCTTAGCCTGGAATCTGGTGCGGTCGATAACTTCACCTGGAAGCATGTCGGTTTCACCTGATTCGATGACGGTAACCTTACCCAGCATCTGACGAACGATGACCTCAAGGTGCTTATCGTGTAGCGGCACACCCTGTGAACCATAGATCGCCTGAACACCACGGATGATTTCGAACGCAGCCCACTTAGGACCAAGAACTGAAAGCACAGCGTGTGGGTTAGGAGTTCCATCGATGACGTACTCGCCCTGACCTACCCAGTCACCAGGCTGAACCAAAAGTTCTGATTCAATCTCAGCTGCGTTGATAGTTGCGATCTTGTCCTTCGGTGAAAGCTTCGCGAAGGTCTTAGAAGTTGCACGGCTGAACGCGTAGTTCTGTGCGATCTTGTCAGCTTCTTCTTGACCTTCTTCTGAAGGAGTGATGAAGACATCAACTTCCTTCACGATTGCGAACTTGGCAACTAGGTCGTTAGCGTTTAGAACCTTACCTGCTTCAACCTTTGCCTTCTTTAGCTTCGCTAGAGCTTCAGAGTCAGAGACTGGGTAAGCAATAAGACCATCTGCAAGGACCTTGCCGTTAGAAACAACGTCACCGACCTTTACAAATACGCGCTGCTTTGACTTGTTACCGTCGTGTGCGAAAGGAACAAGTTCATACTTGACCTTTGACATCGTGCTCTTAGCCTTCTTGTTATCAGCCTGAACTTCTGACAACTTAGCGTCAGTTAGGTTGATGCCTGGCTCCAAACGAGGAGTAACAGTGCGGTCAACTTCAACTTCAATAAAGTCATCAGTGATCTTGGTAACAGTTCCAGCTTCCTGAACAATGAGAGCCTTACCAGCCTTCAATGTGTCAGCAACCTTAGCGCCGTCCTTGTCATCAACTGCGAAAATCACCTGAGCGAAGATCTTGTTCTTAGTGGTCTTCTCATCCTTTGCATCAACTTCAGCAATTTCACGGATGGTTACATCGCCACGGCAAACAGTGAACACGCGACCAGAAGCCTTAAGCTCGATGCGACCCGGCCAGAAGGCTAGAACACCGACCTTACCCTGACGCCAACCTGGACGAGCTTCTAGCAAGTCGGTAACACCAGTAAGACCCTGAGTGATGTCATAAGAAATCAGACGCTCAACACGAACCTTCTGACCACCGATTGACTTCAAGATAGTTCTCTTAGTAGTTGCAGCAGCTGCACCACCGGTGTGGAAAGTACGCATAGTTAGCTGGGTACCTGGCTCACCAATTGACTGAGCAGCGATGATACCGATAGCTTCACCTAGCTCAACCGGCTGGTTGGTAGCAAGGGAAACACCGTAACAAGCAGCACAAACACCAGAAAGAGCGTCACAGGTAAATACTGAACGGATCTTTACGGTTTCAACATCAGCAGCCTTTAGGTTGTTGATGACCTGAAGGTTAATTGAGTCATTGCGCTTAGCAACAAGCGTTGAACCAACCTTCACATCCTCAGCCAACTGACGCTGCATAACTGAAAGCTCGATGTTTGAATCATCCCAAGCACCATCAACGTCCTTTAGAGACTTCTCTAGGAAACGAGTTGTGCCACAGTCTGGATCGCGAACGATAACATCCTGAGCTACGTCAACTAGACGACGGGTTAGGTAACCCGCAGCAGAAGTCTTCATCGCAGTATCAGCGTTACCCTTACGAGCACCGGTTGCGTTAATGAAGTATTCAGAAGCGGTGAGCCCTACTAGGTAGTTACCCTTTACAGGCATCGGAGCGAAGTCACCAGAAGATGTTGCAACTGGTCCACGCATACCTAGAACAGAACGAACCTGAATCCAGTTACCACGAGCACCTGATTCAACCATCATGCGGATCGCGTTACCCATAGGCATTTCTTGCTGCAGGATTTCCTGAATTTCGTTAGTTCTCTTGAACCATAGAGCTCCAAGTTCGTCACGACGCTCAAGGTCAGTAATACCACCTAGGTCGAATGACTCTTGAATCTTGGTGTGTTCTTTTTCACCATCAAGAATCATCTTCGCGCGTAGCTTGTCGAACTTACCTTCAGAGTCGAAGTTTGCATCCGAGATAGCCATCGATACACCTGAACGAGTAGCCCAGTAGAAACCAGCATCCTTGATACGGTCAAGTGCTTGAGCCACTTCTGTACGCTCGTGAAGCTCAACCATTTCAGTCAAGATCTGACTGATCTGCTTCTTACCGACCTTCTCTTCTTTCCAAACGAATCCAGCTGGAAGAGTCTCAGCAAATAGTGTGCGACCAAGAGTTGTTTCCTTGATCTCACCCTGAATACGAATCTTCACTAGAGCCTGAAGGTCTAGGTTCTTAGAATCGAATGCTAGCTGAGCTTCAGCAACAGAACCGAATACACGTCCCTCACCCATCGCTCCTTCTTTGACGGTAGTCATGAAGTAAAGACCAATGATCATATCCTGTGAAGGAGTAGCAACTGGCTTACCATCTGAAGGCTTCAGGATGTTGTTAGAAGCAAGCATCAATAGACGAGCTTCAGCCTGAGCTTCAACTGATAGCGGTAGGTGAACAGCCATCTGGTCACCGTCGAAGTCAGCGTTGAACGCAGCACAAACCAACGGGTGCAGCTGGATAGCCTTACCTTCAACCAATAGTGGCTCGAAAGCCTGGATACCTAGACGGTGAAGTGTAGGAGCACGGTTTAGTAGTACTGGACGCTCACGAATAACTTCTTCTAGAACATCCCAAACCTGTGGACGGCTACGCTCAACCATACGCTTAGCACTCTTGATGTTCTGGGCAATACCCTGATCAACTAGACGCTTCATTACATATGGCTTGAATAGTTCCAACGCCATGATCTTAGGAAGACCACACTGGTGCATCTTCAGCTGAGGACCAACAACGATAACTGAACGACCTGAGTAGTCAACACGCTTACCCAGAAGGTTCTGACGGAAACGACCCTGCTTACCCTTTAGAAGATCAGATAGTGACTTCAGTGGGCGGTTACCAGTTCCAGTAACCGGACGTCCACGACGTCCGTTATCGAACAATGCATCCACAGCTTCTTGAAGCATGCGCTTTTCGTTGTTCAAGATGGTCTTTGGAACAGCGCCTAGATCAATGAAACGCTTTAGACGGTTGTTACGGTTGATCACACGACGGTATAGATCGTTTAGGTCAGAGGTAGCAAAGCGGCCACCATCTAGCTGAACCATTGGACGAATTTCCGGTGGAAGAACAGGTAGAACATCTAGAACCATTGAGGTAGTAGGTGTTGATGACTGTAGGAATGAAGAAACAACCTTTAGACGCTTGATTGCCTGAGTCTGCTTTGAACCCTTGTTGTCAGCAATCTCTTTCTTCAGTTCTTCTGCAGTGCCGGCCAAGTCAAACTCAGCTAGTACCTGCTGGATTGCAAGAGCACCAATCTCAGTGATGACGTAGTCACCGTAGTAGTAGTCGAAGTAATCGAATAGCACGTCGTTCTGGATTAGATCGCCCTGCTCTGCAAGTAGGAACTGTCTCCAGGCTAGGTGCTCTTTCTGAAGTGAGTTAGGACGTTCTAGACGAGCGTACTCACGAACAATCTTCTCTGTCTTCTTGCGGAAGTCATTGATACGAGTGTTTACGATCTTCTGAGCAGCTGCTTCACGAACAACACCATCTTTACCTTCAGCAATAACTGCAGTGAAAGGCTTGTCTAGGTAGTTCTTCGGGTCATCAAGTTCCATCTTGATCATCTGATCAATTGACTTGTGGAACTGAGCGTCAACCCAAACAGGAGCTTCCCACAACTTAACAGCAGTCTGTAGTGCTAGACCTTCGCCAGTTAGGAAGTCGTATTCTTCTTGAGCAAGTTCCATCATCTCGGCAAAACGAGAGTCAAGAGTCTGCTTCACACGCTGGGTGTAGTCATCCTTGATTAGAGCCCAATCAACTTCCTTGCCATCGGTGTCAATTTCCATAACACGGTAAGCAGCAAAGTAAATGATCTTCTCTAGATCTTTAGGAGCCATGTTTAGTAGGTAACCCAAACGGCTAGGAACACCCTTGAAGTACCAGATGTGAGTAACAGGAGCAGCAAGCTCAATGTGACCCATACGCTCACGACGTACAGATGACTTTGTGACCTGAACACCACAGCGCTCACAGACGATGTCCTTGAAACGTACACGCTTGTACTTTCCACAAGAACATTCCCAGTCCTTGGTAGGACCGAAGATCTTTTCACAGAAAAGACCGTCCTTCTCAGGCTTTAGGGTTCTGTAGTTAATGGTTTCAGGCTTTTTGACCTCACCGTTAGACCATGAGCGAATGTCATCAGAGGTAGCTAGACCAATTCGTAGGGAGCTAAATGTTTCGACGTCCATATTTATTCTTTTCTCTCTAGATTCGCTTAGAAGTAAGTAGGGTCAGTGTCGTTAGACAAAGACTCGTTACGGGATAGGTTGATGCCGTCCATGGACTCGGTTGCCATGTCGCGCTCGTATTCTTCGTCCTTCAGAGTCACAATCGCACCCTCAGCGTTGAGAACCTCAACGTTTAGAGCAAGGGACTGCATTTCCTTAGCAAGAACGCGGAATGACTCTGGGATACCAGGAGCCTGAATGTTATCGCCCTTAACGATGGCCTCATAAGTCTTAACGCGACCTGTGATGTCATCTGACTTGATGGTTAGCAACTCTTGAAGAGTGTGCGCTGCACCATAAGCCTGTAGAGCCCAAACTTCCATCTCACCGAATCTCTGTCCACCGAACTGAGCCTTACCACCAAGTGGTTGCTGGGTGATCATTGAGTAAGGACCTGTTGAACGTGCGTGGATCTTGTCATCTACTAAGTGGTGAAGCTTCAAGATGTACATGTAACCAACAGAGATTGGCATTGGGAAAGGCTCACCTGAACGACCATCGAACAGTCTTGCCTTACCGGTCTTGTCAACCAACTTCTGACCATCACGGTTAGGAAGAGTTGAGTCTAGAAGACCGATGATGTCATCCTTGTGTGCACCGTCGAAGATCGGGGTAGCAACCTTGGTGCCAGGAGCTGCTGAGTGCAACTCTTCGCTTAGGTGTTCTGCCCACTTAGCGCCAGGCTTGATTTCCCAACCCTGCTTCGCGATCCAACCTAGGTGTGTTTCTAGAACCTGACCGAAGTTCATTCGTCCCGGAATACCTAGTGGGTTCAAGATGATGTCAACCGGAGTTCCATCTTCAAGGAATGGCATGTCTTCAACTGGAAGGATCTTAGAGATAACACCCTTGTTTCCATGACGACCTGCAAGCTTGTCACCTTCGGTGATCTTACGCTTCTGAGCAATGTGAACAACAACTCTCTGGTTTACACCAGCAGCCATTTCATCTTCACCTGACTCAGCATCGAAGACAGTAACAGCAATAACTGTTCCAGCTTCACCGTGAGGCACCTTCAAAGAGGTGTCGCGAACTTCGCGGCTCTTCTCGTTGAAGATAGCTCTAAGCAAACGCTCTTCAGCTGAAAGCTCGGTTTCACCCTTAGGAGTAACCTTTCCAACCAAGATATCTCCTGGACGAACTTCAGCACCAACGCGGATGATTCCACGCTCGTCTAGCTGAGCTAGAGCTTCCATAGATACGTTAGGAAGATCTGCAGTGATCTCTTCCTTACCTAGCTTGGTGTCTCTAGCTTCAACTTCGTGAGCTTCGATGTGGATAGAAGAAAGAGTGTCATCTTTAACCAGAGACTGGCTCAAGATAATCGCGTCTTCGAAGTTGTGACCTTCCCAAGGCATGAATGCAACTAGCAGGTTCTTTCCTAGTGCTAGTTCTCCCTGATCGGTTGCTGGACCATCGGCTAGAGCTTCTCCAGCTTCAACTTTCTGACCAACAGAAACAATTGCACGCTGGTTGATTGCAGTTCCCTGGTTTGAACGCTCAAACTTGCGAAGAAGGTACTTCTCCTGCTTGTTGTCGTCTCCTCTAACCACGATTGTGTCAGCGTCAACTTCTTCAACAACACCAGCACTCTTAGAAAGCAGAACTGCGTGTGAATCCATTGCAGCTGCACGCTCCATACCGGTACCAACAAGTGGTGCTTCGCTACGGATTAGTGGAACTGCTTGACGCTGCATGTTCGCACCCATCAAAGCACGTGATGAGTCATCGTGCTCTAGGAATGGGATAAGCGATGTAGAAACAGAAGCTAGCTGACGAGGTGAAATATCAATGTAGTCAACCTGGTCGTTATCAACTTCAACAACATCACCCTTGTAACGAGCGAATACCTTCTTGTTAGCAAAAGTCTTGTCAGCGTTTAGTGGAACATCAGCTCCACCAATAACCTTGCCGTCTTCTTCTGCTGCATCTAGGTAATCGATCTTGCCTGAAACTTTTCCGTTTACAACTCTGTTGTAAGGAGTCTCAATGAAACCGAATGAGTTGATACGTGCGTATGCAGTTAGCGATCCGATAAGACCAATGTTCGGTCCTTCTGGAGTTTCAACTGGACACATACGACCGTAGTGGCTTGGGTGAACGTCACGGACTTCCATCTGTGCACGCTCTCTAGCAATACCGCCAGGGCCAAGCGCTGAAAGACGTCGCTTGTGAGCAAGACCTGCAAGAGGGTTGTTCTGATCCATGAACTGAGATAGCTGGCTAGCACCAAAGAACTCTTTGATAGCTGAAACAACTGGACGTAGGTTGATCAGGGTCTGCGGAGTAATAGCCTCAACATCCTGAGTAGACATACGCTCACGAACAACACGTTCCATACGGCTAAGACCAATACGAACCTGGTTCTGGATTAGCTCACCAACTGAACGGATACGACGGTTCTGGAAGTCATCGATGTCGTCAGATGAAATCTTGACGTCAACCTTCTTACCAGCCATCTTTAGACCAAAGGTCATGTTAGAAGTAATGTCTGCCTTGTTCTTTAGAGCAAGGTCGAAAACAAGCAAGTACTTCATGGTTGCAACAATGTCTTCAACAGTTAGAACAGTGGTGTTCTCTTCAACTGATAGGCCTAGCTTGCGGTTTAGCTTGTGACGACCAACACGGGCAAGGTTGTATCTCTTCTTGTCGAAGTAAACACTCTTCAACCAAGCTTCGGCAGCATCTGCGTTACCTGATTCGCCACGAACCTTGCGGTACATTTCCTTCAACGCATCTTCTTTAGTGATGATTGGAGTTGTGAATGCACGTGACTCGTCGTAGTTCAAAGTGTTTTCGATTAGATCAATGTCGATTTCCCAGCCGTTAGCAGGAGTCGCAACTGATTTAACATCAGAGAACGCCTCAGCAATATCTTCACGAGTCATACCAAGAGCTTTTAGGAAGATAGTTGCAGAGACCTTGGTCTTGCGGTCAACCTGAACCTGAAGAATTGGCTTACCGAAACGTGATACTGACTTACGGTCATCCTTAACCCATTCGGTTAGGAACTCTAGGTAAGAACCACGAGAAGGAATTATCTGAGCCTTGTTGTTTTTAACATCCAAGTTACCTGTGGTGTTAGTTGACACAGAGAAGTAAACACCAGGAGAACGAACTAGCTGAGAAACAACTACACGCTCAGTTCCATTAACAATGAAGGTACCTTCATTAGTCATGATTGGGAATTCACCCATGAACACGGTCTGGCTCTTAATTTCACCAGTCTTGTAGTTTGTGAACTCTGCCTTGATATACAAAGGACGAGCGTAAGTCTTGCCCTTTACCTTGCACTGGTCAGGAGTGTAAGTTGGCTCATCCAAAGCAGGAGCCTTGAACTCAAGACCCATCTTTGCTTCTGACGGGTTGTTCGGGTTGTCTTCGATCGGAGATAGCTCCTCGAATACTTCCTCGAGACCGGTCTTGGCATCTGGGCCAACCTTGTCTCGCCATGACTTATCACCGACGAGCCATTCAAAGCTCTCAGTCTGCAGGGTTAGAAGATTTGGTAATTCGATTGGTTCACGAGTTTTAGCAAACGATAGTCGTTGTGCTGAACGAATGTTTTTGGTGGTTTTCTTGGCGGCCAAGATGATCCCTTCAAAGGCGGTTTACTTATTAGAACGGTCTATGGGATTAGTCCCTAACTTTGTCGCCAAAATATGCGTACAAAAAGCGCAGCCGAAATATGCTTACGGGTTGTTGGGGAGCAAACCTCTATCTTATAGGGGTCAAATAGCCTTGGCAAGACAAATATTCAAGAAAATCTCCAAAATCTCCTTAAATAGAGAGACCTGCTCTCCCAGGAGCAGGTCTCAACCTATCACTTGAACTTTACTGAGCTGGAATGATTGTGATTCCCTCAGAGTCAGCTCTGGTGGTCTTGTAGCCAGGGATGATTGCAACTACCCTGACGGAGATGGAGGCATTGAAATCTCTTACGGTTGGGATGTAAGCAGATTCGGTCGCTCCCTGGATGATTCTGTCGTTTCGCTTCCAGATGTAGATGAATTCAGCGCCATCTGGGTACTCACCTGGGTCAACACTCAAGCTTCCACCAAGAATCGGGTCACCTGTAACTGTTGGGATACCAGGGGTAGCAATGGTTCCAGCCTTGATCTGGCGGGCCTTTACTACGTGAGTGTAGGTCTTGTAACCAGCTGCAGTTACAACAACTTTCATACCAATGGTTGAACCGAAGTCATCCAAAGTGAACTCGTAGATGTTGTCATCGCCTGGGCCTTCGTAGAATACTTCGCCGTCACGGATCCAGACGATAGAAATGTCTACTTCCTGGTCCCATTCACCAACATTGACCTCTACTGTGCCACCGGTTACGAATGGACCTGAGATTGAAGGCTTGCTAGATGGCTTTAGAAGACCTAGAGCAACGGTTACACCCTTGCTGAACTTCTCAACGCTCTCGTAGCCCTCTAGAGTTCCAGTAATTCCAACGCTGATCACGGCTTCTCCGTCTTCACCGGTTAGCTCGTAAGTCTCAGTTTCTGAACCGAAGATTGGCTCACCATCGCGGTACCACTGGTAGCTAAGCTCGGTTCCATCCATCCACTCCTTGGTGAAGGCGGTTAGAGTGCTGCCAACGGTTGCCTTGCCCTTGATTGAAGGGGTTGGCGCTTTAGTCATTAGACCTTCAGCAATAGCAATTGGCTTGCTAATGATGTTGTATACAGAACCAGCGGTTGCTACATCGATTACTGCACGAACATCCTTACCGAAGTCATCAATGCTGACTAGGTACTTAGCAGATGTTGCGCCATCGATCTCTTCACCATCGCGTAGCCAGGTGTAAGTCAACTTAGCTGCCTTAGGGAACTGAGCACGAGGCAACTTGATGAAGGTTCCAACTCTTAGGAAGCCATCGCTCACAGTTGCGTTAGGAACAACGCTCACATCTCTAGAAGCCCATAGCAAGATGGTTGCAGTTTCAACTGTTTCACCATCTTGTGCAGTTACTTCAACCTGAAGCTCTGTAATACCGGTTGCGTTAGTTACGTTACCGATAACACGAACAGTTGCGAACTGGTTGTTCTTAGCAACAACTACGTTTACTGCTCCTGCTTCAACTTCAATTCTTTGGTCGTCAACCCAGGTTTGACCGTTCACTGTGATTCCAGAGAAGGTTGCATCTGATGATGGCAGAACATTCAAAATAATTGTTGTTGTTTCCGTTGCTTCACCATCAGGTGCAGTAACTACAACTTCCAAAATGTTTTCACCAAGAACTAGATCTGCTCCACCAGTGATTTCATAGGTAGATTCTGGATCTGTTGTCTCAACAACAATTTCAACATCCTTAGTTCCAGCTGGAAGATCTACTGTTTCGCCGTCAACAACGCTTGCACTTGCATCTCCTTCAGGACCAACCCAAGCAACTGAAAGATCAGCCATGCTTGCATCGTTGCTCAAAGCAACAATTACGGTTACGAAGTAGTCGGTGAAAGTTAGCTCGTCAGCTGCGGTAACAGTAATGGTGATGGTGTTTTCTCCAACCACCAAACCTTCGTTACCGTCAACTACGAATGAAGCTAGCTCATCGTTCAAAATTACGTCAACTGAAACTTCATCAGTGAATGGAGGAACTTCAACTGTTCCACCGTCTTCAACTTCTTCACCGTTTACAGATAGAGAAGCAAATGTGGTGTCAGTGTTTGGCAGAACTGTAATAGTTACGAAGTATTCCTGGATAGTTTCACCATCGAAAGCAGTAACAATAACCTTTAGGTCGTTATCGCCAGGTAGAAGATCAGATCCACCTTCAATTTCAAAGGTTGCATCCTGATCGGTTACCTCAACAACTACATCAACATCAGTAGTTAGAGGAGGAACAACCACGAAGTCTGCGTCCTGAACGTCAATACCTGCAACGTTGAAGACAGATAGTGAGGTATCGAAGCTAACCACTAGGTTCACTGTGAAGGTATAAACCTGAGCAGTTACTTCGTCAGCAGCAGTAACAGTCACCAAAACAGTGTTTTCACCAACCACTAGCTCGGTGTCACCAACAACAGTCACGGTTGCATCTGTGTCAACGGTGTCAACTTCAACAGAAACCTCTGTGTTACGAGAGTCAATGTCAATGCCTTCACCCTCAACAGCGGTGATGCCATTGATCACGATTGAGTTCACTGCTGTGTTGGTACTTCTAAGCACCTCAACAATGAATGAATATTCTTGAATGGTTACTGTGTCTTCAGCAGTCACTGTGACAGAAACTGGGTTCTCACCAGTCTGAAGATCAAGTTCACCTGTAATAAAGAATGTTGCATCAACATCAGCAAGGGTTACTTCAACATCAACTTCCGAAGTTCCGAAAGGAACAGTGAATCTTCCTTCATTTGCAATGGTGGTTCCATTGACTTTGAAAGTAGCCGCAGTGTTTTCGTTTGCTGGAACATCAAGATTGATTGTGTACACGCCAGTAACGTTCGCTGAATCAGTAACAGTTACGGTTAGCTCGTTTGCACCAACTTCTAGACCAGTAGCGCCTTCGATTGTAACAGTAGCGTTTTCATCAATTGCAGTTGCTAGAACTTCGACACTCTTAGTTTTTGGGTCAAGGTAAACAGTTTTTCTGTCTGCTGTTTCAACATTGTTGATCTTCAAAGAAGAAAGTAGTGAAGTCACACGAAGTGTCACGGTCGCAAGATATTGGCTCTCTGGTTCAAGTGCATTTCCAGTTCTAACTAAGAGCTCAGAATCTCCGAAAGGCAAGTTGCTAAAAGTGTTTGTAAGAGTAGAGAAAGTGAAGTCTTCGTTAGGAACTGACTCAGCAACAGCATTAAGCACAGCAACGCCTGCGGTGATGTCGTAAGGAACTGCTCCACTCACAACAAGATCAGCACTCTTAGTCTCTGCTGAGATTACAACAACAGATCCGTCAGTAACTGCTGTGCCATTGACTGTGAATGTTGAAAAGGGACTGTTGTTAGCACTAGCTGCCGAAGTTAACCCAGATACAGATGTGACTACTAGGGCAAAAATAGTTAGTAGTGAAAGGCGTTTTGATCTAAACACTTGAATCGTCCTTTTTTGAGCGGCTATAAATCTACTTATGTAAAAGATTAGAGCAATATACGGCAATCTCCCTAGTCTTTACCAATTCGCAACCAGAACTTTATTTCCTGGCAAGAGCTAGTCTTTGGGGTATCCAGCCCCGGTTTGTTAGCCCTTTAGGATGTCATAAAGCCCCATTTGGTCCCCAGAAGTCACATAAAGCTCATCAAATGATGGGTTTAGCAGTAGCACTCGGATGCAGTTAGCCTTCTTTGGCCCTATAAACAGGCTTCTCTTGACCCCAATTTGATATTCCCCAGAAAGATTGAAGGGTAACCAGCCATACCTTGTCTTTTCGCCAAGATCACTACGCTTAGGTGTCTGTTCGACTGAAACCTTGAGGATTCGATCCAGCTCAAAGGCTATGTAGTGCCTGCCAAGAACATAGCGCTCTGTTCTAGATAGTTTAAATAGGGCAATTCCGTCGGTGACGATTAGTTTTGCCATTTCTGTTCCCTAAAGTATTCGCTAATACGTATGCCATAAGTGTAATAGTGACGACTTGGTAAACACAGAGATTAACTAGGCTGCGTTCATAAAGGACTTCAACTGACTTTCGAGCTCAGTAGCCTGTGGCCCAGAGACCCAGATCTCATCAATACCTGGATGAAAGATCCTGATCTTCAAAGCCTGACCACCCAATTTTCCAAAAACCAGGGTTCTCTTGGAGTTCGTGCGATATTCCCCAGTAACCCCAAAAAACATCATGCGCTTAGAGACCTTCATACCCAGATGGGCTTTATCCGGAAAATCAGCAAACTCAACTGATATGAGTCTCGACTTCTCAAGGAGCAGCCCCGGTCTACTTAGTGCCCGTTTTTCCCGCCCATTAAGAATAATTCTGAATGCCACTTTGCTAAATCCAAACGTAGCCACAATTCTCCCAATGCTCAAATGTTCTAATTTACGAATACTTAGAAACACTCCCACCCCAGACCGCCAAACTCCAAGAACCTTGCGATGACCTAAATAGCTGTCTTACTACTTTTTAGTTAGGGCCTTATACAGATCTTCAACGTCTTTGCCGCAGTAACGAATCTCATCGATTGATGGATGCTTGAAGGTAACAACCAGGTGCTTTGCTGCACGGGATCTACCTAGCACCATGATTTTCTTTGCACCTGCCCGATACTCCCCGAGTATTCCGCCAAAGATTGAACTGCGTGAGACTTTAGTGCCAAGCTCAGCCAGGTTTATCCCTGACCCTAATCTGACATCCGAAATTCTGCTCAGTTCGACTTTGACCTTAGGTCTACCCAGCACCCTGCGTTCAAGTGCACTCAGAGATACCTCTAAGTATTTGCCAAATACAACTATTCGAGCCATTTGTTCCCTAAAACGAATTTTTCCTATGTGGAAACATAATACTAATCCCCCCCGAAATCAAGAAAGCGTGCTTGAACACTAGGTTAAATCTGGCTCACTCGCGCTTCTGCTCGAAAAACTCTTTCAACACAGAACTAGCCAAGCTACCGTTTCAGGAATTACTCCAATTTCATTTCCAAAACACTAACCCACCTGATCTGAGCACTAAAGGAACTCATAAGCGCTGACCGGAATGATTCCAAACACAAGTTATTGCTAGGAAGCTGAGCTGGACCTTAGAGCACTAATCAGTTCTTGATTGATGAAGAACTTCTCTCTTCCAGAGACCATGCTGGTCAAAGCTCCCTGTCTTTCTAAAGACTCAAGCCAGTTAGCTGCCGTGACCCTGGTTACCCCACATCTCTCAACTACCTGACCGATCTGGACATAAGGCTTCTCAAAGATCAAAGCAATCAGAGAAGCCTTAGTGTCATATTTTTCTCCGAAAGATAACTGCATAGTTGTTATCTGCTTTAACTTTGAAGCAGATTCAACAGCAGATACCCTCACCCCTTCAAGCATGAACAAAACCCAAGGTATCCAAGCATCCTGACTATCAACATCTCTAAGACGCTTGTAATACTCATCCCTATGCTCAAACAAGTACTGAGACATCTGAATGACCGGCTGCTTTAGCAGTCCACTGGCCACAAGATGTAAGACATTCAAGACTCTTCCAGTTCGACCATTGCCATCACTAAAAGGATGAATGGCTTCGAACTGGTAATGCGATAAAGCCATGACAATCAGAGGATGAAGAACATCTTCTCTGTTTACAAACTTCTCCCAAGAAGCCAGCAGCTCTTTAAGCTCTCCAGGAGCTGGAGGAGTGTAAATAGTTTTGCCACCTGATTGGATAACAGTTCCTGGGCTCTGCCTTAACTTCATTTCTCTACCAAGCATTTCGCTACAGATCATTGAAGCTAACTTCAAAGAAATGCCTCTCTTAGAAGCAACATCAGAACCAACAGTTATTGCTTTACGCAATCGAATGGCTAAGAGAGTCTCAGTGTCTACCTTTGAAGATGAAACATCAGCCATAAAAATAGAGTCGTGAGTAGTAACAACATTCTCAATCTCACTAGAAGCCTGAGCTTCTAGAACAGGAATGGTATTTATAAATACTGCTGAGTTGTCTAACACTTCAGCAATCTCATCCAAACGAGCCAAAGCATTAGAAGCAGCAATGACAGCCCTAAAGATCTCAGGTACAGCAAAGTCCACAGCGGGCGGAAAGGACTTTAGGTTCATTTAGTCAAACTAACAGATATGTATAGTTTTTACACATTTCTATACAGGTTGATAAAACCTGTATAGTCCCCTGATTTACCTCTTGTTAGCGAAGAACTCTTTCAACTGCACGCTAGCTTCATTAGCTAAGACTTCAGGAATAACTTCAATCTCAGCCCCAAGGCGTTTATCTCTAACTAAGTCATACAGAGATCCAGAAGCCCCTGCCTTCTCATCCCATGCTCCAAAGACAACTCTTGAGATTCTTGCTGCCTGGATAGCGCCAGCACACATGACGCAAGGCTCTAGGGTCACAACTAAAGTCATGTCCTCCAAACGCCAATCCCCGAGCAAGCTGGTTGCCTCTCGAATGGCCACTATCTCTGCGTGAGCTGTTGGATCTCCGGACAGTTCTTTTTCATTCCTCCCCCTGGCAATGATTTCCCCAGCAGCATCCATAATGACAGCACCAACTGGAACATCCCCAGAAACATCCATGGCTATCTGGGCTTCAGTAAGAGCAGCCCTCATATAAGGTTCCCAGTCTCTGCTCATAACCCTGCCTCTTCCGTTGCTAGATTTATGTTACGACAAATGCCAATTTCTTAGTTTTATTAGAGGGGGCTTGAACTAAGAATGAGCATTTGAAAATTCCTCTAGATCTCCTTCTAAAAGCCCAAGTGGCTAAAGAAACTCCGAAGGTGCCAAGGTTCATTCCTAACTTGATAGATTTGGGAAAGCGAAAAAAATTCGCTTTACCAAACAAGTAGTGCAGGAGCAGCCATGAAGCTAGTTGCTCTTTCTTCTTCCCCCTTCGAATCAAGAGTCAAAGTAACCCTTGATTCAGGTCAAGAACACGAACTCTACCTAGAGTCAAACCTTGAGTTAGATCACAAGACAGACCCTTGGTTATATCTATTGCTACCTGTCTGCCTAAGACTCGGTGAAGACCTAGAAGTCAAAGGCTCTCTTTCAAAAGAAGCAATAGCTTCTTTTGAAAAGGCCAACGACGAACTACTAGCAGGCCACTCATACATGCTGCCAATGAAGCTGATATACAACCAGGACTTTGCAGAATCAGCTAAACCAGATAACAGCAGAGGAGTTGGTTCTTTCTTCTCAGGGGGTCTTGATTCTGCATATTCTGCTGAAACAGAAAAAGAAGTTGATTCTCTTATTTGTGTTTGGGGTTTTGATATTTCAATCAGCAACCCCACTCACTGGAACCTAACTAAAGATTTAGTAGAGAGCTACTGCTCTTCTCTAGGTAAAAGACCAGTAACAGTAAAGACAAACGTAAGAGCAGTCTTCAACGATGTCTTGGAATGGGGCAGGGACTACCACGGATCTGCTTTAGCTGGAGTTGGTAGTGCTCTGTCTAAACACTTCAAGGCTGTTTACATAGCTGCTGGATATAAAAGAGTGGAAACTAACTGGGGTCACTTTCCAGCTCTTGCTAAGGCTTACAGCACACCAACTATTCAAGTAGGTGAAAGCGGACCAGTTAGAAGAATAGAAAAAGCAGACGCTTTAGCTAATAACCCAAGAACACCACAGATCAGGGTTTGCTATAGGAACGTCAAAGGTTTAGCTAATTGTGGAACATGTAAGAAATGTGTAAGAACAAGATTAGAGTTTGACCTTATTAATACCCCTAAACGTCCGCTAGGTCTTGAAACAAGGCCAAAGATCACAGAACTACTAACAACAAAGATAAACAGGGCTGATTACAAGTTCTACCTAGATGCAATCAAATACGCCAGAGCCAAAGGCTCTAAGAACACCATTGCTCCCCTGCTAGCAGTCGCCTACGCACGACTAATCAGCAAAACCCAATCACTTCTAGCAAAGCTAACCAAGAAGAAAGACCCTATTCAAGGTAACCCTAGAATCTCTAACCAAAAGGCTTAGAACTCCCTCAACTGTTAGATTTGGCATATGCGTATACATGTAGCGGATCACCCACTCATTACTCACAAGCTAACTGTTCTTAGAGACAAGAACACTCCTTCTCCTGTATTTAGACAGTTAGTAGAAGAACTTGTAACCCTGCTTGCCTATGAGGCAACCAGAGAAGTAAAGACAACTGAAGTAACCATAGAAACCCCTGTTACCAAAACAACAGGCAGAAAGCTCTCAAAGCCAAGACCAATCATCATCCCAATCCTGCGCGCCGGATTGGGAATGCTTGAAGGCATTGTAAAACTTCTACCGACAGCTGAAGTTGGTTTCTTAGGCATCAAAAGAAACGAAGAAACACTTCAGCCATATACATATGCAAACCGTCTTCCAGATGATCTAACTGGAAGACAGGTTTACATCATTGACCCAATGCTTGCTACCGGTGGAACACTAATCGATTCAATTGATTATGTGTTTGAAAAAGGCGCAACAGATGTTACCTGTATTTGTCTTCTAGGAGCACCTGAAGGTGTTGCTGCAGTTGAACAACATGTAGGAGACAGAGGCGTAAAAATAGTTCTTGGAGCACTAGATGAAAAGCTCAACGAACTTGGCTACATAGTTCCAGGTCTAGGTGATGCTGGTGACCGGTTGTATGGGTTGGCAGAATAAATCTGGCACAATATCTAGTATGAAAACTTTTAACTTAAATAACAAGAACTTTGGCTACCTGAATCCTTTCATAATCGCTGAGATTGGTGTAAATCACGAGGGATCATTAGATGCTGCAAAAAGGATGATTGAGCTAGTTGCAAATTCAGGCGGGCATGCTGCAAAATTTCAAACTTACTCTGCAGATAAATTGGCTACAAAAACTACAAGTCCTGCGTATTGGGACACCTCTAAAGAGAGTATTTCTAGCCAACATCAACTCTTTCAGAAATGGTCTAGCTTCACAGATTCTGATTACCTTGAGTTAGCAAAAACGTCTGAGGACTTGGGCGTGGTTTTTCTGTCAACTCCTTTTGATCTAGATGCTGTGAACTCCTTGGAGCCACTGGTGCCTGCCTACAAAATTGCGTCAGCTGACATAACGAACATTCCACTGATCCGAGCAATAGCGGGTAAAAGGAAGCCTGTCATAGTTTCTGTGGGAGCTGCCAACTTCGGAGAGATTGACCTTTGCCTAAGTGAGTTGATTAAGAGTGGAGTTCAAGATATTAGCCTTCTTCATTGTGTCCTCCGATATCCCACTCCACCTCAAATTGCATTCTTGAAACAGATAACGGATTTGCAAGAAAGGTTTGGTGCTTCAGTTTCGATCGGTTACAGCGACCATGTTCCACCTACCGATGGTGGCGGTTTGCCACAGCTTGAGCTTGCGTCTGCATTGGGATGTGTTGTACTCGAAAAACACTTCACACTTGATAAATCAAAACCTGGGAACGATCACTACCACGCTATGGATGCCATCGACTTGAAGCGCTTTACTGAAAACCTAGGTAGATATAGAGAATTATATGGGGAAGGAGAGATTCAGCTGGATTCACAAAAAGAAGCCATCCAGAATGCTCGCCGACGAATTGTTGCCAAAATTGATCTCGAATCTGGATCAACCTTGAGCTCTGACAACCTCATAGCCCTAAGGGCCAACGTCGGCATCGAGATTAGTGATTGGGATAAAGTTATCGGCAGCCAACTTTCCAAATCTGTAAGAGAAAATCAGCCAATTAGCTGGTCAGATTTGTAGGCCTTTGCTTCTATTAACTCTCGGATAGGTGCGCCGTCGAGCAGTGACTTAGCTAACCAGGCTATTCTCTCAGCACCCCTCCCATCCACCGCAACTTCACCAGCCGAACCGAGCATTTTCCGAGCCGACGCGTCTTGAATCAGCCTAACTAGCGAAGTTGCTATTTCCTCGTCGCTAACCTCAGAATGAATCCCCAGAAACACAACACCAGACTTTTCATCAAGGTGATTGTGGCTGGTCTCTCTGGCATTTTGCGCTATGACTATGCAAGGTTTTCCAAGAAAACCCGCTTCATAAACCGTTCTCCCTCCGCTGGTTATCACTAGGTCTGAATTAGCGATTTCAGACTCGAAGCTTTGGGGGTTTGAGAGGACAGTAAGGTGAGTTGAAAGCTCATGTGTATAGCCGATACCTAGAATCACTTTAGTGTTGAACCCTGTCGGCAATTTCTCGAGCAATGAGGCTACTCTTTGAGTCAAATTCGCTGGGTCTACCCCACCAAAAGTGACAGTCACTCGAGTAACCGCAGGGTCCTCTTCATTGGCAGAGAGTTTTGCCAACTCGAATTCTCGCCTCAAAGGCGTCCATTTAGCCCCAGATAACACGGCATTGTCTGGGGTTTGGTGGCTCGAATATAAGGCGTTGATGGTTACATCAGCATTAGAGGGCCCGGAACCTAAGTCCTCAATGGAAATCGCACGCAATCCTGTTTTTCTCACATCATCCCAAAATGCCTGCTCTGTGTCCAGTGTGTCGTTAATCAATAGCGCTGATCTTGGATCTATGTGATTTGACTCCATCAGGTCAAAGAGGGTATCGCTGCCTTGTTCCAAAATCTGGAACCCTCTCTCTTTAAGTTTGGATTCTACGAATGGGTCACAGTTGTGAAGAATAAACACCTTACGAAACTCGGGAAGCTCGTCGGCAATTAAAAGTGCATGATACAGATGGCCGCTGCCGATCAACTGATTTGCAGAGATCCGAAACAAGACAGTCAGTCCTTCAATCTGGTTCTTGGCCTGATAGAAATCCCACATTGTGTCTATGTCTTCGAAGTCTTTATTAGCCACCACCAGATTCGGTTCGATTGTAGAAATTTTGTTGGTCGCGAGCAACTGCTTGATGTCAGTAATCAAGACAGCTCCAGTCTCGGAAAACAACTCCGGTTCCATGAACTGCCTATTGACCCTTTTGCTAAAGAGGGGTTCTACAAAACCGCTAAACATACGCCAGTGAAGATGAAAAACGGGCTTAACTAAAATTGTCGTCGTTCTCTTTTGTGCAACATGAGACAGAGCGACATCCCGAAGCTCTGGCGCTCCAAAAGAAGGGCTCGTGGCCTGCACAATTGCCAGTGCGCCTTCAGAAAACTGTGAATCTTTCACCACTTCAATAGCAACATCTTGCAAAGTTGCCACATCGTCAGCCGTCTCTGGGCTTCGCTTGTGTATCCTCGCACCTTGTTTTTCTGCAAAGTCCAGCACGTGAGGGTTTTCGGAACTGACAATGACGGCTTCGAAGATTTTGGCATCTTGACATTTCTTGATGGCAATTTCGAGTAGAGTCTTGAATCCTATTTTTCTAATATTCTTATTAGGAATCCCTTTGCTGCCCATACGAACAGGAATTAAGGCATATATCTTGGTGTCCATGGGTTCTCCTCATTTGACAATTGTGCTGACATAATTAGCGGCAGATGATAAAACTTACATTAGCCCAATCCTTGTTTGCCTTAGGCCCTCTATATCTAACGGTAGCTCTGCCAATTGTAATTGGTGCAGGGAATGCAGGAGAGTTTCTTGGCTTGTTGGCAATAAGTGGATTGATTGGTATTGCCTTCAACCTGAGTTTTGATGGCTTCATCCAAAGAGAGATTTTGCACTTTGAATCAAGAAGAGCGACTGTACTGATTGAAAATAGGATGAAATTCAGTCTCCTACTCGGCCTGGCAGCCATTTTTGGCATGTGGCTATTTTCTGGATCATGGTGGTTTGCTACCCCTGTGCTTGGAGCAGTAGCGATTTCGCTAGCTGTGACTGCTCAAGGCGCTCTGAGATCTAGCGGTGATATACCGCTGTTCGTTCAGTTCGGGACAATAACCAATATTGTTTTACCTAGCGCGCTTTTTGTGCTCGCTGGCGAATTTAGAGATCTAAGCCCTTCTGTTTTGTTCGCTGCTTATGTCAGCGCAATCACCGTCATCTCCTTCATTTTCCTAGCGAAACTAAAAAGAAATTTTGATGTGCGGCACGGAGAGAATGTTGCAATCTCTCCCTTTGTAATCGAAGGTTTAGCGATACTACCTCACACCTTAGGTTTGTACATACTTTTGTACAGTGACCGACTTGGGCTTACCTTTCTGGGCGAACCCGAAAAAGTGACAGAAATAGCACGCGCGGCCCTGCCGGCTTCCGCACTGTTTGCTCTAATGTCAGTTTTTGTTGGCCCTTTTACGAAACAACAATTCACCCCAGAACACATATTCAAAGATAAGCAAAAGGTGAGCAGGATGCTGGTTGTTGTTTCCGCAGTAGGTTTAGTTTTGCTTGTCGGCATACAGGTGCTAATCACTTTTTTTGGCTACTCGGTAACCATCATCACAGGCCTGGAAGTTGAATACCTAGCCCTATCTGCATGCTATGTAGCTATACCCTTGGCTAGCCTCTCTTACGCAATTGTTGGTGGGCAACTTTTTATGAGGCGCGATGGTGGCTGGTACTCCCCTTTCAGCATTACGATAGGAGCAATTTCTATAGCTACTTCAACGTTGATTTTCAAAAATATAGGCGGGAGCGTTTACATTTTCCCCCTTTTCATTTGTCTAGGCTACTGCTTGCTCAGCCTCGTGACACTAATTCGCGCTCAAAGAAAATGGAGATTCAAAAGCAGTGGGATGTACTTTATTCTTGGGGTGCTATGCTCTGCCCAATTATTCTTTACTTTGAATTAATCAGATCCAGCCATCGATTTGTTATTTCTACTTGAGAATAATTCTCGACCATGGCTGATGAATTGAAAGATATCTTTTCTAGTTGCTCGGTGCTCAGTGTTGCTGCCTCCTGAATTTTTTTTGCCAGGTCCCTGAATGAGTTGGAGTCCGCTAGCAGGCCACTCTGGCCGCGAACTATGCGATTAGCGCCTGATCCTGATGGTGTAGCAACAATTGGAACTCCACAAACTAATGCTTCTAAGTAGCTAAATGGTAATCCTTCGTGTCGTGAAGAATTGAGCAAAAAAGCACTATCCCGCAGCTCCTTGGTTGGCTCGGTAGTAAAACCCATGAATTTCACTCCGAATGTAAAAGTCACACTAACCCACATTGTTGCAAGAGTTTTTCTCCAACCTTCTCCAAAGATATGGAGTTCATATCCCAATTTGTGAATCTTAGATTTTTTCCAAGCTCTTAGAGCCGTAACTACTCTCTTTTGGGCAACAAATCGCGTCAGCATCAAGAAACGTTTATGACCCTTTTGTGGATGTGCCAGTGCGTCACCACTAAGTAGTGACTGGTCTAAAGGATTTTCAATACACACAACATGGGTGTGTATGAGAGGCCTAACCCTCATCACATCTTCCTCCGAAAGCAGAATTAAGGTATCCGATTTTCTAGAGTGTCTTATATATTCCGAAAGAACTCCGCTCTTAATGAAATTTTCAGCAGAATCATGATACATAACGAGTCTCTTGGCATTCAATGGCACATCTACTTGTCTGACTTGCCTGGGGTGTGTGAAAAGAAAGAGTGTGTTGCGATTTGAATCTTGACGCATTGAATTCTCTGAGCCAGCTTGGATTGTGCCGCCTAGAAATAGACCTGCCAGCAGATTTCTTATTTTTAGGGGTAGTAGCCTGACGATAGGCTTGAATGAGGCAAGGTGCTTCGCTGGATTGTTGACTTGAATTTCTTCG
Organism: Auritidibacter sp. Marseille-P8566; assembly: GCA_945895375.1. Taxonomy (GTDB): domain Bacteria; phylum Actinomycetota; class Actinomycetes; order Actinomycetales; family Microbacteriaceae; genus Rhodoluna. Next base: position 32,070 of record CAMDEE010000007.1, read on the forward strand.
ACTTCAAAGTGTTCCCTCATCATGTTTTGGAAAAGATCTGCGAACCTAGAAACGCCTCCCCTATTGCTAGCAGTGATTACAAGAACAATTTTACCGACTCTTCTCAAGTGACTCCTCGCTAAATGTTAAAAGTATTATCAAACTGATGCCCATTCCAATTGGGAGTACATGTGGGGAATCGTTGAACCCGACCGCTAAGTATGCAACCATTAGAGATCCCAAGAATATCGACTTAGGGGGCATATTGCCGCTTAGGCTGCGTTTCAAAACAGAAAAAATCAAGGTGAGATAAGCGATTGCTCCTAGCAAACCTAAGTCCAAAATCAGTGACAGGTACATGCTGTGTGCGCTTCGCACTGGCTCGCTTAAGGCGCTTGAAGTAATGCTGGCGAACCCATTCCAGCCCAACCCTAGAGGGTTCTCAAGAGCGGTTGCATATGCAAGATTTTGAAAGGCAAATCGTCTTAAGGAATTCACAATCTCCGAGCTGTCTGTGGCTTGGACGCGACTCAGCACTTGGTTGCCAGCTGGAGTCATCAAGAAAACACTGAGTAAACCACTAATTCCGAATATCCATGAAACGTAGGCTCTGGCTCCTCGTCCCCTTTTGGCCAAAATGATGAGTGTAAACGCTAATCCAGCAACGAATCCCAGCAACGCCCCTCTGCTAGCCAGTACAATCATCGCTGCCAGGCAAAGAACTCCTCCAGATATTAGCCACGCGCGTTCTCTTCCTGTTTTATTCCATGCTGCAGCAGAAAAACAGATTATTGCAGCGAGCGAGCAGAAAAACGCATCCTGAAGATAGTATTCGAACAAGTAAGATTTCTGCCGGGTGGACGACAAAAACCCGCCTTGTTCGACTGCTATCGAAACAAGGACAACAATGGAATCAAAGACCCCTAGAAGGACTAGGCCTTTCAAGAGTGCATCTGTCGGATCACTAAAAGAACGTTTCACAAAATATGCTAAAAAAACACAACCACCAGTGAGTAACAACCAGTTTAGTCCTTGAGCAAAATTGGCGTCACCCAACGGTGATGATATAACCGCAATCAGGGCAGAGAGGAAAAAGGCGCTCAGCCCTAAAAGCTGCGATCGCCCGATTTTGGTTTTGTGAATAATTGGATTTTGTACACAAGCAAGCAGTATTAAACTGGCGGCAATAATGAAAGTTAGCCTTATTCCGAAGACGGTGGGACCAAAACTCATGGGTAAAAGGCAGAATCCGATTTCAAGAGCGCGTTTCGAAAACAATGAATCGCTACTCTGGAGTTGGTTGACTTCTGCTCTCGCCACTTAGATTCCTACCCTTCTCGAAATTCTGCTTAGAGCAGATGCGGCTAAGAGGGGATACTTCGCTAAGTTCTCTGGATATGCCAGTCCTAAAATGTCAGAAAGTTCGTTTGGCTCTCTTAAATACCTAGCGCCAAGCTCATAATCTGCTATTGCCTCAAGCGCAGGGCGGTCGTGCGTAGCGCTTACCAATTCACTAGCAATTTGGACCAGTCTTGAATCCTCAAATTGTTCGCCCTTTATTCTCGGGTTAGAGCTTGTGAAATTAACTTCGAGACCTAAGTTGATTGCATAAAAAGCGGATGTCGTGACTCTGTTGCTCACATAGTGGGTATGCGCTGAAAGAATTAATCTAAGATTTTCTAGGAATGAACCGTTCTCTGGACTACCTGCAGTAACGACCTCTAAGCCCCGTTCACGGGCTAGTTTAATGTATGCATTACTGGGGTCTTGAATATCCCGCCAAAATAGGCAAATTGTAAGCTTGCTCTCACCTGCTATCTCGATTGCTTCAATCAGGCTTAGAGGTCTGTCATCTAAGGGGTGCATATCTGTGCCATGCATCGGAAAAAAAATGTACCGTGGCGCCGAAGAGATTTCTTCCACTACACCGCCACCATTGAGGTTGAGATAGAGCCATGGTGCTCCAATAGCTGCTCGGACTCTAATCCCTAGATCTCGCGATCTCAAGGTTTGTCTTTCGCCCCAAACAATGCGTCTACTACGCTTTCTCAACAAGTCCTTGCCAATCAACTCCCAACCCGTTCCAGGGTTCCAGCCATGTTGGACGTGTCCGAGAATGGTTCCTGACCTATTACAGTGCGCTCTTAGAATTTGACCATGTCCGTAAACTTCGTTATCTCTCCATAAAAGGAGTTTCCTTAAATTCATATGCTTGGCCGTGTTTCGTCACGTAGCGCTAAAATTCTTTTGGCTTTTTGTTCCCAGGTTTGCGACTGAGCAAAAACATAGCCTTGCCTTAAGACTTCAATTTTTTCTTGTTCTGGCCTTAGCAACCAAGAATGGATCTCTTGGGCGATTTGAAGAGCTAGAACGTTGTCTGACTCACCTTGACTTCTAGGCCCCGCGACCAGGTTTTCGGGAAATATGCTCTGAACAACTTGAGTCCGAATTGCAACGCACTTTACTCCCGAATACAAACTTTCAAGCAAAAATGGAGAGGACGAATCTCGGCCACTGGTGAACAAAGTAATGTCATATTTGGAAAGACTATTCATTAAGTTATTCCAAGAAACTGGTCCCATGAAATTAATGTTTTTACCTACCCCCAACTCTCGAGCCAGTGAATTTAAGGTGGAAGGATCGCCAGAGCCGTAAAAATCCAGCTGTGCACTCCAACCCATCTTCACCAATTCGTTCACTGCTAGAACTGCTACTCGAGGGCGTTTTGAACCAACAAGCCTTCCTGCCCAAATAATTCTTTTTTGCGAATCTTCGAATCCTAAGTTTTTTTCATTCAAAGTGCTCATCTTTGGTGGGTAAATGCCGTCTGAAACTTCGAAGATTACTTTTTCAAATCCTACTTTGTTTAGAAGTTTTTCGGTGGCATCGTTTGTTGCGAGCGCAGTTAGGCCAATTCTGACTCTTTTTGGCATTATCAATTTGGATAACATCGTCAAGGAATATATACTCACGTTGCGCACAAATTCGTACGTCAAATTATTTAATTTTAGGCCCCGTAGCTCACCTAAGTGTCCGCCGCCTAGTGGTCCCCAATATCGACTACCGGTTAGCCCGAATAATGGACTGGGCAATCTGACCGACGAAATGCTTGGGTGGTGCACAAAGTAAAAATCAATCTTTTCGCGCTTTGCCCAAAAAATCACTGACCTACACCAATCTAGAGCTGCCAGCATTAGGCCAACAGCTTGAAGCAGCGAGGCGGGGTTAGCCTGAAATTTTACATTTCGCCCAACGAAAACAACTCTGATATTTTTCGGAATCTTGAAATCCGCGTAGTGCGCTTTTTGAGATGTGTGCGTTACAAGTGTTACAACATGGCCAGCAGACGCATAGGCCTCAGCCCAGCGCCAGGCGACACCGAGTTCTGTGGGTGCATCTGGCTTAGAAATTAGCCCCAACAAGAGAATCTGCTTCTCTATGAACTTGTGTTTATTCAAAATGCGCCTCTACCCTTCAATACATAAATGACCGTCTTCAAGATGATTGTGAGATCACCGAATACAGACCAATTCTCAACGTAGTTGAGGTCTATAGCTACTGTCTCTTCCCAGGTTAGAAGTGATCTTCCGCCAATCTGCCATGGTCCAGTTACGCCTGGTTTTACTAGGAGTCTTCTGGTTTCGTGGTCTTTCCACTCTTGAACTTCGGAAAGTAGTGGTGGTCTTGGGCCAACTAGGCTCATGTTACCTTTGATGACGTTTAGGAACTGAGGAAGCTCGTCTATCGAGTACTTTCTGATGACCTTGCCGAACTTGGTTACTCTTGGGTCTTCAGGGTCTTTGAACATGTTCTTGTTTTTAGCAGATTCAGCTAGAGCTGCTTGTCTTTCAGCATGTTCTAACTCTGCGCCAACTTTCATGCTGCGCAGTTTATACATGGTGAATTCTTTACCGTTAAGGCCAACTCTTGTTTGTTTGAAGAAAGCTGGTCCACCATCTTGGCGTTTGATGATTATTGCTGCTACTAGCACTACTGGTGTTGATACTAGGAAGGCTATTGTTCCTAGAACAACATCCATGACTGTCTTGATTGCATATTGAGGACCAGAGAACTTAGTGGAGGAGATCTCTAGTAGCGGTGTTCCTGCGATAACTCTGGTGGTTAGCTTTGAGCTTGATACACCGGTGATGGCAGGTGAAACCACAAAGCTGATGTCGTGGCCGTCTAGAGCCCAGTAAAGGCGCTTATGCATATCTGCTGAGGTTGAACTTGAGCCAACTACTTTTAGTAGTTCAACTTTGTTTGCTCTGCAGATTTCTGGAAGATCTTGTAAGTTGAATTCCTTTTCTTCGCCCGTTGCAATCATCTTTAGTTTTAGTTGTTTAGAACCGGAGATTGTGAAGACTGGTTCAAACTCGTGGTCTTTGTTTTCACTAAGTCTCTTGACGGAGTCAACCGTTAGTTCTTCAGGACCGTAGACGGCTACTCTCTTTTTGAATCTGCCCTGGAGTCTTTGTTTTCTTAGCCAAGCTCTTGCAATTCTTCTTTCTAGAAGAAGAGCTAGAGTTCCAAAGACTATGACGCTGGTTACGAATACACGAGATACGTCAACCTTGAAGAACAAGGAGTTAAAGGCAAGAAGACCTAGAACAGTTAGCGATGCATTGATGATTCTTCGGTATTCAAAAAAGTCAGAACCAATGATTTTGATTTCTCTGGTTTTGAAAACTGTTAGGGCAACTAGCCAGGTGGCCAGCATGGTTAGTGCTACAGCTTGTGGGTCAAGTTCAATACGCAGTGTGCCACTGGCTTCTATTGGATCAAAGAGGCTAAAGGTTTGGTAGGTAATTACATAAGTGCTGAGGGTAGTGAAGCTAAGAACGAAGAAATCTAATAATCCAACAGCTGCCGCGTACCTGCGCATGTTGGCTGGCTTGGTGTGAGTCATGCTTTTAGCCAATCTACGATTATCTCTAGACTGCCTTCGATGTGTTCTGCTACTTGGCTATACACTTCAGTGCTCTCCCCGAATGGGTCTATGACGTCTACAGGGTCAAGGTTAGTTGGAACCATACCTCTAAGCAATACCGCCTCGTGTATTGCTCTTTTGAGGTATTGCTCTCTGATTTCCTTGGGTTTCTTCTTAAATTCATCTTGGAATTCAGGGTTTGCCATTAGGAATGAAGTTAACCTTGCAAACTCATCAATGGTGAAGGAGTACTTGCTTGCCTTAGGTAGCATCCTGGCTAGTTCGCTTCTGTGCTCCAGGGTCGCTGTGAGGACTAGGTCTGCATCTTCTAGCATCTTGGGGGTTAGGTCTCTTGAAGTGTGCTTAGAGGCCTTGTAGCCTCGTTCTGCCATGGCATCTGCTGACTGAGGGGTCATTGGATCTCCAGTCATAGCCATTACACCTGCTGAAGAAACAGAAATAGGTAGTTTCTCTTTAGCTGCCTTTTGAATAAGCATCTGCTCGGCCATAGGGGATCTACAGATGTTGCCTGTGCAGACAAAAACAATTTTAAATGCGGCCTTTGCGGCTGCCATGGTTAGGCCTTTTTAGTGGATTTACGAGGCGTCTTAGCCGCTGGCTTTGATTCTACTTTTTCAATAGCCTCAGCTTCTTCTCCATAAGCCTGTATGTAAGTTCCGTACGCTCCACCGTAAGCGCCGTAGTTTCCGTACTTACCGTAGGCTCCGTAACTTCCGTATGAGCCGTACTTATATGAGTAGCGGTAACGGTAAGCGTCAACACCCTTGGTTGGGATCTTGTTCATGATGAAACCTAGAACTCTTCCGCCAACAGTTTCGACGTGACCAAGGGCTGCTGTTAGCTGAGGCTTGGTTGTTCTACCGACTGCAACAACAACTACAACACCACCGGTTAGTTTGGAAAGAATAGCTGCGTCTGTTACTGGAAGTAGTGGAGCGGTGTCAATGAGGATTACATCGTAATCTTTTTCTGCTTTAGCCAAGAACTTCTTCATAGCAACGCTACCTAGAAGTTCTGATGGGTTAGGTGGAACCTGACCTGCTGGAAGCAGGTCTAGGTGCTTTCTGCCCCAACGCTGAATAACGTCGCTTTGTTTTACTTGGCCGACTAGAAGATTAGTTAGACCAACTGCACCTTCAATGGAGAAGTATTTGTGCATCTTAGGTTTACGGAAGTCACAGTCAATTAGAAGTACTTTTACTCCGGTGTCTGCCATAGCAATTGCCAGGTTAGCAATGGTTGAAGACTTACCTTCTGAAGGAACAGAGGAGGTCACAACAATTGATTTCTTTACTTCAGCTGCTTCAATGAATTGAATGTTGGTTCTAAGTTGTCTAAAGGCTTCTGCTCTTGTGCTCTTCGGGCTGGTGTGAACAATGAGAGGGTTTGATTCCGCGTTAGGGTCAAAGACAATTCCACCTAGGACGTTGATTACTCCGTCTTTATCTGGCACATCTTCAACGCTTCTAATTCTGAGATCCAAAGATTCTCTAAGAAGGGCAGCTCCGAATCCAAGGGCCAAACCAATTAGTGCTCCTAGAGCAAGGTTTAGTAGAGGTCTTGGTGCTGATGGGGCTTTGGCAACTTGGCCTGGCTGAATAACGCTTAGCTTCACAGGGGATGCAAGGGTTGGGTCAACTGTTTCTAGGTGGGTTACTACCTGCTCTAGAGAGTTGGCAACTGCGTTAGCTATGCTGGCTGCTCTGAAAGGTGAAGGGTCCGTGACAGTGATCTCTAGGATGACTGTATTAAGAGGTACTGTTGCGGTGATCTGGCCTGGAAGCTTGTCGGAGAACTCCTGAAGGTTTAATTCAGCCACCACGGAGTCCAAAACAGCTGGGGAGGTCACGATATCGGCGTATGACTTGACTCGCTGCTGGGTGAAGGAGTTACCGGTTAGCAGATCAGAAGCTGAGTCTGAAGCGCTGGTTGAGACGAAAAGTCTGGTAGTTGACTCATACGTAGGTGTCGTTAAGGAGGTAACGGCGAAGGCTGATACGACTGAGACCAAGAAGATAGCCGCAACGAGCACAAAACGCTTGCGAACTACTAGTAAATACTCGTTAAATCTCAAAAGAACCCCTACATCTGGTTAGAACTCTAAACTAGCCGATTTTGCGTCTTTTTTTGGCATTTTTAGGCATTTTGCCTATTTTGGGCCAAATCGGCTCTATTTGTGTTTCCGAATCGCAATAATAATTTTTTGTGAATTTGCTTTATTTTTATCAAAAATGCCCTATAAACTATGGGGGTACTTACCTAAATAAGAGGAAATTATGAAAAAGTCACTTTTAGCTATCTCAGCAGTTGCAGTTCTATCTCTAGGAACTGTTGCTCCAGCAATGGCATACCCAGCTGGTCAAGCTCCGACACTTAGCCTTTCATCTGTTAGCCGTCTAACTCCTGGTGACAACGTATCTGTAGTTGTTGCACGTGTGAAGAGTTCATGTTCAGTTTCTCTTGAATGGGTTTCTGGTAGCGGTGCTACTACATCAGCAACTGTTGGTAGCAGAGGTAGAACTCCTGTTATGACAATTGCTACCCCATCTACTGCGGGTACATACACTCTAAGAACTTCTCAGATCTCTTCAACCTGTTCAGGTGGATCTGCAGTTACTCTTTCTCGTGCAATCACAGTTGGAAAACTTGCAAGCGTTACTGCAAAGCTAAGAACAACAAGCGGTTTCGTTTCAAAGAACCCAACAGTTTCTATCACTGGAACAGTGAAGTCAGGTTCAGTAGCAGTTGCTAGCAAGACAGTCTCAGTTTCACTAAGACTTGCTGGTAACGAAGTAAAGACTGTAACTGCACCTACCAACGGTTCAGGTGTATTCACAGCTAACTTCACTGGTACTTCATACACTGCAGGTTCATACACTGCTGTAGTTTCATTCGTAGCTGATTCAACTTACGCTGCAAAGAACTCAACAACAGCGGTTCTAAAACTTAGATAATTTTTGAAGTTTTGCAACTTTCAAAAAATAAACGAAATGCCATCGCTCTCGGAGTGGTGGCATTAGTTTTATGTATCCTCTACGCGGTAATCCGTGTTGTATTGATGGTTGTTTCTCTTCAAGGAACCCTTGGCGAAGTAGATAACCTAAGAGCGGCGGCGGCTAATAAAGATCTAGGTGCGCTGAGCATCAGCATTGGTAAAGCCGCTGACGCTATTGAGATGGCTGACTCTTCTGCTAAAGATCCGCTAGTTCAACTGTTCTCTAACACTCCGATTGTTGGCAATGACATCAAGGCTGCATCAGTTGTTGCATCTGATGGTCGTATGGTTTTACTTGCCGCTGAAGAAGTGACCCTGGTTGCCAGCCAGTTGATTAAAGCTGGTATTGGTAAAGAAGCTCTTCAAGACAGCGCTCTTGTTGCATCACTTCGTGATGGTATGAGCCAGATGGATCTCGCAGTTCAGAAACTAAATACTGATTTGCAGGGAATTGATGAGACTCAACTGCACTTTGGTTTAGATACCCGAATCAAATCAGCTAAAGAACTGGTTTCTTCTTTTGCTATTGCTAGCTCTCGTCTTACTCCCCTAGTTCAAGTTGGCACCACTGTCATTGAGCAGCCTGGTAAGAAGCGTTGGTTTATTTCTATTCAGAACTTAGCTGAGCTTCGCGGTACCGGAGGTATCACTGGAGCGTTCGCTGTTATCACCACTAACAACGGCAAGATGAAACTTGAAGAGTATGGCTCTGACAAGGTTCTACTAAGTGATGGTCGTATTGACTATGAGAGCTTCCCAGAAGAGCTTAGAGATCTTTGGGGTGTTGACCTTGCTGACTGGAGAGACATCAATGCTTCAGCTCACGCTCCTTACGGAGCAAGACTTCTTGCTGATGGTTGGGAGCAGCTAAGAGGACAAAAGGTTGATGGAGTTATGTTCATCGGTCAGGGTGTGGTTAGCCAACTCTCTGGTGCTGTTGGTCCTATTGAGACTCGTGGTGTCACAGTTGATAAAGACAACGCTGTTGAATTTTTTGCTAAAGAGATCTATGCCAAGTTCACCAATGTTAAAGATAAAGATGATGTTGTTGGTGAACTAGCTAAAGAGATGTTCTCAAGACTTATTGATGGCAAGGTAAGTGGTGGCGGTCTATTCGCAGCTGCTGCTAACGATAAGACTGGTGACCGAGTAATGGCTTGGTCAAGAGAAAAAGAAACTCAAAAGATTTTTAGCAAGTATCAGGTTTCGGGAGAGGTTCCTACAGCGTTTGGTCCTCACGTTTTTGTTACTGTAAACAATGCTGGTGGTAACAAGCTAGATGCTTACACAACCCTGAAGGCTGATTACTTACTAGGTATCTGTAACGTCGACACCTTCACTGGTTACCAGGGTCGAAAGAGCCGTGTGACCGTTGAGGTTACTAACAGTTCTCCTAAGGGTCTCCCTAAGTATGTTGACATGAGACTAGATGACAGCTTTGGTGAGGCTAGACCTAAGGGCTCTAACCGTCTCTTAGTAACTATCTATGGTCCGGTTGGTTCTGAAGCTGAGAGCCTAACTGTCAACGGTGTTGAAGAGTTTGCTATCAACGGTGTTGATAGAAACAGGCCACTCTGGATCTTTGATCTTCAGATGCTTGCAGGGGATACCAAGGAGATAGTTCTGAACCTTGTTGAGCCAATCAATGATGACAACATGGAGCCAGTTCCGCCTAAGCAGATTCTTACCGGTCCGGTAATGCTAAATGCACCTACTTTGAGTTCTTCCTCAAACGGGCAATGCTCTTTGCGATAAAGATTCCAATTACTCCACCAAGAGCGTTATTTAAAACGTCAAACGCTGTTGCGTAGCGCTCAGGTAAGAACAGTATCTGTGAGCCTTCAGCTAGCAAAGAAACCAATACTGGTACTAGGGCTAGAACTAGGTTTTTGGTTCTAGGGGCAAAGACCACCAGGAAGATACCTAGGGGAACGTATAACAAGACATTGCCGATGGCTTCGAGCTCGTTGTATTGGATCCAGTCAAGGCTCGGGGTTCTGGCTGTGAAGTTGAGAAGTTCTCTGGTGATTATTGAGAGTATTCCCTCGCCATCGACCGGCTTAGGCCAAATCGATGTCGCTACCAGAATAATCAGGTAGCAAGCTAGTGCTAGAAGAGCGAGGGGTTTCCTCAAAAATTCCACCTTTGGTGTTTCGCAACTTGACGAAAGTTGCTCTTAGACCTAAAGTTTAGAACATGTACAACACCGCTATTTCAAACACCATGTCGGAGGCGACTCTAACTCGCCCTGTCATGATGAGCGTTGTTATGTGTATGCGAATGTGTCGCTAACTCTTAGAGCCGGCTAAGCCCTCTTTTTCAAAACGAGTTACGACACCAACACCCCAGCAATAAGTCCTAATTAGGCATAACCTTCCCGCATACACAACCCAAAGGATTAGAAAAATGACCACCACATTAAACCCATTTGTAAGAACTGAGATCACTGAAACTGAAGCTAGAGGTTTCGCACTATACGTAGGCATCGATGAGGCTACCGCTAAGGCTAATGGCACATCTCTAGGAGCAATTGTTGCTGCTTTACGAGAGACCCTTGAATCAATTGCCCCAGGGCTAGCAGCAGAGACTTTCGCCTCTGTTGCCCTTGCCAAGGCTGGTTCTGGAGGTAAAAACGTAGATGTAGTTAGAGCTGCTCTGTCTGACCCCAGAGCCTTAGAGCGTCTTGTTGATAAGAGTACTGAGAATGCTGCTAAGGGAGTTGTTATTGACCTGCAGAGAAGGAAAGTATTTATTGATGGAGCTAAGGCTGATCTAACTGGCAAAGAGTTTTGCTTACTTGAATACCTTGTTAAACACCAAGGAATAACAATCTCCAGAGAAGAATTAATAAAGACGCTTTGGAATTGCGCAGGTGGCCCTGAAGTTTACGGAAGAACTATTGACGTTCATGTTAGAAGACTTCGAGCAGGGCTCGTTGGTAACGAAGACATCGTTAGAACCATTCGTGGTGAAGGCTACCGTTTCGACAAGCACCCAGATGTTCTGATTGAAGGAATATAAAAAGTAGGCTGGCTCTATGTCTGAACAACTGGTTTATGAAGAGTTACTCTCCCGTCTAACGGATGAGACCTTTTCTCTAATAGACCGAGGGGTGGCCATGCCAATCATTGTTATTGATGGTCGTGCAGGTTCTGGTAAATCTACTCTTGCTCTGGATCTGCAGAATGAACTCTTTAGAGCTGGTGAATCTTTACCAAGGGTTATTCATATGGATGATCTGTATGAGGGTTGGAATGGTTTATCTCTAGGGGCTGAATATCTTCAGCGAGTAGTTCTAGGTCCACTATTAGCAACTGGGACTTCTTCTTGGCAGGAATACAACTGGGAAGAAGAGCAGCGCTATAGGTGGCGAGAGTTTTCAGGTGGTACGCCTTTGATTATTGAAGGCTGTGGATCTCTGAATAGATACACCAGTGCGGCAGCTCACCTGACTGTGTGGCTTGATGTTCCTGAAGAAATAAGAAAGCAGCGCTGGTTAGAAAGAGATGGTCATATTTTTGATCAATACTTTGATATGTGGGCAGCCCAAGAACTGGACTTTATTGCTAGAGAGAAATCCCCTGAGTTTGCTCAGTTTGGTTTAGCTAGCTCTTCTATTCATTAGCCAGATTCGAAGGCCAGCAATAATGCTTGCTGAAATAAAGATTCCTGCAATTAGGTAAGAAGCGTTCTTGACCAATGGAATGCTCGCTGAGAAGTAACCAGCCATGGTTAGTCCCACTCCCCAAGCTAGTGCGCCAACCAGGTTGGCGCTAAAGAACTTGTAGTAGTTCATCTTAGAAATACCTGCTACTACCGGAACAAATACTCTTGCCCAAGGCATGAATCTAGCGATTACAACAGCCCACCAGCCCCAGGCTAGAAATAGAGCTTCGCTCTTTTCTATTCCAGTTTTGATCCACTTACCTTTTCTTTTATCGAGGTAAGGTCTGCCGTAGTGACGGCCTAGTGTGTAACCAACCTGGTCGCCTAACCAAGCTGCGATACCAACACCGGTTGCCATGACAACAATGTTCACATCTGCTGCGTGAGCAGCTGCAATGAGACCTGCGGCAAAGACTAGAGAGTCACCTGTGATGAAAGGTATGAAAGCTCCAATAAGTAAGCCGGTGCCTGCAAAGACTAGACCCCAAACAACTAGGTAAAACAGGGTTGCACCTAGGGAAGGAAACCAGCCTGCTATCTCTTGCGCTATAGATGTGTGAAATGTAGTGGGCAATTACGGCTTTCCGTACAACATGATTTCATCGAGGCTTAGTCGAACTCTAGGAGCAATTTCACGTTCATATGCCGGACCTTCGAGCTGCTCAGCAGGTGCTACCTTGCCAACAGCAATAACAACTAGAACTTCGTGGTTGTCATCAAGCTTTAGTAGAGACTCAATTTCTTCTCTTACGATTCCACCGATGTGGTGAGTGTGCAGACCTAACTCTTGAGCTTGAACAACCATTAGTGATGCTGCAAGACCTGCGTCATACTTACGGCCAGTGATCTCTTTGCCATCGGGTAGCGCTTTCTGAACTGCCATCACGATAAGCGCTGAGGCGTCTGGAGCCCAGGCTTGGTTGAATCCGGTTAGACCCTTTTCACAAAGTTCAGCGTGCAATTCATCGTCACGGCTTACGAATGCAAATCTCCATGGCTGAAGGTTGTTAGCTGATGGTGCCCATCTTCCTGCTTCAAGAATAGAAAGGGCTTCTTGCTGAGTTAGTAAATACTCCCGGTTGAAAGATCTTGGGCTCCAGCGTTCTGCTAGAACAGGGGCAATAGGGGCAGCGGTAATCGCGATTTTGTTTGGTTGCATGCTCCTAGTCTAAACCCCAAGGGCTTTAGCCAAAGCCTTGAGTAAACCGTCAACATCCTCTTGAGTGGTATCCCAAGCACACATCCAGCGAACTTGGCTCTTGCTGTAATCCCAGACATAGAACCAGTAATCCTTTTGAATTTCAGGGATTAGTTCCATCGGAATAATTGGGAATACTGCGTTGGCTTGAGTTGGGTTAGGAACACTTACTCTGCCATTAGATTTTGCTGCTAATTCTCTAACTCCTGCATCTAAGGCCTTTGCCATGGCGTTAGCGTGCTTTGCACTATTAATGGCTAGATCATCTTTTAGTAGTCCGATTAGCTGAATGCTCACAAATCTCATCTTGCTTGGTAACTGCATAGATGTTTTGCGTAGGAAAGGCATGCTCTGGGTTAGTTCTTTGGAGTTAATAACAACTACTGCTTCAGCAGCAAGAGCACCAATCTTGGTTCCACCAAAGCTAACTAGGTCAACACCTGCATCGGTTGTGAACTCTTTGAAGGAAGCGTTTAGAGCTGCTGCTGCATTTGAGAGCCTTGCTCCATCCATGTGTAACTTGAGGTTATTCTTATGTGCAAAATCAGCCAGTGCTTTGATTTCAGGTATTGAATAAAGGGTTCCCATCTCTGTGGTCTGGGTAATGCTGATTACTGCCACCTGGGATCTGTGCACTGAACCTATGTCAAATAGGTGCGGCTCGATTAGTTCTGGGGTTAGCTTGCCATCAGGGGTTGGGATGGTCCAGAGTTTGAGCCCTGCCATCTTCTCAGGTGCTCCTCCCTCATCGCTATTGATGTGAGCAGTCTCAGCACATATCACCGACTCCCACCTTCTAACCACTGAGGAAAGGGCTATTACGTTGGCTCCGGTGCCATTAAAGACAGGGAAAACCTCTGCATCAGGCCCAAAGGTGTCTTTGAAGATCTCATGTAGTTCCGCTGTGACAAAGTCGTCACCGTAGGCCTGTTCATGGCCCTCATTGACGCTCTTCATGAGCTCAAACAGGCTTGGGTGCACTCCTGCGTAGTTATCGCTAGCGAATCCTCGCCATACCTTGCGGTCTTCTAGGGCCATTTTTGCTCCTGTTTTAGGGGTTTTTACAACTCTATATTGCCCTATTCCCCTATTCGTTAATTAGAACAGTTAAGTTGTTTAACCTGGGGTAGGTGGCAAACTAATTCCAACGCAAGGGTGGTGTTATGACTATGTACCAAAGGTCCGTTCTCGTTGTGGAAGACGAGCCGTTTATTAGAGCGCTTGTTTCCGACAAACTAGAAAACGATGGCTTCAAAGTCCAAGTCGCATCCAACGCACGCGAGGCCCGAAAAATCACAGACGGTGAAGATGTTGATGTTGTCATCCTGGACATCGATCTAGGTGCTGGTCCTAATGGTTTGGACTTTGCAGTTGCTATGAACAAACTGCACCCAGAGATGGCTCTAGTATTTCTAACCCACGTAGCAGAACCAAGACTGTTTGGTTTTGATGTTAAGTCTGTTCCTAAAAACGCTGCATACCTTCTAAAGAGTCGTTTATCTGACCCAGGTGTTCTAAACCAGGCTATCGAAGCTGCTCTACGTGACAAAGTTGGGGAAGAGTTCAGAGATGATCTCAATCCTTCACACTCACTGGTAAACGTTTCCAGAACACAGTTCGAAGTTCTACGAATGATTGCTAAAGGTTATTCAAACCAGCAGATTGCCCAGGAGCGTGGAACAACACTTCGTGCAGTTGAGAACCTAGTCAACAGAGCTGTTGCAGCTGCTGGTATTGATGTTGAGTCAAAGACTAGTGCTCGTGTTATCGCAGTTAGAGAATTCGTAAAGGCTGCTGGTTTACCAGAATAAAGAGTCTGGATCTATTGACGCTTCTCTGAGCTGTTCATAATCCAAAATCAAACATTCAATGCCTCTATCTTCAGCAAGTGTTCTTGCCTGAGGCTTAATTTCTTGAGCTGCAAATATTCCTCTGACTGGTGCAAGTGCTGCATCTCTATTCATGAGCTCTAGATATCTTGTTAGCTGTTCAACGCCATCGATTTCACCACGACGTTTGATTTCAATAGCAACGCTCTGGCCGTTTTTATCTTTAGCGAGAATATCGACTGGTCCAATAGGTGTCATGTATTCTCTTCTGACTAACTTCGCTCCCTCACCAATGATCTCTATCTGAGCTGCCATTAGTTCTTGCAGGTGAGCTTCAACGCCGTCTTTGATAAGACCTGGGTCTTTGCCTAGTTCATGGTTGATGTCATTGTGTATTTCAAAGATTTGAATCCAAAGAATATCTGCCGTCTTTGCTTGGCTTACTCGCCAGATCTCTTTGACCCCATTGCCTTGCTGCTCTTCATCTGGTTCATGAACTGAGTAATTACATGGTGGGTTCATCCAGTTCAACGGCTTATAAGAGCCTGTTTCACTGTGAATAAGGATGCTGCCATCACCTTTGAGCATTAGTAGTCTTCTGGCTTTAGGCAGGTGGGCAGTTAGTCTGCCAGCGTAGTCAACTGAGCAGTCAGCAATAACTAAACGCATAACTACCTTTTAGAAATCTTCTCTTCGATTTGTTCAAGTCGAGTAACTAGATGAGCTAGCGACTCGTCTTGATGATCAAGGTGCTTTTGAATCTTTACTGCTTCATCTAAGACAGCAGCTGCATCTTCATATGTCATTACTGCTCGCTTTTCAGCAGCAGCTGCTTGAATGTTTTGACCAACAATAATTATTGGTAATAAAACTAATTGCAAAAAAGTTTGGGCTATCCAAGCAACAATCAGAACTGGATCTCCAGTCATGATTACAGCAGGCAAGCTCACCAGGGTTAGTCCAAAGAAAACATATGCTGCCCACATAGTTCCAACACTCTTTGTGATGAAAAGACCTAGTTTCTGATTTAAGGTTCTAGGGCCAACTTCAGAAAGAATCTGCTCAGCGTTATCTGCTTTGTGTTTCTTACGTCCTGCTATGTGTGGATGTGGTTCGTAGTCAAACTTAGCCTTAGGAGCATTGAGGGCCATTAGGACTCTATTTCTAGCTTCATTCCAACTGGTGCTGTGGTGACCGCTCTAACCTGAACTCTTTGGACTGTGTGTCCTAGTTGTTCTTCAACCTTCTGCTTTAGGGCTCCTGGTTCAATCTCGACATAGTCGGTGGTAAGACTAAATTTCTGGTTCACTCGCTGCGGCAGAATCCTTGGGTGATCCACCACATAAACAGCCACTACTAGAAGGACTGCGTAAAGAGTCTGAACCGGTAGGTCATAGGCAGGAAGACCTAGGGTGAGTCCCATGGCTAGAGCTACCAATAGGTAGACAATCTCAGTCCAGCCCAGGGTGGTAGATCTAAGTCTGAAGATAGAGATAACGCTGAACAGGGCAAAACCAACACCAATGGAGATGGTGAATGTTCCAAGAGCTCCACCCAAGACATAGAGGGTGATATTGATGAGGCAAATGGCCACGAATACGTCTCTGCGCTTGTGTCTTCTATAGAAGAAAACATAGGACACTAGGAACAGCAAAACTAGGTTAATGCTGAGAGTGGCCAGCAGAAGCGGGTAATCAATCGGGGTCATAATGATAGATTAGCCCACATGGTTATCAACAAGGGCGTAAGAAGGCTTCTAGGGGCCTCAACAGCGTTGATTCTAGGGCTCCTAGTTTCCCCTGCACAGGCTGCAAGTACCCTCAAGTCCACTGACTTCTATAACCCCCTAAAGGTCCTCAGAATCGACCTAGATTTGCCTCAGGGCACAGTAGACGCCCTAAATGACAGAAGCCGTTACAAGATCTATGCCCCAGGCAGTGTGACTATGTCCGTGGACGGTAGAACCAGCGGCAGCGTGGAAATGGAAGTTCGCCTCAAAGGTACAACCTCGATATCAAGACTTAAAGACACCCCTAGCTTCAAGATCAAGTTCCCTAAGGGTCCTTCCCAGACCGGTTTCCTAGGGCTTAGAAGATTGACCCTTAACGCTCTGACCCAAGATGGCAGCAAGATCCATGAGTATGGTGCCTATGCCCTTTTCAATGCCATGGGTATTCCAGCGTCAAAAACTGGCTGGGCAAGAGTTTATGTTAACGGTCTTGATAAAGGGCTATACGTAAATGTTGAACAGCCTGATGAGAATTTTGCAGCGAAAAGATTCAAGGACATCACCCAGCACATTTATGAAGGTATTGCTCTAGAAGATTTCAAGCCAGGCAATGATGATGGCGATAACCTAACTGGATCATTCCTAGCCGATCATGGTTGGAAAGTAACCGCAAACAAGAGTGACCTAACCAAACTGATTTCGGCAGCTAACTACAAAGACCCTGCCAATTGGTATAAAGCTCTTGATGGTGTTACCGACAGAACCGGGCTACTTAAGTTCATGGCAGTTGAAAACTTCCTAGGTCACTGGGATGGATACACCGGACCACTCGTAAACAACTACTTCATTCGAAGTAATACCAGAAATAAGTTCACCTTTATTCCTTGGGGTGTTGACCAGACATTTGGTGAAAACAGGGCCACAACTAAAGACTTTGGTGACACCTTCATGACACCAATGCTTTCCAAAACTTCTACTCATCCATGGCTTCCAAAAGAAACCGTTAGAGGCATGATGTATACCAAATGCATCGCTTATGTGCCGTGCCGCGATGCTTACCTATCTCAACTCAAAGCCGTTTCCGCTATGGCTACCAAGATGAAGCTTTCAACTTTGATGAAATCTGCTGCGACTGTGATTAAACCAACACTGGCTGCTAAAAATAATTTAGATCAGATGGAAATGATTGCTTTGGAGCAAGCAAGAGCTCTCAAGTTCATTACTACAAGGCAAAAAGAAGTTGCTGCCTTGGTAAAGAAATACAAGATTAAATAACTAGCACTCCAGCTAGGTTCATGGTTAGCGCTAGCATTCCAATTCCACCGATACGGTAAACCCAGCGCCACTTATGCGCCATTATCGGACGCTCTTCATCTTCATTGCCTTCACGGCCAAACATTCCCAGTAACCCTAGTAAGAACACAGGTATTGGTAGCAGCATGAATAGATACTGCGGATACTCAGGGTTACCTTGCATCCACCCTGTGATAACTCCAGCGCTGATGCTAGAAACTATCAAGGTCAAGGCAAGACCAGGAACACCCTGAGGTAACAGTCTCCATAGCCAAGGGAAGTTAGGGAACTTGTCTTGGAACCAGCTAAGGATATTAGGCAGGATGAAGATAAAGCTACCCACCCAGACTTGCCAGACGTTACCCATGAACGCAGCAGTTACAAATATGAAGAGGAACAATCTGACACCGGTTGAAATAACTTTTTGAACCTGAGATGTTGAAGGAACTTCAGTTGGGTTGATGGTGTCCAAACGCTTAGAGAAACCTCTGGCAGCTAACTCTTCGAGCAGAATACGAATTGCGATAGCAACTGCTAAGAAGATTGCAAACTCGTTGGTGTAGTTGGCAACAACAAGAGTTCTTCCAGCCAGAGCAGGAAGGGTAGCGACCATAGCTGAAACTGACCAACCAACGAAGAAGGTTAGCACCGCTATGTCGACTAAACGGTCCCAGAGATAAGCAAAACTAGTTTCAAACTGTTTTCTGATCGCTCTAAAGGCAACACCAATAAGAGCTGGACCAAAACCAAGTAATAGAACACCAAGCATCAAGCGAATATCAGAAATGTCGCTGATACCATAGATGCTAATCATTCCAATTGAGTAGATAACGGTTGCGAGCATTCCAGAGAATGCGTCAAACATACCTAGAACTGCAATCGCTAGGAACAGCTCCCATGTTGGTGGTCGAAGTTCAATAGATGGTTGCGCAAGAGCCACTGCTGCTAGAACAACACCGGTGATTGGAGCGGCTAACCACATCGAACCAAAGATAGATCGTAAATATGCTCCATCGTTCACAATCTTTGAAATCACTGGTGAGAACTTGGCAAGGCTCACTGTGAGATTGTGAGTGAAGCGATCAAGGAAAGTAAAGATCTTGAGTTTAAAGATCGGCAGCTTATCTCCCCAGCTCACCTTGGCCGTTGTGAAGGATTCCACTTCAGCATCTAGGGTAGAAATTTCTCCATCTGATGATTCGGTGTTTTGAGAACTAGAGCCACCCTCTGAAGAGGCTGCTCTAGCTCCACCGCTAGATCCTCCTCCGCCTCCAGCTGCTGCTCCAGCTGCTGCTCCAGCCACAGCACCGGCTATAACAACGGCGGTTCCCACGGCTTCTGCTACTGCTTTTATGCCCTCTGGGCTAGCTAGTGGGTCATAAGGCTGGCTAGGAGCGTTCTCGTCGGTCTGAGCCCCTGGTGTGTCGGTTGATGGCTCAATTACTTCAGGAACCTCAGGATCAATGACCTCAGGAAGGCCATTAGGGCCTGCAATTCCGGTGAGGGTGATCTCTACTTGCTGCGGGCTCAATAAGGTTTCTTCAGCGCTTACGGCCCTTGAATAGCTACCTAGGCCTTTGCCGAATCCAGCCACCTTAGGTAGCGACATGTTAGTAATCACATCTTTACCAATAATCACAAGCCTGATCTTGTATTCACCTAGTTGGGCGATTGTGAAATCAGCAGAGTTTGCAGAGTTACCTGTAAAGGATGTTCTACCTAGGTACTGCCAAAGGGTTCCTGTTTCCATAAACGCAACGACATCAGAAGCCGCAGCCATCTCAGCACTAACATTGATCGTTAGTCGCACAGAGGAGCCAACTTCAACCTGCTGAGTTGAAACAAGTTGTATTTGTTCATCAACACTTGAGTTACTTAGATCAGTTAGAACTGTAACTGTTGGTGCACCTGGAGTTGGTGCATATATTCCGACTTCCTTCATTGCATTCTGAGTGTCTGCATCTAAATCTGAGAAGACTCTAGCAACAGGATTTGGATCAAGAGATTCCGGTAACTGACCAGGAGAAACAGTAACCGTTGTTGCTTTTGTGGACTGCTCGGCTAAAGCAGAAACTATATCTTCGTATGGTCCTTTATTGCCAGCAGCATCTCTTGCCGAACCAGCGAGAAGAGTTAGACCAAATGTTCCATCGGTACAGTTATCCAAACTGACTTGGAAATACTTTCCACTACCAATTACGTAGCCGACTTTGCAGAACTTAGCTGTGCCAGCTGCTGGAGTAAAGCTATTAGCAGTTACACCCGTGACAACCTCATCAAATCTCACATCAAAAACGTGACTGTTGCTCTGCAAGCTGCCTGGCTGTAAAACAACCGTTGCCTCGGGTGCCACATCGTCTTTGATCTCGACCTTGCCATAGATTGGAGATTGATTAGCAAATCTTGGTCCTGCGTTACCAGATGAATCCATAACGCTGTTTTGTTTTAGAGATAAACCAAAAGAGCCAGTCGAGCAGTTGGTAACTGCGACTTGATAATTTAATCCTTCGCCGGTCAGCGAGCTGATAACACAGCCTGAGGCTGTTCCGGAAGAGAGAGCAAAACTGTCTTTAGATAGCCCTTGAACAGCTTCATTGAAGTTCACATCAAATACTTTTGTTGGCAGATCTTTCGTTGCGTTTACTAAATTGATCTTTGCTTCGGGTCCTGCCGAATCAATAACTACCGGCACAGAACTAGTGCCAAATACCGTTGCCACAAGTGTCCCGTTGAGCTTAGATTTTGTGTCCCTTGGTGTGGCATTGAAGTAATAAATGTAAGGGGCTTTGAGTGGCTTATCCCCGGTGATTGTTACCTTGAGGCCCTGCAAAGCCGAGCCACTGAAAACAATATCCTGCTCTGCAAATGCTCGCTTGGATTTCAAGGTTAATTTGTATTCAATGATGTTTGCAGATGTCGGGTTACTTCCAAGCACCTCAAGCGATTTAGCTCCTAGAACAGGAAAGTATCTAACGACGATTTTGCCTGATGAAGAAGAATCTTGATATTTACTGATAGCTACTTTTCCACCTGCTGCAGTGTTCTTTCCAGCGTTACCACCTCGGCCACCGGATTCACTTGAAGAGGCATTGAATAGCGTTCCACCTAAACCACCGACTAGGCCACCGCCACCGCCACCAGCGCCACCACCATCTTGGTTGGGGTTGCCTGCGGTTGAAGCTCCTATTCCGCCTGCCGAATTATCTGAGTAATCCGAATTGGTTGTTCCTCGTGTAGATCCGTTTGATGCAGAAGCACAACCACCGCCAGCTCCTGCACCTGCTGCGATGAATCTCTCTTTATCGATATCAAGAACTGTTGCTGCTCCGCCACCACCGCCACCGCCAGAGGAACCAACCGGGCCAGTATTGCCACCTCGCCCACCGTTATAAATATCTCCTAATAGAGATTTACCTCCCAGGCCTCCACCTGATGAGTTTCTATTGCTGGCACCTTCTGCACCTTTTTCACCTGGGTAGAAATATAAAGTTCTGTTGGATAGGTCTGGAGATTGAATAAAAAGATATCCTGCATCGCCACCATTTGATCGCGCACAAATAGCACCATCAAGTCCACCCGCACCACCGGCAGCTCCAAAAACTTCGATTTCAATTTCGCCTAGGCCCTTAGGAACCGCAAAGGCTTTAGCTCCATCGGAATACGAATAGGTTTTTTCACAGACTTCTCCAACAAGTGTGAAACCTGGAATGCAGTCTTCGGCGGCATGAGCTAGAGGGCTAGCTGCGAGACTAAAGCCAACGCCTAGCGAGAGTGCTAGAAAAGAGTTCGTGAGTTTCCTCAGTGCTCTGCTCATCTCGAAACCTACCTCGGTGTCCGGCGTTTAATTCCCATTTTATTTCGCAGACTAGCCAGACTGACTAGAAACATACGCTTTTGCGTAATATTTTTGGTAGGAGTATGAAAATCTCTATCTAACCGCGTAATCAGAGCAGGCTTTGATGACTTCATCTTTAGCGGTCGCGGTTATCTTCTCGGCATCCTTAAGGATAAGAGAGCCCACCGGTTCGGTGTTGGTAAGAGCAAAATACTGCCTAGAAAGATCAGAGAAGTTGATGAAAGCTTTCTGAAGCGAAGCGTTCCCAGCTGATTCGCCAATCACCCTAATCTCAGACAAGAAGACTGGAACATCGTCGTCTAGTTCTGGAAGGGCCAGCTCTGCATATTTATTGCAAGCTGCTCTATCGAGGGATCTGAGTGAACCGTTGAAAGCTCCAAGCGGAACAATAATTGCAAAAACTAGTAACGCAACCCCACCGTAGATAAAGTATCTTCTCTTTACTTGAGAAACAACATTGCCTGGGTTCTTAGCTGACCTAAAGACTAAAGCTGCTTTTACGTTCAAAGCGACAGCAATCGCTGTGCAAAGCAAAGCTAAGGCAAGTAGTAGAGGAGAGGTAAATCTCAATAATCGATACATAGCCTGGAAAATTTCAAAGTAACTGCGATCTTGGAAACTTAGTGCTGTTGGGATTATTAGTAGAAAAGGGACCACTAGGAGAACGGCTGCTGGCACCAGAGCCAGATAGAACTTAACGGTGGGGCTGAGCTTGGTTGCCGATAACAGTGCGGTAACAAGATTTAGCAGGAAGAAGACAAAGTAGATAATGACAATGCTTCTAAGTGCTAGCTGATAGTCGGCATACTCTTCGCTGGCCAACACCCCTAAATACTCAGGTAGCGGGAACCAGTAGCTGATTGGCCAGAAAACTACTGCTGAGGCCAGTGCTAAGAGCAGGCCTGCCCTGAAGTGCCTTATGCGATCTATCACGTGAATCTCCTAGGTGAACTTGAGATTAAGCCTAGCCCCGAGAATGCCCCAAAGTACCCCAAGTAAATGGCAGAATAGTTAGTGATGGAAAATTTAGCAGGAAAGACGGCCTTAATCACCGGAGCGAGCTCAGGTCTAGGTGAGGCCTATGCTCTTAAATTAGCCAGCTTGGGAGTAAAGGTAATCTTGGTCGCTAGACGCGCAGATCGCCTAAGAGCTCTGGCTGATCGCATCACAGCTGAGCACGGCATCTACGCAGCTAGCGCTTTGCCAATGGATCTAAGTAGCAGAGACGCTGGTTCAACTCTTGCAAAAATCCTAAAGGGTCGTGGCATACAAGTCGACATCCTTATCAACAACGCGGGCTTTGGTCAGACCATCAAGTTCGTTGAAGAAGAGAACAGTTTTATTGTTGATGAGCTAAATGTGAACATTCACACTCTGGTTGAACTAACTCACGCTTTCCTACCTGGCATGGTTGAGCGCAAGGACGGCATAGTAATCAACATTGCTTCAACCGCTGCATTCCAGTCACTGCCATACATGGCTGTCTATGGGGCAACTAAGGCCTTTGTTCTATCCTTCACTGAAGCTCTATGGGGCGAAACCCAGAACAGTGGAGTCAAAGTGTTAGCCGTATGCCCAGGACCTACAGCTACTGAGTTCTTTGATTCAAACGGAACTAAACCTGCTTTAGGCAGATTTATTCGTTCTTCCGAAGACGTGATAAACACAACCTTGAAAGCACTTGAAAAAGAGAAGTCTCCGGCCGCAGTGGTTGATGGCCTACTAAATAAACTAACTTCTCTTTCCAGCAGGTTCTTTACCAGAAGAGCGTCAATCAAAATATCAGGCAAAGTTATGATGCCAAGAAAGAAAGACTAGTTCTTACTTTCAATGCTGAAGGCGTTTGCTAAACCACGCCACCACGCAACATCAGGCAAATCAAATCTTTGCGAACCAACATCAGGAACGTTGATCTGCATTGTTGTTGAGCCACCACCATCAAGCAATACAGCATCGGTTGCACCTAGCGATAGCAACCACTCACCCATTTGAGATGAGGTTGAGCCGCCCTGTCTGTATCCAAAGTCAAAGGCATCGTAACCTCGGCTAGAAGTAATCAGCCAAACCTGTCCGTCTTGGTTCCAACCGATAGCTGATCTTGGTCTGTGTTCTTTGTTGTGTAAAGCACACACCCATACCAACTTGCTGCCCTGCACAATTCTTGGACCGCGTCCTGCCGCGGTTATAAAAGGCGACTTGGATTCAGAGATAAATGACTTAGAAACTGTCACAATGTCACCGACTCTAAATCTTGAAGCGGTCAGAGAAGATGTGCTGCTTCTAGCTTGCAAAACATAGCCACCTGGATCAACTTTTGTGGCGATTCCGGAGCGGACACTTCTTACAATTTGATTCCCTAGAGCATCCGGCGAAATTCTGACGGTCGTGCGACCTGCTCTAGTTGTTCCAATGAAATTTGAATCAAAAAGGGTAGCCCCGGTGGTGCTTAGATTGGCAAAGTTCACTGAGTCGAAAATAAGTGTGTTTGATTTACTGGAAATGCTTCCAGAACTGGTTACATTGTCTGCGGAAATTCTGTCTTCAAACTTAGGAATAGGCGGCAAGCTGATTCTCACAGTTGTTTTCGCCTTCATCTTGGCAATGATTGGAGCAAGATAACCCTTAACCTGAACAACGGTGCCTGACTTGGAGGAGATTGCTGCTCCAGCTGGGTATATTTTGAAAATTTTGCCGGACTTGATCTGGAAAGTAACCTGGCCTTTAGGAGTAACTGGTCTGATGAAGTTCGATCGGTAAACAACTAGCGATGTAGCAGCTGGTTCTAGCTGGTTGACACCGGAGATGTTGAACTTTCTGGTTCCGATAGTCAAAGTGCCAGTACTTCTATAGCCCCTAGCATCGACAACCTTGTGTCTGGATAATCCAATCACACCTGATTGCCCGGGTGGAGAGTAAGTAACTTGCCCCTCCTCTACAACAGCATTCCAAGGCCCGTTAGAGTCGAAGTAATCGCCATTTAGGCTAGCCATGGTCTTAGGGTTTGAATCAGCAAGTTGCTTTAGATTTTGTTCACGTGGAATTCCTTGGTGCAGAACGCCAAAGGTGATGTATCTGAGGTTTCCTGATACAACCGAAATCTTTGCACCCAAAGAAGATAGTGAAGCATCCCTTGCATCGCTTCCTGGCTCAAACTGCCAAGCTCTTGCCTTGACGCCAAACCCCAGTGCTTTATCTGCCACTAAATGGTTATTGTCCAAAGCCGGAGTGTTTATGCAACCTGCCTGAGCGGCAGAAACAGGAACTGCAGTTGATAAAGCAAACAGGGTAGCGATGATGAATGCAGTAGTCTTGACCACTTTTTTTCTGGATGAATCCTGACGCTTTTTCATAGAACCTTCAGACTATAACAAGTACTGGGTAGGCTTGAAATATGTTCACGAAGAATAAATCAAGCCTGGTTACAGCTTTTATTCTTATGTCTTTGACTGGGAGTTTGCTGAACTCCTCAGCTTCAGGGGCCGCTTCTTCCTATGTTGAAGGCACAGATGCAGCTGCCGCTATGTTCAATCCTTTGCAGGTCAATAACTTCTCATTACAAATGACTGACGAGGACTTCGAATCCTTGCGCTGGCCCAACGTAAGTTGGGATAACGAGGGTGAGTGGCTTGAGACTCGAATGAGTGTCACTCTAGCTGGAAAGCGTTATGGGCCTTACGTAGTCGGTGTTCACCTAAAGGGTGCTTGGGGATCATGGCGAGACATTTCAGGCAAGGCTGCCTTCAAAGTCAAAATGGACGCATTTGTTGAAGGTCAAACCCTTCTAGGGGTTAGCCGAATAACCCTTAACAACATGGTGCAAGATCCCAGCTACCTTAGAGAATCCATCAGCTACCGGTTATACAGGAATCTAGGTATCCCAACACCAAGAACCGGTTATGCGAACGTTAGCCTCAACGGCATTGACTATGGGTTACACCTAAATGTTGAAACATTGAACAAGCGGATGCTAGAGCGCTGGGGTGTCTCTAGCTCACACCTGTATAAAGGTGCTGTCCCTTACTTTCCTGATCTCACCTCAGGCAGCGAATGGATGTTCGCCATCGAGTCTGGCAGCAAAACAGACACTTCAGATCTAACCGCATTCATAGCCATAAACGATTTAGAGGGCAAAGCGTGGTGGGATGCCATTTCGGCCCGAATGGACATGGAGCTGCTCACTCTAGGTTGGGCATCTGAGATATATAGCGGCCACTGGGACGGATACGTCAGAAACCTGAATAACTACTTTTTGAATTTTGATAAAAGCGGAAAAGTCATGATGATTCCTTGGGGCGTTGACCAAACCTGGGGAGGTGCTCTTGGATATACAGACTCTGGAGCGGCTATGCCAAACAAGTGCTGGACTTATAAACCTTGCCTAGCGCTATACAGGCAATCTCTAGCCAAGGTTTCAAGAGCCTCAAAGAGCCTCAACCTACAGACCATGGCGAGAGAAATTGGCATCGCGATTAGATCGGACATCATCGCTGACCCTTTCGGCCCTGGCATAAACACTGCAACTAACTACCAGAACAACCTGGTCTGGCGTATTGGAGATCAGCAGCGTGTTCTTTCATCCACGGTTCAACCTTTCGATACAACACTTGCCAGTATCAGAGTCAACGGCAAGATTTACAATCCAGGAGAGACTATCTATCTAGCCGCAGGAACACGAACAGCAGACCTTCAGATCACTACAAGCCAAGCCTCTGCGGTGGCGGTCATTCAACCAATAGGAACCCTGAGGGATGGCCTGAACAGTGCATCCGTAGTTGTAACTTCCTCTGACAAACAACACGTCAATACAAACAAGATCCAGATTTATGTATACACAAACCTAACTACCAAAAGCACACCGGTTTACAATAGCAATTCAACAGTTCCCACCTTCGCTGGAACTTCTAGCATTGGCCTCCTCGGGACTTCAATCATGGGTTCAACCAACTTGAAACTTGATATCAAGATGGCTAGAGCCAAGAACCAGACCATAACTAAGGCAAGATCACTTATGGCATCCCGAGTGAAGCAGCTTTTAGCTTCTCTATCAGCTCGAGGTATTAAGCCGGTAACAGTAACTCAAAATGTTGTTTCATCTGGTTCAGTGAACGCCCTGCAGATCACTGCAACTTACCAGAAGTAATCTCCTTAAACAAAGATGCCCCTGGATTACCAGGGGCATCTTTACTGTTTGATTAGTAAGAGTAGATAGTTACTGTGGTTCCCTTTTGTGACTTGGCACCAGGGATTAGCTGGTAAAGGGCAGTCTTGAAGCTGTTAGTCTTCAACGCAACAAGTAACTTCTTGGTGTTTGACGCACGAGCAGGACCTGCAGTGGTCTTGTCCTTCTTGATCAAGAAGTTGTTGCTAATGGTTACAACACCAACAGTTCCCTTGACCTTCTTTAGTCCTGCAAGAATCGCTGCGTTACCCTTTACGTTGGTCTTCTTATCTACTGTAAGAACACCGACCTTAGGGAATGGAATCACAATAACGGTCACGAGGTTAGGAACAATCGCAGTTACTGTGTAAGCCTGAGTTGTTTCGTCTTCAGCGGTAACAGTAATTGTCAAGGTGTTAGGTCCCTTTACAAGTGAATCTCCGCCAGAAACTTCGTATGTAGCTACTGAGCTCTCTGGAACACCGTCGACTTCAGCTGAGGTTGCGCCCTTGGCCAAAAGAATCTTTGAACCAACGACAACGGCCTTTCCATTTACTAGGAAGGTCTTTAGTCTCTTGTCAGGTGAAAGGGCAACCGGAATCACGATGCTGTAGCTACCTGCTTCAGCACTTTCGTCGCCAGGAGTAACGGTAAGAGAAATGATGTTCTCACCAGTTACAAGTCCAGCAACGTTCCAAGTGTTAGCAGCTGTCGCCTTGGTTACTGTAGCCTCGCCACCATCGAACTCAAGCTTGGTTCCGTCTCCAAGACCAATCTTTTCAGCCACAGTTGGCTCAACGAAGATGCTTGCAGTAGTTGTGCCGTTGGCTAGAGGTGTCTGAAGAGCGGCTGTTCCATCTTGACCAACAGTAAGAGTGGTTGTGTTGACCTTTACAGTCTTGAGAGTTGCGTCAGCACCACCAACGTAGACCAAAAGCTTGTAAGTCTTTGCGAATTCCAAACCTGCTTCTGGAATGACCTGGATGTCAATCTCGTTGACACCCTTCTCCACTCCAAAGAAGCGACCAACAGTAGGAAGAAGAGTCTTGCCGTTAGCAACTACATCTGATGTAGCGCTCTCAGCCTTGACCTGAATCTTCACAGTTGTTGCTGTGATTGGAAGGTTTACGAAACCAGCTTCATTGTCTAGAAGAGCTAGATCAACAGCTTCGTCGTTTACCAGTAGTCCGCCTTCTTCAGACAGAGCATTGCTTTCGCTAATTGGAAGAACGTTTAGGTTGATTGTGTAGGTTTCGCTGTCCCCACTTGAAGCAGTAACAGTAAGAACTAGCTCGTTGTCTCCCTCTTCGAGAGGTGTTAGACGACCGTCTCCAGCAACAGTGAATGATGCTGTCGGGTCAGTAGTTGTTACCTTCACGTTTACTCTTGTGGTTCCGTAAGGAAGATCAATTGAATCGTTTGTAGTTGCGTCAACACCATTTACCAAGAAAAGCTCTAGTGAAGTGTCAACTGCAGCTGCAACGTTGAAGAACAATCTGTATGTTGCAACAGATGTGTCCTGAGCAGTTACCTGAACCTTAACAATGTTTCTACCAGGCACTAGAGCATCTGCTCCGATGATCTCAACGGTAGAAAGGTTTGTGGTTGGAACTGCAGTGATGTCTACAGAAGTTACATCGCTGTCAAGTTCGAATTCGTCACCATTAGCAACTTCACTGCCGTCGTATTCGAAAGTAGCAAGGCTAGTGTCATCGTTTGCAAGAACCTTCAATGTAACGGTTGAAGTAGTAGTGGTAGTTCCATCTTCAGCAGTTACTACAACGGTTAGTGTGTTGTCACCTAGTTGAAGACCGTTGTTACCAGTTACATTCACTGATGCCGCTGCATCCGCAGCGATTGCTGTCACAGCAACAGCTGTAGTTCCAGCAGGAACAAAAACAGTAGTACCGTCAACGACACGAGCACCTGAAACCTTGAAGACCACTAGTGAGCTATTGCTTGAAGGGGTCTGTACGTTCAGAGTAACTGTGTAAACAGCTTCAGCCCCGCTTTGAGCAGTAACTGTTGCGGTCACTGTGTTCGCACCAGTGGTAAGTGAATTGGTTGGGCTGATCACCACAGAAGATGTTGGATCGCTAGGTACCGCCACCACTGTCGCACCCGTAGTTCCAGGAGCTAGGTAGACTCGCCCACCATTTCTTACTGCCTGGCCGTTCACGGTGAATGTCTCTAGTGCAACATCGCTCGAGAACGCAAGCACACGAACCTTGAAGGTGTAAACCTGAGTTGTGGTTCCATCTTCAGCGGTAACTGTTACAGATACTGTGTTCATTCCAGTGACTAGGTTCAGTGAGCCTGCTACCAAACTTGTTGCATTTGCATCGCTAGGGACAGCTTCAACTGTTACAGCGGTTGTCAATGGTGCTACTTCGAAGGTTTGACCTGGAGTGATGGTGGAACCATTAACTTTTAGGCTTCCCAAGGTAGCGTCTGTCGAGAATTCCGGAGTCTGGGTGTTCTGGTAAACATCAACGGTGTAGGTAGCTGTGGTTACAGCATCCGAACCGGTAACAGTAACGACGATGACGTTGATTCCAGGCTGCAAGTTTGTGTCACTTACCTGCACACTTGCAGCGATGTCAGTTGCTACTGCAGTGACAACAACTGAAGTCGTGCCAGCAGGAACCAGTATTACGTCGCCATCTTCTACCGGTGTGCCATCAATCTCAAAGGTTGACAGTGAGACGTCAACACTGGCGGCGTTGGCCGCTGGGATCCCCTGCATCGGCAGAACAATAAGTAGCGCTGCGGTTAGAACCGTAAGCAGTTTCTTGACTGTCATATTCATTGTTCCCTTGTTTGTCTCTGCTTTTCTCATTACGCTTTCACTCTCACTACGTAGCTCTGGCTTGTGCCGTCGGCCGCTATCACGGTAACTGTCACGTTGTTGAAACCAGCCTTAATGTCTCTCCCAGTAATAGTCACCGAAGCACCAGGATCGTTTGCTTCTGCTGACACGTGAAGCTTGGTGGTGCCCGGAAGTACGCTCAACTTGGTCTTACCTAACATGCTGATTCCCTGAATGGTGAATCGCTTCAAACTTGTGTTAGATGACAGAGCAGGAATGTTCAAGAAGAAGTTGTACTCCTGATATGACTGATCCTGAGCTCTGACAATGATCCTGGTTGATTGGAAGTCTCCTGCAGTCAGGTTCTTGAAGTTGAAGTAAGTGATTGTTGCCTTTGGATCTTCTGCTATGGCCTCTAGGTCTACAGAAGTAGTTCCTGCAGGAAGCGTTACATAAGCTCCGTTAGCTCGCTCTACTCCGTTCAACTTCAATGAAGTTACGTTCGAGTTGCTTGACGGAGCAGCCACAGTGACTTTCACTGCATAATCGCGTATAGTTGAACCATCGGCTGCGGTAACTCTAACAGTTAGAGTGTTTTCGCCAGTAATCAAGTCCTTGTTTCCAAGAATCTTGTAGGTTGCAGATTCATCATCTGTTGCCGCAACTACTGAAACGGTGGTTGAACCAAACGGTACAGAAATACTTGGGTCAGCCGCTGTCAAGTCAATTGAAGTTGATCCAACAACTAATGACTTCAGTTTGGTGTTACCCGGAAGTCCACCGATACGGAAGGTTACCTTGTATTCACGAGTTGCAAGGCTTGGCGCAGTAACAACGATTGTGATCAGGTTGTCACCACGAACTAGCTCGGTGTTACCTGTAACCGCGACAGTAGCATTCTCGTCATTTGTGGTTACTTCAACATCTACTTCAGTAATCTCGAAATCAGTTGTCAAGACAACATCGCCATCAACAACTGATTCTCCGCCAACGAAGATCTCGCTTACTGAGGTATCACTTGATACCAAAACAACTACGGTTAGCTTGTAGACGAGGACATCACCGTTAGGTGCGGTCACGACTACATCAACAACGTTGCTTCCAGTTACAAGACTGTCTGCTCCGATTACGTCAACTGTTGTGTTTTCGTCTGTAGGAACAGCAACAATCTCGATTTCTGTAGAGTTCGCTGGCATTTGAACGGTTGAGCCGTTCTGGACGTTTACACCGTTGGCAGTGAATTCTGATAGTGAAGTGTCAGCTGAGAAGGCTACATCAAGAGTAAGAGTGTAGACCTTTACTGTTACCTCATCTACCGCTGTAACAGTGATTGTTACAGTGTTTTCACCAGGCTCAAGTGCAGAGCCGCCATCAACCTCAACCTGCGCTTCTTCGTCAGTCGGAGTCGCAACGATTTCAACATCTGTTGTTCCAGTTGGGAATGAGATCTTCTGGGCGTCAACAACTGCTACACCGTTTACTGTGAAGGTCGAAAGGCTAGTAACTGCTCTGTCTCTCAAGTTCACTGTAAGGGTGTAAGTAGCGGTAGTGCCGTCTTCGGCTGTTACAACAACAACGATCTCGCTTTGTCCGACTGGAATGTCAGCAGAACCTGTGATTTCAACAGTAGCTGCCGGGCTAGTTGCCAAGGCAACAACAGCAACGAAGTTGTTGATTCCATCTAGGTTCAAGACCGCTCCGTCAACAACTGCAACACCGTCAGCGGTGAAGGTCGCAAGGGAAGTGTCCTTTGACAGTGCTAGAACGTTTACGGTCACTGTATAAGTAGCTGTTGCACCTGAAGGAGCTGTAACCACGATAGTAATTTCGTTTGTTCCAGTCTCAAGTCCAGTTGTTCCAGTAACTTCAGTTGTCGCTTCAGCATCAGCACCAGTCGCGGTTACGAATACTTCAGTAGTACCGAATGGCACTGTTACGGTTGCACCGTCAGCCACACTCGCGCCGTTCAGTGTGATAGTTCCTAGAGCTGTGTTTGAAGAAACAGCTGCTCTAACAACATTTAGTGTGTATTCACGAGTTGTTGTGCCGTCTGCGGCAGTTACTGTAATCACAACTTCGTTGTCACCGGTAACAAGAGCATCTTGGCCCGTTACAGCGAAGGTTGCGTCAACGTCTTCGGTAGATGCGGCAACAACTACTGAGGTAGTTACTGCAGGGACATTGAATACAAGAGCGCCTAGCGGTACTGACTGACCGTTGACTGTAACTCCAGTCAAGTTGGTGTTGTTAGAAGCTGGAACAACAACAGTAAATGTGTAGCTTGCAACTCTAGAGTTGGCAGCTGTAACGAATACTGTAACGGTGTTGTTTCCAACCTTTAGATCGGTAGCACCCTGGACACTTGTTGTAGCGTCTTTATCTTCAGCAGTTGCCTCAACTGTTACTGAGGTGGTTCCTGTGGCGACGTTAACAGTTGATCCTGCCTCTGCCAAAGTGCCGTTTACAGTAATTGTTCCGAGGTTCGCGTTGTCTGATAGACCTTCCGCACGGATCACAGTGATTTCAATCAGACGTGTGAAGTTTGTGTTCTCAGCTGTAACGCGGAACTGCAAGTTGTATGTTCCAGGTGAAGGAAGAACTGTCGCAGTCAAAGTTACGAAAGTAGCAGCAGAGCTTGTGGTCTGAGCTAGTACGAACGCCTCTGTTACTTCGTTACCAACATTGATAGTTGA
Organism: Auritidibacter sp. Marseille-P8566; assembly: GCA_945895375.1. Taxonomy (GTDB): domain Bacteria; phylum Actinomycetota; class Actinomycetes; order Actinomycetales; family Microbacteriaceae; genus Rhodoluna. The sequence goes on from CAMDEE010000007.1 coordinate 64,226, forward strand.
GTTAGTAAGAGCATCCTGACCGTTGATTGTGAACAGCGCTAGAGAAGTGTCTTGTGACAGTGTTCTTACATTCGCTGTGAAGGTGTAGGTAGCAGTCGACAGATCAGCAGCAGTAACAGTAATGGTTACAGTGTTTGCTCCACCAACAAGGCCTGTGTTACCTGTAACATCAGCAGTTGCAAGTGGGCTAGTAGGTGTCGCAAGAACGTTAACGCTTGTTGTGCCTGCTGATAGCTCGATACTTCCACCATCTGCAACGGTTTCACCGTTAGCAGTGATAGAAGCAAGAGTCTTCACAGATGACTTAGCAACATTTACAAATACCTCGTAAGTTGCAACAGCACCGCTTTCAGCAGTAACGCTAATAGTCACAGTGTTCAAACCAGAAACCAAATC
>CAMDEE010000008.1 GCA_945895375.1 Auritidibacter sp. Marseille-P8566
GCATGGATTCAATCCAGGCAGCTTCGACTTGATCTTCTTGAGCCCTAAGAACCTCTTGAGCAACCAAAAGCTCCATAACAGACTCAACACCTGAGTGTGAGGTCATAGCTTGGTTGACTCGAGCTTCGAGTTCCTCGTTGGAAAGGGAACGTCGAACGGGTGGCTGAAAATTGCTGGATTCCATAGGCAAATCTTACCGTTGAGTCTTAACTCGTGCCTCTAGGCGGAGGTAGTCGAAAAGTGGGCCCTACCGGGCTCGAACCGATGACATCCACGGTGTAAGCGTGGCGCTCTACCAACTGAGCTAAAGGCCCGACTCTTGACTGCAGCGCCATGTGGCGCTTGTAAAACTATACAACAGGCTAGGAGGTCAAAGATGCCAAAGCGCGAGTATATTCGTCCAAGGATCTAGCTTGACCAGGTGCAGTCACGAATTTAGAGACCAAAATGCCCTCTTTATCGATAACAAAGGTGCCTCGGTTAGCGATTCCGTGCTCTTCTAGGAACACTCCATAATCCTGAGCAACCTGCCCATGAGGCCAGAAATCAGCCAAAACCGAGAACTTATAGCCCTCGTGCTCAGCAAATACCTTCTGAACGTACTTGCTGTCCACAGATATGGCCATTAGCTCAACATCACTTGAGGCAAAGGTGTCGAAATTGTCTCTAATCTCGCATAGCTCTCCTGTGCAGACGCCAGAGAAGGAAAGAGGATAAAAAACCAAGACAACTGGCTTCTTGCCCCTAAAATCGGACAATGTGACGTTCTCGCCGAACTGGTTGGCCAGGGTGAAATCTGGTGCTAGATCTCCGATAATCAATGACATTGAAACTCCTTAATTTGGACTTGGCTCTAATCCTATAAAGCCTTCTGAACAAAGCCTAAACTTATAGAGGACCTAAACGGTCTCCCCTAACTACTTTTGACACGTGGCACCACAATTGCCCCGCGTTAGCTAGAGCCGAAACGAGGATTCTTTGTCCATCAACAATCAGGATGTCTTTAAGAGCAACACTCCAGATCAAGATCCAGAAGAAACCCGTGAGTGGCTTGAGTCACTTGACGCAGTAGCCAGAGTGCACGGCCCTCAGCGTGCCCGTGAAATCATGTTGAACCTTCTAAAGCGTTCACGTGAGTTACAACTGAACGTTCCTATGGTGCAGAGCACCGATTACATCAACACCATTGCAACAACCGATGAGCCAACCTTCCCAGGCGATGAAGCAATCGAAAGAACCTATCGTGCATGGATGAGATGGAACGCAGCTGTTCTAGTTCACAGAGCACAGCGTCCAGGTGTTTCAGTGGGTGGACACATTTCAACTTACGCTTCCTCTGCATCACTTTACGAAGTTGGTTTCAACCACTTCTTCAAAGGTCAAGACCATGTTTCAGGTGGAGACCAGATTTTCATTCAGGGTCACGCAAGCCCTGGTCCTTACGCGAGAGCATTCCTGGAGGGAAGACTTAGCGAAGATCAGCTAAACGGTTTCCGTCAGGAAAAGTCTCACGCTGGTGGTGGACTGTCTTCCTATCCTCACCCACGTCTTATGCCGGACTTCTGGCAGTTCCCAACAGTTTCTATGGGTCTCGGTCCAATCAACGCTATTTACCAAGCACAGGCAAACAGATACCTTGCTGGTAGAAACTTCAAGGACACTTCAGAGCAGCACGTCTGGGCATTCCTAGGCGATGGTGAAATGGATGAGGTTGAATCACGCGGTGCTCTTCAACTTGCAGCTAACGATGGATTAGATAACCTGACCTTTGTTGTGAACTGTAACCTGCAGAGACTAGATGGCCCTGTTCGTGGTAACGGAAAAATAATTCAGGAACTTGAATCATTCTTCCGTGGTGCTGGTTGGAACGTAATCAAAGTTGTTTGGGGACGTGAATGGGATTCACTTCTACAAGCTGACACCGATGGTGCACTGGTTAATCTAATGAACTCAACTCCTGATGGCGATTTCCAAACATACAAAACTATGGATGGTGGATTCATTAGAGAGAACTTCTTCGGACGAGATCCACGCACCGCAAAGCTCGTTGAGTCAATGACTGACCAGCAAATCTGGGGACTAAAGCGCGGTGGTCACGACTACCGAAAGATTTACGCAGCATACGCAGCAGCCCTTGCCCACAAAGGTCAACCAACAGTTATTCTTGCGAAGACAATCAAGGGCTATGGTCTTGGTAAAGCGTTCGAAGGTAGAAACGCTACTCACCAGATGAAGAAACTTACTTTGGAAAACTTGAAGTCATTCAGAGATGACATGAGCATTCCGATTACCGATGCTCAACTTGAAGTTGATCCTTACCAACCCCCTTACTACCGTCCTGCTCCAGGAACTCCTGAAATTGATTACATGCATGAGCGTCGTCGTGCTCTTGGTGGATACCTTCCAGAGAGACGAAGCAAGTATGTTTCATTTCAACTTCCAGAGGACAAGGCCTACGAAGTTTCGAAAGGTGGATCAGGTACTCAAGAAATCGCAACAACCATGGCGTTCGTTCGTCTACTGAAGGATCTTCTAAAGACTCCTGAACTAGGTCCAAGAATTGTTCCGATCATTCCTGATGAAGCTAGAACTTTCGGTATGGATGCTTTCTTCCCTACCGCAAAGATTTACAACCCTCGTGGTCAGCACTACATCTCCGTAGACCGTGAACTTCTTCTTTCATACAAGGAAAGCGATGCGGGCCAGATTCTTCACACTGGAATCAACGAAGCAGGTTCGATGGCTGCCTTCACTGCGATTGCAACCTCATACGCAACTCAGGGTCAGCCACTGATCCCGTTCTACGTCTTCTACTCAATGTTCGGTTTCCAGAGAACAGCAGATGCAATCTGGGCTGCTACCGATCAGCTATCTAGAGGATTCATGATCGGTGCTACCGCTGGTAGAACAACTCTTACAGGTGAAGGTCTTCAGCACGCTGACGGCCACTCGCCGATCATTGCTGCTACCAATACGGGTGTCATCAGTTATGACCCTGCGTACGGTTACGAGATTGGCCACATCATCAAGGCTGGTATCGAGCGCATGTATGGTGGCGTTCACCAAGATCCAAACGTCGTCTTCTACATCACTGTTTATAACGAGCCAGTAGGTCAGCCTGCTGAACCTGAGAACGTTGATGTTGATGGAATCATCCGAGGTATTCACCGAATCAGCGTTGGATCTGGAGCAGGTAAGAAAGCTCAGATCCTTGCTTCGGGTGTTGCTGTCCCATGGGCTTACGAAGCACAGAGACTACTTCAGGACGACTGGAACATTTCTGCAGACATTTGGTCTGTTACTTCTTGGACAGAACTTCGTCGCGATGCACTTGCTTGCGATGAAAAGAAGTTCCTATACCCAAGCGAAGTAAGTCCACTTCCATACATCACCAACAAACTTGCTGGTGCTCCTGGTCCATTCCTAGGTGTTACTGATTACATGCACCAAGTTCCAGATCAGGTACGTAAATGGATTCCAGGTGAGTACGCAACTCTAGGTGCTGATGGTTTCGGATTCTCTGACACCAGAGCAGCAGCTAGAAGAGCATTCAAGATTGATGGCCCTTCAATCGTTGTTCGAGTTCTTGAACAACTTGCATCAAGAGGAGATGTTGCAGCACACATTCCTCAACTTGCAATCGACAAGTACCGTCTGTTGGACGTAACAGCAGGAACATCTGGTAATGCTGGTGGTGACGCCTAATCATGTTGGTCATTCTCGCTCCAGGTCAAGGCTCACAAAAGCCTGGCTTCATGTCGAGTTGGCTAGAGCTGCCCGTATTTAGATCAAAGCTAGAAGAGTTCTCAGATGCTATCTCGCTTGATCTCATCACACACGGAACGGTTAGTGATGAAGCAACTATTCGTGACACCGCTATTGCTCAACCTCTAATTGTTAGTGCAAGCGTCGCAACAGCAGCTCTACTTGACACAGCGAATCTTTCCGGGGTTGCAGGTCACTCTGTTGGAGAAGTATCTGCCGCAGCAATTGCGAATGTGTTAACTGATACACAAGCAATGCAATTGGTAAACGTTCGAGCAAAAGCAATGGCTCACGCTGCAGCATCTAGTGAAACAACTAGCATGGCCGCTGTTCTTGGTGGAGAAGTTGAAACCGTTATCGAAAGGCTCAATGAACTTGGGCTATCCGCAGCTAACTACAACGGAGCAGGACAGATTGTTGCGGCTGGTTCAAAAGCGGGAATCGACAAGCTCGTTGCTGAAGGTCCTCGGGGAAGCAAAGTAATTCCACTTAGCGTTGCTGGAGCCTTCCACACTTCTTACATGCTCCCTGCAGTTAGTGAACTTGAATCATTTACTTCCTCTCTAGAAATCACTGACCCTGAAATCAACTTATGGTCTAACCAAAATGGCCAGCTCGTTACAGACGGTAATAAATTCGTAAGTCTTCTAGTAGGTCAAGTTGCGAACTCTGTGCGCTGGGATCTCTGCATGGATGCGATGGTCAAAGCGGGTGTCACTGCTGTTATTGAAGTCTCCCCTGCTGGTACATTGGCAGGGCTTGCTAAACGAGGTATGCCTGGAGTTGAAATAGTTGCACTAAAAGAACCTAAGGACCTAGAAGCAGCTCAAGATCTACTGAACCGCTCAACAAAGAAGGCGTAAAGATGCAACCAACACTGAATCAATACAAAACAACACAGTTCAGTCGCATCTACTCCATTGGAGCATCGCGCGGAGATTTAGTTGTCACAAACGATGATGTTGCGGGACCAATTGATTCAAGTGATGAGTGGATTCGTCAACGCACCGGAATCATCACCAGAAGAAGAGCTAGCAAAGACCAGTCGCTTATGGACATGGCAGTTGAAGCATCTACTCAAGCCATCAAACGAGCTGGCATTGACCCTCAAGAAATTGGTGCCGTAATCTTCAGCACTATTTCTCACCCGTATCAAACTCCATCGGCGGCAACGATGTTGGCTGAAAAGATTGGTGCCAACCCAGCACCTGCTTTTGACATTTCAGCTGCGTGTGCTGGTTACTGCTACGGCATTGCTCAAGCTGATGCGCTTGTGCGATCAGGAGTAGCAAAGTACGTCTTAGTTGTTGGTGGCGAAAAATTGAGTGACTTTATTGACCCAACAGACCGCTCAATCTCATTCCTTCTTGCCGATGGTGCAGGAGCGGCTATTGTTGGCCCATCAGACACCCCAGGTATTTCCCCTACAGTTTGGGGCTCAGATGGCTCTAAGTGGGAGTCAGTCAGCATGACCGACTCTTTACTCGATTTCAGGGACGGGTTAGTCAGTTGGCCTACCCTGCGCCAAGATGGCCTAACAGTGTTCAAGTGGGCTGTCTGGGAGATGGTAAAGGTTGCCAAGGAGGCCCTTGAGGTTGCTGGCGTAAAAGCTGAAGACCTCTCTGCTCTAGTTACCCACCAGGCAAACATTCGCATTATCGATGAGCTCGTCAAACAGCTCCAATTGCCAGACAACGTTGTGGTGGCCAGGGACATCATCAACACCGGAAACACCTCTGCAGCGAGTGTTCCATTGGCTATGGATCAAATACTGCAAGATGGATTGGTCAAATCTGGTGGTTTAGCCTTACAGATTGGCTTTGGAGCAGGCCTTGCCTTCGCGGCTCAGGTCGTAGTTCTGCCCTAAACTTTACCTAGTAAATCAAACAACCAAGGAGTAACACATGGCACTATCACAGAACGAAGTTCTAACAGGATTGGCAGAGATCGTTAACGAAGAGACTGGTATCGACACTGAATCAGTAAAGATGGAAAAGTCTTTCGTAGACGACCTGGACATTGACTCAATCTCAATGATGACCATCGTCGTCAATGCAGAAGAGAAGTTCAGCGTAAAGATTCCAGATGATGAGGTAAAGAACCTTATTACTGTTGGTGATGCTGTTAACTTCATCACCCAAGCACAGGGCTAATCTCTCTTGAGCGGCAAAATCGTTGTCACCGGGATAGGCGCTACCACGCCTCTCGGTGGTGACGCGCAATCGACTTGGAAAGCTCTGCTAGCCGGTGAATCTGGCATTAGCACCATGGAGCAAGAGTGGGTTGCACGCTATGAACTGCCCGTCACATTCGCAGGTCAAGCCAAGATTAATGCTGCCGACATACTGACTCTTCAGGAAATCAAGAGACTGGATCCATCCAGCCAATTCGCCCTAATCTCTGCTAGAGAGGCTTGGGCGGATGCTGGCATTACGGAATTTGATCCTGAAAGACTTTCAGTTGAGTTTGCTACTGGTATCGGTGGCGTTTGGACTCTACTTGATGCTTTTGAGACTCTAAATGAAAAGGGTCCTCGCAGAGTTCTACCGATGACAGTTCCAATGCTGATGCCTAACGGGCCAGCAGCTGCCATCGGCATGGACATCTCTGCTAGAGGCGGAGTGAGAACCTCAGTATCTGCTTGTGCTTCAGGAACCGAAGCGATCGCTAATGCAATCACTAGGTTGCGTTCTGGCGAGATTGACATTGTTGTGGCAGGTGGTTGTGAAGCCGCCATGCATCCACTACCTATTGCAGCTTTCGCTTCGATGCACGCTCTATCAAGACGCAATGACGAGCCAGCTAAAGCAAGCCGTCCATACGACATAAATCGTGACGGTTTCGTCATGGGTGAAGGTGCCGGAGCACTTGTACTTGAAACTGAAGAACACGCCCTTGCTCGTGGAGCAAAGATTTACGCTGAACTAGCTGGTGGATATGTAACCAGCGATGCTCATCACATCACTGCACCAGATCCTGAAGGTGCTGCTGCTGCAAGAGCGGTCATTGGCGCTCTAAAGATGGCCAACGCAGAAGTTACAGATGTAAACCACATCAACGCTCACGCAACCAGCACACCTGTTGGTGACATTGCTGAATACATTGCTCTGAAGCGAGTATTCGGTGATCACCTAAAAAACATCGCGGTTTCTGCCACCAAGTCTTCTACAGGACATCTACTAGGTGGTGCAGGTGCAATTGAAGCTATCTTCACTGTGCTTGCTGTTCAGACTAGAACTGCTCCTCCAACAATCAACCTAGATGATCCAGATCCAGCAATCGAACTTGATGTTGTAACCTCACCTAGGGATTTAGGTGAAAACATTCTTGCTATCTCAAACTCATTTGGTTTTGGTGGACACAACGCCGTTGTAGCCTTCCGCTCATACAACAAATAACTAACCTGCTCTGGTAAGCAACACCACGTTGTTGCTGAGCTTCGCTCCCCTAAATGGCTCCATGACGTCATCCCATGATTGACCCAGACTGACCCTCAGTAGTCTCATGAATTCTCTGTGATTACCCCCAGCGTTATCAACCAGCAGGTTGATTCTGTCCTCGCTGAGCATGATCGATCCCGACTCGTTGAGTTCTCCTCGATAAACACCTAATCCAGGAACTCCCATGAAGAGAACACCCGTCCTACCAACCCTCTGGTTCATTTCAAAGTAAACAGGACCCAAGGCACAAAGATTGGAGGCTAGTTCGGCAGCCTCGTCTTCGGTTAGCTTGAATGAGAAGTCAGCAGAGAGATTATCTGGAATAAGGTCTTGCTCAAGCCAACTTGAAGTGAGCGACAGCGAGGCTAAGAGAGCGTCTATTTGAGCCACCAAGCCCCTCGGGCAGGCGTGAACAGACAGGGTCAAGCCAAACTGACCTCTACGCATAGCAAACCTCCGAATCTAAAGCTAGGTGCGTCTTCCCCAACGTCCTGGCGATTCAGAGAGTTCTAGATTACGACTGCGAGCCAATTAGCGCAATTCCTAGGCACTCGCTGGCTAGCATTGTTATAGATATGTGAACCTCAGAAAGGTCGAAAATGGCTAAGTTGTATTTCCGTTACGGGGCGATGAACAGCGGCAAAAGCACTGCCCTACTGCAGGTTGCCCACAACTACGAAGAGCGAAGCCAACAGATTCTGATTGCTAAACCAGCGGTCGATACTAAGGGCGATTCAACTATAGTTTCAAGGCTTGGTGTTGATAGACACGTCGATTTCCTAGTAACGCCTAATCAAAATCTTCGAGAACTTGCTCACGAATACGCCAACAACGGCCTAATCATTCCTGGTATCAAGAACCTAGCTTGTCTGCTAATCGATGAGGCACAGTTCCTAACTCGCGACCAAGTAGATCAAGCCTTTGAACTTGCTGTCCTAGATGGGGTCCCAGTACTTGCATATGGAATCAGAACTGATTTTCTAACTGTTGGTTTCCCAGGTTCAATCAGACTGATGGAACTAGCCCACTCACTTGAAGAACTAAAGACAATCTGTCGCTGTGGACGTAAGGCTATGTTCAATGGTCGAAAGTTCGACGGTGAGTTCATATTCGAAGGTGACCAAGTTGCCATTGACGGCGTAGAGGTTACCTACGAGTCACTCTGCGGAGTTTGTTATCTAAACGAACGTGGCTAACAGAATCTAGAGTATTAGCCCTTTACTGCTCCACCAGTAAGACCTGAAGTGATGTACTTCTGTAAAGCCAAGAACAATGCAACGCTAGGAAGCGCAGAGAGAACAGCACCAGCAGCAAACATTGACCAGTCCTTCGAATAGGGATCGCTAATGAATTGTTGAAGACCAGTTGCCAGAGTCAAGCTGTTCGGATCGCTCAGCAGGATAGAAGCAAGAATGAAGTCGCTTGTCACACCGATGTAGCTAAGTAGCATCTGTACGGCAAGAATAGGGGCTACCAACCTCAAGATAATTGAGAAGAAGATGCGCGCATGGCTCGCACCGTCAATTGTTGCTGCCTCATCAATTTCCTTAGGAACAGTGTTGAAGAATCCATACATTAGATACGTTCCAGCACCCAATGATCCTCCCAAGTAGACCATCATTAGACCAATCTGGCTGTTTAGACCAAGGATTGGGAATACGCGACCTACATCAGATAGCAAGCTGTAGATAGCTACGAGACCCAAGATTGAAGGAAACATTTGCATCAAGATCAAAGATAAAAGACCTGGTCTGCGACCCTTGAATCTAAGTCTTGAGAATGCGAATGCAGCAAGCGCGCTCAGGAACACCGAACCAACCGAGGTCACGATACCGATGTAAACAGTGTTCAGGTACCAGCGACCGAAAGGTCTGGACTCTTGATCAAACAATGAGATGTAGTTAGCTGGCGAGATGTCTGCAAACAGCGCTGTGGTGTTGTTGATGTCGTTGTTCGGGTAGAGCGAGGTCGACAGGATGTACAGAATTGGGAAAATCGCGAATGTACACACTGCTAAACCGACTAGGTGTCTCCAACCAGTGGAGAAGAACCATCTAAAGATGTTGAAAGGTCTCTTGTTGTTCTTAACTGCAACGCTCATTAGACGATCTCCTCAAACTTCTTAGTTCTTCTAAAGCTGATTAGCGAAATTGTTGCAACAACAATAAAGATCAAGATTGAGAATGCGCTCGCCAAACCAAAGTTCTGACCCGTGCCAGAGAACGCAATCTTGTAGACGAAGGTAATCAGAATGTCTGTACCACCTACGTCATAATCGGTGATTCCCGAATCTGCGGGACCACCTTTCGTGAGCAGATAAATTATCGTGAAGTTATTAAAGTTGAATGCGAATGATGCAATCAGCAGAGGTGCAATTGAGATCAATAGCAACGGCAACTTGATTAGCCTAAAGTTTTGCCAACCCGTTGCTCCGTCGATTTCCGCCGCTTCATTCAGCTCTGAAGGAATTGACTGAAGAGCACCTGTTGTGATCAAGAACATGTAAGGGAATCCAAGCCATAGGTTAACTAAGAGCACAGCCAAGCGGGCTGGCCCCTCTTCCAAGAGCCAAGGGAAATTAGCTTCCGAGCCTGGATCTTGGCCAAAAATCACCGTATTTATGAAACCGTTCTCACGGTTCAAAAGACCAACCCAAACATATGCCGAAAGGAAGCCTGGGAACGCATAAGGCAAAATCATTATGACTCGGTAGAACTTCTTACCGCGCAACTTATCGTGGTTGAAGACAAGGGCTATGAACAAACCGAGAATGAATGTGGTGAGAACTGTTGAGATAGCAAAAACAAAGGTCCAAGTGATTACCTTGACCAGAGGGTCTCTTAGCTGAACATCCGCAAAGATAGTTTCAAAGTTCTTGAGCCCTACCTCAACGCGCCAACCACCATCTAGTTTCGCGTTCTCTAATACGCCGTCGAGTCTGTAAAAGCCGTCCTCAGCTGGTTTGAAGACATCGCCCGCGTAGTAGACACCATAATCGTCGTCTACTAAAGCTGTGAAAGTGTCGGCAGTCTCGTCGTAAACCAAAGTTGATTCTGATGGCAAAGCAATCGTGAATTCAGATGTTCTTAGCCCAACATTTGGGTTAGCCGGGTCGGTGATTACACGAATATCTAAATACTTTGCTTTATCGACGAAAGACAAATTGTTTGGATCCTGTGTAGTGTATCCAACAGCTCTAAGTGCAGCCTTTGCACAGGTTTCAGTGTCTTCAGCGTATTTATCAGCGCACTCTTCACTGAGCGTGTACATGTTTTGTGAAACAGGAAGAGGAAGTTCTCCATCTTTACCAATAAAAACTTTTCCATCAATGTTGTTGGTCATCAGAAACGCTCTGGAACCATCTGCATCGTCCTTTACTAGGTTGATGGTGTAATCAGGTCCGTCCACGATTCGATACGCTGCGTTTTTGATTGTTTGAATAGCAAGAGCCTTGTCACCATTGTGAGCAGAGCCGTAGTTAGTGAAAGCAGTGTAACCGCTGAAAAGTAGGACGTAAATTTGGAAAACGATGAGAAACAAAACACCTGGAGTTAGATACTTAGCTGGCAATCCACCTTTTCTCAGGTAAACCCAGTTAACAAAGATGAGCACGGCAATGCTAATAGCTGCCTGCATCATGAGCTCTTGAGCAAGCAGAACCATGATCATGGTTACTGCGATGGCGTCTACAGTACCCAGAACACCAAGCTTCCATAGTGTCCCGCTTACGCTTGGGCCAGCTTCGCCCCAGCTTCTGATCTTCTTGCCAGCCATCTGATTACCTTTTCCTAATTCGAAGATGTTGCCTCAAAACACGGCGGAAGGGTGGGCGCTTTCCTTTTAGAGAAATCACCCACCCAGCGCCTAAATACTACTTAGTACCTTTATCGATTGTTGTTTGCAGAGCCTTAACCATCGCAGCCCAAGCTACATCTGGCTTTGCCTCTTTACCCTGGATGATGCGGGTCTGAGCTTTACCCCAGATGGTCCACGCAGCTGCCATAGCAGGTGAGTTAGGCATAGGCACTGTGTTGGCAGCGTTAGCAAAACCGGCAATAACTGGGTTGTCCTTAGCGCGGTTTAGCGCAGCCTTGTTGGCAGGTGTCTTGTTGAAGTTGTCATACAGGTTGAACTGAACGTTTTCAGAAGACATCCAACGCATTAGGTCCACAGCAGCAGGAACGTTGGTTGCGTTTCCTGGCTTAGAAGCCATCATTACGTAGCCACGAATACCGAGGAACTGCTTGGCCTTTAGCTTTGCAGAAGTTGGACCAGTTGGGAATGGATCAATGGCATAACCAGTGCCTACCTTTAGACCATTCTTACAACCACCAGCACCTGATTCAATAGCGTTGATGTTCCAAGCGCCAGTCACCCAGTACTTAATCGCTCCGGTTGTGACCTTCTTACCCTTAACTGTGGTTGTCTTAGTTGGGTTCAAGAAGTCACAAAGAATCTTTGCGTTTGATGGCGGGCCAAAGAACTTGGTTCCCTTGAGTTTTAGCCACTTAGCAAATGCTGCACCGTTAGCTCCACCCATTCCTACCTTGTTAGTCCAGTCGCCCTTGCTGTCAACTGAGAAAACAGGAGCATTGAACATGCTCTGGAATGGATACATGTGATATGGGTCTGAGTTTGTTGCATCATAGTTAATTCCAAGTTCGCCATCCTTGATGTCGTTTACAGACTTCAGTGGCTTAGACGCTTTACTGACGTTACGAAGGATTGCAATGTTCTCAGTCCAACCAGGAGTTCCATAGTACTTTCCGTTGTACTTCATGGCCTGCAAAGCTCCAGGAACGAAGTCGTCCTTGAAGTTCGCTGGAAGGTACTGGTCAATAGGAGTTAGCACGTTAGCAGCAGCTAGGTTACCGATCCAGTCGTGAGCTGCTCCAGCCAAAATGTCTGGTCCAGTTCCACCAGGGACTGCTGTCTTTAGAACTTCACGAACAGTACCGAAGTCCTTCTCAACAAGCTTCGCTGTGTATTCAGCGTTTGCTGTGTCCCAAGCTGCTACACGACCCTTGATTGTGTCAAGTGTCCCCTTGTCAGCCCAGATTACAAGCTCCGATGCTGCGGAAGCTGGTGATGCGATGGTTAGTCCTCCGCCAAGTACGGTGAGTGCTGTGAATAAACCAACCATTTTTCTAGTTGTTGTCTTCATTTCCTTTATCTTCCTTCTTGTTTTCAATTTTGCTACCCCGAATGAGGCAGTTCTGAAACTTACTTCCACACCACTAGTGTGCTGTTTGGTGCAACGGTAGCCACCTTTGTCTTCTTTAGTACTGAAAGTGTTGTTACGCCAGCCTTATCGCCATTGACAACTACATTCCAGTTACCAGTGGCAGGAAGAGTTACCTTCTTTGACACTGAGTATGGGTTTGACATGACGACGATTGTTGACCACTTGTCCTTCACAGCTTTACCGTTCAATGAATAGGCAAGAACATCATCAGGTGCGCTCAAGAACTTCAAGTTGGCTGAGATCTTTGCAGGCTCGCTCATTCTGAAAGCAGGGTGCGCTTTACGAAGTGCGATCAGACCCTTGTGATAGTCAACGGTTGCCTTGTGCTTCGCTCTCTCAGGCCACTTCAAACTGTTAACTGCGTCTGATGAACGGTAGCTGTTGTGATCTCCACCCTTGCTTCTCAGGAATTCCTGACCTGCCTGGATGAATGGTGTTCCCTGTGCAAGGAGGATCAACGTACCAATTTGTCTTTGCTGCTTAGTAACGGCAGACATTGACTGCTGGTTGTTAACCGCCCACAGCTTGTCGAACAAAGTCATGTTGTCGTGCGCCTCCGCATAATTAACAGATTGACCTGCATCAGAAACGAGCCAAGGTACCAATATCTTGTCAGCACTAGTGTGACCGATAGTTCCAGCCTTCACTGCGTTGATAGCACCTGGGTTTCCATTTACGTAACCGCCATCTGATGTGCCATCAGGTGAACCCTTAACTCCGTTACGAATTCCGTCGTTGAATGCACCAATCTTAGGCATGCTTAGAAGCTGGCTCTGGTTGCCCTGAGGAAGACCGCTGTCTCCACCCATGCTCCAAGCTTCACCAAGGATTGTTGCCGCTGGCTCAATAGCGCGAATAGCCGCAGCTGAGTCGTTGACAGTCTTTACATCCCAAAGACCCATCTGGTCAATTCTGTATCCGTCGAGCTTGTACTCTCTGGTCCAGTACTTGAATGAGTCAACGATGAACTTTCTCACCATCGGACGCTCAGTTGCAGTGTCATTTCCACAACCAGATCTGTTGGTTAGGTTTCCATTTGCGTCTTTTCTGAACCAGTAGCCTGGAACAATAATTGACTGGCTGAATTCAGTCGCGCTTGCGACGTGGCCGTGAACAACGTCCATGGTTACACGCATTCCATTTGTGTGGAATGCCTGAATGGCTTCCTTTAGCTCACGAATTCTAGCTATCGGGTTAGTTGGGTCGCTTGAATACTGACCTTCAGGAACGTTGAAGTGCTCTGGGTCATAACCCCAGTTGAATGTTGGGCTGCTCTCAAGACCACCTGAAGCGTAGTCATACATCGGAAGCAACTGAACGTGAGTAACACCCATCTCCTTGAAGAAAGATAGACCAGTGCTGACCTTGCTCTTACCTGTTCCTATGGTTGTCCCTAGCTGAGCAAGACCGCGGAACTTTCCTCTGTTCTCAGCCTTAACACCGCTGTTGGCGTCAATAGTTGCGTCTCTTACGTGCAGCTCATACATCACTGCATCAACCGAACGACCTGAGAAAGCAGGCTTCTTGTGAGTTAGCCAACCAGTCGGGTTAGTCTTCGCAAGGTCAACTACAACACCTCTGACGCCATCGATTGTGACCGAACGAACGTAAGGGTCAACAGCGTCATCAGTGTTACCACCGACAGTTACTCGATACATGTAAACCTGGCCATGTCTGTCACCTGAAAGCGAAGCGGTCCAAGTCCCCTTGTCGCTTGAGGTCATCGGTGTAACGGTGCCTTCATTCTTAGGAGTTGTTGCGCTCGCGTAGGTGACAAGTGAAACTGCGCTTGCTGTTGGAGCCCAAACTCTAAAGTCGGTCTTGGCAGCTGAATAAGTGTTACCGAGGTCATCACCTGTGTATGTGAATGCATCTACGAATGCTGAAGAGGTGAATACACCAGCTGCAACGAGTTGTCTCGAACCAAATACTCTCGTTGGATCAGAATCGGTATGTTCAACCCGTAGAGTTGCACCTAACGGAATGTCTGCAGTTGTTGTGATTAGCCACTGCTTGTTAGTTGAAGTAGTCCCTCCGTTAGCATCCTTTATTTTTTCTGCTGAAAGAATTGCAGGAGCACCTTCGCCGGTCAGGCTGAATCCAGGTCCTGCTGTTCCATTAGCTCTGCTCAGTGTCACCTTGATGGTTCTAAGGGTTTCAATAGAAGCACCCCAGATTTCAGGAGGGATGATAAACGAGTCATTTGTGTAGATGTATCCGTCGCCCTGCTGAATCCAGATCTCAGCGAAGTTGTTTTCGTCTAGGTTGACCATACGGTCAAGGTCAACGTCTTTAGTCCAACCAGTCTTGAGACGAGGAATAAGACCCAACTGGGTTACTCCGTCGCTGATTGGAACCTGTGTGTTGATCAATGCGTAGCCCTTGTTGTCAACAACGTTCGAGAAGAATGGAGTGACCTGTGACTCCGGAAGTCCTGTGCCTTTGAAGGCCCAGAGCCATAGACCCCAGTCTCCATAGCTTGGTGGGTTGCTGGTTCTCTTGTAGTGAACGATCAAATTCGCGCATTTGGCAGTTGGGCAAGACCCCGCAGCACTAGCGCTAGATGTAATCGCTGGCACAGGAGCTACCAAAGCGAACGCTAGAAGGATAGGAAGGATTGACTTTTTGATAACAGTTGCGAATTTGGACAACGTAGAGCCTTTCTGTGACTTGAAATAAGCCTAATTTGGCGGAAACGGTTCAACTGCTAGGTAACAAGAGTCGTTATGTAATCGTTTCCATTCTTTGGCTAATTTAACAGAAAACTGGGCCCTGACCTAAGCCAGGACCCAGTTTTGCTTGTGTTTCGCGAGCTATTTAGCTAGCAGGAGGAGAAACGACCTGCTTCTTTGCTGGGCTTGGGCCCAACAATGCCTTGCCGATACTTGACTCGGCCTGGACGAAGATCTCCCATGTCTGTGGGTCTTCACCCGCAGCAGGAGCAGCAACATCCATGTCACAGCTTGAAGCTAGACTCCAGTTTGCACCTTCAAGCGCAGTCTGTGTGACTGTGTTTGCAATGGTACAAGTCTTGGTTGTAGCACCCTTCTTAGCGGTAACAACGATCTTTGAAGGGAACATACCCTTCATTGTTGCGTGTGCCGGGCGAACAGGAGTCACAGTCAGAGTGCTTCCTGAGTGGGTAGCTGTAGCGCCGTAGCGACCAACGAATGTAGGCGCTGAGTAGTGAGCCTCGTTAGAACCAAGGCTCAACCACATGTCAGTACCTGACTTAGGTAGACCATTTGTGAAACCATCGGTCCACTTGTAGTCGCCTGACTGCTTAGACCATTCGTTACCTACAACTGATCTACGAAGTACTAGACCAGTGCTGCCTGAGTAAACGCCCATGGTCTGAACGATTGCGTAAGCACCGTACTTGTCTTCACCAACGAATGGCCAACCAGTTGTACCTGCATCAGTCTTGCCCTTGTATGGGTAAGTCTTGGTAACAACAGTCTTCTTGACTGGCTTCTTCTTGACGATAGTGGTAACAACCTTGCTGGTTGAAACTACGTAGTCAGCAAGCTTCTTAGGAGCAACAGAGGTGTTCCAGCTGTATAGGTTCCAGCCTTGAGCCTGTGCGGTCTTTAGAGGCATGTTTACGTGAACCTTGTAGCTGGTGACAGCAGGGTATTCACGCTTCTGAGTGTGAACGTTCCACCAAGACTCACCTGCAGGGAAGATGTTGTCCCCACCGAAAGGCTTGTCAGCAGCGCCAATGGCTGGCTTTGCAGCTACGCTCTCGTCTACATCGACGGTGCTTGGGTTATCTAGAACTGCAGGAGTTTCTGCCTGGCCATCCCATGACTCTGTGGTGCGCATAACGTTGTTCAACGCAGTCAAGGTCACTGGAAGAGTGAACTCAGCGTAAGCTCCGTAAGCATCTTCACCAACAAAGTTTGGAGTCCAGTCCTGAGTGACCTGCTCACCAGCGATGGTCTTAGTTAGGGTACCAATTGTGTTATCTGATGGCCCAACTGCGTCGTTCCCTGTGTTCCAGTACCAAAGGTTCCAGTCCTGAGCAACTTCCTTAGGAACGTTTAGGTGGATCTTGAATGATGTGCTTGGAAGAGCTGCCTGTGCAGGAGCCGCAACTCCTACTAGACCAGCTAGACCCAGCGATAGTGCTGCTGCGGTGCCTAATGCCCGCTTGATTTGACGATTCATTTTTCAATGCCTCCGGTTAGTTTTAGATTCTCTGTCACCAACGGCAATCAGATTAACTAAGAAACTAACACTTAGGGACATTGCTTGGATGAGTTTTTAGACCAGAAAAGGTCAATTTATGATAACGATTACATACGCACTTGAATTGGCCGCTCTATTTGCCTAATCCAGGATCCCTAGGTGGTTTGTCTAGTTTGGCTTGAACTTGGGCCTTGATACGTCAGCTAAAAGACCATATTCATGTAAAAGGTTCAATTTCTGAACCTTCCTGGACGAAAAAGCACTAAAGAACAAGTAAAAGGTGTTGCAAAATGCAAAGCGTTTACAGAAGGTTAGGGATCTTCTGTTCCTCAGCCACATTTGCTCGTCTGAACCAGAAGGTAACAAAGGTTGAAATGATAACAATGAACAATGTGTAAAGGGCTGGAACCACTGGTGGGGAGTGCGGGACTTGAACCCGCGACCGACGGATTATGAGTCCGCTGCTCTAACCGGCTGAGCTAACTCCCCCAACCTACAAACAAAGTCTATTCGTCAGTTCTCTTTAATCTGTTCTTCGCCTTATTGACGGTCTTCTTGACACGCTTTCGGACTTTCTTGTCAACTTCCTTAGCCTGCTTGAGAACATCTGCACGAAGCTCATCAAGTCCTTCCTTGATGTCGTCTCCTAGGTCAGTGATCTTCCCGAGTGCTACCAGTGCTTGTCTTCTAACCTTTAGTTCTGCTCTTCTAACCGCCTCATTCAGACGACCAATTGGGTTGTTGTAATCCTCGAGGTTGTCATCACTCTCACGTCTAGCATCCTGGTCTCCCCTGTACAGGCCTTCAAATATAGCCAAGGTCTTCTTGATGTCGTGAGATTGAATAAGGTGGATTGAGTTTTCAGAAAGCCTGTTTAGTTCTTCTTGATCTGCAGTTGCAATCCTAAGAAGCTTCTCTGAGAATCCATCAACATCATCAGGTTCAAACAGGTACCCATTATCCCCATCGTGAACTAGGTGCGGCAGCGCCATAGCGTTAGCAGCAATCACTGGACGACCAGATGCCATAGCCTCCATGGTTGCAATTGACTGAAGCTCAGCAATCGAAGGCATAGCAAACACTGTTGCACGTTCGTAAGCTAGCGGAAGTTCTTCTTCTGAAATGTGACCTAAGAAATTTACTTTGTCTGCAATCTTAAGCTCAGACGCAAGTTCAGTGAGATATTTGCGCTGATTACCATCGCCGGCAATCTCTACCCGAACATCAATTTCTTGAGGAAGCTTGGCAACCGCTCTAAGCAAGTTGTGAATATGCTTTTCCCAGTCCAACCGACCAAGGAACAAAACTCTGAATGGCTTGTTTGTAGTGGGTGTTGTGTTGGTGAAGTTGGTTGCGTCAATTCCGCAAGAGATTGCAAGAACATTCTCCAGCCCAGCAGCGCTTTCCAAAAGTTGGGCCGCTCTTCTAGTCGGTGTAGTGACATGATCAAACAGTGCTAGGACCTTACCCGCATCTTTCCAGAGTCTCTGCTTGAACTTATTCTCCAAAAACTTAGGCAGAGGCAGATACCTCAAGATGTTTTCAGGCATGATGTGGTTGGTTGCCACCAAGCGAATGTTTCGCTGAGAACCACTCTTCATACAAATACGTCCAAGAATCAGATGAGACTGAGAGTGAATAGCGTCTGGTTGAAAGCCATCGAGAATCAGATCCACTTTCTTTCTCAGAGTAAAAGGATTTACGTATCTCAGGGTCTTGTGGAAAGGAACCTTGTAGCTACGAATACGGTGCACAGTCATTGGCACTGAGTCGATAATTTCTGTTGAAGTTCCCCAGGTCTTGTTAGATGAAGGCACAATCGCATGGACATCATTCCCGTTACGCACAAGACCGCCCGCTAGGCGTTCAGTGAATCTTGCACATCCGTTGATATCTGGTGGGAAAGTATCCGAGGCGATAAGCACCCTAAGTGGGTGTCCGGGATGTCTGGTTGATTCCGCCAAGGCTTGATACCTGTCTGTGTTGGTTTAAAGATTCAGCCAAAACTGGCCTGACGCTAGTTTACCCCACTGGCTTTTGAGTGTCCCTAATTATCTCAGGATGAACCTTAGACAGCAGGAATACGCCGACCACGCTTATTGCACCGCTGGCAACGAAGCCCAGCATCACAGGCCAAGGGGCGTTCATAGCCTCGTTCAGAAGGACGACACCAATGCTTACGGCCACAAGTGGGTCAATTACTGTGAGCCCAGCTACAACTAGATCTGGAGGGCCTGAAGCATAGGCATTCTGTACAAACCAAGCCCCTAGAAGACCTGCTGCGAGCATGCAGAGAAGAGCTAACAGGGTTAGTCCGTCGGTGACAAACTCGCCTTGGAAACTAATTAGCCTGTTGAAGCCGTCTTGCTGGAAAAGTCTTTTGACAACCACCTTGGTAAGTGTCGCTACGAAGCCAAAAAGAGCGCCTGCACCAAGAATGAAGGTAATCGGGCTAAATCTTTCGGCACCTTTGAAGAAGATGAAGGCAAAGGTCGCAATCAAGGCTATAGCCATGGTCAAAATCAACATGAGAGCGTTGTTATCAATGTCAGGTTCAACGGCGACCTCATGGGCCATAACAACGAAAGCACCAAGACCTGTGGTGCAGAGAATAATTGCAAGTACTGATGCCTTATTTAGCCTCGTCTTTGTGATCTTGGCATTAAGTAGCGAGGTTATAACAAGTGCTATAGCACCGATAGGTTGCACCAAGATAAGTGGAGCTAGCAAGAGCGCAGTGAACTGAAGCGCAAGAGCAGCAATAGTCAGGACAAGACCGGTTACCCATTGAGGCCTTCTAATGAGGTGAATAAGTTGATTGAGCTTTAGGTGAGAACGCCCAGAGAGCGCAGCCTTTTTCTGATCTCCAACCGCACCGTTTTGCAACTGAGTACCAATAGCGAGCAACACTGCAGATAGCAGCGCTAGGCAAATGGCTAAGATTCTCAAATTGGTCCCCGACTCCTCAGGTTTAGTTCTTATCTAGCCTACCCATCAAGCACAAACCTCTTAGGGTAAATTTGAGAAATGACCATAAGACCCATCTGCATCACTGGAAATCCAGTCCTCCATACGAAGGCTCTAGAAGTCACAGTCTTTGACGAAGGCCTAAGAACCTTGGTCCAGGACATGTATGAAACCATGGATGAAGCCCCTGGAGTGGGGCTTGCAGCCCCTCAGATAGGCGTTAACTTGAGAGTCTTTGTCTATGACTGGGACGCCGAAGACGGCTCAGAGCAGCGCGGCGTGGTTATCAACCCAACCCTAGAGATATCAGAGATACCTGAAGGTGAACCTGATTGGGAAGCTGAATCTGAAGGCTGCCTGAGCGTTCCTGGCGAAAGATTCCCTCTAAAACGCGCTGACCGAGCGACCCTTAGGGGTGTCGATCTAGAGCAGAACCCAGTTCACATTGAAGCAACTGGCTGGTTTGCCAGAATCTTTCAGCACGAGTTCGACCACTTAGAGGGAATTCTTTACGTGGACCGATTGATTGAGAAATACAACGCAGAAGCTAAAGAGATTATCCAAGAACGTGGTTGGGGTAAAGACGATATCTCTTGGCTGCCGGGTGAAGAAAAGCTAGAGGGCTAGCGCTCCAAGTCGATACATACGTAACAGCAATTGCGACCGGGTAAACAACATAAGAAGTGTCTGCACCTTAGTCAGAGTGTTGTTCACTCTCACTATTGATAAACCCGCAACTGTCGAAATTTCAGGGAGGCTTTTTAGTTCACAGTATGCCTTAACAACTTTGGTTTCGCTCTTACTTAAAGTGTCAAGAGCAATTGCAGCACTTTGAAATCCTTCTTGGCTAATAGTTAGATCTCCAAGTTTCGGAAGGATTTCTCTGATTGCAAAATCAACATGAACATCAGCACAAGCTCCAACTTTTTCAATCAAGGAATCAAAACCTTCGCTTACAAACACACAGTCCACAGCGCCTGCTTCAATTGCAGTAAGTCTTAGTTGAGTTTCATGAAACTGGCTTGAAACCAAAATTCGTCCAACTTTCTCTTGTCGGACAATGGCAAGTGATTGAAGGGCTCTTATGTAATCAAAGGCCGATTGATTACCGAGCCTTTGCTCGATAATTGCAACATCAAAAGTCACCGCAAGAAAATCCTGTGGTAGTAAACCATAGCCATCAGAATCGAAAACGATCTGATTCTCATTTGAAGTCTCTAGAACTGCTCGCTTGGCCGCTCTGATCGTATCCGATCCACCCAATAGAGCGATTCGCAATCCGCTCAACTACTTCCCCTCAACGTAGTTAGAGATTAGCGGGAAAGCAACTGAGACGGTGAAGCCAACTCCAGGCACTCGAACAAAGTCCATAGTTCCCTGATACAGGGAAGCTCTCTCCTGCATAGCTGTCAGCCCTGCCCCTTCAGGTCTTTCTACTAGTGCCTTCTGATCGTCTTGAACTGAATAGCCGCTGCTGACCTGTTCCTGGGTTCTACTAGTTTCTTCACCGTTGTCTTTGATGACCACCTGCATGGCATTACCCTGCCACATAAAATCGACGTCAACTTCAGTGCCAACGGGGGTATGTTTTCTGATGTTGTCTAAAGATTCAAAAACGATGCGATAGATAACCAGATCAGCACCAGTTACTAGCTTGAGTCGTTCACCCTGTTCTTTGAATGTGACACGATAGCCATACTCACGAAAGGTAACAAACAGATTGTTCAGGTCTCGAAGACCGGGTAGAGCTAGCGCTTTTTCTCTCTGCAAACCAAGTAGGTCACTCAGTCTTCTAATTTCAGCGTGTGACCTGCGAACTCCTTCAAGTAGATTCTCTAGAAGTCTTGGAGCGACAGATGGATCCGCCTTAGAGGCATAGATACCAGCTTCAGCTGAAGACAGCGTGGCGCTGACTTGTTCAAGCAAAAGATCATTCACATCTCGCGCGATACCAAAGCGACGATCTTGTTCCGCTAGAGCCAACTGGCCTGACACAATCTGTTGAGTCAGTAATGCTTGGTCAAAATCAGTTCCCACGTGTGTAATGCGAGTGTGCAAAAGTCTTCCGATGAACCAAGCATTTGCGTTGAAGGCAATAATGGCAACAAATCCTGCAATAGCGAGAACTGCCTTAGCCTCATCGGATGGCAGAATAACACCGTAGAGAGTTCCTTGCTCAGGGCTAACGAACAACTCCCAGAAATACGCGATTGCGCCAAGCACAATGTTCAGTGAAAAGCCAACCCAACGAGCCTTTGTTGAAGCAAAGGAAGCGAGGATCAAGAGAGTGACCGTAATAGAAATCTGTGAAAGCTGTGGCTCAAGACTGAGGAGAGTGGGGATGAAAATTCCGACCGAAAACAGCGCAATCGAAATCATTGGTTTAGCTCTGGACAGGGCAACTGAAGCGGCCAAAACTATCGATGCTGGAATTGTTTCAACCCCCTGGATCAGAAGATCTAGACCTCCAAATACAAGAAGGCACATGACAGCAAGGGAACTAGTTGGGAGCCATAACTGGTCGCGAATCCAAAGAAACATCTGGTCTCCTGAAGGGCTTCATGTAATGGCTCCCCGGCTTGGACTCGAACCAAGAACCTATCGGTTAACAGCCGATTGCTCTGCCAATTGAGCTACCGAGGAATGCTGCCTAAGCAACTTTCATACTTTACCAAAAACTTAGGAATTTTTCTTACCAAGACCAATTAGTAGCCAAGTTCAGGGTCAACTAGGCCCACCCAGTCACCTTGACCCTTGTATGCGGCCAGATTTTCCTTGATACGGACCGAGAATAGCCTGACCACCTGAGCATTGGTATCTGCAGTGTGCGGGGTAACAATGACGTTTTGAGCGCTCCAAAGCGGGTGACCATCAGGTAGCGGTTCAGGTTCCGTGACATCAACCCCAGCTCCTGCAATAAGGCCCTCGTTCAGCGCTTGAACCAGGTCCATCGTGTTCACAACCGCACCTCTGGCAACGTTCACTAGGTATCCAGTTTCTTTCATCTTCCTAAAGCGTTCCAGATCGAAAAGGTTTCTCGTGCTATCGGTCAGTGAACAGGCAAGAAATACCCAGTCAGCGATTGGAAGATGAGCATCAAGATCGGCTAGCTGAACTGTTGTTGTTGCTCCTGTCAAGGCTTCAGGCTTGTTTCTGACTACTGTGATGTTGCACCTAAATGGGGTTAGTTGCTTGATGAGTTCTTCGGTGATGCCGCCCGCCCCAACAATCAAGATGTTGGCGTCATACAAAGAAGCTGCAAACTTTCTTCCCCAGCTAGTTGCTCTGACTCTTTCAGGAATAACTCGGCCAAGAGCCATAGCTAACATCAGTGCGTGTTCGGCAACTGGTTCACGGTAAGAACCCTTCGCACAAGCAAAGCGAACAGGAGCATTTAAGACATTCTGGAAAGCATCCACTCCCGCAAATGGAAGTTGAACAAACTCAAGTTGAGGGTTCTCAGCCAAAGTCTTTTCTAATCCTTTTGGATCAGAGTAGTCAGTCCAAATCAAAGCCCCAACTGTTTCATCCAATGGTGACAGCACAGAGCCGCTCTCAATCACTGCCTGTTCATAGGCAGGGAAACTCTTAGGAGCGATAGTTACCTTCTGCTTATCGACACTCATCGCAGTTCCCTAATCTGTGCTTCGATAGCCATTAGCTGACGCTGTACTTGAGTGTGTTCCTCAGGGTTCGTTTCTGGACTGATGAGTGAAAGATTGGCACGCATAGAATCTCGCTGTCTAGTGAGCATCTTTCTTTGAGCACTAGCAATAACCCCGACTGCATAGGCCTGTATCTCTTCAGCCGTTCTAACTGGAAGTTCCTTGCTGCCTAGTTGACGAACCAGGCCATGTAAAACCTCTGGTGTTTTAGAACCAATTTGGTTGAACCAGTCTGGCTGATGAATAGATGAAATTGATTTCGCAGCCGATTGAGCAATAACAACATAGGCAGGGGTTCCAAACATTTGCTCACAGATCTGCAAGGCAGCTTCAGGACTCCAAGCTGTTGGCACCTGTAACAGCACAGCAAGAACTTCTTGCTCTAGTCGAGTGTTGGCGTCTTGAAGATTTGGCATTGGAAACTCAGGACCATCTTCAGGCGGTGGTGGATCTCCTGGGTTTAGTTCTGGTGGTAGGTAAGTTGCTTCCCCACGTCTAGCATTCGACACTGCAGCTGCTCTTTGCTTAGTGAGTTCCGTACTTAGCAAGCGATTGATTTCATCGCTTCCCAGTTGCACCTTAGTTGCTAACGAGCGCACATACTCTTCTCTAGCACCAAGGTCATTAATCCTTACTAGAACGGAAACTGCAGCAGTCGCCGCTGATAGACGACCTGGGTAAGAAGAAAGGTCATGTCCCTGAATCTTTTGATCTAGGGCAAACTCATAGATAGGTTTCTTACTTGCAATCATTGCAGCAACAGCAGCATCGCCTTTTTGAATACGAAGATCACATGGATCTAAACCTTCTGGTCCAACTGCAACGAATGTTGAGGCAATGAACTTACCTGATGACTCGAAAGCACGCATGGCTGCTTTTTGACCGGCTGCATCTGGGTCGAATGTGAAGATAACTTCGGCTGATTCTCCACCGGTTCCAAAGATTTGATTGATCCTTCTGATGTGATCATCACCGAATGCTGTTCCACATGTTGCAACCGCCGTTGTGATACCAGCAAGATGGCAAGCCATGACGTCCGTGTAACCCTCAACAACAACCACCTGGCGGTTCTTCGCAATGTCCTTTTTAGCTAGATTCAACCCGTAAAGAACCTGAGACTTGTGATACACCGGTGTCTCACCGGTGTTGATGTATTTAGCTAGTGGGTCATCCTCATAAATCTTGCGGGCACCAAAACCAATGACTGCATTAGTTGCATCTCTAATTGGCCAGACCAGTCTGCCTCTGAACTTGTCATAGGTTCTACCCTCTTTAGCAACAAGAAGGTCAACCTTGACTAGCTCTTCTTCAGTGAAGCCCTCTTTCTTGAGAGCATCTCCTAGACCGTTCCAACCCTTAGGTGCGTAACCAATACCGAAGTATTCGGCTGCTTCCCTATCGAACTTACGCTGGGTTAGAAAATCCCTAGCTGTTTGAGCTTCTGGAGTAGTCAGCGATGCAGCAAAGAACTTTGCTGCAGCTTCGTTAGCAGCAAGCAATCTAGCTCGGTTCACTCCATCATCACGAGCGCCACCGGCCTCGTAAGTGATCTCATAAGAAATCTTTGATGCACACTTCTCAACTGCTTCATAGAAGGTGATGTTTTCAATCTTCTGCAAGAACTTATAAACATCGCCACCCTCACTACAACCAAAGCAGTGATAGAAGCCTTGATCTGGTCTTACGTTAAACGAAGGCGACTTCTCATCATGAAAAGGACAAAGACCTTTCAAGGAACCAACACTTGCTCCTTTGAGCTGCACGTACTCACCAACAATGTCAGCGATGTTAACCCTTTGCTTTATAGCCTCGATGTCACGAGTTGGAATGCGGCCTGCCATCAGTTCTTACCCTTTTTGGCAACTAATACTTCGTGCATCTTTTCGGCTGCACCATCAGATAGGACCGCAATCTGATCAACAATTACTCTGTGCTTCTCGATGTCAGTCTTGGCTTTGTTCCAGGCTTCAAGAGAGTAACCATCAAGGTGCTTGCCATTAGAAGCCAAAAGGAAGTCTGCAAGTTCTTTTAGTAACTGTCTTTGATCCTCATAGAAGCCAACTCTGTCATTATGTGACATTAGGAAATATGACGCTAAACCTTTGAAGATGGCAATCTCTGCCTCAACTTCCACCGGCACTATTACATCCGCTGCGTATCTAGCGAAGAGTGAATCAGCGTTTGCTTGGAAGGTTGCCTGAGTTGTTCTTGAAACAAATGAGCCGATAACAGAAGATGTAAGGTTCTTTAGCTGCCCTGCTTCACGAGGTGTTCCAGTGTAACCATTTAGCCAAAACTGATTGCTCTGCAATCTATCCAGAGCAGCAGCTAGATCATCAGCGGAAATGGTCTCGCCATTCCAACGAGAGATTTCTTTGACGATGGCTTCTTCTTGCTTTGAGCCACGTATCTGTTCAAGCTTGATGAAATTCTCAACAACAGCATCTTCAAAGTCGTGAACTGAGTAAGCAACGTCATCGCTGAAGTCCATGATCTGAGCTTCAAAGCATTTCACTCGCTCAGTTGCACCTTGTCTTAGCCATTCAAAGACTGGAACATCATCTTCATAGACACCGAACTTGATTGATCTGTCAGCACCGGAATCATGAACAGCAAATTCTCTAGTCCATGGATACTTACAGCTTGCATCAAGGCTTGCTCTAGTTAGGTTCAAACCAAACGCAACGCCATCTTTGCTATAAACCTTTTGTTCGATACGAGTGAGAATTCTTAGTGTTTGAGCGTTACCTTCGAATCCACCAAAGTCTTTGGCCCATTCGTTCAAACCTTTTTCACCGTTGTGACCAAAAGGTGGATGGCCTAGATCGTGAGCAAGACAAGCTGTGTCAACTATGTCTGGATCAATGCCAAACTCAACCGCCATCTCACGACCAACTTGAGCAACCTCTAGTGAGTGAGTTAGACGTGTTCTAGCAAAGTCATTTGTACCAGGTTGTAGTACTTGCGTCTTTGCACCAAGTCTTCTAAGCGCTGACGAGTGAGTAACTCTGGCTCTGTCTCTAGCGAACTCTGTCCTAGCGCTTCGTCCAGGACCTTCTTCGGTAAGGAATCTTTCCCTATCGACATCGGTGTATTTGTCTGTACTCATCCGCCTGAAACTCCCAGTTCTGCCTCTAGCAGTACCTTACGCTGGTCGCCAACAAGTTCGCGTGAATCAAGCCAGTTTTCTGGCAGAGCACATGTCTTTGCTCCACCCAAACGGCCTCTAGGGCCTTCAGCAAGTTCACCAGGGTATGGAGCAGCCCAGTCAATGGTTCCTAAAATGTCATCCATCTGCTGGAGGGATTCGACCTGAGCAAGAGCTGCTCTGAACTCTCCACCAACTGGATAGCCCTTGAAATACCAAGCGACATGCTTTCTAATGTCTCGGCAAGCACGCTCTTCTGATTCAAAGAACTCAACCAATAGAACAGCATGCTTCTTGAATGCTTCTGCTACCTGACCAAGAGTTGGTTGAACAGGATCAATTGCTGCATCTGAGTTCGGATTGATTGCATACTCTTCGAATGCTGCTTGAAGGTCAGCAAAAAGCCAAGGTCTTCCAAGGCAGCCTCTTCCAACTACAACACCATCGCAACCTGTTTCACGCATCATGCGAATAGCGTCAGCTGCTGACCAAATGTCGCCGTTACCTAGAACTTGAACATCTCTTAGTTGATCTTTAAGTTCGTGAATAGCGTTCCAGTCTGAATGCCCTGAGTAATACTCGGAAGCAGTTCTCGCATGGAGTGCAACTGCTGCTACCCCTGCATCTCTAGCAGACTTACCTGCATCTATGAAGGTCAGGTGATCTGCATCAATACCTTTACGCATCTTGACTGTCACAGGAATATCTCCTGCAGCTTTAACAGCACTGTTCACAATTGCAGTAAAAAGATCTTGCTTATAAGGAAGTGCTGCTCCGCCACCTTTTCTAGTTACCTTAGGAACTGGGCAACCAAAGTTGAGGTCAATGTGATCTGCTCTATTTTCTGATACCAACATGGTGATGGCTTCTGAGATTGTCTTTGGGTCAACACCGTATAGCTGAACTGAGCGAATATCTTCACTCTCGTGATGACCAATAAGCCTCATCGACTCTTCAGTTCTTTCAACTAGAGCACGCGAGGTAACCATCTCACTTACGTAAAGACCACCACCATATTCACGGCATAGTCTTCTAAACGCTGTGTTGGTAATTCCAGCCATTGGCGCTAACACAACAGGCGTGGCGATAGTGATACCGCCGTATTGAAGTGCCTGTCCTGTTGTATTCACTTGTCTGATTTAGATGAGCTTCTCAGCTAGGTAACCACGAAGCTTGTCTAGGGATACACGCTCTTGAGCCATAGTGTCACGCTCACGAACAGTCACTGCTTGGTCTTCAAGTGAATCAAAGTCCACAGTCACACAGAACGGGGTTCCGATCTCATCCTGACGTCGATATCTTCTACCAATCGCACCAGAATCATCGAAGTCAATGTTCCAGTGACCACGTAGCTCTTGAGCAAGGTTCTTAGCAACTGGTGAAAGATCTTCGTTTCTAGACAAAGGAAGAACTGCAGCTTTCACAGGAGCTAGTCGATAGTCCAAACGAAGAACTGTTCTAACATCAACTCCACCCTTAGTGTTAGGAGCTTCATCTTCTGCATAAGCATCAACTAGGAATGCCATTAGTGATCTAGTTAGACCAGCAGCTGGTTCAATAACGTAAGGAGTCCAACGCTCACCAAGACCTTGATCGAAGTATGAAAGATCAATACCTGATTCACGTGAGTGAGTGGTGAGATCAAAATCTCCTCGGTTAGCAATACCTTCTAGCTCACCATACTCAGATCCTTGGAAACCGAACTTGTATTCGATGTCCACGGTGCGCTTTGAGTAGTGTGAAAGCTTTTCCTTTGGGTGTTCAAATAGACGAAGGTTGTCTTTGTTGATACCAAGGTCGATATACCAATTCAGTCTCTGCTCAATCCAGTAGTCATGCCACTGCTCGTCAGTTCCAGGCTCAACAAAGAATTCCATTTCCATCTGTTCAAACTCACGAGTTCTGAAGATGAAGTTTCCAGGTGTGATTTCGTTACGGAATGACTTACCAATCTGGCCAATACCAAACGGTGGTTTCATTCTCGCTGCACCAAGCACGTTGTTAAAGTTCACGAAGATACCCTGAGCAGTTTCAGGTCTTAGGTAGTGAAGACCAGACTCATCCTCAACTGGACCTAGATATGTTTTTAGTAGACCGTTGAATAACTTCGGCTCTGTCCAAGCATCTCTTGTTCCACAGTTAGGACAAGCAATCTCAGCCATAGAAGCTGGAGCTCTGCCCTTCTTCTCTTCGAAGGCTTCTTCAAGGTGGTCTGCTCTAAATCTCTTGTGACAAGATGTGCATTCAATCAGAGGATCGGTGAACTCTTTTACGTGACCTGAGCTTTCCCAAACCTTACGAGGCAGGATAACTGAGCTATCAAGACCTACGATGTCTTCACGAGAGTTGACGATCGCACGCCACCACTGGCGCTTGATGTTCTCTTTGAGTTCTACTCCAAGTGGTCCGTAATCCCACGCTGAGCGTGTACCACCGTAAATTTCACCTGCAGGAAAGACGAATCCACGTCTCTTGGCTAGTGAGATAACTGAATCTAGGCGAGTTGGGGCTGCCATTATTGCTCCCTTGGTAAGGCACCGTTGGCTGCGGTGCTTGAAACACTTAGTTTAGTTGCGCTTAGCCTTCTTTGGCTTATCTACTGCCCCACCAAAGCGTCTATTGCGCTTGGAATACTGGCTAATGGCCTCCCAAAGGTCTTTTCTTGAGAAATCTGGCCATAGTACATCAAGGAAGACAAACTCTGCATAGGCCGACTGCCAGAGCAAGAAGTTACTTACCCTGGTCTCACCGCTAGATCTAATAAACAGGTCAACATCCGGTAGATCCTTGGTTAGAAGATACTTCTGCATCTTCTTCTCAGTCATTGCTCCATTGAGCTTGCCTGATTTAGCATCTTCAACAATCTGGTTGATGGCATCAACAATCTCAATACGAGAGCCATAGTTGACACACATGGTGAAGGTAAGGCCCTTATTTCTAGCTGTCTGCTTTTCAGCAATCAAAAGCTCATCAATAACGGTTGGCCATAACTTAGGACGTCTGCCTGCCCATTTGATTCTGACGTTCCAGCCATCAAGTTCGTCTCTTCTTCTGCGAAGGACTTCCCTGTTGTAATTCATTAGGAACTTCACTTCATCGGGGGATCTCTTCCAGTTCTCGGTTGAGAAAGCAAACACTGTGAGGTACTTAACACCTGCCTGGATAGCACCTTCAATAACATCCATGAGAGCAGCTTCACCGGCACGGTGACCTTCAACTCTGGTTAGTCCCCTAGCGTTAGCCCAGCGACCGTTACCATCCATAACGATGGCTACGTGCTGAGGAACTGCTCCGTCAAACTTTGGCACCTTCATGTTCTCTCCAAATGGTTAAAGGACTTCAATCCACGATCGATATGCCACTGACTATACGCACTGACGATAGCCGAGGCAGAGACTTTTGTCTGTTCAGAAGAAGCTTCCACAATCTCCCATTCTCCAGCTAGCAAGGCTCCTAGAAGGTTAGAAACCTCAAAACTAATGATGGCAGCAGTTGGTGGCATACAAGCAGCACAAACAACACCTCCAGTTTGAATGACGAAACCAGCATGCTTACCTTCAGCGTTGCAACCTGTGCAGTTAGCAAAGTTTGCAGCCCAACCGGCTACCGCCAATGCGCGAAGTAGATAGCTATCGAGAATCTGAGCAGGAGCATGTTCTTTGTTTGCTAAAGAACGAAGTGCTCCAATAAGCAATAAGTACTGCTGAGTCGCTCTTTCTTCACCAGTGAGTCGCATAGCTGTTTCAGCCATGACATTAGCAACTGTGAAAGATGAGTAATCATCAGAGATCATGCTGCCGTATGCACCGAGTGTCTCAGCTTGGGTAACCGTATCTAGATTCTTACCCTCATAGAACTGAATGTCAGCAACCATGAATGGTTCAAGTCTGGCTCCCATTTTGGAAGAGGTTCTTCTTACGCCTTTAGCAACTGCCCTAACTTGACCGTGATACCTAGTCAGCAGTGTGACAATACGATCTGCTTCACCCAGCTTGTGGGTGCGCAAGACAATTGCTTCATCTCGATAGGTAGGCACTATTCAAGTATTACCGCAGAGCGCGGTTAACCGCTGAAATGACAGCCTTGAGCGAGGCATTTGATATGTCTCCATCAATACCAACGCCCCAAAGAGTCTGATCCTGAACCTTTAGCTCGATATAGGCAGCCGCCTGTGCATCACTTGAAGCACCAAGGGTGTGCTCGGTGTAATCAAGCAACTGAGCCTGGATACCACGCTTTTCAAGGACTGCTAGGAACGCAGAAATAGGACCATTACCCGTACCGGTTAGCTCTATCTCTTCAGCACCATCACGAAGTACTGCAACAAGATTTACAACACCATCCATGTCACTTGAGGTAGCAAGTTTCTTGAGTTCAAACCTGCCCCACTTATCAGTTGCAATAGCTGCTGGAAGATACTCATCCTGGAAGATAGCCCATAGTGCAGCTGAAGTAATCTCTCCACCTTCACTATCAGTCTTGTTCTGCACGACTCTAGAAAACTCAATCTGCAATCTTCTAGGAAGGTCTAGGTTGTGATCGCTCTTGAGAAGATAAGCAACGCCACCCTTACCTGACTGAGAGTTAACACGAATAACGGCTTCGTAGTTTCTACCAACATCTTTAGGGTCGATAGGAAGATATGGAACAGCCCATTCAAGTGATTCTTGATCAACACCTTGAGCCTTGGCATCGGCTGCCATTCGCTCAAAGCCTTTCTTAATTGCATCCTGGTGTGAACCTGAGAATGCTGTGTATACCAAATCGCCTCCATATGGAGCACGTTCAGGAACTCTCAACTGGTTGCAATACTCAACGGTTCGCTTGATTTCATCAAGGTTAGAAAAGTCAATGTGTGGATCTATACCTTGGCTAAAAAGATTTAGCCCAAGAGTAATTAGATCTACGTTGCCAGTTCTTTCACCATTACCGAATAGACAGCCTTCAATACGGTCCGCTCCAGCCATATAACCAAGCTCAGCTGCCGCTACTGCAGTTCCTCTGTCATTGTGTGGGTGCAGGCTAAGAAGAACTGAATCTCTTCTTGCTAGGTTTCTAGACATCCACTCAATTGAGTCGGCATAAATATTTGGTGTTGCCATCTCAACAGTTGCAGGAAGATTGATAATCATCTTGTGATCAGGTGTTGGCTCGAATGCTTCAATAACTGCATTACAAACCTCTGCTGCAAATTCAAGTTCTGTTCCGGTGTATGACTCTGGAGAGTACTCATAGTGCACAACAGTTCCAGGAACTGTGGCTTCCATTTCTTTACACTTCTTCGCTCCTGCAAGAGCGATGTCGACTACACCTTGCTTATCAGTGTTGAAAACAACTCTTCTCTGCAAGACAGATGTTGAGTTATACAAATGCACGATTGCTCTGTGCACACCCTTGATTGACTCGTAGGTTCTTTCAATCAGGTGATCTCGAGCCTGAGTAAGTACCTGAATAGTCACATCCTCAGGGATGTGTCCACCTTCAATTAGTTCTCTAACGAAGTCAAAGTCAGTTTGGCTCGCTGATGGGAAACCGACTTCAATTTCTTTGTATCCCATTTGGACAAGAAGGTGAAACATCTTCATCTTGCGCTCAGGGCTCATCGGATCAATCAGTGCTTGGTTACCATCTCTTAGATCAACTGCACACCACAACGGTGCTTCAGTGATTCTCTTGGTTGGCCAAGTGCGGTCTGGAAGTTCAACGGCTATCTGCTCGTGAAACGGACGGTACTTGTGTATCGGCATAGCCGAAGGATTTTGATTGTTTTTCATAGTCTCTCCTAGAAACCCAAGGTCATTTGCCTTCTTTGGCAAACAAAGATTTATTGTTTGGGGGTTCCGGTCATGCATAAAGCACCGCGACGGGGAGGGCCGGAATTAGGCCTCGCCGCGGTAACTAAGCAGGAGAATCGTGAACATGGGTTTTAGGCTAACACAGCCTTACATACCTAGACGACCCAATTGTTTTGGATCTCTCTGCCAGTCAGGAGCGACCTTCACGTGAATCTTGAGCATGACCTTGGAACCAATCAGTTTCTCGATCTCAGCTCTGGCCTCCGTACCGATCTGCTTGAGTCTTGAACCACCCTTACCAATGATGATTGCTTTTTGGCTATCTCTTTCAACCCATAGATTGGCATGGATATCAAAGATATTGGAATCCTTACGAGGACCCATTTCATCAATGGTTACAGCCAATGAGTGAGGAAGCTCTTCCCTAGAACCTTCAAGAGATGCTTCACGAATGAGCTCACAGACTCTATCTTCTAGGGACTCTTCGGTTGCCATGTCAGTTGGATAGAGAGCCTGTGATTTAGGAAGGAGGGAACCTAGGACAGTCTTTAGTTCCTCTAGCTGCTCACCTGATACAGCACTAACAGGAATAACCGCATCCCAGTTACGCATCTGGCTTATGGCCACCAACTGTTGAGCTAATGCATCTCGACTCACAGTTTCACTCTTGGTAACAAGAGCTACGAACTTTGCCCTGCGATACTCACCAACTTGCTCATTGATGAAGTTATCTCCTGGTCCAATCTTTTCATTAGCTGGAACACAGAAACCAATGACATCTACTTGACCTAATGTGTTTTCAACAAGGTTGTTGAGTCTTTGACCTAGCAGGGTTCTTGGCCTGTGAAGTCCTGGAGTATCAACCAAGATGATCTGAGCTGCTTCGGTGTTTACAATTCCACGAATAGCTCTTCTGGTGGTTTGTGGCTTAGATGAAGTGATCGCAATCTTCTCACCGACTAGTGCGTTAGTAAGTGTTGATTTACCAACGTTAGGTCGTCCGACGAAGGATACGAAACCTGACCTAAATTCACTCATTCGTTCTCTTCTTCTAATGCTGCACGGGATGAAATAAGTTCTTGTGTCATGCGCACTTGAGCGGTAATGACTCGCTTACGACGGCCTTCAATGCGCTCAACCTTTATCTCGAGTCCTGAAAACTCAATACGGTCTGCTCGACCAGGTAGTCGACCAAGCTGCTTGGCAAGTAGACCGCCAACACTGTCAACATCTTCATCCTCTAACTCAAGGTCAAAGTGTTCACCTAGTTCAAATAGTGGCAGCTTGGCACTTACTCGAACCCAACCATCTTCTAGTTCTTCAATGTCAGGAAGGTCATTGTCAAACTCGTCGCTAATGTTTCCAACGATTTCCTCAATCACGTTTTCCATGGTGGCAAGACCTGCAACACCACCATATTCATCAACGATTAGGGCGATGTGTGTTGAAGAGCGCTGCATCTCCTGAAGGAGATCATCAACCGGTTTGCTTTCAGGGATGAAGATAGCTTTTCTAGCTAGGTCAACTGCAGTTACGCTAGCTGCCTTGGAAGGGTTCTCATGAATCAGCCTTGCAACATCTTTGATGTATAGAACACCCCTAATGTCATCTAGGTTCTTGCCAATAACCGGAAGTCTTGAGAATCCATGTCTAAAGAACACAGTCATTGACTCATCAAGTGTCTCTTCAGCGCTGACCGTTGCCATGTCAATTCTTGGAACCATGATCTCTCGGGCAATAGTTTCAGAGAGCTCTTCAACAGATTCGATAAGTTCTGCCTCGAACTCCTCTGTTTCCTCAGTTGGCAAACTAAGTGGGGTGAAGAGAATGTTGATGGACTTGATTACTGGAGCAAGTAACTTCAAGACCTTTTTACCGAAGTTGCTCTTTCCAATCTTTCTACCTACTAGTTGTAGTGAAAAGACAAGTCCGGTGACAATCAATACAGAGAGGATTGCCACCACCCACCAATGGAATCTTCCCGGTGTGAATGATTGGCTCACTACGATTCCGAAGAGCCCAACGAAAACTAGACGAGCGAAGGCAATACCGTCAGTTGATCTACTGTCTTCATCGTTTAGCCTGATCGCTGTCTCAGCAATAGCCAGCACGTATGCACATAGCGCAAAGACGATAGCAATAAAGATAGCTACGAACAGCATTTACTTTCCAACACTTTCTAGATACTCGGCAACCATTTCTTGCTGCAGGGCAAACATTTCTTTCTCATCGTCTTTTTCAGCGTGGTCATATCCCAATAGGTGCAGGATTGAGTGAGCAATAAGAATGAGTGTCTCTTGAAGCTCTGAGTGACCAGCAGTCACAGCTTGTCGTTGCGCGACCTGAGGGCACAGCACAATCATGCCTAGATGCCCTGCTGGAGTCTTCTCGTTTGGTTTACCGGGTCTAAGTCCATCTATCGGCTGGGAGAGCACATCGGTTGAGCCACTCTCTTGCATCCAGTCGAGGTGATAAGCCTCCATCACAACTTCATTGACCAGAAGAATTTCGATATCTGCTGATGAATCAATGTGCATCTTATTTATTGCAAATTCAGCTAAAGCAAGGATATCTTCAAGGGGGGAATCTGCTCCAGACTCATTCTCTATTTCAATGCTCATCGGCTCTTACCCGTTGTTCCCCTTGACTTAGCTTGCTTCTCTTCAAACTTGGAGTAAGCATCAACGATCTTTCCAACCAATGAGTGCCTGACCACATCAGATGAGTCCAATACACAGAACTGCATGTCATCAACATCCTTGAGGATGTTCGTGGCAACCTTAAGTCCTGAAGTTCCAACGGGTAGGTCAATTTGGGTCACGTCTCCAGTAACAATCATCTTTGAATTGAAACCGAGACGAGTAAGGAACATTTTCATCTGCTCAGGTGTTGTGTTTTGAGCTTCATCCAAGATGATGAAAGAGTCATTCAAGGTTCTTCCACGCATGTAAGCAAGAGGGGCTACTTCAATTGCTCCAGTTGCCATCAACTTAGGAACTGTTTCAGCATCCATCATGTCGTGCAGTGCATCAAATAGCGGTCTTAGGTAAGGATCAATCTTGTCGCTAAGTGTTCCTGGCAGAAAACCAAGACGCTCTCCTGCTTCAACGGCAGGTCTAGTCAAGATGATTCGACTCACTTCTTTTCTGTTAAGCGCTTGAACAGCCTTAGCCATGGCTAGATAGGTTTTACCAGTACCAGCAGGCCCAATACCAAAGACAATCGTGTTCTGATCGATGGCATCAACATAGTTCTTTTGGTTGACCGTCTTCGGTCTAATGTTCTTACCCCTACTTGAAATAATGCTTTGACTTAGCATTTGTGCTGGGGAAACTTGGTTGTCAATCATTTTGGCCGATCTTGCTATGTCTGCTGGTGCAATAACGTGTCCTGCTTCAACAAGCTTGATTGCTTCATCAATAAGCTTCTTAGCCGCAAAGCAAGCAGCTTGTTGACCAGTGATGCTCACAACGTTTCCACGAACCATGACTGATACTTCTGGATGCAGTGCTTCAATAGATTTCAGAAGTTCATCTTCAGGACCAAACACCGAAATGGGGTTGGGAAGATTGATTGAGAACTCTAGCTTGGTGTCTTGAGGTTTAGCTTCGTTAGACACTAAGACCTCGGAGTCCTGCTGGTGATGTGACCGTGAGCGTGGAATACGGTTTGACCCGCCTCTGCTCCGGTGTTGAACTGCAATCTAAAAGATCCAGTTGAAGTCATTTCAGCAACCTTAACTCCTAATTGAATTAGATCTGCTAGAGCTTCAGTATCTGACACAGCTAGGTGAGCAACATCTGTGTAGTGAACTCTAGGAACGACTAACACGTGAACTGGCTGGGTTGGGTTGATGTCGTTGAACGCAACTGCGTGCTCTGATTCAGCTACGAACGTTGCGGGGATTTCTCCCGAGGTAATCTTGCAGAAAATGCAATCCAATGAAACTCCTTGTTTGTCTAATTCTAGGGTTGACCTATAGATTGCCCAACAAAAGGGCAGCAATAACAGCCGGTCCTGCTGTTGAAGTCCTCAAAACATTGCTACCTAGGCTAACTAGCTTCGCTCCTGCTGCCTCTAGTAAATCAAGCTCACTTTGCTCAATTCCACCTTCAGGCCCAACAACTACGGCTATCTTCCCAGCCTCTGGAACGGTTGTCTCTGACAGAGTCTTGGTGGCAGTTGTGTCTAAGACCCACACCAGATCGAAGTCTTTGAGAATGCTGCAAAGTTGCTTAGTGTCCGAGATGCTTACTACCTCTGGTGTGAAGGCTCTCAAGCTTTGCTTGGCAGCCTCGCTAACTATCTGTTGCCAACGCAGCATGCCTTTAGCAACCTTTGCTCCATCCCATCGAGAGATAGAACGACTTGCCTGCCAAGGAATTATCCCAGTAGCACCCAGTTCGGTTGCTGCCTGAATAGCCATCTCATCACGATCACCTTTAGCAAGAGCCTGAACCAGAGTGATTTGTCTTGAAGGTCGCTCCTCATGAATAACTTCTTCAACTAGGAGTTGAAGAGTTGAACCAGAGATGGATGAAACAGTTCCTCTAACTCTTTGACCCTTGCCATCGCATAGCTGAATTGCCTCGCCTTCACGCATTCTTCTGACCTGAACAGCATGTTTGCCTTCAGGGCCATCAAGTTCGACAACTACACCAACTGCAGCAGTTAGGTTCTCTTTATGAAAAAGTGGCTCAACCATTACCTGCGTGACCTACGCCCGAAGTTAGATTGGTTGACTTTCGCCAAGCCTGGCTTATCAGATTTGCGCAGCTCAGCAAGCTTTTTGAAGAGTTCTTTTTCTTTGGTATCAAGCTTTGAAGGAGTTAGAACCTGGATACGAACGTGCAGGTCTCCTCTTCCGTTATGTCTGAGGTGTTTTATTCCCTTTGCTTTGAGTGTGACAACATCGCCGGTTTGTGCACCTGCTTTGATTTCAACATCAACTTTTCCATCAAATGTTTCAATCGGAACGATTGTTCCAAGAGCAGCATCGTGCAGGGGAACTTCTAGATTGGCAACTAGGTCATCGCCATCACGTTCAAAGAACTGATCGGCACGAACGCTAATCTCAACGTAAATATCTCCTGAAGGTCCACCTGCGAAACCAACTTCTCCCTGACCTGATAGCTGAAGACGTAATCCATGTTCAACTCCACCTGGGATATTTAGATCCAGTGTTCTTCTTGCTCTGGTTCTACCCTGTCCACGACAGTCAAGACAAGGCTCTGGAACAGTCTGCCCATATCCACGACAGCTACCGCAAGGAGCAGAAGTCATAACGTTACCCAGAATTGATCTGACCTGTCTTTGAATCTGACCTGAACCTCTACAGATGTCACACACCATTGGCGATGTTCCAGGTCTACAGGTTGTTCCATGGCAGGTTTCACAGATAACAGCGGTGTCAATCTCAATCTGTTTCTCAACACCAAAGACAACTTCAGCCAGAGTTAGTTCAACTCGAAGAAGTGCATCCTGACCTCGCTCAGCCATCTGCCTAGGTCCTCTTTGACCGCCACCGAAGAAGTTCTCGAAGATATCTCCAAAACCAAAGCCGGCGCTGTCACCGAAAGGTGAAGATCCGCCCATGTCGTATTGCTGACGAGAAGATTCGTCACTTAGCACTTCATATGCATGGGTAACTAACTTGAAGCGCTCTTGCTCTTTCTCCCCTGGGTTCATATCAGGGTGCAATTTGCGAGCTAGCTTTCTGTAAGCCTTCTTGATCTCTTCTTGACTAGCATCTCGAGAGACACCCAGCACTTCGTAATGATCAGCCAATTAGTCCTCTTGATTCTTTGATAAAAGTTGTGACAAAGCTAGAACAGCTGCAAGGTTCCTCGCGTAGTTCATGCGTGTTGGACCAAGCACTGCAATCTTTGCCAAATCTGTTCCGTGGTTACTGTATCCAGAGAGCACGAGTGAACTAGTTGAGAATTCAAAAACGCTGTTCTCTGAACCTATAATCGCCTTTGGCGTTTCAGCCTCTATTTTCCACAGGTTCAAAACTTTCCAAATGTCTGTCCCCTCATCGAATGTTTCAAGTAAAGATGACAGACCTCCAGCAAACTCTTGTTCAGCACGAACAAGGTTCGATGCTCCAGCAAGAGCAACCTTGTCTTGCTTATTGGCTTTGATAAGAACAAGCAGACCTTCAGAAAGAGCTTTTACGTGAGCCAATGACTCTGGCGAAGTCTTGGAAATCAAATCGTTTAGCTTCTCTGGCAAGGATTCAATTGAAGAACCTTGGCAAACCTGGCTGAATGATTTCTTCAAATCAGATAACTGGTCTTCTGTTATCTCATTACTCAATACCACTATGTGTTGAGCAATACGGTCAGCTTGGGTAATCAGAAGAACTAGAACTCTGCTATCTGAAACCTTCACGAATTCAATAGACCGAACGAAAGTGCTCTGCAGGTTTGGGTACTGAACTACTGCTGCTTCACCGGTTGCTTTAGCCAGCAACTGCGCAGAAGTCTGCAACTTCTCATCAAGGTCGGTTAGTTGATCAAGGGTGTTTGAAAACAATCTGTTTAGTTCAACCAGGTTCTTCTTGAGTTCCGCTGTTGCCTCAGCGTTGATCATCTGGTCAACAAATACTCGATAGCCCTTATCGGTTGGCACTCGACCACTAGAGGTGTGTGGGGCTTGAATGTACCCTTCTTCTTCAAGAACTGCCATGTCGTTTCTAATTGTTGCGCTAGAGACACCAAACTGGTGACGTTCAAGAAGGGCTTTTGAGCTGACAGGCTCATTAGTCAAAATGAAGTCTTCAATAATTGAACGCAGAACTGCAGCATTGCGCTCTGAAATCATCTCAACTCCTTATTCCTATAGGTTTCCTAGGAATTGGGATTATTGGCACTCTAACTCCTAGAGTGCCAATATTACTTCACGAAGCGGATAGTTAGTGGGTATCTGTATTCCCTGCCATCACCAGCAGCGACTGCACCCATGATCATGAAGATCAACGCCGCGATACCCAGCGCGATACCAGCTGGAACGACAATGAGTAATCCGATACCAAGTGTGACGATGCTAAAGATGGTGGCGGCAATAGAAAAGACCAACATCGTGAGTTGGAAGTTCATTGACTCAGTTGCGTGACGCTTATCGAAGTCGGTAGCTGTAGCTGAGTTTCTGACCAGTAGTCCAGGAAGCCAAAGCAGGAACAATGAAACTATCAGGAAGATTGCCACGACGGCTGCAATCAGCGGTGCGAGATGAACCCATAGAGCAAGATTGCTTTTACTTTTCACAGGCTCGGAAACTTTGTCCGCAGCGCTGACTTCGGACTTGAGTTCCTGTGTAGTCAGTAGCTGACGACCACAGGTAGGACAGAACTTACCTGCCTTGACATCCTTTGCACATGAAACACAGTAACCCATTTGAAGCTCCTTTTCTATTGCTTGTTCAATTATCTGCTAGCCAAGAAGCTTTAGTACGACAAAATCGGCTAAAAGCCTCCCTTTTGCTGTGAGAATGATGTGTCCCCGCATGGCTTCTATGGGTTCAACCAACTGATCAGCGATTAGACCTGCAACCACATTTGATTCAGCAAAGCCCTTAGATTTCATCCATTCCAAAGAAATGCCATCGCTAATTCTTGTTTCCAGCATGACCTTCTCAATGTCTCTGTTCTCTTGGTCAATGATTTCTCGTTCTAGTGCTGGAGACAATCCTGCACTCATACGATCTGAGTAAGCAGCTGGGTTCTTCACATTCCACCAGCGAACTCCCCCAACGTGTGAGTGAGCACCAGGACCGAAACCCCACCAGTCCATAGATTTCCAATAAGCCATGTTGTGACCTGAACGCTCTGAAATGTTCTTAGACCAGTTACTAACCTCGTAGTTCAGAAAACCTGCTTGAGAGAGTAACTGTTCAGTTAGTTCATACATATCAGCGTGAATATCGTCATTAGGTGCTTCAACCTCGCCAATCTTCACCTGTCTAGCCAGCTTTGTACCTGGTTCAACAATTAGTGAATAAGCGCTGATGTGATCAGTGTCTAACGCGATTGCTGCTTCTAGAGTTTGCTGCCAGTCAGCCAAGGACTCACCTGGTGCTCCATAGATAAGGTCAACACTTGTAGCAAGTCCTGCCGCTTTAGCAAAGCCAACAACCTTTCCAACGTTCTCAGGCTTGTGTGTTCTCTCCAACACTTTGAGTACATGAGGAACAGCAGACTGCATTCCGAAGGAAATACGGTTGAAGCCACCTGCTTTTAGGTCCTTGATGTATTGCTCATCTACTGAGTCAGGATTGGCTTCTGTCGTGATGTCAGCGGTTGCTTTGATACCAAAGGTGTTCTTTAGTTTCCCTAGCATCGCAATTAGATCTGTAGCCGGCAGCATGGTTGGGGTTCCCCCACCAAAGAACACTGATGTGAACTCACGCTTAACAAAACCTGACTTTTCCAGTGCTACCTCAGCGAAATCTATTTCGCTGATTAGAGTATTAGCGAAGGTCCCTTGCGTTGATGTTCCAATTTCATCTGCTGTGTATGTGTTGAAGTCACAGTAACCACACTTTACCTCACAGTAAGGAACGTGAACATAGGCGTGAAAAGTTCTTGATTCAACATCAACTAAAGCTGACTCAGGTATTAGGCCATCGACAGGTGCTTTTTCCCCTTTAGGAAACTGAGGCATTATTTAGCCTTCTTCTCGCCTTTTTTCTCAGCTGAAGAAGATAGCGCTGCGATGAAAGCTTCTTGAGGAACTTCGACTCGCCCCACCATCTTCATGCGCTTCTTACCTTCTTTTTGCTTCTCAAGTAGTTTGCGCTTACGGCTGATGTCACCACCGTAACACTTGGCCAAAACGTCCTTACGAAAAGCACGAATAGATTCACGAGCGATGATACGAGCACCGATAGCTGCTTGGATAGGAACTTCGAATGCCTGTCTAGGAATAAGTTCACGTAGCTTGGTAGTCATCATCACACCGTAGGCATAGGCCTTGTCTTTGTGAACAATCGCACTAAAAGCATCGACCTGTTCACCCTGAAGAAGAATGTCAACCTTTACTAGGTCTCCCTGCTCCATACCTGACTCTTCATAGTCCAAAGAGCCATAACCTTGAGTTCTTGATTTCAGGTTGTCAAAGAAGTCAAAGACGATTTCAGCAAGCGGCATTGTGTAACGAAGTTGAACACGGTCAGTTCCGAAGTACTGCATGTCAACAAGAGTTCCTCTTCTTGACTGACATAGTTCCATGATTGTTCCGACATAATCCTTCGGAGAAAGAAGTGTCGCCTTCACCATTGGCTCTAGAACCTTAGAGATCTTGCCAACTGGATATTCACTTGGGTTAGTAACAGTTACCTGTCTCTTATCTTCAAGTGTGACTTCATAAACTACAGAAGGAGCAGTTGCGATTAGATCTAGATTGAATTCACGCTCTAGTCGTTCGGTAATGATTTCTAGGTGCAATAGACCTAGGAATCCACATCTAAATCCGAAACCAAGAGCCACAGATGTTTCTGGTTCATAAACCAAAGAAGCATCGCTTAGCTTCAACTTATCTAAAGCCTCACGAAGAACCGGGTAATCAGATCCATCAATCGGATAGATACCTGAGTAAACCATTGGTTTAGGTTCTGAATAACCCTTAA
The DNA here is from genome assembly GCA_945895375.1 of Auritidibacter sp. Marseille-P8566. GTDB lineage: Bacteria > Actinomycetota > Actinomycetes > Actinomycetales > Microbacteriaceae > Rhodoluna. Next base: position 41,844 of record CAMDEE010000008.1, read on the forward strand.
GAGCTTGCGTTGCTGGCTTCATCGCTGATGTGACAGTGTCACCAACTTTAGATTGACGAACATCTTTCACACCGGTGATGAGATATCCAACTTCACCAACACCTAAACCTTTAGTTGGTTCTGGTTCTGGAGATGAAACACCAATCTCAAGACATTCGTGAACAGCTTTAGTTGACATCATGGTGATGCGCTCACGAGGAGTCATCGAACCATCAACCATACGCACGTATGTAACAACACCACGGTATGAGTCATAGACAGAGTCAAAGATCATCGCTCGTGCAGGAGCGTTAGGGTCTCCTACTGGAGCTGGAATCTTTCTAACGATTTGATCTAGAAGTTCTGAAACGCCAACACCTGTTTTACCTGAAACACGAAGACAATCAGCTGGGTCTCCACCGATTAGGTTGGCAAGTTCTTCTGCATACTTCTCAGGTTGAGCCGCAGGTAGGTCAATCTTGTTTAGAACAGGAATGATTTCAAGATCATTCTCAATAGCTAGGTATAGGTTCGCTAGGGTCTGAGCTTCGATACCCTGAGCTGCATCAACTAGCAAGATTGCACCTTCACAGGCAGCTAGAGATCTGCTCACCTCATATGTGAAGTCAACGTGCCCTGGAGTATCAATCATGTTCATGGCGAAGGTCTTACCTTCAAACTCCCAAGGCATTCTTACTGCCTGAGACTTGATGGTGATGCCGCGCTCACGCTCAATGTCCATGCGATCTAGGTACTGAGCTCTCATAGAGCGATCATCAACAACACCGGTTAGCTGAAGCATGCGGTCAGCAAGGGTTGATTTGCCGTGGTCAATGTGGGCAATAATGCAGAAATTGCGGATAAATTCAGGGTTGGTCTTACCTGGCACTAGTGAAGTGGTAGCACGTGGCGACAAAGGAGACCTCTTGATTTAGCTAAAAGAGCGAACTGACGGCGATTGCCGTCTCCTTATTCTCGCATAAACCCTAGGAATCTAGGGCAGTTTGAAGATACTCATAGCCTGTATGGGTTGCCCAATTGCCTAGAACGCTGGTAGTCTTTTAGGGATTTAGATGACCAGTTCCTCCAAATCCACAAACCTCAAGAATTTTGAAGATGTTCTGCGTGAGCGGGACAAAGCCCCTCAAGAAAGTGAAACATGGCAAATATCAAGTCGCAGATCAAGCGTATCGGCACAAACCTGAAGGCTCAAGAGCGCAACAAGGCTGTACGTAGCGAAGTTAGAACTGCTGTTCGTGCAGTTCGTGAAGCAGCAGCAGCTGGAGACAAGGCTCTTGCAACAGAGGCACTAAAGGTTGCTAGCAAGAAGCTAGACAAGGCTGTTTCAAAGGGTGTATTCCACAAGAACGCAGCAGCTAACAAGAAGTCAGCTATTGCCAAGAAGGTTTCAGCTCTATAAACCAAACTTCTAAAAGACCCGCTTCGGCGGGTCTTTTACTTTAAGCGGCAGGTATCCGCTTATCTCTTCCAGCCACTGCACCGGCGAAGAGTTGGATGAATGTCAGAACAGAAACCAAAACCAAGCTTGCATCCCAGGTACCGGTTACTTCTCTTAGGAAACCAAACCCGAAAGTTCCAGCAGCAGAGATTAGATAACCCCAACCTTGAGCAAGTGCAGATAACTGTGTTGTCTGAGTGCTAGTGCTTGCTCTAGATCCAATCAAAGTCAAAGACAGAGGGAATGTCGCAGCAAAACCAAAACCAGTAATCACACAGGCAAGAACAAGTAGCTCTGGTGTCAACCAAATCATCAGAAGACCTGCAAGGGTCAAGGTAGTCATAACAACAGCAATAAGTGAAAGTGACTTGAACTTTCTAAACAACAGAGAAGCAAGGAATCCAGAAGGTACACCTACGAAAGTGGTTAGTCCTAAAAGACTTCCAGCGTCAACAGCTGACATTCCCCTATCGATTAGTAGCGATGGTAGCCAATTCAGAATTGAATAGAAGCCACCTGACTGCAACCCAAAGAAGAAAACTATGCCCCAGGTCAAAGAAGATCTAACAACCGCTTTACGCTCTTCAGCGTGAGTAGCAACAGAAGTAATCTTGCCAACCGATTTAGACCTAAACAGTGGAACCCAGAAGACAATTGCCAAGACGGCTGGAATAATCCAAACAGCAAGTGCTCCTCGCCAACCACCCAACAAATCAGAAGACGGAACAGCAATAGCAGCAGCGAAGCTAGCTGAGATGGCAAGCAGTGTCACATAAACGCCAGTAATAAGTTCTATGCGATCAGGGAACTGTTCCCTCACAATTGTCGGAATCAATACGTTAGCAATAGCAATTGCCAAACCAATGATTATGGTGCTTGTCATCAGGGCAGGGAATCCCCCGATAAGCCTTGTTGCCATAGCAACGCTGAGCACAAAAAGCACATACATCATTGCTTTGTTTAGTGTGAATCTCTTCACTAGAGCTGGGCTAAGGAAAGCTCCAAGACCGAAGCAAACGATCGGCAATGAGGTCATCAAGCTGACCTGGAATAAAGTCAGAAACTCAGTACGAACAAGTTCTTCGACCAACGGACCGATAGAGGCAACAGGCGGTCTGATAGCTAAGGAAATGAAAACCAAAGACAGCAGAGCCCAAACGGAATACTTAGCAGCCTTCATTAACTTCTTCCCCTGTTAACCACAAGGCTAACAAGTCTCTCTAGAGCGAACTGCGAGTCTTTCTCTCCACCCTTTACTGCATAATCTGTTTCAGCAATCGCATGAATGACTCTCGCTAGACCATCTTCTGTCCAGCCAGATGTTGCTTGACGGACTTTAGTAAACAGCCAATCGGGAATACCCATATTGGCAGCGGTTGCCCTAGGGTTTCCGTAGATCTTCGCAAGCTGATTGATTTTTCTACTGAAGGCATTAACCATCACTACTGGCTCTAAGCCTTGATCAAGAGCGTGTCTCAGTAAGAGAAGTGCTTGAGCTCCCTGTCCGTCGAAAGCTGCGTCAGCAACTTTGTAAACAGTGGTCTCTAGCCTTCCACCAAAATACTTCTCAACAAGTTCAGGTGTGATGTCTCCTGCATCGTCCAACTGAAGTTGCGATGCCGCAGCTGCAAGTTCTTCATAGTCAGTACTGAAGATGTCGACCAACGCTTGAGCCGCAGCCTTTTGAATCTTTCTACCCTTGGCTATGAACTCATTCTCAACAAAAGTGATCTTGTCTGCTTCTTTGTTTGTGTCAGTGCAGGTGGCTTCAATAAACGCATCGTTTGCGCGCAAGCTCTCGAGTAACTTCTTGCCACGGACAGATTTGCCATTGTGCCTAAAGATAACTACCGCATCCTCAAAAGGCTGGTTTAGGTACTCAACGCCATCTGTGATGAGTGCGTCTGTGCAACGCTCAACTCCGTCAATGACAACAAGCTTGGAATCTCCAAACAATCCAGCGCTAGCCAAATCAAAGATCTGTCCCGTAACATAATCAGCACCGCTCACCTCAACAACTTCAAGGTCCTGGTTTTTAGTTTTTAGCTCTGCCTTTACCGCCTTTATGGCTCTATCGGCAAAGAAGTCTTGAGGGCCAGATACAAGAATCACCGGTGCCGGTTTCACTGCACGCCAAGGGACTACTCTTGCTGGACTCACCTGTAAAGCCTAACTTCTACCAGCGATAGACACCTCTAGCCCAGAACTGGACTCCGAAATGCCTATTGCCCCCATTTCATCAGTTCTAAGCACTTGTGTTCCACTGAAGTTCAGCAGGTCGAGAGTTCTTCTTGTTGGATGCCCATAGGAGTTATCTTTACCCACAGAGATAAGAGCAATGTCTGCTGAAATTGCTTCATAAACTTCAGGTGCTTGATCTCCTGAGCCATGATGAGCAACCTTGACAATGACCATTCTCGACCCGAAACCCGATTCAAACAGATTCCGATAGTCAGAACCCATTCGCAGTTGCGCTCTTTCACCAGAATCCGCCAATGCGAATAGAGACACGTTCTCACTCTCCCAATACATAGAGGTGCTGGCGTCATTGCTATCTTCAGCATCCATCGCACCTCTACTAGGAGCAAGAACTAGCCACTTATATTCACCTAGTTGCCCACTCATACCTTTTTCGGCCTTCACCATCGGCACTTTCCTAGCTTCAAGGATGTCCTGAGTAATGTTTGCTCCTGGTCGGTCATCAGCAAACGGGGTGATGAGTGCCGTAACTACTTCTCTTCCCGTGATTGCACCTAGCACTCCGCCAACGTGATCCATGTCGTAGTGAGTTAGTACTAGAAGATCTATCCTGTTTATTCCCAATCCACTTAGACACTCATCTATTGCAGGATCTTCACGACCAACATCAATCAGAGCAACTTTTCCCTGCGATCTAATCACCAGAGCATCGCCTTGCCCCACATCGCAATTCACTATTGAGTAGTCATTTCTATAGAAATCACCGCGCTGGATGGCAATCGAAGAGCTTTGTGCAAAGAATGACAACAGGATCAACGCAACGATTAGTCCAGAAATTCTCTTTATAACTACCTTCTTACTGCTCACATACACCCAAATAGCAAGAACTAAGACGATTGCTAACCCAATTCCAAATACACCTTCAACCCAACTGATGCTTGCCGAAGGAGCATTTGCGAATCTCTCAGCAACAAACAGAATGACAGCAGCTGGATAGGAAGCGATAAGACACAGTCCAGCAGAGAGAAGTGGAAATACCGGAGCTGCCAGACAAGAAAGTAAGCCAATAACTGTGATTGGTGCAACCAGTGGCTCGGCCAGCACGTTGGCAACAATCGAATAGAGAGGTATGGATGGCTGAAGCAACAACAGAACAGGAAGACATGCAATCTGAGCCGAGAGCGATACAGAAACCACTATCGCCAACCAAAGCGGCATTCTTCTTTGAAGAATCTCAACTAGCTTTGGTGCAAGCACTAAAAGACCCAGAGTTGCTAGAGCAGAAAGAGCAAAGCCAAAGTCCATGGATAGCTTTGGCTCATACATCAACAGAATCACTACTGCTAAAGAAAGCGCTTCGAGTGGAGGAACTCTTCTTCCAAGTAAGAAACCAACAAGCACCGCACCTACCATCACGCTTGCTCTCAAAACACTGGGCTCAGGGCCAACAAGACCTAGATAGGCAAAGATAACAGCGAAACTCAGAGAAAGCCTTATCGATCTCCTTATAGGTAGAAGATTTAGAAGTAAAGCAGCTCCGGCTAGAACAATTGCGCAGTTA
>CAMDEE010000009.1 GCA_945895375.1 Auritidibacter sp. Marseille-P8566
ACCCAACCCAAATCATCGTTACTGCTATTTCTCACGGTGAATGTAGGGTTTCTGCATACAAAGCAGGTAATGCTGCATGGGAAGACTCAAACGTAGTTACAAATTCATTCTGGATTGGTAGGACTAACCAAGCGACCCTAACTGCAACTGCATCTAAGACCACTCTTGGTTACTTCGATGCTCCAGCAAACACATTCACAGTGGCTGTTGCTGGTGGATCAGGAACTGGTGCAACTAGCATCTCTGTCAACCCTGCATCTGCTGCTATTTGTAGCGATGCAACAGTTGCTGATGGTGTTCTTACTGTAAAGACTCTAGGTGTTGGTAACTGTCTACTGTCTGCAGTGAAGGCTGCATCACCTGGTTACAACCAAGCGACCTCTACACAAATCACAGTGACCATCACTAAGGGAACTCAAGCTCCTATCGTTATGACTGCGTCTCCTAGCGAACTTACCTATGCTGTAAGCCCAAGAGCGACCTCTACTCTTACTGTTACCGGTGGTTCAGGAAACGGTGCCTTGAGCGTAGTTGTTGACTCTGGTTCAACTGCTGTATGTACATACAACTCTGCTACTGGTGTTATCACTGCTATCCAAGCAGGTCGCTGTGATCTAACAGCAACTAAGGCTGCTGGTGCAGATGGTCTATTCAATGCTGCAACAGGAAAGCTAAGCGTAGTAATCAACAAGATTCCTCAAGCTCGACTAAACCTAACTGCGGTTACACCATTCATTACCTATGTTGAATCTCCTAAGCAGACGACTGCGCTAAACCTAACCGGTGGTACCGGTACTGGTGCAGTTAGCTACTCAGTAGATCCAGGTAGCGCGAGCGTTTGTACTGTTAACGTGGCTAACGGTCTTGCTACCGTTACCGCTAACTACTTCGGCTTCTGTGTGATCAACGTAACAAAGGCAGGAGATGTTAACTACGCAGATGCAACTGCAACTACAACAGTTCGTATCTCTCAGCCAGGAACCCAGATCATTGCAACTGTTCCTAATGCAAGCGAGTCATTCGTTCCAGCTCCAGGCTTTATAACAACAGTTACTGTTGAAGGCTCTGAAGAAGGAGATCTCCTCAGCTACTCAGTAGATGCAGACAGCAGAAACATCTGTGCTGTTTCAGGAACTGGAACCACAGCTAAGGTAACAGCACTTGGTCAAGGTGAATGTAACGTCATTGCAATCAACGTAGCTCGTGCACCAGATGGCACCTTGATTGCTTCTAGCTCAGTTGCAACCTTCACCATCACAGCTGGTGCTCAGCTTGATGTTGTTGTTACTCCAGATAAGGACAAGATCAACTTCGCAGTTCCTGCAGCCACTAACGTGATCACTGTGTCAGGTGGTGTTCTAAACAGCACCATCACTGCAACAGTAGATCCAGCTAGCGCTGAGATCTGTTCTGTAACAGTCACTGGAAACAAGATCACCATGACAGCTCTCCAGGTTGGTGACTGTCAGATAAACATTGCTAAGGAAGGTAATGCTGGATTCCTAGATTATGAAACCAGCATCACAGTTCCTGTTCTTAGAACTAAGCAGGCTGACCTATTTGCAACAGCAACTCCAGGTGAGCTAACTTACTCAGCAACTGATGTTGTGACCACAACACTTTCAACAGTTGGTGGTTCTGGAACAGGTGCAGTGACCTATGAGGTAACTGAAGCTTCTGCTTCAATCTGTTCTGTTACTGGAAACGTTGTAACAGTAAACACCGGTGGTGACTGTGTAGTTGTTGCAACCAAGGCTGGAGATGTTAACTTCGCTGACATGGCAGCTGCTGTAACAATCAAGATTGCTAAGGGCAACCAGGCTGCACTTACTGCCACTGCAGATGACTCAACTCTTCAGTATGTTCTAGGTGAAACTGTTCAGACTGGCCTATCAACTACTGGCGGATCAGGCGATGGAGCAATCACTTACGCAGTTTCAGAAGACAGTGCACTTATCTGTGAGCTTGATGGAACCAACGTTGTTGTTCTAAAGGCAGGAACTTGTGTGATCACTGCTACTAAGGCAAGTGATGCTTTCTTCAAGGAAGTAACAGGTACTGTAACCATCGTCATCGCTAAGGGTGTTCAGGCTGAATTCACAGTTGACACTAGAGATGAAAGCATTCAGTACCTAGTTGGTTCACTAGTGAGAACAGAACTACTGCCATCAGGTGGTTCAGGTACCGGTGTTGTTTCATACACCGTTGCGACTGACAGCTTGTCTGTCTGTGCTCTACAGGGAAGCGACATTGTTGCTCTTCGTGCTGGTTCATGTACCATCACAGCAACTAAGGCTAGCGACAGCGACTTCCTAGCTACTAGCGCATCAACAACTATTGAGATCACTAAGAGCCCTCAGGTCCCTCTAGTTCTTGAATCGGACGATGAGAGCTTGGCTTACATCGTCAACACCTCTGTGACAACTCGTTTGTCAATCACAGGTGGTTCAGGTGTAGGTGCTGTTGTTTATGCAGTAGCTTCAGGCAGCGCTTCTGTTTGTTCAATTGCAGGAAACGTTGTTACTGCTCTAACAAGTGGTACTTGTGAACTTACAGTTACTAAGGCAAGCGATACTAACTACCTAGAGGCAACTGATTCTCTAGTGATCACAATCACTAAGGGTCTTCAGGCTGCTCTAACCGTTACTGCAGCTAACCCGAACCTTGCTTACTCACCTACCGATGTTGTGACAACAACTCTTTCAACTGTTGGAGGATCTGGAGAAGGTGCAGTTACCTACGCAGTAGCAACGGCTTCTGCAGCTATCTGTTCTGTTGAAGGCAATCTTGTAACAGTTATCACTGGTGGTGACTGTGTGGTTGTTGCTACTAAGGCAGGAGACATAACCTTCGAGCCTGCAACTGCTAACACAACCATCAAGATTGCTAAGGGTAACCAGGTAGCTCTAGTGGTCACAGCTGATGACGAAACTCTTCAGTTGGTTGTAGGCGAGACAGTTCAGACTGATCTATCAACTACTGGTGGATCAGGAACTGGAGCTGTAACTTATGCTGTAGCAGAAGCAAGTGCAGCTATCTGTTCAGTTGATGGCAACACAGTTACTGTTCTAAAGGCAGGAACCTGTACCATCACTGCAACTAGGGCAAGCGATGCATTCTTCAATGCAACATCTGACTCAGTAGTTATCACCATCAACAAGGGTGTTCAAACACCATTGTCTCTAACAACTGAAGACGCTTCTCTTCAGCACAACTTCGACACAGTTGTTAGAACTGCCCTACTACCAACCGGTGGTTCAGGTAACGGTGCTATCACTTACACAATTGCTCAGGAAAGCTTGTTGGTCTGTGCTTTGCAGGGAAGCAACATTGTTTCTCTTCGCCCAGGTTCATGTACCGTAACTGCAACTAAGGCTGGGGACAGCGACTTCCTAGCATCATCTGCGTCAGTGACGGTTGAAATCACTAAGGCTGACCAGACTCCTCTGGTACTAGCATCAGAAGATTCAACCCTGGCTTATATCGTGAACACTTCTGTGACAACTCGATTATCAGTAACTGGTGGATCAGGAAACGGAGCGCTTAGCTACTTTGTAGACCCAGATAGTTCATCTGTATGTTCAGTTTCAGGAAACGTTATTACCGCTCTTACAAGTGGTAACTGTGAACTGATTGCAACTAAGGCAAGTGATGCTAACTACCTAGAAGCAACTGATTCTCTAGTTATCACAATCACAAAGGGTCTTCAGGCTTCTCTAACAGCAAGTGCTACAAACCCAACCCTTACCTACTCCGGATCAAACTCTGTTACCACCACCCTTTCAACATCAGGTGGTTCAGGAACAGGTGCAGTTACTTATGCAGTATCACCTGCATCTGCTTCAGTTTGTTCAGTAGCAGGAAATGTTGTGACAGTAATCACCGGTGGTGACTGTGTTGTTATTGCAACCAAGGCTGGAGATGTAACCTTCGAGCCTGCAACTGCAAGCACCACAATCAAGATCAACAAGGGTGTCCAGGCTGAGCTAGTCCTAACAGCTGAAGACACAACTCTTCAGTTTGTAAAGGGTGAAGAAGTATCTACCGGTCTATCAGTAACAGGTGGTTCAGGTGACGGAGATGTTGAGTACTCAGTAGCTCCAGCAAGCAGTGCAATCTGTGCAATTGATGGCGATAGAGTTATTGCCCTTCGTGCAGGCACCTGTACAGTGATTGCCACAAAGGCAAGCGACCCTTACTTCAACGAGATCACTGATTCAGTAGTAATCACAATTGGTAAGGCTGAACAAGACGCTTTGATTGCGAGAACCGCTCCTTCAGAGCTAGATTCACCTCAGTGGAACGGCACTAAGACAACCCAGATCATCATCACTGGTGGCGATGGGTACGGAGCAATCACTGTTGAAGGTCTAACCCCAACTATCTGTTCTGTAGCTCTTGCTGGTCAAAGAGTAAACGTAACTGCAATTGCTGCAGGAACATGTGAGTTCAAAGTCAACAAGGACGGCGACTACAACTTCCTACCTGCAACTGCGCTTACCCACTCAATAACAGTTGGTAGTGCTGCAACTGACCTAGCGGTAACTGTTTCACCAAGTGCACTTGTTGCAGGTGGAACTGGAACTATTGAAATCACTGTTTCTAACCTAGGTAACGCAGCAGCAGCTGGAGCAAGCGTAGATTACGTCCTGCCTACAGGTGTTAGCTCGGTTGCTCCTCTAGGTGCTGGCTGTGTATTGGTAAGCAGCACTCTAGTGCGTTGTTCAACCACTTCAGTTATCCCTGCTGGTGGAACAGTCAAGTTCAGCATTCCGGTTGCTATCTCAGCTTCGCTTGTTGGTGGAGAGAGAACAGAAGATGGAGAGGTTGCTCTAAGTTCAACAACTCCTGACTCAAACCTCGATAACAATGAGCTAACTGAAGACAGCGCTAACTTTGTTGTTCACAAGGTCCCAACTGCATTCAACAAGAACACACTCCTTCCAATGCAGACTGGTGCACAGTTCAGCGACCAGGTAGAAGCTGTTGGTTTCCCAGAGGTAACTTATGCAGTTACTGCTGGAACCCTTCCTGCTGGCTTGGTTCTAGATTCTGAAACAGGTGAAATTAGTGGAGCACCAACTGGTGTTGGAAACTACTCATTCACCATTACCGCAACTAACGCAGCTGGATCAATCAATAGAACCTTCACAGGCTCTATTGCTCCAACTCCTGTTGTGATTAACCCAGGTACTGGATTCAGCACTAACACTGTTCCTGCTGGAACCAGAGTTACTATCACTGGAACCAACCTAGATCTAATCACCTCAGCAATCATCGGAGGAAGAGTTGCAAATATCTTCTCTAAGACTGCAACTCAGATTGTTCTAGATGTTCCAAATGGAAATGCTGCAGGTTATGCACCTATCAGCTTGATCTATGCGCAAGGTAATCTTGCTGCTGGAACATTTACCTACACTGGTGTGACCAAGTTGAACCCAGTGGTTGTAATTGACGCTGGAGCAAGCACCGCTGGTGCAGCAGAAGCTGCTAGAACACTAACTGCGAACATCACTGCCGTTGGTGTCCAAGGACCGATCACTATTCCAGTTGTATACAGTTCAAAGACCACAAGTGTTTGTACTGTTGCTGGAAACCAGTTGACCTTCCTAGCAGTTGGTCTATGTACAATCAACGGATCAACAGCAGCAACTACTGTATTCAATGCAGCAACTGCTTCTGATGTTTCGATTTCAGTTGGTAAATCTAACCAGGTACTGACTATTGTTCTTCCACAGAACACAGTTCCTCCAACTAAGGCAACTGATTCAGCAGATGGTTTCGAACTTGTTGCAAGTTCAAGCTCATCTCTTCCAGTTACCTTCGTAAGCACTACCCCACTTGTCTGTGATGTTACAGAAGAAGGTTTCGTTACTGGTATCAAGCCTGGTGTTTGTATCGTGAACGTCTCTCAAGCAGGTAATGCTCGCTTCAACCCAATTGCACCTACCAAGATGGAATTCACAATCACTAAGGATGCTGGTGGTCCAAGTGTTGATCCAGGTGACCCATCTAAGCCAACTAGCTTGGCTGGTGGAGCTCTCACCAAGATGGGTGACGTTGGATTTAGCTGGACTAAGAGTGCTGGTGCACTAAAGGTTGAAACCTACGGTATCTGGATTGGAAAGATTGCTGCTGTTAGCGAGTTCAAGATTTCAGGAAAGGCGTACAAGTGCACAGTGAACTTCGGTATCTTGAAGGCCATGCCTTCTAAGACTGCGGCTCAACTAAAGGCAGCTATGGCCAAGAAGACATTCAAGGCAACTGTTCCATTCTGTAACTCAAAGACTGAGGCTGCTGCCTTCAAAGCACTAAAGAAGGGCTTCAACGGTCTTAAGGTGAAGGTAACAATCACTAGATACAGAATGTATCCAACTACATACAAGCCGATCAACGCTAAGACCAAGAAGCCGATCACAACTCAGGTGAGAACTGTGTATCTAACCCTTGGCTAATAGCTAAGCAATAAAGAAATGCCGCCTGATTAGTTTCAGGCGGCATTTCTTTTATGTTCTATTCCCACTCGATAGTGCCAGGCGGCTTACTGGTGACATCTAGCACCACTCTGTTTACTCCTGCTACCTCGTTGGTAATTCTGTTTGAAATCTTTGCTAGTAGGTCGTAAGGAATTCTTGACCAGTCTGCTGTCATGGCATCTTCACTTGATACCGGGCGAAGAACTATTGGGTGGCCATAGCTTCTACCGTCGCCTTGAACACCAACAGATCTAACATCAGCCAAGAGAACTACTGGGCACTGCCAGATCTCTCCATCCATACCAGCAGCGCTTAGCTCTGCTCTTACGATTGCATCTGCCTTGCGAAGAAGATCTAAACGTTCCTTGGTTACTTCACCAACGATACGAATACCGAGACCAGGTCCTGGGAAAGGCTGTCTAGAAACTATTTCTTTAGGTAGTCCAAGCTCATATCCAATGGCTCTAACTTCATCTTTGAAAAGAGTTCTTAGTGGTTCAACAAGTTCGAACTGAAGGTCCTCAGGAAGGCCTCCTACGTTGTGGTGGCTCTTGATACCTGCTGTAACACCACCACCAGATTCAACAACATCTGGATAAAGGGTTCCTTGAACTAGGAACTTGATTGGACGGTCATCAGCCTTAGATTCAGCAATCAACTGGGCCTGAGCTTCTTCGAAAGATCTAATGAACTCTCTACCAATGATCTTCCGCTTAGTTTCAGGGTCAGTGACCCCTGCTAGAGCATCTAGGAACTTCTTTTCAGCATCTACTGTGACAAGTCTTACTCCAGTTGAAGATACATAGTCGCGTTCAACCTGCTCAACTTCACCTTCGCGCAGAAGACCGTGGTTTACAAAGATACATACCAGTTGGTCTCCCACTGCTTTGTGGACTAGTGCTGCTGCTACCGCTGAATCAACTCCACCAGATAGACCACATATAACTCTGTCGCTGCCAACCTGGTTTCTAATTCTTTCGACCTGTTGAGCAATAACGTTTTCGCTATTCCAGTCGGCTGGAATACCAGCTGCATTGTGTAAGAAGTTTTCTAGAACATTTTGACCAAACTGTGAGTGCTTTACTTCTGGATGCCACTGCACTCCATAAATCTTCTTTGCACTACTAGCAAATGCAGCAACAGGAGTTGTTGCGGTGCTAGCTAGAACTTCAAAGCCGTCAGGGGCTTGCATGACCTGATCGCCGTGACTCATCCAACAAATTTGGGCTTCTGGCTGCCCCTGAAGAATTTCACCACCGGCAACAACACTGAGTTCTGTTGCTCCATACTCTCTAAGTCCAGTCTTATCGACTCTTCCGCCTAAAGCAGAAGCAAGGATCTGGAAGCCATAGCAAATACCAAGAATAGGAACACCTAATTCCAAGATGTTCTTATCTAACTGAGGAGAAGCAGGTTCATAAACGCTAGCTGGACCACCAGAAAGAATAATTGCCAATGGGTTCTTATTCTTTACTTCATCGGCAGAGATGTTGTGATGAACAATCTCACTGTAAACGCCAGCTTCACGAACTCTACGTGCGATTAGCTGCGCATACTGCGCACCAAAGTCAACAACCAGTACCGGTCTATTTTCAGCTGAAGAGTTAATCTTTAGGCACCCGTCTTTTCAAGTCCAAAAACTTTGATGAATTTGGCGAAATAAACTCTTTCGATAAAGAATGCAGAGAATGGAACAACTCCACCCATCGCAATCATTAGGAAATCTTGGAACTTCATGCTGGCTAGTCTCCATATACGGAAATCAGCAAACAGATAAACGATGTATAAAACTCCATGAACCTGAAGCAAGAGCTTAGAAATATCAACACCTGAAACTGGAAGTCCTGTGCCATCTACTGAATCAGGCACTAAACCTAGAGCACCTGCGGATCCGCCAGACCAGATAAGCAGCCCAAAGCCATACTTTAGAAGCATCTCAATACCGACCAGGATTAGGAAAACACCGGTGATTTTAGAGCTAACTCGATAAAACTTGAGGGCAGATAGTGCCTGTTCTTTGGGGACCATAGCCCTATTTTACTTCGGCTTTTAGGCCTATTCAGCCAGTAAGGCAGCCTGCTGCTTCTTATATGCATCTGCCAATAGCCGCCACCACATAAACACTGCAAAGCCTGCAAACACAGTCCATTCAATGGCATAGAACGCACTAAGCCAGTTCACTTCCCCATCACCCTTGGCTATTCCTATAGTCAAAGGTTCAACACCAGCAACCGCTGAAAAAACGTTCTGATCAGTCAAAGCTAAGAAGCCTGTGTAAGTGGCAGAGTCCTTTTCCTCATCTAACTTGTTATTGATTAGTTGAGGAACTGAAAGAGTTCCATAAACATCTTCACCTAGGGACTCAACTGGAGCTTCGCTAGGTAACAACCTTCCTTCAAACGGCATAAAGGCCTGAACGGTCATTAGATTCTTTACCTCAGCTAGAGCAGTCTTGGCTTCCTGCTCACCATTGATAAAACCAGCAGCAACAAACAGTTCTGCTTTCAAAGTATTAGCTGGGACAACAATCCAAAAGCCTCGATCGCCATTTAATTGAATTCGATCGGCAACCAGGAATGCTCTTGAAGGATTAAGGGTAAGCTCAGTCTCAACTTTGGTTAGAACTGTATCTTCGCCTTCAAGAGATGCTTCATTAAAAGTAAATGGGGCATTAGGTTCTGTGAGACTGTCCAGGTCAACTACTTTCACTTTTGACCAGGTGTTGCTTGTTACATCTTCAACAAAAGTTCTACTGATCTGCCATTGAGCCATCAACGCAAAGACAACTGCCAACATTAGGCAGAAGAATAACGCTGCTATCCATCTAGCGGTTAGAGCAAGTTTGAGCATAGATTAAGCGCCGTATGGAGCTACTACTGTGTCTACTCTTTGGAATTCTTTTAGATCGGAGTATCCAGTTGTTGCCATTGCTTTACGAAGTGCACCCATCAAGTTCGTTGAACCATCTGCTGAAGTTGAAGGACCCTGAAGAATCTGTTCCAGTGAGCCAACGGTTCCTACCTTGACTCTCTCTCCTCTAGGAAGTTCTGGGTTGTGAGCTTCTGCTCCCCAGTGCCAGCCCTGACCAGGTGCTTCATCTGCCTTAGCAAGAACAGAGCCAAGCATTACTGCATCAGCGCCACAAGCAATCGCCTTGACAATATCTCCTGAAGTTCCAAGTCCACCATCAGCAATCACGTGCACGTAACGGCCACCTGATTCATCCATGTAGTCTCTTCTCGCTCCTGAAACATCGGCAACAGCAGTTGCCATAGGAGCGTGAATACCTAGAACCTTACGAGTAGTAGAGGCAGCTCCACCACCAAAACCAACTAACACACCGGCAGCACCAGTTCTCATTAGGTGAAGAGCAGCAGTGTAGGTAGCAGCTCCACCAACGATGACAGGAACATCTAGTTCATAGATGAACTCTTTTAGGTTTAGAGCTTCTTGAGTCTTTGAAACATGCTCTGCTGAAACAGTTGTGCCACGAATAACAAACAGATCAACACCAGCTGATATAACAGCCTTCGCAAACTCTTTAGTCTTTTGAGGTGAAAGAGCACCGGCAACAGTAACTCCAGACTTACGAATATATGCAAGTCTTTCCTTGATTAGTTCAGGCTTGATTTCTGCGGAATACATCTTCTGCATAGCAACAGTTGCTTCAGCTGGAGATAACTTAGCGATCTCAGCTAGTTGCTTTGTTGGGTCTTCGTATCTTGTCCATAGACCTTCAAGATCTAGAACACCAAGACCACCTAGCTTGCCAATAGCAATCGCGGTATCAGGAGAAACCACTGAGTCCATCGGAGCAGCTAGAACCGGAAGTTGAAAACTATATGCATCGATGTTCCATGCAGTTGAAACATCTCTCGGGTCACGAGTTCTTCTTGAAGGAACAATAGCAATATCGTCAAATGCCCAGCTGCGGTTACCGCGCTTACCGCGACCAATCTCTATTTCACTCATTTTGATTTCCTAGCGGTTGTTGTAATTTGGCGCTTCGACGGTCATTTGAATATCGTGTGGGTGGCTCTCTCTGAGCCCTGCCGGAGTGATTCTCACGAACTTACCCTTGGCCTGTAATTCTTCAACGGTAGCCGCCCCAACATATCCCATAGCAGCTCTAAGGCCACCAATTAGCTGGTGGGCAACGGTACCAACGGTGCCACGGTAAGGAACTCTTCCTTCAATACCTTCAGGAACTAGCTTGTCTTCGCGAAGAACATCGTCCTGGAAGTAACGGTCTTTAGAGTAACTCTTGGCTTCTCCGCGTGACTGCATAGCGCCAAGAGATCCCATACCTCTATAGGTCTTGAACTGCTTGCCACCAACAAAAGTGATATCTCCAGGTGCTTCATCGGTACCAGCAAGAAGTGAGCCAATCATTACAGCGTTTGCTCCAGCAACCAGTGCCTTAGGAATATCTCCTGAGAACTGCAAACCACCATCAGCAATCACTGGAACTCCAGCAGGCTTACAAGCCAAACTAGCTTCATAAACTGCAGTGATCTGAGGAACACCGACACCAGCGATAACACGGGTTGTGCAAATAGAACCAGGTCCTACCCCAACCTTCACTCCATCTGCACCAGCAGCGACAAGAGCAGCTGCACCTTCACGGGTTGCAACATTTCCACCAATTACATCAACGTGCTTAGCAACAGGTTCTGCTTTTAGTTTGGCAACCATATCCAATACAGCGGTGTTGTGTCCGTGCGCGGTATCAACAATAAGAATGTCAACGCCAGCATCAACCAGAGCCATCGCTCTTTCCCAACCCTGATCTCCAACACCAACTGCTGCTGCAACTAGTAGTCGACCTTTAGAGTCTTTGCTGGCAAGAGGATACTTCTCACTCTTGTCAAAATCTTTAATGGTGATTAGACCTTTTAGTTTTCCACTCGGATCAACCAGTGGAAGTTTTTCGATTCTGTGCTGGGCAAAGATAGCAATTGCAGTTTCAGGAGAAACTCCAACCGGAGCGGTGACCAAAGGCATTGGTGTCATTACATCTTTAACCAAAGTTGTGGTCTTTTGAACTTCGTTCACAAAACGCATATCTCTGTTGGTAACAATTCCAACAAGAGTTCCATCTTCATCAATAACAGGAAGACCGGAAACTCGGTAAGTTGCACAAACAGCATCAACTTCTTGCAAGGTTGCTAGCTGGTGGGTGGTAACCGGATGGGTAATCATTCCAGCTTCTGATCTCTTGACTAGATCAACCTGGGTTGCCTGCTGGTCAATAGATAGGTTTCTGTGCAAAACACCTAGACCACCCTGTCTGGCGATAGCGATAGCTAGACGAGCCTCAGTAACAGTGTCCATAGCTGAGGAGAGCAAAGGGATGTTGATGGATAAGCGCTTGGTTACCTGGGTCTTGGTTGAGACCTGGCTAGGAACAACATCGGACTGGCCAGGCATAAGCAGTACATCGTCATAAGTCAGACCAGTAAAGCCAAAAGGGTCATTTTGAGTCATTTTCAACCTGTCAGGAGTTTAGATTAGCCAATTCTACCCTGACTACTTACCTCTTGTTTAGGGTCAATTTGGGCTGAACAAAGACACCTGGGAGAAGGTTCCAGAACTTGAGTAACGAAAAACCGAATACTCAGATTGGTCTAGAAAACCACTGCGCTCAAAGAGTGCTTTGCCCTCGATCTGGGTCCTTGCTATAGCTGACCTTAGGCTCTCAGGACTATCGCTTTTGGCCCTGAGACGGGCTTCAACGGCTATTTTGACCGCATCATAGGTTCTCTGTCCAAGGCCCAGAATTGTAGAGGCTCTAGGGCCTTGAAGGCTTCCAGTTCCTAATAACTGAGCTAAATCAGCTCTGAATTGGGGCTCAACCTCAGTCCTAGGGTAAATCGCCTCAACTCCCTTTAGAGCCTTAGCAAAGGGGTACCCGGAGTAATCAGCCAGATTGCTGGGAACCAGATAAACCCTTGGGACAGATTCAACCCAGCTAGCCATGGAGGAAAGAAACGGAAGGGACTCCTCCATGCTGAGTAAAACCAAAGCATCAGGCTTTGTGCGAGCAACAGCTTTTACGTCTTTGATGGCAAGGGTCTGGACTCTAATACCATTCATAACCAAACCAAAGGACAGCGATCTCAACTGGGCTCGACTTTGAGGCAAAGAACCTGAAACTATAACCACTTGTTTTGGTTCAGGTTTGGAAACGAATCTAACTAGAGCAAAAGAATCTTGACTTGGACTAGTTGCCAATCTAAAAAGCCAAGGCTTAGTGCTTTCCTCGCCTAGTTCATCTTCAAGAGAAGAAGGAGCAATCATCGGAACCAGCGACTTGACTGTGCTTTGAACTAATGCCTTGGTTGACTCCGATTCAACCGGAGCGATGATTACATCACTCTCAAAAGACTTGAGTCTAGAAAGCGCTCTAGCTCTCTCCTGATCAGAATCTCCAACATCAAAATAGCCGATAGAAATATTTACTTGTCGATCAGTTAAATCACGAACAGCAAGTTTCACCGCAGCTCTTTGAATTTGGCCAACAAATCCTAGGCTGCCGCTATCGGAGACTAGAACACCTACCTTCAGTCCAGGTGCTACTGGTTTCGCATTTCCAATTGAAACTAGATACACCCCGCCAATACCAATCAGGGCTAAAACCACTAAGTTTCTAACTTTTCTCATCTAAGGAGAATAAGAAAGATTTCTCTTCTTGTTTTTAGTTTTCAACAGGTAAAGAAAAAGGGCCGACTAAATTAGCCGGCCCATTTTTACTTTATTGCCCAAGGTTTAGGGTTTTGTGTATTTGTGTTTTTAGCGTTCTACGATTGCAAGTACATCTCTTGCTGAAAGCACTAGGTACTCTTTGCCGTTGTACTTTAGCTCTGTGCCACCGTACTTAGAGAAAATCACTCGGTCACCAACTGAGATGTCCAGTGGGACACGGTTACCGTTGTCATCTACGCGGCCTGGGCCAACTGCGACTACTTCGGCTTCCTGAGGCTTCTCTTTAGCGGTGTCTGGGATTACTAGACCTGATGCTGTGACTTGCTCTGCCTCAACTGGGAGAACGACAATACGATCTTCTAGTGGCTTGATTGAAACCGACACGTGAACCTCTTCTTTATTGACTGGATTTGGGTGATTATCTTCACCTCAGGGACAAGTTTACCTGTTTTTAGCACTCTTGCAACCAGAGTGCTAACTCTTCGCTGTTAGCGTTGGTTTATGGATCGCACCGGCTTTATGAGCCTCATTAGCCCAGAGGGGCAGGCTCTATTAGCCGAAGTTGGGGAAATAGACTCCAAGGCCGACATGGTCAAAGTAGTCTCCAAGCTGAGGGGCAAGGGCCACTCGGCCGAGCTGGTGGCAACAGTGCTAACCCAGGTCAAATTACGCAGAAGAGCCAGAGCTAAATTTGGTGAGTTTGCACAAACCATGTTCTTTACCGAAGAAGGTTTAGAGCAAGCATCCAGGCTTAAAGTTGCTGCTATCCATGCTGGCAGGTTTAGAAACCACGGGCTTACAAGAATTGCAGATCTGGGTTGTGGGATTGGCGCAGAGAGTTTAGCGATAGCAAGTTTAGATATGGAAGTAACTGCATTTGAGATAGATGAGGTCACAGCAGCTCTGGCAACATACAACCTAGCTAGCTTTGAAAATGTCAAAGTTGAACAAGCCGATGTCACAACCATAAATCTAGATAACTTTGACGGTTTGTTTATTGACCCAGCAAGAAGAGATCTCAATGACTCAAAGACGAACATCAATAAACGCAAATACGACATCAATGATTTCAGCCCTTCCTTTGACTTTGTTTTAGAGGCGGCAAGAACTAAGCCAACAATTGTGAAGTTGGGCCCAGGGCTAGATCACAAAGACATTCCTGAAGATGCTGAAGCTGTTTGGGTATCCGATGATGGCGATCTAGTTGAACTCACTTTGTATTTTGGGATTCTCAGAAGACCTGAAGTAAAAAGAGCAGCACTACTTCTAAGCCCTAATGGAACTTTTGAAATAACCAGTGCAGATGCTGAAAGACTCGATGCTCCCCTAGGTGAACTAGGCAAATACCTTTATGAACCAGATGCCTCGATTATCAGATCTCACCTTGTTGGAGATCTTGCTATCTCTCTTGGACTAAACATCTTCTCTAATGAGATTGCTTATCTTTCTTCAAATGAAGAGGTTCACTCCCCTTGGCTTAAGGGCTACGAAGTATTAGAGAACCTAGTTTTCGATAGAAAGAAACTCAAGGCTTACCTCAGAGAGAAACAAATTGGTGTTCTAGAAATCAAAAAACGCGGAGCTGACATCACGCCAGAGCAGTTGAGACGAGAGCTTGACCCTAAAGGAACCGAATCAGCCACCCTCATTGTCACTCGAGTCGATGGTGCTCACCGAGTGCTTATCGTTAGAGCTCTTTAGGACTGAACGGTAGTAACAGGCAGAGTTGATTCTGCTGAGAAATCTAAGGTGCTGGGTGCACGTCCAGCCATAATCAACTGAGAACCGACGATAGCTATCATCGCGCCATTGTCGGTGCAGAGGCTAAACGGTGGGATTCTAAGTTCAATGCCATTAGCTTCACAGTGCTCTTTGGCTACCTCTCGTAGCCTTGCATTTGCTACTACTCCACCACCTAGCAAGAGTCTTGGCACACCAAAGTCTTCACAAGCACTGACCGCCTTCTTTATAAGGACATCAACTACTGCTTCTCTGAAACTAGCTGCAACATCAGCAATAGAGATCTCTTCGTTCTTTGATTCGGCTAGTTCAACGTGTCTTGCAACTGCTGTCTTCAATCCAGAGAAGGAGAAGTCGTAACGATGCTTCTCCATATCTTTAGGAAGCGTTAGCCCTCTCGGGAATCTAATGGCAGCAGGGTTTCCCTCTTTGGCAACACGATCTATCTCAGGGCCACCTGGGTAGCTAAGCCCTAGAACTCTGGCGACCTTATCGAACGCTTCACCAGCAGCATCATCGATGGTTTCACCCAGTAATTCAACATCGTTTAGTAGATCTCTAACTAAAAGTAATGACGTATGACCACCGCTAACTAACAGCGCAATGGTTGGAGTTTGTAATTCACCACGATCAAGAATGTCTGCTCCTACGTGACCAACAAGGTGATTCACAGCATAGATAGGTTTACCGGTTGCAACAGATAGTGCTTTGGCAGCACCAACGCCAACCATTAGTGCTCCAGCTAATCCTGGACCGTTGGTAACAGCAATAGCGTCAATGTCATCAAGGGTTAGATTAGCTTTCTCCAAAGCTTCATCTAAAACTGGAGTTAGAGCTTCGAGGTGTGCTCTGGCTGCAATCTCAGGAACTACCCCTCCGAAGATTGCGTGCTTATCCATGCTTGAGGAAATGATGTTGGCAAGCAGAGTATTTCCTCGAACAATGCCAACGCCAGTTTCATCACATGAAGTTTCAATGCCAAGAACAATCGGTTCTTTGTTTTTCTTTAGTTTCAGATCGGTCTTCATGATGAAAGCATCAACACCATCAGGCTGGTAATACTTCTTTCTAGTGCCAATCTGCTTGAAACCAAACAACTTGTATAGTTTCTGAGCTATTGAGTTATCCGCTCTAACCTCAAGGAATATTTCCTTGGCATCAAGATCAGTTGCCTGCTGGGTGAGTGAGTTCATCAGCAATCTACCGATACCCAATCCACGCTTATCTTCTCTAACTGCAATTGTCTGAATATCTGCCTGATCACTACCTGGCAACTTGCTCAAGCCTGCATAGCCAACAAGCTCATCGCCTTCAAGAGCGAGGATATAGAAAGTGTGATTAGCCCCTAATTCAGAGCGGAAGGTTTCCTCAGGCCAAGCATCATTGGCAAAGCTAGCTGTTTCTAACTTCATGATTTCAGGAAGATCCAGCAGGGTAGCCTGCTTGATTACTATGCTCATTAGCCACTCACCTTCTTACCCTTACTAGGAACCGCATCGGGTTCACGAAGGTAAATAGGGGTAATGTCTTTGTTCGCACCTTGAGCGCTTAGCCCTTGAGCAAAGGCAATCTGCCCTAGAGCACCTGCTCTAACTCCTAGTTCAGTGCTCTCATGGCTAGCCAAATCAATGAAGCTACCAATGTCTTGCTCTTTGTTTACCGAAGGTCCATGGGTTCGCTGCGGGATACCGTTTACTACTCCTGAGTATGAAGCCCAGAAGACTTCTTTTCTTCTAGCATCAGTTGTGACAACTAGGTTCTTGGCAGTTGGGTTTGCTTGATAGAAATCCAAGGCAATTGAATCAAGTGAGCAAACTGAAACAAGGTCTGCTCCAGAGCCAATAGCAAAATATCTTGCAGCTGCAAGACCAACACGAAGACCAGTGAAAGGTCCTGGTCCTACCCCTGCAACGACGGTGTCTATTTGGTTTGGTTTGAGCCCTGCATCGTTCAAAACTTTTTGTATTGCTGAACCAATGCGTTCTGAGTGAGTCATTGGTTCAAGGTAATTCAGTTCAGCTAGAACAGTGCCCATGCTCAAGACAGCAACAGTAGTTCCAGCAGAGGTATCGATGGCAAGAGAGTATCCACCCATACGAGTTGATGCAGCAGATGTCTTCATTAGATTGAAACACCTGCCCAACGATCGCCATAACCAGTTATCTTGATTTGACGTTCCTCTGTTTCACCTGATGTGTCTCTAGAGATTTCAACTTCAAGCCAGTGCTCAGAGATATCATCGGTTAGACCTTTACCCCACTCCACCAAAGCTATTGAGCTTGCAAAGGGAATATCCAGATCATCAAGAGCTGAAGGACTACCTAGTCGATATGCATCGACGTGGACTAGAGGTGCTTGACACTCACGCTTATGGGTTCGAGCGATGACAAAGGTTGGGCTAGAAACATTTCCTTCAACACCTAAGCCTTCGCCAACTCCTCTAGTAAGAGTTGTCTTACCAGCGCCTAATGGTCCGATGAGGATAACTAGATCGCCTGCCTTAAGTTGTTTTGCCAATAGAATACCAAGCTCATGCATGTCTTCGCTTGTTCTGATTACTTGCTCAAAGATTTGGTGAGTGCTGGTCAATTCTTTAGCCGATGTATTCTCTGTTGAATCTAGAACCAATACGAGTAACAATCTCGTAGTTGATAGTCTCTGCTGCAGTGGCTAAATCATCAGCACTTGGACCTCCCTCACCAAAGATGATTACTGTGTCGCCAGGGGACACAGATGCATCGCCAACATCAACGACAAACTGGTCCATAGCAATACGAGAGTGGATCTTGTATAGCTTCCCGTTGATTGAAACCTCTGCCTTACCTGAAGCATTACGAGGTAACCCTTCGGCATAACCAACCGGAACAAGAGCAAGGGTTGTTTCCTTAGGTGTTCTATACAGGTAACCGTAAGAGACACCTTCTCCTGCCTGAACACGTTTAGTTTGAACAACCTTGGCTTCGGCAAGCATTACTGGCTTCAAACCAAACTCTTGGGCTCGGTTATCACTAAATGGCGATAGGCCATAAAGAGCAATACCAAGGCGCACCATGTCATAGTGAGCCTGCGGGTAACTAAGTGTTCCATCGCTTGCGGTTAGGTGCCTAAGTTCAAAAGAAATGCCTGCCTTTGAAGCCATAGCTAGGGCTAACTCAAATCTTTCAATCTGAGAAAGATCTTCTTCTGCTCCAGTTGAAGACAGGTGGCTAAAGATACCTATTGTTTGCACCAAGCCATTAGCGACCGCTTCTTTGGTTTGTATAAGTAACTCTTCAAGTTCATCAATGGTCACACCGTTACGGCTAAGACCGGTATCAACCTTGATGTGTATTTGGCATGGCTTACCTGCAAGCTCTGCTGCCTTGGTAACTCTAAGTAGTTGTTCCTGAGAAGAAACAGCAACATCTATGTCATGTTTGATTGCTGAAACAAAATCGTCTTCAGGATCATGTAACCAGGCAAGGATAGGGGTCTTGATTCCTGCAGCACGAAGAGTTTGTGCTTCAGACATATCTGCAACACCTATATAATCAACACCTTCAGCTTCAATCTTTCTAGCAACTTGAAGCATGCCGTGACCATAGGCATCTGCTTTAACAACACCCATAACTTTTACTTTTGGTCCAATGTGTTTGCGCATTGACGATAAGTTATGAGCGACGTTACCTAAGTCGATGGTTAGTTTACGCACTGGATTAGTTTCCTTCCGCGATAACAAAGGCACATGCCATGCCACCATCATGAGTAATAGATAGGTGCCAAGAAGTGATACCCATTGCTACTGAGCGCTCCTTCGTTGCACCTGATACTTCTAAGTGTGGTTTTCCAAGGGCATCTTTAGCCACAGTGACATCGTGCCAAGATAAACCAGATGGATTACCTATTGCTTTGATGAGTGCTTCTTTAGAAGCCCAAACTCCAGCAAGAGATTGCATAGAGCGGCTTCTTTCAGATTCAGTGAAGATGCGCTCGATTAGAGCTGGGGTCTTTTGAAGTTTGGATTCAAAACGGGCCAGATCCACAAGGTCAACACCGACTCCTACGATCATGACTACTCGACTGTTACCGACTTGGCTAGATTACGTGGCTGATCCACGTCCAAGCCCTTAGCTGCCGCTAGCTCCATAGCAAAGATCTGCAATGGAATGACATTCAGAATTGGTGCCAGCATCTTGTGTATGGCAGGCACATAAATAACTTCCGCTGCATACTTACTAACTTCAGCATCCCCTTGCTCAGCAATAGCAATGACCTGTGCTCCACGAGCTTTAACCTCTTGAATGTTGCTAACTACCTTGGCATGAAGTGAGTCAGGGTCAGATGGGCTCGGCACGATAACAATTACCGGTTGACCTTCTTCTATAAGAGCAATAGGGCCATGCTTTAGTTCTCCAGCTGCAAAGCCTTCAGAGTGAATGTATGCAAGTTCCTTGAGCTTTAGAGCACCCTCAAGAGCAATAGGGAAACCAACGTGACGACCTAGGAACAGAACTGTTCTTGCATCCTTGAACTTCTTCGCAAGAGCACGGGTTGAATCGGTAGTGGTTAGAACATCAGCGATATCACCTGGCAGCTTTAGAAGTTCCTTACCAATGACCTGAAGATCTTCTTTAGGTTGTGTGCCACGAACTGTTGCTAGATGAAGACCTAGCAAGAAGATTGCAGTGATCTGTGCTGTGAAAGCTTTAGTTGAAGCTACGGCAACCTCAGGACCTGCATGTGTATAAAGAACAGCATCTGCTTCACGAGCAAGTGTTGCTCCTTGAGTGTTACAGATAGATAGAACAGATGCTCCTGCTTCTTTGGCATAACGAGTAGCCATCAGAGTGTCCATGGTTTCACCTGATTGGCTAACAGCAACAACCAAGGTGTTCGGAGTCAAAATAGGTTGACGATATCTAAACTCATGAGATAGTTCAACGCTTACTGGAATCTTTGCCCACGCTTCAATTGCATATTTACCAACTTCAGATGCATAAGCAGCAGTGCCACAAGCAACCATGATGATGCGATCTATGTTTGGAATTAGTTTCGAGATTGAAGCTAGTTCCTCAAGGTTCACATAGCCATCACTTGAAACACGAGCCATCAAAGTGTCGCCAACAGACTGAGGCTGATCAGCGATTTCCTTAGCCATGAATGAGGACCAGCCGCCCTTGCTAGCAGCACTAGCATCCCAGTCAACTGTGAACTCTTCGTGAGTTACTTTTTCTCCATTGAAGTTTTCTATTTCAACGCTGCCGGCTTTTAGAATTACAATCTCATCCTGACCAACAGCAATTGCTCGCTTAGTGTGTTCCACGAAAGCAGCGACATCGCTACCAAGGAAGTTCTCACCATCACCCAAACCAATAACTAGGGGAGCGTTTCTTCTAGCGGCTAGAACCAAACCTGGTTCATCCTCGTGCACAACTAAAATAGTGAAAGCTCCGTGCAGTCTTCTAACTACAGTTCTAAAGCTTTCGGTTAGATCACCGGTCTTGGCGTATTGGGCTGCTACCAGGTGAGCTGCCGCCTCAGAGTCTGTTTCGCTGGCAAAGACAGCACCCTGCAATAAGAGCTCTGTCTTTAGTTCTGAGAAGTTCTCGATAATGCCGTTATGGATAAGGCTAAGTTTCTGGTGCTCGCCACCTAGATGAGGGTGAGCGTTGCCATCGGTTGGAGCGCCATGGGTTGCCCAGCGAGTATGACCAATACCAATGTTTGATTCCCCTAGAGGAGCCTTTTCAATATCTTCAACCAGCTTGGTTAGCTTGCCGGCTTTCTTACGGGTCTCTAGTTGACCCTGATGGTTTATGACAGAAACACCAGCACTGTCATAACCTCGGTATTCAAGTCTCTTTAGCCCGCCGAGCAGGACATCAACGGTTGACTTAGGGCCTACGTAGCCTACGATTCCACACATGCCTCTAGTTTAAGGCAGAATGGCTTATGTGACTGGCTTACCCATTGGTAGTACCTCAGATGAGGCACCAGTTTCCCCTTTTGAAGAGATATCACGTAGCAAATGGTCTGAATTGGCCCAAAGTTCAACTTCTCCCCTGACTGAAGCAGAAATTGAAAAGATCAGGGGTCTAGGAGATTTCCTAGACATGGCTGAAGTATCAGACATTTATCTTCCTCTTAGCCAATTACTAAACATGTATGTCACTCAAGCTCAAAAGCTTCATGAATCATCAGATGCTTTCCTAAATAGAACTAACAAGAAGATCCCATTCATTATTGGAGTTGCTGGATCTGTTGCTGTTGGTAAATCAACAGTCTCAAGACTTCTAAAAGAACTGCTAAGTAGATGGCCATCAACCCCGACAGTTGCTCTTGTCACAACCGATGGTTTCCTGCATCCAAATGCTGTTCTTGAATCTAGGGGACTCATGAATAGAAAAGGATTCCCTGAATCTTACGATCGCCTAGCATTGTTGAAATTTGTAGCAGACATCAAATCAGGTAAAGAAGAAGTCTCTGCTCCTCTTTATTCACACCTCACTTACGACATAGTTCCAGGTGAAAGTGTTGTTGTCTCGTCTCCTGATGTGGTCATTATCGAGGGACTCAATGTTTTACAGCCACCATCTCTAGGCCAAGAGGTTGCCCTTAGCGATTACTTTGACTTCAAGATTTATGTAGATGCCCCAACCGAAGAAATAGAAACCTGGTATCTGGACAGATTCGAAGCTCTTAGAGAGTCTGCCTTTAGAGACCCTGCCTCATACTTCCACCGTTATGCCGAGATGGAAGAAGAAAAAGCTCTTGATAGAGCTAAAGAGATTTGGCGAACCATCAACCTACCGAACCTGATGGAAAACATCATCTCCACCAAATCAAGAGCGACCCTAGTGTTACAAAAAGGCATCAAGCACAGGGTTGAAAGAGTCTTGCTTAGAAAGATCTAGGTTAAAGCAAAACTCCAGAACCCGAAGGTTCTGGAGTTTAGAGAAAAATTCGGTTATCTCTTGCACTTACCCTTTGCTTTATTGTGCTTTAGGACAGTTTCTTTAACTTCTTCTTGAACTTCTTCAACTTCTGTTTCTACAACTTCCACTTCTTCGGCAACTTGCTCAACAGTTTCTGCAGCGTCTTGGACTGCATTCTCGGCAGCAGCAAGTTCGATCTTTGCTCTATAGATAGCTCCGTTTACCTTGACTAAATCTTTGGTTAGACCGGCTAGCTTCTTTAGTGCTTTGTTTCTCTCTGCTCCAGTAGCAGTTTCCAGAATCAAGTTTTGCGCTGCAATGCTAGTGGTCAACTTAGCTGATTTTGCTTCTAGTTCAGCAAGGGTTCTTACCTTTTTAGTCTTTTCTGACTTGGCTTTTGAGTGATGACCTTTAGCCTTGGAGTGTTCTCCTCTAGCTTTTGCTGCCTTCTCAAGAGCTTGCTTTTCTTTTGACTTTGCAATCTTTTCTTGAGCGACTAGCCCGCTAATTTCGCGAACATCAGAAGACGAGCACTTAGGCTTCGATTCATGCTTGGCGGTCGCACCGCTTAGCGCTACTGGTGCGATAACTAGGCTTAGGGCCGCTAGTGCTAAAGCAATTTTCTTCATGACTTCAATCCTTTGTGTAGGACTCTCATCGTAGACCTGCAAGGTGAATTTAAGGGATTAATCCCCAGTTACTAAGTGAATTCTTGGTTACCTAGAGAGCTAGGTTCTTTTCAACCACTCGGGCAATACGGTCAGCCCAAGAGTGAGCAGTCCCCTCATCACTAGCCTCAACCATGACTCGAACCAGGTTCTCAGTTCCTGAGGCTCTGAGTAATACTCGACCTGAGTCCCCCAGGTCTGCTTGGGCTTCTTGAACGATTGCCTGAAGTCCGGAGTCTGAATCAACTCTTGTTTTGTCAACGCCCTTGATGTTGATAAGAACCTGAGGGTAAGTCTTCATCTGGTTAGCAAGTTCTGTCAAGCTCTTACCTGAGCTCTTGACCTCTGCAGCAATCATCAAACCGGTAAGGATTCCATCTCCAGTGGTAGCAAAGCGGCTGAAGATAATGTGCCCTGATTGCTCGCCACCTAAAGTGAATCCACCCTCGCGAATCTGCTCCAAGACGTAACGGTCGCCTACCTTGGTTTCAATCATCTCGATACCAGCATCCTTCATAGCAATGCGAAGACCTAGATTACTCATCACTGTTGCAACCAGTGTGTTTCTAGCAAGTTCGCCTTTAGCTTTTAGTGAAAGAGCAAGAATAGCCATCAACTGATCGCCATCAACTATGGCTCCAGCAGCATCAACTGCAAGTGCTCTATCTGCATCACCATCGTGAGCAAAGCCCATGTCTGCACTATGTTCTAAGACAGCAGCCTGCAGAGCGCTCATGCTAGTTGATCCAAAACCTGCATTGATGTTTAGCCCATCAGGGTCATTGCCAATAACAATCACTTCTGCACCTGAATCAGCAAAGACTTGAGGTGAAATAGCTGAAGCTGCACCATGAGCACAGTCAAGAACAATCTTGAGTCCATCAAGAGAATTAGGAATAGCACCTAGAAGATGAACGATGTATCGGTCTTCAGCGTCAGCAAATCTTTGCACTCGACCAACAGCTCCACCAATAGGTCTTAGAACATCAGCACTCATTGCTTCTTCAATTTGATCTTCAATATCATCAGGAAGCTTGTGTCCACCGGCAGCGAAGAACTTAATGCCATTATCGGGCGCTGGGTTATGTGATGCAGAAATCATCACACCGAAATCAGCATTTATATCTGCAGTTAGAAATGCAGTTGCAGGAGTTGGAATAACACCTGCATCAAAAACATCAATACCGCAAGAAGCTAAACCAGAGGCAACAGCAGCACTTAGGTATTCACCTGAGATTCTTGGATCGCGTCCGATAACTGCGATTGGTCTTCTGCCATCATTACGTGCTTGCTCACCTAAAACAGTTGCGGCAGCTTGAGCTGTTGAAAGGGCAAGTTCAACAGTGAGGTCGCGATTCGCAACTCCACGAACACCATCGGTACCGAATAAGCGGGCCATGGTCAAAGCCTAAACGAGCAGTAGCCCGAAGCGAATTAACGCTTTGAGAACTGAGACGCCTTACGTGCCTTCTTAAGACCAGCCTTCTTACGCTCGATAACACGTGCGTCACGGCTTAGGAATCCAGCCTTCTTTAGAGCTGGACGGTTGTTGTCGCGGTCGATCTCATTTAGTGAACGAGCGATACCAAGACGAAGTGCGCCTGCTTGACCAGCAACTCCACCACCGTTGATACGTGCTGTTACATCGTATGAGTCCTGAAGACCTAGAACCTTGAAAGGGTCTGTTACTAGTTGCTGGTGCAACTTGTTTGGGAAGTATTCTGCCAAGTCGCGACCGTTGATCTTGATAACACCGGTACCTGGCTTGATGCGTACGCGAGCAACTGCTTCCTTACGACGGCCTAGACCTGCACCTGGAACAGTTAGTGGAGCACGAGACTTAGCTGGCTTTGTTTCAGCAGCGGTTGGAGTTTCTGTGGTGTAGCTCTCTGGTGCAGCTACTTCTTGAGCTTCAGCTTTCTTAGTTGGCATCTGTTGTCTTTCCTTCTAAGCGCTTACTGCGCTACCTGTCCAATTGTGTAAGGCTTTGGAGCCTGTGCTACGTGTGGGTGCTCTGCACCACGGTAAACCTTAAGCTTTGAAAGCTGGTCACGACCAAGAGTGTTCTTAGGAAGCATTCCGCGGATTGCCTTCTCAACTGCCTTCTCAGGTGACTTCTCTAGAAGTTCTGCGTAAGTAGTTGCAGTCATACCACCTGGGTAACCAGAGTGACGGTATGCGTTCTTCTTCTGCAACTTAGATCCGGTAAGAGCTACCTTCTCTGCGTTGATGATTACAACGAAGTCTCCGTTGTCCATGTGAGGAGCAAAAGTTGCCTTGTGCTTGCCGCGTAGTAACGCAGCTGCAGTTGCAGCCAAACGACCTAGAACTACATCGGTGGCGTCAATAACTAGCCAGTCGTTCTGAAGCTCATGAGCTTTCGGTGAATAAGTACGCACGAAATTGCCTTCTATTTCTTATCGGATTGGCGATGAATTAGTAATTCATCAACATGTGCTAAACCAAATGGTTTCAGGCACGAAGCCTAAGTTTATCCCCAAACAATGCAGATATGCAACCCGAAGATTTAGGGGAATATCCCTAATCATCTTCCAAAGATCTGGTGTGTTGGGTCATTCTGACGTGGCTCTCAAGGTCCTTATTGGACGGATATCCGACCTCAATAAGGCTCAAACCTTCAGGGGTAACCACCTTGTAGTTATGCCCCACCCGAGACTTAGATTTGAGGGCTTTGGCTATATCTGCGGCTGTTGTTCGCCCTGCTCCAGCCTTAATTAGGGCCCCAACGATAGATCTGACCATATTGTGGGCAAAAGCATCGGCTAAAAGCTCTATTTCAACTACTCCACCCAGAGCCTTATTTCTCTTGACAGAAATAGACCTCAAAAGCCTGATGGTAGTGCCATGAGGCATTGGCTTACTGAAGGCAGCAAAGTCATGAAGCCCCAAGAACTCCTGGCTGGCTTTCTGCATAGCATCTAGTTCCAATGGGTATTTAATCCATAGGTTGTATCTAGCTCTTAGAGGATTCCAGCCACTGGTGGCATCGGCAATCGTGTAACGGTATTTCCTATGGGTAGCCCCATATCTTGCATGAAAATGCTTTGGAGCAACCGCTGCCTTGATGATTCTCACATCATCCGGCAAAAGGGCATTCATCTTCATTCGAAAATCATTGCTTCGACCCAGACGCTTCACCTGAGCTGGTGTTAGGTCTAAATGAACAACCTGGTGCTCAGCATGAACTCCAGCATCGGTTCGACCAGCAACCCTCATCCCAAAATCATTCTTAGTTGGACCAAAGATGGTTATTAGAGCAGCCATCATTTCGCTGTGAACGGTTCTTAGTTTTGGCTGTTTAGCCCAACCAGCGAAATCAGTGCCATCGTAGGCAAGGTCCAGCCGATATCGAATCAAGCCGTCAACCAATTGGTCAACGGCTTGATTCATGAGATCTTTTTTGATTGAAATTACTTAGCTTCGTCAGCCTCAGGAGCTTCGGCTGCTGCTTCTGCAACTTCAGCAACTTCTTCGGCTGCCGGAGCTTCTTCAACTGCTGGAGCTTCTTCAGCTACTGCTTCTGCAACAACTTCTGCTGGAGCTTCTTCAACGATGTTCTCGTCTAATACAGTCTCTGGCTCAGTGTGCTCAGCTGCTACTTCTTCAATAACTTCTTCAGCAACAACAGCAGCTGCAGTTGTCTTGACAGCGTTAGCTAGCTTTGCCTTTGCTCTTGCAGGCTTTGCAACAACAGGCTCTAGAACTAGTTCGATTAGTGCCATAGGAGCGTTGTCGCCCTTACGGAAACCAAGCTTTGTAATTCTGGTGTAACCACCGTTACGGTCCTGAACTAGTGGAGCGATGTTTGTGAAAAGCTCGTGAACTACGTTCTTGTCTGTGATGTCAGCCATAGTCTGACGACGAGCGTGTAGGTCACCGCGCTTTGCAAGTGATACTAGCTTCTCAGCAACAGGCTGCATACGCTTAGCCTTGGTTTCGGTAGTAGTGATCGCCTTGTGTGTGAACAGTGATGACGCCAAGTTGTTTAGCATCAAACGTTCGTGAGCAGGACCGCCTCCGAGGCGAGGGCCTTTAGTTGGACGTGGCATTTGTTTCTCCTATTACTTATCTAGAGCCAGGACTATGCCTGGTCATCCTCATCGAAGTTAGCGCTGAAATATGCGGCATCAAAGCCTGGTACTGAATCACGGAAACGTAGTCCCATTGAAGTTAGCTTGTCGCGTACCTCATCAACTGACTTCATTCCGAAGTTACGGATGTTCATCAGCTGGTCTTCAGTTAGGTTGATTAGTTCGTTTACAGTGTTGATGCCTTCGCGCTTTAGGCAGTTGTATGAACGAACGGTTAGATCTAGTTCTTCAATTGGCTTAGCTAGTGCTGGTGGTAGGTCAACTGCAACAGCTGAAACTGGAAGGTCGATACCTTCTGCATTTTCATCTAGAGCAGATGCTAGACCGAATAGGTTAACCAAAGTTATACCTGCAGAAGCCATAGCTTCACGAGGTGAGATCGAAGGCTTGGTCTCAACATCAACAATTAACTTGTCGAAGTTTGTGAACTCACCCGCACGAGTTGCCTCAACGCGGTATGAAACCTTTAGAACTGGTGAATAGATTGAGTCAACCGGAATGATCTGGTTGTTAGCCATGTCTGGCTGACGGTTCTGAGATGCCTGAACGTATCCACGACCTGCTTCAATGGTCAACCACATGTGTAGTGAGCCCTTGGTAACAGTTGCTAGAACTAGCTCTGGGTTGTGAATAGTTACATCAGAGTTGGTAACGATGTCAGCAGCGGTAGCAACACCAACACCCTTCTTAAGCTCTAGAACAACTGGGGCACCAGCTTCAGATGAAACAACTAGGTCCTTGATGTTTAGGATTAGCTCGGTTACGTCTTCCTTAACACCATCGATAGGACCGAATTCGTGGCTAATGCCTTCGATCTTGATGCTGGTAACTGCTGCACCTGGAATAGATGAAAGCAAGGTACGACGAAGTGAGTTTCCTAGAGTGTATCCAAAACCAGGCTCTAGTGGATCTAGGGTGAAGCGTGAGCGGTTCGGGAAATTGCTGTCAATTTCTTCGTTAAGAACTGGAGTCTGTGCAATTAGCACGTTGGTTCCTTTCACTGAGACATCCGCTATTTGATATCTCTTTTGTTGGGTTTGCTATTCAGTGGCCACTAAACAGCTGTATTAAGTTGTGTGTTACTTGAAGCTATAAAACTAGATACGACGAATCTTTGGTGGACGGCATCCGTTGTGAGCCTGTGGGGTCACATCTGAGATTGATCCAACTTCTAGACCTGCCGCCTGAAGTGAACGGATAGCTGTTTCACGACCAGAGCCTGGGCCCTTTACGAAAACATCTACCTTCTTCAAACCGTGCTCCTGAGCCTTACGAGCTGCAGCTTCTGCTGCCATCTGTGCGGCGAATGGAGTTGACTTACGTGAACCCTTGAAGCCAACATCACCTGATGATGACCATGAAATAACAGCACCTGTGTCGTCAGTGATTGAGACGATGGTGTTGTTGAAAGTGCTCTTGATGTGAGCCTGACCGTGGGTAACGTTTTTCTTTTCTTTACGACGTGGCTTGCGGGCTGAGCCTGCTGCTTTGGTCTTAGGTGCTGCCATGAGTTTTCTCCTGAATCCTTATTAGTCGCGTAGAGCCGGCGGGCTACTAACGCGTTGCTTTCTTCTTGCCGGCTACGGTGCGCTTTGGACCCTTACGAGTACGAGCGTTAGTCTTGGTGCGCTGACCACGAACAGGTAGTCCCTTGCGGTGACGAATACCTTCGTATGAACCAATCTCAACCTTGCGGCGAATATCAGCTGCAACATCACGACGTAGATCACCTTCGACCTTGTAGTTTCCGTCTAGGTAGTCACGAATAGCAACCAACTGATCATCAGTTAGGTCCTTTACTCGGATGTTTTTGTCGATGTTGGTATCGGTTAGAACCTTAACACTTCGTGTTGGTCCGATTCCATAGATATAGGTTAGGGCGATTTCAACGCGCTTGTCGCGTGGAATATCGACTCCGGCAATACGTGCCATTGGATTTCTCCTGTTGTTATGAAAGGTCTGCAGCAGTGTTGTCCTGAATAAATTCAGGCTCTCGCCTTTCCGAGAGGTGCCAGATAAAAATCTTGAACACTGCCTTGTTGTTTTATTTAGTTGTACTTACCGTGAGGTGAGCTGGTGCAAATCTAGAGTGCTTAGCCCTGGCGCTGTTTGTGGCGCGGGTTTTCGCAGATGATCATGACGCGACCATGACGACGAATGACTTTACACTTGTCGCAAATCTTTTTAACGCTTGGGTTAACCTTCATGTCTCTTTATTTCTGTTCGTGGTTTTTTACAAAACCGATTTACTTGTATCGATAAATGATTCGCCCACGATTTAGGTCGTAGGTTGAAAGCTCAACAATCACGCGATCTTCAGGCAAAATCTTGATGTAATGCTGACGCATTTTTCCTGAGATGTGCGCTAAAACCTTGTGCCCGTTTGTCAGCTCAACTCTGAACATCGCGTTCGGAAGAGCCTCGTAAACTGTGCCCTCGATCTCGATGACGCCGTCTTTGCTGGCCATAAACTCACTTATCTTTATTCTCTTGCTGCCCCAAACACACGCAAAAAGACCAACTAAAAATAGGGATTTTTACGTGCCGAAACACCAAGACTCAATCCTAGGACATTTAAGGAAATAATGGTAGTTAAGATTCCAAGGGAACCGGGGTAACCCCATATTTGGCTAAGCCAGCCACCCCACCATCCTCGGCTGTCAAAACCCAGATTCCACCCGAATGACGGGCTACGGTGTGCTCCCAATGGCTTGAATCTGAGCCATCTTTAGTAGAAACAGTCCATTCATCGTCCAAAATCTTGACCGCTTGGCTACCCGCGGTAATCATAGGCTCAATGGCAATAACTAGCCCAGGCACTACTACTGGCCCTAAATCACGGGTTTGGTAGTTGAAAACAGCTGGATCTTCGTGCATAGACCTACCCACCCCATGGCCTATGTAATCCTGCAAAATCCCGTATCTACCGGCATCTTTGATGCTCTTTTCAATGACTCGGCCCACCTCATTGAGCCTCTTAGCCTTAGCAAAAGCAGCAATTCCAGCCCAAAGTGAGCCTTCACAGGCATCGCTGATCTGCTGTCTTCTAGCCATAAGCTCAGGATCTCCCCCAGAAACCACCATGCTGAAAGCCGAATCCCCATTCCAGCCAGGAGGGGTTATCGCTCCGCAGTCAACCTTAATGATGTCTCCAGCTTGAAGAATTCGCTCTTTGGAAGGGATTCCGTGGACCACCTCATCGTTCACAGAGGAACAGATGGTGTGGTTATAGCCAGGGACCAGTTTGAAGTTAGATCTAGCACCCATAGAGATAATGGTGCTTTCCGCCAAAGCATCAAGTTCAAGAGTTGACACACCAGGGGCAATAGCATCTCTAACTGCCTTTAGGGCAGCTGCTGTGATTAGCCCTGCTTCACGCATGAGAACAATGTCGGAATCAGATTTAAGCGTTATCCGCTCACGAGCCATGAGAAACCCTCTTAGTTAGCTGGGCTAAGGCCGCGAGCAGTTAGAGCGTTAAGAATTCTCTCGGTAACTTGGCCTACTTGACCCAAACCATCAATCTCAACAACAAGACCTCTTGTTGAATAGATTTCAATCAGTGGCTGGGTCTGCTCAAGATAAACAGTCTGGCGGTGACGGATAACTTCTTCAGTGTCATCGGCACGGCCTTGTTCTTCAGCACGCTTTAGAAGTCTTCTAACAAGTTCATCGGTGTCGGCAACTAGAAGAACAACTGCATCAAGAATTCTGTGCTGCGAAGAAAGGATGTCATCAAGTTCATTTACCTGATCATTAGTTCTTGGGTAACCATCGAGAAGAAAACCTGCTTCAGCATCTGCTTTTGAAAGACGATCTCTGATTAGTTCATTAGTTAGTGAATCAGGAACGTACTCACCCCTAGAAATAATTGATTTGACCTGAAGGCCTAGCTCTGTTTCTTTCTTGACGTGATCTCGAAAGAGATCCCCAGTAGAAATTGCAGGGATGCTGTATGCGTTAGCTAAAAGAGCAGCCTGTGTTCCCTTGCCGGCACCTGGAGGGCCGATCAAGAGAAACCGACTCATTTCAGTAGACCTTCGTAGTTTCGCTGTTGCATCTGAGCGCTGATTTGCTTGACAGTCTCAAGACCAACGCCGACGATGATCAAAATCGAAGTACCACCGAATGGGAAGTTCTGGTTAGCGTTCAACAGGGTAAGAGCTACTAGAGGAATCAAAGCAACCAGACCTAGGTAGATAGAACCAGGGAAAGTAATTCTGCTTAGAACGTACTCAAGGTACTCAGTTGTTGGACGCCCTGCACGGATACCAGGGATGAAGCCTCCGTAAGACTTCATGTTCTCGCTTACTTCTTCAGGGTTGAAGGTAATTGATACATAGAAGTATGTGAAGGCAATAATCATCAGGAAGTACATCACCATGTATAGCGGCTGGTCACCCTGGGTTAGGTTGTTGTTGATCCAGATGACCCAGTCAGCAACCTTTCCAGCTGCATCTGGGCCATTGAACTGAGCAATTAGACCAGGTAGGTATAACAAGCTTGATGCGAAGATAACTGGAACAACACCGGCCTGGTTTACCTTGATTGGAAGGTATGTAGCCTGACCACCGTAAGTTCTCTTACCGACCATACGCTTTGCATACTGAACCGGAATACGACGCTGTGATTGCTCAACCAAGATAACTAGCAGAACGATAACAACACCAACTCCGATAACAGCGATAAGAGTTTCGATTCCACGCTCCTGACCAATCTGGCCAAGGCTTGAAGGGAAACCAGCTGCAACTGAAGCGAAGATCAAAAGTGACATACCGTTACCGATACCACGCTCGGTTACCATTTCAGCAAGCCACATGATTACACCGGTACCAGCTGTCATTGTGATAACCATCAGTGAGATAGCCCACCATGAGTTATCGCTGAAAACTGGAACTGTACAGTTTGAACCGAATAGTGCACCCTGACGAGCAACAGCAATCAAAGTTGTTGACTGAAGAAGACCAAGACCAATAGTTAGGTAACGGGTGTACTGAGTTAGTTTTGCTTGACCTGCTTGACCTTCTTTATAAAGAGTCTCGAAGCGAGGAATAACAACTCTAAGCAGCTGGGTAATAATCGAAGCCGTAATGTAAGGCATGATTCCAAGTGCAAAGATCGATAGCTGAAGCAAAGCTCCACCGGAGAATAGGTTTACAAGTTCGTAGATGCCTGAGGTGCTGGTGTTATCAGTGTTCAAACATTGCTGCACGTTGCCGTAGTTGACAAATGGCGCAGGGATGAAAGATCCCAAACGATAGATGGCAACGATAGCAATCGTGAACATGAGCTTGTTGCGCAGATCTGGAGTACTAAACGCTCTCTTGATTGCACTAAACATAATTTGTCTCCTGTGGCTAAATACCGGTTAGGTAAATTACTCGGTTACAGATCCGCCGGCAGCAAGGATCTTTGCCTTTGCGGACTCAGATACTTTGTCAACCTTGACGTCAAGTTTAAGGCTAAGTTCGCCTTGGCCTAGTACCTTGACCTTCTCGTTCTTACGAACTGCACCCTTAGCAACTAGTGACGCTACGGTCACTTCGCCACCCTGAGGGTATAACTCAACGATAGTTTCTAGGTTTACAACCTGGTATTCCACGCGGAATGGGTTCTTGAAACCACGAAGCTTAGGAGTTCTCATTACTAGACGAACACCACCACCTTCGAAGCCTGGACGAACCTGGTAACGAGCCTTGGTTCCCTTGGTTCCACGACCAGAGGTCTTACCCTTTGATCCTTCACCACGACCAACACGAGTGCGGTCTTTCTTAGAACCTGGAGCTGGACGCAAGTGGTGCAGCTTTAGAAGATTGCTCTTCTCCTGAACCAATGCAGGCTTCTTAGCAACAGTCTTCTTAGCAGCAGCTGGCTTTTCAGCAGCTGCTACCTTCTCAGCTGCAGGCTTCTTCTCAGCTGCAGGCTTAGCAGCAGCAGGCTTAGCAGCAGCTTTAGCTGCGGCTGGCTTGGCAGCTGCTGGCTTCTTTGCTGCAGGCTTTGCTGCGCCTTCGACGTTCTTGTTTTCTTCGCTCATTAGTTGATCTCCTCAACCTTTACTAGGTGCGCAACAGCACGAACCAAACCACGAACAACTAGGCTGTCGTCTTTGACTGTGATGTCGCCGATACGCTTTAGACCTAATGTACGAAGTGAGTCACGCTGACGCTGGCTGTTGCCAACACCGCTTTTAACCTGGGTCACTTTTAGACGTGCTGCCATTTTAGGCACCTGCCTTTGCTGCTTCTTTAGCTGCGGCTTGAGCACGAAGTAGACCCTTAGGTGCAACTTCTTCAAGCGTTAGACCACGACGAGCAGCAACTGCTGAAGGCTCTTCAAGCTTCTTCAGTGCTGCAACTGTCGCATGGACAATGTTGATGGTGTTCGCTGATCCCAATGACTTTGAAAGCACATCGTTTACACCGGCACACTCTAGGACTGCACGAACCGGACCACCGGCGATAACACCGGTACCAGCTGATGCAGGACGAAGCAAGACAACACCAGCTGCTGCTTCACCTTGTACTGGGTGAGGAATGGTTCCACCAATGCGAGGTACGCGGAAGAAGCTCTTCTTTGCTTCTTCAACACCCTTAGCGATAGCTGCTGGAACTTCTTTAGCCTTACCGTAACCAACGCCAACCATGCCGTTGCCGTCTCCAACAACAACTAGTGCTGTGAATGAGAAACGACGACCACCCTGGACAACCTTAGAAACACGGTTGATGGTTACAACACGCTCTAGGAACTGGCTCTTAGTTTCTTCGCGGTCACGACGCTCACCACGAGGTGCGCGCTCACGGCTGCCACGACGAGCATCGCGCTCGTTAGTGTCAACAGCAACTGCTTCAACCGGTGTGCTTTCAACTGCAACTGCAGTTTCTTGCTCAGTAGACAAATCTTGCTCCTTGTTTTCGTTACTCACAGAACCAACCCACCTTCACGTGCACCATCAGCGATAGCTGCAACACGACCTGCATACTTGTTACCG
Source organism: Auritidibacter sp. Marseille-P8566 (assembly GCA_945895375.1). Taxonomy (GTDB): domain Bacteria; phylum Actinomycetota; class Actinomycetes; order Actinomycetales; family Microbacteriaceae; genus Rhodoluna. The sequence continues at coordinate 33,604 of CAMDEE010000009.1, forward strand.
CCACGGTCGAAGACGACCTCAGAGATTCCAGCAGCCTTGGCACGCTGTGCTAGTAGAAGACCTACGGCCTTTGACTTAGCTGACTTGTCGTCAGATGACTTACGTAGATCCGCTTCCATGGTTGAAGCAGAAGCTAGGGTGTGACCCTTAGCATCGTCAACAATCTGAACAAATACGTGACGAGCTGAACGAGTAACTACTAGACGTGGACGGCTTTCAGTTCCCTCAATCTTCTTACGAAGACGTAGGTGACGGCGACCACGTGCAGCAGATTTGCTCTTACCGCGAGTTTTTGGAGTTAGTCCCATGACTACTTACCTGCCTTTCCGGCCTTGCGACGAACAACTTCGCCTGCGTAACGTACACCCTTGCCCTTGTATGGCTCTGGCTTACGAAGCTTTCTTAGGTTTGCAGCAACTTCACCAACAGCCTGCTTGTCAATTCCTGACACAGTGATCTTGGTGTTTCCTTCAACCTGGAATGTGATTCCCGCTGGTGGCTCAACCATGATTGGGTGTGAGTAACCAAGTGCGAATTCAATACCTGAACCCTTAGCGGTAACACGGTAACCGGTTCCAACGATTTCAAGGCCCTTAGTGAATCCTGTGGTTACGCCTTCAATGTTGTTAGCGATCAGGGTTCTGGTTAGACCGTGAAGTGAACGCGAGTTGCGCTCATCGTCAGGACGGGTAACGGTGATAGTACCGTCTTCAAGAACAATGGTGATAGGTGCAGGAACTGTGTGTGAAAGAGTTCCCTTAGGGCCCTTCACATCAATAACCTGACCATCAATCTTTACCTCTACTCCAGCTGGAACTGAAATAGGCATCTTTCCAATACGTGACATGTCTGCTTACCAAACGTAGGCGATAACTTCTCCGCCTACTCCTTTCTTGGTCGCTTGACGGTCAGTTAGTAGTCCTGATGAAGTCGAAAGAATTGCAATACCTAGGCCACCAAGAACGCGAGGGATCTCAGTTGACTTTGCGTATACACGCAAGCCAGGCTTTGAAACTCTCTTGATACCTGAGATTGAACGCTCACGGTTAGGACCGTACTTCAGTTCAACGTTTAGGTTCTTGCCAACTTCTGCATCGGTGATAGTGATTGCAGCGATGTAACCCTCTGCCTTCAAGATCTCTGCGATGTTTGCCTTTAGCTTGCTGTAAGGCAAGTTAATCTCCTCGTGGAACGCTGAGTTGGCATTGCGCAGCCGGGTCAGGAAATCTGCTACCGGGTCTGTCATTGTCATGTTATTTGTTTCCTTCTTTGTCGGTTTCTGAAAACTTTACGAGTAATCAGACCTATCCAATTAGTAGTTAGTTGTTCTCTGCAGTTCTGAATGGGAAGCCTAGAGCTGTTAGCAGAGCACGGCCTTCGTCATCATTTGTAGCTGTGGTTACCAAGGTGATGTCCATACCACGAGGGCGGTCAACGTTGTCCTGGTTGATTTCGTGGAACATAGTCTGCTCGTTTAGACCGAAGGTGTAGTTACCCTTACCATCGAACTGCTTGTCTGATAGACCACGGAAGTCACGAATACGAGGTAGAGATAGTGAAAGAAGCCTGTCTAGGAATTCCCACATTCTGTCGCCACGCAAAGTTACGTGCGCACCAATTGGCTGACCTTCACGAAGCTTGAACTGCGCAATTGACTTGCGAGCTAGGTTAACCTGAGGCTTCTGACCGGTGATAGCAGTTAGATCCTTAACCGCGAACTCGATTAGCTTGCCGTCTTTAGCAGCATCGCCAACACCCATGTTCACAACGATCTTGGTTAGACCTGGAACCTGGTGAACGTTCTTGAAGCTGAACATGCTCTGCAGTTCACCCTTGATTTCGTTCTTGTAGCGAGTCTTTAGGCGTGGCTGAATTTTTACGTCAGTCATTAGATTTCCTTACCTGAGCTCTTAGCAATGCGAGTTCTTACGATCTTGCTCTTGCCGTTGGTTGTAACAGTTTCAACCTTTGCACCAATGCGAGTTGCCTTCTTGGTGCTTGGGTCTACTAGAGCTACGTTCGAAATGTGAATCGGAGCTGGCTCAGTTACGATGCCACCGTCTGGAACACCCTTAGATGTTTCAGTTCTACGAACGTGCTTCTTGACTAGGTTTAGGCCATCGACAATAACGCGGTTCTTTGCCTTGTCAATTGACAAAACAGTTCCGGTCTTGCCGCGGTCGCCACCACGAGCCTGAGTCTTACCAGTAATAAGAATTACTGTGTCACCCTTTTTGATTGCTGGCATGATTAGATAACCTCCGGTGCTAACGAAATAATCTTCATGAACTTCTTGTCACGAAGCTCACGACCAACTGGACCAAAGATGCGTGTGCCCTGAGGCTCGCCGTCCTTCTTGATGATCACAGCTGCGTTCTCGTCAAACTTGATGTATGAACCGTCTGGACGACGGACTTCCTTCTTTGTGCGAACGATAACCGCCTTTACGACGTCACCCTTCTTTACGCTGCCACCAGGAATTGCGTCCTTAACAGTTGCAACGACGACATCACCGATACTTGCGTAACGACGACCCGAGCCACCGAGGATACGGATAGCAAGAAGCTCTTTGGCACCGGTGTTATCGGCAACCTTCATTCTCGATTCTTGTTGTAACATTCCATATCTCCTATTACTTGGCCTTCTCGACGATCTCGACTAAACGCCAACGCTTGGTTGCCGACAATGGTCGAGTCTCGTGAATGACTACTAGGTCACCGATTCCAGCAGTGTTGCCTTCATCGTGAGCCTTGATCTTGGTGGTGCGGCGGATAACCTTGCCGTAAAGCGGGTGCTTTACACGGTCTTCAACCTCAACCACGATGGTCTTGTTCATCTTGTCGCTGACTACATAGCCACGACGAGACTTACGGTCACCGCGATCTAGAGTTTCTGTAACTTCAGCCATGGTTATGCCTCCTCAGTTTCTGCCGGTGTAGCCGACTTAGCCTTTGAAGCCTTAGCTGGCTTCTCTGTAGCAACTGCAGGTGCAGCCGCAACAGCACGGATACCTAGTTCACGCTCACGCATAACAGTGAAGATACGAGCGATGTCGCGCTTTACTGCCTTGATGCGGCCGTGGCTTTCTAGCTGTCCGGTAGCTGATTGAAAACGCAGGTTGAAAAGCTCTTCCTTCGCCTTCTTTAGTTCTTCGACCAAAACTGCATCTTCAATTAGATCTAGTTCAGTGGTGGTTAGATGCTTTGAACCGATAGTCATTATGCGTCACCTTCTTCACGCTTGATAATGCGAGCCTTTAGTGGAAGCTTGTGAATCGCACGAGTTAGTGCCTCGCGTGCAACTTCTTCGCTAACACCAGCTAGTTCGAACATCACACGCCCCGGCTTGACGTTTGCAATCCACCACTCAGGTGAACCCTTACCTGAACCCATACGAGTTTCCGCAGGCTTCTTGGTTAGTGGACGGTCTGGGAAGATGTTGATCCAAACTTTTCCACCACGCTTAATGTGACGAGTCATCGCGATACGAGCTGCCTCGATCTGACGGTTAGTCACGTACGCAGGAGTTAGTGCCTGGATACCGTATTCACCAAAGCTCACAGTGGTACCACCGGATGCAGCGCCTGAACGCTTCGGGTGGTGCTGCTTGCGGTGCTTTACTTTTCTAGGAATTAACATCTCTATGCCTCCACAGTTTCAGTAGGTGCAAC
>CAMDEE010000010.1 GCA_945895375.1 Auritidibacter sp. Marseille-P8566
GGTGTTGGTAAGACCCACCTTCTGGCATCTATTTACTTCAACAGTGGCAAGAAAACTGCTTTCGGAGCTTTCCTCGCCTACACCAGCATCATCGGTTACCTTGGCTTCGCTCAGGCTCTAGAGCAGTTTTCAAAATATGACTTGTTGTGCATTGATGAGTTTGAACTAGATGACCCAGGTGACACGATGATCATGTCGAGGTTCCTCAAAGAACTTGCAGCCAAAGGTGTTCGCTTCGCTGCTACTTCAAATACGCCTCCCGCAGCTCTAGGCGAAGGAAGGTTTGCAGCTGACAACTTCCAGCTTGAAATCAAATCTGTCGCTGACAAGTTCCAGATGGTACGCATCGATGGAGATGATTACAGGCACAGAGACGCAAACTTTGAGTTCAAAGCACTTGGTCCAACTCAAGTTCAAAAGATTGAAAATCGCACAGGAATAAGGACGCTGTCATTGAACTTCGATGAACTACTGTCTTACTTGGGTTCAATTCATCAATCGCGCTATGCCAAGGTTTCTGAGCAGTTCGACTCCATATTGCTGACTGACGTGAGGCTCATCAATGATCAGTTTGAAGGAATTAGATTCGTTAGCTTCATCGATAGGTGTTACGAAGCTGGAGTGGCGTTAGCCTTCACAGGCCTAAGCCTTAGCGATGTATTCAGGGAAGATCACCTTCAAGGGGCATACCGCAAGAAATACCTGCGCTGCCTGTCGCGTCTTGCCGCAATGTGTTCTAGATAGGTCCTGAAATGTTAAACAATCCCGAAACAATTACTGGGGTTCTCTGAAACAATTCAACGCCATTCTTGGTCTAATCCCACAATGGGCGTTATTCTTTGGAGGAAAAAATGGATCAAGGCAACACAGCATTCATCTTGTTCGCAACAGCACTGGTACTTCTCATGACACCGGGTTTGGCTTTCTTTTATGGAGGTATGGTCAAAGCCAAGAGCGTAGTGAGCATGATGATGCTCTCATGGGGCTCTATGGGTGTCGTTGGAGTTCTTTGGGTTCTATATGGCTACGCGATTAGCTTCGCCAGTTCAGACAGCCCAACATACATTGGTATCCCAGGTTGGTTCGGAATTGATACCGCTTCGATCGGACTTACTGCAGAAACCGCTGCAGCTTTAGAAGAAACCGTTTCCTCCTATCCATCGATGGCTTTCGTAGCATTCCAAGCAACATTCGCAATCATTACAGTTGCTTTGATTTCAGGAGCTATTGCTGATCGAGCTAAGTTCGGCGCTTGGATGGTCTTCGCTGCAATCTGGGCAACCATCGTTTACTTCCCGGTTGCAAATTGGGTCTTCAACTACGGAACAACTGAAGATCACAGTGATGGTGGCTGGTTGGTTCAGATGGGAGTAATCGACTTCGCTGGCGGAACCGCTGTTCACATTAACGCAGGTGCAGCAGGTCTAGCTCTTGCACTTGTTCTTGGAAAGCGTTTTGGCTTTAGCAAGGGAATTACTCAGCCACACAACGTGCCACTTGCTCTTCTTGGTGTAGCGCTACTTTGGTTTGGTTGGTTTGGTTTCAACGCAGGAAGCGAACTAGCTGCTGACGGTGTTGCCTCACTCGTATTCGTTAACACTCTCGCGGCTCCATGTGCTGCAATGCTTGGCTGGGTAGTAGTTGAAAAGATGAGACACGGAAAAGCAACTTCAATTGGTGCTGGTTCTGGAGCAGTTGCAGGACTCGTTGCCATTACTCCAGCGTGTGCTGTTCTTGATCCAGTATGGGCAATCCTGCTCGGAGTAATCTCAGGAGCGCTATCAGCTCTCGCTATTGACCTCAAGTACAAGCTTGGTTTCGATGATTCACTAGACGTAGTTGGACTTCACCTGGTTGGTGGAATTATTGGAACCCTGTTCATCGGATTCTTCGGTCGCGACGTTGGTCTTGTTTTCGGTTACGGCTTTGAACAACTTTGGTTGCAAGCAATCGGTGCCATCGCAGTCCTGGCCTACTCATTCGTGTTGGCCTTCGTAATTGGCTGGATCATTGAGAAGACTATGGGCTTCAGAGTCACCGCTGAAGACGAAATAGCAGGTATCGACACTGTAGTTCACGGTGAAGAGGCTTATGCCTTCGGAGCTGACAAGGGCTAGTTCAGAAACTAAGGTAAACCCCAGTGCGTTCTCAACACTGGGGTTTACCTTTGACTAAATTTGCCTAAATCGGTTAGGGTTTAGTTGTCTTGAAAGAGACATGCGGATGTGGCTCAGTTGGTAGAGCACAACCTTGCCAAGGTTGGGGTCGCGAGTTCGAATCTCGTCATCCGCTCGAAGAGGAGTAAAGCAAGACTCTTTGTTTCATGGTGGAGTGGCTGAGCGGCCCAAAGCAACAGCCTGCAAAGCTGTCAACCCACGGGTTCAAATCCCGTCTCCACCTCCAAGATTTATCCACGGACGATTGGCGCAGTGGTAGCGCACTTCCTTGACATGGAAGGGGTCACTGGTTCGAACCCAGTATCGTCCACCAATAAAACTGTGTAGTTACAAGGGAAGTAGCTTGAGGCAAAAATCATGCCCGATACATACTTAGGCTTCTCACTACCTCTACTAAGTCGGCTTTAGAGGATGTGGAAGCTTTCTAAGCCTCAAAGCCCAGCTTCACGCTCCAAGCCTGGGCGGGAAATTACCTAAGGGTGAAATGTAAGGCATGTTGTATTATTCCAACTAGATTCACATTCCGTATTTGGACGTTCGAACAAGGAGGAAAAATGGAAAGCTTGGCCCTGTTAGCTTCACTGATTCTTTTAGTCATCTACTTATCTGGTTTGATTGCCTTCGGTCTTTCGTGGCTCAGGAATCGAATCGGCAAGATATTGACACTGATTTTCGGTTCATTATCAATCGTCTCTGGCGCTTGGGTCGCGATTAATTTAATCAATGGAAACGGCCTAATGGTTGGCGGGATCCCAGTGCTACTAGGAGTATTCAGTATTTGGAACACCCTAAGGTTAAAAAAACCTAAGGCCAATTAACTACGTTTCATTTATTGAACGAGTGCCAGCGCCTGTTACACCAAGTGTGTACCGACTAGAAGACCAATTACGTAAGTCACTCCCATGGTCATGCCGCTCACTACTAGGTTCCTAATGATTCCTCGACCTGATCGAGCTTTGCCGATCTTGGCAGCTACGTAACCAGTGATTACGAGCGCGAGGGCAACAGAGAACACTGTTGCTTGAATTCTGAATTCGGTCCAAGGTCCTGTCACAGCAACAAGTGGTAGGAGTCCACCTAAACCAAATGCAAAGAACGAAGATAAAGCTGCTTGGGTAGGGCTTACGTGCTGCTCTGAATCGATTCCTAGTTCTGCTTCAGCATGTGCCTTCAAGGCATCTTTAGCAGTTAGTTCGGTTGCGATCTTGATAGCAAGATCAGGGGAGATGCCCTTCTGTTCATAGAACCAAGCAAGTTCTCTAAGCTCAAGTTCTGGATTGTCTTTTAGTTCTTGACGTTCGACCTTTAGTGCCGCCTTCTCACTATCGCGTTGAGCGCTGACTGATGTGTATTCGCCACCAGCCATTGAAATAGAGCCTGCGACAACGGCTGCAGTTCCAGCAATCAGGATTGAAGAAGCAGAAGCCCCAGGTGCCGCAGCTACTCCTAGAACGAGTCCCGAGGTAGACATGATTCCATCATTTGCTCCAAGAACTCCAGCTCTGAGCCAATTAAGTCGGGCCGCCATCGATTGTCTTTGAAATTCGGCTTGGACTATTTCTTGGTCGATGGCTTTGGTTGCTGGATTCTTCATCCTCTTAGGAAACACTATAAACCGCCCTTTTCCTAGCAAGGGAAGCCTTACTTGGCTGGAATAGACTTACCCGAGAGAAAGTTACGGAGCAATTTTGAATAGCAGTGTTGAGATAACAGTAGTTCTACAGGGTTCGAAGCAGCAGGTTCCTGTTACTTCAACGGGCTTCACCCTGTTCACTGAAAAGAACATCGTTGCCCTTTCTATCAACGGTGAACCTAAAGACCTTGCTTACACAGTTCAAGATGGCGACTTGGTTGAACCCATCACAATTGATAGCCAAGAGGGTCTCAACATTCTTAGACACTCAGCTGCTCACGTACTTGCCCAGGCTGTTCAAACTATCAACCCTGAAGCGAAGCTTGGTATTGGCCCTCCAATCAAGGATGGTTTCTACTATGACTTTGATGTTGCATCTCCATTCACTCCCGAGGATCTAAAGGCTCTTGAAAAAGAGATGGATCGGATCATTAGAAGTGGTCAACGCTTTGTTAGAAGAGTCACTACTGATGACGCTGCTCGAGTTGAGTTATCCAACGAGCCTTACAAGCTTGAGCTAATCGGTTTGAAATCTGGCAACAGTGATGTTGGGGAAGCGTCAGTTGAAGTTGGCTCAGGTGAACTTACTATTTACGACAACTTTGATGCAAAAGAAGGAGTCGTAGTTTGGAAGGACTTGTGTCGAGGTCCACACCTTCCAAACACCAGGATGATTGGTAATGGCTTTGCTCTAACTAGAGTTGCTGCTGCTTACTGGCGAGGCAACGAAGCTAACAAGCAACTCCAGAGAATCTATGGAACTGCTTGGCCAACAAAGGATGAACTCAAGGCACACCAACTTCAATTAGAAGAAGCGGCGAAGAGAGATCACAGGCGTCTTGGCGCAGAGCTCGATCTTTTCTCCTTCCCTGAAGAAATTGGTTCTGGTCTTGCTGTGTTCCACCCACGCGGTGGAATCATTCGCAAGGTCATGGAAGATTACTCAAGAGAACGTCATGAGCAGAGCGGCTATGAATTTGTTTATAGCCCGCACGTAACCAAAGGCAATCTTTTTGAGACTTCAGGTCACCTTGAGTGGTACGCAGAGGGAATGTTCCCTCCACTAAAGCTGGATGAAGAACTTGATGATGAAGGCAACGTAAAGAAGCAGGCTCAGGACTATTACCTGAAGCCGATGAACTGCCCTTTCCACTGTCTGATTTACAAATCCCAAGCACGCTCATACAGAGATCTTCCACTAAGAATGTTTGAGTTCGGAACTGTTTATCGTTACGAGAAGTCGGGTGTTCTTCATGGCATTACACGTGCAAGAGGTTTCACCCAGGACGACGCTCACCTCTATGTTGCTAGAGAGAGCATCGAGGTTGAGCTAACTAATGTTTTGAACTTCGTACTTGATCTGCTTCGTGATTATGGATTGACTGATTTCTATTTGGAGCTTTCAACCAAAGAAGAAGGCAATCCAAAGTTCGTTGGTGACCATGACATTTGGGTTGAGGCAACTGAAACTCTAGAAAGAGTCGCAACCAACTCAGGTCTGCAGTTAGTACCAGATCCAGGTGGGGCAGCCTTCTATGGTCCAAAGATTTCAGTTCAGGCTAAGGATGCCATTGGTCGTACCTGGCAGATGTCAACTATTCAGTTGGACTTCAACTTGCCAGAACGTTTTGATCTTGAATACACAGCACCTGATGGCACCAAGAAGAGACCTGTGATGATTCACAGAGCACTCTTTGGTTCTATAGAAAGATTCTTCGGAGTTCTTACAGAGCACTACGCCGGACACTTCCCACCATGGTTAGCACCTGTGCAGGTTGTTGGCGTTCCAGTTGCCGATGAGTACAGTGCATACCTTCATGGCATTGCAGCCGAACTTCGTGCTGCGGGTGTTCGCATTCAAATCGATGACAGCGACGAAAGAATGCAGAAGAAGATTCGTAACCACACCATGGCGAAGGTTCCATACATGCTTATCGCTGGTGCCGAGGATCAGTCTCAAGGTGCAGTGTCATTCAGGTTCAGAGATGGAACTCAGATCAATGGCATTCCAAGAGACGAAGCAATTGGCAGAATCTTGAAGGACATCGCAGAAAAAGTGCAGGTCTAATGAACGAAGAGATGCAAGGAGCTGAAGACGCAGCCTTGCTACAAGGTGTTTCGGATCCGTTCCAAAGACTTTGGACTCCACACAGACTTGTTTACATCCAGTCAGGCACGCAGCCAGGTGATGATGACTGTCCGTTTTGCATCGCACCAACTCTTACTGATGAACAAGCACTTATTGTTCATAGGGGAGAGCTCTGCTACGTTCTCTTGAACCTATATCCCTATAACTCAGGACACTTGCTTGTGGTTCCTTACAGACACATCCCGAACTACACTGACGCCTCTCCAGAAGAAATTCTTGAATACGGAGCACTCACTCAACGGGCAATGCGGGTCTTGAAGGCCATTGGTGGGGCTCATGGCTTCAACATTGGCATGAATCAGGGAGAAGTAGCGGGCGCTGGAATCGCAGGTCACCTGCACCAACATGTGGTCCCTAGATGGCGCAATGACTCGAATTTCTTCCCAATCATCGCCCAAACCAAGGCTTTACCGAAGCTTCTAGGTGATGTCCGTGTCGAGATTTCGAACGCCTGGCGCAACATTTCATAACATTGCTAGAGCCCATGATGAGGGCATTTAGAATAGTGCCATGACCGATAAAGCAAAAGACTCTAAATCAACCCCGTTAGTTAAGCGTGGCCTTGCCGAAATGCTCAAGGGTGGCGTAATCATGGACGTGGTAACAGCAGATCAAGCCAAGATTGCCGAAGATGCTGGAGCAGTTGCAGTTATGGCTCTAGAAAGAGTTCCAGCCGACATTAGAGCTCAAGGTGGAGTTGCTCGCATGAGTGACCCAGACCTAATCGATCAGATTATTGCAAGTGTTTCAATCCCTGTAATGGCTAAGGCTCGTATTGGGCACTTCGTTGAGGCTCAGATTCTGCAGTCTCTAAAGGTTGACTACATCGATGAGTCAGAAGTTCTGTCTCCAGCTGACTACGTTCACCACATTGATAAGTGGAAGTTCGATGTGCCTTTCGTTTGTGGAGCAACCAATCTAGGTGAAGCTCTTCGACGCGTTACTGAGGGTGCAGCGATGCTTCGCTCAAAGGGTGAAGCTGGAACGGGTGATGTTAGCGAAGCCATGAAGCACATCAGAACCATTCTTGGTGAAGTTCGCGCTTTGTCCTCAAAGTCAGAAGATGAACTTTATGTTGCTGCTAAGGAACTACAGGCACCGCTTGAACTTGTTAGAGAAGTCGCAAGAACAGGAAAGCTTCCTCTCGTGTTATTCACGGCTGGTGGAATCGCAACACCAGCAGATGCTGCACTAATGATGCAGATGGGTGCCGATGGTGTCTTTGTTGGTTCAGGTATCTTCAAGTCTGGAAACCCAGCTGCGAGAGCAAGTGCGATTGTTAAGGCAACAACAAGTTTTGATGACCCAGATGTTCTAGCTAACGTCAGCCGTGGTCTAGGAGAAGCAATGGTTGGTATCAACGTTGCTGATCTTCCAGCTCCTCACAGACTCTCTGAACGAGGTTGGTAGTTCTTGGGTCCAATTGGAGTCCTCTGTCTGCAGGGTGATTTCCGAGAGCATCTACAAACTTTTGAAGCCCTCGGCGTCGAGACAGTAAGAGTTAGAAAACCAGCCGACCTTGAAGGTCTGAAGGGTCTAGTTATACCTGGTGGCGAAAGCACAGTTATCGACAAGTTGAGTTCAACTTTTGGACTTAGAGATCCAATCATTGAACTTATTGGTAGAGGCTTGCCTGTCTTTGGAACTTGCGCGGGTCTGATACTTTTAGCTGATCGAATTGTTGATGGCGTAGCAACACAAAAAACCTTCGGTGGCTTGGATGTTACAGTCCAGCGCAATGCTTTCGGCTCGCAGCTTGAATCTTTTGAAGCCGACATCAGATTTGAAGGAATAGAAGAGCCTGTCCGCGCGGCATTTATCAGAGCACCTATTGTTCTTGAGACTGGTCCTGAAGTCTCGGTTCTGGCAACTTTGAATGATGGACGTGTAGTTGCTGTCAGGCAGGGTAACGTTCTGGGCATCAGTTTTCACCCTGAAGTAACAGGGGAAACCGCCATTCATGAGTACTTTGCGCAGATGTGCAAAACAGTAGATTTCAAATCTCGCAACTAAACTTGTTACGAAAGAACTTCAAGGAGCAACATGTCAGGCCATTCCAAATGGGCAACCACTAAACACAAGAAAGCCATCATCGATGGCCGCCGAGCGAAACTTTTTGCGAAGCTAATCAAAAACATCGAAGTGGCCGCTCGTATCGGCGGAGCCGACATTGAAGGTAATCCAACTCTTTACGACGCGATTCAAAAAGGTCGTAAGTCTTCTCTTCCAAAGGACAACATTGAGTCTGCAGTAAAGCGTGGCGCAGGGCTTGATGGCTCAGCTGTCGAGTACCAAACAATCATGTATGAGGGCTACGGACCTAATGGTGTTGCTCTTCTAATTGAATGTCTTACCGATAACAAGAACCGAGCAGCAGCAGAAGTCAGATTAGCTGTTACTCGAAACGGTGGAACAATGGCTGACCCAGGTTCTGTTTCGTACCAGTTCAGCCGCAAGGGTGTTATCGTCGTCGAGAAAACTGACACCACAAATGAAGACTCTGTACTTGAAGCGGTTCTGGAAGTTGGCGTTGAAGATGTTCAAGACCGCGGCTACCAAATGGTGATCACGACCGATCCATCCAAGATGGTTGAGGTGCGTGAAGCATTGCAAAGTGCACAAATAGATTATGAGAGTGCCGATGTTGAGTTCATTTCATCAATGCCTGTGCAAACAGATGTCGACACTGCTCGCAAGGTAATCTCGTTGATTGACGCTTTAGAGGATTCTGATGAGGTGCAGAATGTGTACTCTAACTTTGACATGTCCGCAGAAGTTGCAGCGCAACTAGATGCCGAGTAATCAAGACGACGTAGTACTTGGGTTTGACCCAGGGCTCACTCGATGCGGCTTTGGTGTAGTCCAGAAAGCTAGCTCAAGACAGGTGAAGTTCCTAGAGGTTGGTGTCTTTAAGTCAGATAAGGATATGGAACAGTCTGAAAGAATCGCAACAATCGGAGATCAAATTGCAGATCTTCTAGACCGTATCAGACCTGAGCAAATCGCTATTGAAAGACTGTTTGCGCAACAGAACCTGCATAGCGTGATGGGCGTTGCGCAAGTATCGGGTGTGATTGTGTATCTTGCTCATCAAAGAAGCATCCCCATCACTTTCTTTACTCCAACAGAAGTAAAGGCTGCTGTGACCGGGAGCGGTCGTGCAAACAAAGCACAGGTCACAAAGATGATGATGCAGATCCTTAGACTCAAAGAGTTACCTAAACCAGCTGACGCTGCTGACGCACTGGCTATCGCTGTGACGCTGGCCTGGCGAGGAGGCAAGAGTCTTCTTGGGCCTAGCTCCACAGACACTAAAGCGCAAGAGAAGTGGCGCAATGCCATTGCTTCATCCAAGAAATCTCGTTAGCCAAGTTATCCTTGAGTGGTGATTGCTCATCTAACAGGTAATGTACTAGCTCGTCGAGCTGGCCAGCTAGTCATTGAATGCGGCGGCGTGGGGTATCTAGTTCACGTAACGCCTGAGGTGTATCAGCAATCTTTCTCCAAGAATGTATTCTCGCTGCACACGGCACACATCATCCGTGAGGACGCTCAACTGCTTTTTGGTTTCGAGTCTGAAGAAGAACTCAATGGTTTCAACATGCTTTGCACAGTGAATGGTGTTGGCCCGAAATCAGCAATGTCAGTTCTTGCTCATCTGGGAGTCTCTGGATTAGCTCAAGCTGTTGCAACAGCCGATGATTCGTTGTTCAAATCCGTGACAGGGGTAGGTCCTAAGACTGCAAAGTTGATCGTACTCACGCTAACTGGAAAGCTGGTTACAGGTACAACTGAACTATCGTATTCAGGTGGCAGTGAGGGAGCAGTTGTCTCAGCTCTTGTTGGACTTGGCTACCAGGAGAAGCTTGCCAAAGTTGCGGTTGAGTCTGCACTGAAAAGTTCTCCGACCCTGAGTGAATCTGAACTTCTAAGGCAGTCTCTCTCTAATCTTTCAAGCGGTAGGAGGTAATTTTTTTGAGTGACGAACTTATGGGATCAGAAGCTGATGCTTCAGAATTAGTCTTTGAATCTGCTATCAGACCTCAGTCACTGAATGAGTTTGTTGGTCAGCACAAGGTTCGTGGTCAGATTCAACTATTGATTGAGGCTGCATCTATCCAGCAGCGAACACCCGATCACATTCTTTTGGCAGGGCCACCTGGCCTTGGTAAAACAACCTTGGCAATGATTGTGGCTCACGAATCTTCAAGACCTCTACGAATGACTTCAGGACCTGCTATTCAGCATGCAGGCGACATGGCAGCAATACTTTCTTCTTTGTCCTCAGGTGAGATCCTGTTCATCGACGAAATCCACAGAATGTCTAGATCCGCTGAGGAAATGCTCTATCTGGCAATGGAAGATTTCAGGGTCGATGTGATGGTTGGCAAGGGTGCAGGAGCTACAAGCATCTCCTTAGACCTTGATCCGTTTACTTTGGTCGGAGCAACTACTAGAAGTGGGCTTTTGCCTAACCCATTGCGTGACAGATTTGGCTTCACTGCGAACCTAGATTTTTACTCTGAAGACGAGCTAGGGGAAGTTGTCGCCAGAGCTGCCAACCTCATGAATCTAAACGTTGGCAGCGATGCTCTGGCACTTATTGCCTCGCGTTCGAGAGGAACGCCTCGTATAGCCAATCGTTTGCTTAGAAGAGTAAGGGACTTCGCTCTGGTTCACTCCAACGGCAAGGTCTCTGTGGATACTGTGTTTTCGGCTCTTGAGTTGTATGAGGTGGATGAACTAGGGCTAGATCGGCTAGACAGGTCTGTTCTTGAGGCCCTAATAGTGAAGTTCGAGGGCAAACCTGTTGGTTTAAACACCTTGAGCGTTGCTTTGGGGGAGGAAACTGACACCATCGAGAGCGTAGTGGAGCCTTTTCTTCTCCGAATTGGACTGATAGTCAGAACCACAAGGGGTAGGCAGGCAACAACATCGGGCTATAAGCACCTCGGCTTGACCCCTCCACAGGGCTCACAGGGATTATTCGACTAGCCTGTCGCTTATAATCGATAAGTAGCAAAATCCCTCATTAAGCGATTGGTCCAACATGGAGTTAATACTCATCCTTGCCGTATTCTTGGCATTCATAATCTTCAGCAACAGCAGGAGAAGCAAGCAGGCTAAAGTTCTTGAAGCCTCAGTAGCACTTGGAGCCCAAGTGATCATGCTCGGCGGAATCAAAGGCAAGATTGTCTCTATTCTGGAGGACACAGTGATTGTTGAAACAACTCCTGGAACAAGAATTGAGTTTGTAAAGGCCGCTGTTCGAACTGTTGGGGCAACAGAGGCAACCATGAAGCAGGGAGCTACAAAGAAAATTTCCGCCCCAGCAACCACTGAGGCAAAGCCTGCTAAGAAGACCACTTCTGCAGGAAAGACCACGACTACAACAAAGAAGTCTGCTAAGTAATTAGCTAACAATAAGAAGAAAAGGCTAGATTTTGTCTGAAAAGCGTACTGCAACTGGAGCAGCCCTTAGATCTCTTACTTGGCTGCTGGTTCTAATCTTTGGAATCGTTGGAATCATCGGACTTGGAATTACTTTCGGTGAGAAGCGAGCTACCTACGTTCCGAACCTTGCCCTAGACCTTTCCGGTGGAACTCAGATTATTCTGACTCCAATTGTTGAAGAAGGTAAGCCAGTGCTTCCTGAACAACTTGACCAAGCCGTTTCAATTATTCGCCAGCGTGTTGACTCAACTGGTGTTAGCGAAGCCCAGATCAACACCTCTGGAAACAACATCGTTGTTTCTATTCCAGGTATCCCTGACGCAAACACATTGGCGCTTATCAAGAGCTCTGCAAAGCTAGAGTTCAGAGTTGTACTAGCTGCGTCTGCAGGAAGCAAGACTGAAATCGGCAAGGACGGTTCCAAGCCGATTAAAACATCCACTGCTAAGCCAACAAGTCCGAGTGACTTGAATCAAATAACTGCGAAGTTGCAGAAGGAATACGAAAACCTGGACTGTTCAACCAAGTTCCGTGAGCCAGGTCAGATTGACGCGGCTGACAAGCCACTTGTTACTTGTGACAGAAGCCTCAGTGAAAAATACATCCTCGGTCCCGTTGAGATCACCGGTGTTGATCTAGCTGGTGCTGATGCAGGAACAGTTACGGGAGCCAATGGTGTTGCGACCAACGAGTGGGCCGTGAACCTTAACTTCAATACTGAAGGTGGCGAAAAGTTTGCTGACATCACAGGTCGTCTATTCCCACTTACAGAACCACAGAACAGATTTGCTGTAACCATTGATGGTTATGTAATTACTGCACCGACGACTCAAGCGGTTATCACGGGTGGCTCAGCGCAGATCACTGGATCGTTTGATCAAGCAAGTTCGAAAACACTTGCGGACCAGTTGAAGTATGGATCACTCCCTATTTCATTCGCTGTTCAGTCGCAGGAAAACATTTCGGCAACTCTAGGTGCTGAACAACTTCAAGCGGGTCTATTAGCTGGTTTGATCGGTGTGATTCTGGTTATCATCTACTCAATTTTCCAGTACCGAGGACTAGCAGTTATCACTATTGGCTCTCTTGTAGTAGCTGCCATCATTACTTACGTTGTGATCGCGCTTCTGACTTGGAGAATGGACTATCGACTATCGCTATCCGGTATCGCAGGTTTGATTATGGGTATTGGTATCACAGCTGACTCGTTCATCGTTTACTACGAGCGTGTTAAAGATGAGCTTCGTGAGGGTAAACCTCTATGGGTTGCTGTTGAGAGCGGTTGGAACAGAGCTAAGAGAACGATTCTTGTTTCTGGTGCCGTGAGCCTTCTGGCTGCTGTTGTTCTTTACATCTTGACTGTCGGTAACGTACGAGGCTTTGCTTTCACACTAGGGCTTACAACACTTATCGACCTTACAGTTGTGTTCTTGTTCACCTATCCTGCCTTTAGGCTCATTACAAAGAGCAAGTTCTTCATGTCCGGCAACAAGTGGACGGGACTTCAGCTCCGTGAAAGTGCTGCCTACGGTTACACAGGCAGAGGGACCTTCAGAGTTGCAGACACTGTTTCATCTGGAAAGGCAGCTAAGGCTTCTAAGGAAGCCGAACGTCGTCAAACCATCGCTGAACGTAAAGCCGCTGCAGATCCAATTGCAGCAGCAAAGAAAGAGGAGAACAACTAATGTCTCGTTTTGCTGAACTTGGTAACCAGCTTTACAGCGGTGAAAAATCAATCAACTTTATTGGTAGAAGAAAGTACTTCTACATTGCAACAGGTATCACCGTCATTCTTGCAACTCTTTTGCCGATTGCTGCAGGTGGTTTCAACTTTGGAATTGAATTCCGTGGTGGGTCTGAATACAAGATTTCAGAGAGCAAAATCGACAGCACAATAATTGCTGAAGAGGCTGTTCACACAGTAGTCCCTGAAGTCCAGGTCAATGCAACAATCATTGGTGGGGACACCGTGAGAGTCCAAACTCCACAGCTAAGCGATGAAGAGTCTGAGAAAGTTCGTCTTGCTTTGGCTAAGGCTTATGAAGTTAAAGACAGCAACGTTGCGAGCTCATTCATTGGGCCGAACTGGGGTGCTGACATCACTAACAAGGCGCTTTGGGGTCTGCTAATCTTCATCCTGCTGGCAGCTATCATGATGGCACTGTACTTTAGAACTCTCAAGATGAGCGCAGCAGCTATGTTGGCACTTGCTCACGACTTGATTCTGACTGCGGGTCTTTATGGAGCGCTTGGGTTCGAAGTAACTCCTGCTGCTGTTATCGGATTCCTTACCATTCTTGGTTACTCTCTCTATGACACAGTTGTAGTCTTCGACAAGATCCGTGAAAACACCTATGAAGTTGAATTCAGCGAGACTACTACCTTCGCTGAGCAGGTAAATCTTGCCATCAATCAGACCCTGGTACGTTCAATCAACACATCTGTAGTTGGTGTTTTGCCAGTCGCTTCAATTCTCTTCATAGGTGCATCATTCCTTGGAGCTGGAACTCTTCGGGATATCTCATTGGCTTTGTTCGTAGGAATCATCGTTGGTACCTATTCAACAATCTTCATCGCAGCTCCTGCTTACTCACATATGCGTGAAGGTGAAGCGAAGTTTGCTAAGGCTGAAAAGAAGATTCTTGCTAAGCGTGGTGCGCTAGTTAGCTAAGACGGTTATTCTTTAGTACAACACGAAGGATGATATGTCAGACACAGCAGGCGTTGGAGCACTAGCAACACTTCGCAGTCGCCTGCCTAGAATTTTCACTCGTCCTGCAGAAGGTTCTGGCATTGCTGAGGTTTTGAAGGCAGCCAAGCTTGCTCATCCAAAGCTGGACTTTGCAATAGTTGAGAAAGCCTTCACCGTCGCATCTAAGGCACACCAGGGTCACACCCGTAAGAGCGGTGACCCGTATATAACCCACCCAATTGCAGTTGCTCAGCTGCTTGCAGATCTAGGAATTGGTCCAGCAGGTTTAGCTGCAGCGCTTCTGCACGACACAGTTGAAGACACTGATTACACGTTGGAGCAACTAAAAGCCGACTTCGGCGATGAGGTCGCCATGCTAGTTGATGGTGTCACAAAGCTAGACAAGGTGAAGTTCGGAGCGGACGCTCAAGCGGAAACTGTTCGCAAGATGGTTGTGGCAATGTCCAAGGACATCCGGGTCTTGGTCATCAAGTTAGCTGACCGGTTGCATAACGCGAGAACTTGGGGCTTTGTACCTGAAGCAAAGGCTAAGCAAAAAGCTCAAGAAACACTAGAGATTTACGCCCCGCTTGCTCACCGTCTAGGTATTAGCGCATTCAAGCTTGAACTGGAGGACATTTCGTTTTCTGTCCTCTATCCAAAGGTTTACGAAGAGATTGTGAACCTTGTTAGGCAGCGATCACCGAAGAGAGACGAGTTCATTGAAACAGTCATTTCTGCAATTGAAGATGATCTCAAAGAAAACAAGATCAAAGGCAAGGTTGATGGACGACCTAAGCAGTATTACTCGATTTACCAAAAGATGGTTGTTGGTGGACGTGAGTTTGACGATATCTACGACCTAGTCGGTATAAGAGTTATTGTTCCTGAGGTACGGGACTGTTATGCAATACTCGGTGCAGTTCATTCACACTGGAACCCGGTTCAAGGACGTTTCAAAGACTACATAGCTATGCCTAAGTTCAATCTCTACCAGTCTCTTCACACAACAGTGATAGGTCCTGTAGGTCGACCTGTTGAAATTCAGATCAGAACACAAGAGATGCACAACCGAGCAGAGTATGGTGTTGCGGCTCACTGGAAGTACAAGCAGGTTGGTTCGGAAGGGACTGTTAGCTCCGAAGACGACTTGGTTTGGCTCAAGCATTTGTCTGACTGGCAGCATGAAACAGCGGACCCTAGCGAGTTCTTAGACGCACTTCGTTTTGAAATAGGAGCTAAAGAGGTTTACGCCTTCACTCCCAAGGGTCGCGTTGTTGGTCTGACAAAGGGTTCGACACCTGTCGACTTTGCGTACGCCGTCCATACTGAAATTGGTCATAAGACCATGGGAGCTAAGGTCAATGGAAGACTTGTTCCACTAGAAACGACACTCAATTCAGGTGACGTAGTAGAGATTCTGACATCAAAATCACAGGATGCTCACCCGAGTCAAGATTGGCTTAAGTTTGTTCAGTCGCAGCGAGCTAAGTCAAAAATTAGGGCCTGGTTCACCGCTGAACGCAAAGATGACGCAATTGAGAAGGGGAAAGACCTCCTCGCCAAGGCACTGCGAAAACAAAGTGTCCCAATTCAAAGAGCCCTCGCTACCGACATTCTGCTAAAGATAACTTCTGATCTGCGGTTCTTGGAACCATCAGATTTGTATGCTGCCATTGGCGATAACAACATTTCAGCTCAGTCTGTTGTTGAGCGTATGTCCGCTGCTCTATCGATTGACGAGTACTCGGAAGAAGCAGTCTTCGAGCTTCCTACCAAAATAAGTACTGCACACAAGAACAAGGTAGGCGATTCAGGCGTGTTGGTTAGGGGAGATGCTGACGTGATGTTCAAGCTCGCTCGCTGCTGCACACCAGTGCCAGGAGATGCAATCCTAGGATTCATAACAAGAGCCTCAGGTGTATCAGTGCACAGAAGTGATTGTAAGAACTCAATCGACCTTAGAAACCAACCTGAGCGACTTATCGATGTCAGTTGGGAGCCAAACTCGAAGAGTTTGTTCCTAGTGCAGATTCAGATCGAAGCACTTGATAGAGGAGGACTGTTGAGCGATGTCACCAGAATGCTTAGCGAAAATCACGTTAACATCTTGTCAGCGTCCGTTTCCACTCGGGACGATAGGGTAGCGCTGAGCAGATTTGTTTTTGAAATGAGTAACCCGGCGGCACTGGATGGTCTTATCAACTCGGTGAAAAACATCAACAACGTCTATGACGTCTATAGAGTCAATAACTCCTAGGAGTTAGCGATTACTACTGAAAGCCAGGCTCTCTTAGTTTCTAGTGCATCAGTAGCTTCCGTAATCTTCTTTGCATCCCCACTGACTTTCGCGGCTTCAAGATCTTTTTCAAGTTTCTCAATCGATGCTTCAAGTTGTGAACGGACAGAATTTGTTCTGTCCACAGTAGCTGGGTCTGACTTACGCCAAATCTCAGCCTCAACGTTTTTGATTTTTGTTTCGACCGCTTTTAGACGGTCTTCGATCTTTCTGATGCTGTCGCGAGGGACCTTGCCGGCTTTTTCCCATCGAGACTGAATAGCCTGCAATGCAGATTTTGCTTGCGCAAGATCTTTACTTGGATCAATCTTCTCAGCTTCTTCTAGAAGATCCATTTTGACTTTAAGATTGGCGCTGAACTCAATGTCATCGGCTGCAATCTTCTCTGACTTAGCCGCATAGATTGCATCGCCTGCAGCTTTAAACCTTGCCCACAAAGCATCGTCAGCTTTGGTTTTGGTTTTTGGTAGAGCTTTCCAAGCGGTCAGAAGGTCCCTATAAGCTAAAGAGCCTTCAGCACCCTTTTCGACTAGAGCCTCAGCCTTAGTAACAAGGTCCGACTTGGCGTTCTTACTTGCCTTGACTAATGAGTCTTGAGTTGCGAAGAACTGTCTCTTGTGTGAATCGAAAGTGTTTCTGGCTTTCGAAAAACGCTGCCAAATTGCATCTGCCTTGGCTTTAGGCACCTTGACCGGGCTCTTCTGCAGTGCCTGCCAAGCATTGAATAGTTCAAGCATTTTCGTAGAGCCAGTTTTGTAATTGATCTTCTGGGGATCTTTTGCCGCAAGCGCTTCAGCCTCTACAGCAATCGCCTCACGCGCCGCTAGAGCCTGCACAGCTAGCTCTGCTTGCTTAGCGTTGGCTTCAGCAAGTAGTTCGCCCAGGCCTGATAACACAGCTGTAACTCTGGAACGAAGGGAGGCAAGATCACCAATAGCAGCTGGGGCAGCCAAATCTGTTTCAAGTTTCTGAGCAGACTTCTGAATTGACTTCACATCAGCTTTGGCCTTGACTCGCTGTTCGAGTAGGCGAACGGCAGCTTCAAGATCGGTGAACTTCTTGACGTAGAAGCTCAGAGCATCCTCTAAAGACATTGCTGGTTGCGAGCCGATCAGTCTTTCAACTCCTGCATCTTGTACATAGAAGTTGCCGGACTCATCTACACGACCGAACTCGAATTGCAATGTTGACACTGTGTGCTCCTAGTTGTTGAAACTATTTGATGGTGATGTTGTTTATGACTGTCGTTGTCTTTGGTTCACCGTCACCGGCACCGCCTTTAACACCTGCAGCGATAATCTTGTCCAAACCAGCTAATCCAGCTGTTACCTCACCGAAGACTGTGTAGCCTCCTGCACCATCGTTTGGAATTGTTGAATCCTGGTAAACGATGAAGAATTGGCTACCCATTGATTCCGGTGCGTTTGAAGAGCGTGCCATAGCCAAGACACCCTTCTTGTAAAGAGGCTGAGCACCTTCGGCAGCGACCGGAACATTTTCAATCGGTCCCCATGTGTAACCAGGTCCGCCTGTGCCGTTACCTTCTGGATCTCCGCACTGCAGAACATAAATGCCAGATGTTGTTAGACGGTGGCATGAAATTCCAGTGTAGAAACCGTTGTTGATTAGATCCACAAAGTTTGCGACAGCTTGGGGCGCTGCTTCGCCATCTAATTTGATATCTAAGTTTGATTTGTTGACCGTCATAACACCGGTCCAGTCACGACACTCAGAAATTGAAGCCTCTGGGATAAGTAGTGGAACTGGTTTTCCGCTAACTGCTGGCTTTGGAGTTTGAGTGAAATCAACACAGAAGTCTTTTGCAACACCTGGGCCGAAACCGAAGTAAGAATATTGGGCGACTAGAGCGACCACGAACGCCGCTGCTGTAACTAGAACAGCGAGTCTGTTGTCTTTTGCTCTTACCTTGATTCTGTGATCAACAACATTCTGCTTCTCTTCAAAGCTCTTTAGGCTTTTCTTCGCAGCAGCCTGCATGTCATTGCTTTTCTTCTTTGCCAATTTTGCCTCCATTTTAGGTACAAATTGATATTAGACGAGTTCAAAGAGGGTTTAGCCTTGAACTGTGAAGAGTTCAGAACTTTTTGATTATCCGATTGGCCTGCCACTGGCGGCCAGGATGAGGCCTATCTCACTGAGTGAAGTGGTTGGTCAAGAAGCAGTTCTTGATAGCTCTGGGCCCTTGGGTGCATTCATGGGTAGTCCCGCCACAGACAGACCACTTCCGTCTCTTCTTTTCTATGGTCCACCCGGCACTGGGAAAACAACAATGGCCAGGCTTCTGGCCACTTCTAGTGGGCGAAGATTAATTGAAATTAGCGCCATAAATGCCACCGTAAAAGATCTCAGACAAGCAATGGACATTTCTAGAGACGAAGCAGCTAAAGGCAGGGGTTCTGCCATAGTGTTCGTCGATGAGATTCACAGATTCTCTAAAGTTCAGCAAGAGTCGTTGTTGTTGGCCGTTGAAGATGGGGAAATTGTCCTTGTCGGCGCAACCACAGAGAATCCGCTGTACGCCTTGACTTCGGCGATGGTATCTAGAACAATCCTTTTGAGATTGTCCGAGCTCTCCGACAAGGACATTACAACTTTGCTACAGCGCGCAATCTCTGATGAACGCGGCTTAAACGACAAGTTCAAGGCAAGCCCCGAAGCGTTAGAAGCAATAGCTAGGAAAGCTGGTGGAGACGCTAGAAAGGCCCTTACGGTACTGGAAGCAGTGAGCCAAGCGGTGACCAGGTCTGGAAGGAAGAGCATCGAGTTAGCTGACATAGCACCTGCTATGCCTTCAGCCCTTGCTAGATACGACTCAACAGGGGACCAGCACTACGACATCATTAGTGCTTTCATCAAGTCAGTAAGAGGCAGCGACCCAGATGCAGCTCTGCATTGGCTGGCCAGAATGATTGCTGGAGGAGAAGACCCTAGATTCATAGCCAGAAGGCTTGTAATCCTTGCTTCTGAGGACATCGGTTTAGCAGACCCAGGGGCCCTAACACTAGCTAGTTCAACTATGAGCATTGTTTCCCAGATAGGTATGCCGGAGGGGCGTATTCCTCTGGCTGAATGCACGATCTATCTCGCTCTAGCTCCAAAGTCGAATAGTGCCTACTTGGCTATAAACAAGGCTCTGAGCGATGTCAACGAAGGATTTACTCCAACTGTTCCAGCTCACCTGAGGTCCTCAGGTTTAGGTGGAGACGGCGATGACTACGAATACCCACACGATTTGGTAAGCACTTTCTCCCTCCAGGCTTACCTACCTCTGGATGATCAGAATAGGACTTACTACCAGCCCAAGGTCAACGGGTTCGAAGCTACACTTCTTGAAAGACTCAAAAGGTTGTTAGGCCTTAGAGGTAAGTAGTGGTTGTGGCATAAATCTTGCCAAACCGTTAGGATTGAGAGGTTGCCGACCTTACTGATGTTCATGGCTGAGTTCCAGTAAAACGGTGAGTGCATTTCATTTAGCCGATCTGCACCGGGCACAAAACTTATTTCAACTTATGCATTCTTTGAAAGGAATACGTGTCTAAAACATCTAGAACACGAAGCAAGACTCGCTTGTCTCGTGCATTGGGCATCGCCCTAACCCCTAAAGCAGCAAAGTACATGGAGAAGCGTCCATACGCTCCAGGTCAACACGGTCGCACCAAGCGTAAGACCGATAGCGACTTTGCGGTTCGTCTTCGCGAAAAGCAGAGACTACGCGCTCAATACGGTATTCGTGAAGCACAGCTTCGCAAGACATTCAATGACGCCAAGAAGATCGAAGGACTAACTGGTGAGAACCTAGTTGAACTTCTAGAGATGCGTCTTGACGCTCTCGTTCACCGTGCAGGGTTCGCTCGCACCATGGCACAAGCACGTCAGATGGTTGTCCACCGTCACATTCTTGTCGATGGTCTTCGTATTGACCGTCCATCAGCTCGTGTGAAGGTAGGACAAATGATCCACGTCGCCGAGAAGAGCGAAAGCACAGAGCCTTTCCAGGTTGCAGCTGCTGGCGGACACGTGGATGTTCTTCCTCCAGTTCCTGGTTACCTCTCAGTTGAGCTAGACAAGCTTCGCGCAACTCTAGTACGCCGTCCAAAGCGTGCTGAAGTTCCAGTAACTTGTGAAGTTCAGCTTGTTGTTGAGTACTACGCAGCTCGCTAGTAACCAAAGGAAATTGAAATGAATGGTGCAGAGGTTGCAGCGCTAATTGCTGCTGGTGCCTTCGCAGTTCTAGTTATCTTCACGGTAATTGTTCTGCTAAAGGTATCTAGGCTTCTAGACGCTGCCTCTGCGACTATTCGTGAAACAGGAGAGACAGTAATTCCTCTTCTGACAGAGTTGACTGAAACTACTAAGTCAACAAACAAACAGCTTGAGAAGATTGACGTCATTACAGACAACGTCGTTGACGCAACTAGCAACCTCAGCTCTTTGATTTCATCTTTCACAACCACCATCGGTGGTCCACTTATGCGAGTTGGCGAGATTGTTCGCAGCGTCAGTGGGCTAATTGGAAAGAAGAAGTAGCTAACCATGCGTAAGACTGTCGCCTTCATCGCGGGCATAGCCGTGGGTGTATACATTGCAAGACAAGTCGAAGCCAACCCCGAAGCCAAGCGAAGCTTGAATGAAGCTGGGGAGAAGATCAAGACTTTTGCAAACGCCGTGTCAGAAGGCTATCGCGAGCAAGAAGCTAAGGCCTCGAAGACCGCAAAGTTGAAAACTGCAAAATGAAAACCGCTGAAATCAAAAAGAGATGGCTTGATTTCTTCGAGAGTAAAGATCACGTTGTAGTTCCTAGTGCATCACTCATAAGCGAAGACCCCTCACTACTTTTCACTGTTGCAGGTATGGTGCCTTTTATTCCTTACATGACTGGTCTTATGCCAGCACCATATGCAAGAGCTACCAGCGTTCAGAAATGTGTTAGAACTCTAGACATCGAAGAAGTTGGCAAGACAACTCGTCACGGAACTTTCTTCCAGATGAATGGAAACTTTTCATTCGGTGATTACTTCAAGCGCGATGCTATTGCCTTTGCTTGGGAATTCTTAACCTCGCCAACTGAAAAAGGCGGCCTTGGTCTAGCAAAGGACAAGCTTTGGGCAACCGTCTATCAAGACGATGACGAATCAATTGCTCTGTGGCTAGAACTATCTGAGATTCCTCTCGAACGTATCCAAAAAAGAGGCATGGCTGATAACTATTGGTCAACCGGTCAACCAGGCCCTGCTGGTCCTTGCTCTGAAATCTATTTCGACAGAGGGCCCGAGTATGGAGTTGAAGGTGGACCTGAAGCTGATGAGAATCGCTACATCGAGATCTGGAACCTTGTTTTCATGCAGTACGAGCGCGGGCTTGGCACCGGTAAAGATAATTTTGAAATCCTTGGTGAATTACCAAGCAAGAACATTGACACTGGAATGGGACTTGAGCGCGTAGCTTTCCTTATGCAAGGCGTTGAGAACCTCTATGAGATTGACCAAGTTCGACCTGTCTTGGATCTCGCTTCTGAACTTGCTGGCAAGACCTATGGTGCCAATGAAGAAGATGACATAAGACTCAGAGTTGTGGCCGATCACGTAAGAAGCGCACTGATGTTGATTGGTGATGGTGTTTCCCCAGGTAACGATGGCCGCGGTTATGTCCTGCGACGACTACTTAGAAGAACAGTTCGGGCAATGCGCTTACTTGGAGTCAACGAGCCAGTCTTCGGCAAACTATTCCTAGCTTCAAAAAACGCAATGGTTGATGCCTATCCTGAGTTAGAAAATGAGTTTAAGAGAATTAACACAACCGTGTTGGCAGAAGAAGAAGCATTCCTAAGAACGCTTGTTTCTGGAACACAGGTTTTGGAAACTGCTATCGCGACCGCTGTTGCCACTGGAGAGAAAAGTCTCTCTGGCGAGACTAGCTTCTTACTGCACGACACCTATGGTTTCCCAATCGACTTGACTATAGAAATTGCAGAAGAGAATTCTCTAAATGTCAATCGCGAAGCTTTCACAGCTCTTATGAGTGAACAAAAGAACCGAGCTAAGGCTGATGCAAAGATGAAGAAGGCGGGCAACACCGATCTTTCCGTCTATGGTGATTTCAGAATGCAGGGCGTAACCAAGTTCACCGGTTACGAGGAACTTGTTTCAACAGGAAAAGTACTTGGAATCATTCAGGATGGTGAGCAAGTAACTAGTGCGGGCCAAGGTTCGATGATTGAAGTTATTCTCGATGAGACCAGTTTCTATGCCGAATCTGGTGGACAGATCGCAGATGCTGGAACTATCTTCGGTGATGGTTTCACTCTTGAAGTGCTAGATGTTCAGAAACCTGTTAAAGGTTTGGTCTCACACAAAGCAATTGTTAGAACTGGCGAGATCGGCGTTGGAATCTCAGCGACTACATCAGTGGACGCTGACTGGAGATTAGGAGCTGCTCAGGCACACTCTGCAACTCACGTAGTTCACGCTGCCCTTAGACAATCCCTAGGACCAGCAGCATTGCAATCAGGTTCATACAACAAGCCTGGTTACATGCGTTTGGACTTCTCGTGGACTCAAGCGCTGAGTGCTGAGACTAAGTCAGAGATAGAAGAGGTTGCAAACCTTGCAATTAGGGCAGACCTCGCTGTCTCTGCCCAATACATGAGTCTTCCTGAAGCCAGAGAATGGGGAGCTGTTGCTCTTTTCGGTGAAACATACGACGAGAGTGTTCGTGTTGTACAAATCGGAGGACCTTGGTCACGAGAACTCTGTGGTGGAACACACGTGTCAAGAAGTGCTCAAATCGGCTTAGTAACCATTACTAACGAATCTTCCGTTGGATCGGGTTCGAGGCGACTCGAAGCTCTCGTTGGAATGGAAGCTCTGCGTGCACTTACTCAGGAACGCGTGTTGCTGCGCAAAATTGCAGATCAACTCATGAGCACACCGCTATCAGCAAACGACAGACTAGAGACACTACTTGCTGAGATGAAAGACATGCAGCGACAACTGGCCGTTGTTCAATCTCAGAAGTTAGCAGGACTCGTTCCAGAACTTCTAAAGTCTGTTTCTGACGTTAGTTCTTTTAAGATCCTTGCACTAGAGATCCCTAATGTGCATTCTTCTGATGCGTTAAGAGATTTGGTAACGAAACTTCGAGATGAACTAGCTAACGTTCCAAGCGTCGTAGCTATATCTTCAGTGATTGACGATAAGCCTGCCATCATCGTTGCAGTAAGCAAGTCAGCCCAGGACAAGGGGATTAAGGCAAGCGATTTAGTTCGCACCGCTTCACATATACTTGGTGGCGGCGGCGGCGGAAAGGCTGACATGGCTCAAGGTGGAGGTACTGACTCCTCAAAGATTAGCGACGCTCTACGAGCTGTTACCGAGAGCCTCAGCTAGTTGTTACGCCCAGGTAGGCGTCTGGCTATTGATGTCGGCAAAGCAAGAATAGGTCTTGCGGTAACAGACATACACGCAATCCTTGCCAGTCCATTAGCAACCGTTCAAAGAGTTGAGTCAATAGTTGACTCTGTCGACGCCGTTCTAAAAGAGGCCGAAGTTGCCGGCGAGATTCTTGAGATTTATGTGGGTGTGCCCGTCAATCTCAGGGGAGAGTCGACACTTTCTACTGAGGACTCGCTTTTATTCGCTGAAGCTCTTAGGGCAAAAACAGAAGTGCCAGTTAGATTACTTGATGAGCGTCTAACCACGGCCATGGCTAATTCTCAGTTAAAGCAACTAGGTAAGAGTCAGAAAGATGCGAGATCAACAATTGATCAGATGGCAGCTATAGCAATTCTCGATTTTGCCCTTAGTGTAGAAAACAACACAGGAAACTCACCTGGGCTAAGCATCGAGGATTGGAGGGCTAAGTATGAGTGAGCCAGTATTCGAAACTCGTAGAAGCCTCCGCCCTAAAAGAAAATTTCCAAGGCGACTCATTGCTTTGATAACAGCTATTGTCATAACCGCTGGTTCACTGGCGTACTTTAATCGAGCCGAGCTTAGAGGCCTCGTTGAGCAACTTACTGGTGCTGAATACAGTGGCGCTGAAGGTGGATTAGTGACAGTTGTTGTCAAACGTGGTGACGTTGGAACTCATGTTGCCAAAGCACTTGTAGATGCAGGAGTAACAAAGAGTTATGACGTTACTCTTCGAACGATTTACGCAAAGAACCCAACCTTCTTCCCAGGTTCATACAAGATTCCTTCTCAGATTTCTTCAGCAAGGGCCGTTTCATTGTTAGTTGACCCAGCGAACATGATTTCGAATCGAGTAACTATTCGCGAGGGTTTACGAATAGGCTCTGTTTTCAAGTTACTTTCGGAGAAGACAGGTGTCCCACTATCTGACTTTGAGTCAGAAGCGAAGGACTACAAGAGTTTTCGCATTCCTGAAGTAGCACCATCCTTAGAGGGTTATTTGTTCCCTGCAACCTACAACTTTGATCCTTCATACTCTGCACGCGAGATTCTAGATATTCTTGTCCAAAGAACTAAGGACCAGCTTAATGAAGATAGGGTTGCTGAAAAGGACTGGCATAGAGTTTTGACTCTCGCATCTGTCATTCAACGTGAAGCTCGTATGGAACAGGACTTCTTCAAAGTATCCAGAGTCTTCGTTAACCGACTTGCAATTGATATGCCACTGCAGTCAGACGCAACAGTTTCTTATGGCGTTGGCGGAAATACATTCCAAACTTCAGTAGCTGATAGAGCCGATCCAAACCCATACAACACCTACAAGTATCCAGGCTTACCAATTGGTCCTATTTCGGGTGTTGGCGCGCTTGCCATTGACGCGGCCCTAAATCCAGCAGAGGGCTCTTGGCTGTTCTTTGTATCTGTAAATCTAAAGACTGGGGAGACTGTCTTTAGCGAAACTTACGCTCAGCACCAGGCCGCGGTTGAGGTTTGGCGTGATTGGTTACGAGAGAACCCGGACTGGAATGACTAGCAAACACTTCGCTGTTGTTGGTGATCCAATTGACCATAGCCTGAGCCCACGCATTCACTCTGCCGCCTACAAACACCTGGGTCTCGATTGGGATTACTCAAAGTACCAAGTAGCAAAAGATTCATTAGCAACTTTCCTGAATGACTCAGGTTCCAATTTGTCTGGAATCAGTGTCACCATGCCCTTGAAAATTGAAGCAGCTAGGTTGTCTGATAGTGCAGATGAGATTGTGAATCTTTTGGGTGTAGCTAACACACTGGTGAAAGCTGGCTCGTCTTGGCTTGGGTTCAACACGGATGTATTCGGAATTCAAAAATCGCTGCAGAGCGCTTGGACTGAGGGTGTAGGCGAAGTGTCGGTTCTTGGTGCAGGGGCAACAGCGCAGTCAGCCTTGTATGCACTTAGCCTTTCCGCGCCTAATGCCATTGTGAGTGTTTATGTTCGCAATGTTGCAACAGCGAATCAGATTTCAACACTTGGAGCTAAGTTAGGCATGCCTCTTGAAGTTCATCCACTCTCTGAATACACATCAAACCAAGACCTAACAATTAGTACAGTGCCAGCGGATGCTTTAGGGGAGTTTTCTCAATTCAAACAGGCTGGTTGGCTTCTGAATGTGAACTACGCGAGCGTAAACCAATCATTCTCTGCAACATTTACAGATGGTCACGTAGTCAACGGTGAAGTCATGCTTATTTGGCAAGCAATTGCTCAGATTCGTCTTTTTCTAAATGGTGACGCTGCTCAAGAGCTTGAGGATGAAGCGTCACTTTACGTAAAAATGCTTGAGGCGCTTCAGCAAAGCTTATAAGTATGCGAGAATTCCTGTATGTTACGTTGGCTAACCGCAGGTGAATCACATGGTCCATCCCTGACCGCAGTTATTGAGGGATTGCCTGCTGGCGTTGAAATCACAACAGAACAGTTAGCCACAGCACTAGCCCGTCGTCGTTTGGGATACGGTCGCGGCGCCAGAATGAAACTAGAACTGGACGAAGTGTCGTTCACCGGTGGAGTCCGCCACGGTAAGACTATGGGTGGGCCTATCGCTATTTCAATAGCTAATACTGAGTGGCCTAAATGGGAGCAGGTGATGTCTCCTGACCCTGTTGATCCAGAACAACTAACCGGGGCAAGAGCAGAAGCACTCACAAGACCTCGACCTGGGCACGCAGATTTTACAGGAATGCAAAAGTACGGATTCTTAGACAGTAGACCTGTGCTTGAAAGAGCTTCAGCTAGAGAAACTGCAGCAAGAGTTGCTTTAGGTGAAGTGGCTGCTACTTTCCTAAAGGCTCTAGACATTCAATTGATTACACATACTGTTGCAATCGGCACAGTCATGGCAAAAGCTGAAATGGCTTTGCCAAAGCCACATGATCTTGAAGAGATTGACTCTGACCCGCTAAGAGCTTTCAATAGGGAGCTAAGCGCTCAGATGATTGCTGAAGTTGACATGGCTCATTCCGAAGGTGACACCCTCGGCGGTGTTGTTGAAGTTCTTGTTTATGGTCTTCCACCAGGTCTTGGCTCCTTCGTGCATTGGGATAGAAGACTCGATAGTCAACTGGCTGGCGCATTGATGGGTATTCAAGCTATCAAGGGCGTTGAAGTGGGTGATGGATTTGAGACAGCTCGTCGTAGAGGCTCAGAAGCGCATGACGAGATAGTTGTTGGTAGCGAAAGCGGAGTTGAAAGACTAACCGACCGTGCCGGTGGTATCGAAGGTGGTATGAGTAACGGCGAAATCCTTCGTGTTCGCGCAGCTATGAAACCAATATCCACTGTTCCTAGAGCACTTCAGACAGTTGATGTTTCAACCGGCGAACAAGCGAAAGCTCATCACCAGAGATCAGATGTCTGCGCTGTTCCTGCAGCCGGCGTAGTTGCCGAAGCAATGGTTGCACTGACAATAGCTAATGCCGTGCTTGAGAAGTTTGGTGGTGACTCAATCACAGAAACCAAGCGAAACATGATTAGTTACCTCGAAAGCATTCCCGAAACGCTTAGATCCAAAATCGCTAGATAAATGCTTCAGCTACCAATCGTTCTTATCGGCCCAATGGGAGTTGGCAAAACCACCATTGGCAAGAAACTTGGCCGTCGTCTAGGTCTTCCATTCGTTGACACTGACGTTATCGTTACCAACGCTCATGGAGACATTCCAGAGATCTTTGAGAAAGAAGGCGAACCTGCTTTTCGCAATTACGAGGAGCAGGCCTTACGTGAAGCATTGGAAGTGGTTCAGGTTGTAGCAACAGGTGGTGGGGCAGTGTTGAGCGGAACTAACCAAAGAATGCTCGAAAACGCAATCGTTGTTTACCTTTCAACCAGCGGACTACACATGAAGTCTCGACTAGAGAACGGCAATAGGCCTCTACTGAAGAATGGCATTTCTGATTGGAAGGCAATCTACGAATCGAGGAAGCCTCTGTACGAGCGACTTGCAACTTTTGAGATAGACACATCAGCCGCGGGTCTTGGTAAGACTATGGACGCTATCTGCGAGAAACTAGAGACACTATGACTTTCAAGATTTCCGCTAAAGGACAGCCTGGCTATGAAGTGCTAGTCGGTAGAGGTTTACTCGACGAACTAGATACGTCACTAGGGCACGCTGTTAAGAAAGTTCTGCTTGTTTACCCAGAGGGAATGCAGGCAAGTGCTGAACTTATTGCTGACTCTCTTATAGAACAGGGTAAGCAAGTTTGGCAACTGCCAGTTGCTGACGGCGAAGATGCAAAAACAGATCGCTGGTTATCAATCGCTTGGTCCAGTCTCGGTCAAGCAGAGTTTTCTAGGTCAGATTCAGTTGTATCCCTCGGTGGTGGCGCAACAACAGATCTCGCAGGCTTTATCGCTGCTACGTGGCTCAGGGGAATAGCAGTTGTTCATGTGCCAACTACTTTGCTCGCAATGGTTGATGCAGCTATAGGTGGTAAGACTGGAATCAACACTATTGAAGGTAAGAACCTAGTTGGTGCTTTCCATGAGCCTAAAGCAGTACTTGTTGACCTTGACACTCTTGAGACTCTTCCAAAGCTTGAGCTCATCTCTGGATTCGGCGAAATTGTAAAGTGCGGCTTCATAAGAGACCCAAGGATTCTTGAACTCATTGAAGAAGATGTGAATGATGCTCGAGACATTCACTCTGAACGATTTGCAGAACTTGTAAAGAGAACCATTCAAGTCAAAACAGATGTTGTCGGTAATGATTTCAAGGAATCAAATCTTAGGGAGATTCTCAACTATGGTCATACCCTTGGTCATTCAATTGAATTGGTCGAGCATTTCAAGTGGCGTCACGGCAGGGCAGTGGCGATCGGCCTGGTCTTTGCAGCTGAGCTGGCAAGGCTGTCTGGTCGCCTAAGTGATGAGGTTGCTGATAGGCACAAGAGCATCTTGAAGCTCCTTGACCTTCCTGTTACTTACCCAGGTGATAAGTGGGAAGCCCTGTACCAAGGAATGCAGATTGATAAGAAGAGTAGAGGCGGCATCTTGAGGTTCGTTGTTCTTGATGACATAGCCAAGCCTGGCATCCTTGAAGCGCCTACCAAGGAACTCCTGTACACCGCATTCCAAGAGTTAGCCGAATAGAAAGTAAGTTTGTCCTATGACTAAAGTACTAGTACTTAACGGCCCAAACCTCAATCGTCTAGGTTCGAGAGAGCCTGATGTTTATGGCAGCGCCAGCTATGCCGATCTCGTTTCCTCTCTAACCTCTTACGCAACAAATGCCAATTTCGATGTAGATGTTAGACAGACCAATGACGAGGCTGAGCTAATTGCTTGGTTGCATGAGGCAGTTGATACGAAGTCAGATGTAATCATTAACCCAGCGGCTTTTACCCATTACTCATATGCTCTTAGGGATGCTTGTGCGATTGTTACTAGTTCTGGGCAAAGGCTCATTGAGGTGCACATTTCCAACCCTCACGCTAGAGAAGAATTCAGACACACATCGGTTATCAGTGCTGTTGCAACAGGAGTAATTGCTGGTTTCGGACAGAATTCCTACTTGCTAGCCCTTCAACAACTAACCCACTGATAAACTGCTTGAGGCCATAAGGCCAACTAATTACAGCGAGGCAAACAATGGCAACAAGCAATGATCTTAAAAACGGCATGGTTCTAAGTATGGATAACCAGCTTTGGGCAGTTATCGAATTCCAGCACGTAAAACCAGGCAAGGGCCCTGCGTTCGTTCGTACCAAGCTAAAGAACGTTATAAGCGGCAAGGTTATTGACCGCACACTCAACGCTGGAATCAAGATTGAAGTTGCAACCGTTGACAAGCGTGAAATGCAATATCTATACAACGATGGCGAAGGCTACGTGTTCATGGACACCAAGGACTTTGACCAGATGACTCTTTCTGCTGAACTTGTCGGCGATGCAATGAACTATTTACTTGAGAACCAGCAAGCAATTGTTGCTATCCACGAAGGCTTGCCAATCTATGTTGAAATGCCGCCATCAGTAGTTCTCGAGATTACCTTCACTGAGCCTGGTCTTCAGGGGGATAGATCAAGCGGTGGCACCAAGCCTGCAACAGTTGAGACTGGTCTTCAGATACAGGTTCCACTTTTCGTAGAACAAGGCACCAAAGTTAAGGTTGATACCAGAACTGGTGAATACCTTGGCCGAGTTACCGACTAATCCTTGAGCGCTAGATCTAAAGCTAGAAAGAGAGCCGTTGACGCTCTATACGCTGCCGAACTCAGAGATGTGATGGCAACTGATTTACTTGCTGCCACCAAAGAGCAAGTGACTGACCGCCAGAACCAAGACGAAATCTTCGACTTCGCAACCGAACTTGTAAATGGGGTTCTGGCGAATCAACTAGAAATTGACGAGATTCTCTCTGGAGTTGCACAAAATTGGACACTGGATCGAATGCCAGCTCTAGATAAGGCAATCCTGAGGGTCGGAATCTACGAGATTGCCTTTGGTGGGACACCAGCAGAGGTTGCCATCAGCGAAGCAGTCGATCTAGCTCAGGAACTAAGTACCGAGGATTCTGCAGCGTTCGTGAACGGTGTTTTGGCTACCGTTTCAGCAACTCGCAAGCCAATTTAGTTAAATCCCTCAAACCTGCACTAGAATCCTAGAAACAACATCCTTTAAAGGCGTCCTGTGAGGCGCAGAAGGAGGTGGGCGTGAGTTCACGCACCGTCTTAGACGCTCAAGATATCGAGCGCGCTATCGTTCGCATCTCTCATGAGATCGTCGAAGCCAATCAGGGCACAGTCAATCTTCTTATTCTTGGAATTCCAACACGTGGAGTTTTCCTAGCGAACCGCATTGCTGCTTCCATCTCAAAGAACTATCCCGAGTTTGATGCTTCAACATCGGTTGGAAAACTTGATGTCACCATGTTCAGAGATGACCTGGCTACGAAGCCTAGTAAGGCTGTCACGCCAACTTCAATTCCAAGACAATCACTCGAGAACCTAACAGTCGTCCTCGTGGATGATGTTCTCTTTAGTGGTCGAACAGTTAGAGCAGCTCTTGATGCACTCGTATCCTACGGACGACCTAAGGCTGTTCGATTGGCAGTGCTCGTCGATAGAGGGCACAGAGAGCTTCCGATAAGAGCAGATTTCGTAGGCAAGAACTTACCAACATCATTCTCAGAGCGTATCTTCGTGAAACTCACTGAAAGCGATGATGAGCAGTCGGTGGTGATTGAGCAATGAAGCACTTACTAAGTACTGGAGATCTGGATCTAACAACAAGTCTTGAGATTCTTAACCTCGCTGTAGAGATGCAAGGTGTCAACTCAAGAGATGTGAAGAAGCTTCCAGCTCTAACCGGCAGAACTGTCGCGAACTTATTCTTTGAAGATTCAACTAGAACTCGATTCTCTTTTGAGATCGCTGCCAAGCGATTATCTGCAGATGTTGTGAACTTTACAGCTAAAGGTTCATCAGTGAGCAAGGGCGAGTCTTTGAAAGACACCATCTTGACTCTTGAGGCGATGGGTATAGAGGCACTGGTTGTTAGACATCATCACAGCGGAGCAGCTAACACAATTGCGAACGCTTCATGGTCTAAGGCAACAGTTATCAATGCAGGGGATGGAACACACCAACATCCAACTCAAGCACTAACTGATGCACTCACTATTCGACAGGCTCTAAAGGGTAATGATGACTTAGGCGATCTATCTGGAATCAAAGTTCTTATTGTTGGGGACATTATGCACTCAAGAGTTGC
>CAMDEE010000011.1 GCA_945895375.1 Auritidibacter sp. Marseille-P8566
CTTCTCGCTTAGAAGAGTTGAATCTGTCCGTCAGAGCTTTCGAAACTACAGACGAAACTATGTTCTTGATCGCGGGTGTTCCAAGAATCTCCTTAGTCTGACCTTCGAACTGAGGCTCAGCAATTCGAACGGTGACAACTGCAGTTAAGCCAGCAGTCACATCTTCTTTTTCAATCTTCTCGCTACCGAGCTTGAATTTTCTCGAGTTGGCATCAGCCTGAGCACGAAGAACCTTAAGCAATGCTTGCTCGAATCCTTGAAGGTGAGTTCCACCCTTAGGAGTCGCGATGATGTTGACGAAGCTCTTGATCTCTGTGTCATAGTCAGTACCCCATCGAACAACTACATCCACTTCACAGGTACGCTGAACCTCTTTGGATTCCATGTTGCCTGCAGCGTTAAGTACTGGAACAGTTTCGCTGTATGCGCCGCTACCGCTTAGTCTCCATACATTGCTGAGGGGGGAATCCTTGGCTAGGAAGTCTACGAACTCAACAATTCCACCCTGGTACAAGAATTCGTGAACGACAGGCTTGCCAGCTCTTTGATCGCTAACAGTAAGCTTCAGGCCTGGAACCAAGAATGCAGTCTGCCTTGCGCGAGCAAGAATGTCATCAAGTTCAAACTCTGCACCTTTAACAAAAATCTGGGGGTCAGACCAGAATCGGACACGTGAACCTGTCTTGTTCTTGGCAACCTTGCCGATTTCCCTCAGGATGCTCTTGTCTTTGAAAGGTTTGAAAGGACTTGATGGAGCTAGAGACTTCTTGTCGTCGAACATCCCTGGAGCTCCTCGCTGGAAGGACATCGCCCAGGTCTTACCGTCTCTATCGACTTCAACTTCAAGACGCTCAGAAAGAGCATTTACTACCGAGGCACCAACACCATGCAAACCACCAGAAGCCGCGTATGAACCGCTACCAAACTTTCCACCAGCGTGCAGCTTGGTGAAGACAACCTCAACGCCCGAAAGGCCTGTTTTTGGCTCGATGTCCACCGGGATGCCACGGGCAAGGTCTGAGATCTCGACACTGCCATCTTTGTGAAGGACGATGCTAATGAGCTTTCCGTGGCCAGCTAGCGCTTCATCAACGGAGTTATCAATAATCTCCCATAGACAGTGCATGAGACCGCGGCTATCTGTTGATCCGATGTACATTCCGGGACGCTTGCGAACCGCCTCTAGGCCTTCTAGGACGGAGAGATGGCGTGCTGAGTAATCATTTGAAGGCATGGTTCAAGCCTAAGGAACAAGCCGGAAATCAAGGCTCTAGGACACTCAACCAGTGAAAAAGTATTCGCAGATAGCGAAATACGGCTAAATGAGGAAGAAACGGCGACGTATCTGTGTTGTAGTAGTTATGGAGGAACTAATGGAACAGACTGAAAGCACCAACGAAGCGGTAGAAGAGACCACGAATCTACCTGCACTAACAGCAGCGGATCGTTGCGACATTTGTGGAGCTCAGGCGTTCATCAGAGTAGTTCTAGCAACTGGCGATCTAGTTTTCTGTGGTCACCACGGAACAGCCAACAAGGACAAGCTGAAGCCGATTGCCATCACCTGGCAAGACGAGACTGGCAAGCTTAACTAGTCTTCAAAAGCTATTCTTCGGCTGGCAGCAGCCAAATCATTTACGTAACTAAGCTCACTCGATGAGCTCTTTGAACTTGTGAAGACATCACCCAAGAACTTATCTGCTAGCTCGGGGTTCTTCGCGAAAACCGGACCGTGAAAAAGAGTCAGCAGTGAATTCTTAATCCAAGTGATTTCCGGTAGTAGGGCTTCGCTATTCACATAGCCAACAAC
Organism: Auritidibacter sp. Marseille-P8566; assembly: GCA_945895375.1. Taxonomy (GTDB): domain Bacteria; phylum Actinomycetota; class Actinomycetes; order Actinomycetales; family Microbacteriaceae; genus Rhodoluna. Next base: position 1,811 of record CAMDEE010000011.1, read on the forward strand.
ACCGTCAGAATCTCTAAACTCACTCACACGTTCAGCATGCTTTGTTGTTGATCCGTTCAAAGCTTCAAACAAAATCTCATAGCCAGACGATACGGCCATCACAGGAACACCTTCTCCAACTAGTTTCACAAGCTTAGGAATCAGGTCTGAATCAATGTCAGCAAGCTGACTCCAGGCATCAGGAGAACCATGTCCAAGCAGAACGTAGTCGAAGCTCTCTAATCTAGTTGGCTTCTCAATGAGATGAATTTCAGAACTAACGCCAGACCACTCGAGTCTGCGTTGGAGAACATCAAAGTTGGCTGCATCGCCATTGAGGTTAAGATGGCCTGGATAAAGAACTGCGAGCTTTAGAGAATCAGACACGTTCCACATCCTCAGGGTCTGTGATGCCTAAGTATCTTCTAAGTCTTCGCATGGAATCAGCACTGTAAAGAACAGTCTTCATTCCATGAGTTGGAGCTGGAAGGGCAAAGAACTCATCTATCGCTTTGAAGTAATCTTCTTCAACATTCAATGCACTAACGCCTTTGTAAGCGAGAAGCAATGCTGCATCAGCGTAGTTGAAACCACTTACTGTGTGCACAGATTTCAAATTCTTCAAGTCAACAGTCCACATCCAAGAAGGATCGTGAACATCACGTCCAATAGCAAAGAACACCTGATCTTGGTCTTTTGTCAGATTGTCTATGTTCAACTGCATGCTAATAGGGTTCTGAATCAAGATGAACTCACAAGGTTCACCATTTACTTCACGAATCTCGCCACGTGAAAAAACAGGTGGTAGGTCATTCAAAACTTGAGTTGCCAAAGCTAAGTTGAGATGCTCGCTAAGTATTTCTCTAGAGCAAGACAATGCTGCTAACGCATCTAGAGCGAAGTGCACTCCCCTGCTTGGGAGTTCGAGCTTTACCTCGCGGCCATGAACAGAAGCCTGCAGTTCTCTTCCATTAAGCGAGATAGCTTCTGTTGCTGCCTCGGGTCTCTTTATCTCCTTTTGGTATGTCTGCGCATAAGACATTGATTCACCAACGGCCTTTGCAAGCGACTTACCCAATCCAAAGAACTCTTTGTTCTGGTGCGTCTGTTCTGCGATGAGTAGACAGTTCTGATCATCAGCGTTAAGAACCACGGTTCCATAAGTCGCCTTGGCGACCTGCAACAACTTATCGCGAACTAAGGCTGGGTCAACAAAGCGATCAAGCTGGTCTTCGAAGACGTTAAGAATGACTGATGTTTTTGGTTTAATTCTCTCAACGATTGATGCCGCGTGACCTTCATCCATTTCTAAGATTGCGATTGAACCTGGAACCTTGCCAAAGAGGTTTGCTTGTCTGACAACGGTGCTAAAGAAACCTTGCTCAATATTCGCAGTTGATGGATTTGTGAAGACCACCATTCCATGTGCTCTAGCGATAGCGACGACCATCTTGGTTGTGGTTGACTTACCAGCGGTGCCAGTGATGATGACCAGGCCGTGCTCGAAAGAGTTGAGGGTTTTATAAACCAAGTTAGGTGCTAGCTTGCTAACGACTAGACCAGGTAAAGCAGAACCACCACCAGGCCTAACCAGCCGGACCGCAAAGCGAACCAAGCGGCCAACTAGCAGTGCTGGTAGATAACGCAAGAATTAGCTCTCTTTGATGAAGTCTCTGAGCCACTGTGCACGAGAAGGATGCTTGAGCTTAGACATGGTCTTGGCTTCAATCTGTCTAATGCGCTCACGAGTAACACCGTGTTCGTCACCAATCTGGTCAAGAGTCTTCATAACACCATCACCGATACCGTAACGGCTTCTGATCACAGCCGCCTCGCGAGGAGTCAATGTGTCTAGTAGACGTTCGATTTCACGCTGCATGATTCGGAAAGCAACCGCATCAGCTGGCTGAACTGCTTCAGTGTCTTCGATTAGATCACCGAACTCAGAGTCACCATCTTCACCGAGTGGCGTTGATAGCGAGATTGGTTCACGACCATACTTCTGAACTTCAACAACCTTCTCAGGTGTCATGTCCAGTTCTCTAGCAAGTTCTTCAGGGGTGGGTTCTCGACCTAGATCCTGCAGTAACTGCCTCTGCACACGAGATAGCTTGTTAATAACTTCAACCATGTGAACAGGAATACGAATTGTTCTAGCCTGGTCAGCCATAGCACGAGTAATGGCCTGACGAATCCACCAGGTCGCATAGGTTGAGAACTTGAAACCCTTTGTGTAGTCAAACTTCTCTACAGCTCGAATAAGACCGAGGTTACCTTCTTGAATAAGGTCCAGGAATTGCATTCCGCGACCGGTGTAACGCTTTGCAAGGCTAACAACAAGTCTAAGGTTCGCTTCTAGAAGGTGGCTCTTTGATCTCTGCCCATCTTTGACAACCCACTTTAGATCACGCTTCATGTCATTAGTGAGTTTCTTGTCCGTAGCAAGTTTTTCTTCGGCAAATAGACCAGCTTCAATTCTTTTCGCTAGTTCAACTTCAAGTTCCGCGTTTAGAAGTGCAACCTTACCGATTTGCTTGAGGTAATCCTTGACTGGGTCAGCAGTTGCGCCTGTGATGGATGTGCTTTGAACTTGAAGATCGTCTTCTTCTTTCGTTGAAAGAACTAAAGCGCCTTCAGGAACAATTGGCTTGTCATCGTCATCTTCAACATCAGGAAGCACTTCTTCTATTTCGGCAACAATTACATCAACATCCGCTTCAGCGACAATCGCATCAGGATCTAAATCATCTTCTTCGTCATCCAGTTCTAAACCTTCAATGCCTAGACTTTTTGTGGCAGATATTTTCTTCGGTGGTTTTACGACAGCTTTAGCTGCAGGCTTCGCAGTTGACTTAGTTGAAGTTTTAACAGCTGGCTTAGCTGTTCCTTTAGCAACTGGTTTAGCAGTTGCCTTCTTTGCCACAGGTTTAGGGGCTACCTTCTTCGCAACAGGCTTAGCAACAACCTTCTTGGTTGCTGATTTAGCCGTTGGCTTGGCCGCAGGCTTACCAGCCTTAGTCGAAGACTTCGTTCCCTTTTGAGCAACCTTTGGAGTTGCCTTAGTTGACTTAGCAACTACTTTGGCAGCAGGCTTCTTCGTTACTGGTTTTGATTTTGTAGCAGTTACCTTAGCTTTAGCGGCAGGCGTTTTGGTTGATGAAGATTTAATTGTGTTTCCTTTAGTAGTTTTCTTCGATGCAGGCTCTTTGGGTGCAGCCGATTTCTTAACTGCAGTAGCAGGAGTCTTAGCTGATTTTGAAGCCATGAGAACCTTCAGTGTCTAAGGGTTATCCGTATCGAAAAATTGGGTATTACGAAGACCCATGTCAAATCGGATGAATTGACTGGGTCTGACTCCAATTATGCCACCTCCAAGTGACTTTACGGTCCAACGGGGCCAATTGGCCACCCTATTGCTAAGAACCAGCAAAACCAGCCAATCATTCCCTAGATCTTGTCCAAACCTAGAACTCTCCTGTGTTCTTTGCGGAAAAACACGACGCCTACCGCAATTACAAGGAACTGAGCGGCGAACCCCCACCGGAAACTCTCAACGTTATACCTATCGACACCGCTACTTGGGTCATAAAGTAGATCAATTACAAGCCCTGTCAAATACATCATTACGAACGTCGCCAGGAATCCACCAACGTTCGCAAAGCCATTAGCGGAGCCTAGTCGCTCTTTCGGTACGAAATCCTTGGAGAAATCAAAGGCAATCATCGATGCAGGTCCACCGATAGAAATAAGTAAGAAGCAAATTAGAAGAAGCCATGATTGTGACTTTTCTGGCATAGCTAGCAAGACGATCCAGGCCGCAACAGTTAGACCAACTACCCCATAAACCATTCTTGCCCTTAGATGAGGAGCTCTTGCACAAACCTCAGCAATGATTGGCGCTGTAATGAATCCGAAAGCAACCATTGCCGAAAGTATGAAGGCAACAAAGCCCAATGGTTGGCCTTCTGCAGTAACCAAATATGGAACCGCCCACAACAATGAGACCGAAGTTGTTGTTGGTTGAGTTGTGAAGTGTGTCCAGAAGGACATTCGGATGCCAGGGATGCGTACGTTCTGAAGTAATTGCTCCCAAGCTTGCTTCAAAGAATTAACGGCGAGAGATTTACCGCTACTTGCGTCGGCTTCATTCGAAGTGTAAACGATCAAGAGTAGAACAACTAAAAGTGATGCCGCGGCCATGATTGAGAACGCAGATTCCCAACCCAAGTTCTGCAGCATGATCCAAAACGGCACTGCAGAAACAAATTGACCTGTTTGCCCTATTGTCGAAACGTATTGTTGCATCTTTGATGCCTTTGAACCTGTGTACCAACCGTTTATCATTCGGATCATTGAAATGAATGTGAAACTGTCACCCATACCAACAAGCATTCGACCAACCACAGCCACATCAAGACTTGGTGCAAATGCAACCGTAAGCTGACCAACAGCCATAATTCCCGCGCCGACAGCTAAGAGAACTTTTGCGCCAAAACGGTCAACCAGAATTCCTACTGGGATCTGCATGGCTGCGTAAACGACTAGTTGAAATACAGCCAGCGTTGCTAACTGTTGAGCGTTTGTATCAAAGCGTTCGCTTGCAGTCAGCGTTGCAACGCCAAGAGAAGATCTTTGAGTTACCGCTAAGAAATATGCCAGACCCGCAACAGTGAGAACCAGCGTTGGTGAACGCTTCAGTCTTGGTCCTCTTCGTTCTCCTGTTTGTTCTTTTGATGGCTAGCTAAATACCCTTCTAGTTCAGCAGCAATCTCATCGGCGTCTGGGATTGCCCTCTCGCGAGGTTTGACCGAACCTAAGCCATTAGCCGAACGCTCATTTTGGAAACTCGTCTCGAGTCCTTGAACCATGCGAGCGAGGTCTTGGTTTTCTGCCATCTGAGTAGTGATTCTGCGCAGGAATGCATCTCCCTCATCACGAAGATCATCGGTTGGGAAAACTAAATTGAGGTGACTACTTATCAGTTCTAACCCAGCAACGGCAGCTTGCGGAAAATCGGAGTCAGAAAGGTAATGAGGTACAAGTAGCACAAAACCTGTGCTTGGAATGTTTGCTTGAGTCAATCTATATTCAAGAAGGTGCATGATGTTTCCAGGCACTTGAGTCCTTGGCTTCCATTCCGAATACTCGGCGATAACTTCCTTCTGGTTACCCGAAACTGTTACACCAACTGGCTTGGTATGCGGAATTGGGAAAGGGATAGCGTGTAGCCAAGTCATGTCCTCGATTACTAGCAACGAAAACAGTTGTTCAATTGCTGAAGCGAATGCTTCCCATTTGAAATCTGGCTCATAACCATTTAGAAACAGGAACTGGGTTCCCACTTCATCTCTAACTAGATACAGCGATAGCGAGGCAGGCTGATAATCCTCGATGTGATCTTGCTCAAAATACATCACCGGTCTTCTAGATCGGTAATCCAGGAGTTCGTCGTTATTGAAGACGACGATAGTTTCGTATTCAAGGTTGCCAAGAATGTGCTCTGAAATCTGCTGCATTGCTGAACCAGCATCCGTGAATCCTGAAATTGAAGCAAACAGGTGAAGACGCTCAGGGATAAAGATGCCTGAGTTGACGAGCGTATACAGAGAATTTGGCTGTGCCATGTAACTATTCTACTTTCGCGTGGATAACATGGTGTCTATGACTCCTATCTCTTACAAAGTGAGCAATGTTTCTCCTAAGGCCACGTCCGACTTGATCTCTGTTTACGCAGTTGGTCTTGACGGCAAAGAAACACAACTTCAAGGGGCAGCTTCCAAACTAGCTGGCTTAAAATCACTTAACCTCAAAGCCTTAGCCATATCCGGAGCTTTTGAGGCAACGTCTAGATTGAATGTTGGAAACGGTGTGGTTGGCCTCATCGGAATTGGCGAGGGAATAACGAATCATTCAAAAGCTCGTGAAATTGGCGGCGCTATTGGGCGAGCATTCAAAGATGCAAAGAGCTTAACTATTGATATTCCGATTGCATCGTCAGAAATAGCACTTGCCCTTCTAGAGGGTCTTGCAATTGCGCAGTACGAGTTCACAAAGTACAAGTCAAGCGGTAGCAAAACTGCAACCCTAAAGAGCGTTCATTTGGTCTCAAGCAAATCCGTTTCTAAAACAGAACTTGATCGACTAAGGATTCTCTCAGAGGCGCTTAATGCGACAAGGGATTTAGTAAACACTCCTGGTAATGATTTATACCCAGCAAAACTTGCAGAGATTGTCAAATCGCAGTCAAAGATTCCAGGTGTCACAGTTGAAATCTGGGATGAAAAAAAGTTAGCAAAAGAAAAGTGCATCGGAATTCTTTCTGTAGGACAAGGATCAGCGCGCGGACCTAGGCTGGTAAAGATTACTTACTCCCCTTCAAGGGCTAAGTCTCACCTAGCTTTGGTTGGTAAAGGAATTACTTTTGATACCGGAGGTATCTCACTAAAGCCACCTCTTGGAATTCTTGGCATGAAGTACGACATGGCTGGAGCTGCAACCATTGCCCAAGCCACATTGGCAATTGCAAGACTCGGTTTGCCAATTAAAGTAACTGCTTTCATGTGTATTGCTGAGAACATGCCATCTGGATCAGCCACGCGGCCTACCGATGTAATAACGTTCAGAAACGGTAAAACTGTTGAAGTAATCAACACTGATGCTGAAGGAAGATTAGTGATGGCCGACGGCTTGATTTTGGCTTCCGAATTGAAGCCGGATCTAATCATTGATCTAGCAACTCTCACCGGAGGTGCCAGAGTGGCACTAGGAAATCGCTACACAGGTCTAATGGGTGAAGATAAAGCTGTTGCTGCCATTGAGAAAGCGGCAAGTGCTGCTGGAGAATTAGTTTGGCACATGCCACTGGCCGAAGAGCTTTTAGACCTACTGAAATCTGACGTTGCTGACTTTGTTAACAGTCGATTGGGTAATCCTGCAGGCAGCATGCTAGTTGGTGGCTTATTCCTAAGGGAATTCGTGGGTCTTGCTTCAGCAAAAGGCAAGGACCGCCTCAACTGGGCCCATCTAGACTTTGCAACCGCAGCCAATAATGACCTAGCCCCTTACGGCTATACAGTCAAGGGTGCTACCGGATCCATGGTGAGAACCCTGGTCACTGTGGCCGAGCAAATGACAGCAAAACAGAAGAAATAGTCTTCTAGTAATCTTTAATACGAAACCTTATTAACCATCTCGCTTTGAGGAGCAAAATTGGCCGAGCATAATTTCGACGTCGTAATTCTTGGAGGCGGAAGTGGTGGCTACGCTGCTGCCCTGCGCAGTGCACAACTAGGCCTCTCAGTTGCGCTAATCGAGAGAGACAAGCTAGGTGGAACCTGCCTGCACCGTGGCTGTATTCCAACTAAGGCTCTTCTCCACTCAGCTGAAGTTGCGGATGTGACTCGAGATGCAGGAGCTGTTGGTATTCAAGCAACATTCCAAGGTGTCGACATGCCTCAGGTAAACAAGTACAGAGATGGAATCGTTGATCGACTTTTTAAAGGACTAACCGGTCTAGTTGCAGCAAAAGAGATCACTGTTGTTGCTGGTGAAGGAAGACTTGTTGCTCCAAAGACCATTTCTGTTAATGGAGACCTATACACAGGTAAGAACGTAGTTCTTGCAACTGGTTCATTCAGCAAAACTTTGCCGGGTCTTGAAATCGGCGGCCGCGTAATCACTTCAGAGCACGCATTACAGCTCGACTTCGTTCCTAGCAAGGTAATCGTTCTTGGTGGTGGAGTTATCGGTGTTGAGTTCGCATCTATCTGGCGTTCATTCGGAACTGATGTAACCATCATCGAAGGTCTACCTACCCTAGTTCCTAATGAAGACGCATCTGTAAGCAAGGCAATGGAGCGAGCCTTCCGCAAGCGTGGCATCAACTTCAAAACTGGTGTTCGATTCCAAGGCGTTCAGCAGAGTGCTACCGGTGTTGTTGCAACTCTTGAAAACGGTGAAACATTCGACGGTGAACTGATGCTTGTTGCTGTAGGCCGTGGACCCAACACAGCTGGCTTTGGTTACGAAGAAAATGGAATCAAGATGGACCGCGGTTACGTTCTAACCAACGAAAGACTTGAGACATCAGTACCAGGTGTTTATGCAGCGGGAGACATCGTGCCTGGTCTTCAGCTAGCTCACCGTGGTTTCCAGCAGGGTTTCTTCATTGCTGAAGAAATCGCAGGTCTCCGCCCAGCAGCTATCGATGAACTAGGTATTCCAAAGGTGACCTACTCAGAACCTGAGATTGCATCTGTTGGACTAACCGAAGCAAAAGCGGCTGAAGTTCACGGCCAGGACAACATTTCTGTCTACGAATACAACCTAGGCGGTAATGGAAAGAGTCAGATTCTAGGAACTGCAGGTTTCATCAAATTGATCAGAAAGAACAACGGTCCAATCGTAGGTATTCACATGATTGGCTCACGCGTAGGTGAACAGATTGGTGAAGCTCAACTCATCGTCAACTGGGAAGCATTCCCTGAAGAGGTTGCTTCCCTTGTTCACGCCCACCCGACCATGAACGAAGCTATCGGTGAAGCCCACATGGCTTTGGCTGGTAAACCACTTCACGCACACGCCTAAACTAGTAATTGCCCACAAGGAGTAAATAATGAGCGAAGTTAAACTTCCAGCGCTTGGTGAAAGCGTTACCGAAGGAACCATCACCAGATGGCTAAAGAAGGTTGGCGACACAGTTGCAATCGACGAAGCACTAGTAGAGGTATCTACCGACAAAGTCGACACAGAGATTCCATCTCCAGTCGCTGGCGTTTTGCAGCAGATTCTTGTTCAGGAAGATGAAGTTGCTCTGGTAGGCGCAGTTCTAGCAATCATTGGTGACGGTGTTGCTTCAAGTACTCCAGCAGCTGCTGCACCACCGGTAGTTGAAGCTCCAGCCCCGGTTGCCGCTCCTGTTGCTCCTCCAGTGGTTCAGGCACCAGTAGCTCCAGTTGCTGCACCTGTAGTAACTCCTCCAACTCTTCCTGTGTTTACTCCTCAAGTTTCAACTCCTGTTGCTGCTCCTGTTACTCCTGCGGCGACAAGTTCGGACCCAAGCTACGTAACACCACTAGTTCGTAAGTTGGCGGCCGAGTCTGGCGTAAACCTTTCAAGCGTTGCAGGTACCGGTGTTGGCGGCAGAATTCGTCGCGAAGACGTTTTGACAGCAGCAACCGGAACTTCATCTGCTCCTGCGGTTCGAACACCTGCTCCAACCGCTGCTCCATCTGCGCTTCGCGGAACAGTAGAGCCAATGTCAAGACTTCGTAAGGTCCTTGGTGAGCGCGCTGTTGCCTCAATGGTTTCAAGTGCGCAGCTAACAACCGTTGTTGAAGTTGACGTTACAGCGATTGCGCATCTTCGTGCAAAGGTGCAAACAGAATTCACAGCGAAGACTGGCGTGAAGCTAAACTTCATGCCTTTCTTCTTCCTAGCGGCTGCAGAAGCTCTTCGCACAAACCCAAAGATCAACGCAGCAATCGACGGAGAGAATATTGTTTATCACGCAACAGAGAACATCAGCTTCGCCGTTGACACAGAGCGCGGTCTACTAACTCCAGTAATTCGTGACGCTGCAACTTTGAGCCTTGGCGTAATCGCTCAGCAGATTGCAGACATGGCTGCCCGAACTCGTGAAAACAAGTTGAAGCCAGACGAGCTATCCGGTGGCACCTTTACATTGACCAACACTGGTTCAAGAGGTGCATTGTTCGACACTCCTGTTGTGTTCCTACCTCAGTCAGCGATTCTTGGAACAGGTGTTGTTTCAAAGCGTCCTGTTGTAGTCACCGATGAGAATGGCCAAGACAGTATTGCTATCCGAAGCATGGTTTATCTAGCTCTTTCATACGATCACAGAATCATTGACGGTGCAGACGCAAGCAGATTCTTGGTTGAAGTAAAGAACAGACTTGAAGATGCCAACTTTCAGGGCAATTTCGGTTTTTAGTAGACCTTAGCTATCAACACTTGAGCGTCATCTGACCAAGCATCAACTCTGAAGTATTTACCATCGCAAGTTCGCTTTAGCTTTAGTTGAAGTAATCCCCCAAGCCTCTGGCTTGATGCAACAACGAATTCTGTTTCTTGTATCGTTACACGTTTAAGCCTCTTTGTTGCTCCGAGTACCTCTTGGCCTTCGCTCAAATCAATTCCACACACACTTGCTATCCGTTCGAGAGGTTGCTTCTTAACGACAGCAGCTTGAGTTGAAACACTCTTTGGGATGAGATTTGCACTAACAACTAACGCGGCCACACCTGCAATTGCGAGTAGGGGCTTCATGCTTAGCCTCGCTCTGCCTTTTTCGAAACCTGATATGGCATTCAGCACCACTTCTTCAGTCTTGGTCTCTCGGAGAGCCGTCATGACATCTTTGATGTCCGCAGACCCGATGAGTATTGCCACTCGAGCACTGCGCAGTCGAACCGGAGATGACTCGAGTTGAACCAATGCACTTAACAGCAATGGCCAGACTCTGCGCTTACTTGGCACGAGTAACAATTGATCCAGTCCGAGCCCCCTCCTGTCTTTGACCAGCCAGAGATGGCCATAACGGCTTATCTTTACTCTTTTCATAACCGCAAAGTGCCTTAGAGCAGGCTTTTGAAAGGAGAACATGCCTAATTCTTTCGTTAGCAAACTCGAAGATCGGTCCCATGGCAAGCCAGTGTTTATAACTCTCGAGTAATTTGGCTCTGTGGATGGGATTTAGAATTGGAGCATGCCAATCTTCGAAGTTCTAGGTCTAGCACCTAATTTTGTCGATTATCAGCAGGCTTGGGACATTCAAAGGAGAGTCCACGCCGAGGTGGTTAGTGGCGAAAGAACTAACACTGTGCTCCTGCTAGAACACGATGGCGTGTACACAGCAGGAAAGCGAACAGAAGATGAAGAGCGTCCACGTGATGGAACTCCTGTTATCGATGTTGATCGCGGTGGCAAGATTACTTGGCATGGACCAGGCCAGCTCGTTGGCTACCCAATCATGAGACTTCCAGAACCCATTGATGTTGTTGGATACGTCCGCTGGTTAGAGCAGGTTCTAATCGACTCGATTGCTGAACTTGGACTGCACACTGAAAGAGTAGACGGTCGATCTGGCGTCTGGGCTCCTGTTGGTGACACACATGTGAAGATTGCAGCCATTGGAATTCGGGTAGCAGAGAAGGTAACCATGCACGGCTTTGCACTGAACTGCAATAACTCCCTGGATGCTTATGACACCATCATCGCCTGCGGAATCAAGGACGCAGCAACAAGTACGATTAGCAAGTTACTAAACCGTGAAGTGAATCCAGCCATGGCGGCCGAGATCATTCAAAGGCGTTTAGTTGAAATAGAGAAGGTTTCAAATTGAGCGAAGAGCCAGTAGCACCAAAGCGAATGCTTCGGGTTGAAGCACGTAACGCTGAAGTTCCTATTGAGCGTAAACCTGAGTGGATCAAGACCAAAGCAAAGATGGGTCCTGAGTACCAAGCTCTGCACACTCTTGTGAAAACAGAAAACCTGCACACAGTTTGCCAAGAAGCAGGTTGCCCAAACATTTTTGAATGTTGGGAAGACAGAGAAGCAACCTTCCTAATCGGTGGAGCGCAGTGCACAAGACGATGTGACTTCTGCCAGATTGACACCGGTAAGCCCGCGAATCTAGATCCTGACGAGCCAAGAAGAGTTGGTGAGTCTGTAAAGAAGATGCAGCTACGCTACTCAACGGTCACTGGTGTTGCCCGCGATGACCTGCCTGATGAAGGTTCTTGGCTCTACGCAGAAACGATTCGACAGATCCACAAGCAGTCCCCTGGTACCGGTGTTGAGATTCTGATTCCTGACTTCTCAGGAGAGCCAGAACTACTTCAGAAGATTTTCGATGCGAAACCAGAAGTATTTGCACACAACGTTGAAACGGTTCCTAGAATCTTCAAGCAGATTAGGCCTGCTTTCACCTATGACAGATCCTTAGATGTCATCACCCAAGGCCGTCAGGCTGGCATGGTTACCAAGAGCAACCTGATTCTTGGAATGGGTGAAGAGATTAGTGAAGTGATTCAAGCTCTTCAGGATCTTTACGACGCCGGCACCGACATCATCACAATTACTCAATATCTGCGACCAACTGTTAGACACCATCCGGTTTCTCGTTGGGTCAAACCTCAAGAATTTGTAGAGCTTAAGGAGATTGCCGAAGGTATGGGGTACCTGGGGGTTCTAAGCGGACCGCTGGTAAGAAGTAGCTATCGAGCAGGACGACTATGGGCGCAGTCCATGATCAAACGTGGCGAAACTATTCCAGAACATCTACAACATCTAGCAGAGGCAGCTGCCAAAGACGGCTTCAGCCAAGCAGTAAAGTAAGAACGACGAAAAGGTACAGCAAATGGCGAAAAAAGAAAAAGCACCTAAGAAGGAAAAAGTTAAGAGACCTAAGGGTAGAGGCATGTTCTCCCAGTTCAGAGAGCAGATGGCATTCCTGAAGGAAGCCGACCCTAAGGCACTACCAATGGGTATCCTCTTCGGTTCCTTGATGTTTGTTTTGATTACCGGAGTCGGTGTCATCCTGACCGGACTTGCTTTCCTAGGAATGGTTATTTGGGTTATCTTGGCAATCGTCACTGCGTATCTAACCGTTCTCCTGACATTGACTAGAAGGGCGAACACAGCAATCTTCAAGAAGTACGAAGCCGAACCAGGCCGTCTTTCAATCACTGTTGGCACTCTAACTCGTCGGCGCTGGAAGGGGTCTAATCAGCCTGTCGCGGTAAACGCAAGAACCAAGGACATGGTTTTCCGTATTGTTGGACCTGCTGGAGTTGTTCTAATGGCAGAAGGACAGAAGACAAGCGCTAGAGCTTTACTTGAAGATGAAAGACGCAAGGTTCAAAGACTTGCTTCCGGTGTCACAGTACACACCTTTTACAGCGCTCAGGACGGCGAAGGTGTCCCTCTAGGTCAGCTCCACAAGAAGATCTCAAGACTCAAGAGAAGCCTGACCAGAGCTGAGATCACCGCTGTTCAAAACCGGTTGTCCTCAATTGATAGTCGTTCAGGGCTACCGATCCCTAAGGGTATTGATCCAATGAAAATGAGAGCTTCTCGCCGCGTTCAGTAGGTTTCTAAGGTTTTACAATCCCGAAACATTCATTGGTGTTTTATCCCCCGTCAGCCCTATAAAGTTGTGTTGAGCGTAACGGAACGTTCGATCCCACAAAACCTTTGAAGGGCTAACCCTATGTTTAAATCAGCATCCGAGGTCATCAAGTACATCAAAGATGAAAACGTCAAGTTCCTAGACGTTCGATTCACTGATCTGCCTGGTGTCCAGCAACACTTCAACCTTCCAGTTAGCCAGATCGACGAAGACTTCTTCGTCAACGGTCAGCTATTCGATGGATCATCTATTAGAGGTTTCGCTTCTATTCACGAGTCAGACATGCAGTTGATTCCAGATGTGACAACCGCTTACCTTGACGCATTCCGCGTTGAGAAGACCTTGATCATCAACTTCGATATTTACAACCCACGTAATGGCGAGATCTACCACCGTGACCCACGTCAGGTTGCTAAGAAGGCTGAGGCATACCTTGCATCAACCGGTATCGCGGACACAGCTTTCTTCGCTCCAGAAGCCGAATTCTTTATCTTCGATGAGGTTCGCTTCGAGTCAAAGTCAAACACCGCCTTCCACTTCGTTGACTCAATCGAAGGCGCATGGAACTCAGCTCGTGAAACAGAATCAGACGGTGGTCGCAACCTAGGTAACAAGACCCCGTACAAGGGTGGTTACTTCCCTGTTTCACCGGTGGATCACCTAGCTGACATCCGCGATGAAATCGTTCTCAACCTAGAAAAGGCTGGACTTGTTGTTGAGCGCAGCCACCACGAAGTTGGAACTGCTGGTCAGTGTGAAATCAACTACAGATTCAGCACATTGGTCCAGTCTGCAGATGATGTTCTAAAGTTCAAGTACATCGTCAAGAACACTGCCTACAACTACAACAAGACAGCAACCTTCATGCCTAAGCCACTTATGGGTGACAACGGTTCAGGTATGCACGTTCACCAGTCACTATGGAAAGATGGCAAGCCATTGTTCTATGACGAGAACGGCTACGGCGGTCTTTCAGACATTGCACGTTGGTATATCGGTGGTCTACTAAAGCACGCACCTAGCTTGCTTGCGTTTACCAACCCAACTGTAAACAGCTACCGTCGTCTAGTTCCTGGCTTCGAAGCTCCAGTAAACCTTGTTTACTCAGCTGGTAACCGATCAGCTGCGATTCGTATTCCGATGACTGGCACAAACCCGAAGGCAAAGCGCATCGAGTTCCGTGCCCCTGATGCTTCAGGTAACTCATACCTAGCATTTGCTGCAATGTTGATGGCTGGTCTCGATGGAATCAAGAACCGCATTGAGCCGCACGCTCCAGTGGACAAGGATCTATACGAGTTACCACCAGAGGAAGCTAAGAACATCCCTCAAGTTCCTGGATCTCTAGAAGAAGTTCTAAAGGCGCTTGAGAGTGACCACGAGTACCTGCTAGCAGGAGATGTATTCACCAAGGACCTGATTGAGACCTGGATTGATTACAAGCGCGAGAAGGAAATCAAGCCATTTGCTCAGAGACCTCACCCATATGAGTTCGAGCTTTACTACGGCGTTTAGTTTCTAAAGAAGTTGCGGGTCACTTATTTAGTGGCCCGCTTTTTCTTTAACTAGGCGAAGAAGACTCTTTCGAATACTTGTCTCGACCTTCTCGTGTGAGCGAGGTAGTCCTCTTCCAACGTGCTTGCCGATCCGCGAGGATACTCAAGAATCCTCGCCATTCCTTCTAGTTGTCTTCTATCCAATGACAAGACATCAGAGGCCTTGTTAGACCAAAGAACACCTGATGATCTAACTCGACTTGTTAGTATCCATGCATCTCGTAAAACCTTGGCTTCATGCTCTTCCACTAGGTCGCAACTAACTAACGCGTCAAGAGCGTCAAGAGTTCGTGGCGTTCTAATGTCTGGGTGTTCATTGCCATGCTTCAATTGCAACAACTGAACTAGCCACTCAATGTCCGAAAGAGAACCTCTGCCTAGTTTTAGGTGTCGTTTAGGGTCAGCTCCTTGAGGCAAGCGTTCTGTTTCAATACGTGCTTTGATACGACGAATCTCGACTACAGACTTCTCGGCCAACTCTTCTGGGTAGCGGTACTTGTCGATAACCTCATTGAATTCGGTAGCGAGTGAATCACTTCCGTAGATTACTCGTGCCCGCAGCAGAGCTTGGTTCTCCCAAATGTCTCCCCATCGACTGTAATACGCGCGGTAAGAGTCAATAGATCTTGCCACGGAACCGTTCTTACCTTCTGGCCTGAGGTCCATGTCTATCTGGAACTCCAGCTGGGGATCAGTAACTAGGCGATGAAGTTCAGAAATGACTCTCTCGGCCAGTTTCTGAGAACGCTCCGACTCACTGCCTTCATCGGGACGGTAAACAAACATCAAATCGGCGTCACTGCCAAAACCAAGTTCTTGCCCACCGAATCTACCCATAGCCACAATACCGAAATCAAATGGTGAACCGCCTTCTTGCTCCATGTTTAGTTTGATGGCAGAAGTAAGCGTAGACAAATACCATTCCGACAAATCAGATAGACCATTGGCAATTGCAAGAATGTTTAACTCACCAACGACGGCTCCCAAGGCTAGACGCAGTGTTTCTCTGCGCCTGATGTGCCTTACTGCCTTTGCAAAATCATCGAGGTCTTCGTGCCTTAAAGCGAGCGAAGAAGACTGTCCGTTCAATTCCTCAAGGCTTGTCGGCTTCAGTGAATCAGGATCTTCGAACCAGGCGGCACCCTCAGGGATGAGTTCAAGTAAAGATGTCGCTAGTCTGCTATTCGATAGTGCAATACTGAGACGCTCCGCTGCGCCTGAGCTATCTCTGAGCATTCGTAGATACCAGTGTGACTCCCCAAGATTCTCGCTCAATCTTCGAAAAGCTAGAAGTGCAGAGTCTGGATCTGTACCTTCTGAGAACCACTGAAGTAGCACGGGAAGAAGCTGCTTCTGAATCTGTGCTCTACGGGTAAGACCGGAGGTCAGAGCCTTGATATGTTGCAGAGCTCCTTCAGGATTTTGGTAGCCAATAGCAAGAAGTCGATCAGATGCCTGCTCGTTGGATAGTTCTAGTTCGCCTCCTGCCTTAGACACAGCGGCAAGCAATGGCCGGTAGAAGATTCTTTGATGTAGAGCTCGAACTTCAAGCTTTACTTCAGCCCAGATTGATTGCAGATCTTCGGCCGTCCAGTCAAGATTTATTGACCTGGCGATAGAGCGTTGTTCCTCTTCGGCAATCGGCATCAGATGAGTTCTTCTCATCTTCGACATCTGAATTCGATGTTCGAGAACCCTCAGGAACTTGTAGTGTCCAGCGAACTCGGCAGCCTCGACACGACCCATATAACCACCGCTTGATAACTCATCTATTGCAGTGAGAGTGTCTGCCGCTCTGACAGTTGAATCAGTTCTTCCGTGAACCAATTGCATAAGTTGAACAGTGAACTCGATGTCTCTAAGCCCACCAGGACCAAGCTTTATCTGACGATCAACTTCCTCTTGAGGAATGTTACCGCTAACCCTTTCACGCATCTTTTGAACAGACTCAACAAAGTTCTCGCGTTGAGTTGATTCCCATACCAAAGGATTCATTGCATTGAAGTATGCCTTGCCAAGTTCCTTATCCCCTGCCATTGGCCTAGCTTTTAGTAAAGCTTGGAACTCCCAGTTCTCTGCCCACCTGGAGTAATAACTAATGTGTGACTCAAGGGTACGAACAAGAGATCCAGCTTTACCTTCGGGTCTTAGATTCGCGTCGACTTGCCAAAGTGGAGGTTCAGGATTGGTGGAGTCCATTGCTCGCATCATTCGAGTGGCAAGCTTTGTTGCTACTTCGAGCATTCTCGATGTCTCAATTGAATCATCTTTAGCTTCTGCAACGAAAATCACATCGACATCGCTGATGTAGTTTAGTTCTCCCGCGCCTCCTTTGCCCATTCCGATCACCGCAAGCCTTGTGGCATTTACTTCTTCTTGACTAAACAGACCATGGTCTGAGGTGAAGAAAAGTTCTGTGCGCGCAATAGCAAGTCCTGCTTCTAAAGCTGCCGCCGCGATGTCAGCTAAGGCTAGAGAAACTCTCGGTTGCACAGACATTGGATCTACTGCAGACAAATCGAAAATCGCAATCTTCACTAGCGCAGTTCGATAGGCCTTTCTCAGTGAAGTTATCTGCTGAGCGTTGCTTTGCGTCGAATCCGCTACTGCTGAAAGCAATAGTGCTACATAACCTGCACGGTCTAATAACTTTGTTTCCTTTTCAAACTCTGAAAGAACCAAAGGGTTTAGTTGAACAAATTCGGCTAGAGCTGAAGAAGCTCCAAAGAGTTTGCACAGCCTTAGCGCGGCTTCCTCTTTAGCGAGAACTCTCTTGACAGCCGACTTGTTATCTCGAGAGAGCCGGATTAGATAATCAAGAGCCTGGTCTGGGTTAGAGCTCTTACTGATTGCAGCAAGTGAAGATCTTCCAACGTCGCCAACTAAGGAGACGAGTTCATCGAGTTTGGAAATGGTGCCATCGAGGTCTGTGAAGCCATACTTAGCAAGCGAAGCTAGCGCTCCGCTAGATCTTGGAGTGGACATTAGAGAACTTCGAGGTTTGTCTTCAATTCGTAAGGAGTTACCTGTGAGCGATAGTCGCTCCACTCCTTGCGCTTATTCGCAAGAACATAGCTAAACACTTGCTCACCTAGAACTTCAGCAGCAAGTTCAGAGTCCTCAAGCAATCTGATTGCGTGGTCAAGGCTTTGAGGCAGAGCCTGGATTCCCATCGCACGACGCTCTGAATCAGAAAGATCCCATACGTTGTCCTCGGTTTCAGCCGGAAGTTCGTAATTGTTTTCAATGCCCTTGAGACCAGCTGACAATAACAACGCGTATGAAAGGTACGGGTTCGCGGCAGAATCAATAGCACGATACTCAATGCGAGCAGAGTTACCCTTGTTTGGCTTGTATAGCGGAACACGAATTAGAGCCGAGCGGTTGTTGTGTCCCCAGCAAACAAAGGATGGAGCTTCTCCTCCACCCCAGAGTCTTTTGTATGAGTTAACGAACTGGTTAGTAACCGCAGTGATCTCTGGAGCATGACGCAAGATACCCGCCATGAAGGCTTTAGCTGTCTTTGACATGTGGTACTGGCCTGAAGGGTCATAGAAAGCGTTGGTGTCACCTTCAAAGAGCGACATGTGAGTGTGCATTCCTGAACCTGGGTGCTCGGTGAAAGGCTTAGGCATGAAGGTTGCATAAACACCCTGCTCAATAGCCACTTCCTTGATTACAGTTCTGAAGGTCATAATGTTGTCGGCCATCGTAAGAGCATCTGCGTAACGCAGGTCAATCTCGTTCTGGCCAGGCCCGCCTTCGTGGTGGCTGAACTCAACTGAAATACCCAGTTGTTCGAGCATGTTTACAGCTCGTCTTCTGAAGTCGTTTGCTGTTCCGCCAGGGACGTTATCGAAGTATCCTGCCTTATCGACTGGTACTGGTCCTTCAGGACCAATCTGCGAGGACTTTAGAAGGTAAAATTCAATCTCTGGATGAATATAAAATGAGAAGCCCATGCTGGCAGCCTTATCTAAGGCCCTTCTCAACACGTTTCTAGGGTCAGCTGCCGCTGGAATGCCATCGGGGGTCGTGATGTCACAGAACATACGTGCAGTTGGCTCTATTTCGCCTCGCCAAGGCAGAATCTGGAAGGTTGAAGGGTCTGGTTGGGCCAACATATCGGCCTCGTAGGAGCGCGATAAGCCTTCAATGGCAGAGCCATCAAAACCAATGCCTTCGGCGAAAGCTCCCTCTATTTCAGCAGGTGCGATAGCTACAGATTTGAGGGTACCAGCCACGTCAGTGAACCAAAGCCTCACAAATTTGACGTTTCTTTCCTCGATCGTACGTAGTACGAAATCGCGCTGCTTGTCCATGAAAAAACCTTTCAATTGCCTCCTACTAGGCTAGTGGTTATGCCCTTAGTTCGCCTAGCCCTAGCCCAAACCAACCCCACGGTTGGAGCCATCGATGGCAATATGGCGAATGTCTTGGAAATCATTGAACAAGCTGCTCAAAGGGGTGCTGATTTAGTGGTCTTTGGCGAAATGGCAGCGACGGGATATCCAATTGAGGATCTAGCAACCAGAGAGTCGTTCATCCTGGACTCAGAGCTCGCCGTTCGTGAGCTTACCCAAGTCCTAGTCAAGAAGAACCTAGGCCACATTGCAGTTGTTATTGGACATCCATCAATGGCTTCAGCTCAAGACCAGACCGGGTGGGCCATTGCTCACAACTCAGCAACCGTATTGCTTGATGGCAAAGTGCTTGGCAAATACAACAAGCATCACCTGCCTAACTACTCAGTCTTTGATGAATACAGAACATTCGTCTCAGGCGATGAGCTTCTCACCTTTGAACACAAAGGAGTTAAGTTTTCAACAGTTATCTGCGAAGACATTTGGCAATCAGGTGGACCTGTTTCAAAACTTTCTCAGGCGAAAACCGATGTTGTGCTTATTCTGAATGGTTCCCCGTTCGAAATAGATAAAGACGACACGAGACTCAAGCTAGTTTCTGATTTAGCCAAGAGACACAACTGTGCAGCAGCCTATGTCAATCTTGTTGGTGGTCAAGATGATCTGGTCTTTGATGGTGACAGCATCATGGTCGACAGCAAAGCTAGAATGGTCGCTCGACTCAAACAATTCAAGACAGATCTTGTGTGCATTGATATTGAAGCAAAAGATAACATCAAAGTGGTTGATGAGCATCACCTAACCAAGCCCAATGACAGTTGGCAAACCTGGAATGCTCTAGTTCTTGGTCTTAGAGATTACGTCCAGAAGAACAGCTTCAAATCAGTTGTCCTAGGACTTAGCGGTGGCATAGATTCAGCAATTGTTGCAACCATTGCTGCTGATGCAATCGGAGCGGAGAACGTCTATGGCGTATCCATGCCAAGTAACTTCTCATCTGAACATTCCAAGGATGACGCTGAAGATCTTGCTAGTCGTAGAGGAATTAACTATCAGGTTCAACCGATTACAGATCTAGTCTCCCCTTTTGAGGACCAACTAGATCTTGAAGGGCTATCAGTTGAGAACCTTCAAGCAAGAGTGCGCGGTGTAATCCTCATGGCGCTTAGCAACAAGTTTGGACATCTAACTCTCACGACTGGCAATAAGACAGAGTTAGCTGTTGGTTACTCAACTATTTACGGTGACACTGTAGGAGGCTACAACCCACTTAAGGATGTTGAGAAGACTTTAGTTTGGGAATTAGCAAGATGGCGCAATGAATATGCCAAATCAAGAGGAGAGGTTGAACCTATCCCTCAGAACTCAATCGATAAGGCTCCATCAGCTGAACTTAGACCTAACCAAGTAGATCAGGACTCACTTCCTCCTTACGATGTGTTGGATGCAATACTCGATGCTTACGTCAACAGACGTAAGTCATCTGGCGAGATAGTTGGCTACGGCTTTGATGCGGAGCTAGTGAACAAAGTGCTCACTTTGGTAGACAAATCTGAATGGAAGAGAAGACAGTCCGCCATTGGACCAAAGATCACCGGCATGGCCTTTGGTCGCGATAGACGCTTACCAATTACCAACAAATACAAGGGATAATTCATGCACGACATTTCTCCAAAGGTAGTTAGAACTGGAACTCTTCTTGAATTCAAGAACTCTGGGAGAAAGTTCTCCGCTCTAACTTCGTATGATTCACTGACCAGTGGAATCTTTGATGAAGCAGGCATCGATGTCCTTCTTGTTGGGGATTCAGCAGCTGATAACGTTCTCGGGTACGAAACTACCTTGCCAATTACAGTCGATGAAATGATTCCATTTGGTAGAGCAGTGTCGAGAGCTGCTTCAAGAGCCCTTGTAGTAGTAGACATGCCTTTTGGAAGCTACGAGTCAGGTCCTGAAGAAGCCTTACAGAATGCAATCAAGATCATGAAACTATCTGGAGCAAGTGCTGTAAAACTTGAAGGTGGAATTAGAAGCGTCTCGCAGATAAGAGCGCTGGTCACAGCAGGCATTCCCGTTATGGCTCACATAGGCTTCACACCACAATCAGTGCACTCACTTAGTGGAGCTAAGGTTCAAGGCCGAGGGGATGGTGCTCAGGAAGTAATCGACGATGCACTAGCTGTTCAAGAAGCTGGAGCTTTTAGTGTTGTGTTGGAACTAGTTCCTGCCACACTGGCAACACAAGTGAGCAAGATGCTCGAGATTCCAACCATTGGAATTGGCGCTGGTGCTGGAACCGACGGGCAGATACTTGTCTGGACAGATTTCGCAGGTTTATACCCAGGTAAACCTCGCAAATTCGTGAAACAGTATGCAGGCTTGAGAGAAATACTTCTTGAGGCTGCAGCTCAATACAGGCAAGATGTATCTGAGTCGACGTTCCCTGCTTCGGATAACTCTCACGAGTAAAAGCTCCTAGTTACACGCACCTAAGCTTCTGGTCCTGTCAAACCCTTTCCCTGCTCGTCCTCTTCAGTCCAAGCTTGCGATCTAGATCTGAGCGTCTCCAAGGCGTTCTCTGCTTCTTCCCTAGTAGCGAAAGGGCCTATGCGATAAAGCGCTAGTGCCTGCTTACCAACTTCAACACTCATCGTTTTGGTGTTAAACCAGTACTCTGCTTTGTGTTCTTGGCTAATTTGTGAGCTCCTCTTGCGTTTCACTTCTGAGCATACAGAGCCTAGGAACCTAGTATGGAGTTATGCCTAGAGATGCTAAAACTGGAAACCTAATTCCCGGTCGCATCTCCCCTAAACTCGATGTTCCTAAATCTATTGTTAGGCCAGAGTATGTGGGTAAACCAGCACCTGCAAAGTTCACTGGAACCAACGTAAAGACTCCAGAGCAAATCGCGAAAATCAGACATTCGGGGAAGATTGCTGCTCAGGCAATTGAGTTGGTAGGTAGGAACGCCAAGCCAGGTATCACAACCGATGAGCTTGACAAGATAGCTCACCAGTTTCTGATCGATAACGGAGCTTATCCTTCGACACTTGGCTACCGAGGTTACCCAAAGTCCATCTGCTCGTCCCTCAACGAAGTGATCTGTCACGGCATTCCTGATGACACTTCCCTTGAAGATGGAGATATCCTCAACATAGACATCACCGCATACATCGATGGTTTTCACGGTGATAGCAACCAGACGTTCTTAGTTGGCGAAGTCAAACCTGAGATTGCTCTGCTTGTTGAGAGGACAAGAGAGGCCTTAGCAAGGGGTATTTCAGTTGTTGCTCCTGGACGCTCAGTGAATCTGATTGGAAGGGCAATTGAGTCATATGCCAAGAGATTTGACTACGGAGTCGTAAGAGATTTCACCGGTCACGGAATAGGTGAAGCTTTTCACAGTGGCCTGATAATTCCTCACTACGATTCAGCACCTATGTATTCAGATGAAATGAAGGTTGGCATGGTTTTCACCATCGAACCAATGCTCACACTTGGTACACACCAGTGGGACATGTGGCCTGATGGTTGGACCGTTGTTACCAAAGATAGAAGCATTACCGCACAGTTTGAACACACCCTCGTCGTCACTGATACAGGTGCCGACATTTTGACGCTGGCATAAGGAGAACAAATGGCTAGAAGAGCTATTGGAATAGACATCGGTGGCACCGGAATCAAAGGTGCTCTAGTAGATGTGAAGTCAGGCAAGCTATTGAGCGAGCGGCTTAGATACGAAACTCCTGAGGGCGGAACACCAAAAGCGATTGCTCACACGCTCAAGGATCTAATCTCCAAGCTTCCTAAGGCAGAAGGTCTACCAGTTGGTATCTGCTTCCCTGCAGTAGTGAAAAATGGAGTGACAAAGTCTGCTGCCAATGTATCTAATGACTGGATAGATCTTGATGCAGATCGCCGGTTCGAAAAGGAGCTCAAAAGAACAGTTCATGTTCTAAACGATGCTGATGCAGCAGGATTAGCTGAAGCAAAGTTTGGTGCTGCCAAGAACGTCAAAGGTCTCGTGGTCATGACAACTCTTGGCACGGGAATCGGAACGGCCTTGATATACAACGGTAAATTGATACCTAATGCGGAGTTGGGACATCTAGAAATCGATGGGATAGATTACGAGACTAAAGCGGCCTATTCTGCTAAGGAAAGGGATGAGCTTAGTTGGGAGCAATGGGCTAAACGACTGCAGAAGTATTACAGCAAGTTAGAGGCTTACCTCACACCTGATCTCTTCATTGTTGGCGGCGGAGTCTCCAAGGAGCACGAGATGTTCCTACCGCTTCTAAAGCTCAAGACCAAGATTGTGCCTGCAACTAACAGAAATAGTGCTGGAATCTTAGGAGCAGCCCACTGGGCTAAGAAAAACTCTATTGATTAGTGGAGGGGTCGGCCGATACGCCGGGTTCTGTACCTTACGGTGACGGCCATCTATCTAGCGACATTGTTACCAATGCCATCAAGCGGTCTACCCGAAAACTTGAACTAGCTGCTCTCAAACGCTTTCTGTATGACCTTGCTCCGAGCGAGGTTTACCTAGCCGCCCTAGTCACCTAAGACGCTGGTGGTCTCTTACACCACCGTTTCAGCCTTACCACTTACGTGGCGGTCTACTCTCTGTTGCACTTTCTTGCGGTTTACACCGAGTGGGTGTTACCCACCACTCTGCTATGTGGAGCCCGGACGTTCCTCGTTAGCTTTCGCTACCGCGACCGTCTAGCCGACCCTTCCTCAATAAGAGTAATAGAGAAGGGTTAGTGGCGAAACCCTTAGAGATGACTGGTTTGATTGATGACGCTTATTTCGGCAGCTTGATCGCCCCAAAATCTAACTATGCTAATCGAACATGGAGCAATGCTGGTGCGCCAGTAAGCAGGCCAACCTGCTTGCAGAGCGCTCTTCAGGAATCCTCTGATCGGCATCACATGGGATACAAGAACAACGGTTTTTCCTTCGTACTTCTCCAGTACTTCAGCCATGCCTTGTTGAACTCGTATGTCAAAATCTTCTAAGGACTCGCCACCACCAGGAGGAGAGATGCGGACATCGCCACGCCACTGATCATATTGATCTGGCCAAGTTGCAGCTACCTCTTGGTTAGTGTGACCATCCCAGTGACCGAACGAAATCTCTGCGATGTTGTCATTGGTTTCAACAGACACCCCTAACTTCTTGGCGATAATTGACGCTGTTTCACGCGTTCGAGCTAATGGTGAACTCACCACAACTGTTGGGGCAACAACTTTCGAATAAGCTCCAAGATGGCCAACCTTGGCAATCTCTAATGCAGCAGACTCAGCGTCAGCCTTGCCAGCGTCTGAGAGTTGAGGATCTTCCCCGCCTCGACCTGAGAGACGATGGGTTTCGGTGAATAAAGTCCTCCCATGGCGCACAAGGATTACTGTTGTGAGTTTTTTGGAAACGTTTCTCGGTGCCCTTACAGAACTTGGTAACTCAGGGTTGTATTCAAGATCGGCTGCTATTACTTTCGATGATGAGGTTACAATACTGATGGTTGATGTGTCCGGGGAGCCGACATACTTTCTAACAACGCTCTTTTCAGCATCCATCGCTTCATTAGCCAAAGCGTCGGCTTTACCATTTTGCTCGCGAGGAATCCATTCGAAAGTAATCTTTCTTGAACCAATGGCTTCACGCAGCGCGTGAGCTAGTTCTTGCATACCTTCGTTCTTTACTTTCCAACGACCAGTCATCTGTTCAACAACCAGTTTGCTGTCCATGCGCACAAGTATCTCTGAATTCGGAACAATCTCGTTGGCGACTTCGATTGCAGTTAGCACGGCACGATACTCGGCAACGTTATTGGTAGCAACCCCGATGAACATAGCTATCTCTGCTAAAACACTTCCATTAGCTGAATCAATTAGTACAGCACCGGAACCAGCAGGTCCTGGATTACCTCTTGAGCCGCCATCTGCCTCAATGATCACGAGTGAGGTCATCGAACAATCATCGCTAAGCACTCAGGGCAAGAACCGATTTCATCTTCCGCAAGTCCAGCAAGTGCATCAATAGTGCTCGCAGTTAGACCCATGCGACACGCGGAGCAAGCCCTTGCTTCAACTTGCCCAACTGCAATTTGTCTTGCCGCAAGGTTCTTATACTTCTCTAGAACATCAGCAGGAATTTTGGTAACCAGGATCTCTTTATCGGCGGTTAGCTTTCGGCCACGAGCCTTAAGTTCGTCAACTTGGCTTTGAATTCTTGCCTGAATCTGTTCAATCTCCTTGGCTGCCGATTCTCTCTTTGCGGATACCTCATCTAGCTCTTTCTGAGCTTGCTCAAGCCGCTCAAGAATCTCTAGTTCAACTTCCTCAAGATCAGCCTTGCGAATAGTAAGAGATTCAACCTCTGACTGCATGGCTTGAGCATCTTTAGAAGATGAGGTTTGATTCAATCTTTCAAGATCTCTGGCGATGCGCTCTTCAACCATATGCAGGTTATCGTCGGCTTTACGAGATTCCATGTTCAGGTTCTCGAATTTCGTTCTGGCAGCAATCACTTCACCTGAGTATTGCGACAGCAATGCACTTGCATCGGTTAGGTCCTTAGAGCCAATCGATTTAGTAATCTCAACCTTTATTTGCTCTATCTCAAGATCAGCCTGAGCTAACTTCAATAAGGCTGATTGTCCAGCTCTGTCTAACTTCATTTAGAACCCTTCGGTTTATTCATTAGAAACTCGAAGACATCGGTCCTGATGTCGCAAACTTCAAAACTGACTTGAGGCATCTGCTCCTGCAGTTCTTTTCTTGCCGTTTCCAGCCAAACAAACTCAGCTGCCCAGTGAGAGATGTCAATCAAAGCAAAATCAACTCCCCTGGCCTTTGCTAGCTCCAAAGTCTCTTGAGCTCTATGGTGCCTCAGATCTGAAGTGATGTAAACATCAGCTCCTGCATCAAGAGCTAACTCAAGGTAGGAATCCCCCGCTCCAGCGCACAAAGCAACGGTGGAAACTTGTCTTTCAAATTCTCCCGCAACGCGAACACCAGTTGCTGTTGGAGGCAATATGTCATTCAATAGCGAAGCAAGATCCCCTAGGGACATTGGCTTGGCAAGAGAGCCAACCTGCCCAATACCTAAGCTTGATTCAGCAATTGCTACAAGTGGCTTGCTCTTCTGAAGCCCAAGAAGTGTTGCTAACACGGCCGAGGTTCCACTCTCAACAGAGTCAGCATTTGTGTGGGCTGAGTAAAGCGCGATGTCTGCTCTGATTAGTTCGGAAATCACTGATCCCTTCGCGTTGCTTTCAGCAACTGAAGTGACTCCTTTGAGTAACAGCGGGTGGTGAGCAAATATCAGGTCAGCCCCTACCTGTTTAGCGTGTTCGACTACTTCAGTTGTCACATCAACTGTCAGGAGAACTGATTTGATGTCCTTACTTAGTGAGCCAGAGACAAGACCGACTACGTCCCATTCTTCAGCCAGATTGGTAGGCCAAAGTTTTTCAAAAACATTGATTGCCTGACGAAGGGAGGTACTCATTACTCAGTGCCAAGGAAAATGTCATTGAGTTGCTCACGGCGAGACTCAAGAGCTAGAACTTCACGTTCCTGTTTTCTAATCTGTGGAATTCTAATTGCCAAAGTTAGGAACATGCCAAGCAAAACAGTTGCCACAAAGCCAACCGCAGCTGTTCCAAGATTTTCTTCCAACCCAATCATTGGAACAAGGAAGCCCATGAAATCAAAACCAAGAAGATTCACTGGTATCACGGCAACAGCAAAGACCAGGGTTAGCACCCAAGTAAGCAATGCAAGAATGTTGAACTTCTTGTATAGACCATACGATCTAGATAGAGAGAGTTCGTGGTAGGCCTGTCTTCTTATTGCGACATCAGCTGCGAAGATGCCTATCCAGCCTGCTGTAAGAGCCGCCATTACTGCAAAAACATTCGCTAAATACTCAATAGTCTGACCCGCAGGCTGCTGAGCAAACAAGACAAGAATGGCCAAAGTAAACAAGACGCTGATCAGCACAGCTGAGCCTCGTGACTTGAATCTAAACAGTGCAATGGCATCTAGCGTTGCAGTTCTAAAAGACAACATGCTTCCGAAGACGATAGCTATTATTGCTCCGCTTACCAGGGTTCCCTGGGCCCAACTAGGTAGCACGGTCACTGCTTCTTGAATGCTCATTAGACCTGCAGTGCTCAAAGATCCAAGCCAGAAGACTGAAACCACCCCAATAGCAACTGGAACAACGAAGTTAGCAACCAGTACTGCCGAGAAGACTTTTGCTCCACGCACCTTCATTGGAATTGCCTTGGAGATGTTTGGCGAAACAGCAAAGAATAGGACAAGGTTCACCATGATGATAAGGCAGACACCAGAGATTCCGGCTAACGAGAGGATATTGGTCGTTCCAGAGGCAACGAAGTTCAACTCAGAACCTGCCAAGGCAATAAAACTCTCGGCAACTAGAACAAAAGCGAGAAGGCTCATACTTACTTGAATGACTCTTGAGACATGACCCCGAACTAACACAGCGATTGAAATGAGCGCTACCAACACGGCTTGAGTAATTAGGCCAGCAGTCAAGTTGACACCAGCAATATTTACTAAAACTGTTCCGAACTCAGGCAGCCTAGCTTCAACTCCATTAAGAAGGAAAGTGAAGGTCCCTAAGATAACGGCGGTGACAACAAGTCTTGAAAGGAAAACAATCGCTAAAGGAATTGAGTTACCCCAAACACCAAACACTGATCTGGAGATGATTGCTGTTGAAAGACCGCTTCTCTTTCCTGAAATCGCAGCAACTGCTATGAGAGTTCCAGAGCCTAGGTAACCAATGGCTAGAACAATCGCAATAGCTGTAGCACTTAGACCAAAACCGATCAATGTATAAACCAGAAGAACCGGAACAACTGTTGCTGAAAGTCCTAGCCATACCCAAAGCTGTGAAAGAGGACCGCGGTTCCTGTGCTCATCCGAAGGAATGAGAACATTGCTTGACGGTTCGATTGGAAGTGCCTTGCTCTCTATTTCCTCAAGAGCGGTAAGTTCTTCTTCGGCAGCAGCTGCAGCCAGAAGTCTCTCAAAGTCAGTCTCTGATTCTGACCCGACAGGCTCAAGCTCGACCACTGCTTCAACTAGCGCTGGATCAACTGAAACTGGTGCAGCTGCCTCATCATTGTTGGCGGGCCAAGAGAACGGCTCTGGCTGAGTTGGATCAACAACAGAGGCGACTTCTTCAAGCCTTTGAGATTCAACCGCAACAACCTCAGGTGCCTCCGCAACTACAGGAACCGAAGGCGTTGGGTTTAGCCATGAGAAAACAGGCGGATTGCTTTGAGGTTCTTCTAAGACCGGTTCAACTTCTCGTTCAGGCGTGCTAACTGTCTCAACCAGGGTGACTGGTTCAACTGCGGTAGGCTCTGGAACCGCTACTGCAGGCTCTTGACTTTGCGTTACTGGGACTCC
>CAMDEE010000012.1 GCA_945895375.1 Auritidibacter sp. Marseille-P8566
GCTAATTTTACAGCCTCTTTCTTGGCATCATCAAGATTGGAGGTGAAAGCAGGTTGCTCTATTCCCTTTATTCTTTCAGCAGCACTTGGATTGCCGAAAATTCTGGCTAACTTTGGATTTGCCAGATCTAGAGTTTCGAATTTCTCAATCGCAGCAAGCTGGCGGCTAAATCCTGCTTTACCATCCCCAAGAGACGGTGAAAGAGTTCCCTTTTTCGGAAACTTACCGAGCTTTCCAGAAAACTCAAACTCAGCGCGCTCTTTCGAAACATTTTTCAACTTCAACTGGTTCTTCTCAAGTCCTCTTACCTCCCAAAATGTATTGAGACGTGCGTCAAATTTAGAAGAGTCTATTATGAAGACTAGCCGTGAACCTTGACGAAAAACATCAAAGTACTTTTGAGGTTTATGCGCTGTAAGTACAACCTCTTTCCTGGCTTCTATAGAATTCTTCCAAATCTCTACCTGTTTCGTTAGGTCAACAGCCTTGGCTCGCTTTGGTTCAGGTGGCTGTATGAAATTGGATAAGGCTGTCAAATCCTGATTAAGGGACTGCAAACTTGTTGCTGGGTCAATGTTGAATCGAAACATAGAGGAATCGACCTCAACACTTCTTGCTCTTTGCACATCGACTTCTTCTGAGGATAACCTCGACACATAGCGAAGTTGCAGAAAATTCCTTCCGAATTCGGAAATCTGAAAGCACTCAAGCATGAAGTCCTTAAACAAGAAGTAGAACTTGGTTCTATCTATTACGCCATTTTTCATCCTGTGTGAAGCGAAAATTGTTTGATCACCAGCCTCTAACTCAGAAATGAAATTGGCTTTCTTAGACCCGAACCTGTTAAACAACTTGCTGTGGACATCTGAAGTGGCAAATAAGTTGATTTTCTGAGCCGCCTTTAGCCCTGATTCCAATAGGGCATTTTGGTAACCATTTTTGAAGCCGCCAATCGTTAAGTTATCTTCGCTTTTAGAACCTAGAATCTGGTCTAGAAAGCGAATAACTTTTTGAGGTAACACTAGATTCTGAGAGCTTAGAGATGACCTTTCAAACCGCAATCCACTTAGCGCTTCCCGAATCTTACCTACAGAGTCAATTTCCGATTTTGTCCGCAACCTAACTAGCAGGACTGCTAGAGAATAGATGTCTCTGGAATATTCATTCCACTCCAAAAAGTCGCTTGGGGTATAGCCAGGTGTGTAGTACTCTGCCCTTGTAAAGTTATCACCTACATTTCTATTCGCAGACTTACCTATTCCAAAATCAATAAGTACAAGCTCCAGCCCCTCTTCAGACTTACGAAGCATGACGTTGTCCGGCTTTATATCTCTGTGAGCGACGCTGCGTGAGTGTGCTAGCTCGATTGCATCAATCAATTGACCAGCGAAATTCGACCACTCTTTAGGTTCGTATATTGGGCCATTTCTATGTAGGAAATCCGACAGGCTTTGATCAAGCCATTCCATAACGATGCAGTATTGCTGTTTTCCGACATCAAATCCAGAGGATATATATTTGACCACGTTGTTTTGACCCTGCAGCATCTGGAGGAACTTAACCTCTGCATTGAACATAGATTCGGTGATTTTAATGCTTTCAAGATTATGGATCAGCTTTACCGCTACGAACTTATCTGTTTTGGATTCTGTGTATTTAGCCTTCCAGATGTCGCTCATACCACCGGATTCGATTTTCTTAATTAACTCAAATTCTCTCAAAACCACGTTTGCTATTGAGTTCACCCGAGTCACCGGCCTTTCCTATTCAGACATCCAGTGTATCCATAAGGGAAGAGGTCGATTTTTCCTATTCTGGATTTGCAATGTCGCACCAAACCTATAAACTTCTATATCCGAACATATGTTCGGATAACTGTTTTAGGGTATTTCATGGACTTTACACACCTTCACGTAGCCTCTGGCTTCTCTTCTCACTATGGGGTCAATAGACCTGAGCTATTGGTTGAGGCAGCTAGAGATCTAGGGTTTAGTGCTTTGGCTCTTACCGATAGGGATGGGCTTTATGGAGCTATCAAACACATAGGAGCCTGTTTGCAGGTAGGTATCTCCCCCATTGTTGGGGTTGATCTTCATGTTTTAGACGTTGATGGTTCTTCTTTAGGCAGGGTGGTTGTTCTAGCTCATGGAGGTAATAAAGGTTTAGGGTGGGCTTCTTTATGTGCTGTTGTCAGTGCCGCTCATGCCAAGGGTAAGAAGGTTTCTTTTGGTATTCAAAGAAACCTTCTTGCTTCTCTAGTTGGTTCTCACTGCACTGTGTTGTTGGGTGCTGATACTGATGTTGGTAAAGCAACTCTAGGTAGATCTAAGAATGCTGCTGTTAAGGCTTTGAAGAGTTGGGTTTCTTTGTTTCCTAATCCAGGAACCCTAGGTGTTGAGATTGTTTCTCTGCTTACAGAGCCAGGTAAGTTGTTCTCTTCTGATCAAGCATCAAGGATGCTTGAACTAGCAGATGCTCTTGGAGTTCCTGCTGTTCTTACTAATTCGGTTAGATACATCAATCCTGATGATGCTATTACTGCTGACATTTTGGATGCTGCAAGGCATTTAGAACCTCTAGGTAAGTTTGAGCCTCAACCTAATGCGCAGGCGTATTTGAAGTCTTCTAAACAAATGCTTTCGGTGGCTACTGAGATAGCAGGAACAAAAAGAGCAAAGCAGCTTCTTAGAGATACTGCTTTGCTTGCTGATATTTGTCGGTTAGATCCTGTTTCGGATTGTGGATGGGGTAAGGCTAAGACTCCTGAGAAAGAAGCTCTAGGTATTGAAGGTAATCCTTTTGAGGTGTTGTTTCAGAAGGTTCAGTCAGGAGTGAACTGGAGATATGGTTCTTTCAAGGGTAAAGAACTAGCAAAGATTCAACATCGGTTGAATCAAGAGTTGATAACTATCAACAAGTTAGGTTTTGCTACCTACTTTCTAACTGTTGCTGATGTTGCTCAGATGATTAGAGACATGAATATCCGCATTGCTGCCAGAGGCAGCGGTGCGGGATCTCTGGTGAATTACTTGCTGGGTATCTCTTCGGTTGATCCGGTTGAACATGATCTGTTGTTTGAGAGATTCTTATCTGTTGAGAGATCTTCATTACCTGATATCGACATAGATGTTGAATCAGCTAGAAGACATGACATCTATAGGGCTATCTTCAAGAGGTATGGGTCTAAGCGGGTTACTTTGCTTTCTATGCAGTCCACATACCGTGGACGTGGAGCAATGCGCGATAGCGCATTAGCTCTAGGTATTGATCCAGACCAAGTTGATGAGATTGCTTCTAACATGTGGCGCTTTAGTGCTTCTAGTTTCCGTAATGCTTTGAAGGTGAAGCCTGAACTAGCTGCCTTTGCTGAAGAGGTTGAAAGAGACAGAGTTATGAACCTCTTGGTTGATATGACTGAAAGGTTAGATCGAATCCCAAGACACATCTCTATGCATCCTTGTGGAGTTATCTTGGGAGATCTAACTCTTCCTACTCTGACTCCTGTTGAACCTAGCGGTATGGGATTACCGATGAGTCAGTTTGATAAAGACGACATGGACCCTATGGGGTTACTAAAGCTAGATGTTCTAGGTGTTCGTATGCAGTCGACTATGGCTTATGCGGTTAGTGAAATCAAAAGGGTTAGAGGCATTGACTTTGATTTAGACAGAATTCCTAAAGATGACCCTGCTACCTTCAAAGCCATTAGAACAACTAATACCTTGGGCGTATTCCAGATTGAATCTCCCGGACAAAGAGAACTAACTGGTAAGCATCAACCAACTGAGTTTAACGATCTAACTATTCAGATCTCTTTGTTTAGACCAGGGCCTATGAAGGGCAACATGATTGTTCCTTACCTAGATAGAAGACATGGCTTTGCTAAAGCTGAATACATTCACCCAGATCTAAAGCCAATCCTTAGCGAAACCTTTGGGGTTGTTATCTTTCACGAGCATGTTCTTCGTATCCTTCACACTATGACCGGCTGCGGATTAGCTCGTGCAGATGAATACCGAAGGTCTTTAGAAAAGCCTGGAACCAAAGAACAGATAGAACTGTTCTTTAGAACTGCTTCTGCTAAGAAGGGCTATTCGCCAGTAGTTATAGATAAGGTTTGGCAGATCTTGGAAGGCTTTGGTTCTTTTGGGTTCTGTAAGGCTCACGGTGCTGCTTTTGCCATGCCGACCTATCAGTCGGCTTGGCTAAAGACCCACTTCCCTACTGAGTTCTTAGCAGGGCTAATGACCCATGACCCTGGCATGTATCCGCGAAGGTTGTTGGTGGCTGAGGCTAGAAGGCTAGGAGTAAAACTACTAGCCATTGATATCAACAAGTCTTCTAGTGAGTTTCATGTTGAAAGGATAGGAACCAAGCCTGATGGTTCTCCTGATACTGCTATCCGGATGTCTTTTGTTGATCTGCAATCCATTAGTGATAATGAGATTAAACGCTTTATTGCAGGTCAACCTTATTCAAGCCTCAGTGACTTCTATCTGAGCGCTAAGCCTTCTAAGCGAACCTTTGAAAGATTAGCTCTGATTGGAGCATTTGATTCTCTAATCAATCCAGCTGATTCAACTCGTGGAGATATCTTGGCGAGGGTCAAAGAGCTGAATGCCATAAAGAATCGTCCTGAAGAAGACGATGCCGACTCTTTGTTCTATGGCAAGTATGTTGAGCCTTTGCCTAAAGGTAATCCTGAGATGGATGTTGATGCCAAGGTTGATGCTGAACTAAATCTCTTAGGGATGGATATCACTCAGCATGCCTTAGAGAAGTATCGACCAATGCTTGATGAACTAGGCGTTGTTTATGCAAGTGAACTAAACACCATAAGGAATAAGACCAATGTCTTAGTAGCAGGGGTTCGAGTGGCAACTCAGACTCCCCCAATGAGATCAGGTAAACGTGTTGTCTTCATCTCTTTAGATGATGGTTCTGGTTGTTCTGATTCAACCTTTTTTGATGAAGCTCAACAGAAGTGTTCACATTTGTTGTTCAACACCAAGCTCATGCTTATCGGTGGGAAGGTTAGAAGAACCGGTATCAAGGGTGTTTCGGTTATGGCTGAGAATGCTTGGAGATTAGATGAGCTATGGAATGAGTGGCTAGCTAAAAAGAAAAAGGCACCTGATCTCTCAGATGCCTCTTCTTTAGAACTTGTTTAGTCTCTATTGAAAATAGAGAGCAATCTCAAGATTTCGATGTATAGCCAAATCATGGTCACTAGAAGACCGAATGAAGCTTTCCATTCGTATTCTCTAGGAAGACCGTTAGCGGCCCCCTGAGAGATGTCTTCAAAGTCTAGGTTTAGTGTGAAGGCCGCTAGACCAACACCAACTAGACCTGCTAGCCATGCAAATGGTGTGCTGTAGACGCCAGCAGAGTTAGTGAATAGTCCAACCAATAGGTTCACTAGAGCAAAACCTGCGTAACCAATGATTGCGAAGGTCATTACTCGAGCAAATCTTGCAGTTACCTTGATCCAACCCATTGAGTAAGCGGTAAACATCGCTCCTGCTGTGGTTAGAGTTCCGATTACAGCGTTGATAACGATGCCTGGGTAGGCTGCTTCAAAGTAGGAAGAAATGCTTCCGATGAAGACACCTTGGACTACCGCATAAGCCATAACAGCTGCTGGACGGATTTTCTTAGAGAAAGAGATCCACAGCGCTAGACCAACACCGACCAAAGCTGCTGGAAGCATGAGTCCTTGAACTGCTGGAACGTTCCAAGCAACAAAGGCACCTGCTAGTAGTAGTGAGAACAGACCAAGAATCTTGATACCGGTTCCACCAATTGTCATCTTCTCTGAGCTGACGATTGAATCAAACTGCGCGTCGACTTCCATTTGATTCTGGCGAATCGTGTCTGGAAGCATACGGTTCATTACTGGGTTATGTGAATTCATGTCTCTATCCTAGTTTTCTTGTGTTCTCTTATGGGCATTACTTAGCTTTTTCAGCGAATTCTAAGAGAATTGCTGGCGTTCCTGAAGCTCCAACCCTTGATGCTCCTGCTTCTGCCATGTCGATTAGAGCATCTAGAGTTCTGACTCCTCCTGAAGCTTTAACCCCTAGACGATCTCCAACAGTTGCTCTCATGGTCTTGATTACATCTGTAGTAGCTCCAGAGGCAGCAAAACCTGTTGAGGTCTTCACAAAGTCTGCTCCTGCAGCTTCGGTTAGTTCACAAGCCTTGATTACTTGAGCTTCACTCCATAGACAGGTTTCAAGAATTACCTTTACTTCAGTCTTAGGGTTTGTGCTCTTAGCAGCCCTGACTACCTGAGCGATGTCATCCTGAACCTGCTCGTAATCACCCGAGGCAAAGAGTCCTAGGTTCATCACCATGTCAACTTCAATTGCGCCGTGCTTGACAGCATCAATAGTTTCAGCAACCTTGGTTGCTGTTGTTACTGTTCCATGAGGGAAGCCAATTACTGTGCAGAGGAGAACAGATGATCCTTCTAGTGCTTTAGCTGAGTAAGCAACATCCATAGGTCTAATGCACATAGCCTTCACATCAGCCTCAATAGCAGTCTTGATGCAGACTTCTAAATCTTGTTGGGTAGCCTCTGGCTTTAGCAGGGTGTGATCAATTAGAGCAACAATTTGTTTTTGGGTGTATCCACGGTAAGTAGTCATAAGACAAGTCTAAGTTTGAGGCTGAGTTTATGGCCTCTGTTTTCAAAGGAGTTCAGCTAAAGAGCAGGTAGGTAGTGCAATCCAACCTTCAATCTGCGCTATTTTGAGTTGTTCTGGAGATGGTTCAGTGTATTTGCCTATGGCAGCAGCTCTGGTTGCTAGCGAGGCTATGACTGCATCGAAGGCATCAGTAGAACTAATCATTTGCTCTCTAAATGAGCCTAGGTTGAGCCATGAGGCTTCGTTTTCGATACTGGCTAATAGTTCTTCTCTTACTTCTGCTTCGGCTCGGTAGCCGGTTGTATCAAAACCCCAGAGTCTCAAAGATGCTCCTGGGTAGATCTCAACTATCTTGCCGTGGCCTGCTCTATCGATTGGAATGCCTGCTTGAGAGATTCTTCCTTGTAAGCCAGCACAGCGCATCGCTGTGAGACCCAATCTGTCTGTTGAAACACTTAGCGGCCACTTACCAGTGATTGCTCTGACGTTTCTATCTGATTCTCTGAAAGATACCCTTCTTCGCCAATCCATATCCCCTTCAGGAAATGAAGTGCTCTCCAGATTTGAATGATTGTTTAGAAACTCTAGAAACTCTATTGGCCAACCCAAAGCACAATCAATCCCAAGCTTGTCTACTACTCCCGCGGCCTCGACAATTTCTTGGTCATTAACCCCTAGTTGAAGATCAACCAGTGTTGCTTTTGTCTTTGTCCATTCAATGATTGCTAGTGCTGTTCCCTTAGGTTCAGCTGCTAGGTCCACTCCTGCTGTCAGCATCAGCTGATTGATCGAATGAGATTCAAGCGCAATGAATTAAGTACAACAGAGATGCTGGAGAACGCCATTGCACTACCTGCATACATTGGATCTAATAACCCCATGGCAGCAACTGGGATTAGAACTACGTTGTATCCAAAAGCCCAGACTAGGTTTTGTTTGACGTTTGCCCAAGTTCTTCTAGCCAGAGACAGAGCATAGGAAATCGCAAGTGGGTTATCGTCAACGATTGTTATTGCTGCTGCAGACTGAGCAGCGTGAGTTCCTGAACCCATAGCGATACCGACATCGGCTCCAGCAAGTGCTGCAACATCGTTCAGGCCATCTCCCACCATTGCAACAACTGAAGAGTCCTTCTTTAGTGCCTTGATCTTTTCTAGCTTCTCTTCAGGTGTTACCTCACCGAAATGATTTTCAATGCCTAACTCGTTAGCAACTGCTGAAACTCTTGCACTTGTGTCACCTGAGAGCAGGATTGGTTCAACGTTCAATGCATTGAGCTGAGCAATTGCTTTAGCGGATTCACTTCTAATTCCATCTGAAAGAGCGATTACTAGCCTTGCTTGGTTATCCCAGCTAACAACAGCGATACTTGCAACACCTGCTTGCTTGATGGCTTCTTCTAGTTCTTCTGTGTTGGTAACAGTTAGCGACTTAGATCTAGTAACGGTAATCTCTTGGCCATTGACAGTACCTGAAACTCCGTGACCAGGTATTTCCTTCACGTTAGTGGCAGTGAGAGTTTGGTCCTGAGCTGCAATTGCCTTGGCTAGTGGATGAGTCGATGATCTCTCTACTGCTGCAGCCATGGCTAGTGCTTGTTGCTTGTCAGTGTTACCCAAAGCAATAACCTTGGTTACTTCAAGCTGTCCTGTAGTTAGAGTTCCTGTTTTGTCTAGGACTACTTTGGTCACTCTACTTAGAAGTGAAAGTGTGTCTGGGTTTCTAATTACTATCCCCTGTTTAGCTCCCATTGAAGTGGCAACCACAAGACTCATTGGAACAGCAATACCCAAAGCACAAGGACAAGCAATAACTAGAACTGCGATAGCAGCAGATAAACCTTGTTCTGGATCTCCAAGAACAAAAGTCCAAAACAGCAGAGTCAGAATAGACAACACAATCACAGCAGGAACGAACACTGCAGAGATACGGTCTGTGATTGAACCAATCTTTGTCTTCTGTGCAGTTGCTTCTCTAACTAGATCTGCTATCTGAGCTATACGACTTGATGCACTCACAGCAGTTGTTTGAACTACTAATGCTGAACCGATATTGAGTGATCCTGCAGATACTTTGCTCTGAGGAAGAACTTCGACAGAAACAGACTCCCCTGTGATTAGAGAGTTGTCTATCTGACCCATGCCTTCAACTACGACTCCATCAACTGGAACTCTTTGACCGGTTGCAACCACAACCAAATCACCAAGTACGACCTGATTAGTTGGAACTTCTTCCTGGCTTGCACCTTTTCTAACCATTGCAGTTTCAGGAATCGCGCTCAGCAAGGCTTTCACTGAATCGGTAGCAGATCTTCTGGTTCTAACCTCTAGCCATCTACCAAACAGAACAACAACAGGTATTACTGCTGCTACCTCGAAGTAAACCTCGTGAATATTGGTGAAGATTTGGGTAACGCTATAGATGTATGAGACTAGAACACCTAAGGAAACGAGAGTGTCCATGGTTGCTGTCTTTAGCTTTAGGTTCTTGAATGCAGCCTGGTGAAATGGCCAAGCAACCCAGGTTGCAATAGGCAATGTTAGGAAAGCAGCAATCAAGGTCCAGTTATCTGGCCATAGTTCATGAATCATGCTGATAACAGCAACCGGTATTGCGATAAGTGCGCCAACGACTAAGCGCCAAATCATATGGGTTAGCTGGCCTCGGTCGTTACCTACTTCATAGCCAGCATCTCTAACTGCTTGAACTAACTGTTCTCTGGATACTTCTGTTCCAGATGTAACGTGAGCAGTTTCGCTAGCAAAGTCAACGTATGCGTTGACGCCAGGAACCTTATTCAGGGTTTTCTCAACACGACGTGCACAAGCTGTGCAGGTCATCCCCTGAATATCAAGTTCTAACTTAATTTGTAGCCAGCCTCTTCAACCGCTGCAGTAACTTCTGATTCATCAACACTGTCATCAACAGACAGTGACGCTGTTCCGTTGGCTGAAGAGACCTTGATCTCACTAGCACCTGGAAGCTTCTGAAGTTCTTTTGTTAGGGACATCTCGCAGTGACCACAGGTCATACCTTCAACTTTTAGATCGATAGTTTTAGACATTTATTGCCCTTTCGTTACCTCAATTATCCCACAGACCCAAACCTCGAATAGCCCTGAGCTGTTCGCCAATAACGGAATCTTTGCCAGTAATTGCTCAGCCTTGAGAGTTACCATTTAGGCATGGCTCGAACATTGAAAACAACTGGACTTCTAAGCGCTTTTTTAGTCGTGAGCCTGAGCCTTACGGGATGCTCTAATGCAGATTCGAATACCGAGAACTCTGCAGATGAATTGCATTTCTCCGATAATCACGGAGCATCCCACTCCATGGAAATCACTGACAAGCAGAGTTTCGCCCTTGCCATGATTCCTCACCACCAACAGGCGGTAGTGATGTCTGAATATGCTTTATCCAATTCAACAGATCCCGAAGTTCTGGCTATTGCTGAGCAGATTATTGCTGAGCAAGGCCCTGAGATTGAAACAATGACCACTTGGCTAGAGGGAAAACAGGTCGACACCGAAATGATGATGGACGGGATGCTCACTAAAGCTCAACTGACCGAACTTGAAACCTCACAGGGATCGGCTTTTGACAAGCTATACCTTCAATACGTGATCATGCACCACGAGGGTGCTCTTCTAATGGCAGCAGACGCAGCCGCTCTTGATGATCAAGAACTTGTTGATTTTGCTAATGAAATCATTAGAACTCAAAGTGCTGAAATTGAATTACTTCAAGAGTTACTTACAAAGTACTAGCAAATATTATGAATCCAACCCAGGTCTTAGACTTGGATAACTAACACACCCTTGAAAGGTAAAAATGGCCAACTCATCAATGAAATTCGATGTGAGCGAAGTAATTGACGGTATCAGAGGCATGGTTTCCTCAGCCATGAATAGTGCTAGCAAGATGGGCCCAAAGACCCCATCTGCCATGGATATTCGTGTTGCGGTGATGAGTGTGCTTAAAGGTGATGATAAGAATGGCAAGGAAGTTATTCAGGCTATCTCTCTAGCAAGCGGTGGAGCATGGACACCTAAAAAGAGTGAGATTTACCCTCTTCTTGAGGAGCTAACCGATGAAGGCTTGGTATCAATCAAGATTGAAAAGGAACTTCGTGTGTACAGCCTTACTAAGAAAGGTAAGGTCTTGCTATCAGACGAACTTAGCAAGATTGAAGAGAAGAAAGGCAATCCAAATGGTTCGAAGACCAACTGGGTTGAGATCAATTCAGAAGGTGTTAAGGCAAGTGTAAAGCTTGCCCAAGCCCTTGCTCAGGTTGCTCAATATGGAACTCCGGAGCAACAAAAGCGAGCTACCGAACTAGTGAATGAAACTCGTCGTAAGGTTCACGCAATCCTTGCTGAGGACTAATTCATGAGTCAAGAATCAAATCTTGGTTCTAAAGCTAGAAACACTAAAGCTCTAAAATCTCGCTACCGCCGAATAATGCGTTTTGCTACGCGCGCTTTGCTCCAGAGCTGGTGGTTTGAACTGTTCCTACCTCAACTAGGACTTGGCAAGCTTGCTGCGAGAGGTCGCATTAGAAGACTTACCAAGTTAGCCAGAAGATTCCATGACCTAGCCGCTGATCTTGGTGGCCTCATGATTAAACTCGGACAATTTCTTTCATCAAGACTCGATGTTCTACCGGTTGAGATAACTAGCCAATTAGAAGGTCTGCAGGATGAAGTGAATCCCGAGATGTTCTCGGAGATTCTCGAACAAATTGAAAGAGAGCTTGGGCTTCCAGCTCACGAAGCGTTTGAATACTTTGAAGAGGCTCCCCTGGCTGCAGCATCACTCGGTCAGGCGCACCGAGCAACTCTCTCCCCTGTACTAGCTCTGGATCTTGGATTCAAGGACGTTGTTGTTAAAGTACTTAGACCTAACATCGAGGAAATAGTTGAAGTTGACATCAAAGCCCTTCGTAAAGTTGGTGTGATTCTCTCCAAGGTGAAACTTGTTTCCAGAAGGGCTGATGCTCCTGCGTTAGTGGAAGAGTTTGCTGCGACCAGCATGCAGGAAATCAACTACCTCAATGAAGCCAAAAACCTTGAGAAGTTCAAAGCTTACTTTGCTCAAGATGGAAGAGTTAGCGTTCCTGAAGTTATCTGGGAAAGAACTTCTAGAAGAGTTATGGCGCTTAGCGATGTCACTGCCATCAAGATCACTGATGTTGAATCGCTGAAGCATGCAGGCATCGATCCTAATGCTGTTGCAGCTGAATTAGCCAGAGTGACCTTTGAGCAATTCTTTGTCACTGGGTTCTTCCACGCTGATCCACACCCTGGCAACATCTTTGTTACTCCAAAACCAACAAACTCTGAGATTGATTTCAGTCTTACCTTTATTGACTTCGGCATGATGGGTGAAATCACCAATCAGCAACGTTTAGATCTTCAGAAGCTTTTGTTTGCTTTAGCCTCAAGAGATCCAAGAGCCACTCTTGTCGCTACCCAACGATTGAACTTCTTGCTACCTAGTGTTGACACCTATGAACTAGAAAGAGCTCTTGAGACTCTGTTTGAGCGCTTTGGAGGTTTAGGGGTTGCTGACCTTATTCAAACCGACCCTAAAGAGATTAGGGATCTGGCTTTGCAGTATGGACAACTGGTTAGAACCTTACCTTTCCAGTTACCAGAGAACTACCTGCTGCTGTTCAGATCTCTGTCACTCATATCTGGTGTGACTAGTTCTTTGAATAGGAACTTCAACCTCTGGGACGCGGTAGATCCTTTTGCCAGGACCTTGCTTTCTCAAGGTGGAGGTTTACTTAGAACCTTTGGTGCTCAGGCCCTAGAGATTCTCACAACCCTGGTCAAACTCCCACAAAGACTAGACAGCCTTGCTTACAAATTAGACCGAGGCGAACTCATCTCCCGAGCCCCTGAAACAGAGAAACGCATACGCATTCTAGATTCAAGTGTTCGAAGGGTTACTGCCTCCATCATCTTTGCCACAACCTTGCTAACAGGTCTGATCATTCGAGATACCCAGGCCGAATTGGGGTCGCTTCTTCTAGGAGCTTCTCTAGTTCCTCTTGTTTATGCTCTTGGGCTTTTCAGGGCTAAATAATAAGGAAAGTCCCGAAACCTTAGAGGCTTCGGGACTTTATCTTTGTGGACCTAAGGGGATTTGAACCCCTGACCCCCTGCATGCCATGCAGGTGCGCTACCAGCTGCGCCATAGGCCCGTGTAACAACCCCTAGATTACTACATTCCCAGGCTTGGTTTCTTTAGTGTGTAAAAGAGCTCGGCTTGGAGAAAATATTCAGATTATTAAGGGCAACTTTTGAGGTTTAGGCGTGTCGCCTGCTATTTGTATGCCAAAGTATAGGTACGTCAGAACTGGATAACGGGACTCAAAGCCCACAGTTGTATGACGGGTTATCAACGTATTACCTCATCTAATAACCCATCGAAAGGTTAGTCAATTGACTACATCCAAATTGGGCCTTAAAGGCCGCATCACAGCACTATCAGCATCACTTGCAGTAGCAGCACTAGCTCTAACCGGTTGCGCTCCAGCAGCCACAGAAAAAGCAGACTTTGGAGATCTAAGCATTCAGCTTTCTTGGATCAAGAACTCTGAATTTGCCGGACAGTTCTTTGCAGTAGAGAACGGTTACTACACCGACGCAGGCTTTTCTTCAGTAAACCTA
This sequence comes from Auritidibacter sp. Marseille-P8566, assembly GCA_945895375.1. Lineage (GTDB taxonomy): Bacteria > Actinomycetota > Actinomycetes > Actinomycetales > Microbacteriaceae > Rhodoluna. Next base: position 13,327 of record CAMDEE010000012.1, read on the forward strand.
GTTGCAGGCCCTGCAGCAACTGAAGCAGAAGTTCTTGCAGGTAACGCTCTAGTTGGTATTGCTAACCCAATCTCAACTGCACCAGTTATCTTGAACGAAGGTGCTCCGCTAAAGATCATCGGAACTACCTACCAGAAGAACCCATTCACAATCCTGTCTCTAAAGGACGGTGCAAACATCGAAACCATCCAAGATCTAATCGGTAAGAGAATTGGTGTTCAGGCTGGCCCTAACGAGACTCTGTTTGATGCATTGCTAAAGGCAAACGGTATCGATGCAAGCGAAGTTACTAAGGTTCCGGTTCAGTATGACCCAGCTCCACTAACCAACGGTGAAGTTGATGGTTTCTTGGCCTATGTAACCAACGAATCATTCGTTGTTGCTGACCAGGGCTTTGAAGTAACCAACCTGCTATTTGCTGACAACGGTCTTCCGTTTGTTACCGAGAGCTTTGTTGTTACTCAGGACTCAATCGATAACAACCGCGAGGCTCTCAAGGCATTCCTAAAGGCAACCATTCTTGGTTGGAAAGATGCAATTGCTGACCCAGACGGTGGAGCAGATCTTGCTATCAACAACTTCGGTAAGGACCTAGGTCTAAACGCTAAGAAGGAGTACTACCAGTCAAAGACCCAGAACGAAATCTTGGTTCAGACTGATGAGACAGCAGCAAATGGTCTATTCACAATCAGCGAAGCCATGATTGCTCAGAACCTAGCAACCCTAGAGGCTGCTGGTTACTCAATCACAGCAGAACAGTTATTTGATCTAACTCTTCTTGCTGAGGTATACGCAGAGAACCCAGACCTAAAGGGCTAATTCTCAAAATGTCTAGCACTTCCGATGCCACTGCTCAGAGTAATTCTCTGGGCAGTGGCATCACCATTTCCAATTTAAGTAAGACCTTCAAAATAGGCAAAGAAAAGATTGTCGCTATCGACAATGCTTCACTGCATAGCGACCGAGGAAGCTTCCTATCGCTTCTCGGTCCTTCTGGTTGCGGTAAGTCAACCATCCTTAGAATTCTGGCTGGGCTTGAAACCCCGACCTCAGGCTTTGCAACAGTCGATGGAAAAGATCCTCAGGATCTTCGTAAAAACCATGAACTAGGTATTGCCTTTCAAGACTCAGCTCTGCTTCCTTGGCGATCAGTTGAGTCAAACATTACTCTCCCCCTTGAAATATCTGGTGAAGAACTAGACCCTAAGGTTCTAGCGGACATCATCAAACTTGTTGGCTTACAAGGCTTTGAGAAGGCTAAGCCTTCACAGCTATCCGGCGGTATGCGTCAACGTGTGTCTATCGCTAGAGCACTAATTGTTCAGCCTTCGGTATTGCTACTAGATGAGCCTTTTGGTGCATTAGATGACATGACTCGTCAGCGTTTGAATCTTGAGTTACTCAGGATCTGGACAGAGAAGCCAGCTACGACTCTTATGGTTACTCATGGAATCTCTGAAGCTATCTTCCTAAGTGACCAGGTAGCAGTTATGAGTGCAAGACCAGGACGTATTCAAGAGATCATTGAAGTTGATCTACCAAGACCTAGAAACATTGAAATGATGAGAACCCCTGAGTTCCACACCCTTGTTGACCAAGCTTCAGAGATACTATTCGGTTCTCACGGCGAGTTAGCTGCAGATGATCAGTAGCCGCCCTAGGTATCTCGGTGGCACCATAGGGTCTTTAGCAATCATCGCTTTATGGTGGATTTCTGCCGTGACCGTGTTATCAAGGACCAATTCTGAAGGTCAAACAGTAACTGGGGCTATCCCAACACCTATTGAAGTAATTGAACAGTTCGGGGTTGATGGTTTTAACTTTTACTTCAAGAACGCATCTATAACTTTGACTGAAGCGGCTATTGGCTTTCTAATTGGAAACCTTGGAGCTATCGCTCTAGCAGCAGTGGCTCTTGCACTACCAAAGTTTGAGAACCTAGCAACACAGATAGCAGTTATTACCTACTGCATTCCCATCGTTGCCATTGGCCCAATTATTCGTCTAGTTCTTGGAGCTCCAGGTGAGGGTGAACCAGCAGGTGCTGCTATTTCACTTGCTGCTCTAAGTGTTTTCTTCACAACCATGATTGGTGTTCTAACCGGTGTGAAATCTACAGATCAGGCAAGCCTTGATGTTGTCACTGTTTATGGTGGCTCTTCTTGGCACAGACTAATCAAGGTTCAGTTGCTTTCTGCATTGCCATCTGTATTTGCTGCTCTGAAGATTGCAGCTCCTGCGTCTTTCCTCGGCGCAATCCTTGGTGAGTATGTTGGTGGACCAGACATTGGTTTTGGTCCTGCACTAGTAAACGCTCAACAGAGCTTAGAGGTAGCAAGAGTTTGGGGATTGGCTTTAGTTTCTGGTGCGATTGCTGGTCTCGGTTATTACCTGTTCGGTTTGCTGGCTAGGAAAGTAACTCCATGGTCAGCTAGTAACGGGAAGGCAGGACATTGAAAACCTTCTCCAAGAAACTAGGTAAGTCTGTTCTAAACACAGCCTTCTCTCTAGTTGTTGTCACAGTGCTATGGGTATTAGCACTCTGGGTATTTGATGTATCTCCATACATTGGTAAGAACCCTCTTGATGTTTATAACTTCCTCTTCACAGTAGAAAGGGCTGTAGAGAACCAGCAGTTAGTTCTTACAGCTCTTGGACAGACCCTTTATGACTCAAGCATTGGCTTCACAGCTGGTATCACGATTGCCACCTTGGTAGCAGTTCTGTTTGCTCTATCCAAAGGCATTGAGCAAGCTCTGATGCCGATTGCAATGTTGCTTAGATCAGTTCCTTTGATTGCTATGACACCGATAATTATTCTGATCTTCGGTAGAGGTGAGGTAACCGTTGCAGTTATGGGAGCTATAGTTGTGCTCTTTCCAGCACTCGTGAACATAGTGTTCGGTCTTCGCTCAGTGTCACCTTCTATGGGTGATCTGGTTGAGGTTTATGGAGCAAATAAGTTCAAGCAACTAAGAACTGTTGCCTTCCCTTCTTCCCTACCAGCATTCTTTGCTGCCGTGAAGATCTCTGTTCCAGGAGCAATTACCGGTGCTCTATTGGTTGAATGGCTAGCTACTGGTTCAGGTATTGGTTATGGCATTGTTTCAGCCGTTGGTAGAGCTAAGGCCAATGAAGTATGGGCTTATGTTGTCGTGATTACAGTAATTTCTATTGTTTTGTATAACCTAGTTGCTCTACTCGAAGACTATGTTCTCGAGCGCTACGGCTTTACTAAAAGTAAGTAAGTTCTAGATCTCAGCTGGTGCTTCAACATCAGCTAAAGAGATGATCGGACAGTCTTTCCATAATCTCTCAATGTCATAGAAGATTCTGTCTTCTTCATGCATGACGTGGCAGATGATATCCCCAAAGTCCAACAAGATCCAACGACCAGTTGTCTTGCCTTCTATTCGAAGTAGCTTGTGACCTTCTAGAAGCATTGCTTCTTCAACACCGTCAGCGATAGCAGCTACCTGACGCTCGTTACGTCCAGACACAATCAAGAAGGTGTCGGCAAGAACGAAAGGAATACTCACATCAAGTGCGACTAGGTTCTCTGCCACCTTACCCAAAGCTCCTCTAGCGGCGATTTTGGTCATTTCGATGGCGCGTGTAGTTGCAGTCAATGAGTAGCTTTCTGTTTTAGTTGAAGAAACCGGAGTAGAAGGAAAGTGCAATACCACCGGCAATAAGCGCTGCAGCCGTAGCTATCATCGCTACATACCAGTATGGGTTAATTCCACGGTGTGCTCCACCAGGAATACCTGGTTGACTCAAAGTCTTAGAAATAACACCTGAGATTCGAATCGGAGGAATACCAGGAATGAAGTTCTGTTGAGCATCTTTATCGAGATCATTATCGGAAGCGTCAGTAAAGGCACTGATGTCAATTTCACCCGTTGGTGTTATCAGGGCACTAACGTCGATGCTTCCAGTGATAACTAGTTCACCTGTGTCTGTAACAAGAGCACCACCAGCTGTAATGTCTGGTGGAAGTTCAACAATGATGTTTGCTCCAGTGAACTCACCGGTTAGAGCATTAGAAACCTTGAACTGTGGATTACCCTCGTCATCCAACTCAACATTCGCTAGGTCTTTTTCAACCTCTGTAAGAGATGGTGCTGGTTCAACAACTGGTGCAGGAACTTCTGAAGACTCTTCAACTGGAGCCGTTTTAGCAATAGGAACAACGATAGGTGGAATCACTACCGGTGGTGCTACTTCTAGCGGAGCTGGAGTTACAGGCACTTCTTGAACTGGTTCAGCAACTGGTGCTGGTTCTTGAACTGGCGGTAACGTAATGCCTGCCTCTGCGGCTTGGCGTGCAGCAATCTCTGCTGCTTGAGCTTCAATAGCTGCTCTAGTTAATGGCTGAAAGCTTGAATCACTCATGCTGACCATACAATTCGTGCTTGGCGATGTATTGCACAACACCGTCTGGAACTAGGTACCAAACTGGATAGCCACTATCCACTCTTCTTCTAACATCTGTTGAGGAGATGGCAAGAGCAGGAATCTCTAGCGAAGTAATTGAGCCTTCAGGAGCCTCAGGGATTGCTAGCTTGTGACCTGGTCTACTTACAGCAACGAACTTAGCTAATGACCAAAGCTTTTCGGAATCTTTCCAACTCAGAATCTGAGCAATAGCGTCAGCACCAGAGATGAAGACAAGATCTGCATCAGGATGCATTTCTTTCATCTCAGTAAGAGTGTCAACCGTGTAGGTATCGCCGCCACGATCAATATCTATACGGCTTACCTTGAATCTAGGGTTAGACGCTGTTGCAATAACGGTCATTAGGTAACGGTGTTCAGCAGAGGTTACGTTCTGCTTAAGATAAGGAGATCCGGTAGGAACGAAGATAACTTCATCTAGTTTGAAGGCTGAGGCAACCTCGCTGGCTGCTACAAGGTGACCGTTGTGAATAGGGTCAAAGGTTCCACCCATGACTCCAATTCTTCTTCTAACGGTCAAAGCTAAACCCTAGTGAGAGCCTTGGTTGTTGTTCTTTACCTTGTGTTCGTGGCGGTTAGCGACATCACGGTAAGACCAGGTAACAGCAGCAAGGGTTAGGAAGATACCCATTGCAATGATTCCAAACACGATTGCTGGGAACGGGTATTCGATGTGTGCTACGTGACCTTCGGCTTCTTGAGCGAATAGCTGTAAAAACTTCAATTTATCTCCTATAACGATTAGTTCAAATCTACCCTAGAGGGGCTAAAAATGGGGACTCTAAGCCCTTGACTGCCCTGTTCCACGTACTAGCCACTTAGTGCTGGTTAGTTCTGGAAGACCCATAGGACCTCTGGCATGAAGTTTCTGGGTAGAAACCCCAACCTCTGCACCAAAACCAAACTCCCCACCATCAGTGAATCTGGTTGAGGCATTCACCATCACAACGGCAGAATCCACTCTTGCTAGGAACTCTTCGGCGTTCTTGGCATCCTCAGTGATGATGCTCTCGGTGTGTGAGGTTGAATACTGAGCGATGTGTTCAATAGCTTCTTCAAAGCTGTCAACAATCTTGACCGATATCTCAAGTGCCAGGTACTCAGTGGCCCAGTCATCCTCGGTTGCCTCAATAGCACTTGGGAAAGCTTTTCTAACTCGCTGATCTCCACGAATCACTACCCCGTTGGCAGCTAGTTTCTCAAGAACTGGAACAAGTAACTTGTCCGCGACATCTTTGTGAACCAAAAGTGTCTCTAGTGCATTACAGACGGAAGGTCGTTGAACCTTTGCATTGGTGACAATTTCTAGAGCGTAATCGAGTCTTGCTGTTGCGTCTAAGAAGATGTGAACAATACCGTCACCAGTTTGGATAACAGGAACCTTAGATTCCTCAACTACGGTCTTGATTAGATTTGCTGATCCTCTAGGGATTAGAACATCAATCAAACCGGTTGCCTTCATCATTACCTCGGCACCTTCACGACCATACTCATCAACGCTGGCAATAGCGTTTGGGTTATGACCATTGGTTTGGAAAGCTTCTTTGAGGATTGAGACAAGAACCCTATTAGTGTTTTCTGCCATTGAACCACCGCGAAGAATGATTGCGTTACCGGTCTTGATAGCCATACCTGCAATGTCGATAGTCACATTAGGTCTAGCTTCATAGATAGCACCGATAAGCCCAAAAGGAACTCTTACCTCTTTGATGCTTAGCCCATTAGGTCTTGTGATGTCTCTAACCAGTTCGCCAATTGGATCATTCAAGTTGATTAGTTCAGCAAGAGCAAACTTGAGTGAATCAATACGCTCAACACTTAGAGCCAAGCGGTCCTGCAGTGACTGCGATACGCCTGAATCTTTAGCTAGCTTTAGGTCTAGGTGATTAGCAACCAGTATCTCTTCAGACCTGGAAGTAAGTAGAACAGAGACAGTTTTGAGGATCTCGTTCTTCTGCTCGGTTGTTAGTAACCCTAGAGCTACAGATGCCGCTTTGGCTTGCTTGATTAGATCTAATGCACTCATCTTGCTTCCTTTGCTTGGAACCAGGTGCCGACTCTATCCCCTGCGAGTACTGCTGCAGCATTGTCGATTGAAGTAAGCAGAACTGTTACTCCATGCTCTCTGGCATACTTGGCGGCCTCTAGTTTAGTCTCAGCTCCACCTGTGCCAACAGTTGAAGAGCTGCCACCAATCTTGATGGTTGATAGATCATCTTCAGGTTCGACCCATTCAATCTTTTGTGAACCAGGTTCTGTTGGAGGTCTGTCATAGAGAGCGTCAACATCTGAAAGCAGAATAAGCGCATCTGCTTGAACTAGAACTGCAACGAGAGAAGCAAGCTTGTCGTTATCCCCAAAAGCAATTTCTTGGGTAGCAACAGTGTCGTTTTCGTTAACGATAGGAATGACTTTTAGTTCCAGAAGCCTGTCGATTGCTTTACTTGCGTTCTGACTAGTTTCTGCTTGCTCGAAGTCCCCTGCCGTTAGAAGAACTTGTCCAGCGATGATGTTGAATCGCTCAAGGCTAGTTTCATAGCGACCCATAAGCTTACTTTGACCAACTGAAGCTAAAGCTTGCTTGGTAGCAAGATCAGTTGGCTTTTCTGTGAGGTTTAGTAAAGGTAATCCTGTTGCGATAGCACCAGAGGTAACCAGAATGATTTCCTGATTGTTCTTTGATGAGTTAGCAATAGCGGCAACGAGTAAATCTAGGTTCTTCTCGTTGGATCCTGTGATTGAGGAGGAGCCAACCTTGACTACTATTCGTTTAGCCTTAGGGATGTCCCTGTGATCTGAGAGCTTCATTTCTGCTCCTCAACACCTGCTTGTTCGCTGGTGATTTCTTTATCTGGATCTTCTTCTGAACCAATCTCATAAGAAATGATTGGGTTACCCTCTTTAGCCATCTCTTCACGCATGGCAGCTCTAGCGTCCATCATCTCTTGGTATTCACGTCGTCTATCGATGTTGGTTCTGCGCTCACGCTGATCAAGTCTTGGGTCTGTTCCACGAGGAGCAGCAATCAGTTCACCAGCAGAGGCAATAGTTGGCTCCCAGTCGAAGATGACTCCGTCTTTACCAGCACCGATAACAACTGTTGAACCAGCAACGGCACCTGCTTTTAGAAGTTCATCTTCAAGACCTAGCTTGGCAAGACGGTCACCTAGGTAACCAACTGCTTCTTCGTTACCAAACATAGTTTGAGCAACCCAACGTTCAGGTTTAGCACCAATGACTCTGAAGATCTCTTCGCCTGAGTAAGACTCTTTCTTCACAGTGAACTTGTTCTCATCACGCTTGGTGTTCATTAGGTGGATACGAGGTCTAGCAGGAATAGCAGCCTTAGCTTCTCTGTGAGCTTTCACAAGTTCGGCTAGAGCAAAGTTCAGCTCTCTAAGACCTTCACGAGCAACTGCTGAGATTAGGAATACTTTGTATCCACGAGCTTCAAGAGTTGGCTTCACAAACTCTGCCATCTCACGCCCATCAGGAACATCGATCTTGTTTAGAGCAATCAACTGAGGTCTTTCAACCAAAGGTAGTTCACCTTCAGGAACTTCATACAGAGCCAGTTCATTCAAGATTAGGTCTAGGTCAGAGATGGGATCTCTGTTTGGCTCTAGAGTTGCACAGTCCAAAACATGCAGCAGTGCAGCACAACGTTCAACGTGTCTAAGGAACTGAAGTCCTAAACCTTTTCCTTCGCTAGCACCTTCGATAAGACCTGGCACATCAGCAACAGTGAATCTAGTTTCTCCTGCTTGAACAACACCTAGGTTTGGGTGCAGGGTTGTGAAAGGGTAATCAGCAATCTTTGGCTTAGCTGATGAGATTGCTGCAATCAAAGAGGACTTACCAGCAGATGGGTAACCAACCAGAGCAATATCAGCTACTGACTTGAGTTCAAGGATGATGTCCCCTCGCCAACCAGGAACTCCTAGTAAAGCAAAACCTGGTGCTCTTCTCTTTGAAGAAGAAAGTGCCGCATTTCCTAAACCACCGTTACCGCCTTCGGCAACAACTAGTTCCATGCCTTCTTCATCAAGGTCGGTGATTAGTGTGCCATCAGCTGATCTAACAACTGTTCCAACTGGAACTTTTAGAACAACATCTTTGCCGGTAGCTCCATTACGGAAATCTCCAGCTCCATCGCCACCATCTCCACCGGCACGGTGCGGGCTGAAGTGATATTCCAAAAGAGTTGTGGTGTTTGAATCAGCGATAAGTGAAATGGTTCCACCATTTCCACCATCAGCACCATCAGGACCTGCTAGTGGCTTGAACTTTTCACGCTTTACCGAGATACAGCCATCGCCACCATCTCCAGCGCGTAGGTGAAGAGTAACCTGATCGACGAAAGTCACCATCTAGTTACTCCTTTCATTACCCTCAAAAACACAGAAGGCGAGCACATTGGCTCGCCTGCTGATTAGAAAACTTTTAGTTCGAATAGAACCTAAGCCGCAACAACAATGTTGACTACGCGACGTCCGCCCTTTTGACCGAACTCAACTGCACCGGCAGACAAAGCAAACAGGGTGTCGTCTTTACCGCGGCCTACGTTACGACCTGGGTGGAAGTGTGTTCCACGCTGACGGACGAGGATTTCACCTGCGTTTACTTCTTGACCTGCGTATCTCTTGACTCCTAGACGCTGAGCGTTTGAGTCGCGGCCGTTACGGGTTGAGGAAACACCTTTTTTGGATGCCATTTTTTAGATCCTTTACTTACTTGATCTCAGTAACCTGAACACGAGTCAGGTCGGCACGGAAACCCATGCGCTTTTTGTAACCGGTCTTGTTCTTGTACTTCTGGATAACAATCTTTGGACCACGTAGGTTACCCAAAACTGTTGCAGTCACCTGCACCTTGGCTAGAGCTGCAGCTTCGTGAGTTACCTTCTCGCCATCAACTAGCAGAAGGGCTTCCATCTGAATGGTGCCACCTGCTTGCGCCTTTAGACGATCTAGCGTGACGATAGTGCCTACTGACACCTTTTCTTGGCGGCCACCCGCGCGGACTACTGCGTAAACCACAGATATACCCTTTGTTCGAAAAATCTTGAATTTGGAAGTGTTGCGAGTTTTACAGGCAACAAGGTTCAATCTTAGCGGGCTGCACCCGCCTTGGCAAACCTAACTGCCCTAATTTTTTGGCCCTAATTGTCCTCGCCAGGGGTGATTTCTCCCCCACTTGAGACTCTTCTGGACTTGCGCTTGGTAGGAACATCAGGTGAAGGCGGCAAGGCATCTAGAACAGAATCAAGGGTCTTTTGAGCTGGTTCAGATGTACCCATGGTTGAAGCTGCGATCTTAGACATAAGGTTCTTAGCCTCTTCAGCCTTTTCAGGGGTTACTACCTTGGCAGGCTCAATTCTTGGCTTGTTCGGCTCTGCTTCGGCCTTAGGGGCGTTGATTTGCTTGTTTTTGCCCTTGTTCTTGCCCTTGTTGTTCTCGCGGTTGTTGTTTTCACGGTTGTTCTGACGTTGAGGACGGTCATCGTCTTCAATGTGCTTGTTCTTTAGAACTGGCTCGTGGTGAACGATTAGACCTCTACCGGCACAGGACTCACAAGGCTCAGTGAATGCCTCAAGAAGTCCGATTCCGATCTTCTTACGGGTCATCTGGACTAGACCTAGAGAAGTCACTTCAGCAACCTGGTGCTTGGTTCTATCTCTGGATAGGCATTCCATGACTCTTCTAAGCACTAGGTCTCGGTTGGATTCAAGAACCATATCGATAAAGTCCACAACGATGATTCCACCGATGTCACGAAGACGAAGCTGACGAACAATTTCTTCAGCTGCTTCCAAGTTGTTCTTGGTAACAGTCTCTTCAAGGTTTCCACCTGAACCGATGAACTTACCGGTGTTCACATCAACCACGGTCATAGCTTCAGTCCTATCAATAACCAATGAACCACCAGAAGGAAGATAAACCTTACGGTCTAGAGCCTTGATGATTTGTTCATTGATTCTGAAGTGATCAAAAGCATCGCCTTCACCTGAGAAACGTTCAACGCGCTCTAGAAGATCAGGAGCTACGTCCTTTAGATATCCTTCGATGGTTGCAAAAGGAGCATCGCCATCAATAATCATCTTCTGGAAATCTTCATTGAAGACATCTCTAACGATCTTGATTAGTAGATCTGGTTCAGAAGAAAGCAGTGATGGCGGAGTTGAGATCTCAGCGTTACGGCTAATTTCTTCCCACTGAATCTGAAGTCTTTGCACATCTTCAGTTAGTTGCTCTTCGGTAGCTCCTTCAGCAGCAGTTCTAATGATTACTCCAGCATCTGGAGGCAAGATCTCTTTCAAGATCTTCTTGAGTCTTACTCGCTCGCTTTCAGGAAGCTTGCGGCTAATACCGTTCATGTTGCCGTTAGGAACATAAACAAGGTAACGACCAGGAAGTGATACCTGTGAAGTTAGACGAGCACCCTTTTGACCTACTGGGTCTTTAGTTACCTGAACTAAAACCTTGTCACCAGACTTGAGCGCTAGTTCAATCTTTCTCGGTTGGTTACCAACTTCTGCTAACTCCCAGTCAACTTCACCCGAGTAAAGAACAGCGTTACGGCCACGGCCAATGTCAACGAAAGCAGCTTCCATTGAAGGAAGAACGTTCTGGACTTTACCAAGGTAGACGTTTCCAATCAAAGATGTGTCTTGTGCTTTAGCAACGTAGTGTTCAACCAAGATCTTGTCTTCTAGAACACCAATCTGAATCTTGTCATCTTTGCTTCTAACCACCATGACACGGTCCACGGCTTCACGACGAGCCAAGAATTCTGACTCAGTGATTCTTCCTGCTCTTCTACCTGAGTCTCTACCATCACGTCTTCTTTGCTTCTTAGCTTCTAGACGAGTTGAACCTTTTACTCTGGTTGGTTCATTGCTAGGAGCTTTGGGTTCGCGAGGTGTTCTAACCTTTACAACAACATTCGGTGGAAGTTCACCTTCAACTGCCTCACCTGATCTTCTTCTAGATCTAACTCTGCGGTGAGAATCATCGGTTGGAGAATCATCAATTATTGAAGGCTTACCTTTTCGAGTGCTTACCTTTGGAGTTGGCAGATCAGGTGCTTGGAAGATTAGGGAGAAACCTGCAGCAGCAGGAGCTGCCTTCGGCTCTTCGACAGGAGCTGAGCTTTCTGCAGACTTCTTCTTGGATTTCTTAGCTGGAGCGATTACCTCAGCAACAACTTCAGCAACAACTTCTTTAGCTCCACGTTTACGTGTTGGCTTCTTTGGTTCAACAACTTCTTCAACCGGTATATCTGTATTCTTTTTCTTCACCATTTAAGGTGCTCCATACCCGGCAAATCCCCTAGGCCACACTCACTAGGCTTTTCGCCTAAAAACTCGTGTTATCCACTTTTGTGAACAACTAAATCTAAATAATGCGAGGTACCAAACTTGTCTAAGAACACTTAGCCTGCCCGATGGGTCTTACGTGTAAGGATCTAAATAAGTACCTGCGAAACCTTTGTTTATCTCTGTGTGGTAGAGACCAACTACCTCAAGTATCGCACGGATGGCCCTAAAAGCAATGGATTTGGGTTGTGGAACAGGCTCTTCAGGAGCCTCAAATGCTCTAAAGCCCTGTGTTTTAGGGGATTATTGGCCATCTGGCAAAGCACTGGGAACTCCTAGAAGGCTCATATCCCCGTATCCAAATATTGAAGGCGTGAGATACTTTGTTTATGACTGAGCAGAAAACTACTGAAAAAGCAGGAATCGGTGCCCCGATATCTCTAGCGCTAGTTCTAATCATCTTTGGAATCATCGGCTGGATTGGTGCCTTTTCGCTAACACTCGAACGTATTCACGTAGCTTCTGATCCAGGTGCTGTTCTAGGTTGTGACCTGAACGTGTTTATCTCCTGTAAGACAGTGATGCTTACTGCTCAGGCCAAGCTCTTTGGCTTTCCAAACTCTTTGATTGGTTTGTCTGCATTCATGGCACCAATCATTGTTGGTTTCGCAATTCTTGCTAAGGCTCAGTTCGCCAAGTGGTTCTGGCAGCTATTCCTAGTCGGTAACTTACTTGGATTCCTGTTTGTCCTTTGGCTGTTCAGCCAGAGCCTTCTAGTTATCAATGTGCTCTGCCCTTACTGCATGGTGGCGTGGACCGGAATGATTCCTATCTTCGTAACTCTGTTCTTGTTCAGTGCACGAGAAGACATCATCCCAATGCCAATTAGAACTACTGCTTTCTGGGATGGTGCTTATGCAAAAGCTTGGCTTTGGACTATTGCTGTTTTCCTAATCATCATCTTGGCAATCACCGTTAGATTCTGGTCACGTTGGATTCCGATGTTCAGCCAGCTGGGTTGGATCTAAGAAGTCTTAAATAAGTGATGGGCTGGCCAATTGGCCAGCCCATTACTTTTAGTATCTACTAATTAGTTCTTGCGAGCTCTAACAGTTAGAACTGAACCAAGAGCTAGAAGCGCTAGTGCTAGAGCAAGAATGATTCCTGCATCGTAACCAGTAGCAGCTAGTTCCTTCTCTTCTTCTTCAACAACTGCAGGAACTGAGTCCACATCGTCACCTTCGATGTTGTCGAAAGTTACAACAGCAGTCTCGAAGTCACCAGGAGTGGTGTCGAACTCAACTAGGTAAGAAAGTGTTGTTGAACAAGCAAAGTCATTCCACTCGCCAAGTTTTCCAGCCCAGTTTGTAAGTCCACAGCCTTCGTCAGTAGAGTCATTTGGCTCCCCTGTTGCCCAAGCATTGAAAAGTCCATCAACTGCTACAGGAGTTCTAAGACCGTTGCTGAAGTTAGTTCCAGCCTCAGCTGATCCGTACCAGTAGAAGTTTCCGTTTGATCTAGTGTCTCCAGTAACAGGTGTCTTGCTAGCTGCAGTTCTTGCCTGGTTGATGTATTCAAGTTCTGAGGTAGCACCGAACCAAACATTAGTAGCACCTGACTTGTTAGCCACGAAGGTGTTTTCCGATGCGGTTGTGATGTTAGTTAGGTAACCTGACTTGCCCTTGTATGACATAGCCTTTGCAGCGGTCATCGCATCCATCCAACTTAGTTGTGTTGAAACGAACTTGTAGGTGTGGCCCGTTGCTGGGTCGTAAGTTGTACCAGTTTCGTATTCACCGACACGAACGCTGATCAATAGTGGTGAAGTAGTAGTTGCATCACCTGGAGCAGTCCAGCTAACGCCAGATTCCATAACTGCAACAACTGCGTCTGCAGTTCCGTTGAATGAAACTTCAGTCTGAGCTTCAAGGCTTGTGTAACCAGGGTTTAGTGTCAGAGCTGAATCAGCATCTGTAACTGTCAATGTACCTTCGTCAACCTTTAGGGTTACTGAAAGCTTGTCGAATTCGAAACCTGATAGAACCATTGGGACTGCTACAGTCTCACCACCGGCTACTGGCTCGTTTGGAAGATCTACTAGTACCTTGCTTGCTGCCATTGAAGCTGAAGCTCCAAAAAGCACAAGCATTGAAGCAACAGCTACTGCTGCACCCTGCTTGAATGTACGAGAATTCATGTTTGGTTCCTTTTCGTAAATAAGTATGTTTAGTATGAGACATTTGCTATACGGAACAAAGAATAGCCTAAAAGGCCCAAAATTCAGACATACTGTCTAGAAAACGCCGATAAACAACCTAGTTCTTGTGAAGGTATGTTGGGTTCTAATTAGAACCAGAGGCCTAGTTCTCTGGTTGCTGACTCAACAGAATCTGAACCATGAACTAGGTTCTGCTGAACCTTTAGACCCCAGTCGCGACCAAGGTCTCCCCTGATGGTGCCTGGCAGGGCAACTGTTGGATCGGTTGCTCCAGCTAGAGCTCTAAAGCCTTCAATTACTCTGTTTCCCTCGACTTTTAGGGCAACTACGTCACCTGAAGCCATGAATTCAACAAGTGGCTCATAGAAAGGCTTACCTTCGTGCTCAGCGTAGTGCTGGGCTAGAAGCTCGCGAGAAGGGGTGAACTTCTTGATGTCTACAATTACGTAGCCCTTGGTTTCAATTCTTCTGATGATCTCGCCAATCAGGTTTCTCTTTACTCCGTCAGGCTTTACTAATACAAGAGTCTGCTCAGTCATTATTTGTTCTCCTCTAGATCAAGTTTGATTTCAAAAGTGTTTTGTTCTGCTCGGTTCTTCTTAGCAAGATCGATTGTGTAACCGGCAATCATCGCCCAGCCCCAGAAACCAACAAATATGATGGCAATTAACAAGATCCAAGGAATCATGAACGAGACAACCAAAAGCATTACCTGCAGGGCCCAGCCGAACCAGTATGAGCCTGGCTTACCTAGGTAGCCAGGAGTAAGAATCAGGATTGCTGAAAAGGTTAGCCCGAATCCCCAGACCACTGGCCCATCAGCTACTTGCAATCCGTATGCTGCAAGGGTTCCAAAGAACACCACAAACGATTCAAATGCAAGAACCATAGAACCTAAGGTTCTTCTTACTGATCTGTTAGACATCTGAATCCTCCTGGATTTGACGGAACTTAAGTACATCCCCAATCAAAGATACAGTTCCAGTCACCACAATTGTCGAATTAGGTGTTGGCGGAAGCTTTGCTTCAGCTAATGACAAGGCATCTCTAAAATCTTCTTCAACGCTGACGCGATCAGAACCAAATACTTCTCTGGCGATTACAGCCAGTGAGTCGGTGTCATTGGCTCTAACGCTTGTGCTTTTAGTGATGATGATTTCTGCCATAACGGTCTCTAGATGCTTCAAGATACCTTCAGCGTCTTTCTCACCAAGGATTGAAACAACTCCAACTACGTGAGGCAAACCAAATGAAGATTCAAGAGCGTTTGCAAGTGAAAGTGCACCGTGCGGATTGTGAGCTGCATCCAAAATGATTCTTGGCGATTTACTAACAACCTGTATTCGTCCAGGTGAAGAAACATCTGCAAGTGCTGGTCTCAGAATCATGTCTGACAATGGCACACTTGCCCCACCAATAAATTCCTCAACAGCAGCGATTGCAACCGCTGCGTTAGCAGCTTGATAAGCGCCGTGTAAAGGAATGAATAGATTCTCATACTTGCCCGCAAGTCCATCCACAGAAAAGGTGATTCCAATATCTGATTCGATGTATTCGGTGACAGTAAAGTCTTGACCAAGAATTCTGAAGGTATCCCCTATTTCTTCAGACACTCGTTCTAATACTTCAAGTGCTTCTTTAGGCTGAACCGCTGAAACTACAGCTGCTCCTGACTTGATGATGCCCGATTTAGTTTCAGCTATCTCCGCAATCGTCCAACCAAGTCGCTCCTGGTGATCTAAGTCAATTGGAGTGAATACAGCAACGTCACCGTCAGCCACGTTGGTTGAATCCCAAGCTCCTCCCATGCCTACTTCAAGAACTAGAACATCAATAGGGGCATCAGCAAAAGCTGCGAACGCTAAAACAGCTAGCGCTTCAAAGAATGTGAGTCTTGACTCTCCCTGAGCAAGGAGCTCCTGGTCGACCATGTCGAGAACTGGTTCGATGTCCTTGAATACTTCGTAAAGAATCTCATTAGAGATTGGTTCTCCATCTAAAGCAATTCGCTCATTGAGATTGATTAGATGAGGGCTAGTGAAACGACCTGTTCTAAGGCCATGCTCTCTAAGGATTCTTTCGATGATTCGAGAGGTGCTGGTCTTACCGTTTGTTCCAGTGATGTGAACAACTCGGTATGACTTTTGTGGATCACCTAGAAGTTCAACTGCTCTTCTTGTGGGTTCCAGTCTTGGACGAAGTTTGTGCTCGGGAATTCTTGCCATAAGGGAAGATTCAATTTCTTGAATCATCCTCAGAGCATCGGACTCTGAACTCATAGCTTGCTCACCACGATACCGATTGGAAGATCATCTCCAACGGTGGTGCCTTCACCTTCAACATCTCCAAGCACACTCTCAAGCTCAAGTGTGAGAGTTTCAGATTTCACTAACTCTTCGTGAGTGCTGATTGCATCTAGAACATCTTGAACACTTGTCACAACCAGCTTGATGC
>CAMDEE010000013.1 GCA_945895375.1 Auritidibacter sp. Marseille-P8566
AGGCTGGATCAATCGAGAATACGTAGTCACCAGTACCCACTCCACCACTGACGATGTAGTAGTTGATTTGGTCAGTGTTTGGGTTAAACGGAGTTGGGTTAGCCTGAGTTCCAGTACCAAGGTTTGGTTGGTTCCACCAGTAAGCAGCAAAGGTAGCTTGAGTTCCCTTTGTGATTGTCAACTTGATGGTTGCTGTTGCTGCGTTGTAGTTCACATCAGCTGCCTTAGTTGCAGTGATGTTACAGTCACCTGCACCTAGGCCTGTGACAGTAGTTCCAGCGATAGAACAGATTCCAACGCTTGTTGGATCTACTACGTAAGTCACTGCACCTGTACCCAAACCACCTGTGGTGCTTAGGGTAGTTGTGTCTAAAGCAGAAGTGGTTGCTTTCAAAGCAGTCTTTGCTGCATTTAGAACAAGTGCAGTCTGGTCGATCTTGGTGAAAGTAATAGTTACTTGCTTGACTGCAGAATCCGCATAGTCACCGTCTGCGATGCGCTTAACGTTGATGATACAAACTCCTGCAGTGACATCTGTAACCACACCTGTAGTTGCGTTGCTTGTACAGATACCAGTACTTGATGCATCTACTATGTAGTTGAATATTCCAGTTCCAGAACCACCTGAACCAAGAATGGTTGCAGTTGCCTTAGGAGTCATCACAAATGGCATGGACGCTGATCCAACGGTGATGGTGGCATTTATATCAGCCTGAGTTGCCTTGTTGATTGTGAAGCTAGCTTGGAAGTTCGTTGCAACGTTGAAGTTAGCATCACCTAGCTTGGTGTACTGCAAAGTACAGGTTCCATCGTTGACAGCAGTCACTGTGATTGAAGGGTTGTTAGTTGCATTAAAGGTAGGGGTAGCTAACGTGCTGTCTCCACCACCTGTAATAGTACAAACCAAAGGAGTGGTGCTAGCGATCTTGGTGAAGTTACCAGTTCCTGTGTAACCAAGTCCAAGGGTCAAAGGAGATGTAGCTGCTGCTGAACCAACTGCGGCTAGTTTGAATCCAGCTTCTGGAGTCAAAGTCATTACAGCCTGGTTGATCTTTGTGATTGTCAGGTTTAGAACAACAGAGTTTGAAGCCTGAACGTTGTCATCACCATCTCTAGAAACAGTGATACGACAAGAACCAACGGTTATTGATGTTACCTTTCCAGTTTCCTGATCAACAGAGCAGTTGCTGGTATTAGCGGTTGGATCCACAACAAATCGAGTTGTTCCAGTGCCCTGTTGGCCAGTTACGTTGATGGTCGTTGTGGTGGTTGGAGACTCGTAGTAGAAAGGTGAAGTTCCAGCTGAAGATGTCGCACCAATTGTTTGAACCATCTTGGTGATGCTGAAGCCCATCATGGTTCTAATCTCGTTGTAGTTCACATCTGCTGCTTGGACCACTGCGATCAAACAGAATCCAGCAAGGTTTGCGTTTACTAGAACACGGCTTGCCTGAACAGTTGCAATTGAACAGTTCTCTTCTGTCATAGGGTCAACGAAGAATGTGTTGGCACCAGTTGAGTTAGCACCACCTGCAACGGTTACCCAAGTCTGGTTCTTTACTAGAGCGGGTGTGTAAACAAGAGAGGTTGGGGCTGCAGTCAAAGTGATAGCAGCTGGGTCAATCTTGGTGAAGACAACGCTTACCTGATCGGTAGCAACGTTGTAGTTGGTGTCTGCTGCCTTGGTCACGTTAATCAAACAGGTACCTGCAGTGATGTTTGTGATTAGACCGTTAGCTGCTCCGACTGAACAGACAGTTGAAGTTGAAGGGTCAACAGCATAGGAAACTGCACCAGTTCCAGCACCACCGGTTGTGGTGATCTGGTTTGTAGCTTTAGGAGACCAAACAAATGGCTCAGATGCATCTGCTGGGTTAGCAACAAGTTCAGCTTGGTTTAGCTTGTTGAAGGTAATAGTGATAGAGGTTGTTTGAACTTGGTAGTTGCTATCTGCTGCTTTCGTTACGTTAACGACACAAGAACCCGCTGTCTTATCTGTAACTAAACCATTTGCATCAACAGAACATACCGATGTGCTTCCACCAGCAACAGCATAGGAAACAGCACCAGTTCCGAGACCACCAGTGACGGTGATCTGCGTCTTAGCAGCAGTAGTGGCATCTGTAAGAGTGGTTGCAACAAAGTCCAGTGAAGTCCTAGCAGCGATAGCAACCAGTGGTGCTTGAACAGCAGCAGAGAATGAGAACTGAGTTGAAGTTGTTGCAACTGTATAGTTCACATCCGCAGCTTTAGTGATTGTAATTACACAAGAACCGAGTCCAGCTCCAGTCGGAGCAACATAAACGTATGCAATTGGGCCGGCGCCTTGAACAACACATCCCGATGCACCGCTAGCTACATAGGTGTATGCGCCCGTTCCAGAGCCACCAGTCATGTTAATTGTCACAATTGCAGTTGGGTTGGCAACGTAAGTTGTTCCTCCATTCCAAGGCAAGTTAGCCCCGGTAGATGTTGCCATTGTGTAAGCGAGTGCTGTTTGAGCAATCTGGTTAATGGTCCAGGTAACAGGAGCAGCGCTAGCTTGGTTGTAGTTTGCATCTGCTGCCTTGATAGCGGTAACAGTACAGGTACCTGCGTTTCTAGCAGTAAGAATGTTTCCATTCAATGTACAGGCGTTAGCAACAGTTGGGTCAAGGAAGTAAGTAACTGCACCTGTTCCAGTGCCACCAGAAGTAGCTAGGTTGTGAGTGACAGCGTTGGTTGCGTGCCAGTTGATGGAACCTGGGTTTGAAATAGCAAAAGCAGCTTGGTTAGCTTTATTGATTTCAAGCACGTAAGTTGTGGTCTGAGGTAGGAAGAAGTTATCTCCTGCTTTAGTAACTGTGTAGGTACAAGTTCCAGCGGTTGTGTAACCAGTTGTTAGGCCGGTGTACATGTTGTTACCGCTTTGTGTGCTTGTTGCACAGCCAGCAGGGGAGTTAGGGGCAATAGCGTAAGTGAATGCACCTGTCCCATTTCCTCCGGTACCAACCAGCCATAGAGCAGCACCATAGACAAACTGCCTATCAGGAGCGATTACCAGTGGTGTTGTTTGTGGAGCCTTGTTAATTGGAACTGTGATTGACAATCTTGATGCAGCAAATCCACCGTCAGCAGCTTTAGTTCCGTTGATCACACAGTTACCTGCTGTGGTTACAGTCATGGTTGCAGTTGTGTCTGTTGCTTTTACTACAGAACAGATAGCTGATGAAGATGGATCTACGCTGAAGCTAAATGCACCATTGCCATCGCCACCTGCTGCAGTGATAGTTGCAGTCACAGTTGTGCTCTGAACAATAACAACAGAGCTCTTGTCCGAAGTTAATGTGAATGGGTTAGCTGCTCTCCTAGCTACTGTCATGTGAATTGTTTCTATTGAACTACCGACAGAGTTAGTTGCTTGAATCGCGAATACATAAGCACCAGCTTGAGTTGGAGTTCCACTCAGAGTTCCGGTTGCAGCGTCAAAGGTTAGACCAGCAGGCAACGCTCTAGTTTCATAGGTGTATGCACAGTTAGGTGCAGTTCCACAGTTAGGCAGAGTAGTTGAATCTGTCTTGAGTTCAAAAGTAGCTGTTGGGAAAGCAGCAGCTGTAAACACAAAGTTAGGGACAACAGCACCAACACGAATTGGGTTGGTGACTCTGTTCACAGACTGAAGGATTGAATCATCGCTAGTGAACACGGGTGCTCGTCCGACGACGATTGTTAGCTCTTCTGTCTCATCGGTACCCGCTTCGTTGGTGACGCGAACCTTGAACTTGTAAATTCCAGTTGCGGTTGATGTTCCTGCTAATGCACCTGTAGTCGGGTTTAGCGTTATGCCTGCAGGAAGAGCTCCCTCAGAAATGCTAAATGTGTTCCTAAAGCCACTTGCTTGGAAAGTGTAGCCAGCGTAAACAGTGCTGAGAATTGTGTTTCCGGCTGTTCCAGAAAGTGTCTCAGCGGTGAATGCAGGTATGCCTGTGATTTGAAGAGAAGCAGTAGAGCCGAATGTCAGAGTGGCATTTGAATCTGCGGCAGTCTCTGCAAATCTCAAATACTTACCGGCATCTTCTGGCTTAATTGTGTACTCGCCGCTTACTACAGGAGAGATGTCAGTCCAAGTTGTGCCATCGTTTGAGATCTGCCAGCGTTGGTTTGAAACAGTTACAGTTCCAGAAGTTGGGGTGTATGTTCCTGAAGTAGGAACAAGAACTTGTCCAACAATTGCAGTAGCAATATCAGTAAAGCTAGGTCTTGTTGTTGCTCGCGGTCCGTTAGCCCAAGTGATTGTGACAGAACCCGCACCAGTGTTTGCGTTTGAAGTAACTACGGCGTTCGATTGTGCAGGAACTAAGTTTCTTCCTGTCACACCGCCCTGACCACCAGGGTTCCAGCCATCTGCAGATCCGGTTCCTCCAGTTCCACCGGTGGCACCGCCGCCGCCACCACCACCACCAGAGCCGTCACCGCCCCAGTCTTGACCAATTGCACCTGTTGTTGTTGCGGTTTGCGCACCAGTATCAGCTTTACCTGTTGTACCGTTTGCGTTTATGTTGGCACCGCCGCCGCCGCCGCCGCCACCTGCTGCAGCAATAACTCCAGATCTGTCACCAGTGGAAATGACTGTGGCAGAACCGCCGCCACCACCTGCACCTGAACTACCGGAACAACCAGGGAATCCTCCGCGACCACCGTTGTAAGCAGTCCATGGGTTTGTTCCAGCCGCTCCAGCGTTAGAACAAGATCCACCACCACCATTACCACCAGCATTTCCTACGTATAGGTATAAAGGTGCAGTGCTGGCAGGCTCGTAGTCAAAAACAATTCGGTTACCACCAATACCAGCGCCACCGCCACCACCAGCATCTGCGCCACCTCGACCTCCACCTGCACCGTTCACTGTGATGCGAAGAGTAACGCCAGCAGCAGGTGGGGTGAATGTCTGAGCTGAAGCTGATGCGCTGAAGGTCTGAGTACAGGTGTCTCCAACACAGTTAGCGTTAGCCTCTGCTTTTATTGTGGGGATGAATGTCAGAAGACCAACTGCCATAAGGAATGTGGAGAATGCAGAGACGATACGAGAGTTCTTCATCGAAAGGATCTTTCTCATTAGTTTGCTAGCGTGTATAAAGGTGGTGGTTCATCAAATTTTATAAATCTTGCCTGAATGGGTACCTGATAAATTCGCTTATACGAATGAAATTTGAGTTCCCATAAAGGTACAGTTGCTAATGTTCAGAAAGGCGATTATTTGAGTAAGCCAATCGTGATAGCCCATAGGGGAGCTAGCGGCTATCGCCCTGAGAACACTCTTGAGGCCTTCAAGTTAGGAATAGACCAAGGTGCTGACGGCATCGAATTAGATGTTGTTAACACTAAAGACTCAAAGTTAATCATTCGTCACGAGAACATCCTTAGCCAAACCACAAACATTGCTCAGCTAGGTCACTTCGAAGAACTAAAGCGAGATGGAAGCGTTGAAGGGCAGTATCACCTGGATTGGTATACAGAAGATCTTGATTTAGAAGACATAAAATCACTTCGAGCAATCGAGAGAATTCCAGACATTCGTCCAGGGAGCGCAAAGTTTGATAATGAATTTGAAATTCCGACATTAACTGAAGTTCTTCATTCAGAATTTTTGAAAAACAAAATACTTGTTATTGAAATAAAGACTGGAAGTCATCTAACTACTCTTCAAGAGAACATCGGGAAGTTAGTTGCTGAAGAAGTTCTTGCATCACCTGTGCAGGAAAACAATGTGCAGCTATATGTTGAGTCTTTTCACCATAATCTCTTACAAGATGCAAAATCTGAATTTGAACTAAATGGCATCAGTGCTAAATACTTTTTCGCAATTGATTCAACAAAAATAATTGATGTTGATTTAGTGAAGTTAGCCGAAGAGTTTGATGGTTTATCTATTGCAACTCACATGCTGCTCTCGACTGATTCTTGGGTTGAATCCTGCCATGAGCTAGGGCTTGAGGTCTGGGTCTATACAGCTCGAGTTGAGAATGCCACAACCACCATCGAGGCTTACTACGAAGAACTGATTCAAACAGGAGTTGATGGCATATTTGCTGACCAGCCAGATCTTTTGCGGCGTGTGTTGGACGAGCGTGGCTAATCTGTCAGTTCTTCAACCTAAAATGGCTAAGTCATGACTTGGATTGAACCCGTAAACCCATCACAGCTGCTTGAAGGGCTAAACCCTCAGCAAGCTGAAGCCGTCCTATACAGAGGTCCAGCGCTATTGATTGTGGCTGGAGCAGGTTCAGGCAAGACCAAGGTTCTAACCCACCGCATTGCTCACCTGATGGAGCAAAGAGAAGCCTGGCCTTCCCAGATCCTGGCTATTACCTTTACTAACAAGGCTGCAGCTGAGATGCGTGAACGAATCAAGCACCTGGTGGGCGACCCTGAGGGCATGTGGATTAGGACTTTCCACTCTGCTTGCCTGCAAATACTTAGAAGAGAAGCCGAACGTCTAGGGCATAACTCAAACTTCACCGTCTATGACACAGGGGACTCAAGGGCTCTGATCAAGAGGCTAATCAAGGCTGGTGGCCATGACATAGACAGCCTCAAGGCTCAGGTTGTTGCCTCTGTAATCAGCAAGGCTAAGAACGAATTACAAACTGCTGAAGATTTCGCAGCGAATATCGATACCAAGAACCCTAAGTCTCAAGCTATTGCCGAAATCTTTTTGGCTTATGAAGCGGAGAAGAAGCGTAACAACGCTTTTGACTTCGATGACCTAATCGGTGAGACAGTTTTCTTGTTACGAGCATTCCCTGAGGTGGCAGCTAACTACCAGAGGAAGTTTAGACATGTCTTGGTCGATGAGTATCAAGACACTAACCATGCTCAATATGCTTTGATTCGTGAACTCACTAAAGGTGTTGATCCAAAGTTCAGTACTGCAGATCCAAAAACAGGGGAGTTAGTTGGCCCTGCTTCACTAACCGTTGTTGGTGACAGCGACCAATCTATTTATGCTTTCCGCGGAGCGGACATCAGAAACATCTCTGAGTTCAGCAAAGACTTTAGAGGTGCACACACCATCTTGCTTGAGCAGAACTATCGTTCAACACAGAATATTCTTTCTGCTGCTAACGCTGTTATTGCTAAGAACTTTGATCGACCAGATAAGAATCTTTGGACTGATGCTGGAGCTGGCGAAAAGATTGTTCAGTTCACAGCTGTTGATGAAAGACATGAAGCTGGCTTTATTGTTGACCAGATCAAAGAACACCATGGCGATGGTGTTGCCTATTCACAAATGGCAATTCTTTATAGAACTAACGCGCTAACACCAAGTATTGAAGCAGAGCTCAAATCACAAAGAGTTCCTTATGCAGTTATCGGTGGTTTGAAGTTCTATGAGCGTAAAGAAATCAAAGATGCGCTTGCTTATCTAACTGCTGTTTCTAATGGTCGTAACGATGAGGCGGTTAGAAGAGTCATCAACGAGCCTGGTCGCGGTATTGGCGATAAGACTGAACTAAAGATTGCTCAGTTGGCTCGAAACAACAACATCAGCTTCAGAGAAGCACTGTCATACTCAACTGAATTAGGTCTGGGACCAAAGCTCACTGAAGCCATTACTAAGTTCGCTAATCTTCTTGATTCTCTCGAGCAGATGTCACACACCACAAAGATCAGCGATGTCTTGATTGAAGCGTTGGTTAGATCTGGCTATAGATATGCCCTAGAGATGAGCCGTGACCCTCAGGATGAAGCAAGGGTGGAAAACCTCGATGCTCTTGTTGGTCAGGTAGTTGAGTATCAACTTCGTAACCCAGAGGCTACTCTGGCTGACTACCTGGCTGAGATTACCTTGGCTGGAGCAGCCGATGAGATTGATGATGGTTCAGGTCAGGTGTCCCTCATGACCCTGCACACTGCTAAGGGTTTGGAATACCCGGTTGTCTTTATTGCTGGTTTAGAGCAGGGCACACTGCCACACATGAGATCTTTTGAAGAGGTCGGTGGCCTAGCCGAAGAGCGCAGATTGTTCTATGTCGGTATTACTAGAGCAATGCGGTTGCTGTATTTGACAATTGCTATGCAGAGAACTCTGTTTGGTCAATTGAATTCAACTATGCCTTCGAACTTCTTGCTAGATATTCCAGTTGAGCTAATTGATCAGCGAGGGGCTGAACGTGAGACTCCTAGATATCAGCCAAGAGCTGTCGGTAGTGGCTATGACAGACCTGTTCGTGAGAAGAAGGTTTGGGATAACGCCATCACTACCGTCCGAAACAATGAGGGTCTGGTGTTGGCCGTTGGCGACAAGGTCAAGCATGAGGCTTTTGGGGTCGGGACTGTTCTTGAGACCACGGGGGAAGGTGCTAGGCAGACTGCTGAAATCAGGTTCGAAAAGGTTGGTACCAAGCGCTTGATGGTGCGAGTGGCACCTATCGAGAGGCTCTAAACTATAATTTGGTGCACGTTCTGAGTGCCCTATTTGTGAATGGAAACATAAGTGGATTTATTTGAATATCAAGCCCGAGACATGTTCGAGGCATACGGAGTCCCAGTTCTACAGGGAATAACCGCAGACACCCCAGATGAAGCTGCTGCAGCAGCAGCCAAGATTGGCGGCACCGTTGTTGTTAAGGCTCAGGTTAAAGCTGGTGGTCGAGGCAAAGCTGGTGGTGTGAAGGTAGTTCATAACCCTGAAGAAGCCAAGGCTGCTGCCGAAGCAATTCTGAAGTTAACTATCAAGGATCTTCCGGTTAACCGAGTGATGATTGCTGAAGGTGCTCAGATTGATCAGGAGTACTACTTCTCTGTCTTGCTAGATAGAAGTAACAGAACCTTCCTGTCTCTTTGCAGCGTTGAAGGTGGAATGGAAATTGAGCAGCTAGCTGAAGAGCGTCCAGATGCTCTAGCGAAGATTGCTATTGATGCTATTCAAGGAATTGATTTGGCTAAGGCTATAGAGATTGCTAAAGCTGGTGGATTCAGCGAAGACATCGCAGCTAAGGTCGCTCCAGTATTTGTGAAGCTTTACGATGTCTTTGTTAAAGAAGATGCAACCCTGGTTGAAGTAAACCCACTAATCCTTTCTAAGTCAGGCGACATCATTGCCCTTGATGGCAAGGTCTCTCTAGACGACAACGCTGAGTTCCGTCACAAGAGAGAAACTATGGAGCGTGACCAGCTAGATCCTCTAGAGGCTAAGGCCAAGGAATCAGATTTGAACTACGTCAAGCTTGACGGTGAAGTTGGAATCATTGGTAACGGTGCAGGTTTGGTTATGTCAACGCTTGACGTTGTTGCATACGCAGGTGAGCGTCACGGTGGCGTAAAGCCAGCTAACTTCTTGGACATTGGTGGTGGTGCTTCTGCTGAAGTTATGGCCGCTGGTCTAGATGTAATTCTTGGTGACCCACAGGTAAAGAGCGTGTTCGTTAACGTCTTCGGTGGAATCACTGCTTGTGATGCTGTTGCTAACGGAATTGTTGGTGCTCTTGCAACTCTCGGTTCTTCTGCTACTAAGCCACTGGTTGTTCGCCTTGATGGTAACAACGTGAATGAAGGCCGCAAGATTCTGGCTGATGCAAATCACCCACTGGTAACCGTTGTTGACACTATGGATGAAGCTGCTGATAAAGCCGCTGAACTCGCTAACCGCTAAAGAGAGATTTATAAATGTCTATTTTTCTAGATAAGAACAGTTTGATCATTGTTCAGGGTATGACCGGTTCTGAAGGTATGAAGCACACCAGAAGAATGCTCAAGGGTGGTTCAAACATCGTTGGCGGTGTGAACCCTAAGAAAGCAGGAGAGTCTGTTGATGTTGATGGAACCATGTTGCCTGTGTTCGGTACTGTCGCTGATGCAATGGCAGCAACAGGAGCAAACGTATCTGTAATCTTCGTGCCACCTGCATTTGCTAAGTCAGCTGTTATCGAAGCTATCGATGCTGGTATTGAACTTGCAGTTGTGATCACTGAAGGTATTCCAGTTCACGACTCAGCAAGCTTCTGGGCATACAGCGTATCTAAGGGCAACAAGACCAGAATCATTGGTCCTAACTGCCCAGGTATCATCAGCCCAGGAAAATCAAATGCTGGAATCACACCTTCTGACATCTCAGGTCCTGGTCCGATCGGACTAGTTTCTAAGTCAGGCACCTTGACTTACCAGATGATGTTTGAGCTTCGTGACATTGGTATTTCAACCGCTATCGGTATTGGTGGAGACCCAGTTATTGGAACTACACACATCGATGCACTTGCCGCTTTCGAAGCAGATCCAGAAACTAAGGCAATTGTTCTTATCGGTGAAATTGGTGGTGACAGCGAAGAGAAAGCTGCTGCATACATCAAGGACAACGTGACTAAGCCAGTTGTTGCCTACGTTGCAGGATTCACTGCTCCTGAAGGTAAGACCATGGGTCACGCTGGAGCTATCGTTTCAGGTTCTGCTGGAACTGCTCAGGCTAAGAAGGAAGCATTCGAAAAAGTCGGTGTGAAGGT
This sequence comes from Auritidibacter sp. Marseille-P8566, assembly GCA_945895375.1. Lineage (GTDB taxonomy): Bacteria > Actinomycetota > Actinomycetes > Actinomycetales > Microbacteriaceae > Rhodoluna. The sequence goes on from CAMDEE010000013.1 coordinate 10,479, forward strand.
TGGTAAGACTCCTAGTGAGACTGCTGCCCTAATGCGCGGTGTTATCGCTAGCCTTTAGTTCATGCGTATAAAGGCATTTGCTAGAGGTGCACTGGGATCAGCATTTGTTGTTTCCCTAGGCTTCGTTAGCATCTTTGCCCTGAACGTTATTACCTGGTTAGTTGAACAAACCCAAGGTGCAACTTTTCAAAGTGTCCTGCAAGACACTTCTCGAACTTGGCTCAACGCTCACGGCGTTGCCGTCTTGTTTGCTGAAGGTAAAGTTGCGGGACTAAAAGTTCCTGCCTATGTTTTTGATTTCATCCCGTTAGGTTTTTCAATTCTGATCTGCTGGGCAATGTATCGAACAGGTAAGAAGCTAAGCGGTGAAAAGCATTTGAGTTTTGCTTGGCTTGGAGCTGTGCTTTCTTATCTAGCTGTTGCAGTGCTAGTCACCAGCCTTGCCGTTACTAAAGCAATTTATGTTGTTCAGTGGCAGGGAGTGTTTATTCCAGTTGCTCTTCTGACTGTGTTGGTAATCATTGGTTCAGTAGTTGGTAGCCCAATACTTTATGAAGATTCAGAACCAAGTGCTCTAAGAGAACGAGTTAGAAACTTCTTCATAGATTTAGCAGATAGATTGCCTTGGGCGATTAAGCCTTTGATTTCTCCAGCCCTTAGAGCTGGTACCGGTGTTGTTGCGACCATGAGCTTTGTAAGTGCAATCATGATCTCAGTGATGCTTGCAGTGAACTGGATTGAAATCATCAAGCTCTACCAATCACTTCAGCTAACTTTCTTGGGAACCCTGACTGTTAGTGCAGCGCAGATGGCAGTGCTTCCTAACCTGATTGCTTTTAGTAACTCTTGGCTCACTGGGGTTGGCTTCTCTGTTGGTCAGGGTTCCATGGTTAGCCCAATGGTCACGGAGCTGGGACCTCTGCCTGCTATTCCACTACTGGGGGCTCTACCGGTATCGGGATCTAGTCTTGGAATTCTGTTTGTTCTTGTTCCTCTGCTAGCAGCGTTCTTTGCAACCCTGCTGGTGAAATCACACACTGCTGAACTTAGGTTCAACTATGCATCTGCTACAACAGCTGCAATCTCTCTTGGCTTGGCTATTGGTTTTGTAGCTGCGGTTCAGATGTTCATTTTGGTTGAGTTAGCTAGCGGTTCTATTGGTCCAGGTCGTATGAGCCTGATTGGTTCTAATTCTTGGCTGGTTGCTGGAGTCACTTTTATTGAAGTGAGCATCGCCTCAATCTTGGCCGCATTCTTTAGTGCAAGACCTGAGGCTGCTGATACTGAACTTATTCGTAGAAACTCAAACGGTAAAATAGCCAGATGATATCTGTCGTTGTTCTAATCTCAGGTAGCGGATCCAACCTTCTTACTTTGCTTCAGAAAAGTGAAAACCCTTTATATCCAGCAAAGATAGTTGCGGTTGGCTCTGATAAAGATGCACCTGGCTTAGAACATGCAGAACTCTACGAGGTTGACACCTTTGTTGTAAATCCTGAAAAGTCTGCTTCTAAAGAGAAGTGGGCAGAAACGCTGCTAGCTAACGTGCTGCATCACCAGCCAGATCTAGTTGTCTTGGCTGGGTTTATGAAGATTTTGCCAGCTAATTTTGTTAGAGCTCTAAAGGGCAAGCTCATTAACATTCACCCAAGTTTGCTCCCTGATTTCAAAGGTGCTCACGCGGTTAGAGATGCACTTGCAGCTGGGTCAGCAAAGACTGGCGTTACCATTCACTACGTTGACGAAGGCGTTGACACTGGTGAAATCATTGTTCAAAGCGAAGTCATGATTGAGCAGGGGGATACCGAACTCAGTCTTCATGAAAGAATCAAGAAGACTGAGCACGAACTACTTGCTTCAACAATTGAACAACTTGCTTATAAACAACTGCCAGCAACTAGGCCATAGAGTAAAGGGACTAACGTGTCAGCACAGAATGAATACACTCCTGCGGACTATCGTCACCGTGATCGTATTGCCATCAAAAGAGCCCTTATCTCAGTTAGCGATAAGACTGGGCTTATTGAGCTAGCAACTGCATTATCAGGTGCAGGAGTTTCCATTGTCTCTACCGGATCAACTGCCAGCACTATTAGAAATGCAGGCATTGAGGTCACTGAGGTAGTTGAGGTTACTGGCTTTGCTGAGGCGCTAGATGGTCGAGTAAAGACTCTGCACCCTAAGATTCACGGTGGTTTATTGGCTGATCTTCGTCTGGTGAATCACGAAGAACAACTTAGAGATCTTGAAATTGAACCGTTTGAACTGGTTGTTGTGAACCTATATCCATTTATGTCAACTGTTGCCTCTGGGGCAAAGGGCGATGCTGTTGTTGAACAGATTGACATCGGCGGTCCTGCAATGGTTCGTGCAGCAGCTAAGAACTATGCGAACGTAGCCATAGTTGTTGACCCGAGTAAATACTCTGAGATTGTTTCAAGTCTTGAGGCTGGTGGAACACTCCTTGCTCAAAGAAAAGAACTAGCCGCGATTGCCTTTACTCACACTGCTAGATATGACACTGCTGTTGCCAGTTGGTTTGAGGATGAAGTAAAGGCAGCTATTCTTCCAAGTCAAAGCAAAACAACTGCTCTCAAGAACCCAGGTTTCCCCCAACACATTGAACTTGAAGCAGATTTGATGAGTGTTCTTAGATACGGTGAAAACTCACATCAGGCTGCTGCTATTTATAAGAACACTAGTCCGCTAGCAGTTTCTGGTATTGCTCAAGCCAAACTGCATAACGGTAAAGAGATGTCTTATAACAACTACGTTGATGCTGATGCTGCAGTTAGAACTGCCTATGACTTTGATGAGCCTGCTGTAGCAATCATTAAGCACGCTAACCCTTGCGGCATTGCAGTTGCACCTAAGGATGCAACTGATCCAATTGCGACTGCTCACTCTGCTGCTTTCCTTTGTGATTCGGTTAGTGCATTTGGTGGAGTGGTGGCAGCCAATAGAACCGTGACCATGGAGATGGCTAGGAACATCATGGAAGTGTTCACTGAGGTTCTTATTGCCCCAGGGTATGAACTAGAAGCTCTTCGCATGCTGATTGAAAACAGAAAGAATCTAAGGATTCTTGAACTACCAAAGAATTACAGTCGTGAATCACACGAGATTAGACAGGTGTCTGGAGGATTCTTGATTCAGGAACCGGATAACTTCATGAACTTCTCAGCGACTAACTGGAAGTTAGTTAGCGGAGCTAAGCCAGATGAAAACACCATGGCTGATCTAGTCTTTGCTTGGCGTGCAGTTAGAGCCGTTAAATCAAATGGAATTCTGCTTGCTAAAGAAGGCTCATCTATTGGTATTGGTATGGGGCAGGTGAACCGAGTTGACTCTTGTAAGTTGGCGGTTAGTAGGGGAGACCTGAGAGTTAGGGGTTCCGTTGCTGCTAGCGACGCTTTCTTCCCGTTTGCAGATGGATTACAGGTTCTCATTGATGCGGGAGTAAAGGCTGTTGTTCAGCCTGGTGGATCACTTAGAGATGAAGAAGTTATTGCTGCCGCTAAGGAAGCTAAGCTCACCATGTTCTTCACAGGTGAGCGTCACTTCTATCACTAGAGGTTAGAGATATCTGCTTGCTTCGCTCTTACAGCTTCAGCGGCAACCTTTAGTGCTTCAAGTTCATCTTCATCTAGAGGGGTCTCAACGATTTGCTTGATTCCGCCCTTACCTAGTTTTGCTTCAACACCTAGGTAAACACCTGAGATACCAAACTCACCATCAACCCATGCACAAACAGGGAATACCATTCCGCTGTCTTCGTGAACAGCTTTAGCCATGCGAGCAACTGCTGCGCTAGGTGCGTAGTAAGCAGAACCGGTCTTTAGAAGAGCAACGATCTCTGCTCCACCGTTACGAGTCTTATCAACTAGTTCAGCAACCTTGTCAGCTCCAAGAACGTCAACGATTGGCTTGCCATTAACTGTTGAAACTGAAGGCACTGGAACCATGGTTTCACCGTGTGAACCAAGGGTTAGTGTCTTTACATCTGCAATGTGTGCACCTGTTGCTTCAGCAACAAAGTTAGTGAAACGAGCGGTGTCAAGAATTCCAGCCTGACCGATAACTCTTTCCTTAGGGAAACCTGATGCTTTTTGAGCTAGAGCAGTCATTTCATCTAGTGGATTTGAAACTACAAGAATTACTGAATTGGGAGCATACTTAGCAATGTTCTTAGCCACGCCTCCAACAATGCCTGCGTTGACCTCTAGAAGATCCATGCGACTCATGCCTGGCTTACGAGGAAGACCTGCTGTGATGATGACAATGTCGCTGTCAGCGATGGCTTCGTAGCCCTGGCCATCGGCCTGGGTGGTGGCACCGATCATCTTGGTCTCAAAGCCCTCAACTGAGCGAGACTGGTTGATGTCTAGGGCGATGCCCTCAGGCTTACCTTCCAGGATGTCGGTTAGGACAACGGTCTCGAAGATGTCATATTCAGCTAGGCGCTGGGCTGTGGTGGTTCCGTAGAAACCTGAACCAATTACTGAGACTTTACCGTGGCGGGCCATGATGCATTTGCTCCTTGTGGGCTCAATGATGGTGTTGAGAAGGTATATTTCAATGTATAGCCTACAACTTTAGATAGACTGAAAGGCTTTGGTAAGGAAGTAACTTACCCCTGGTGAAAGCCCACTTGCAGATTTAGGTACTTTTTTGGAAACGAAGAAACTCGGTACAGTTCGGACCTTGCTCCGAATTTTCCCATACGCGAAAAAGGCACTACCGCGCATCGTTCTAGGAACTATTGCTGCAATCTTAGGCCACATGTTTGCTTTGGCAATCCCTGGCTATCTGAGAAGCCTTTTTGACACCTTGGAAAGCAACACCACATCTGACACCCTGCTGTTTGCAGTATTCGCGGTTCTAGGCATGGGTCTGTTAGAAGCTGTGATGGTTCTCCTTCGTAGATGGCTGGTCTTAACTCCTGGCACACACGTTGAAGCGGGACTCAGAAGAGCTCTTTATGCAAAGCTTCAAGATCTTGAGGTGGCTTTCCACGACAAGTGGCCTAGCGGACAGTTACTCTCTAGAGCCTCTAGTGATTTGAGCATGATTAGAAGATGGTTATCTTTTGGTCTTGTTCTTTTGGTAGCTAACCTTTTCACCATCGTGGTTGGTTTCACTCTTCTGTTCTCATACAACTGGTTACTTGCGTCAGTATTCTTCGTTGTTATGTCGCCACTATGGATTCTTGGGTTTAGATTCGAAAAGGAATACCACGTCATTGCTCGTATGAGCCAGGATCAAGCTGGAGATCTAGCAACCTCGGTTGAGGAAAGTGTTCACGGTATTCGCGTGATCAAGTCATTTGGCCGTGGTTCATTCATGACTGAGAAGTTTGCCAGAGATGCTTTGAAGCTAAGAGGCACAGAGCTAAATAAAGCCAAGATGGAGGCAAACCTCTGGTTCTACTTCTCAACAATTCCTTCTATCGCAACTGCTATTTATCTGCCACTAGGTGTCTGGCAAATTGTTGAAGGAAACATGACAATTGGTCTCCTACTTTCATTCATCCTGACAACACGTATTCTGCACTGGCCTATCGACTCACTAGGTTTCCTATTGTCTATGACCATTGATGCTAGATCTGCAGTGGAGCGTTTCTTTGAAGTTATTGACACCAAGGTTGACATCACTGACCCTGAGCAACCAAAGACCATCAAAGAACCAAAGGGTCGATTGGTCTTTGAAAATGTCAGCTTTAGATATGCAGATGCTCCAGCCGATCAAACAGACTTGATTGATGGAGTTAACCTAGAAATTGAACCTGGTGAATCAGTTGCTCTAATTGGAATCACAGGTTCTGGTAAAACTTCGATTACCGCTTTGGCAACAAGACTTTATGAAGTAACAGGTGGGTCAGTGAAACTAGATGGTGTTGACATCAGAGATCTATCCAGGGAAGAGCTGCGCTCACATATCGCAATGGCATTCGAAGACTCAACACTTTTCAGTGACACTATCCGCAATAACGTGCTTCTTGGAAGACCAGAGAGCACAGAGGAAGATCTAGCTCAGGCACTTGAGATTGCGCAAGCGGGCTTCGTTTACGATTTGCCTGATGGCTTAGATACCAAGATTGGCGAAGAGGGACTATCACTATCAGGTGGCCAAAGACAACGTATTGCCCTAGCAAGAGCGGTTGCGGCTAAACCTGCAGTACTTGTTCTTGATGACCCGCTGTCAGCTCTAGATGTTGATACTGAAGCAATGGTTGAAGATGCGCTTAGAACGGTATTGAAGGCAACTACGGCACTAATCGTTGCTCACCGCCCTTCAACTGTTCAGCTTGCTGACAAGGTCGCGCTTTTGCAAGATGGCAAGATAACTGCCTTTGGTAAACACAGCGATTTAATTGCAACCAACGACCACTACCGATATGTCATCAGCAGCCTTGATGCTGCAGGAAAAATGATTGAGGTGAACAAATAATGAGCATGCAGGGTGTAAAGAACGAAGAAAAGATTGAGCTAAGCAAAGAAGAGCAGGCTCGTGTTCGCGAACGTAGTTTGAAGTTACTTGGTGAAATCATCAGGCCGGTTAAGAACAGGCTTTTCGTTTCTCTGGCTTTGGTTATCACTAGCCAGGCACTTAGAGTTTCTGGTCCTTGGCTTATTGCCGCGACTGTTGACTATGCTCTTCCTGCTGCTCTCGAAGGAGACCTATCTCTTTTGTACTGGACTGTTGGTGGTTATGTAACTACAGCTGTCCTAGCTGGATTCACAATTGCCTATTTCCTAAGATTTGCAGCAAGAGTGAGCCAAGACATCATGTTTGGACTTCGCAAGAGGCTCTTCCGTCACACCCAAAGACTCTCGGTCGAGTTCCATGAGACATACACCTCTGGTCGTGTGATTGCTCGTCAGACTAGCGACCTTGATTCAATCAAGGAACTACTTGATTCAGGTGGTTCTGAAATGATCTCGGGTATCTTGTTCATGCTCTTCACCGCTATCGCTCTGGTAACCCTGGATGCATCCTCATTCTTGATTATGTTGGTGAGCTTTATTCCGCTGTTCTTCTTAACCAGATGGTTCCAAAAGAACACCAGAATCAGTTACCGCAAGACTCGTGTTGCCTCAGCTAAGTTGATTGTTCACTTCGTTGAGTCAATGACAGGTATTCGTGCAGTAAAGGCTTTCCGTAAGGAAAAGAGAAACGAAGAAACCTATAAAGAACTAGTTGAGGATTACCGTTCAGTTAACGCCAAGGTAATCCAGCTCTTTGGTATCTACGATCCAGGGCTAATCATGATTGGTAACATCACTGTTGCCTTCGTGTTGCTATGGGGTGGCTTTAGAGTCATGGAAGGCGATCTTGGTATCGGTGTTTTGATTTCTTGTATTTTGTACGCGAGAAGCTTCTATGAGCCAATGGAAAACCTGGCAATGTTCTATAACTCTTACCAGTCAGCTAACTCAGCCCTTGAGAAGATATCTGGTGTTCTAGAAGAAGAGCCTTCTGTTCCAGAAGCCGAGAACCCAACTCCACTTGCAGAACGTAAGGGACACATCAACTTCAATACGGTTCAGTTCGCTTACTCAAACGGCAAGGTTGTTTTGCCTAAGTTCAACATGGACATACCAGCAGGTCAAACTATTGCTCTGGTTGGAACAACCGGTGCTGGTAAGTCAACGTTGGCTAAGTTGATTGGTCGCTTCTATGACCCAAGTGCAGGAACAGTTGAACTTGATGGAGTTGATCTTCGTCAACTAAGTGATGATGATCTGCGTAAAGCAGTTGTCATGGTTACTCAGGAGGCGTACCTGTTCAGTGGAACTGTTGCAGAGAACATTGCTTTGGGTAAGCCTGAGGCAACCAGGGAAGAGATTGAGCAGTCAGCCAAAGCTGTTGGAGCTCATGAGTTCATCTTGAGCCTGCCTGATGGTTATGACACAGATGTGAACAAGCGTGGTGGAAGAGTATCAGCAGGTCAGCGTCAGCTGATTTCCTTCGCTAGAGCATTCATCGCTGACCCAACAGTCTTGATTCTGGATGAGGCAACCAGCTCATTGGATATCCCAAGCGAGCGTATGGTTCAGAAGGGTCTACAGACCCTGTTGGCTGGTAGAACAGCCATCATCATTGCGCACAGGCTTTCGACAGTCTCAATTGCTGACCGAGTGGTTGTTATGGAGCACGGTCAGATCATTGAAGATGACACCCCGGCAGTTTTGATTGCTGGAACTGGCAAGTTTGCCAAGATGCATAAGGCTTGGCGCGACTCACTCGTTTAGGCTTATTAGGAACACAAACAAACAGTTAAGGAAATAGCAGTCTCATGGAAAAAATTAAGGTAGTTGGCAAGGTAGTTGATCTTGACGGCGACGAAATGACTCGTATCATTTGGCAGAACATCAAAGATTCTTTGATTATGCCTTTTCTTGATATCGACATCGAATACTACGACCTATCTATTGAGAACCGTGATGCTACCGATGACCAGGTGACTATTGATGCAGCTAATGCAATCAAGAAGCACGGTGTTGGTGTTAAATGTGCAACCATCACTCCTGATGAAGCTCGTGTAGTTGAGTTTGGTTTGAAGAAGATGTGGAAGTCCCCTAATGGAACTATCCGTAACATCTTGGATGGTGTTGTTTTCCGTGAGCCAATCATTATTTCTAATGTGCCAAGACTGGTACCTGGCTGGACTAAGCCAATCATCATTGGTCGTCACGCCCATGGTGATCAATACAAGGCAACTGACTTCAAAGTGCCTGGTGCAGGCCGTGTAACAATGACTTGGGCACCAGCGGATGGTTCAGAGCCAACTACTATGACTGTGGCTGATTACCCTGAGCACGGTGGGGTAGCGATGGGTATGTATAACTACATGGACTCAATCCGTGACTTTGCTAGAGCATCTTTCAACTACGGACTTTCTCGTAACTACCCGGTTTACCTATCAACTAAGAACACAATCTTGAAGGCATACGATGGTGCTTTCAAGGATGCCTTCCAAGAAGTATTTGATGCTGAATACAAAACTAAGTTCGAAGCTGCTGGTCTTACCTATGAGCACCGTCTAATCGATGACATGGTTGCTGCTGCTTTGAAGTGGGAGGGTGGATACGTTTGGGCTTGTAAGAACTATGACGGTGACGTCCAGAGTGACACAGTAGCTCAAGGCTTCGGATCTCTTGGTCTAATGACTTCAGTTCTTACTACCCCTGATGGCAAGACTGCCTTGGCAGAAGCTGCTCACGGAACAGTTACTAGACACTACCGCGAGCACCAGGCGGGCAAGAAGACAAGCACTAACCCAATTGCTTCTATCTATGCATGGACTAGAGCACTTATGCACCGTGCAGAACTAGATGGCACACCAGAAGTTGCTCGCTTTGCTGAGACTTTGGAAGATGTTGTTATCAAGACTGTTGAGTCAGGTCACATGACTAAGGACCTAGCTTTACTTATTGGTAAAGAACAGGCTTACCAAACTACCGATGAGTTCATGAGTTCATTGGCTACCAACCTTCAGGCTCGCCTAGGTTAATTGTTGATAAGCCAAAGAAGTTCTTTGGCTGTGTAAAACTCCAGCAGGATTTCTGCTGGAGTTTTACTTTTATCTGCATGCAAACAAAAAACAAATCACGCTTGCCAAAGGTAATCCTTTTGGCAAGCTCTTTCTCAATAGTCCTTGGTGCTGTTGTTGTTCCATCCGTTCAGGCGGTAGCAACTAATCCAACTCCAGTGTGTAATACAACTGGAACTAGCTGCACGGTCAGCTTTCCCTACTCAGGTGATCACTACATCTGGTCTCCACCTGCTGATGTTAGAACCATGACTATTTCTATAGCAGGTGCTCAAGGTGGTAGATCTGGAGGTAATGGTTCAAAGACCACTGCAACTTTCAGATCTGTTCCAACCACTCCGCTATACATCTATGTTGGTGGTCAGGGCTCTTCAGGTAACGGAGCAGCCGGTGGTTATAACGGTGGTGGAGCTGCAGGCTCCGGTCACAACGATGAAGGCTCTGGCGGTGGAGCAACAGACATCAGAACCAGCACAGCACTAGCTGATCGCATTGCTGTCGCCGGTGGCGGTGGTGGAACCGGTGGTTGGGTTGGTGGAGCTGGTGGTTCAGCATCTTCAACAACAGGTAACCCTGGTGGTAATGGTCAAGGTCTTGGTGGTGGCGGAGGAACCCCAACCGCTGGCGGTATCGGTGGAACCTCTAACGGTGCTTTGACTAGTGCAGGTGCTGCAGGTGCTCTAGGAGTCGGCGGTGCTGGTGGTAGCGCTAATACTCCATCTAGCTTTGTCGCCGGTG
>CAMDEE010000014.1 GCA_945895375.1 Auritidibacter sp. Marseille-P8566
AGAAGACAAAGCGCAGACGGCTCTGGTACTTGAAAAAGTAGTGAACGAGATGAAGTCTCGTATTTCTGCTAGAACACACAAAGAGACTCAACGCCGCAAGACTGCTCTTGAATCCTCATCGCTTCCAACAAAACTTGTTGACTGTAGAACTCAAGACACCATTGACTCTGAACTCATCATTGTTGAGGGTGAGTCCGCTCTTGGCACAGCGAAGCTTGCCAGAAACTCTGAATTCCAGGCTTTGCTTCCTATTCGAGGAAAGATTCTCAACGTGCAGAAGGCAGCGATTACAGACATGCTTAATAACGTTGAATGTGCGTCAATCATTCAAGTTCTTGGTGCCGGTTCAGGGAGATCTTTCGATTTAGCATCTGCTAGGTACGGGAAGATCATTCTGATGAGCGATGCGGATGTTGACGGAGCGCACATTAGAACTCTTCTGCTAACCCTCTTCTATAAGTATATGAGACCCTTGGTTGAAGATGGCCGCGTCTTTGCAGCTGTGCCACCGCTACACAGAGTTGTAGTGATGAACCCTGGTACTAAACCTAATGAAACTATTTACACTTACTCACAACCAGAACTTGAAGCCTTGCTAGCCAAGCTTTCAAAGGCAGGAAAGAAGTATCAGGAACCGATACAGCGTTATAAGGGTCTAGGTGAAATGGATGCTGATCAACTTGCTGAGACAACTATGGATCGAAAGAGTAGATCACTGCGCCGAGTAACAGTAGATGATTTAGCTGCTGCGGAGAAGATGTTTGAACTTCTCATGGGTAATGAAGTCGCTCCGAGAAGAGATTTCATCGTTGATAAAGCAGAGTCTTTCGAGCGCGAAAGAATCGACGCTTAGTCTTTACCAGCAGAGATAATCGTTGCGCTCAATGGTGTTCCTGATGAATCTCGCTTAGCCAGATACTCAGGTGTTTCAAGCGGCTTACCTGCTGATGCAGAACCAAGAATCGGTGCATCGCCTACATAGGCAAAGTAAAGATGGTTTTCATCTCTAATGAACTTGTGAGCTCTAACACCTCCGGTGGCTCTACCCTTGGCTGGGAACTCTGCCATCTCAGTGATTTTCGCACTTCCAGCATCCATGGCCCCAAGCGATTCACTGTTGCTTGCTGCAGTTAGAACCTGGGTGTCCTTGGTGACCTTGATTGATGTGAAATAGATTGCTTTAGCTCCATCAGCAAGCTTGATTCCAGCCATTCCTGCAGCACCTCGCCCTTGAGGCCTGACGGTTTTAGCCTCAAAGCGAAGCAACTGAGCATCGTCAGTTATAAAGATCAATGTGTCTTTCTCAGTGCTTACTTCAGCTCCGACGATTGAGTCGCCAGTTTTGAGGGAGATTACTTCGAACTCAGTCTTAGGTAAGAAGTCTGCACTTAGTCTCTTGACGACTCCCAGCTTGGTTCCAATTGCAATTACTGTGTTGTCAGTCAACTCGAATACACCTACCAGCTTGGTCTGCTTACCCAATCCCAAGAACTCGCTTGCTGAGACTGATTCTGCTACTTCAAATGTTCCTTCGCTCGCTGGAATGTCACCAGCGTGAACTCTGTGCATGATGCCATCAGAGGTTAAGAAGCCGATGTAGCTTCTCGTCGTGCTTGAGATGACAGATCTAAGAGCATCATGCTTTCTGCGTTTGTCTGTTTTTATTGGCTCGAGAATCGTTCTCAACACTTGCCCACTGGCTGTTAGAACAATAAAGCAAGGAGAGTCTGCGAGTTGTGCGTCGATAGCCGCTGCTTTGGCTGAGCTCACTGGCTTTACCTCGGTAACACCATCGGTGATGGTTGAACGGCGGTCGTCACCATACTTCTTAGCAACTTCTTCGAGCTCAGCGGCAACAACATCACGCAAATTCTTGTCAGCAGAAAGAATCTTCTTGAGCTCTGCGATTTCCTTCGCAAGCTCCTTGCTCTCAGCTTCGAGTTCTAGTTTCGAGAACTTGGTAAGTCTTCTAAGTTTCAGTTCAAGAATGTATTCAGCCTGAATTTCTGAAAGGGTGAATTTACTCATCAACTTCTTGCGAGCATCGTCTACTTCGTCTGCTGCACGAATGATCTTGATAACTTCGTCAATACTCAAGATGGCTTTTAGTAGGCCTTCAACAAGGTGTAGGCGAGCAAGCTTCTTACCTAAACGATTTTCGGTGCGGCGCTTTGTGACCACGACTCTGTGAGCTAGGTACACGCCGAGCATGTCTCTTAGGCCCAGTGTTTCTGGCTTGCCATCAACAAGAGCAACATTGTTGATGCTGAATGAGTCCTCAAGTGGAGTGAATCTGTAAAGAAGTTCGAGAACTACGTTTGGGTCAAAGCCAGTCTTCAGTTCAATAACAAGCTTCAACCCATTTGTTCTGTCCGTCAGGTCAATGACATCGGAGATTCCCTGAAGCTTCTTGCTGTTTACGCCGTCTTTGATTTTCTCAATTATTCGCTCAGGGCCTACTAGGTAAGGAAGCTCAGTCACCACAAGGGCAAGTTTTCTAGGGGAAACGCTCTCAACTGTTACACGTGCACGAGTCTTGAAGCTTCCGCGTCCGGTTTCGTATGCTTCAGTGATTCCTTCAGTTCCCATGATGATTCCACCTGATGGAAGATCTGGCCCAGGGACGAACTTCATCAAATCCATTGAAGTCGCCTTTGGATTATTCAGAAGGTGGATGGCCCCGGCGATAACCTCTCTCATGTTGTGCGGAGCCATGTTCGTGGCCATACCAACTGCAATACCTGATGAACCGTTTACCAAGAGATTGGGGAATGCGGCTGGCAGTACTTCAGGTTCAGAGAGTTGAGCGTCGTAGTTAGGTTTGAAATCCACAACGTCTTCGTCAAGACCTTCGTTCATGACCAGTGCAGCTGCAGCAAGCCTTGTCTCGGTGTACCTCGAAGCCGCTGGGCCATCATCAAGGGAGCCGAAGTTACCGTGGCCATCAATCATCGGAACTCTCAATGTGAAGGCCTGCGACATACGCACCATGGCGTCATAGATAGCGCCATCACCGTGCGGGTGCAGCTTACCCATTACCTCACCAACGACTCGGGCGGATTTGACGTGACCCTTATCTGGCCTGAGTCCCATCTCGCCCATTTGGAAGATGATTCTGCGCTGGACAGGCTTAAGACCGTCTCTGGCATCAGGCAGGGCTCGAGCATAAATAACCGAATATGAGTACTCAAGGAATGAGTCACTCAGTTCCTGGGTGAGGGCGATGTCTACGATTCGCTCATCTGGGAACCGGTTTTCAGGCTTCTTGTTAGTCATGATCTTTCTAGTGGCTTAAAGGGCTGTGGCAGACTTATCACTATGTCTTCGATGCTACCTGCACCACCTAAAACCTTGGGGATGCTCGGCGATGTGTTGATAAGCGCTCTCCAGAGCGTTTCTGGGGAGACGAACAGCCTTGGATTGCCTAAGAAGCGCTCGGTCTGCGTAATTCTGATAGACGGGCTAGGTTCATCAAATCTAAAGGCAGCAGCTGCTCACGCTGGGTTCCTAAACTCGAATACTTCGAAGCTGGCATCGAGTTTCTTTCCAGCTACAACAGCCACATCAATTGTTTCCTTCGCAACTGGAAGGCCACCCTGGGAAACAGGATTCATCGGGTATCAAATCTATAATCGTGCAACTGGGATTAAAAGGAACCTTCTCAGTGGTTGGGAATTCCAACAGGACGCCAAGGATTTTCAAAGTATAGAAACAGTTTCTGAGAAGGCAACAACTAACGGAATTGGATTTCACACAGTTGCACCAAGTGCGTATCGAGAGTCTGGTTTTACTGCGGCCACGATGAGAGGCAGTGATTTTCATGGGACCAAATCAATTGAAGAAAGATTCGACAAGGCAAACGAGTTACTTGCAGATTCTAAAGAAAAAGTCGTTTATCTATATATTCCAGAACTTGATCAGCTTGCACATGCACAGGGATGGAAATCACAGGCCTGGCTGAATCAACTTGAAGATATTGATGGGTACATTGCTAAGTTTTCGGCAGGTTTAGGCAAAGCCAGCGGCATTGTTGTTACTGCTGATCACGGGATTATTGATGTTCCACATGCGAACCACATTTACCTAGATGAGTACCTAAGCGAGGATGAGCTTTTTTATGTAGGGGGAGACACACGCGCCCTGTTCCTCTACTTAAGGGACCAAGGTGCAACTGAGCCAGTGATGCTGCAACTAGAGGCAGTTCTTGGGGATAGCTGTTACGTTGTGACCCCGAAGATGCTTATCGATGCAGGCTACTGGCAGGAGAACAGAGATCCCGATGAGGTGCCGGACTTAGTTGTCATGGCTAAGAAGGAAGTCGCGCTCTATCATCGTGGGTTTGCAAAGAAGAAATCCTTGGAGATGATCGGACATCACGGTTCTATAAGTCAGCAGGAGATGGGCATCCCACTGATTACTCTGGGCTTCTAATCACTGTTCGTCTTCGTCGTCTTTGGTGCCGAACAAAACTTCAGCCCAACGTGAGGTGCTCTGTGGTTTCTGTTGCTCGAGAACTGGCGATTCAGCCTGAGGTTCTTCTATGTCTGGCTTTATTGGATCAACAACTTCGAACTTCTCAGTTGTCTCAAATAGCTCTTCTTGAGCATCTTCGCCGAGTTCTTCATCTTCATGAATGAATACGGCGTCTTCTTCTGAGTGTGTGTGATGATCTTCTACGACATGGAAGGTTGTTCTTGTTTCTGTTTCAACAACAGTGATTATCTCGGTGTGTGTTTCAATTGTGTCAATCTCTGTTAATTGAGGAACTATCGTAAGACCAGCCGTTGGCGTAGTTGCTTCGATCTCAGGCTCAACTTGTGCCGCGGTAACTGTAGGGTGCATGACTTGTTGAGGCTTTACTGGTTTGGAAATCTCGGCCAGGCTCAGAGGTGAAGCGTTAGAAAGTAGAAGAGCGCTTTGGTTCTCAGGAACTAGAAATAGGTTTTTCGGATCGAATGACCATGTTGCGACCCCAGGTTCTGAGTTCAAGATATATTCAGCTGAAACAAGCCAAACTCCTTCAACAGATTTCTTGGAAACCCAGCGAACTTCAGTGGCACGGTTGTTAGCCAAGCGCTCATCCATAACTGTTCCGAACTCGATTTGAGCTGGGTCAGTGAACCGATCACCTGCAAGTGAAAGCCTTATGTTTCTAGCCAAGGTAACGATGTGTCTCAGTTCAGAAATTATCGGCGCAGCGAATTTGGCAACCTGGTCTTCGTCAGCACCTGACTTAGCGACAAGTTCGGCAACTGTGGTGCCCAGTCGTATCTCGGCCTGTATCTCTCTTGGGGTTAGCTTTCCAGGTGAGTCGGTGCGTCTAGACTTCAAAGCTTTTAGTAGGTCGGTGGAAATCTCTAGGTAGTGGCGTGTGCCGTCGGGAGCTTGGAGCTCGAGTTGGTTGTTGGTAACTCCAGTAATACGCAAATCCGCCATTATTATTCCTTCTGGGCATAGTTTCTCACTGTACTTGCTGGTTTTCCGGTTGATTTAGCTGTGCCGCGACACGCCCAAACTGGGAGATAACTGACAATACCCCTTTCGTCGGTGTTAATAGGGTTGCATTTATGCACTTCGTGTTGGACACTTTCAGCGCTGAAAAGAATTATTCGAAAGGAAAGTAATTGGCTACCGATTACGATGCTCCACGCAAGAACGATGACGACACCGAGTCTCTAGAAGCTATCAAAGAGTCCGAGGGCACTTCCGCTGCGTCTGACGTCGATGCCGACGATCACTCCGATTCCTTCTCTATTCCAGAAGTAACTAGCGAAGAACAGGACGTGGTTGTAGTTCCTAAGCAGGAAGACGAGTTCACCTGTTCAGAGTGCTTCATCGTCAAGCACCACAGTCAGAAAGCGAAGAAGGCTGGCCAGTATGGGCCAGTCTGTGTTGACTGCGCACACTAACGCCTGTTTAGAAGACCCGCAATTACCTCAGGGTTTCTGGTAGCTACGAGCCAATAAGGTGTTGGGTCTAGCTCATCTTCAATTTGGATTTTCACAAGTTCCTTTATGCCTATTTGGAACTTCGTGTAAGCACGACTATCTAATTTGACTCCACGCTCCCTGAAGGTGTCTGCACTTGCTATTGCGCCGACAGTACCGAGGTGGACTCTATCAATGGACACTTTCCCTACGCGAAGATGCGTTCCGGTGATAGTTATCAAGGGAGAAGCAGCCCAAGTAAGGCCGAAAACAATAGGAATTGATATTGCTGCTAATCCGAAAGCTACTATTTCAGAAAATGGCAGTGCCACCAGAATTAGTGAAACAGGCAGGGTAACTGTCGCTACATAAAACAAAATGCTAGGCAGAACTCGCTCTTTGTATAGGACCGTCGCGGAAAGTAATGTCATGGAATTAGAATACGCTCATGACCTCAATCGAAGTTCTTATAACCTGTGAGCCTGATTTAGTGCCGACTAGGGGTAACCCCGGTGACGCAGGATACGACCTTCGCACAGCTGAAGACGCAGTCATTCCAGCTAGATCTAGACACACAATCAACACTGGTGTTGCTATTGCACTACCTGCGGGTTACGTTGCATTGGTCCATCCGAGAAGTGGATTGGCTGCCAAGCACGGCATCACTGTTCTTAACGCCCCAGGAACTGTTGACGCAGGTTACCGAGGGCAGATTCTCATCACTCTCGTCAATCACTCAGACGAGGACTTCAAAATCGTAAAGGGCGACAGAGTTGCCCAAATGCTGGTCCAGAAGTTTGAACTGGCTAGATTTCTGCAAGTAACAGAACTCCCAGGCTCACAACGAGGCACAGCCGGTTTTGGGTCGACAGGAGTTAAGTGATGTTGAATACTTCGTCTAATGGCAAACCGCTGAATCGCGGACCTTGGGATAGCGCAGATCTGCATGCACCTAAAGACTTAGTAAATTTTGGTTCTGTGTTGTTTGTTCCGAACCCGAGTGTCGGCGTTAGAGCAGATATTGAAGAACTGTCGCAGAAGGTAGTAGCGATTTCTTTTGATTACAAGGAGAGCGTTTTGCAGGTTCAAGCTTTTGCTAGTAGCAAGGGTTCAGCACTTTGGGATGAAGTAGTTGAGGATATTTTCACGAACCTCACAAGTCAGAATTTGATTACTGAAAAAGCCTCCGGTCCTTACGGTGTTGAGATACACGCAGAATTGCCGACTTCTAATGAGAAGACGCAGAAGGTCCGCATGTTTGGCTTTACCGGAGACAGATGGCTTCTCCGCGGCACGATTTCTGGAGCTGCGATTTCTGACCCTGAGCAGAGAGCTGAACTTGAAGATGTATTCAGGGGACTTGTTGTCAATCGCGGCGAAACCCCATTACCTCCAAGAGAGATACTTCCTCTAGAGCTGCCAACTGGATCAATCGTGACGAGGGTCAAGTAATGTCCGACGAGAAGCCAAAGATCAACTCTGAGAAGTACGGCGTCAAAAAGACCGATGACGGATACAAGGTTGACGCCAAAAGCCTGCTGGACAGCGTTGGTGGGGTCAAAGGCTTCATTGAGGCGACAATTCCTGGTCTGGTGTATGTGTTGAGCTTTGCAATCTGGCAGGACTTAACCCTTTCAATAATCTTGGTCTCCATCGCCATGGTCGGTCTTATTGTCAGACACTTCATGGCCAAGCGCCCTGCTTCAGCACTAGTCGGTTCAGTATTGGGTATCGGCTTAGCCATTTACCTAGCCAGAAGGCCAGAGGGGCAGCCAAGGGACTTCTACTTGACAGGGTTCTGGACTAACACCGCCTACGCTGCAGGGCTGTTGCTGAGCGTTTTGGTGCGTTTTCCCATCATCGGCGTGCTTGTTGGGTTCATAACTGATCAGGGTCTCAGTTGGCGTAAAAACCGTCGAAAACTGAACTTCTTCAATTTTGTTACATTGCTCTGGGTAGGTTTTTTCTGCACCCGGCTGCTTGTTCAAGTGCCAATGTACCTAGCAAATGATGTGGTTACCCTTGGATTTACACGGATTGCAATGGGAACGCCGTTCTTCCTTCTGATGATCTGGATTTCTTGGCTTTTGCTCAAGAAAGTGGTCAGTGCCGAACAAGATGGTAATTTGGACAAGTAAAAACTTTTTCAGCACTGCTAGGAGCGGACTTTGTCCAAAGTAAACAGTTTCAAATCCAGTTCAACCCTTGAAGTTGGTAGCAAGTCTTACCGAATCTTCAGATTGGACAGCGTTCTAAAGAACCAGCTTCCTTACAGCCTGAAAATCCTTCTGGAGAACCTACTTCGCACCGAAGATGGTGCCAACATCACTCAAGCGCACATAAGCGCGATCGTTGACTGGGATCCAAAGGCAGAGCCAGACATTGAGATCCAATTCTCTCCAGCTCGTGTAATCATGCAGGACTTCACGGGTGTACCTTGCATCGTAGACCTTGCAACAATGCGCGAAGCGGTTGCCACACTAGGCGGCGACCCAAAGAAAATCAATCCACTTTCACCAGCAGAACTAGTAATCGACCACTCAGTAGTTATCGATGTTGCAGGCTCTCCTGACGCTTTCGAGCGCAACGTAGCTTACGAGTACGAACGTAATGGGGAGAGATACCAATTCCTGCGTTGGGGACAAAGAGCATTCAACAATTTCAAGGTTGTTCCTCCTGGCACAGGCATCGTCCACCAAGTCAACATAGAGTATCTTGCGAGAACTGTAATGACGCGAGAGCTTGATGGTGAAACTCTTGCTTACCCAGATTCATGTGTGGGTACTGATTCACACACCACCATGGTTAACGGTCTAGGTGTTCTTGGTTGGGGAGTTGGCGGTATTGAGGCTGAGGCTGCAATGCTAGGTCAGCCAGTTTCAATGCTGATCCCTAAGGTTGTTGGTTTCAAGTTGAATGGCGCAATTCCAGTTGGAGCAACTGCAACAGACGTTGTGCTAACCATTACAGAAATGATGCGTAAGCATGGTGTGGTTGGCAAATTTGTTGAGTTCTACGGTGAAGGTGTTTCAGCAGTTCCACTAGCTAACCGTGCAACCATCGGAAACATGAGCCCAGAGTTTGGTTCAACCGTGGCAATCTTCCCAATTGATGAAGTAACAATCGACTACTTACGTTCAACAGGTAGAACGACTGAAGAGATCAACCTTGTTGAGGCTTACAGCAAGGTACAAGGCTTATGGCATGATGCTCAGAAAGAGGCAGAGTACAGCGAATACATTGAGCTAGACCTGTCAACCGTTGTTCCATCCATCGCCGGACCAAAACGTCCTCAAGACCGCATTGAACTTTCTAAAGCCAAAGAACATTTTGCTAAAGACATAAAGACATACAGCCCGCAGAGTTCTAACCCAACTGCTGTTGATGGTGAGAGCTACTCAATCGACAATGGTTACGTTGCTATCGCATCGATTACCTCTTGCACGAACACCTCAAACCCTTCAGTGATGATGGCTGCAGGTCTTCTTGCTCGCAAAGCTGTTGCTAAGGGACTCAAGAGCAAGCCTTGGGTTAAGACATCTCTTGCTCCTGGGTCAAAGGTTGTCACAGAGTACTTCGACAAGGCTGGTCTAACTGAAGATCTGAACGGTCTTGGTTTCGATCTAGTTGGTTATGGTTGCACAACATGTATCGGTAACTCTGGTCCTCTTGATGCTGATATTTCTGATGCAGTGAACAAGAATGACTTGGCTGTGACAGCTGTTCTTTCTGGTAACAGAAACTTTGAAGGACGTATCAATCCTGATGTGAAGATGAACTATCTAGCATCTCCGCCTCTAGTGGTTGCTTACGCTCTTGCTGGAACCATGGACTTCGATTTCGAGAAAGAAGCACTAGGCCAAGATAAGCAAGGCAACGATGTGTTCCTAGAAGACATCTGGCCAACTCCTGATGAAGTTCAGGCAACTATCGACGCAACAATCGATTCTGAGATGTTCAACAGACAGTACGCGGGAGTGTTTGAAGGTGACGAGCGTTGGAAGTCTCTTCCAACACCAACCGGCGACACTTTTAGTTGGGACCCTAAGAGCACCTACGTCAGAAAGCCCCCATACTTCGAAGGCATGAGCATGACTCCTAGTGCTGTTGTTGATTTCCATGATGCAAGAGTTCTAGCAAAGCTAGGAGATTCTGTAACAACAGATCACATCAGTCCAGCTGGTTCAATCAAGGCTGATTCTCCTGCCGGAAAGTATTTGGCAGAGAACAATGTATCTCGCGTTGATTTCAACTCATACGGTTCAAGGAGAGGTAACCACGAGGTAATGATTCGTGGAACATTCGCAAACATCAGGTTGCGCAACCAGTTGTTAAATGATGTTGAAGGTGGATACACAAGAGACTTCACAACAGCTGAAGGAACTCAATCGTTCATCTATGACGCATCTTCTAACTACCAAGACCAGGACGTCTCTCTGGTAATCTTGGCAGGTAAAGAGTACGGATCAGGCTCATCTCGAGACTGGGCTGCAAAGGGAACAGCACTTCTAGGAGTTAAAGCAGTTATTGCTGAAAGCTTCGAGAGAATCCACCGCAGTAACCTAATCGGTATGGGAGTGCTTCCACTTCAGTACCTACCAGGTCAGACTGCTGAGTCGCTTGGCCTTGATGGAACAGAATCATTCTCAATAACCGGTGTTACTGAACTAAACAACGGAGTTACCCCGAAGACTCTGAAGGTAGTTGCAAAGCCAACTGCACACAGCGCTTCAGATAAATCAGAGGTTTCATTCGAAGTTGCGCTTCGAATTGATACACCGGGTGAAGCTGACTACTACAGACACGGTGGTATTTTGCAGTATGTACTTCGAAGTTTGGTGGCTTAGTTGACAATTCTTGAATCGATTCATTCTCCTGAAGATCTGAAGAAGCTAAGCGTTCCTCAGATGAAGGAGCTCTCTCAGGAGATTCGCGAATACCTCATCGAAACAATTACTTCAACAGGCGGGCACCTTGGTCCTAACCTTGGAGTTGTTGAACTAACCCTCGCCATTCACAGAGTGTTTGATTCACCTAATGACAGCGTCATCTTCGACACCGGTCACCAGTCTTACGTTCACAAGCTAGTAACAGGAAGAACAGATCTTTCAAACATTAGAACTAAGGGTGGTATCGCAGGTTACCCCCAGAGATCAGAATCAGTTCACGATGTTGTTGAATCTTCTCACGCCTCATCATCGCTTTCTTGGGCTGATGGGATTTCTAGAGCTTACCGACTAACCGGTCAGACGGAGCGAGCTGTTGTTGCAGTCATTGGAGACGGTGCACTTACCGGAGGTATGGCTTGGGAAGCACTGAATAACATCACTGATGACAACGACAGAAACTTGGTCATCGTTGTTAATGACAACGGAAGATCTTATGCACCAACTATTGGTGGGCTAGCTAAGTATCTAAATGATTTCCGAACAGAGTCTTTCTATAAACGTGCATACAGAGCATCGAAGAAATTCTTCTCATACTTTGGTCCGCTTGGAAGATTGGCTTACTCAACAATTCGTGGAGCAGGTAAAGGTCTTCTAGGTTCATTCACTCCAAAGAGCATGTTCCCTAACCTTGACCTCAAATACATCGGACCGATTGATGGTCACGATCAGGAGGCAATGGAGCAAGCCCTGCGTCAGGCAAAACAATACGGCGCTCCTGTAATCGTGCATGCGATTACCCAAAAGGGTAGAGGTTTCACCCTTGCTGAGGATGATATTAACGATCAGTTCCACGCCGTTGGTCAGATAGACCCTAAGACTGGTCAGTCACTCGAATCTTCTTCAGGTAAATCTTGGACGTCAGTATTCGCGGACGAAATTCTAGAGATTGCCAAGCAGAACGAACGCGTAGTCGGCATTACTGGCGCAATGCTGATTCCAGTTGGGTTGCATAAATTTGCAGCAGAGTTCCCTGGCAGAGTATTTGATGTTGGTATTGCTGAGCAGCATGCAGTTGCCTCCAGTGCAGGATTAGCTTTTGGTGGATTACATCCAGTAGTGGCAATCTATGCAACTTTTGCTAACCGAGCATTCGACCAGATCCTGATGGATGTTGCCCTGCATAACTCTGGAGTCACTTTTGTTCTGGACCGCGCCGGTGTTACTGGTCCAGATGGTGCTTCGCACCACGGTATGTGGGATCTAGCGCTACTGCAGATCGTGCCTGGTATTGAAATCGCAGCTCCAAGGGATGCGATTCGTCTAAGAGAAGAACTTGCAGAAGCTATTGCAGTAGAAGACTCGCCGACAGTCATCAGATTCCCAAAGGGAACTGCTCCTACCGAAATCAAAGAGATCAGACGTCTATCCGACGGTGTTGATGTTCTTGCTGAAGCACCTTCAAAGGATGTTCTGATTGTTGCCGTTGGAGCAATGGCTCCTGTTTCTTTGAAAGTCGCTGAACTTCTAGCTGCACACGGTATTGGTGCTACTGTCATTGACCCTAGATGGGTTGTACCAGTTCGCCAGAGTGTTTTGGACCTAGCAAAAGATCACAGACTCGTTGTCACCATTGAAGATGGTGTGCGCGTTGGTGGTATCGGAACAAGAATCAGGCAAGATCTTAGAGCTGCTCAGATTGACACAGCACTGAACGAACTTGGCTTACCTGATGAATTTTTGGAGCACGCCTCAAGAAATGAAATCCTCGATCGCGTAGGCCTGAAGGCTCAAGACATAGCTCAAGAGATTGTCGCCCAGGTTCTTGGCTCTAGAGTTCCTCATGCGAAGCAAATTGATGAGCTGAATTCAGATTCAAGGAAGAACGTTTAGTTCTTCCTCTTTCTTAGCCTGAGTTGCAAGAGTATTTACAAGACCAGCTGCAACTGCATCAATCTGCCATTGTCTTACTAGACGAACACGCATCGCATCCTGAAGAGTACTCAGGGTAAGTGGTGCAGGGGGCTCAAAGCAAAGTTGCTTGAGAGTTTCTGGGCTCAGGATGTTCTCTTGGGGAATAGCCATTTCAGTAGAGAGAATAGCTAAGAGTTCTTTGGAGGCAACCAATCTTGCATGAGCATCAGGAAATTTCTGCAACCAGTTTCGATGATTCGGTATGCCAGTAGGTTTTGGTCTTAGCTCAACGAGGTTCTTTGTGTTCGAGCCAAGTTCAACGGCTTCCCACCAGGTATCGATAAATGTTCTACTTGCGCGGCCTGCGAAGGACTTCATGCTTGCTAGCTCTGATCTACTCCTTGGTACTTCTTTGACAACAGCAACCAAAGATGAATCAGGGACAAGTCTGCCTGGCGAAACATCCTTCTCTAGAGCAAGAGCTTCTCTTGCTTCCCACAGGTGTTTCGCAATAGTTAGTGCGCGCTGATCTTTGACTTCGTGCAGACCTGTCATTGATCGCCATTTGTCAATCTTTACTACCTTTGCAACAGGGGTGAGTAGGAAATTGAATTCTGCGCTTGCGATGGTCGTCTTTTTACTCTCGCCTAAATCTCGCTCGATCATGTCCCAAAGTTCAAACAGCACGTCAACATCCAAGGCTGCATAGTTCAACCAGTTATCTGGAAGTGGTCGCTCACTCCAATCAACGGCAGAGTGTTCCTTGGCAAGCTTCAGTTTTAGATAGTGCTCTGTCAGGGTCCCAAGTGCGACTCTAGGAAGTCCAAGTAATCTCGCAGCCAACTCAGTATCAATAATCCTGCTTGGGGTGAGTCCGAGTTCGGTTAGACAAGGCAAATCCTGCGATGCCGCATGAATAATCCAAGGAAGGCCGCCTACGCTTTCTAAGAACCTACTCCAAAGGTCTTGGTTGTAATCTGCAACGGGATCAACCAAATAGATACGAGATTTCTCAATCGCAATCTGAAGAAGGTAGGCGCGTTGGCCATATCTGAATCCGCTTGCGCGTTCAGCATCTAGAGCTATCGGTGAATTGACTTTAGAGAGCTCAGCCAAGAGAGTCTCAAGACTCGAGTTGTCCTCTACTAACGACACAGGCAATCTTGGTTTATCTAAGAGAACGCTCTCTGGTTCGGTTATTTCCGGTTGATCGGTCATTGATTTACGATTAGACGCGTTACGCCTTCGCCATCCATTCCGAATCCAGCCATTGAAGCAATCAAGTCTTGCCAAGCGGCTAAGTGTGGTCCTAGGTCATCGTCAGTGGGTGACCATGAAGCTCTGATCTCAACTTCGCTTGCACTAGGTTCATTGGCAAGTGAGCCCATACCGGTTGAGGTCATCTTTGTTACCGTCCCCGCCTCGTTTCGGTACTTAGCTCCGTGGTTACTCAGAGCCCTCTCAAGTTCGGACCACCAGTAGTGTGCGACGTCTTCTTCAATTCCCATATCGTTCTCTAAGGGCGACTTGCCATACGCAATCACACGCATGTTTGAACCCCAAACATCAAATTCCTTTGGGTCGTGCAGGAAGACAATACGTCCAACACCACGGTTCATCGGAGTGTCAGCAGGATTAGGTGCTTGGGCCGCGAATGCCAGTGCCCAAGGCGCAATTTTATCCGGTGCGGGAATCTGCGATGTCTCTAGTTCCGAGCGCAAGGTAGGCTCGGCAAGCGAAAGTGCTGCTGCGGCAAACTGAGCCGGAGCAGATGAATCAAGCTCGTAGAAAGACATCTGTTCTAGGCTAAATGCGAAGGGCAACTCTCTGACCCTGCCACGCCGCAAAGGATTAGCAATGATTGTGTACTTGAAGGTCCTGATAGCAGGTCTTCGATTAATGAAGATGACTGGTCCAATCAAAGCCGAACTCAAGGTTCTTGCCGTTGAGCGACTAGATGATGAAATCAATATTCATGTTCCAGGAAGGCTAGAGAGCCAGAGTCTAGGCGCACAAAGCCTTTTTTGGGACTCAAGGAAAGGGCACGCGGAGGTTCAGGTCAATTCGGCCACTTCAACTGAAGGCAAGATCGTTCTGCGTGTCACGAGAGTGTTTACAGGCCAACTGCCAGCAGCTGGAGACCATGTTTCCCTGTCAGGCTGGCTTGGCGAGCACCCGCAGCACTTTGGCTTTGCTGACGAGTTTCAAGAGATTGTTATGCCGAACAAAACTCGAGCTTGGTTCTTTAGGAGTAAAGGAAGTAAGTGGGTAATTCATGTGCACGGTAGGAGAGCGGGCATGGGTGAAACACTTCGCAATGTGAGCCAGTTCCGTGATCTCGGCTTCAACCAATTGACTATCTCAATGGAAAGCGACCCAAGGCCTTATGGTCGTGGAACTAAGAGATCTAAACTCGGTTCCACTGAGTGGCGAGAAGTTGAATCAGCCGTCTTTTATGCCAAAAGCCAAGGTGCAACAGAAGTTCTAATGTTTGGTTGGTCGCAAGGGTCACTAATGATTGGTCAATTCATTCGCAACTCGCGAAACACTGATGTCATCAAAGGCGTAATCTTCGATTCACCTCTTCTTGACTACCGTTCAACGATGCGATTTCATGCTGCACGTCAGGGGATTGACACTGCCCTGGGTGATCGTGTGATTGACACTATTGATAAAGACCCGATGGTCAAGCTGTTTGGATACAGCAACGTTGATGTGGATCAATTGTCGCTAGCGAATAACGCTCTCGAGGCCAGTGTTCCTGTGCTAGTTCTGTATTCACGAAAGGATGGTCATGTTGAAATCATGGATGTTTTTGACTTTGGGAGGATCAACCAAAACGTTACCCTCGTTGAAATTGTCGGTGCAAAGCATTGCAGGCTATACAACCATGACAGAGCGAAGTACCAAGATTCAATCAGTGACTGGTTGCAGGAGCACCAAATCTGAAGAACCAAGTGTTCTCATGTCTGAGAATCTGAATCAGTTCTGATTCGAATTCAATTTCTCTTAAGAAACTCAGTGCGAGAGCTTCTGCTTCAATTCTTTCGCTGGCCCCCGCGACAGTTAGATTCATTTCAGCAATCAGACTAGCTTTTGCAAATTTCCGTATAGTCGTTGGTCCTGATTCAAGAACAGGTCGAGTGTAGGAGTTCGCTCGGCAGAAAGCGGTCACGAAGTGTGTGATTGGTTCTTGAATCTTGCCAATTGCTCCAGCACTTACGTTGGGATAGTTTGTTTCTAATCGCTGGGTCAACATAACAGGCAAACCCTTGTTTGACTTTGTCGCTGGTATTGCAAAAGGCTCGTCTGAGTTAGTAACAATGAGAAGGTTTGCATACTTAGACGCAGAGAGGTTCTCAGCTCTTGCCGTCTTGCCTGTAGTGACAATTAGGTCAGACTGGCTTCTTATAAATTTGAGAAGAGCTCGATCCACTTGACTTGTCATTCCATCACTTGAAGATGTGAGGTCAGAGTTTCTGCCAAGCACAAAGTTGACTCGAAGGCCTCTAACTTCTGGGTACCAAAGTTTGAGCGCTTCTGAATTGTCTAGATCAAGTTCGCTTGATTTTTCAGCGTTTGGAAAAAATTCTCTCAGAATCAAAGCATCTTCTCTTTTACTTGACGCTTGATTCGCATTAGCATGCCTTGCAGGCCTCTAATTCGAAGCGGAGAAACTAAATCTGTTATGCCAAGAGCATCGACGAAAGATTCATCAAAGGAAAGTACAGTTTCTGCTTTTTCTTGATCAAGAGCTGACTGCAAGATGCTTGCGAAGCCTTTGGTGGTCGGGGCTTCATCGGGAGCGGTCAAGAAGATGTGAACAGTTGTTTCTGCATCAACCTCAACAAAAAGATAAACAGGGGACTGGCACTCTTCGACTCGCTCGAGGAGTTCAGGGTGGTCCTCATAACGCTCTGGCAGAGCTGGTAAGGCTTCTGAATACTCTAAAAGAAGCTCGAGCTTCACGTTCTGTGGAACTTCTTGAAAAGCTTCAATGATTTCTTGAGCGCCTTTAGTTGTTGACATGCTTAGAAACCTACAGGAACAGCTCCAGGTTCTTCACCCTTAACAATTGGAACTCGTACAGTGGATCCCCATTCGGTCCATGATCCGTCGTAGTTTCTAACCTTTGGAATGCCCAATAGGTACCTAAGAACGAACCATGTGTGGCTTGAACGCTCGCCTATTCTGCAGTAAGCAATTACATCGCTTGAATCAGAGATGCCAGCGTCAACGCGGTAGATCTGGTTCAACTCTTCAAGTGTCTTGAAAGTCTGATCTTCATTCACGGCCTTGCTCCAAGGGACTGAACGTGCAGTTGGAATGTGTCCACCTCTAGAAGCACCCTCATTTGGGTAGTCAGGCATGTGCAGCTTCTCACCGGTGTATTCAAGTGGGCTACGCACGTCAATCATCGGCTTACCAAAGTGTTCTAAAACATCATCCTTGAAAGCACGAATTGTGGAGTCATCACGAGTAACTACTGGATAGTTAGTGGCAGCTGTCGTAGGAAGGTCCTTGGTAAGTTCGCGTCCTTCTTCGATCCACTTTGCTCGACCACCATCCATGATTCTGATGTCTTCGTGACCGAAAAGTTTGAATACCCACATCGCGTATGTTGCCCACCAGTTACTCTTGTCACCGTATAGAACTATCGTGTCTTCGCGGCTAATGCCCTTGCTAGAAAGCAATGCCGCCATCTGCTCACCATCGATGTAGTCGCGGTTGTCTGGGTGGTTTAGCTCAGTGTGCCAGTCAACCTTTACTGCGCCTTCGATATGACCTGTTGAATACAACAAAATGTCCTCATTACATTCAACTAGAACTAAACCAGGCTTACCTAGGTTCTCTGATACCCATTGGGTGGATACGATTGCTTCTGGGTGAGCGTAATCTGCGAAACGTGGGTTAGATTCAACTGGAAAAGACAATGAAAGCCTCCGGGGTTTATGCTGTGTTTGCGGTGCATCTATCATCCCAAATTTCTACCAAAAAAGAATGGCAATTGGCTGAATGCTTGTAAAAATCGAGGACTTGGACTCTCAAGTGACTGTGTCAGAGCTACTTGCCGAGCTAGTACCTCCGGCTGAGTTCGCCAAGGTGTCCTTCGATTCATACATCCCAGACCCGAGATTCCAGAGCCAGGCCGAGGCGAGGAAGTTTTCAACTGACTTTGCAAAGTCCATAGGGAAGAGATCAGCGACCAACTTGGGGATCTATCTTGATGGGGGATTCGGTGTTGGTAAG
>CAMDEE010000015.1 GCA_945895375.1 Auritidibacter sp. Marseille-P8566
AAAGTCAAAAACATAAAACTCTGGCATGTACTCATCAAAGATTCCTCGACTATACTCGCCGAAGGTTCCGTTAGGAATCAATAGTGCAAATAGATACAGGTAGCTAAAGACCACCGCTACTACAGATAGGAACCTTCTAACAAACGGAGAGATTAGAAACCCTCTCGGCGGCTTGCTCAGAATGCGTTCAATGTGAGCATTTCTCATGCGCTCAAAGATGTTTGCTTTAGAAGTCATTAGATGCTCACTTTCAATTTGAATAGTTGTTCCACTTTGCAATCGAGTGCCGCTGCCAGGCGCAGGGTAAGTGCGAGAGTTGGAGCGTATTCCCCACGTTCGATGTAACTCATCGTTTGGTAATGAACCCCCACCAAATCAGCTAGCTCTTGCCTGGAGATCTTTCGCTTCGTTCGCCACTGCTCTACAAAGTTATCCAGCTGGTCTTTATCTTGCTTAGGCTGTCTTCCCATAGTTAGAGTATAAATGCTCTAGAGCATAAATGCGTAATTTGTTGAATATCGGTCTCTAACGCGAGGATTTGCTTTGAAGTTCTGTGGTCAGGTTAAAGCAAGAAGTGGGACCGATTGCTCGATCCCACTTCTTAGATTTGCTTTAGCTAATTGTGATTACTTGATCCAAACAATCTCAATTTCAGATCTACGGTCTTGGTCGTTACCTAGACGGTAAATTCCCTTTCCGTTGAGGGTAATCTTGGCCTTCACACCTGCACGCTTTAGGAAGTTAGCTGTCACAGTAGCTCTTGCCAGGGATAGTTTTGCGTCAATAGCTGTGCTAGCTGTTCGCTTCACCCAACCATTTACGTTGACTGACACAATGGTCGCACCCTTAGGAATACCCTTCAGTAGCTTGTTCAGGCTTGCAATACCTGGAGCTAGCAGAACTGATGAGTCTCCGTTGAAGATGATGACCGCCTTGCTTGTCTTAGCTCCTGGAATGTATTCGAATCCATCGGCGTAAGTAAAGCTACCGTCATTGGTTTCAACCTTGATGTCCATTGGGCCAGTTGGGTTTGGAGGAGTGATGAACTCTATAGTGTTTCCACTCTTAGAGACCTTGATGCCAGTTGCTAGAACACCATTGACGTAGATCTTGGCTGCCTTACCGTTAGATCCCTTGAATGCTGAACCTGACATGGTCACCTTAGTTCCACCAGCAGTGCTTCCCTTAGCAGGCGCAAGAGCCAAGATCTGAGGAGTTGGCTTCGGTGGGAAGTATGTGAATACTTCACCTAGTTCCAAAGTTCCGTGGTCAGTGATTAGAGTCACTGCAACTAGGCCTTCAGCGTGTGGTGGGGTAACACCAGAAATCTGTGTGCTTCCAACCAAAGTAACTTCAGTTGCGTCTAGGCCATCGAATCTAACAATTGGGTTAGTTAGACCAAAACCGAAACCGTTGATGGTGAATCTAGTTCCACCAGCTACTGGTCCACGCTTTGGATCGATGTTCACAAAGAACGGTGCGTTGATTGTGTAGGTTGCCGGAACGATGGTGATGTTGTAGTTATCGGCAGTTCCTGCAGCAAAGGTTGCAACAGTTGCATCGAGAGCATACTCACCAGGCATCACCGGAGCAGTTTCTGAACCATCGAAGGTGTAGTTGAAGGTTCCCAACTTGTCGTTGTTCTTTAGTCCCTCAGATCTGCTTGCACCGGCTGGCTTGACAGTGTCTCCCCAGTCAGAGCTTGCATCAGAGATGTAAATGGTCAGATCAGCCTTGGTAATTTCTAGCTCACCCTTTACATAAGTGATTTCGTAGTTACTTAGCTGACCTGCTGACAGAACCGCCGCACTTGGAGTGATGTCGTATGTTCCGACATTTCTAGGTGGGTTAGTTGAGTAAGCGTAGGTGACTCCAGTGATGGTCTCTGAGAAGCCCATAGTTCCTGAAGTAACGAAGGTGTTAGCTGGTAGCGCTACAGCATAAACAACTTTGTGACTTCCTGCTGTAATGGTGATTGGAGCTTTCTTGATAGTCAGCTTCGCGCCAACAGAAATAGTCGCTGTGTAGTTAGATCCAGCAGATAAAGTACCAGCTGTGATTAGGTACTCTCCAACATTCTCACCAGCTACTCTCGTAGGTGAACCAAGCAGAGTAATCGCTCCACCGTTACCAAGATTTGCAGGTGCGAAGGTATAGGTGTATGCAGGGTCAGCTTCACCATAGAACTTCTCAATGTCATTCACAGAAACAGTAATCACAAGCTTCTCAATGGTGAACTTGTTTGCTGTATCTAGAGTGATCTCGTAGTTCGGGTTTGAATCAACGAGGTCTCCAAGAGTGTAACCATACTGAGCTACATCCTCACCTGAATCTCTACCTAATCCACCATCAAGCTCATCTGAGAATGGCAGAACGATGTTGGTAGTGAAGGCATACTCAGGATCGTTATCTCCATAAGACTTCTTCTGGTTTGGTGTTGGGATAACACGAATTGTTAGCTTGTTGATGGTTAGTTTTCCACCTTCAACTTCAATTTCGTAGTTGTCACCCAAAGTCAGTGAACCAAGTGTCAGGTCGTAATCTCCAACGTTTTCACCTGTTTCTCTGGAAAGAGTTCCAGTGAATGCATCTGATCCAACTAGCGTTCCGTCAGTGATGCTGTAGGTAAAGGTTGGGTCAGTTTGACCGTAAGTCTTTTCCTTGTCAGCTGCAGTTACTTTGATTAGACGCTTTTCAATCGTCAAAGTTCCAGCAGTGTAGTTGAAGGCATAGTTAGCAACATCTCCCGTAGTAAGAACAGCTGCACTAGGAGTGATTGCATAATCGCCAGCGTTTACCGGGTCAGCAGTTGAGTAAGTCAGGGTTGCACTGCCAAAGGCATCGCTTCCAACAAGCTGACTTCCATCACAGAGTGCTGAAGTGTTCGCTGGTCGGCTTTCGCCATAAACCATGCTCTTGTCATCGGCACACACGTAGATCTGCTTAGGAAGAACAACTAGCTTTCCTCCGGTTACAGAGTCAAGGATGTAGTTGTTTCCTCCAGAAAGGTCACCTGCGGTGTAGTTGTAGTTGCCTACGGTTTCACCCGCTGCTCTTCCTAGAGCACCAGTAAGTTTGTCGCTTCCGACAAGTCCAGTTGATGTGTAACCAAGAACAGGATCTGCAGCACCGTAGAACTTCTCAGTGTCAACACCAGTTACGTCAATACGCTTCTTGTTGATTGTGAACTTGTTCACATTGTCGACAGTGATGTCGTAGTTCGGGTTAGCATTTCCAAAGTTGCCGAGGATGAAGTCATACTCGCCAGCGTTTTGACCAGCTGTACGACCCACACTTCCAGACAAAGTATCTGATCCAACTAGGTTTCCAGCTGTTACTGAAATAGTTAGCTCAGGGTCGGTCTCGCCATAAGTCTTAACCTTTGCAGCAGGAGTGATGGTGATTGGACGCTTGGTAATTTCTAGCTCACCAGATTTCACTGTTAGGGAGTAGTTATTACCTGCACTTACAGTTCCTGGAGTGATGTCATAGAAACCGGCGTTGTTGCCGCTCTCTCTTGCCAAGGTTCCAGTAAGTGCATCTGAACCGATTAGTGAGTAACACTGAGAGTTAGTCACAAGGGTGCTTGTGAATGCTGGATCAGCATCTCCATACATCTTGGTCTTGTCATCAGCCGCTAGACACAAAGGTCTCTTCGTGATTGTGAACTTGTTTGAAGAGTAAGTAACTGTGTAGTTTGCGCTTGCAGCTAGAGAGCCACGGTTGATTGTGTAATCACCGATGTTTGTGCCCGCAACTCTAGTTAGAGAACCGGTCATCACATCATCGAACTGCAATCCATATTCGCCGTCGAAGTCATAGGTGAATGTTGGGTCAACCTCACCGTATACCTTGCTGTCTTCATTAGCTTTGACAGATAGAGGACAAGCCGTGATGGTTAGCTGACCACCTGAAATCGCATTGATGGTGTAGTTGTTTCCACCATTCAGATCTCCTGCTGTGTAAGCGTAGTTACCAACGTTGTTACCTTCAACACGTGAAAGTGAACCGCTTAGCTTATCGTCGCCCACTAGACCTGCTGATGAGTATGTCAAAGCAGGATCTGACTGGCAATAGTTCTTGGTGGTGTTAACACCAGTTACGTTGATTACCTTCTTGTTGATGGTCAACTTACCCCAGTATGCATAAGTGATCTCATAGTCAGGGTTTTCATCATCAAGGCTGGCTGGGATGTAGTCGTAGTCTCCAACATTCTCACCCACGTAACGTTCAACGATTGCTGAGCCCTGCAGGTTAGTGTCACCAGGTGCCAGGTTTTTGTTTGATGGATTTAAGAAGGTCCAGGTTTTTGCTGGATCTTGAGCACCATAGAACTTTTGAGTATCCACGGCCTCGATAGACACAGGACGCTTGGTAATCACATATTCACAAGACTCATAAGTAAACGAAATCGAAGGTGTGTTTACTGAATTCAGTTCTGCATCTCTAGGAGTGATTGTGTACTCACCGGCTCTAGTTGGCATTACAGTGGTTGGACCATATGCCGCCCCAGTGTTTCTGAATCCCTCGTAGATGTAGGTTACTGAACCTGCCTTAATGCTTTCGTTCTCTGGTAGTCCAGTAACGCTGTAA
Source organism: Auritidibacter sp. Marseille-P8566 (assembly GCA_945895375.1). Classification (GTDB taxonomy): domain Bacteria; phylum Actinomycetota; class Actinomycetes; order Actinomycetales; family Microbacteriaceae; genus Rhodoluna. Next base: position 4,594 of record CAMDEE010000015.1, read on the forward strand.
CTAATAGTTGGGTTTGGATCACCGTAAATCTTAGTTGTGCACTGGATTGCTTTCACAACAGCAGGGATACCTTGGATGACAAAAATGCCGTCTAGGTAGACCGGGCTGTATTTAGCCAAATCTCCAGGGCTCATAACTGCAGTGCTAGGGCGTATCTGGTACCTACCGGCGGCTGTCGGAACAGTTGCACTGGTTGGGTAGCTTGTTCCCTCAATACCGGTAAAGCTTAGAAGAGCGCTTGTGACCTTGTCTGAGTTGCGCTCACCAGAGGCAGCCCAAGTAAATGCACCTGGATTTTGACCAAAAATGATGGTCTTGCTGTCTGCCTGAATTGTCAGGTAAGCGATGTTTCGGAAACAGTCGTTGGTTACTGAGCCAGCGTTTTGACCCAGCTTCACAACCACAGTTACTGCTCCAAGGCCAATAGCTGGAGTAGTTGGAATAGCAAAGGTTACGAAGTCTTTCGGTGCTTGTCCACCAGTGTTACCAGCAACGACAATTGGAGATTCTGTGCCATTGACAGTGACAGATGGGTTTCCAAGTTCACCCAAGAGTAGGGCGCCGTTGTTTAGGTAAATGGTTCTATTACCGCCACCATCGATATTTCTTCCACCTGCGGTGTTGACATCACAACCACCTGCAGGACCTGTCGGACCCTGAGCCACTCGGAAAATGTCTCTCCAAGCAGAACCTTCGTTGGTTGTGATTCTAAACTCATATGCTCCACCTGATGGTGCAAGAGCTGGCGGAGTAAAGGTAACGCTCTTACCGTCAGCTGAAATAGTTGCTGGAACCAATGTGCCAGCAATGTATACCTTGCCAGGCTTGCCGTCAGTTCCGATGAAGTTTTTACCAGTAACTGTTACCGGAACTCCACCAGCAGGTGGCAGCCAGGTGAGGCTAGAAGCGTCTAGCTGAGGTGCAACTTGCAATTCAAAATAGGCAAAGACAGTGCTATTTGAAATCGCAGTTCCGCCTGCAGGTGTCACTTCAACAGGGGTGAATCCCTTAACTCCTGAAGGTGTAGTTGCAGTAATAGTGAAGTTATCTACTCGTACTACGTTGGTAGCTACCTTGCCACCAAACTTCACTACTGGAGTACCAGTAAGGCCAAATCCATCACCCACGATCTTCACTTTGGTTCCACCTAGAACAACACCGCTGTTTGGCTGGACATAGTTAATAACTGGAGCTTTATATGTGAATGCGTTTGCTTTCTTGATTGCTGTTCCACCGGTTGGTGTAACAGAAACTTCCTTGGCACCAACTGTGTTGGCAGGAACTGTTGCAGTCACCAAAGTGTTAGATACACGAACTACGTTGGTTGCGTTTACAGTTCCGAACTTAACTACTGGAGTTCCAGTTTCACCGAAACCTAGACCTTCGATGTTTACTGTTGTTCCACCCTGTGTCCAGTCCACTGCTGGAGTTACCTTAGTAACCTCTGGTGGGGTTGGCACGAAGTAGGTGTAACCATTTGCTAGGAATGAGTAACCGTTAGCAAAGGTGATACCAACGTTACGAGCTCCTGCTGGATTTGAAGGAGCTGTTGCTCTAATGGTCTTGTCGTCAACTCGAGTGACAGTTAGAGCACAAGAGTTACCGAACATAACATTCGGTGTTCCTGCAGGGAAGACACCAGTGGTCTTGAACTCGACTGTGTTAGCGCCTGTTGTTGGTCCTGTGTTCGGGGTTACTGAGCTGATAACTGGCTCAACTGCAGGGGCTTGGTAGGTGAAGAAATTAGATTTAGTTACAATTCCACCACCTGTGATTGGGGTAACTTCAACGTCCACTTGACCTGCAACGTTGTCTCTGGTAACTGCAGTGATCTGGGTTGGGCTAATCAACTTGACACAAAGTCCTACTGATTCTCCGAACTTAACTAGCGGGATACCAGCTGAACCAAAGTTAGTTCCGTTGATGGTAACTAGAGTTCCACCCTGGATTACACCACTTGAAGGTGAAAGAGATGTGATTGTTGGTGCGGCGGCGTAAGTGTAAGCGTTAGCTACTGTGCTTGATGAGTCAACGTTTGTTGCAACCAAACTAACTGAACCTGCAGGTCGTGCAGGTGTAGTCATAGTCGCAGAAAGACCATCTGGAGAAACAACTACGTTAGTTGCAAGTGCTCCACCAAAGCTGAAAGTTGCAGGAAGATTGTTGCTTCCTCGAAGGTATCTACCTGTAACAGTTACCGGAGTTCCACCAGTAATAATTCCGCGATCAGGGACAATCAAATCAACTTTAGGAGCAAGAACTTCTGGTGTGTAAAGGAAAGCCTTTGCCTGTGTAATTACGTTTGCTGATCTAGGAACATTGTTTTGTCTTGGGTCGTTTCCGAAACTAATTTCAATAGTGGCATCGCCCACTGTTCCTAGAGGCGTAGTTGCAGTAATTTGAGTCGGGCTAACTCTCTTAACTGCAGTTGCATTAACTCCATTGAACTTAACAGTTAGTGAACTGTCTCCCCATTCCATCGGACCAAATCCGGCTCCACGAATGGTGGTAACAGTACCACCTCTGAATGTGCCCAGGGCAGGGGTAACAGAAGTGATTGAAGATGCAGTGTAGGTATAGAAGTTTGGTTCAGTTACGTTAACTGTGCTCAAGAATGTGACATCGGCAGGACCTGTCTTTGAGCTGTAAGGAGCTCTGAATGTAATCCATTCACCGATTGGGCTCTTTTCGAGATCTTCTCTAAATACTCTCGTTCCACCAACCTCGATGTCGTTAACTCTCTGCAGGTTTTGGCCGGTAATGGTGATTAGGTCACCACCAGTGACAGTTCCGCTAGATGGGAAGATAGTTGCCATGATCGGCGGAGCAAAGCTTGCCTTTGCTGATTCAGTGTTTGAAACCATCGTCAGCGTAAGTGCTGCTCCAACTAGGAGAGATATGAATTTACGAATATTTGAGTTCAATGTGAACATTATTTTGTTTGCCCTTCAAAACTAGACAGAATGCCTAGGAAAATTAGTCGTCACGGTTAAGAATAGTCCGTATCCTGCTAAAAATCGAATGTTTTGGTGCAAAATATATGAAAGCGAATAATTTCTCAGAAATATTCCAGAATTAGTTTATTCAGGGTTAGTGCCAACACTGAGGGGAATTAGCGCTCCAAATGACTACGCAGGTAGCGAATAGCAAGGGTCGAGAAGATAGTAGTGAGCACCACGACTCCAAGGGTTATCTCCTTGAGGCCTATAAAAGCAGTGTTAGCAACAACGGTTGCCGCAATAATCATAGAAAACTCTCCCCTAGCTACCAAGAAAGCTCCGATTCTGCGCCAGCTCATCCGATCAGACATATCTCGGCCCACCCACCAGCCAACAGCCAGTTTTCCTGCTATTCCCAATACCGAGAAGGCTATGGCCACTGGTAACACGCTCACAACATCGAGGAAAGAGATGCTTAGGCCAAAGAATAAGAAGAAAATCGCCGAGAAGATCTCTCTAAGTGGGGCAAATCGGCTTCTCAGCGACTCCGCCACCTCACCGGTAAGGAGCATTCCTATTAGGAATGCTGCAATAGCACCTGAGAATCCAGCTAGGGTTGCTGCACCGGCAACTGCCAAGGTCACACCAAAGACTAGAAGTAGTAGAACGCCAGGGCCTCTCTTCGCCAATGACTTAAGACCTGGAATCTCTCGACCAATAGCGATGAGGAAGATGCTCATTGTGACTCCAAGGGCCACGGTAACTGAAATAAGTCCAGCCCAAACGCTCAAACCTAGGGTGAAAGCTGCCAAAATCGGCAGATATGGGGCCATCAGGATGTCTTCAAAGACCAAGACGCTGGTTACTCGTTTAGCGACATTGGATTTGCCCCAGCCAGTTTCCCTGATGAGTTGACTTGCGATACCTGAGGATGAAATAAACATGATTCCAGCAAAAGCAAGAGCTCCAACCGGTCCATAGCCCAATATCAAAGCCAATATGGCGGCTGGAACAGCATTTAACAGGATATCCATGAGCCCTGCGTGCCAGCGCTTTTTCATGCTTGCCGCTAGCTCTCTGGCTGAATACTCAAAACCAAGGACAAGTAGCAAAAGAATAGCCCCGATTTCTGCACCAACGTTGAGGAAGTCCTCTGACACATCGAGTGGGACTATTCCTCCTTTACCAAGGGCAAGACCAGCCAAAAGAAATAGCGGGATACTTGAAACATGGAGTTTGAGAGCCAGCCAGGACAGAATGCCTAGGCCTATAAACAGGAGTCCAATTTCAACCAAGGTCAGATTCACGGCTAACGAAGCCTGGCTTGCCGTGACGAATGATCCCATGGTCTAATTTTAGCTTTGATACCGCACCTGCATAAGCCTTAGGTAAACCCATCCGATTTAGACTTATGACATGACTGAAAAAGAACTTTTAGAACTCTGGCTCAAAACTAGGAACCAGTTGGTTATCTCTCAGCTAGCACCAACATTTCTTCTGATCACAACTGTTGGCCTAATTGATGAAATCAGGGCCCTTGGTCTTTATGCATCTCTTGCCACCGCAGGCATTCTTCTAGCCTCTGGAATACTCGGTGCATTGGTTCAGTATTCCGCTTCAGCGGAAGGTCAGGCAATTGCTAGGGATTTGAAAGAGCTGCCTTCCAAGACCCTGCTTGCTTCAAGGGTTTCAACTCTTGGAATCTGGCTAAATGTCTCAAAGTACCTAACTCCAGCCATATTTACCGGCATCTTCGCATTTCTTGTGCTTGCCCTATTCGGTTAGGTATCTGACAGGGTCTTTGGGCTCACTGGGGTAAAATATCGATATAGAACAACGAATCGTTCTGCTCTTTTCAAATCCAACTATGTAAGGACCCAAGTCCATGGCCATTCCTAAGTCTGCCAAAAAGTTCGTCAAGCGATGGGGATTGGTTTTTGCCCCAAAGCAATTCGAAAAGCTTAGAAACCTTCTGAGAATGCAGATGGTCGCAGGCTTCCAGGCCCAGACCATCGAGAAGTTGCAGGGCATTGTTGCTAACCCACCGGTAATCGGCAAAGTAGCTGCGGGTCTAACCATGGAAGAAGCTGTCTGCGACTACGCAAGAAACGTGAAGACTCCCCCAGAGCGTCTGCTGGCCAGATCATTTGTTCAATCTTTGTATGACAACTCAAGCCAGAAAGACATTGGTGCTTTGGGCTTTGGAACTATGCTCTGTCAGTTCGGTCTGTTCGAATCTGCTAACCACTACTTCAATGAAGCAGGTGAAGAAAAGGCGAAGACATATGCACCTTTTGAATACTTTGAAAGCCTTTTCTTTGTTGACATCAAGAAGGGGCTTTCTCAGCTAAAGGACTACTTGGCTAAGCACCGTGATACTTTGCCATTGGAAACCAGACTTGCACTGATGAAAGTTCTAGCAACCTACACCCAGGTTGAACTTCTTCGTGAAGAAACAGACATTCTTTATGCAGATAAGAAAGCAATGGCTGGATTCAATGAGGCTGACAGAGATTTAGTTGAATGGTTCAACACTCAGTTAAACCACAACGAACCTGAAGTTAAATCACTTCCAGACACAATCAACATTGCTGTTATGGATTACAAACTTCTAGACAAGTCAAGAACTTCACGTAACCGTGGTGACTACGTTCAGACCCTTGCAGCACTATCTAACCTGCTGCGTTTCCAAAACATTGACTATGTAGGAAACACCAAACTTTCTAACTACCTAAATTCTCTAAAGAAGCACATCCAACCTCACCGCCAGATCACTACCCACGCAGCTAAGGTTCAACCTGTTGCTATCGATAGAGATTTCTCAAGCGGTCGTGAATATCCGGAGAACACCTGGTTGATTTCTAACGGTTGGTTCATGCACAGAAACTTCAAGGGACCGGTTGACTTCCCGTACCCGAAGAACGTTCTTCCTCTAATGATCTCTTTCCACATCCAAGACCCAGATGTTCTAACTGAAGATGTTGTCAAAGAACTAAAGCGCATTGAGCCTGTTGGTTGTCGAGACTGGACCACTTTGTATCGTCTTCGCGACTTTGGAATCAAGGCCTTCTTCTCAGGCTGTGTAACAACAACCGTTGGTCAGGTTCTTCCACCTGCTACTGGAACTACTAAGAAGAAGCTAGCTCAAGTTGAAACCAAGATTGATGAGAGAAAGTACCTAGGCTGGCAGGTTGACCAGTTCATCCAGGTTGGTGAACAGGTTAGAGGCTTTGACCTAGTTGAAGGTATCGAAGATGCTCGCGTAATGCTTGAGGAATATGTTGACTACCGTGAGGTAGCAACTAGCCGCCTGCACTGTTACCTGCCAGCTAGATCAATGGGACTACCGGTTGATTTCAAGCCTAAGAACCTAGCGGATGTTCGCTTTGAAGGTCTAATCAACCTTGATGAAACTGCTTTCAACAAGATTAGAAACGGCATCGAAGACAAGCTAGAGATTACTCTCAAGGCAATTCTTGAAGGTAAGAACGAAAAGGAAGTTCGTAAGCTCTGGGCTGAGATTTGTCAGGCTGAAGTTGAGTTTGCTGAGAAGTATGCCACCACATACAGCAAGGTAACTCCTTCAAACATTGATGTTCCGAAAGCTGTTGCGGCTCTAGAAGCTTCAAAGATTACCGTTGGCAATAACCCAAGAGGTAAGAACGTTGTTGAGACTGCTCTTGCACTTGATCAAAACCTAGAAGACATGATTCCTGTTGTGCTTCAGTCACTAGTTGATCACAGCAACAGAGAAATCAACGCTCATGTAATGACTCGTGGTTTAGGAGATGCTTTCCGTTCACGCATGGGCAAACTATTCCCACAGATCAACTTCACCTTCTATAACTTCGATGATGTTCACTATGGTGATGACATTGCTCTTCTTTCACACATCTCTGTTTCAACTATGGACAGACTGTTCCTACCGGAGATGCTGAAAGATCTGGAAAAGGTTCTATACCTAGACATTGACATTCTTATTCAAGGCGATGTCGGTGAGCTATACGATCTAAACCTTGGTGAGAATGTATTCGCTGGTAAGAGAACAAGACTGAAGACTTGGGCAAACATGATTCGTCCAATCACTAGAGCAACTCTGCACTTCGCTCCTGAGAAAGCATGGGATATCAGAAAGCGTCTTCACGACAAGGCGGATCTAACTTCTAGAACATTCAACGCAGGAATCTTGGTTCTAAACCTCAAGCTAATGAGAGCTGAGAACTTTACTGTTGAACACATGTATCTAGTTGAGCAGTGCCGCATGAATGACCAGGACGTATTCAACATTTACTCAAGAGACCGCGTGCTAGAAATCGATTCAGAATGGAACCACGTTCCATCTCAGGACTTCAACGCCAACCCAAAGATCATCCACTGGGCCGGACCAGCTAAGCCTTGGAAGCCTGAGTATGTATTGCTGAAGAACCGTTTTGAAGCCACAAAGGCAAAGGTTGAGGCAAGGCTCTAAGCCAGGCACCCCCTAACGCCCCATGCTTGCTTTTAGCAGATATGGGGCGTTGCCATTATTTGGGGGAATAGTTTGTCACTAGCAACACTTATTGTTTTATAGAGACCAAATCCTAGAATCGGAGCCTCATGGAAATCTTGACTTTGTTAGTTGCCCTCAACCTAGTTGCGGTTGTTGTCCTAGCTGTTATCTGGCTGACCCGTAAATCCTCCCCTGTCTCACTTGATGTGAGTAAAGATCTTCAGATGCACAGAGATGAGCTTCGCTCCGCCATCGCTGCTAATCACGACATCGTCGAAAAGCGCTTAACTGCCTTTAGTGAGGCATCCCAGAACTCAGCAAAGCTTCAGCGTGATGAAGCCGGCAGCTCAAGGGTTGAACTCCAGAAGTCCCTGAGTGACTCACTTAGAAACATTGAGGCAAAGATTGCCGAACTAACCGAATCAAACTCCAAGAAGCAGCAGCAAATGCAGATTACCCTGCAGACCGAAATCGAGAAGATGAGCAAGGGTAATGAAGAAAAGCTTGAAAAGATGCGTGAGACAGTTGATGAGAAACTTCAAGGAACTCTGGAAAAGCGTCTAGGCGAATCATTCAAACTAGTTAGCGAAAACCTTGAGGCAGTTGCCAGGGGTATCGGTGAAATGAAGAACCTAGCAAACGATGTTGGCAGCTTGCAGAAGGTTCTGACTAACGTGAAATCTCGTGGTGGCTGGGGTGAAGTTCAGCTAGAACGTCAGCTGGAGGATGTCCTTGCGCCAAGCCAATATGAGAAGAACGTCAAGATCAAGCCAGGATCAAATGACCTTGTTGAGTTTGCAGTAAAGCTTCCAGGAAGAGCAGACGGAGAATATGTCTATCTTCCTATCGACAGCAAGTTCCCTCACGAAGACTATGAGAAACTTCAGAATGCCCAAGAAACCGGCTCTGCTGAGGATGTCGCTTCAGCAGCTAAGGCTGTAGAGAATGCCATCAAGACTCAGGCCAAGAAGATCTCAGAGAAGTATCTCCATGTTCCAGTGAGCACTGACTTTGCAATTATGTACCTGCCAACCGAAGGTCTCTTTGCTGAGGTAGTCAGAAGACCAGGGCTTACCAGCGAACTGCAGAACAGCTACCGAGTTTTGGTGACCGGTCCAACCACGCTTATGTCTCTTCTGAACAGCCTTCAAATGGGCTTCAAGACCCTTGCTATTGAGAAGAGTGCTTCCGATGTTTGGAAGGTTCTAAGTGCAGCTAAGACTGAGTTCGGTAAGTACTCGGGAGTCATGGACACTTTGGCTAGACAGCTTGAAACTGCCCAGAAGACAGTGAGCCAGGCTGGAACTAGAACTAGAGCCGTAAACAAGGCATTGAGCAAGGTTGAGGATCTAGAACTGCCATCATCTTCTGCAGACATCCTTGGAATCTCACTCGGTTCAGCCCTAGATGACCAAGACAACGAGGTCGAAGAGTCAAACCTGGACGACAACCCAGATCAACAGTAACTCTCCTAGGTGCTTTCAAGGACCTCAAAAACTAGACTTTATAGGAACACCTAGCGATTGAGGGCATAAATGAATTTCAGCTTTTCTTCTAAGAGATTCTGGAACCGACTAGGCCATCACAACGCGATGGGTGGGCCTTTGCTTGGGCTCGCCTTGGTTTTCATCGCTGTACTTAGTTTTGCATTCGATGCCGTCAGGCTGTCCGATTACAGCTGGTTCTGGATCCCAGTAAACGCAATTGGAGTGCTCCTGGGACTCATCCCTATGGTCCCTGCGATTGTGATCCAACGCCGTCGCAACACTAATCAAGCAAAGCAGCCTTGGTTCAACATAATCTTCTCGAGCCTCTTTTTTGGCATCAAAAATCTGTCGACACTGTACGTAGCCCCTTTATTCGGTATTGAGGATTCAGGCGAGCCACATTACAGATTCATTGGTGGCCTAATAATCGGATTCTCGGTTCTAGCCCTGTACACCAACTTCGTTGGTAACAGATTGGAAAGAGAAACTGCTCTTGTGCGCCTTCAAGAGACTGAGCAAAATCTTCTTTCATTTAGACAAGCAGCTTTCGGAAAACTTGAGGAACAAAATCGTGAGGCAGCCTTGAATGCATACAAAGCGCTCTCTCCGCAATTGAATGAATTGCGCGAGGCTGTCAAGGAATCCAATGACATTTTGACTCTAGCAAGCAAGCTAAGCGATTTCATTAAGTCGGAGTTGAGGCCATTTAGTGCAAAATTATCCATGGAGGCAATGGAGCTGAGAAAGTCCGCAGAGTCGAGCAATGAAGCGATCGCAGAGCCTGAAATCACAGTCAACCTGTCCGAGTCCATACGTGTGTGGAACTCCGTTGTGCCTATTCCCTTGGTCATGTTCGTTCTCACTTCATTTTCGATACCAGATTTGACTGCGATAGAGATTCTGATTGCAAGCCTTCTGTTTACTTTGTCAACGGCTTTACTGAAGTATGCGACTCTCTGGGCTAAAGAATTGAAGGTTGTTCAAGCAATCGGGGCAACCACCGCGCTGGCATACCTGTCAGCGATTCCTACGTACACTTACCTGTCTTCTATTCCAAACCCTAACGGGATTCCAGAACTGGTGCCTGTATTCCTGATTATCCCGGCCTGGTCATTCATCGCAGCGTCCTTGGCCTATATTTTGGACCTAAAGCAATCCAAGATTGAAGAAGTGTTGAGCTCTGTGATTGAAGAGCTATCCAGGGAGAACAAACTCTACGAACAAAAGGCTTGGCTAGCGAGCCACAGTTGGTACCTACTCCTTCACGGAGTTGTCCAGCCAGCCCTTACGTCCGCATCCATTAGAGTAAGTCGCGCAGAGCGTCTGGATGCAGAAACAAGGGGTCAAATCATGCAAGATCTGCAACGCGCTATTGATGCATTGAGCGAGGATCGGAAAACTGCCCAAACCTTAGCAACTAGTATTTCTGAAATTCAGTCTGTTTGGGAAGGCGTATCGGAAATTGAGGCTGAAGTTGCGCCAGAAGTTGAAGAACTTGCCCGTACAAACGAAGTTCTAAACACCGTCCTGAACCAGATCCTCAAGGAAGTGGTAAGTAATGCCATTCGCCACGGTGAGGCGATGAATGTGGGGGTCAATGTGCTTTTGGCAGACGGATGTAACCTCCTTGTTCACATCACAAATGATGGCTTGAAGCCTACCCGAGAAAAGATTGAAAGCGTTGGCTCTAGAATGCTAGACGCATTCTGCATTGAACGAACCTTGAATTGGAACGAAGCCACCAAAAGAACAGAGTTCAAGGCAATCGTTCCTATCTAGACTCCGCTAATAAAAGAACTGCCCCATCCATCAGGACGGGGCAGTTCTTTTTTGTTTATGACTAGTTGATGTTCAGGGTGTTAGCCGATTCAACTGAACCACCAGGTGTAGTTACTGTAATCTTGCCGCTGGTTGCTCCAGCTGGGATTACGAACTTCAACGAGGTTGAGTTGGCACCGGACAACAATGTAACTGCTAGCGAACCAACGGTTACTGTTGCACCCTTTAGAGATGTTCCTCTCACTGTCACAACTGTTACACCGTTCTTACCTGCAGCAGGTGAGAATGATGAAACAATCGGAGCTGGTGGAGTAACTGTGAATGACTTGGTGAAGTAAATACCAGCACTGGTAGTGATCTTAATCGGACCACTTAGCGCTCCGGCTGGAACAACAACGGTAACTTCACCGTTCTCGTTGGTCACAGGCTTTGCAGCCTTGTTACCTGCGAATACGATGCTTCTAGCCTTTAGAGCCTTACCAGTCAGGGTTACAGTCTCGCCAACCTTAGCTGCTGTAGTTACGTTTTCAATCACAGCTGCCTGGTAGATGAACTTGCTTGTGGTTGTTGTTCCACCAGCGTTAGTTGCATTGATCTTTGAACCAGAAACAACACCAGCAGGGACAGTAACAACGATTGAAGTTGCGCTCAGGATTGTGAACGGAGCTTCTACATCACCAATAGTTACTGATGATACAGAACCAAGGTTGTTACCTGTCATTGCGATTGTTGATCCAACTTCTCTTACCAAAGATGCTGGCATTGAGATTGTTGGCTTGGCTGTGACTGCCGCGCTTGCCGCAAAGGTAGATGAACTTGAAGAACCTCCACTGTTTGTGACAACGAATGTACCCTTCTGAGATAGCTCAGGAGATAGAACAGTCATGCGGGTTCTGTCTGCGCTAACAGAAACAACTGTTACCGGAGTTAGAACTTCAGACAACTTAGCTGTAGCAGGAGAAAGCAGTGCTACAGAGTGAGCTAGTGCGTCACCCAAGTTGGTTCCGATGATGTCTACTGCCTGACCCGCTCTTGCGTTTCTAGCTGTAACAGAAGTCACAGTAGGAGCCACAGAAGGCTTGGTAGCAATGATGTTTACCCAGTCTTGACGTGTAACAGTGTTGCTTCCGTCAACCTTGATCTTCACCTGCATGAAGCGAGGGTTTAGACCATCTGGGTTAGTTCTTGCGTTACCTGGGTTTGCACTTGCATCAGCAACGGTGTCGTTTGACTTCAGAGAAACTGTTGCAACACCGTTAGTAACTGTTGCAGTAACAGTTGCCATATCTTCTTGGCCATTGCCACCCCACTTAGTTACACCATCAACGACAGTGTTTCCAGCGGCGAACTTAGCATTTGAGTTAGACCATGCAGCTCCTAGGCTCAAAGTAACAACAGTTCCATCTGGAGCGTTAGCACCAGTTGCAGCGTTGGTTACCTTGTAACGAAGTTCGAAGGTTGATCCTGCTGCAACGTACTTAGCGAAGTAGCGGGTGTGAATATCGAACCAGCCTTGACCAATTCCTGCGTCACCCCAGATCTTGGTTCCATCGAATGAGTTAGAAGCGTTCCAGTCCGCAAGACGAACGTTGTAGACAGTAGCAGGAACAGCAATGTCAGGAGTCTTGGCTCCGTTGACTCCGAAGTTGTCCACATAGTAAGCCAATGGCTCAGCTGCTGGAGCAACTAGGAAGTCAGGGAAGATAGCTGCCAATGTGTACTCAGTGTTAGCTGACCAAGCAGCAACATCAGAGAAGTCAACAGTAACCTTTGACCAGCCTTGAGGAACAGTAACTGTCTTACCAACCGCACCTGGGTTTAGCTCAACACGAACTATAGAGTCAGCCTTAGGTGAGAAGTAGTTGAAAGTAATGGTCTTGTTAGCCGCGTCAGTGATACGAACACCAGAAGCAAAGCTCAAGATGTTTGCACCAGCCCATGGCTGACCACTCTTTACAATCTTCAGAGCCTTGCCGCCGTTACCGCCAGCAGGAGCATCTTCAATTGTTGTTACAGCACCTTCAAAAGATCCTTCAATCTTCGGAGCTGCTGCGCCACCGACTACGCTTTCGCCACGGGTGTCACCAGCTTCGAATGAAAGAAGAGTGCTGGCAGCTTCTCTTGAAGGCACGTAGCTTTCAGGACGGAAGAAGATGAAGTCAACTAGGTCAATGCTGTCCTGAGTTTGGCTTGTTACCCAAGCTGTCACCTGAGAGAACAACTTCTTACCCTTGAAATCAACACCAAGGTTAGCGCCAGGGA
>CAMDEE010000016.1 GCA_945895375.1 Auritidibacter sp. Marseille-P8566
AGGGAAAACGGCCCGAGTATTGCTGGTTTCTCAGACCCACGTTGCAGTTGACAATGCAATTGCCGCATTGGACAATAGCGGCTTCACTTCTATGGTCAGAGTTGGCCGTGAGGAAAAAATTTCCGAGAGCGTCAGTGGATACATGATCGAGAACAGACTTCTCGATTGGAAATCAAAGGTAAGCGATATATCCACTATTAGGGTTGACAAATATCTTGGCGAGAATAACGTCGACGTGAATGAATTGAGTAAGTGGCTCCTGGTTTCTGAACTTCTAGATGCCACAGTCAAAGACGGTCAGCTAGATCTTGATTCCGAATCTAAGGTTTCAAGAGTTGATTTTGAAGGAGAAATAGCCAACCCATCGCATGATGGGGTTCAGGTTGCTAGCGAGGATTTCGATGAACATATCCTCCAATTAGTAACTGACCTTGAGAGACAAGGCTTCAAGAGAAACGAACTTGCTGAACAAATTCGTTCCGGAGAACTTTCGAGACGCCTTGCTAGCTATTTGTCTGAAAGCAAAGCAGAAAACTCTCTTGAAATTCTGCGAATTCAGAAGGATTGGATACGTAGGTTTCCATTTGACTCCCACTTACTGGGCAAAGTAATCGCTAGAACAGAGCTTGTCGCCGGAACTTGCATTGGTTTCATTGGAGATCCATACCTTCAAGATCTGCATTACGACTTGTGCATTATCGACGAGGCTTCTAAAGCAACGGCAACAGAACTTCTAGTACCTATTAGCAGAAGTAAAAAAATTGTTTTGGTCGGAGACGACAAACAGCTTTCGCCCAACGACAGCGATCTACTGAGGCGAAAGGACTTACTAGCAAAGTACAACCTTCGGCCCTTAGATGTCCAACAAACTATTTTTGAAACAATGCTTGTTGGACTTCCTGAATCATCTGTTTCATCGTTGTCCGTTCAACATCGAATGGATCCGCCCATAGGTGATTTGATTTCTAGCTGCTTCTATGAAAACCAGATTATAAATGGGCCTCAAACGACTCCAACTGAGATTTCAAAATTGCTTAGTAAGCAAATTAAGTGGTTTGACACTTCAAGTTTGGGGAAGAAAAGTTTCGAAATGGAGGACTTAGATAGCTTCGTTAACGAATCTGAAAAAACAGCTCTAATTCGCGAAATGGAGTCAATAGTGACAACTATAGGAAGAGACCCCGCGTTCAATTCACTCTCAGACTCGCAGTATCTTGCCTTAAGCCCTTATTCCAGCCAAGTAGCAAATTTAAAGAGGTCTGTGGCTACAAGCGATATTCTTCGTCCTCTTTTGCAAACGGGCCAGATCAGAGTTCTTACAATTGATTCTGTTCAAGGGCTAGAAGCTGACTTCACATTTTTCTCCATCACCAGAGCAAATGACAAGAATAATGAAAGAGCAGCACTTGGTTTCATTTCGGGCGAGTACTGGAAAAGACACAATGTAGCTCTATCGAGAGCCAAGCACGGGCTGTTCATTTTTGGGAATGCCCGGTTCATTCAAAGGTGGCCAGATGGCATGGGTGACCCTCTTTCCTACATTCGCAAACATAACGAACATTGCGAAGTTATTGAAGTGAGGAGTGGCCAATGATTGCCGAGCTAAGTAGAACTTATTCGGAGTCCAGACCAGGATACAGGTTAGTCGGTATCGTACCTTTGTCTATGCCTATTCGGATATACAAACTTAGAGTGTTAAGAATGATCAAATCACCTGTGCCTATAGGTTCTGAATATGTAATTAGAGCGATTTCAGTCGGCTTTGATACCGCAGCAACCATTAGTGAATTCCTAGGCCTAGAAGAGGCAATAGTATCTGACTATCTTGCTGATGAGATTTTAGCTGGGAACATTCACGTGTCTTCCGATTCAAGCTTGAAGCTAACTGAAAGCGGTAAAAGTAAGCTTGTCACTCTGAGAAAGATTGTTCTAGAAACTTCCGAAGTTGAGGTTCAAATCGATCAAGTGACTAGAGAGCCAGTTTTCTTTGTAGATTTATATAATGATGCCGAGGGAATTTTCAGCGAAATAGATTCTGTTGTTGACTCTGCCCAAGACATCATCCAGGCTGATCCAATCCGAATGAAGCGGCCTACAAGGTCTGATTTTGATTTAGGCAGATTGAATAAAGTTTATGGAACTGAAGATGTTAAGTTTGTTGAAGTTAAAGGACTTGCACCTAAAAAATTTGTGGAGAAGTTCAAGTTAACTTGGCTGCTGGTGTTTGAAGAATTTGGAACAAAGAAAAAGCTACAAGAGATTGTTATTGATAACGGTCTAAGTCAACTGCACTTAAACTATGTAAATCAGCCAAATTTTCTTTCTTCATTAGGTGTAGTAATCTCTGAAGAACAAGAAGCGACAGATTTATTTATGGTCGCCGAGGATTTTGAGTTTCCCACTGAAGTGCTAGAGACTCTGCTCTCAATTAGAAGAGAAATCCCCAAAATTGAAGCCCAAGATTTACCTGCTTCCCCGTCCCCAGCCAACATTAAGGTCGAGCCTCCTGGAGTAGGTAAATTCCTATTAGAGAAATCAAGCCCTTCCATGATTTCAGTTTTTGATCATCGAATTCTTCGAGAGGAGGCACTCTTGTTCGCTGCGAAGAGGCTTTTTATCGTATCCCCATGGGTAACTTGGACAGTTGTGAATCGAGACTTTGGTACAAAAATTGAGAATCTTCTTAGGAGGGGAGTAGAGGTAACTCTGGTTTACGGGTACGAAGACGGTAAAGGTGATGATCCTAGATCGATAGATTTACTTGAAAAGTTGCGTTCGAAAGGATTGATTCTTATGCGACACAAAAACACCCACGCGAAAATCATGATCGTAGATAACTGTGTGATTTTCACGAGCTTCAACTGGTTAAGCTTTAGGGGAGACCCCTCTAGGACCTACAGAATGGAAGAGGGTCTCGAATTCAGAAGCCAGGTTTTTTCTGATTTTCTAGCCTTGTCATTGGAAAACAAAATCAAAGACGAGCAGATTTAGACATTGCTCAACCTTGTAACTAGGGCTCATTAAATAGCCGCTAACCGCTAGACAAACAGCCTAATTAACTTCCAAGTACTAGCTGAAGTGTTGTGAACCAATTCAAAGGATGCCTTTGTTCCATGCCCGGTAGCCAGGAACCGCCACATCTCTACTTCGACAGCACCAGAACCTATTCCTCTATGTGCCCTTTCTCCTAGCCACCATTCAGTCCTGGCAAACCATCTAACTGGCCTAGAACTAACCTGATAGTCCTTTTCTCTCCATCTAAAGAGGGTAGGAGCACCCTCCTGATCTACTAAAACAGCCACAGCTTCGTCTATACGACCCATAAATCACCCTAACAAGTTATCCGAACAAATGTTCGGATATTAGAGTTTATAGGTTTGGTCTGACATTGCAAGTTCGGGTTGCAGCAAATGAGAATTGGACTCAACATCTTGAATTAGACAAGAAGTAGCGTTATGGCAAAAAAAGTTCTTGTGTCACTCAACGTACGCTGACTTGAGGCTAATTTGCCAGGCTGGTCCAACTACACAAGCATAGTTTTTCCATCTCAGCAAGGAATTTATGTTATTCCCGGCTAAGTTCTTCAGACAGATGTTGTTCCATCCATTTTTACCACCCGTGAATGAGGCAGTTCGATCTAGAGTTACATCTTTTTCATGAAATTGCTCTACTGTGAAATCCATTATTGTCGAATTCCATGAAAGGAAATATTTGTCAAGTTGTTCAGTTAGGCGACCTTGAATTTGGTCGAAGTCAATTGAATCTATAGATTTTGAAATGTAATGCAAATAGTCATCTATGGATTTGTACTGAAGCGCCAGAAAACTGTCTCTTTTGGAATCATAGACTGATTTTGCGGTACCGAAGAAGTTCACATAATTTGTGTTAAAAATGTCATGTAGATAAGCACTTTTTGATGGCGCGCTTACGCCTACTAGATTTGCCAATTCCTGAATGTAGTTATCGTAAAAGTAATTCGGGTAGTCTCTAAAAGCAGGGTTAATAAGGGTTCCACTTTTTGCCCACAAGCTAAGGAACTCCGGTTGGTCGAAGATTGTAGCGCCTTTCTTGAATTCCAACTTGATCCCAGAATCTTCACCTGAAATTGGGCCCGGAGCAAAGAAATCATAATTAAAGTTCCGGCCGCCTTTTCTGACTAAATGAGTCAACTGGAAATTATCCAAGCCAGACTTATCATCAAGAAAATCAGTCAGAGAAGACTCGAGTTTGTTTTTAATTGACTGCCAAAAATCTTTATGGCTTGAATCCTTCAAGAAACTTGCTTGTGTCTCACTTTCAATCGAAAAGAGACTTTCAATGATTTTTTCGCGGGCCGTATTCCGCTCATCATTCGAGCTTTTGTCAGAAACTTGCTCAGTAAATACTTCAACTCTGTCCCAAAGCTCCATTTTGTCCCCTATCTGCATCACACACTTATTTGAATGGTAACAAATAATTCCACTCTGTGGCACTTAGTTGAGTGTTCCCAGTGACTAGCCGTGCAGTTCTTATGGTATTTTCGCTTGAGATTAGATTCATGAGTTCGGGCAAAGAGACTCTCGGAATAGCGTTTTTGCGAATTCTGATTACATTTAGATGGTTTTCAGCGCAAAACACTTCGCCTTCGGGAACAAAAGCTGCGTTTATGACGCCTTTCCCAACCCCTCCAATAATCCTATTAACCAATATTGCTGGTCCTTCAAATTTTGTCACAGGAACAAAATTAAGGTACTGAGGTTTCTTCTCATCTTCAGCTAAAACGATGTTGCCGCTTGCGATGTTTCGGGCATAATAAAGGGCCGTCTTCGCTTTTGATTTATCGTTTGTTAGAGAATCTTTATGCTGGTTCCATACAATGTTGCCTGTTACAGCCTCATACCCAAGATCGAAAAGAGACGATGAATTATCGTAATAGCTCTCGATTTCAGGAACATTCTCAAAAATCAACGGCTCTAATTCGCCTCTGATGGGCAACTCCAAAACGTTTGAACTCTTTCCTTTACCTTTCTTTACCGTGATAACTTGTACAGAAGTTTGCGCATCAATGAAAAGATCACTCTTGGAAAACACCTTAACTGACAGAATGTGGTTTTGCTTTGTCAGAAACCTTCTCAGAGCTTTGAAGTAAGCCCCGTTATTCATAGAAGGAGGAACCACGTAAGCGAGAACTCCACCAGGCTTAAGCGCCTCAATGCCAACTTTGAAAAACAAGGCGAAAATATTTGCCCTTCCGGCGACTACTTCAGAAAAATCTGAGGATTGCTCGGGGGTCAGTTTCATTTCAAAATAAGGTGGGTTGCCTATAACAAAGTCAAATTCTTCCCGAGCTGGAAGTTCCAAAGCGGAGAGTTCGCTAAGGCTTGCGGTGGGAACATTGGTTATAGCAAATTGAAGAATCTTAGGGTCGATGTCCCATCCGAATGCTTGTATTCTTGGTTCTCTCTCAATAGCTGAACGAAGGAATTCTCCAGTTCCTACTGCTGGATCCAAAATCTTTGCGCCGGGAAAGAGACTTATTCTGTCTAGCAGATAGTCTCTCAAGTAAGCGGGGGTCATGTACTGGCCTAGAGCTTTTCGTTCATTTAAATCAGCGCCTTTAAGCCAGTCGGCGGTTACATTTGAAAACTGCTTATCATTCATTGACTGCAATTATGCCACTGCCTTCGGACATGACATTTCAAAGCCGTACAGTGACAAGAATCTTGTTCAGTTCAAGCCAATCCAAATTTTGATTCAATGAATAGTTTCACTCCAGATTCTGAGCGGGCAGAACCTCGGGTTTGATGGTGAAGGTTCGTTTGAAGAGGTATCTAGGGCTTGGTAGCCCATGAAAGCAGATTCAGCCTGTTGTTTCTAACATTCCCAACCTCAACACCAACAGGCCAGAACTCAACCTGGCCGGCAATTTCATCTGATTCATTAGCTAATTCATTTAGTAGATCTTGAGTTGTGTTCTCTGGGTCTTCAAGGTTCTCTGGGTCTAACCATTCGGTCATTGAGGATTCAGATAACAGGATTGGGTTTCTCTCGTGAATAGGAGCTAGAGGCTCTGCTGCATCTTTAGTAAGGATTGCAAAGGAGAGGATTGCTACTTGCCAGTCCTACTGATTTTGATGCTCGTAGTCTTTGTGAAGGCTGCGTATTTGCCTACTTCAGCTGAGGTTTGAACTATCTTGCATGTTCCTGCTGTTTTACCTGCGGTAACTGATAGAACTTTGCTTGATACTTTCTTGCCTTTGACCTTTGTGGTGACTGTGATGATCTTGGCTGAGCAAGGACCAGTTGTTTTGAACTTAGTTACTGCTTTGGCAGTAGTTGTTGCTATCAGGTTGGTCTTAGCGCTGAACTTTAGGGCTTTAGGAGCTTTGAATCCAGTTAAGACCTGAGTTATTGGCTTGTAACAGGCAGAAGATGATGTTGCTCCTGCTGTTGCTGTTGTTTTGCCACTAGAACACATGGTTGCTTTGGTTGCTGCAACTGTTGAGACATAGAAACCTCTAGGTGCTTGCATGCAGGTCACTGAGCCTAGGTTTGAAGCGAAGAAACCTTTAGAACATGGTGTTGCTTCTGTGGCTGCTTCTTCGGACACAAAGTACCCAGCAGGAGCCTGTTCACAATCAACCATTCCTTCTTCTGAAGCGAATCTCCCTGGTTCACAAGGCAGCGCTTGACTTGAGCCTTCGTCAGGAACTGAATAGCCAGCTGGAGCAGGTGTGCATTCTGATGAACCTGCATTGGCAGAGAAGAAGCCTTGAGGGCAAGGTAATGCGTTAGCTGAAGCTATCTCTGATGTGTAGTAACCAGCAGGTGCCAGTTCACACTCAATAGCTCCTTCATCGGCAGATAGTGAACCTGGTTGGCAAGGTGTTGGTTCAACTGATCCTTCGGTGGCTGTGAAGTAACCAAAGGGAGCTAGTTCACAGGCAAGAGATGCTAATACTGAAGAGTATGTACCCGCTGAACACTTGGTTGCTGTTGTTGCTCCTGCAATATCAACAAATGAACCTGCTGGAGCTGGCAGGCATTCACCTGTTCTATCGCTGAAGAAGTAACCAGGGTCACACTCGATGAACTCTTCTGGTGTGTAACAGTCTTGGATTGTTGTTGCACCTGGTGCATCTGTTACCTGACCTTCAGGACAGGCTGTGGCACTTGTCTGCTGCTCTTCTGCAACATAGAAACCTATTGGAGCATCTATGCAGTTTTCTGCTCCAGATTCAGGGGAGTAGGTACCAACTGAGCAAGGAGTTGCTTCGGTAGATCCTTCTTGGTCGATGAAGAAACCAGGAGGTGCTAGTTCACACTCTATTGAGCCTTCTACGTTTGTGTAGGTTCCAACTGAACAAGGAGTTGCTTCTCTCTCACCAACAGAACTGACAAAGCTTCCTGCTGGAGCTAGAACGCATCCAAGGCTTGCGTAGTTGAAGTAAGAACCTGGGTTACAGTCAATAAATACAGAAGGTGTGTAACAAGCTTCAATGGAATCTGATCCTGTTTCATTTGTCGTTTGACCTTCAGGACATGCCTTGATAGAAGACTGTGCTGTCTGGTCAACATAGAAACCTATGGGTGCTAGTGCGCACTGGGTGGAACCTAGATTGTAAGAAAATGAGCCTAGGGGACAAGGGTTAGCAAATGTTTGTCCAGCTGATGCAGAGGAGGCACTCACAAAGTACCCAACAGGAGCAAGAACACAACGCTTAGTTGAGTTCTCTAGGTAAGAGCCAGGATTACATGAAGTTGCGTTAGCAATGTGTGTTCCAATCTCGAGGCTTGCAAGTTTTGACATTGGAGAGGAATCTCCCATGTGTTGACCGTTGAAGGTTGCTGTGCCGTCTTTTCCACAAAGCTGAGAGATAGCAGAAACTCCACCTGGGTGGGAGTTTATGAATGAGGTTAGGTTGTAAACACTGCCGCTAACAATAGTCCAGCAGTTGGTTCTAGTGTTTCTAGTTGCAACCTCTGCTGTTGTGTAGGTAACAGTGTTTGCAGGGGAGGCGATAACTTCTTTGCTCACAGAAGAAACATTCGAAGAGCCTTCTGTTGGTAACTGTGATCCTGCAGTAGGAGCGATGTTAGAACCGAATAAAACAGATACTAGAGCGAGGTATAAAGCAGGCTTCAACAGGGTCTTCATTCCAGGTAATTCCTTTGTTTTGTGATTTAGTTCAGCCTAACAGTTAAAGTAATTGGCACTGTTTTGTCGAGCCTATGGGTTTAGAAAGACCTAGCCTCAATTAGCGCTGGCGAGTTATTGCGAACATTTCCAGCATCTGTGCTTACAGGCCAGAACTCAATCTGACCAGCAATTTCATCTGATTCATTGGCTAATTCATTGAGTAGATCTTGGGTTGTGTTTTCTGGGTCTTCAAGGTTGTCCGGGTCTAACCATTCGGTCATTGATGATTCAGATAACAGGATTGGGTTTCTTTCATGAATAGGAGCCAGAGGCTCTGCTGCATCTTTAGTAAGGATTGCAAATGATAGTAGCCATCTTGTTGGGTCATCTGGTTTCTTGGTTGGGTCCAACCACCAGTCATAAATACCCGCTAGAGCAAGCATGCCTTGATCTCCAGCATTGATATAGAAAGGTTGCTTAGAGCCGTCTTCTTTGATTTGCCATTCGTAATAGCCAGATACTGGCATTACGCAGTGTTGCCTTAGAACAGCGTTTCTAAAGGTTGGTTTCTGAAGAACTGTTTCAATTCTTGCATTGTTGTGAAGGGGAGTGTTTGCTGGTCCCTGTGAGTTCTTAGGAATAAGACCCCATCTAGCAGCATGAAGTTGTCTTCTGAGTTCTCCCGCGTGATCTCCCTCGTTCTCTTTGAGAACTCGGTCAACAATGATTGATGCTGGTAGGGAAGGTGGGTTGTTGTAAGTAATACCGGGTTGTTCACCAATGACATCGTCAATATCAAAAAGGGTTACTAGTTCACCTATAGATCTGGCAACAACTGTTCTTCCGCACATTAAAGGTTTGGTCTTTTCATCTCAGCATTACGAATCTTCTTAGCTCTTGATTTTGCCTTCTCTGCGTCATCAATCATTGCATTAGCTGATTTGTCTAGCCTCTTCTTGATTAGAGCAGATAACACTAGGAAGGTAACGATGATGGCAATGATGATTACTCCACCGAACTTGAACTGGTTGACGGCCTCAGATGCGCCTCGTGCGAACCAGCCAATACCAAGGTAGATAGCTGACCATAAAGCGCAGGCGCTGACTGTCCAAGAAATGAATGTTTTGTATGTCATCTTGCTCATTCCTGCTGTTACTGGAACAACAGAGTGCAGAACAGGTAAGAACCTAGACATAGCGATTGCTATGCCTCCTTTGGACTCAACAAAAGTGTCTGCTCGATGCCAAATGTGTGGAGCTATACGCTGTCCCATTTTGCTTGACCGGATGCGAACACCGAAAACTCGGCCAATCCAGAAACCGATTGATTCTCCGAAGAACGATCCGACCATGACTGCTAAAAACAAGAGCCCATAGTCGCCCCAGTCTTGAATCAGGGTTCCGGCTGCTAGAACTACAGTGTCGCCTGGGACTATAAGTCCAATAAAAATACTGGTTTCGAGCATGATTGCGAAGCCAGCGATAACGTTTCTCCATAATGGATCAAAGTTTTGAACGCTGGTGTTCAGCCAATCAATGAATTCGTTCACACTCTAATCTTGGCAGTGTTCACTTAGTTATGGCAGAGCACTTGCCAATAACTTCATTCGCTTCTCAAAAGAAGTCACATTCTGTCCCTGAGCAAAGTTATCGCTCACCCCAACCCAGCTCTTTACTGTTCTAATTCCTTGAAGAGAGGAGAGTAGCCATAGTTCAAGACCGATTAGCTCTTCTGGGATTGCATGTTCAAATCTTGTTTTGATACCCATGGACTCTGCTATTTGGAATATCTCAGTTCTTGTAACTGATTCAAGCCAAGGTATTTCATTGCCTGGAGCACACAGCACATCTCCTCGCCACCAGACCAGTGAAGAAAGAGCACCTTCACTAATTTCACCATGTTCATTTAGCAGAATGGCTTCATCAGCCCCTTGCGCTTGAGCTAGATCTCTAAGTTCAACACCGGTTGCTAGCTCAGGACCTTTAGTGCTGAGGTCTTTTCGAGGATCTGGGTAGGGATAGGTCCAAAGAACTGCATCCCCTAGTTGCTCGGGTGCTTCTCTCAGCATGAAGACAAATACAGGACCTTCTTGGATTTCAATTCTTGGAAAGTATCTTCCACTTCGTGGGATAAGTGCTAGAACTTGGCTTAGGAAGAGCTCAAGTGAATCTTCTAGTTCAGGTGTTTTATCTCTAAGACCTCTTAGAAACCTATCTAGGTGTAGCAAGTAGGAACGGACCTTGCCATCTTCAACCAGGAAAGAGTCAGCAACCAGCACCTTTTCGTGGCTCTCTTTCAGGGTAAGAAAGCCTTCTTCGAAGATGTATGACTGCATGGCTCTAATCTATAAGTAGTTGGTTTCAATGTTGATGAGTTAGGTTATTGGGTTTGCGTCTGTTCTGTAGCGAGTTACCCTCGCGAATAAGCATGCCCGATGTCTTCATTACGCTGCATATCCAAGATGAATACGCTTTTTTGCTGGATCGTGAGAATAACCTCAACAACCGATTTAGCGTCATGGGGGCAGCTAGCCGCTTAGTATCTGAAAGCGAACTAAAGCAAACACTAGAAGAGCTCTCAGCCTCTATTGAGAATGACCTAACCGATGTTCCTTTTGATTTTAGACCTGGAGTAGTAGGGGCATACAGCTACGAGGGTGAAGCTGTGTTCATGGTGGTTGAGCGAGCCATTGTTTTAGATCACAACAGGGCCTCTGCTTACTTTCTAGGACTTTTTGAAACAGAGAAAGAATTCATTCTCTTTAGAGACTCAGCTCTTCTAAGACTTGCTCTTATGGGTGGAGAGAGTGCTGTTTATCGTTCCAAGAACAAGATTCAGCCAGTAACTGCAATCACATCGAGACACAGCGATGAGAAATACCTAGAACTAATTGAAAGCGCTAAGGCAAGCATTGCTAAGGGTGATGCTTATCAACTTTGTCTAACTAATCAACTAACCGTTGAAACAGAAACAAACCCTTACTCGGTGTTCTTGTCTCTTCGTCAGGCTAACCCTGCTCCATACAGTTCATACATGCGATTCGGAGATGTCTCCATTGTTAGTACATCTCCAGAGCAGTTCCTAAGAGTTCACGAATCAGGAGTGGTTTCTTCTAAACCAATCAAAGGAACTAGAAAAAGATCTTCAGATGAGGCAGAAGATATGCGTCTCATTGAAGAACTCAGAACTAATGAAAAAGAACGTGCTGAGAACCTCATGATTGTTGATCTCATGAGAAATGATCTGGGCAAAGTATCTGAGTCTCACGATGTGATTGTTTCTAAGTTGTTTGATGTTGAAAGCTATGCATCTGTTCATCAGTTGGTTAGCACCATTGAGGCAAGGCTCAAGCCAGGACTTGATGTCTTTGATGCCATAGAAGCTTGCTTTCCAGCAGGCTCTATGACTGGAGCTCCAAAAATTAGAGCCATGGAGATTCTCTCTGAGCTAGAGGGGGACCAAAGAGGTTTATACAGCGGTTGCTTTGGTTACATCTCTTATAAGGGTGCAGCAGATCTGGGTATGACTATTAGAACCTTGGTCTTTGAAGAAGGAAAGGCATCTTTGGGTATTGGTGGGGGAATAACCATAGATTCTGATGCTTTGGCTGAATTGGAAGAGACCAAGCTCAAGGCTAAGGCTCTACTTACTGCCCTTGGGGTTGAGCCTAGTCATTTATTGGTTTGGTAACCTAAAGGCTTAGTCAAAAAAGTTGAATTGAGACAATGAACGAGACACGCAACGAGCCAACTGGGCCTGACGTCTACGCTATCCAGGAGAAATGGCTTCCGGTATGGGATGAGCTGCGTCCTTTTGCTTCGGGCAATAAAGGTGACACAAGACCTAAGAAGTATGTCTTGGACATGTTTCCTTACCCTTCAGGTGATCTACACATGGGTCACGCTGAGGCTTATGCTCTAGGCGATGTTATTGCTCGCTACTGGGTTCAAAAGGGTTACAACGTTATGCACCCTATTGGTTGGGATGCATTTGGTCTTCCTGCAGAGAATGCTGCTATCAAGAGAAACCTTGATCCTCGTGCTTGGACTTACGACAACATAGAGATTCACAAAGCTTCAATGAGAAGATATGCCTGCTCATTTGACTGGGACAGGATTATTAGAACCTGTGACCCTATTTACTACCGCTGGAACCAGTGGTTGTTCCTAGAGTTCTATGAAAAGGGTTTGGCATATCGTAAGAACTCAATGGTCAACTGGTGTCCTTCATGCCAGACAGTTCTAGCTAATGAGCAGGTTGTTGGTGGAGCCTGTGAGAGATGTGACTCACTAGTTACTAAGAAGGCTTTGACTCAGTGGTTCTTCAAGGTAACTGAGTATGCAGACAGATTGCTTGATGATCTAGAGCTGCTGGAAGGCAACTGGCCTTCTAAAGTTCTTTCCATGCAGCGTAACTGGATTGGTAGAAGTTACGGTGCTGAAGTTGATTTCCAGGTTGAAGGAAGAGCAGAACCTATTACTGTTTACACAACCAGACCAGACACTTTATATGGTGCAACGTTTATGGTTGTCGCCGTTGATAGCGATCTAGCTGCTGAACTTGTTTCTGGTTCAACTCCTGAAGTTCGTATGGCTTTCCAGAACTATCTTGATGAAGTAAAGAAATCCAACGACATCGAACGCCTTGCTACCGATAGACCAAAGACTGGTTTGGATTCAGGTCGAGTAGCAATCAACCCTGCTAATGGTGAAACAGTACCTATCTGGATTTCTGATTATGTTCTTGCTGATTATGGAACCGGTGCCATCATGGCTGTTCCTGCTCACGATCAAAGAGATTTAGATTTCGCTAGAACACTAGGACTTCCTGTAAAGACTGTTGTTGATACTGGTGAAGCAGATGCTGCTGAAACAGGTATCGCTACCGTTGGTGAAGGAGTTCTTGTGAACTCTGACATATTGAATGGCTTGTCTAAGAGCGAAGCTATTTCAAAGATTGTTGGCATCTTAGAAAAAGAAGGCAGAGGAAAAGCTGCCAAGAACTTCAGATTGCGTGACTGGTTGATTTCTCGTCAGCGATACTGGGGAACTCCTATTCCTATCGTCCACTGTGATGCTTGTGGTGAAGTTCCTGTTCCTCAAGACCAACTACCTATTGAACTTCCATCTGCTGACGGACTAGATCTTGCTCCTAAGGGAACTTCTCCTCTAGGTGGAGCAGATGACTGGGTGAATGTTCCTTGTCCTAAATGTGGAGGTCCTGCTAAGCGGGACACTGACACCATGGACACTTTCGTGGACTCTTCTTGGTACTTCCTTCGTTACCTATCTCCAAACAGTGAGACTGAAGCCTTCAGTAAAGAAGAGGCTCGTGAGTGGGCACCTGTAGATCAGTATGTTGGTGGAGTAACTCACGCCATCCTGCACCTTCTTTATGCACGCTTTTTCACCAAGGTATTACAAGACCTCGGTTATGTTGACTTCTCAGAACCATTCACCAAGTTATTGAATCAGGGAATGGTTCTAATGAATGGTTCAGCTATGAGTAAGTCAAGAGGGAACCTAGTCAAGCTAGGCGATCAGCTAGATGAGCACGGCGCAGATGCTATTCGTTTGACTATGGCATTTGCTGGCCCTCCTGAAGATGACATTGACTGGGCAGATGTTTCTCCATCAGGGTCAGGAAAGTTCCTTGCTCGCTGCTGGAGATTAGCTAATGATGTTCAGGTTCCTGTTGGCGTTGATTACTCAACAGGAGATAAAGAACTTAGAAAAGCAACCCACTCCTTCCTAAGAGATTTCAGTGCCAACATCGAAAACTTTAAGTTCAACGTAGGTGTTGCCAAGCTCATGGAACTTGTGAACGCTGTTCGTAAGGCTATTGACGGTAAACCAGGACCAACTGATCCTGCTGTCAGAGAAGCTACCGAAACCGTTGCTAAGGCTTTGTCTTTGTTTGCTCCTTTCATGGCAGAAGAGATATGGGAGATCCTTGGTCACAAGCCAGGAGTTGCTCTAGCTCTTCTTCCTGATGCTGATGAAACAATATTGGTTGAAAGCACAACAACTGCAGTTCTTCAGGTTGATGGAAAGCTTAGAGACACCTGCGAAGTCCCAGTAGATGCAAGTGAAGCAGATCTTCAAGCAGCTGCAGATGCTTCACCTGTAGTTCAGAAGGCGATTGATGGTCGAGAGATTGTCAAGGTCATCATCAGAACTCCGAAACTTATCAACATAGTCACCAAGGGCTAGTTCTCAACAAACAGGCTTGTCTGGAATCTAAGCGAGTTTCCATCGTTTTAGTTTTCTTCCATGCTGTTATGGATAAAAGAAGTTCTAGCCGAGTTCAGCCCTAGAGCGCTGAAAGTCACAATAACCCTTATTGCTGTTGCTGCTTTTGGCACCTATGTCTTTAGTTCAGGCTTAGGCCAAGACAACACGGTCAAGATAAGCAAGCCTTCGGAACCCAATGAGCAGAGCTCGAACATTGACTCTCCCAAGATCTATGTTCATGTTGCAGGGTCGGTCAAGTCACCGGGTATCTATCAGCTAGATTCTGGCACTCGTGTTTATGATGCTGTTCTAGCTGCTGGTGGATTCACAGACAAAGCCAATCAAGCAAGTGTGAACATGGCTAGAGCGCTCAATGATGGTGAGCAACTCGTGGTTTCATCTGAATCAACTGGTGCTGTTTATGAAGGTGCTCTTTCTTCATCACTAATTTCACTCAATCAAGCATCGTCTTCTCAGTTAGAGGATTTGCCAGGTGTTGGACCTGCTCTTGCTGGACGCATAGTTGATTGGCGAACTGCCAACGGTGGCTTCAAAGCCAAAGAAGATCTCCTCAATGTGGCAGGCATCGGCGATAAGTTGTTTGCCTCAGTCAAAGACCTCGTGACTCTGTGATCCTCCGCTTTGCTGCCGTTGCTGGTTGGGTAGTGGCTGCAGTGTTCGTAAACCTCATTCAACACAACCTTGCTCCAGAAAGTTTCCAGAAGGTTATAGAAAATAGGTCAACAGTTACTGTTCTAGCTAAGGTTCTCGAAGCTCCAAGCAAAGCAAAAGGATTTGCAGGTCAAGAAAAATTCAGCACCTTGATCAGTGTCACCTCGGATGGGCCATTAGAGGGCAAAGCAGGTTCACTCACTGGAGGGGAGGTGATCTCGGAGTTAGTTACTGGAACTGAAGTTAAGGCAGTTATCTCGGTCAGGCCGGCATTCAGAAACAATGAAGACTTCACTGCAAACCTCAAATCACTGTTGAATGCGAAACAAGTTGATGTCTTCGTTCCATTAGGGGATATGCGGCAATCATTTCTCAATAACCTATCTGGCGTAAGTCCTGACTCAGCTGCTCTTGTTGCCGGGCTCACTATTGGGGATGATTCAAAGTTGTCCAGTGAATCACTTGAGCACTTGAAAGTTGTTTCGCTAACTCATCTCTCAGCAGGTAGCGGGACTAACTGCGCAATTGTTCTAGCCGGAGCTGCTTTACTT
>CAMDEE010000017.1 GCA_945895375.1 Auritidibacter sp. Marseille-P8566
ATTCTGCACTCAAGAGTTGCCAGATCAAACATTGACTTGCTGAAGACGCTAGGTGCTCACGTTGGACTGGTTGGTCCATCAACACTGCTTCCTAGTTATGGAACTTCTATGGCGCATGATGTGTATCACAACCTAGATGAGGCTCTAGCTGATGGTTTTGATGTTGTCATGATGCTGCGTATGCAGATGGAAAGAATGAACTCTGTGTTTGTTCCAAACGCCAATGAGTATTCAACCCTCTGGGGACTCTCAGCCGAGAGGTTCAACTCGCTTAATTCAAAGACCCTAATCATGCACCCAGGTCCCATGAACAGAGGCTTAGAGATTTCTTCTGAAGCAGCTGACTCGCAGCAGTCAGCAATCGTAGATCAGGTAAGAAACGGCGTAGCAGTTCGTATGGCAGTTCTCTTCAAACTATTAGCTCAGGAATCGAGTTCGAAATGACAAGTAATGAAACACTCTTCACCAACGTTTCTCTCACCGATGGAACTGTTGCGAACATCCTTGTAACCGGCGATGCAATCACCTATGTCGGCAGCGAAAGTATGGCTGCAAGCGATGTGATTGATTGCACTGGGTTGATAGCCATGAGCGGATTTGTGGATCTGCACACGCATCTACGAGAGCCAGGTTTTGAGCAGAGTGAAACTATTCTCACTGGCTCAAGAGCTGCTGCAATGGGTGGCTTCACCTGCGTTCACCCAATGGCTAACACCAACCCTGTAGCGGACAACAGTGCGGTGGTTGAACAAGTATTTGCATTAGGCGAGTCAGCGGGTTACGTGCAGGTGCAACCTATTGGTGCTGTAACCGCGAACCTTGAAGGTAAGAACCTATCTGACATGGGCAAGATGAACGCCTCGGCTGCGCAGGTAACTGTGTTCAGCGACGACGGTAAGTGTGTGAGTGACTCTCTTGTCATGAGAAGAGCATTGGAATACGTCAAGGCTTTCGGCGGGGTTATCGCTCAGCATGCTCAGGATCCACAGCTAACCGTCAACGCCCAGATGAACGAGTCAGCTCTTTCACTAAAGCTTGGTTTAACTGGATGGCCTGCTGTTGCTGAGGAGGCAATCATTGCTAGAGATGTTCTATTGACTCAAGAGGTAGGTTCAAGACTTCACGTTTGCCACGTTTCAACAAAGGGTTCAGTAGATGTCATACGTTGGGCTAAAAGTAAGGGTATTAACGTCACAGCAGAAGTTACCCCACATCACTTGATTCTTACTGAAGATTTAGTTTCTGAGTACGACCCTGTGTTCAAGGTCAACCCGCCGTTGAGAAGCGCAGAGGATGTTCAAGCCCTTCGCGAAGGCGTAGCCGATGGAACGATCGATATCATCGCCACCGATCACGCTCCACACCCAGCAGACAGCAAAGATTGCGAATGGGGAGAGGCAGCATTTGGAATGGTTGGACTTGAAACAGCTGCTGCCATTGCAAAAACTACTTTGATTGATACTGGACTTATCGACTGGGTCAGATTCGAGCAACTTTTGTCTGTGAACCCTGCGAGGATTTCTGGACTCAGCAACCAGGGTCAAACAGTCAAAGTTGGCGCACCTGCGAACATCGTGTTCTACAACCCGAACACTTCAGTAATGGTTGACAGTGTCTCGCAAAGCAAGAGCGCGAACAATCCTTATCTAGGAATGACGCTAAGTGGCTCAGTGGTTCACACCATGTTCAACGGTGTCCTAACTGTAAAGAATTCAATGATTCAGGAGATCGGAACAACAAATGGCAATTAGATCCAGAACTGCACTACTGGTTCTTGAAGACGGCAAAGTCTTCAAGGGTGTTCCATTCGGTAAGGTCGGAAGCTCTCTAGGTGAGATAGTTTTCGCAACTGGTATGTCGGGATACCAAGAGACACTTACCGATCCTTCATACGCAGGTCAGATTGTCGTGCAAACAGCTCCTCACATTGGTAACACAGGAATGAATGACCGTGATGAAGAGTCAGACAAGATTTGGGTATCTGGATACGTAGTACGAGATATGAGTCGAATTGTTTCGAACTTCAGGTCCGAAAGAACCCTTGAAGCAGACTTGCTGCGAGATGAGGTAGTCGGCATTTCTGAGCTAGACACTAGAGCTCTGACACTGCACTTACGCGAGATCGGCGTTATGAGGGCCGGCATCTTCTCAGGCATAGATGCAGAGCAGCCAGTTGAAGAACTAGTTTCTATCGTGCGCTCCGCTGCAAAGATGCAGGGCCAATCACTTTCTTCTGTTGTCTCTACTAGAGAGAAATACGAGGTCGCTCACAAGGGTGAGTACGTCGGCAAGGTTGCGATTCTAGATCTAGGAATCAAGCGTTCAACTATAGAGAACATGGTTGAGCGTGGTCTCGATGTTGAGGTTTACCCTGCTGAGTCAACAGCTGAGATTCTTCTATCATCGAACCCTGATGCTGTTTTCTACAGCAACGGTCCAGGAGACCCAGAAACCGCTACAGAGCAAGTAAAGGTGCTGCAAGAGGTACTAAAGAAGAAGATTCCATTCTTCGGTATTTGCTTTGGAAACCAATTGTTGGGTAGAGCACTTGGTTTCCAGACATACAAGCTTGCCTTTGGTCACAGAGGCATCAACCAGCCAGTATTGGACAGACGAACTGGTCGCGTTGAAGTAACAGCCCACAACCATGGCTTCGCTGTTCGAGTAGATGGCGGTGAGCAAGTTGAGTCCCCAGCAGGTTTTGGACAAGTACGAGTTAGTCACATTTGCCTTAACGACAATGTTGTTGAAGGTCTCGAGTGTCTAGACATACCTGCTTACTCAGTGCAGTATCACCCAGAAGCAGCAGCTGGTCCACATGATGCGAACTACTTGTTTGACCGTCTTATTGAAATGATTCACGCCAACAAAGCAAAGAAGGCCGACTAATGCCGCGCAGAGATGATATTAAGAGCGTTCTCGTTATTGGATCTGGTCCAATTGTTATCGGTCAGGCATGTGAGTTTGATTACTCAGGAACTCAAGCCTGTCGTGTGCTTAGAGCCGAAGGTATTCGCGTCATCCTGGTAAACAGTAACCCTGCAACCATCATGACCGATCCTGACTTTGCTGACGCTACATATATAGAGCCAATCACTCCACAGGTTATCGAAGCAATCATTGCTAAAGAGAGGCCGGATGCAATCTTGCCAACACTCGGAGGACAAACTGCTCTAAATGCAGCCATGTCACTTCACGAGCTCGGCATTCTGGATAAATACAACGTTGAGCTAATCGGAGCCAAGGTTTCAGCCATTAAAGCTGGTGAAGATCGTCAATCTTTCAAGCAATTAGTTCTCGATGCTGGGGCAGATGTTGCTAAGTCATACATTGCCCACACTATGGATGAGGTCCTAGAAGGTGCAGCGAAACTTGGTTATCCAGTAGTTGTTCGTCCTTCTTTCACAATGGGTGGTCTAGGTTCAGGCTTCGCGTATGACGAAAAGGATTTGCGCAGAATAGCTGGTGCTGGTTTACAAGCTAGCCCAACAACTGAAGTTTTGCTTGAAGAATCAATCATGGGTTGGAAAGAATATGAACTTGAGCTAATGCGTGACACAGCAGATAACACTGTTGTGGTTTGTTCCATTGAAAACGTTGACCCTGTTGGTGTTCACACGGGTGACTCAATTACCGTCGCTCCTGCTCTTACTTTGACCGACCGCGAATTCCAACACATGAGAGACATCTCAATAGACATCATCAGAGCTGTTGGTGTCGACACTGGTGGCTGTAACATTCAGTTTGCAGTTGAGCCAAACACCGGTCGAATCATTGTTATTGAAATGAACCCTCGCGTTAGCCGTTCATCAGCGTTAGCGTCCAAGGCAACCGGTTTCCCGATTGCAAAGATTGCTGCGAAGCTTGCACTCGGCTATCGCTTGGATGAGATTCCAAATGACATCACCAAGGTAACCCCCGCTTCATTTGAACCAGCGCTTGACTATGTCGTTGTGAAAGTACCTAGATTTGCATTTGAGAAGTTCCCGGCAGCTGATGCAACACTCACCACAACTATGAAGTCTGTCGGCGAAGCGATGGCGATTGGAAGAAACTACGCACAAGCACTCCAGAAAGCTCTCCGCAGCCTGGAGCGAAGAGGTTCGTCATTCCACTGGGGCGAACAGAAGAAATCAAAGATTGAATTAATCGAACTATCATCTTTCCCAACCGATGGGCGTATTGTTACCGTTCAGCAAGCTCTTCGCCTTGGTGCAACAGCTGAGGAGATCTTCCAAGCAACAAAGATAGACCCATGGTTCATCGATCAGATTGTCTTAATCAACGAGATTGCTGAGGAGATTCATGCCTCTGCTGATTTGAATGAAGAGATCATGCTTTATGCAAAATCCTTCGGTTTCAGTGACGCTCAGATAGCCGAGATTCGAGGTGTTAGCGAGTTTGAAGTTAGAACAACCCGATACGCACAGAACGTCAGACCTGTCTATAAGACCGTTGATACTTGTGCAGGGGAGTTCCCGGCACTAACTCCTTATCACTACAGCACTTACGAACAAGAGACAGAAGTTCGTGCATCAGGAGCTGACAAAGTGGTCATCTTAGGTTCCGGACCAAACCGAATTGGCCAGGGAGTTGAGTTTGACTACTCGTGTGTACACGCGTCATTTGCACTGCACGATGCTGGGTTCGAAACCATCATGATTAACTGCAATCCTGAGACTGTTTCTACGGACTACGACACAAGCGACAGGCTTTACTTCGAACCGCTGACTCTAGAGGATGTTCTAGAAGTGATTCATGCTGAGTCAGCCAGTGGAACTCTCGTTGGTGTCGTCGTGCAGCTCGGCGGACAGACTGCTCTTGGTTTAGCTCAAGGACTCGCTGCACATGGCATTCCAATCTTGGGCACTACACCTGACGCCATTGACCTGGCTGAAGAGAGAGGCGCTTTCTCGAGAATTCTTGATGAGGCAGGGTTGATTTCACCAGCCAATGGAACAGCAACCAGTCTCGAAGAGGCGAAGGCCATAGCAGACCGAATCGGATTCCCTGTCCTAGTCAGGCCATCTTTCGTTCTTGGCGGCCGAGGGATGGAAATTGTTTACGACCAAATTTCCCTTGAAGGTTATTTCGAAAGAATTGCTGACCAAGCAATCGTTGGTCCAAAGCACCCTCTGCTAGTTGATCGCTTCCTAGATGACGCAATAGAAATTGATATCGACGCGCTTTACGATGGCGAGAGACTTTACGTAGGCGGTGTGATGGAACACATCGAAGAAGCAGGTATCCACTCAGGCGACTCTTCCTGCACACTTCCACCGATTACTTTGAGTAACACCCAGATAAATCGAGTGCGGCAGGCAACCGAGAAAATTGCTAAGGGTATTGGAGTAAAGGGTCTAATAAACGTTCAGTTCGCTCTTGCGCACGATGTCCTCTATGTTCTAGAAGCAAACCCTAGAGCCTCTAGAACTGTTCCCTTCGTTTCTAAAGCTCTTGGAATCACTCTTGCTAAGGCAGCCGCGTTGGTTATGGTTGGTTGGTCAATTGATGACCTAGTCGCTAAGGGTCACTTGCCTGCAACTGATGGAACTCACATTCCTGAATCTTCCGCAATCTCAGTGAAAGAAGCAGTTCTACCTTTCAAGAGGTTCGCCACCAAGGATGGAAGATTTGTTGATTCACTTCTTGGACCAGAGATGCGCTCCACTGGTGAAGTCATGGGTATTGATGTAGATTTCCCAACAGCTTTCGCAAAGAGTCAAGCCGCCGCAGGAAGCGCGCTGCCTAAGTCAGGCAGAATATTCATCTCAGTCGCAGATAGAGACAAACACCAGGTTGTACTTCCTGTCAGAAGATTGTTTCAACTAGGTTATGAAATCCTTGCAACAACAGGAACTGCTTCTATCTTGAAGAGACATGGAATTCCTGTTCGTATAGTTCGTAAGCACTCAGCCGATGATGACGCTCCAGCTGGCCCTTCGATTGTTGAACTTATCTTGAATGGTGAAGTTGATGTTGTTGTAAACACA
Organism: Auritidibacter sp. Marseille-P8566; assembly: GCA_945895375.1. Classification (GTDB taxonomy): domain Bacteria; phylum Actinomycetota; class Actinomycetes; order Actinomycetales; family Microbacteriaceae; genus Rhodoluna. The sequence continues at coordinate 5,994 of CAMDEE010000017.1, forward strand.
CCTTCAGGTTCATCAGCTCGTAAGGACGGCTATGAGATCAGAGCAGCAACTACAGCTGCAGACGCTCCAATCTTTACAACTATTGCTCAGCTTTCAGCTGCTATTGGTTCATTCGAAACAGTGATTGCAGGAGATTTCAAAGTTAGATCGCTCCAAGAGCATGCAGAAGACAGGAGAGCAGCACTTGCCTGATACTTTCTCAAGAAGTTTAGAAGCCGCCTTTAATTCGAAAGGACAGCTTTGCGTAGGTATTGATCCGCATGAAGAGATTCTCATCGACAATGGTTATGCTGTATCAGCTTCGGGTGTTTACGAGTTCAGCATGAAGATGCTAGAGCAACTTGAGGACGTTGTCTCAATTGTCAAACCTCAGGTCTCGTTCTTCGAAAGATTTGGGTCTGAAGGGTTTGCAACTCTTGAGAAGGTTCTCGATTCAGCAAAAGAGCGAGGATTTTTGGTTATCGCAGACGCCAAGCGTGGCGACATAGGTTCAACAATGGAAGCCTACGCTCAAGCCTGGCTAGGTAAGGCAGCACCTTTTGTATGCGACGCACTCACTGTAAATCCATACCTTGGTGTAGGTGCACTTGCTCCAGCAGCTTCTCTAGCAAGTGATCGTGGTAAGGGTCTGTTCGTTCTGGCAGCGACATCGAATCCTGAAGGAGCATTGTTACAGTCATCTACGCAGCAAGTAACTGTTGCTGCTCAAGTTGCCAATGAGGTTTCTGCACTCAACAGCGCAACTGCCACGACCAATTCAAGGTTCGGTTCACTAGGACTAGTTATTGGAAGTACTGTTTCACTTTCCAAGCTTGGTTTGTCAACAATCAACGAAGCAAAGTCGTCTTTGAGGACAACTATCCTTGCGCCAGGTTTCGGTTATCAAGGAGCAAGATTAGAAGATGCTAAGGCCATCTTTGGTGAGCTCAGTGGCGATGTTCTTTATTCGATCTCGCGTTCGGCATTGAGAGATGGCTTATTCGGAGTTAAAACCGCTGTCCAGCAAGACCAAAACACACTTCACAAAGCCCTCAGCGAATAGGCTTTAGTTCATGACCAGACTTACCGTAATCGCTGGACCAACTGCCGTAGGCAAGGGAACCGTCGTACGTTATCTCCTGGAACACAATCCAGATATTCAAGTATCTGTTTCTGCTACAACCAGGTCACCACGAGTTGGTGAGACCAACGGTGTTGAATACTTCTTCGTTTCAAACGATGAGTTCGACAGAATGATTGCTAACGACGAGCTACTTGAATACGCAACTGTTCACCTGAACAACAGATACGGAACTCCTAGAGGACCTGTTGAGAGAGCTCTTGCTGCAGGCAAACAGATGATCCTTGAGATAGACATTCAAGGGGCAGAGCAGGTCAAGGCATCCATGCCTGAGGCAAATCTCATCTTTATTGCCCCTCCTAGCCTGGATGAACTCAAGAAGCGCTTGGTTGGTAGAGGCACAGAAACCCCTGAAGAGATAGCCATTCGTCTAGAAACAGCCGAAATAGAGCTGGCTTCTCAGGGTTTGTTTGACCACGTGGTCATCAACCATGAGGTGGCGCAATGTGCCCAAGAGGTCTTAGACTTAATGCAGTCTTCGTGAGCCCATCTGGTTCACATGAAATCAAAGGAAAAGTAACACTAAATGTCTGAAAAACTTGAGGGAATCGTATCTCCATCTATCGACGCACTTATGTCAAAAAGCGATTCAAAGTACGGCCTGGTCATCTTCGCTGCAAAGCGCGCTCGTCAGATCAACGACTACTACTCAGCACTTCACGAGGGTTCACTTTTTGACAACGTAGGTCCACTAGTTGACGCTGCAGTTGACGACAAGCCTCTTTCAATCGCAATGCGCGAAATCGTTGAAGGCGCAGTAGTCGCAACCGAAGCCAAAGAGTAATCTGGGTAACCTTGCGCATTCTCGTAGGGGTTACTGGCGGCATCGCTGCATATAAAGCAGCTGGAGTAATTCGCGGATTCACTGAACTCGGTCATACCGTAAAAGTCTTGCCAACTCAAAACGCTTTGAGGTTTATTGGCGCAACCACACTTGAGGCTCTATCGCATAACGCAGTCGACCCTGACCTGTACACAGATGTCGACTCAGTGAAGCACATTGCCCTGGCTCAAGAAGCAGACCTAATCGTTGTCGCACCAGCTACTGCTGCATTCCTTGCAAGGTACGCGTCTGGAATTGCTGACGATCTACTTTTGAATGTTCTGCTTGCAACCAAAGCCAAAGTAGTTGTTGCACCAGCCATGCACACAGAGATGTGGTTCCATCCTGCGACCATCTCGAACATTGAGACTATTAGGTCAAGGGGAGTTGTGGTCATTGAACCAGCTGTCGGAAGACTCACTGGCGAAGACACTGGTGCAGGAAGACTTCCTGAGCCAGAAGTAATCGTAAATGGTGCTCTAGCATCGCTTGCTAATCAGGATCTTGCGGGCATGAAAGTAACCATCGCCACAGGTGGGACTAGAGAACCAATTGACTCTGTTCGTTACATCGGCAATAGATCCTCAGGTAAACAGGGAATTGCTCTTGCTGATGCAGCCGCTGCACGAGGAGCACAGGTTTCACTTATTGCAATCAACATCGAAACTGATCTTTCTCGTTTTGACAGAGTCGCTCATGTTTCGACCACCCAAGAATTGAGCGTTGCACTCAGCGAACAAGTCATTGACTCTGATGTTCTACTTATGCCTGCCGCTGTGAGCGATTTCAAAGTTGAGAGCGCTATTGCAGGCAAACTAAGCCGTTCTGAATCTGCAAATCAAGCGATTCAATTGGTTGCTAATCCAGATGTCTTGGCTGGACTCGCTGACCTCAAGTTGGCTAGAGGTCTAAAAACTGTTCTTGTGGGCTTCGCTGCCGAAGTTATTCCTAGCGGTGAGAATTCTGGCACTCTGCAACAGCGAGCTGAAGCAAAACTCACTAGAAAGAAAATAGACCTAATCGTGGCGAACGACGTGAGCGATGGAAAAGTCTTCGACGCTGACAGTAATGATGTTGTGATTGTATCCACTAAGGGAGCTACGTACTCAAAGGGTACAAAACTTGAAGTCGCCAACGACGTATTAGACGCAGTTGTACACCTAGTTGGCTAGTGCTCGCAGCCTTTGTCCTAGCCACGAGATACACTCAATCAATAATGAATAACATCAGGTACTTTACTTCCGAATCGGTTACAGAGGGCCATCCAGACAAGATCTGTGACCAAATAAGTGATGCCATTCTTGACAACCTGATAGCACAAGATCCAGCTTCCCGTGTTGCGGTAGAAACACTTGTCACAACAGGCTTGGTTCATGTCGCCGGCGAGATTACAACTGAGGGATACGCTGAAATCCCAGATATTGTTCGGTCCAAACTTCTTGAAATTGGGTACAACTCATCTGACATTGGATTCGATGGCACCTCATGTGGCGTAAGTGTTTCGATTGGCAGACAATCAGCCGACATCGCTCTGGGAGTTGACTCGTCCTTTGAAGTGAACGCGGGTAAGGCAGAGGACGACTATGACAACCAGGGTGCGGGCGATCAAGGCATCATGTTTGGTTTCGCTTGCAATGAAACGAAAGATTTGATGCCATTGCCAATCAAAATTGCTCACTCGCTTTCAGAACAATTGGCAAAAGTTAGACACAACGGCACCATTAACTTCCTGAGACCTGATGGTAAGACTCAGGTCACCATGGGTTACGAGGGCGACAAGCCTGTATCTGTTCAAACGGTAGTCGTCAGTACTCAGCACAACCCAGGAGTTTCCCAAGCGGACATCTCGTCTGCAGTCGCGGAGTTTGTGATTACTCCAGTCTTAGAGAGCTTTGGTTTTGACTCAAGAGAAAGCAAACTTCTCATCAACCCAACTGGCAACTTTGTTATCGGAGGTCCACAGGGTGACGCTGGACTTACAGGGAGAAAGATCATTATTGACACCTACGGTGGTTACAGCAGACACGGCGGTGGGGCATTCAGCGGAAAAGATCCTTCAAAAGTTGACCGTTCAGCTGCGTACGCATTGAGATGGGTAGCGAAGAACCTTGTTGCCGCAGGTTTTGCAACCAAGGCAGAAGTACAGGTTGCTTACGCAATCGGCGTAGCCAGACCAGTTGGCCTCTACGTTGAATGCTTCGGCACAAACACAATTGACAACGACCTAATTGAAAAGGCCGTTCTTGAAGTGTTTGACCTCAGGCCAAGAGCGATTATTGATTCACTCGATTTGCTTAGACCTATTTATGGAGAGACATCCTCCTACGGTCACTTTGGTCGGGATTTGCCTAACTTCACTTGGGAAAGAACCAACAAGGTTGCTGATCTGCTCACTGCAGTAGGTATGTAATGCCGCTTGTAGCCCAGGTCAGATTTAGTTCGCCGCTTCCTCAGCTGGATAAAGAGTTTGATTATCTGGTTCCTGACGAGTTGCAAAATCAGATTGGCTTTGGCCATCTAGTTGAAGTTCCATTTGGTTTAGGTGGAAAGCTAAAAACAGGAGTTGTATGCGGCATTGCAATTGACGACAACCCGCGAGAAAAGCTACTTTCAATTCAAGAAGTTATCTCTGCATTACCTGTCTTCACAGAAGGTCAAATGAATCTCTGTGTAGCAGTTGCTGAAAGACAGGCAGGTGCTGTCGGTGAACTACTGTCAGTCTCAATACCAAAGCGTTACCAAAGAGCAGAAGCTAAGTTTGAGAACACCCATGCGTCCTTCATCAGTGTTGAAGCCGCAGAAGATGCAACATTACTTAGCTCCTTGCAAAAGAATCAAAAGGTTTATTTTCAGCCCAAGTTTCTTGACGGCTCAAGTGTTGCCCCAGACTGGGCGTTACAAATCGTCTATGCATGTCTCGATCAGTTCGCGAGTGGCAAGAGTTCTTTAGTTGTTCTACCAGACTTCGCAGAGTTAGCAAGGTTTGAGCGCGCACTTGAACATCTAAGTGCAACTTCAACTGGCATTAGACACACCAGCTCTGAAACAGGCTCAAATAGATATCTCAACCACCTAACGGCAATTACTAGAGTTGGCATCAATTACGGCCTTAGAGGAGCTGCGTTTGCTCCAGCCAAGAATTTAGGGCTAATCGCGATATGGGATGACGGTGATGAGTCTCACATCGAGCAAACAGCTCCTTACTGGAATTCACGAGAAGTTCTCTTGCAAAGAGCGGAGCTTGAGCAAACAAAGTTAGTCATCGCCTCACATTCACCTAGCGCTGAAGTTATTCGATTGATCGATATTGGGTACTTGAAGCACATTGAGTCAATCCAGGAACCTGCGAACGTAGTTATTACTGACCTATCCGACAGGCTCGACGCGCAAACCTTTGCTTTGATCAGCACATTGCTCTCAAGTGGCAAACCTGTTCTGTTGCAAATAGCAAACGCTGGGTGGGCTACCGCTTTAGTTTGTGTCAGCTGCAAAGAAGTTAGAAGCTGTCCGACTTGTGCTGGGCCAGTTTGGGTAGATCCAAGCGGCAAGATTCGCTGTCGTTCATGTAAGTTGCAGCTAGAGCTTTCAACCTGCACCTGTGGGAAGAGCAGCACTAGACCGACTCGTTTAGGGGCATCTGCAATTGCAAAGCAGATGGAACGCAGTTTTCCAAATGCGACTGTCGTTCACTCAAACGGGGAAAACAGGATTACCAGCATAAAGAGTCATGCATTACTTGTTGTCGCAACTCCCGGAGCTGAGCCTGAGGTTGAGGGTGGCTACTCCTGCGTGCTTATCGCAGATGCTCCTAGCATGGTCGGTTCACCAAGGCTTAGGGCCTTGGAGCAAAGTTTGTCAAAGTGGGCTAACGCGATCTCTCTTGCTAGTAGCGACTCAACAGTTATCTTTGTGGGTCTTAGAGATGATCTAGCCCAGCAGATGAAATCCTTGGCATTCCACGAAGCAGTTCAGGAAGATTACAAGGATCGTGAGGACTTGGGTCTGCCGCCAATCACAAGACTTGCCTCGATCATAAGTTCGAACCCAGTTGATCATCAAAAACTCTTAGATGCAGTGGCTGAGTCGGTTCCATCTGACAAAGTGCGAATGCTTGGTGTCACACAGCCAAATACATTGGTACTCGATTTTGCTTATTCCTTTGGCATCGAGTTAGCCAACATATTGAAAAGTTTGACCGTGAAACTTACGGCCTCAAGCAAGTCTAAGAAGCCTGGTGAACGCGTTTATCGCATCAACATGGACGATGGCAAAGTAATCTAATAGGCGATGAGAATACTTTTTGCAGGAACCCCTTCAACGGCAGCAACGGTGCTTGAAGGGCTCTTAGCATCAGGTCATGAGGTTGTTGCAGTTCTTACAAGAGAAGATGCTCTTACTGGTAGAAAGAAGGTTCTAACACCTTCTCCTGTTGCCGATCTTACCCAAAGCAAAGGGATTCCAACGATCAAGGCAAACAAGTTAACTTCAGATGTTCTTGAGAACATTCGCTCACACAAAGTGGATCTTGCAATTGTTGTTGCATACGGTGTGATTCTTCGCCAAGAAGCACTAGATGCTATCCCAGCTGGTTGGTTTAATCTTCATTTCAGTCTTCTTCCGAGATGGAGAGGAGCAGCTCCAGTACAGGCGGCTATAAGAATTGGCGACTCTGAAACTGGTGTCACCTTGTTCCGAATTGATCTTGGCCTGGACACTGGACCTGTACTGGGGTCAGCTCACACAGTCATCGAGCCAAGAGAAAACGCAGGGGAACTTTTGCATCGACTATCTCTCCTAGGTCTTACACTTCTGAACCAAGAATTGCCAAGGCTTTACTCGGGCTCTTTCGAACTTACTGCTCAGGATGGCGAGGCTACACTTGCGCCAAAGATTATTCGCAGTGACGCCAAGATCTCTTTCGTTGAGATCGCCAAAAGTGCCGAGCTTCTAGTTAGAGCGATGAATCCCGAGCCGATGGCTTGGTGCTTGTTCAATGGCGAGCCGATGAGACTACTCGAAGCTCGAGCTGTTGACTCAAGTTCTTCTCTTGAGTGTGGCAATGTTGCTTTACAGGATGACAAGGTGATTGTCGGTTGTGGTCAGGGGACAACGCTTGAACTAGTTGTTGTTCAACCTGCTTCAAAGACCGTGATGTCAGCAAGGGATTGGCTTAACGGACACTCAGGGAGAGTGGTTCTTGAATGAGAGTTCCAATCTCATCCCGCAGTGTTGCCCTTGATCTTCTGAATAAAGTAACTTTCGAGGACAGCTATGCCAACCTAGTGATGCCTGTTCTTCTCGAAGAAGCAAAACTAAACACTCGGGACTCAGCGTTAGCTCAAGAGTTAGCGTTTTCCACACTGCGCTGGCAACTTACCTACGACTTTATTCTGGGTCAAGTAAGTTCTAGGCCAGTCAATGAAATAGATGCCATCGTGCTCAACGCGCTGCGTCTCGGCTCGCATCAGCTCCTAAAGATGCGTATACCACCACATGCTGCCATTAACGAAACAGTTAATCTCATCAGAGCAGTTGCAGGTGAAAAGGCGGTTGGCTTCGCTAACGGAGTCTTACGTCGAGTAAGCGAGAAAAACTTTGAACAATGGATAGACGTAGCTGAGCAAAAAGTAACTTCAAAGACAGAGTTCTTATCAATTCAATACAGCCATCCAGAATGGATAGTTCGTGCACTGACCCAGGCGCTTGCTGTTGATGGTCTTAGCGAAGACATAGAAGATCTTCTAGCGACGAACAACCACCCAGCGTTCGTAAACCTTGTTGCCTTGCCAGGTTTGTCTGAAGTTCATGATTTCACCGGTGAAGATGTTAGAGCAAACCCTTTTAGCCCATTTGGTTTCTCGATTGAGTCTGGTAACCCTGGCGACATTCCAGAGATTAGATCTGGACTTGCTCGCGTTCAAGACGAAGGCTCACAAATTGCAGCGATGGCTTTGGTTGCCTTCAAGGATGTCAAAGACAACGAGACATGGTTAGACATGTGTGCAGGCCCCGGAGGCAAGGCGGCACTGCTTGCTGCTTTAGCCTCGCAAGCAGGAGCAAAACTAGTTGCTAACGAAGTTCAGGAGCACCGAGCCAAACTAGTAGATCAGGCTCTGAGACCGTTCAACGATGTTGAGGTTACTGTTCTTGATGGAAGAACTATTGGTGATCTAACTCCAGAGAAGTATGACCGAATCATTGTTGATGCACCTTGTAGTGGCCTTGGTGCTCTCAGAAGAAGACCAGAAGCCAGGTGGCGGAAATCGTCTGAAGATCTCAAGACTCTTACCCAACTCCAGTTT
>CAMDEE010000018.1 GCA_945895375.1 Auritidibacter sp. Marseille-P8566
AACTCGCTAGTGATATCTGGAGTTGCAGTGAACAGAATGGAAATCAATTGGTCAGTGTGAAGATTGTTTGCGTGCATCATCTTGGTGATGAGTTCAGCAGTTGCTTTCAGAAGGTCATCTCTGTTGTCACTGTCTAATTGGGTTGCCCCACGGATTGCTCTAAACGCCACTTCTTCGTCCTTTCGGCTTGGCCTTGATTGATTGCCCGCCTTTGGACTTTGGCCTTGGAGCTCTTTGTTGTTTGCCTTCAGCAGACTTTAGTAAAGCACCTACTTCAACTTTACTCAGCAACCTAGTTTGCCCAGGCTTAAGTGGACCTAAATGAACCGGACCAAACTGTCTGCGAACAAGATCCTTCACAGGATGACCAATTGCTTCAAACATTCTTCTAACCACACGGTTCTTACCTGAGTGAATAACAATTTCAATTAGGGATTCAAATGGATTGGAATCAATGAGCGTTGCCTTATCGGCATTCATCATGCCATCTTCAAGTTCAACCCCTGAAATTAGCTTGTTTATATCCTGAGGTGAGACTTGGCCTTCGACCTTAGCAACATAAGTCTTAGTAACGCCAAACTTAGGGTGAGCGAGCATGTTAGCTAGCTCCCCGTCGTTGGTGAGAATAAGTAATCCTGAAGTATCTGCATCAAGCCGACCTACGTTGTAAATACGATCAGAGCGTAGCGAGTATTGACTTAGATCAGGTCTACCGAATTCATCGGCCATAGAAGAGATAACACCGATTGGCTTGTTCAGTGCCATGTACACTCTCGATGCATCCAATTGAATAGGAGTTCCTCGAACTGAGACTTTGTCACTCTCTGGGTCAATACGGGTACCGAGCACTTTGACTACTTTGCCGTTGACTTTGACTGCCCCTGAGGTGATTAAGTCTTCGCTTGCACGTCTTGAAGCCACACCGGCGTTAGCAAGAACTTTTTGAAGTCTTACGCCTTCGTTTGATTCGGTCATTATTTTTTACTAACTGAAAGATCAGAACCTAATTCAGAGTTTGCATCTGGTAGGTAAGGGCTTATCAATGGAAGGTCTTCCAAAGCATTTATTCCTAGGGTTTCTAGGAATGTTGGTGTGGTTCCGTAGTTGATAGCTCCAGTTTCGCTATCTGTGAATAGCTCAGTAATCAACCCTCTACTTAGTAGTGTCCTAACCACGCTGTCAACGTTCACACCACGAATGGATGCAATCTGTCCTCTGGCGATTGGCTGACGATATGCAATCACAGCAAGTGTTTCTAGTGCTGCTTGAGATAGCTTGGTTGGATTTTCATTTGAGATGAACTCTCTGACTGCCCACTCGTAATCTTCACGAACGAATACTCGCCATCCCCCGCCGACCTCACGTATTTCAAATCCACGAGGACGAGTTCCATTTACCCCATCGAAGTCATCTCTAACTGCAAGAACTGCTTCCCTGATGTCGGGAACTGGAGTGTTCAAGGAAGTTGCTAGGTGAACGAGGGAAAGCGGGACATCGGCAACCATAAGAATGGCTTCAATTGCTCCTTGCAGAGAATCAGGGTTGATTGGTTCAGATAGCGCTAATGATTCACCAAGGTCTTCGCTTCCAGTCTCCTGCTCTTCTGAATCAGCTTGCTCTTGCTCCTGAGTTTCTACTTCAAGTTCTGGGTTTTCATCATGAGTCATAATCTGCTCCTAGTGCTGATAGTTGTGATTCTTCAAAATCATCTGATTGCCAGGTGATCTGCAATGGGCCTAGCGATTCGCTCTGCTGGAAGGCAACTGCACCTAAACGATAAAGCTCAAGGATGGATAGGAACCTGGCTACAAGAACTGCTCTGTCTCTTACAGAAGAAATCAGTTCACGGAAAGTTAGTGTCTTTGCTGAGCGAAGCATGGCTACCACTTCAGCAGCCTGTTCTCTAATTGAGATTCTTGAAGCGTGCAGGTGGGTGAGCCCTACTAAAGGAATCTCTCTCGGTGCCATGGTCTCTTCAGCTAAACGAGAGAAGTCTTCAAGACTAAGCGTCCAAACCAATTCAGGTAGCTTCTGCTTGAATCGCTCTTCCAAACGAACTGAACGAAAGACACGTCTTGATTCTTGATTGATTGAGGTTTGGAACCAGACTGAAATATCCTTGAAAGCACGGTATTGCAATAGACGAGCAAAGAGCAGATCTCTTGCTTCTAGTAGTGCAACATCCTCAGGATCAACTACTTCCCCCTTAGGAAGCAGTTCAGCAATCTTCAGATCAAGCAAGGTCGCTGCAACAACAAGAAACTCACTGGCTTCTTCAAGCTGGTCAATTTCTTCAAGGGTTCTAACGTATGCAATAAAGTCATTAGTTACTTGGCTAAGCGAAATAGATGTTAGGTCTAGCTGGTGCTTTGAAACTAAAGACAATAGAAGGTCAAACGGTCCTTCGAAGTTACCTATGTTGAGCGAAAATCCACTTGAGCTAGACTCATCTACTTCACTATGGAGCGCAGCCACGTTCTACCATCTCTCTAGCTACAGCTCGGTAAAGTTCAGCAGCTTCAGATGAAGGTGCGTACTGGGTAACAGGTCTACCCATTTCAGATGAGTCCTTGAACTTTACTGTGTGCTTGATAACAGTCCTGAAAACGTTGTCGCCATAATCTTCATACAGTTGGTTCAACATGCTTCTAGAGTGCAAGGTACGAGAGTCATACATTGTGGCAAGGATGCCATCAATCTTTAGCCCCTCATTCAATCTTTCTTTGACCAAATCAACGGTGTGATTGATAAGAAGTTCTAATCCCTTTAGAGCAAAGTAATCGCAGGCAACCGGAATCATTACTCCGTGCGCTGCGGTTAGTGCGTTAACGGTAAGCAGACCCAAAGATGGTTGGCAATCAATCATGATTACGTCATAGTCACCAAGAATTGGCCTTAGCACTCCAGCCAAAATCTTTTCACGACCAGGTTCAGCAACTAGTTGAATTTCAGCAGCTGAAAGCTGAATGTTTGTAGGAATTAGATCTAGACCTGGAACTTCGGTTTGAACGATGACATCTTTAGCGTTCATCCTTCTATCGAGCATTAGGTCGTAAATAGTTTTTACATCTTCATTGACAACACCTAAGCCTCTTGAAAGAGCTCCCTGAGGGTCAAAGTCAACAAGTAGAACCTTGCGGCCATATTCAGCTAAAGCAGCCGCTGTGTTGATGGTTGTAGTTGTTTTACCCACGCCACCTTTTTGATTACAAAGCGCGATGATCCTGGCAGGGCCGTGACTGGTTAGTCGCTTAGGAATTGGAAACCGTCCGTCGGCGTTTTTACCTGACATTTCCATAGTTTCCTCTCTGGCTTCACAGCAGTAAGTTATTGGCTCAAAAGCCAATCAAATCTGTAACTTTGCTTAATCTTACCGCTGTGCTCGGGGGTGGCTGCTCGCATAGATTTCCCTCAGGGCATCCACCGTAACCAAAGTATAGATCTGTGTTGTTGTGACCGATGCATGCCCCAAAAGCTCCTGAACGACGCGAACATCCGCTCCTCCCTCTAGCAAATGGGTGGCAAATGAGTGCCTAAAGGTATGCGGGGAAACTTCCACTTGGAGTTTGGCGGCTTGAGCGGAATCGCTGATGATCTGCCAGATACTCTGCCTTGAGAGCCTTGAACCTCTTTGGTTCAAAAACAGTGCTGGGGTGCCATGGGACAAAGTGGCCAGGGATGGCCTAACTCTGACTAAGTATGAGGCTACGGCTGCCTGGGCATAGCGGCCAACTGGGACAATTCTTTCCTTAGAGCCCTTACCAAATAGTCGAACAATCTCTGGATCGATTAGATCATCAAGGTCCATGTTCACAATCTCTGAAACTCTGGCCCCAGTTGCGTAAAGAAGCTCCAGTATTGCTCTGTCTCTGACTCGGATTATATCCGCGGATCCTGCAATATCATCCGGCTCAGGTCCTGATGCTTTCAGAAGAATCTCTATCTCTTGAATTGATATGGCTTTGGGCAAACGCTTCGGTGCTTTTGGTGGTTTTACTGCTGCCGAAACATCATTGTCACTAATGCCTTCAAAAAGCATGAACTTATGAAACCCTCTGACCGCTGCCAAGATTCTCGCAACTGATGTTGCAACTAAACCTTTCTCGGATACAAGTCCTTGAGCAAAGTTACGCACGACTAATTCGGTAATCTCAGTTGAATCCTTGATGCCTATCTTTTCAAGAGCTTCAAGATACTTTGCTAGATCTCGTTTATAGGCAAGCAAAGTGTTCTTAGCCATGCCTCGCTCAATAGTTAGGTGTCGAAGATAGCTATCAACGCTTCGTTCTAAACTAGCCATGACTTTCAGAGTTTCTTCTTGCAGCCAATGCAAGAACAGCAACAACTAGAGTCGGACTCTTGGTTTTAGATTGCATTACCGATGAAAGAACATCCCTGAATGGGATCCAGATTGGAACCATTCCTCGCTCTTCACTAGTCCTATCAAATGAGGAACCAGTTGGTCTAAGGTCTTGAGCCAAGAAAATCTCAATAATCTCACTCGAAGAACCAGGTGTTGTATAGAAACTGTGTAGATGAGTCCAAGTATCTGCTTTGTAGTCGGCTTCTTCAGAAAGCTCTCGCTTTGCTGACTCTAAGTCGCTCTCATCTTCTTGATCTCTAATGCCTGCCGGCATCTCATAGAGATACTCGTTTACTGGAGCTCGATACTGCTTTATTAGCAGAACTTCGTCTTTTTCATTGATAGCCAGAACGGCAACAGCTCCTGGATGTTGAATGTATTCACGAGTTAGTTCTTCGCCTTGGAATTCAAATCTCTTGCTAACCACATTCCAAATTCTGCCTTTGAACGCGACTGAAGTATTCAGAACTGCCTCTGCAGGCAGACCTTTTTCATCTGAGACTTCGTATTTTTTATTCTCAGTCATCTAAGAAACTTTAGCCTGCTTTGTTACTAAACAAACGACCAGCTAGAGCAGCCTTGATTAAACCATGGAAGAGCGGGTGCGCTTTAGTAGGTCTGGATAGGAACTCTGGGTGAGCTTGAGTTGAAACATAGTATGGGTGAACATCTCTTGGCAGCTCAACAAATTCAACTAGATTGCCATCTGGTGAAGTTCCAGAGAAAACCAATCCAGCGGCAGAGATTTGATCTCTAAAACTGTTGTTCACTTCATACCTATGACGGTGACGTTCGTGAACGGTTGTCTTTCCATAAGTTTCTGCAATAACACTTCCCTCTTGAAGCTTTGCTTCAAAGAGTCCAAGTCTCATGGTTGCACCCATTTCGCCTGAGGCAAGAATGTCGACCTGCTCAGCCATAGTTGCAATCACTGGGTACTTGGTGTCGGATTCAAACTCTGTTGAAGATGCTCCTTCCAAACCAACCACGTTTCTTGCGTATTCAATAACCATGCACTGCAAACCAAGACATAGTCCTAGAGTTGGGATGCCATTTTCTCTAGCAAATTTGAGTGCACCAAGTTTTCCTTCGATACCTCTAACACCAAAGCCACCTGGCACACAAATAGCATCCACATCGCTGAGGTGAGTTCTAGCGCCTTCTTCAGTGTCACAAAGATCACTGGCTACCCACTTAATCTTTACTTTCACCTGCTCAGCAAAGCCACCCGCACGAAGTGCTTCGGTAACTGATAGGTAAGCATCAGGAAGGTCAATGTATTTACCTACAAGTGCAACATTTACTTCTGCAACTGGCTCGTGAACAGCTTTTAGTACGCTACTCCATCTGGTCCAATCAACATCTTTGGTTTTAAGGCCTAGGTGGTTGATGATGTATGAATCTAAACCTTCATCATGAACAACGGTTGGGATATCGTAAATGCTATTTGCATCTGCTGCATTTATTACGGCCTGCAAATCAACATCACACATCAAGGCAATCTTCTTCTTGATTGAATCCCCGATAGCTCTATCACTTCGGCAAACAATAGCGTCTGGCTGGATACCAGTTGAGCGAAGGGTTGCAACTGAGTGCTGAGTTGGCTTGGTCTTTAGCTCGCCGCTTGGAGCAAGGTAGGGAACTAGAGATACGTGGACGAAGAATACTTTCTTTCTCCCCAGCTCATGTCTAACCTGACGAGCTGCTTCAATAAAAGGAAGGGATTCGATGTCACCTACGGTTCCACCGATTTCGGTAATGATCACATCTGGAGCTGGATCTTCAAAAGCCTGCAGACGCATTCTTCTTTTGATTTCATCGGTGATGTGTGGGATGACCTGAACTGTATCTCCTAGATAACCGCCAGATCTTTCCTTGCGGATTACTTCACTGTAAATCTGACCTGTAGTTACGTTTGCAGACTGTGAAAGGTTGATATCTAAGAAACGCTCGTAGTGACCAATGTCTAGGTCTGTTTCTGCGCCATCATCGGTTACAAATACTTCACCGTGCTGGAAAGGGTTCATGGTGCCTGGGTCAACGTTTAGGTAAGGGTCCAGCTTCTGCATAACAACAGATAGGCCACGAGCTCTGAGTAGATTCCCTAAACTGGCTGCCGTCAGGCCTTTACCTAGTGAGGAAGCAACCCCACCGGTTACAAATATGTGTCTTGATTTACCAGAATCCATCGCATCAGCCATGGAATTTAACATTAGCAGGGACCCTGCCCAGCCTCCAACTTTGACTCTTTAGACATGCCGAACAAGCCTTAAAGATCTTCTTGATTAAGAATTTTTGGCTAGCTCCAAAAGTTCTAAGGCTGCCGATTGGGCGGTTTCTGAGTCTGATAAACCGGAGAGCATGCGAGCTAATTCCTCTGCTTTGGCTTGCTGGTCAAGGACCTTGACGTCGCTGGCTGTGTACATGGCATCTGAAGTCTTTTTGATTACAAGGTGTTGATCAGCAAAAGCCGCCACCTGAGCCAGGTGGGTAACAACAATAACCTGAGCGTTCTTGGCAAGCTTGGCTAGTCTTCGGCCAACCTCAATAGCTGCTGCCCCACCAACTCCTGCGTCAACCTCATCAAATATAAAAGTTGGAGCACTGTCTGACTCAGCGAGGATGACCTCGAGGGCAAGCATGATTCGACTGAGTTCACCACCTGATGCACCTTTACCAATAGGTCTAGGCTCTGCTCCTGAGTAAGACTCAAGTAAGAAACTGACATTATCCAAACCCGTTGCAGTCAGAGTCTCGGTAACCTCAACTTCAACGTGCAGTTTTGATCCAGACATAGCCAGGGCAACAAGTTCACTTGTGACTCGCTCACCTAGTTGCTTGGCTGCGGCTTGTCTGTTTCCAGAAATTTCTTGT
>CAMDEE010000019.1 GCA_945895375.1 Auritidibacter sp. Marseille-P8566
CAACGCGTTCGGTGGAAGTGTCCAAATCCAAAAGCTTTTGTTGTGACACTTTCTCAAACTCGTGCAGGTCCTCAATTGTTGGACCAAACCTACGAAGCGCTGAAGTTATCTCGCTTCTACGAGATTGAATTTCATCTAGGCTCATTGAACTCTCTGATTCGAGAGAAGAAAGGTAACTGGCTAGTTGAACCGCAACTTCATTGAGATTTTCGACTAGTTCATTGAGCTTTGTTACTGCTGACTCAAGCGATGAGTCGTGACCTGCTGCATTCTCTATGGCTTTGCGGGCCTTGCCAACAAGCCCTAGTGCATCGACCCCATCAAATGAATCACTGATTAGGGCTTCATGGGCTAGGCCAACGGATGCTCTTAGGTCTTCAGTGTGAGTGAGGCGTTTGGCAAGATCTGCCAACTCAACATCTTCATTTGGCTTTATAGCTAGCTTTTCTAAAAGATTTAGTGCTTCGGTAAGTTCTTCTATCTGTGATGCTCTAGTTGAATCGCTCTTCAGAACTTCTCCGAGTTGAGCTTTGGCATTACGCCAAGCGTTGAACGATTCGCTATAAAGAGCAAGAAGATCTTGGTGCTTAGTCCCAGCAAAGCGATCTAGCGCTACTTTTTGAGCCACAGGTGATTTCAACCTGATTTGATCAGATTGCCCGTGCACGACAACAAGGTGTTCTGCTAATTCATTTAGTAAGCCAACAGGAGCGGATCTTCCACCAATGACAGCTTTGGATCTTGAATCGCTTCCAACACTTCTAACAAGAAGTAGTTCACCTTCTTCGATAAGCGCGCCAGCTTCTTCTGCTTTAGAAATGGCAAGGTTGTCTGAGCTAAGTTTCCAATGTCCTTCTAGGACTGCTTGTTGGGAACCAGCGCGAATCATTCCCGAATCAGCTCTAGCTCCAAGTAATAGACCTAATGCAGTAAGCACCATTGTTTTACCTGCACCTGTTTCACCAGTTAAAACTGTGAGTCCAGGATGAAAGCTAAGCTTTGCTTCGCTAATGACACCAAGGTCGCGAATAAAAATGTCTTCTATCATTTTGTAATGCTTTTACTCGCCTTGATCTGTGCTGTCTGGACCACGCCAGCCTGTTACAGGTAGTGCGAACTTCTTTACAAGACGATCAGTAAATGGGCCTTGACGCAGCCTTGCAAGACGGACAGATTTAGCCGACTTAGAAACTTCAACTCTTGCTCCTACTGGCAGGTCATGTGTTCTTCGACCATCACACCAAAGCACTCCTGTGCCGGCTGAGCGATCTAGAACCTCAACTGCTAAAAGAGATCTTGGGCTAATGACCATGGGTCTTGAGAAAAGAGCGTGAGCTGAAAGAGGAACCATAAGCATGGCATCGACACTTGGCCAAACAACAGGGCCGCCAGCGCTAAATGCGTATGCGGTTGAACCTGTTGGTGTTGACATTATGATTCCGTCGCAACCGAAACTTGACAGTGGCTTCTTGTCGATTTCAACAATTACCTCGAGCATTCGCTCTGCTGCACTCTTTTCAACGGTTGCTTCGTTGAGTGCCCAGGTTCTGAATACTTCTTTGCCGCCAACTAGGACGCGAACATCTAGGGTCAATCTTTCTTTAACGAGGTAATCGCGATCAACAACTCTGGCAACTGCGTTTGAGAAGCCCTCTCTTTCACTTTCGGCGAGGAATCCGACGTGACCTAGGTTGATACCGATCAAAGGTGTCGCAGTTTCCCTCACAACTTCAGCGGCCTTCAAGATAGTTCCATCGCCACCAAGAACCATAACTAATTCAAGGTCTTTCTCGGGAACTGTTACGCCTAGCTCAAGAACACTGGCAAGGAAATCACTGGTTGAGTTTCTGTTGGTTTGGAACTCTTTGATTTCAACTATCTGCTCAGATGTCATAACAGGGATTAGTTGCGCGGCAACTAATTGCTCAATGGCTTCTTGAGTTGCGTTGATTGCTTCCAGTCGGCCCGTATGGGCGACTAAAAGTATGTATCTAGGTGCACTCATCCCAGTTGCCTCCTTGTTCTACGCTCGTTCTTTCGCCAGTTCGTCAATTCTGCCAGACCAATCGATGCTGTGGTCAGTCTCCACAGAATTTAGCCAAACCAAGAACTCAACATTGCCGTGGGTCCCAGGCAAGGGTGACTTGATTAGACCATGGATGTTCAGGCCCTGAGCCTTGGCTTCATCAATAACCTGCCTGATGGCTGATGCTCTTAACCTGTGGTCATTGACGATACCTGAGGCATCTAGCGACTTCTTGCCAACTTCAAACTGAGGCTTAATCAAAAGAACGAAGTTGGATTTTGGTGCAATCTGGCTCATTTGAGCCAAGACTAGGGTCAAGGAAATGAAGCTTAGATCAGCAACCACCAAAGATATGGTTTTGTCAGTTATCTTCTGATCGAGCCTTGAACCGATAACTTTCTGCAGGTTCTCTTGGGTCATGTCTCTTGCATTGAAGTTTTCAATGTTGATCACCATTCGGTTATCAACCAAAGATTCAGCTAATTGAGAATGACCAACATCTAGAGCGATAACCTTGGCAGCTCCGTAGCGCAATAGCACATCAGTAAAGCCACCGGTTGATGCACCAACGTCTAAGCAAATTTGCCCAACAACTTCGATTTCGGTAAATTCTTCCAAAGCAGCTGCGAGCTTGTGTCCTGCTCTTGAAACGTAATCAATTGCTTCAAGTACAACGAGTTCTGCCGCTTCTGGAACAGGTTGAGAAGACTTTCTGGCCTCTCGCCCATCAATGAATACCCGACGAGACTCAATCAAACTTGATGCTTGATTTCGAGATCTGGCTAGACCTCGCTCTACTAGAGCGACGTCAAGTCGTGTGGAGTTTTGGTCCAACTGATTACTCGTTGGTTTCGTCTGATGCAGAGTTGAGTTGAGCCTCTAACTTTGCCTTTAGATCAGCAAAAGCCTGAGGTTGCTCTTCCAAACTAAGCTCCGCGATTCTCGCTAGCTCAGCTTCAAGTTCATTTAGCCTGTCGTTCATTTATGCCTTCTTTTCGTATAGTTCGCTCTGCACATCCAGGAAGTGAATGTGTTTTCCTGAATTCCAAATTACGTTACAAGCTGCTCTAAGTGCCTCAATGGATTGTGGATCACCGTCTGTAACTAAGACTTTATCGCCTAGTAATTCAACACTAGCCTTACCGCAACTAAAGCCTCGTTTAGTTTGCTTAGGTTCCTGATAGCCAATAAGTAATTCATCGAGATTACTGATTATGTAGTAGGGACGCTCTTCAGGCTTAGCCGCTAGGACATCTTTTCTAGTGGAAACACCGGTAAGTACCAATGCACTCTTTATTCCTGCTCTGTTAGCACCAAGAATGTCTGTGTCTAAGCGATCGCCTACAAACACAGCACTTTCTGGCTTGAACAGGTTCAAGGCTGTTTGAAATATAGCTGGCTCAGGTTTTCCAGCAACAATAGGCAACTGCCCCACTGCTGTGTGCACGGCACCAACTAGAGTGCCATTGCCTGGAGCTAAACCTTTTTCTTGCGGAAGGGTCCAGTCACTATTCGTTGCAACCCAAATTGCTCCGTTTTGAATTGAGTAAGCAGCCTCAGCTAAATCTTTCCAAGAAACATCTGGCGCAAATCCTTGAATTACTGCTTCTGGTTTTTCATCACTTGAGGCAACAATTTCGAAGCCTCCGGCAGACACTCTCGCTCGAAGCCCGTCGCCACCGACAACTAAAACTTTTGCTCCAATAGAGATCTTGGTTTGCAAAAGCTCAACGGCAGTTTGACCTGAAGAAATAATGTCTTCTGGTTTTGCGTGCAGACCAAAACCCAAAAGTTGTTCAACGATTGTTTCTGGTTTTCTTGATGAGTTATTTGTAACATAACCAACTGGAATGCTTTGTTGAGCAATTGAGTTAATTGTTTCAACAGCATTCTTTATTGCTACTGTGCCTTCGTAAACAACGCCATCAAGATCGGCAAGCAATAAATCATGTTGATTCCAGATTTTGTTAGCGACCACGACCTGGTCCTCGGCTTCTACCCTTAGGTGGTCCACCAAAACCTTTACCGCCACCGCGTGGACCTGATCCACCCGCTGGAGGACCACTATTTCTTGGTCCTGAATTAAATGGTGGACGCTTTGGCTTGTCACCAGGTTTGTCTGAAGAATCTCTCCGAGGTCTATCGGAGTTAAAAGAATCCCGAGGCGCCCTGGTACCGTGTTCATGCTGGGATTTTGAGTGACGGTCCAGTTTTGATGACGCCTCGGGAATCTGAATCTCCTCAATGACTGAGAAGACCTCGTTCTCGGGGTTTTTACTCCCGAGGAAGTGTTGCTCTGCTCGATCTGCGAGATCGAACCATTTCTTAGCTTCACTTTCTCTGTTCCCAATTATAAGGGTATCTGCGTACGCACGGAAGAGATTTGTGGAAAACTCGAAAACTTTTGTTGGATCCAATTCTGGGATCTCAAGCTCTGCCAAAGCCAGGTCGTTCTGACCGAGGTCTAACCTGGCACCTGACATAACAATGGCTAGGTTTACTCGAACTGGGACAGGCAAGGTGTTTCGGTCAACAGATCTGGCTAGTTCTAGGGCCTTTTCTGGTCTTCCTAGCCCTCTTTCGGAGTCAACCATGATTGGCAGCTGGTCATTTGAGCCTGAAAGACGTCTATAAGTAGTCAATTCTCTGATTGCTAAGCCATAATCGCCTACCTGATAGGCAGTAACGCCCAGGGTTTCACGGACAATCGCGATACGACCTGCGCGCTTAGCCGCAGCTAAAGCGTGCAAATGAGCTAGTTCCGGGTCTTGATCGTGTAGCAAGCTAACCATCGCTAGATGTCTTGCTGTCATTTCAGCGTTCTCAGGAGTTAGTGTCTTTAGTTGAACTCTAATGCCGAGTTCAAGATCTGCTTCAGTGATCTCATCAGGGATCAAAGGAGACTTGGCAGCGAACTCATCCCGAGGAGTTGCTACACGCGTCTGCCACTCTGGGCGTGACTCGCGAGACCCACCACTACGAAGCTCAGCTCCAGGTGGTTTACGTCTATCGTCTCCGCCTGCGCTTCTGCGGTCTCTTGGTGCTGGTTTATCGTTCATCATGTCTCCTAAGAACAATTAAAACATGTCTGTTAAACAAAAAATGGCCACCTTGAATCCAAGGTGGCCATTTTTCTAAATTAAGTCCGGCGGTGACCTACTCTCCCACAAGGTCCCCCTTGCAGTACCATCGGCGCAGAGAGTCTTAGCTTCCGGGTTCGGAATGTAACCGGGCGTTTCCCTCTCGCTATGGCCGCCGAAACACTATTGAGTTATGTGAATCGTTGACACACAGTGAAGTGTGATCTTTAGATTCCCGAACATATCTCGGGAACCACATAGTGGACGCGAACAAAAAATTGTTATCAAGTTATTGGCTTATTAGTATTGGTCAGCTCCATGAGTCTTTAGTCCTCACTTCCACATCCAACCTATCAACGCAGTAATCTACTGCGAGCCTCTCGACCGAAGTCATGGAAATCTCATCTTGAAGCAAGCTTCCCGCTTAGATGCTTTCAGCGGTTATCTTTCCCCAACGTAGCTAATCAGCGGTGCTCCTGGCGGAACAACTGACACACCAGAGGTTAGTCCATCCCGGTCCTCTCGTACTAGGGATAGGTCTTCTCAAATTTCCTGCGCGCGCAGAGGATAGAGACCGAACTGTCTCACGACGTTCTAAACCCAGCTCGCGTGCCGCTTTAATGGGCGAACAGCCCAACCCTTGGGACCT